>JBBRBQ010000004.1:0-273610 GCA_038205685.1 Cytophagales bacterium | reverse complement strand
ATGTAATTCCAAATAATGCGAATCCCAGGCTGCTTAAAAATAGCCATTTTTGCCAAAAGTTAAAAGTATCTATTCGTTTTTTCATTTGCAACATTTTATTTTACTGTTCGGGTTAGTAAAAACTTCACAAGGGTTGCACACAACATTAGTATATGCGCAACTCCGTTGCGCTTTTTGATGAAAACATGCGCATATTTCGCTTATAGTAGCGTGTTTGTGCCCCGTGCCCCATGTGCGCCATCAACACTACGGTGTTGCTCATTTCCATTGCCAATGCTAGGCAATCGCGACCAAATATCCAAGTCGTTTGGCCGTACTTTCACCTCGTTAGTAGCATTATTTGCCCCGGTGGGCTACACAACTCCCCAATTGCCCTAAAATACCTACCCGCCAAACACTACACCACGCGCCACAGGGTGCATTCTATCCACAAAACATGCGTATATCCCTCCATAAATACGGAATATGCGCAAGTTTTTGGCGGGCGCGCCAAATCATTATCGCATCGCCAAACCTTGGTTCGTGTCCCCACGAACCAAATTAAAAATCCTCCCTTTTTCGGAGGACTTTCAACGCTTTTTGCTTGCCGCTCAGCGCGGGGGCCACGCCACTACTCCTTCTCCATCACTATATCCACCTTCGTCATTTCGCCACCCGTTACGGTAAAGCTCACCGTTTGTGGTTTGTAGCCATTTTTGGTGGCTATGGCGGTGTAGGTGCCGTCTGCCAGGTTCTTCTCTTGAAAGTTGCCCTTATCGCCCGTCTTTTTGGTAAGCTGCGCAGCGTTGTTTGCACTCGGTGCATTGCCAGTGGCACTACCTGCGGCAAATTTGCCTGCACCCGCGGCAGGTGTGCTCGCGGCTATGGCTATGTCCACATTGGCCACACGGTTGCCATCGGCATCTTTCACACTGCCTTTTAAAGCCAAGCTGCCACTGCCGCTCAGGGGTATTGTCCTAGCCTTGGTATAGCCGTTGTAAATGTCCGTTTTCGAGCTTTGTATAATGCCCATCACCATGTCAAGCTTGGTGAGCAGCTCATCGGCCAGCGCAAAAGTCTTATCAATGTTCTCGGTAGCAATCTTTGCTTCGTTCTTGCTCAATTTGGGCTTGGGTATCGCCTTTTCATACGCCAGTATGGCCGCTTTAAGCCTATCCAACAAGGGCTGGTCTATCAGGTAAGCCGCCAAGCTAGGCAGTTGATCGGTGGCGCGGTTATAGACCAACTGCGCTTTATCGCGCAGCAGCGTGTCGGCCACTCGCCTAAGTTCCGTTTCGGTGTAGCCAATCTCTTTGGCCAGTACCAAGTTGTTGGTGTTGCTGGCAAAAGCCGATACCTTTCGCACCACATCCATCGTCAAGGCCACCAGTGCATCTTTTAGTTGCAACTTTTGCCCTGCCACGCCCGATATGTCGCCCTCTTGCACGTGTCCCTATGCTTTTGCAGCTCCACAATGGCACCGGTAAAGCCACCAAAATGATCCGTGAACCCCGGTAGCGTGTTCACCTCCGCTTCTATGCCCTGCACAAAGTCGCGCGTGGTCAAATACATACTGATCTTGTTTTCCTGTTTCGTTGTCATGGTCTATTGTTTATTGATATAAGATTTGTTGTTGCTCGGCTAAAGTAGATTGATACACAAGGGTGCAATTGCTGTGCAGCACCCTAACAAATATAATAACCGCTCCATAATCCACAAAAAAAAAATATAAAGCAACGCTGATCGTAAGTCATTGGCTCATTTCAGTATAGCAGTTAACAAAAAAGGTATGCTGCTGCACTGTTTCAGAAAATCAATGTTTGAGCGCTAGATGTCTATGTTTGATAGTCGGATACGAATGTTTGACTGACAGAGTCGAATGTTTGATAGTTAGATACAGATGTTTGACATCCAGATACGAATGTTTGACTGCCAGATGTCAATGCTTGATGAACAGAGGCAAATGTTTGATAGACAGATACGAATGCTTGACTGCCAGAGTCAATTGTTTGATAGTAAGATATGAATATTTGACCTCCAGATAGGAATACTTGACTGCCAGATTCGATTGCTCGACCTCCAGACTCGATTGCTTGACCATCAGACTCAATTACTTGACCGCCAGATTAAATTACTTAATAGTAAGAACTCGTAATTCGTAATTTCTAATTCGTAATTGATTTTCCGTAATTCGTAATTGATTCCTCCTACCCGTTTTACATTATTTCAATTGCGCTCACTTCCTTCTTCTTCACCAAATCATTAAGGCGCGGCAGCTTCTCTTTAAATATCTTGTCAACTGTTTTTAATTGCTCGTCAATTTTTCCGTTTATTTCGCTCTGTACTTCCTTTACCTGTTGCGTAGGTTTGTAGTCACTGCCGTCAACCTCGCCCCCCAACGCTGCCAATTTGTTGTTTAACCGAATCGGGTAGTTTAGCGGATCTTGTCCGCTCTTGTTCTTGGTTTGATACAAGGTCTCTTCGGCTGCTTTCATTTCATCTAAAATGCTTTTTGCCATGTCATTCACTTCTTTGTAGTCGTCCTTGCCCTTCATGGGCTCAATCACACGGGTAATTTGCTCGCGTGCCGTGCGTATTCGCTTCACTGCTTTGTTTGTTTCGCTCAACTTGTCTCTCACACTCATAGCAAAGTCAAATTGCTCTTTTATATCAGCCAATGTGCCACTAGTACGCGGGTCTTTTAGTATTTCAAACTCTGCTTCACGTGTTTCACCGTTGGCAGTTAGCTTCGCTTTATACACTCCGGGCATGGCCTTTGGCCCCGTGAGCGAGCCTGCCCACATAATCAGTCCATCAAAACCTTCTGCATCGGCATAGCGCATGTTCCAGTTAAATTTGTTCATACCCGGCTTCACCTTCAGCTCTTCTTCTTTGGTTTTCTTGTCGGGCTTTGTCACGAACTTCTTAATTAATGTGCCGTTGGCTTCCAGTATTTCTAAGCTCACCTTTACATTGGCAGTGTCCTTCAACAAAAAGTGCATAATCACACCACCCGGGTGGTTTCTTCCGTCTGTTTTTGAAGGCCCTTTGCGGGATGCTCCGTCTCCACCGTTCATTCTATAGCTCGGCATGGGCTTATATAGATGCACAGCGCTTTTCGCTACCTCTTCGGTGAGTTGATGCAGAGGAGTAATGTCATCAATTAACCAAAAACTACGGCCTTGCGTGGCCGCGATTAGGTTATCGTTCTTAATAGTAATGTCCGTTATGGGTACAATGGGCAAGTTCAGTTGAAAGGGCTTCCAGCTTGTGCCATCATCGAAAGAAATGTACATACCAAACTCCGTGCCGGCATAGAGCAAGCCTGGTCTTTTCAAGTCAGCACGCACTACCCGCGTAAAATGCTCAGCATTTATTCCATCGGTAATCTTCGTCCACGTTTTACCATAGTCTTTTGTTTTAAACAGATACGGTTTGTAGTCGCCCGATTTATAACTCGTGGCCGCTATGTAGACTCCGCCTTTCACAAACGGATCAAACTCAATGCTGTTGATCATCGTCCACTCGGGCATTCCACTTACCGAAAGTTTCTTCCAGTTCTTGCCACCGTCTTGGGTAATGTGCAGCAAGCCATCGTCCGATCCCGCAAGGATCAAGTCCTTTTCATAAGGACTTTCGCTTACCGCGAAAAGGGTGCAATAATATTCTACACTCGTGTTGTCTTTCGTTATCGGTCCACCTGATGGCCCAAGTTTAGAAGCATCGTTTCTTGTTAAATCCGGACTAATGGCCTGCCAGCTCTCACCATTGTTGGTAGTTACATGTATCACATTGCTAGCCGCATACATTTTATTTTTATCGTGTGGCGAAAAGAAGATCGGAAAGTTCCATTGAAACCTGTACTTCGCTCCTTCCGCGCCATGCCCCATGGGGTTATCGGGCCATGCATTAATGCTGCGCTCTTCGCCCGTGCGATGGTTTTTACGAATCAACAAGCCATCATAGCTGCCACCAAACACAACATCATTATCAGTAGGGTCTATGGCCAAGAATCCACTCTCTCCGCCAGCCGTTACTTCCCAATCTTTATCGCCAATAGAAAAACCATCGGTGCGATGGGCAATGCGTTGGGTGCTGTTGTCTTGTTGTGCCCCATAGATGCGATATGGGAAATGGTTATCGGTGGTAACGCGGTAGTATTGTGCTGTCGGTTGGTTTTCATAGGTAGTCCAGTTCTCGCCAGCATCAAACGAAATTTGTGCGCCACCATCATCGGCAATTATCATGCGCTGATTGTCTTCGGGTGCTATCCACAAGTCATGGTGATCGCCATGCGGTGCGTTATAGCTTTGAAATGTTTTGCCGCCATCTTTCGATTTGTGATACGATACGTTCATTACATACACAATGTCTTCATCTTTTGTATCGGCAATTATCTTAGAGTAGTACCAAGCACGTTGGCGCAGGCTGCGGTCTTCATTCATCTTCTTCCACGTGGCACCTGCATCATCCGAGCGATAGACTCCGCCATTATCGTTCTCAATAATAGCATACACTCTGTTTGAATTTACAGGCGATACCGCTACACCTGATATGCCCCACAGCCCTTTGGGCATCCCTTCGTTTTTACTTATGTTTATCCAGGTCTCTCCACCATCGGTACTCTTCCAGATGGCGCAGCCTTCCCCTCCGCTCTCTAAGCTATAGGGTGTTCTTCTTATTCGCCATGTTGATGCATACAGTATGCGCGCATTGTTCGGGTCCATTGCCAAATCTACCGCACCAGCATCCGCGTTAGCGAAAAGAACGCGCTTCCAATTCTTGCCTCCATCTTCACTTTTATAAACACCACGCTCTTCTGTTGATTTGAACAAATCGCCCAGCACAGCTACATATACTAATTCAGGATTTTTAGGGTGTATGTGTATGCGAGAAATATGTTTCGAGTTCTTTAACCCAATTGAGTTCCAAGTTTTACCAGCATCTGTCGATTTATACATGCCCGTTCCCGGGGATACATTGCCTCTCACCGTAACTTCACCACCTCCTACATAGATCACGTTATTGTCCCACTCGCTTACAGCTACCGCTCCAATGGAGCTACCAAAAAAGCCATCGCTTATGTTGGCCCATGTGTTGCCCGCATCGGTTGTTTTCCATACGCCACCACCTGTTGCCCCAAAATAAAATAGGTTTGGCTTGCCTGCTACACCTGTTACCGTTGCTGATCTACCTCCCCGAAAGGGGCCAATACCTCGCCACTCCATACCGTTGTATAATTTCTCATCGTAGGTAAGTGTTGGCTTTGTTACAGTAGATGTTTTCTTTTGCGCTTCCACGGAAATTGATGCTAGAACAATTGAAAGCAATAGCACTTGCGTGATTCTTGAAGTGGCAAACCACGGCATTAAGGGGCGAAGAAATTTATTCATAGGTAGGTTTATTTTCATACGAGTATAAAGTAAAAAACCTTGTGCTTACAAGGTTTTCTATCAATGGTAAAATTAAATGATACAAAGTAGATGCAGTGGTATTGCTTCTCGGTTAAAACTTAATAAACGGCATGCCACTCATTGCCTGCATAAATAAGTAAGAAGTAAATAGAAAATAACCAATCGCGATAAGCACAACAATTTTGGCATTCTTTATAAGATAAAAAGATAGCAAAGGCAGAATCTGCAACGCGTGCATACCAATGAAATGAGCAATACGCAAGTCGCCATATTGAGAGCTCCAGTTGGTAAGTGGTAACCCTGAACCTCCATCGGGCGAGCCAACGGTATGTGCCAGCTGAGCCGCCATCACTCCACCTTCAAAAGCAAAAATCACAAAGAACAAAATGCCCAACCGAATGCCCCAAACGTAGGCAGTTGGCAACTCAGGGAAGTTATTGATGAAAAACAAGAAGCCGATGTAGCCCGTCCACAAGGTGAAGATGGTAATAGCAAGACCCATCAAACTAAACAGGAGCGCATTAAAACTACTTGAAATATTAAAGTGCGAAAGCTGCCCTTGCGAAGCCTGAAAAACTACGCACGCATTTTCAAACGCAAAAACAACTATTGCCATCCAACTATAAATGCTTACCGCTTTGGCATGTTGCAAGTAACCCATGTACCAAGCTATAGACCAAGTGAAGATAAGAGTCGACAAAAAGAACTTAAATGGTTTTATCCAAGCATTAATGCCTAGCACTTGCGTGGAATCTGTTTGCATTAATATCAAACAAATTAATGCTCCAATAAGATTAAGCGAACCAAACCAAAATAACAGCTTGTTCCTGTTGATTAATTCAGCAAGAAAGTCTTTCATAAGTTTCAAATTAATAAGATGTAATAAAGGCAGTTTTCTGTTAAAGATCACTTCTCAATTTCTAACCTACTTTTCACAAATTTGTTCAGCGAAAAGCCTATCACAACACCTACGCTGGCAAAACCAACGATCAAGAAAAAGATATTCTCTTTTATGAATAATGGATTCAACTCTAAGTAACTACCTACAAAGTAGCCAAGAAGACTTATTAAGGAAGCCCACAATAAACCTGAGGATACACTGTACACAAGAAATTGGAGGGGTTTTATATCGCTCATGCCAAGCATCAACGGAATAACAACGCGGAAGCCATACAAGAAGCGATAGCTCACTAGCAACTGCACCCTGTTCTTTTCAAAAAACAGTTGTATGGGCGCCAGTTTATTTTTGAGTGTTGGTCGTTTATCAATAAAATATTTCCCGTTCAGCCTGCCTATCAAAAAATAAAGCCAATCGCTAACAAACGAACCTAAGAAACCAAAAAAGATAACAGCAAATATATTGGTTGCACCACTCCTAGCTATAGAAGAAGCGATTAATATGGCAGTTTCGCCTTCAAAAAAAGTCCCGATGGACAATGCCAAATAACCCAACTCACTTATCAATTCTTCCATGCTGCTAGTTATACAAGTTAGATGCCACTTCTATTGTTACCAAATCGTTTTCTTTTTCAGTTCGCAAAAGAAAAAGTAGTAAAGTGAATTAATTATCCGTTAATTTTGCTTTTAGAATATGAAAAAGTCATTTGCATCGGTTGAATTAGTTGGCATCAACGCCAACACCTGCCCCGCAGGCGGGATCACCATGCCTCAACCTCAGATTGGTTTTATTCTGCTCGCCACCATATCAGAGGCCATCAGAAGCTTCCGAAGGCAAATTCGGATTTGATACTGACTTGTTCAGCATCACCAACATCTAAAATTATCTTATCACATTTTAATTCTTTAAGAATTGAACTCATCTACCATAATCGTGCGGGTGGCAACCTCAACCGATAAACATTATTCAGAAATCATTACCACCGAAATGGAGGAATCGGCTAAAGCCCGAGGCACCGGCATTGCCAAACGTTCTCCCTTGTACATCGAACAAAAAATGGAGGAAGGCAAAGCCGTAATTGCCCTTATGCCCGATGGCACATGGGTTGGCTTTTGCTACATCGAAGTGTGGGAGCAATCGGAATATGTGGCGAACTCAGGCTTGATTGTTTCTCCCGCTTTTCGCAAAACAGGCGTGGCCACAGAGATTAAACAGAAAATATTTGAACTCTCGCGTCAAAAATATCCTGACTCAAAAATATTTGGTTTAACAACAGGACTTGCCGTGATGAAGATCAATTCAGACTTAGGCTACGAACCAGTAACCTATTCTGAACTTACCAACGATGACGCCTTTTGGAAAGGGTGCCAAAGCTGTGTGAACTATGATATACTGATGAGCAAAAATAGAAAGAACTGCCTTTGCACTGCTATGTTATACGATCCCGTTGAAGCTGCAAAGAAAGTACCAGTGGCTTTGCCAGTAATTGAAACTGATAGACAAAGAAGGAAAAGAGAGTTCAAGGAAAAACTAAATGTGTTTGATCGCTTGGTACGATTGAAACAGTTTGTGATGTTGAAAGGCTGGAAGAAGAAAGACGATGAACCCAACGATAAAAAAGCTTCTCTTCTTAGTTTGTTCTTCTTTTGGTAAACAGAATAGTTGAATCTTAAATTTTGAATTTGTTACATGAAAAAGAAAGTTGTTTTAGCGTTTAGTGGAGGATTAGACACTTCCTATTGCGCTATCTATTTATCGCAAGACTTGGATTATGAAGTACATACCATCACAATTAATACGGGAGGATTTTCACCCGAAGAAATAAAAGACATTGAAAAGCGAGCATTGAGTCTTGGTGTAGCTTCTCACAAAACTGTTGACGAAACCAACAACTACTATGATAAAGTAATTAAGTATCTGGTGTTTGGCAATGTGTTGAAGAATGGAACTTATCCATTGAGCGTAAGTGCCGAACGCATGTCGCAAGCATTGGCAGCTGCTACCTACGCAAAAGAAATACATGCCGATGCCGTTGCTCACGGAAGCACAGGTGCTGGCAACGACCAAGTGCGATTTGATATGATCTTTAATATTCTTGCACCAGGCGCAGAGATCATTACTCCTATTCGCGATTTGAAATTAAGTCGTGAAGCGGAGATAGAGTATTTAAAAGCAAAGGGTGTTGTCTTCAATTTTGAGAAAGCGAAGTACTCCATCAACAAAGGACTTTGGGGCACTTCCGTAGGCGGCAGAGAAACACTAAATTCGTTAGGCATGTTGCCCGAAGAAGCTTGGCCAACTCAAGTAACTAAAAAAATAAGTGAGGATGTTAAACTAGTTTTTAATACTGGAGAACTGGTTGGTGTTAATGATAAAAATTTCACGCACCCAACAGAGGCCATCCAATATTTACAAACCCTAGCTGGGCCTTACGGGATTGGCAGAGATATTCATGTAGGTGATACCATCATTGGCATTAAGGGGCGCGTTGGCTTTGAAGCTGCTGCTCCGCTTGTAATCATTAAAGCACATCATGCGCTTGAGAAACATGTTCTTACAAAATGGCAATTGAGCTGGAAAGATCAACTTGCACAATTCTATGGCAACTGGCTGCATGAAGGTCAATACCTTGATCCAATAATGCGTGATATTGAAGCATACCTTTCAAGTTCGCAGAAACAAGTAACTGGCGAAGTGTTTATTACGCTGCATCCGTACCGTTTTCAAATCAATGGCATTCAATCTCAATATGATTTGATGTCTTCAAAGTTTGGCAAGTATGGCGAAATGAATCTCGGCTGGACGGGTGATGATGTTCGCGGCTTCTCCAAAATATTTGGTAACCAAACAATGATTTATCATCAGGTTTCAGAAAGTGCCAAGCACGAATAAAATGACAACAAAAATAAAAGCCGGGATAATTGGTGGCGCTGGCTACACTGGTGGAGAAACAACTCGCTTGCTATTGAATCATCCTCATGTTGATTTGGTTTTTGTTCAAAGTAGAAGCCAAGCTGGTAAGCCTTTGCATTCCACACATCATGACTTGATTGGTGAAACTGATCTTGTATTTTCTGAATCATTCAATCACGAAGTAGATGTTTTGTTTTTATGTCTCAGTCATGGAGAAAGCAAAAAGCTGCTCACCGAAAATAATTTTCTTTCAAGCACGCGCATCATCGATTTAGGAAATGACTTCCGTTTAGGCGATAAGATTAACAAGCGCGAATTTGTTTATGGATTACCGGAAATAAATCGTGACTTAATAAAGAAAGCAAAAAACATAGCTAATCCTGGCTGCTTTGCTACTGCCATTCAACTAGGTCTTCTTCCACTTGCACAAGCAGGAATCTTAAAAGAAGTTCATACTACTGGAATAACGGGGTCTACAGGGGCAGGTCAAAAATTACAAGATTCAACTCATTTCACTTGGAGGGCAAACAATATTTCTGGGTATAAAACACTTTCGCATCAGCATCTTGGGGAGATTAATCAAACGATAAAAAAGATTCAGCCAACTTTTGATTCGCTAATCAATTTCGTTCCCTGGAGAGGTGATTTTACACGAGGTATTTTTATTACCTCCGTTGTTGATTGCGATCTATCGCTTGAGGCGATAAAGAAGTCGTATGCTGATTTTTATATTAATCATCCTTTTACGTTTGTTGCAGATGAAATGATAGACATGAAGCAAGTAGTAAATACCAACAAGTGTCTTATTCATCTTGAGAAAGTTGGAAGCAAATTAGCGATACACTCTGTTATCGATAACTTAATAAAAGGAGCATCAGGTCAAGCAATTCAAAATATGAACTTAATGTTTGGCTTTGAAGAAACTACGGGTCTTAAATTAAAGTGCTCAGTATACTAGTTAAAAGTTGTAAGTCTAAAGTATAAAGTCAGGCAATGCAAAATTTTAAGGATTTGATAGTTTGGAAAAAATCACATGAAAAGTAGATTATCATAAAATCAATCAAGAAATTAGCAATGCTAATTTCATTGATAAAAAAGGTTAGGGCTAACAAGCCTTAAACTTTCAACTTTTAACTTAACACTATTGCAAAATGAAGCCATTTGATGTTTACCCTCTCTTCCCGATCGAACCTATAAAAGCAAAAGGCTCTTGGCTGTGGGACAAGCTTGGTGAAAAGTACTTAGACCTATATGGAGGTCACGCTGTAATATCAATTGGCCATAGTCATCCACATTATATCGAGGCGTTAAAAAATCAATTAGATAAAATTTCGTTTTATTCAAATAGCATTCAAAACTCTTTGCAAGAGCAATTGGCTGAAAAATTAGGTCAACTGAGTGGCTACGCAGATCACCAATTATTCTTGTGTAACTCTGGAGCAGAGGCAAATGAAAACGCATTAAAGCTAGCTTCATTTGTAACTGGAAAGAAAAAAGTAATAGCGTTTAAAAAAGCTTTTCATGGAAGAACATCAGGAGCTGTGGCTGCCACAGATAATCCAAAAATAGTTTCTCCATTCAATGCTAATCATGAAATTATTTTTCTTCCCTTGAATGATGAAGATGCTTTCAACAATGCAATCTCAAATGAAATTGCTTCAGTAATAATAGAAGGCATTCAAGGTGTTGGTGGCATTCAATTACCCGATGATTCTTTTCTTGAATTCATTGCAAAAAGATGCAAAGAGAATAATGTGATCTTGATATTGGATGAAGTACAATCTGGTTATGGAAGAACCGGCAAATTCTTTGCACATCAATATTCATCAATTATTCCTGATATTATTACCATTGCAAAAGGTATGGGCAATGGATTTCCTGTTGGAGGTGTCCTTATTCATAGGGATATTAAACCGTGGAGCGGAATGCTTGGTACAACATTCGGAGGTAATTACCTGGCATGCGTTGCTTGCATTGCTGTGCTTGAAGTAATCGAAAAAGAAAATCTAATCGATAACGCTTTTAGTTTGGGAAATTATTGGGCAAAAAAACTTAAAGAGTACGATGCAATTCTGGAAGTTCGTGGGCGGGGATTGATGATTGGATTTGACTTACCTGAGTCATTCGCAGGTCTTCGTAAAGATTTACTGTTTAAACACCATATCTTTACAGGAGAAGCAAAACCAAATACAGTTCGCTTACTCCCCTCATTGGCGTTAAAAAAAGAAGAAGCCGATATACTATTAGAGGCTCTTACACTTGAGTTTTCCAAATTGCATATCATCGCCTAAATAATAAAGAATGAAAAGATTTATTTCAGTTGGTGATGTAACAGATCTAAACGGACTCATCGAAAAAGCACTTGCCTACAAAAACAATCCATTGATGGATCAAAGACTAGGCAAAAATAAGCGAATGGGATTATTGTTTCTAAATCCAAGTATGCGCACGCGTCTTAGCACACAGCTTGCTGCACAAAATCTAGGCATGGAAGCAATCGTATTTAACGTAGGTCAAGATGGTTGGGCTTTGGAGTTTGAAGAAGAAGCCATCATGAGCGGAAATACAGTGGAACACGTGAAGGATGCTGCACCTATTTTAGGAAAATATTTTGATATACTTGGTATACGAACTTTCCCATCTTTAAAAAATAAAGAAGACGATTACAGCGAGTTATACATCAATCAGTTTATAAAATACGCTGGTATTCCTGTGGTGAGCTTAGAGAGCTCAACACTTCATCCCCTACAAAGCTTAACCGATCTAATCACCATTCAAGAAACATTCAAAGAAAAAAGAAAACCCAAAATTGTTCTTACTTGGGCACCTCATGTAAAGGCATTGCCGCAATGTGTTGCCAATAGTTTTGCTCAGTGGATAAACGCTTGGGGGCAATCTGATTTTGTAATTACACATCCTGAAGATTATGAGCTTGATGAAAAGTTTACTAAGGGCGCAACTATAATTCACGATCAAGATGAGGCACTTAAAAATGCCGACTATGTGTATGTGAAAAACTGGAGCACTTTTACTGATTATGGCAAGATTTATACCAACGATCCCGAATGGATGATGACCAACGAAAAACTATCATTGACAAAATCAGCCAAAGTGATGCACTGTTTGCCAGTAAGAAGAAATGTGGAATTGAGCGATGAGATTTTAGATGGCTCCAACTCTATTGTAACACAACAAGCGGGCAATAGAATTTGGGCGGCACAATCTGTATTGAGCGAGATTCTCAATTCTTATTAGCAGCTTGGTTTAATCATTAAACATAGTGTAAATTTGATTTATGAGCACTCAAGAAAAAAAAATTCGTTACCGTGAGGCCGTACGGTATATGGAAAATGCTGTTGAGATTTTAAAAACAAAGGCAAAGAAAAAAGACCGTTATTACGAAGACGTAAAATATGTACGTATGGCCTGTGGTACAGCTTATAATGGAGTCCTTCTTGCTTTAGATTCCTATCTTGAAATAAAAGGGAAACCCATTATTAAAAAGAAAGGATCCCAAATCAATGTAAAGGATTACCAAAAAGCATTAGCAGAAGTTGATACTAAAATTCTTAAAGAGTTTGCTACCGTCTATCGAATTTTACACATCGAAGGCTATTATCAAGGTGAAGATAATTACAGTGTTATTAAAAGTGGAATGGATTCTGCCGTTCAAGTCATTAACAAAATAAAGCCAGCTAGCTTAGAAGCATTTAGCCTAAATTAGTTTGCTGAACTATCTCCAGTGAAAAAACTCTTCATTATAAAAATTGGTGGCAATGTTCTAGACAATGAACAAGCATTAACTTCTTTCCTTACTGATTTTGCTTTAATAAAAGAAAATAAAATCTTGATTCATGGTGGCGGAAAGATTGCTACAAAAATTGGCGAGCAACTTGGTATTCAATCCAACTATGTAAACGGGAGACGAATAACTGACGAAGCTACACGCGATCTTGTCACGATGGTGTACGGTGGCCTAATCAATAAACAAGTGGTTACTAAACTACAAGCCATTGGCTGCAATGCCTTTGGGCTTACAGGTGCCGATGGCAATTCAATCAAAGCACAAAAGCGACCAGTAAAAGATATTGACTATGGATTTGTGGGAGACGTAGTTTCAGAAAACGTGAATGTCGACTTGATTAGTTCATTGATTCAACAAAATATAAGTCTGGTTTTTGCTCCACTAACCTACTCAGACGGAAATATATTGAATACAAATGCTGATACCATTGCTTCTGTGTTGGCTGTGGCACTAAGTAAAATGTACGATACTCGTTTAATTTTTTGCTTTGAGAAGAAAGGAGTATTGAAAGACGTTAATGATGGAAATTCAGTTATAACTAAAATTGATTCTATTATCTATCAACAATTATTAAAAGATGGATCTCTTGCCGATGGTATTCTTCCAAAATTAGAAAATGCTTTTGCTGCCATTCAGCAAGGAGTGAAAGAGGTGTTAATTGGCCACGCTGAAGATTTAATCACAAACACCCAGCAAAAAACAAAAGGTACGCTGATCACAAATTAATGTATGAGTTATTCAAGAGATTATTTGTACCAAGAAGCGTTGGAATTACTTCAGCAATTAATTCGTATCCCTTCTTTTAGTAAGGAGGAAGATAAAACTGCTGATCTACTTGAAAGCTTTTTAATAAAGCATGGAGTTACCACCAACAGAACCGGAAACAATGTTTGGGCTGTCTCCGAAAATTTTGAAAATAGTAAGCCTACCATTTTATTAAACTCTCATCACGATACAGTAAAACCAAATCCAGGCTACACGCGCGATCCATTTGCTCCGACTGTTGAAGATGGAAGACTTTATGGATTAGGTAGTAATGATGCTGGCGGACCATTGGTTTCATTGATTGCAACTTTCCTCCACTTCAACGAACAAAAAGACCTGCCTTTTAATTTGGTGTTGACTGCAACGGCTGAAGAAGAGATCTCTGGTTTCAATGGTATTGAAAGTATCTGGCACGAGTTACCTAAAATAGATTGCGCTATAGTTGGTGAGCCAACGCTTACTGATATAGCTGTCGCTGAAAAAGGTCTGTTGGTAATTGATTGCATCAGCAAAGGAAAAGCAGGACATGCGGCTCGTGAGGAAGGAGTAAACGCTATCTATGAGGCGTTAAAAGACATTGATTGGTTTAGGAATTATCAGTTCGAAAAAATCTCTATTGCACTCGGTAAAATAAAAATGTCGGTAACTATGATCAATGCGGGCATGGCTCACAATCAAGTTCCCTCGGAATGCAAATTTACAGTTGATATTCGTGTTACGGATGCTTATACATTAGAAGAAGTTCTAGATACAATAAAGCAAAATGTATCGTGCGAAGTGAAGGCACGTTCACTGAGATTACGTTCCTCAGGAATTACTGATGATCATTTTCTTATCAAGGCCGCTAAGAAGATAAACAAAAATCTATATGGCTCTCCTACTACTTCTGATCAGGCGTTGATTCCAGTTCCATCAATAAAAATGGGGCCTGGCGATTCTGCAAGGTCGCACAGTGCGGATGAGTTTATTTATGTTGACGAAATTAGTAACGGTATTAACGATTATATTCAGCTATTAAGAGGGATCGAACCGAAAACAAGCAACTAGAAATTTGCAACTACTATGAAACTCTGGCAAAAAAATAAAGACTCGCTTAAAGAAGTAAGCACGTTCACGGTGGGCAAAGATCAAGAAATGGATTTGTTTCTTGCCCGGTTTGATGTGCTTGGCTCGTTGGCTCATATCGAAATGCTGGAATCGGTGGGGCTTTTGGAGAAGAGTGAATTCGCAACTCTTTCCAGCGAATTAAAAAGTATCCATAAACAAATTATAACTGGCGATTTTTTAATTGAAGATGGTGTTGAAGACATTCATTCGCAAATTGAATTGTTGCTCACAAAGAAGTTAGGAGACGTAGGCAAGAAGATTCATAGCGGAAGATCACGCAACGATCAAGTGTTGGTAGATATTAAATTATTCATTCGATCTGAAATTCAGGAAGTAGTTAATGAAATAACATCACTATTTGATTTATTGATTCAGAAAAGTGAAGAACACAAAGACAAGTTATTACCGGGCTATACTCACCTGCAATTGGCCATGCCTTCTTCGTTTGGTTTGTGGTTTGGCGCTTACGCTGAAAGTCTAGTGGATGATGTAATCACCTTGCAAGCTGCTTATAAAATTTGCAATAAAAATCCATTGGGTTCTGCAGCCGGTTATGGTTCGTCATTTCCGTTGGACAGAAAATTGACAACTGAATTACTTGGCTTCGATGATCTAAATTACAATGTGGTGTATGCACAAATGGGACGTGGCAAAACTGAAAAGATTGTTGCAGCTGCATTAGGTAACGTAGCTGCTACACTGGCTAAGCTTTCGATGGATGCATGTTTGTACCTGAACCAGAATTTTAGTTTCATTTCCTTTCCAGAAGAGTTAACTACAGGTTCTAGTATTATGCCCCACAAGAAAAACCCTGATGTATTTGAGTTGATACGAGGCAAGTGCAACACATTGCAAGCATTGCCGAATGAGTTGGCGATGCTTATCACCAATTTACCTTCTGGTTATCATCGCGATTTGCAATTATTGAAGGAGAAATTGTTTCCTGCTATTTCTACACTGAAAGATTGTTTGCGAATGACTCACCTCATGTTGTCCAACATTCAGGTGAAGGAAAACATTATGGAGGACGAGAAGTATAAATATGCTTTTAGTGTAGAAGAAGTTAACAAGTTGGTGCTTTCTGGTGTGCCCTTCCGCGATGCGTATAAAAAAGTAGGACAAGATATTGAGCAAGGAAAATTTACTCACGACACTGCAATAGATCATACACATGAAGGTAGCATTGGCAATTTGAAGAATGACGAAATTCAGCGGATGTTTAAAGAAGCTGTAAGTCAATTTAATTTTGGTAAAATTGAGGAAGCGTTGATAAAATTGGTGAAAGAAGATTAATCTCCTTCTTTCATTTTTTAAAGCAGACCCTCGGCCAGGGATAGTAGTGGAAAGCCCGAAGTGTGATGGCAGTGAGCGTGGCCGGACTTGTAACGTATAGCCCGGTGGCCGCTCCGCCTCGGGCGGTCAGGCCGCCAAATAAAATCATCTTTAATAATCCGAATCCAAACCAAACCGTTCTTTCAACTCCAATAAGATGGGGTTCTTTTCTGCCAGGTAATCAAACTTTTCTTTGTTGGTGTAGGCAATTTTCTTTGTCTCAAATTCTTGCATCACACCAAACACACTAATGCTGCTGTTGTTGAGTTTATCGCGCAGGTAAGCGGTAAGCTGCGTGCGGATGCTTTGCAGCAGCGGTTCTTCAACAGGGTTGGTTAAGGGTATCGTGACTTTGTTTTCATTCAATGTAAAGCCACGTTTTAGCAAATTGTATTCGCCCGCCTGTGTTTTCTTCAACTCGGCAAACTCATTCCACACACGGTTAAGCTCCTCTTGATTGATTGACCTATCAACTTGCTTAGGCTCTTGAGATTTCTCTTCCTTTTTTTCTTCTGTTTTGGATGGTGCTTTTAAAATATCATTAAGGTTGAGCGTTGACTTAGGCCTTGTACTTTCTTTTGCTATAACTGGAGTTGTTTGAACGAAAGGAGTTGAGGGAACCTCTTGCTTTACCGGTGCAACCGGAGTTGGAGCAACTTCTAATTCAATTTTTTTTTTAATCCCTCTTGTGGAAGAGCGGTATCAGTTGATTTAAAAACTGAATTGACATGCGCCATTTTCATCAAGGCAAGTTCAACGGATAAGCGTTGGTTCTTACTGGCTTTATAATGGATATCGCATTGGTTGGATATATTTAACCATGAGAGCAGAAGCGATGAAGATGCTGCTTGCGATTGCTCTTGGTATTTCTTTTTGGTGCTGTCGGGCACTTCCATTAAGCTGATGGTGCGTGCATCTTTCGATACTAAAAGGTTGCGGAAATGTTCGCTCAATCCTGAAATAAAATTATGGCCATCAAAACCCTTGCGCATTATTTCATCCAACAATAGCAGGGGGTCGGTCGCATTTTCTGCAAGCAGCCCATCTGCTATTTTAAAGTAATAATCGTAATCAAGTATATGGAGATTATTGAGTACATCTTTAAAAGTAACTTGTGAGCCCGATGAAAATGTTACCATCAAATCGAATATCGATAGGCCATCACGCAAAGCGCCATCTGCCTTTTGTGCGATCAGATGAAGTGCTTCTTCTTCGATATTAATTGCCTCACGATTTGCAACCTTCTTTAATTGTTTGGCAATATCTGAAACTTGAATTCTATTGAAATCAAAAATTTGACAACGCGAAAGAATAGTGGGTATTACTTTATGTTTTTCGGTAGTTGCTAAAATAAAAATGGCATACGAAGGTGGCTCTTCCAACGTCTTCAAAAAAGCATTGAAGGCCGAATTGGAAAGCATGTGCACCTCATCAATTATATAGACTTTATACTTTCCGAATTGTGGTGGATAGCGCACCTGATCGATCAGATTCCGAATGTCTTCTACAGAATTATTGGAAGCCGCATCGAGTTCAAAAATATTAAGTGAGTTAACTTCTACTTTCTCCTCGAAGCCATTGATCATGCGCGCTACAATTCTAGCGCAAGTTGTTTTGCCTACACCACGCGGCCCGCAGAACAAAAGTGCTTGTGCGAGTTTATTGTTGTCTATCGCATTTTTAAGCGTGGTAGTAATATGTTCTTGCCCTACTACTTCCTCAAAACCCAGAGGCCTATACTTGCGAGCAGAAACAACGAAACTTTCCATAATAGATTTAGGATGGCAAATTAAGTTATTTAGTCGATAGTCCATCGAACAATGGACTATCGACCCTTGACTTTTTATGGATTATTAGAAACCACTTCTGTTCTCAAAGAGTTAATCCACTTCGCTATTTTCAGTGCTTCATCTCTGGGTACTTGGGGCATAGCTGCCATAGGCGTGGCATACTCTGGCCAATTCTTAGGTTGCGGAGTGTAGATCAACTCAAGAATTTTCTCATCTGAATACTTCCGTTTTGATACATCCGCGAAAGCGGGACCTACTTGCCTTTTATTTTGGTTATGACAAGCCGTGCATGTATTCTTTTTCAATAACGGTTCAATTTCCGCATAGGTCATTGCCTTCGATCCAGTAGACGCAGTTGTCTTAGGAGTTACCTTTGCAGGGACTGCTTTAGCAGGATTGCTCTTTGAATTTTTAATGCTCAATTCACTTGCAGGTAATTTATTTCCTTCCGGGATATTGTTGAGCGTATAATAGGCAGTGGGGTGAAGCAATGGTAAATTGCCATCCTTTGATCGGATGCCAAAGGACGTGAGCTCATGTAAATAATATTGACGAATGTTATCAATTACTATGCGCACTTTCAAATTATCGGCTGAAACTTTTACACCTTTTATACTTAGCTTCTCATCATTTACCGTTGGGCTACCGTACACAGGATGATATTTATAAATAAAACTTCTTCCTACATACGAAGCCAAGTCTTCGGCTGACTTGAGATCGACAGGAAGTGTGAATTCAATTTCAAATCCATCGGGCATGGCCTTTACAGTTTTCATTTCAAAAGGTGTTTTGCCAGTCCACATTAAGCGCTGAAGTCCTGAATTAGTAGTACCTGCCGACCCCCAGCCACGATTGGTTTCACCTGCATACAATGATCCATCGTGTCCCCAGTTCATTCGAAGTACACCTGATTGAAAGCCTGCTTTAAAATCAAAAGCTACCCCTTGGTATTCTCCTTTAACCTTCTCCAAAACTACCCGCATAATTTTACTTTGTCCTTGGTCGCCCACAAATACTTGACCCGCGAAAGGTCCAAATTTACCTGCTGTTTCGTCTACCAAAATCTCAGCATTGGAGATACCCAAAATGCCGTGAGGAAGCCATACTGCTGGAAGTTTCAATTCAGGTATATCCTTCTTTACTTCATACAAAAACGTAGGCTTCTCATTTGCTATATTTTCAGGCTTTACAACCTGACCTTCTTTTCTTACAAACCGAGGATCTACTTTTGCATAGAGTTGCTCAGTTGTAACTTTTAGGGGTGAATTGGCTTCGCCCGTCCAACGCAGGCCAGCAGGATGGCCAGTAAAACTTCCTTTTGTTACATGCCACAAGCCGCCAGAGCCCACCCAATCGCCTTGGTTATCGTCATAAAATAATTCACCATCAATAATACCTAATCCGCAAGGTGAGCGCATACCTGTAGCCCAAGGTTCCATTGTACCATCTTGATGTATTTTCATTGTCCATCCTCGCCATGGTTTTCTGCTTTCGCCACGCCACCATTCCTCATTCCCAAACGCTACGTTGCCTGTTACAAAGAAGCTACCATCGGAAGCAAACTTTGGCCCAAACGAATATTCGTGATAATGCCCAGAGATAGGCCACGCATAAATGGTTTCATACACATCAGCTTTGCCATCACCATTGGTATCCATTAGCTTGGTTAGTTCACCACGTTGAGCCGTAAACAAAGCACCATCGCGATAAGCTAAGCCCAATGATTCATGAAGACCAGAGGCAAACAACGTAAAGCGTGGATTGGAATTATTTTCCATCGTTGGGTTTTCAATGATCCACACATCGCCTCTGCGCGTGGATACTGCTATTCTTCCATCAGGCAGTGTGGCTACACCACCTACTTCCAGCAGCACCCCTTCAGGCGTTGGCACCGTGATAATCTTATAATAATCTTCTTCCTTAGGAGACCTAGTTTCTTGACCAGATACATTGGCTTGGATGAGAATGAATCCAAGAATTAAGATGTTGACTAAATATTTTTTCATGTCTTTGATTAATGTTGGTTGATCGTTGTTATTGATAAGGCTTACCAAATAATAGTATATTTAATGGAGTTACCATCTACTGTAGAAACAAGTTCCTTTTTTCCATTAACGGATCTAACAGAGGCTGATGCAGAAGTCTTGATATAATATTTTTTATCTACCACATACATACCGTTATTCATTTTTATAATATCGTTTCCTTCGGCAAGCTTAAAGTACAGGCCAGTTTTGCTTCCCCTTTCTTTCAATGTAACCTCTCTCGTGATACTTCTATTATTATCATCTGGGTAAATCTTGTCTTGCACTGTTAAGCCTAGATAAGTATAATTAAAAATTGGAAGTTGAGATGTAGCATCAATAACATATCCCTTGGTTCTAAATTCTCCTTCTTTGCCCATTACTGGGAAAGCGTCATTGGCAGATGCCAAGAAAGCCAGAGGCTGATTAATGAACAAATATTGAGCGGCACCCAACGGACGGAACGAACCATCGCCACGATCGTGCCACATGGGTGTAGCATCCACAAAATCGCCATGCCAAACACAGGCCAAGTTGCCACTTTCTAAATCGTAGACATAATTAATACCACTTGGGTCTCCCACACCTATCGTATGGGTTAATCTTCTTTTGCTATCTCCTTCAAAATCAATAAAAGCACGAAGCAACTTTGGCTCATTGCCAGCCTTGATGAAGATAGATTGCACAGGGTTTTCATCGGGCGGATACGAGTTGAATGCAGTTAATGTTTGTGGATAAGTGCTTGGCGTTTTTATATACAAGGCAAGTCGGGGGGGCATCCAACTTGCTGTTTTATAATTGATGATCTCGAATGGATATGTACCAGCCTTAAGTTCGACTGTGCCAACTTGAGGTTGCCAGCTATCACTTTGAAAATCAATTAGAATTGCTCCATTCAAGGTCATTTTAATACCACCCGTATTTAAAATTACAAAAGTATATTTTTCGTTTTCGGGTACTGTAACATTGCCGTTAAATACAATTCCATAATCATTATCTGAATCCGCAGCTTCAATACTTAGCTCAGAGGAAGCTCCTTTTGATTCTGGTTCTAGAGCAATAAAATCGGAAACGACTTTGTATTGACCACGGTATATTTTGTAAGTCACATTGCTAATTGAACTTAGTGCCTCATGCTTCAGTGTGTATTTAATATTGCGGAAAGCCACTGGCCCATGATCGCCCTGAATCATCAATGGCCCCAAGGGTTTCTCATTGTTTTCAATTGGGCCGCCAGTTGGTAAAGGTACTTCTACATTTTCATGGATTTTTATTCCATTCAATTCAACAGAAACAAATTTCGCATTGGCAATTTTTTTACCCGTAGCATCAAACTTAGGTGCGCGAAACGATATCTTCATAGTCTGCCAAAGACCTGGTGCTTTTGCAGGATTGGATAACGGAGCTTTGCCAGCATAACTCTTTCCAGCTTCATTTTCCCAATTGCGATAGATACCGCCAATATCTGAGAAGCTAGGATTTTTCACACCCCAACTATCCAACAATTGAACTTCGTACCGGCCTTGTAAATAGATGCCAGAATTAGAACCTTTGGGCAACATCACCTCGAGTTCCAATTCAATATCGCCATGCTCAAAAGTAGAAAGTAGATTGTCCTTTTTTGTTTCTTCATTCATGTTCAATAGAACACCCGTGCCAGCCGTGAATTCAACAGCTTTGGGTTTTATAATTTCAGGAGATGTTCCTTTCTTTTTCTTGCCCGCTTCAACGGCAATTTTGTCATGCTCTTCATGAATGTCGATAGAAGGATTTATCGTAACATCACCCACAACAAACCAATTGCCAGCTTGCGGTTTAAAGTCGGACATATCGGTGAGTGAAAGTCTTTTTTCTTGCGCCAAAGCACAAAAGAAAAGACTTGAAAGTAAGAAGATTGATATAACTTTTTTCATACGTAATTTTTAAGGAGTGCCAATATGCACGGAAGAGCCGGCTTATGCAAGGAAAGTTTATGCAATTGCAGCACGATTAGATTTTTAGTTACTAAGTTGCGAACTTAATTTTTGTAAGGAGTGCTATTATCCACTTGAAATGGATCGATTTAAAAATATAAAACTGAGCAGAATAGTTGCATCGAAGGGTTGGCTCACCTTTTTATTTGTTGCCCTAGCAGGTTTAGCAAGTGCGACTCCTACTAATTTATTCTTATTGAAGTCTGAAGATAGTATCTCTTTTCAAACCATAGTTGACGGGACAAATTGGAAAAGCTCTAAAAGGTTTGAACTTGATAATAGACTTACCACCCTGTGGGCAAAATTCACTTTTATTCCTACTTCTGAAAAAACCATAATTGACCTAACGGGATACATTGATGGCTTTACACTTTACTATTTCTATAATAATGAGTGGCATACTGTTAGATCAACTAAAGAACAGAGTGTAGCAAGACCAATGGTTTCCGAGATGATGGCTTCGTTTACCACCCTTAAGGATGTGCCTAATACTATATATATTAAAACCACTACTCGCTATGTAATACCCGATTTTAAGGTTTTCGCGGAAGAGGATTTTTTTCTAAAAAAAGAAAAAGATGTTTTTAGGATTTCGGTTATCATTGGCTTTTTACTCTGCATATTTATCATTAACGGATTCTATTATTTGGTTGATAGAAATAACCTGTATCTCTATTATTCGCTCTACGTACTTTTTCTTGCAATTCCTCCACTCACGGGCATTTCCCTATCAATGCTTGGCAACAACGATTTAAGTTTTTACCCATGGATGACCTACGGCTCAAATTTTTTTGTGATCGTATTTGGTATCTTATACGGATACAATTTTCTAGGGATTGGTAATTATCCAACACTTAAAAATATTATTCTTTATTATCTAATTGCCATTCTTGTAAGCTCAGTTTTAGTTTTATCTATCGCAGATAATGCAGGCCCCTTTTTACACCTATTAAGCTTATCAGGCCTTGTCATTGCTGCGGCAGTTGGGTATTATGTATGGCGGAAGGGTTCGCAATTTGCATGGCTATTCTCTTTAGCTTATTTATTCTTTAGTATTTTTTATTTGCTTAAGCTAGCCAGTACCTACGGATTGATACCTTTCAATAATTTTTATTTTATCTATGGCGCCTTAATGGAAGCAGTGGTACTCTCCTATGCCTTAGCTATCAAAATTATGCACGAAAAAAATGAGAATAAGTATAAACTTCAAGAAAGCAACGAGCACCTAGCTAAACAGAACACACAACTTGAACAATACTCTCACATGGTAGCACATAACTTGCGCGCACCTGTTGCGCGCTTACTAGGGCTCACTCGGATTTTTAAGCAAACACCTGATGAAATAGTGAAAGCCGAACTTGCTGATAAAATAGAAAAATCAGCTAGTGATTTCGATGCGATTATCAAAGATATTTCCATGATGTTGGAAGTAAAGAAGGGTATGCGCTTCGCTATGGAAAATGTTTCATTAAAGAATGAAATCATTCACGCCATTGAATTTTTAGAGGATGAAGTGAAAGACAACAGTGCTCAAATAGTAATGGAGGTGAATGAATCTACTGTTGTCTACGGAATGCAGCCTTATATCAGAAGTATATTCACAAATTTAATTGGCAATGCTATTAAATATCGCGATTCAAAAAGAATCCCAAACATAAAAATTATTTCATTTGAAGAAAAAGATTTCATTAAACTTCATGTAATTGATAATGGATTGGGGATTGATCTTGAAAAAAATGGTGATAAGTTATTTGAACCATTCAAGCGGTTTCATGCACATAAAGAAGGTCGAGGATTGGGCTTGCATTTGGTGAAGTCTGAGCTAGAGGCAATGGGCGGAAGTATTGAAGCCAAAAGTGAAATAGGGCAAGGCACTACATTCACTTTTTATTTTCAAAAAGGAAAGCCCTAACGAGTTGACTTCCAACTTTGTATTTTTACAAACACAATGGCTACTCCAAAATATTCAATTGTAATCCCAGTCTATAACAGACCACAAGAGATAGATGAACTATTGAAGAGCCTCACCCTTCAAACATTCAGCAATTTTGAAGTAATCGTTATTGAAGATGGATCAACCACAAGTTCCAGCGAAGTGGTTAGCCACTACATTTCTCAACTTAACATCAGCTATTATTTAAAACCCAATTCAGGCCCAGGCCCAAGTCGTAATTATGGTTTTGAAAAAGCCGTTGGTGATTACTTTATAGTATTTGACTCTGACTGTATTATTCCCTCAACTTACTTAGGTACGGTTGATACTTTTTTACAACTTTCACCACTCGATGTTTGGGGAGGGCCAGATAAAGGCAGTGCCGACTTCACTCCCATTCAACAAGCAATGGCGTATACCATGTCTTCTTTATTTACTACAGGTGGCATTCGAGGCGGCAAGTCGAAGGACTTTCAGCCGCGTAGTTTCAACATGGGCATGAGTAAAGACGTGTTTAAAAACACGGGAGGTTTTTTATTAGATCGCTTCGCGGAAGATATTGAGTTTAGCATTCGAGTAAAGAAACTGGGCTTGAAAGTAGGATTGATACCACAGGCTTTTGTCTACCATAAAAGAAGGACAGACTTCAATCAATTTTTTAAACAAGTTTCAAATTTTGGTAAAGGAAGAGTACAAGTGGGTAGAGTTCATGCTAATACAATCAGGCCAGCGCATTGGTTTCCTGCATTATTTTTGTTTGGTTTAATATCTATTCCTATTCTATTTTTCATTCATGCGTATGTTGCTCAAGTAGGCATGTTAGTATACGCAATCTATTTTTCGCTGATTGCCATTCATGCATTTGCAACTACCGAATCGATTGAAGTAAGTTTGTTGAGTATACCATCTGCACTTATTCAACTAACTGGCTATGGATATGGATTCTTGAAAGAAATGATGCAACAGAAAACATCAAACTAATGCCTATTCCAATTGATTGAAATAATCTTTTTAATCTCTAAATTTATCTAGCAGCAAACTAAGTTGCGTTGCATCAATATCTGTGAGCTGAGTTTCAGGTTTTTCAATTGCATCAATCTCTTTATTGATTTTTTGAAGCAGTTTCAATCCCTTATCAGAAATTATTACATCATCGGAACGCTTATCGTTGGGGCATTGGCTCTTAGTGATTAATTCTTTTAAAATCATACGATCCAACAGTCGCGACACATCCGAGTTTTGGTCGAGCATGCGCGATTTTATTTCAGTGCCCGAAATTTTAGAGGGATACTGTCCTTTCAAAATCCGAAGAATATTGAACTGCTGAACGGTAATCTCAAATTGCTTAAAAAAAGATCTGTGCTTATTCTCTAACCAACTAGCAGTAAACAGAATATTCAGCATGGCCTTTTGGTGTGAGTTTATAAATACCGATTGCTTGATTTCTTCTTCAATAGATTTCATTTGATTTTGCTAAACAGAATATTAGCCTATTAATTAAATCATTTTCGCTTACTCACTTTTATTAACTAAAAATAAAAAAGCTCCACCCAAAAGGTGAAGCTCCTTAAGTCATTAATAAAAATTAACCTTTAACAAATTCTCCGTTGGCATTTAAAACAACCTCATCACTTAATATTGCACCTGGGTATTTTGCGCCAATTCCGAAATCACTTCTTTTAATAACGCCTGTAATCTTTAAGCCTGCAATGGTTTTTTTGTTGTAAGGATGAACAGCTGGGCCATTGATAATTGCATCTAAAACTACTTGCTTGGTTACGCCATGCAAAGTAAGGTCGCCCGTAATCTTATACTTTTTTCCTTCCACCTTCTTTACGGAAGTGCTTTTGAAAGTAAGCGAATTAAATTTTTCAACATCAAAAAAATCTGGACTTTTCAAATGCTTGTCTCTATCAGCATTATCAGTAGAAACGCTGGTCGCATCTCCATTAAATTCTATAACGGCATCAGAGAAATCTTCTTTTGATGATGTAATGGTGGCATCGATAGTTTTGAATGATCCTTCAACATCCGAAATCATTAAGTGCGTAATTGCAAACCCTAATTTTGCATGGGCTTTGTCCAACGTCCAAGTTTGAGCAAAAGCTCCGCTCGCTACCAATACAAGTGCTAATACTAAATTCGTTTTTTTCATAGTGATTATGTTATGTTTATTTTAATAATGCAACATACGCAAGAAATCAATTACATGTTTAAACATATAATTATTTTATTGTTAAGTGATTGATAATCAGATAAATAAAATCTATTGATTTTATAGATTAAGCCAATAGGTGAGCTTTAAAACCACCGCTCGAAGCTTTGGCTGACCTAGATAAAGCACGTGATCGTTGGTGAAAGTCTCAGCGAAATAATTATCGGTATACACCAAAAAGAAATCGGAAACTGGCTTGAAGCGGTACTGCAACCGCGAATTGATATTCACATTTTTGATCTGGTTGTTGTATTGAATGTAAGTAGTCCAGAATAGTTTTCGCGAAAAAGTGAAATCAAATTTGGGGCTTATTAATACTAAGTCGGTACTGTTGAAAGGTTGAGGCAAGCGAATTCTGTTATAGCTTAAATCCACGGAGATTATAGCGTATGGCTGAATGCGATAGCTGATTGAACCATCAATGTTTTGCCGCTCGCCATTGTAATATTGACCAAGCCGTGATTGAAAATTAAAAAATAATTTCTTTCGCCCATTGGATCGGTAGTTGAGAATAACTGAATTCCAATTATAACTAGACCCCAACGATAAATTCACAGCTTGTGCATCATCTGCTGGAAAAGTTGGATCAAAGGCTTTAAATACATAGCCATAATCTTGCCTTACCCGCATAAAAAAATTAGCTGTATTTTGAAACGTGACCCTGTACCACAAGTTAGCATCCCAATCAGTAGTGCCATAGGTATTGTTGCCAATCACATCCAAATCCATACCCGGACCATGATTATTAATGATTTTTGATTTAGGATACCAACTGTAATAAAACTCCGGAGAAATTCTTCTAAAGTTTTTTCTTGGTGTGTAGCCAACTTCCGGATTAAAGTTTTCGCCAATGTCTTGCGCAAACAAATCAATTTCTATTCTGGGAGTTTGGTATGTTACCTGAGCGGTGGCCGAATATGTTTTGTCTTTATTAAGTTGATCGAACGAGCGATGATAAAAAGCCTTACCCACCCAATGATTATTCTTCGAGGCTAAATTATAATCTAAGCCAATTAATCTATTGTAAGCACTTGGATTTTGATTGTTGGCAATGCTTCCAATACCTTCTTTATTGATAAGAATCATGCCCACATTAGATCGTGAAAAAACCTTGCGCTGCACTGCTGCTACTGAATAATTAATGGATGGCAAGTTGATGGAATTATCTTTGGCTGCTTGCATCGTTAAAAAACCTACACGCCAATTGTTGTCAAGCTTTCCGCTCAAACGAGCACCACCATAAATTCTATTCTCAATATTTTGGCCAGTATTATTATCTCGGGCAACGCCAATTCGTCTGGAGAAAAAGGGGCGTGAATTGCCACTTCCAAAATTGCCAAATAAGTCGGCATTCTCTAAAAAAAATTGTCTCTTTTCAGGATAAAAATTCTCGAAACGATTTAGGTTGGTGATCTGTTGATCTACTTCCACTTGCGAGAAATCAGGGTTCACCGTAAGGTCAAGATTGAGGGCTGGGCTCACTGCAATCTTTGCGTCTCCCCCAATAGTTGGCTCGGTTACGGCTTCTTTATTTTCTTGAAAGTTATGTTCATTTCTTGCTGCAACATAAGGAATAACCGACACGTTGGTGCCAGGATGTTGTAGAGGTTGATCCCACAAGAGCTCACGCAGCGTACCCATATTAATCAAATTGTAGGCTCTTGAAATGGGCGACCAAGTAGATTGCTCAGTTTGATGTGTGTCATTGCGATAGAAGTTTACATTCCATGAGCTCAGTCCTTCCTTATATCGAATGGTTTTAAATGGAATAGCGAATTCACACACCCATCGATCGTCAAGCATTTTAGCTTCCGAATACCATTTGTTATCCCAGCTTAAACTTAAATCCTCAGAAGCAATACCTCCCCTTGAAACCAAGCCTTCGCGTTGCACACCAAAAGGATTAATACCAAAAGAAAATGCGTTTGTTTTATCTTGATACGTATCGAGCACTACCACAAAACTATCGAAGGCCTGCCCCCGAAAATCCCTCCGCAAGGAGGGCGTTATGTATTTTCTCGGGCCGAGATTATACATAATGGCAAACACGTAGATAAAATGATCGTCATAAGTAACACGCACTTCCGTTTGTGCTTTGGCATAAGAGGAATCGAATGGAAAAAACTGTTTGAAATGATTGGCAACTTCTGCTCCCCTCCAATCTTCCTCTTTCATTTCACCATCCACTTCAATGGTGCCAGTGGCTTTTTTAATATGCAAGCCAGGCAACTGCGCAAAGGCAAAGGAGGTGCTGATAACTATACAAAGTAAAATTCTGATCAACCTATTTGATTAAGCCGCAAACATAAAATAATATATTTATCTGTAAGTTATTAATTGGATGAACGGATTTTTATCCTGATCATTTATCGAGATAAAAATCTTTTGTTAGTTGTCTATATTCATCTGACCAGCTATCTCCTGAATGATACAATACAAGCGTATCCAATTGAATTGGATACGCTTCAAATGAAAACTCCATAAGCCAGCGCTCTTGAGGTTTTTCCTTACGGGAAAAAAAAGCAGTTTTGCGAACAATATAAAGATTGAGCTGTAATGCTAACGTTTGAAACAACTCACCTTCGGCAGTAGGCAGAATTAAGCTAAATTTTCCTGAAGGTTTTAGTAATTGAGTTACACAGTTCAAAAGTTCAAGATGGGTTAATACTTGTGTGTGTCGGGCATTGGCTCGTTTTGTTTCAGTTGGTTTATAGCTATCTATAAAGAAAGGTGGGTTGGTTACAATCAGATCATATTTTATTTCAGATTTAAAATTTTGGATGGATGAATGGTGAATTTTTAATCGAGCCTGCCAAGGCGATCGCTTAACGTTAACCAATGCCTGTTGATATGCATCTTCCTCAATTTCAACTGCATCAACGAAAGTTTCATGGGTAGTTCTTTGTGCTAGCATCAATGCAATAAGGCCTGAGCCACTACCTATATCAAGAATATTTTTCGCTCCAGTTACGGTTGCCCACGCGCCTACTAGCACACTATCAGTGCCAACCTTCATTGAACACTTGCTATCATCTATCGAGAAGTGTTTGAATTGAAAGGGTTGATTTAAGCGAGGCACTTATAACTAATCTTTTTTAAATTAATTCTTTGGTAATTATTTAATATAGTCAACCTTTTCATCAGGTATTTTAATATAAGATCGAGACTTTCTCTTTTCCATGTTAACGAGCTGCGATGCTCCAAATTTTGTAGCATCTGCATTAAAAACAATTCGCCATATCTTACCCTTTTTGGATTCAGACACATACAAAGAACCATCTGGGCCTTCTGCCAAACCCATTGGTCTATACTTGGCATCGCTCATATTGACAATAGTTTCTACACCCGCAAAGCCATCTGCAAATACCTCCCATCTATCCGTTGGCGCACCGTTTTCAAAAGGGATGAAGGCCACTATATAACCTGCTTGAGGATAAGGTGTACGATTGGTTGACCCATGAAAAGCTATGAATGCACCCTTTTTATATCGGGCAGGAAATTGATTCCCTTTGTAGAACAATAAATCATTGGGAGCCCAATGTGCAGGCAAACCCATAATAGGATTGGAATAGTCCTTTGATTCTATAATACCATCCCCACCATATTCTGGAGCAAGCATTCTCTTATTTTTAAAAGGATCGAAATAACTATAAGGCCAACCGAAGTCATCTCCTTCTTTAACTTTAATGAACTCTTCTGCTGGTAAAACAGCATTTTGCCATTGGCTAAAATACTGTGGGGCATGACCGTATAAATAATCTCTGCCATGTTGAACGGCATACAGACTATTGTCTTCTTCATTCCAAGAGATGGCCACTATACTTCTCAATCCAGTCGCAAACTTTTCTCCATCAGGTTGGTATTGATTTAATTTATCTTCATCAAATCGCCAAATGCCACCAAAATCATTTAACTGAAGGCATGGATTCTGTCCTTTTAAATTTATAGGAGAATTGCCGATGGTCGAACTCCAATCTTCACAAACATTGGTAGGCGCACTAAAGGTAACATACATACCACCTTTATTATCGAAGGCCAAGGATTTGGCATTATGCCAGCGAATGGGGTGATGGTCGGTTAATATTACTTGAGGCTTTCCATCAGGAATTAATTTAGATGAGGTTAATTTTTGGCGGTAAATAACTAACTCAGAGCTAAAATATAGATAGCCTTTGTGTATGCGCATTTCGGTTGCAAAACTTCCATCGTTGGGATAATCGCCAAAGCGTTGAAAAATATCGGCCTTACCATCGTCATTAGTATCACGCAAGGCAATGTTGCCCAAGTTTCCATCTATGAGACGTAACTTCACATAAATATCACCATTGTCATTCACAGCCAAGTGCCTAGTAGGCCCAACACTATCCGCCACCACCAAGGCACCAAATCCATCTGGCAAAAAAAGACCTCCGTTATCTGAATCGGGCTTGGGAATAACAACTACTTTTTTATTCTCACAGTTGAATAACAATATCGCCAAAATGAAAATGGAAGAATTTTTAATGTGCATTAGTATTTTTTGAGAAATCAATTCAAAATGTTTTTAGTAGTTCAGTCTATATCTTAAGCAAAATCTTGAATCTAAAATCTCAAATCGTTTTCTCTTCCCACACCTTCAACTTCGGATTGATCAAGGCAAACCAAGCAGGTGGAATAAGAGCAATCATAATCATAGTAGGATATCCAAAGGGTAATTGCGGACTTTCATCATAGTGGTTTAACACTTGGTAGCGCTTGTAGGCGTTGGCATGATGGTCGGAGTGGCGTTGCAACTGGAACAAAAAGAAGTTGCTTACCAAATAACTGGTGTTCCATGAATGAATAGGATTCACTCGCTCAAATTGATTTGGCGCAATCTCCTTTCTCAAAATTCCATAATGCTCAATATAATTAACCAACTCAAGCAGGGTAAATGCTAAAAAACTTTGTGCAAAGAAAAACGCAGGTACTTCCCAAGCTATTGCTCCTTTACCGTAACTAAAAATTAGCGTAAGCAAAGCACAGAATAGTAATGGCAAAATCGCAAACCAAATCATTTCGTTTTTAAGGGAGAAAGTAGAAAGTCCTTTGCGTTGCAACCTTTCCTTTTCCAATTGCCATGCGTGCGAATAACTGCCAAACACTGATCGTATCCAAAACCTGTAAAAGTTTTCATTTTTTCTGGCTGTAGCCGGATCGGCCAACGTAGCCACGTGCACATGATGGCCTCGGTTGTGCTCAATGTAAAAGTGCATGTAACAGACGGTCATTAATAATACTTTACCGTATGTCTTTTCAAGTGTTGATTTTTTATGACCAAGCTCGTGAGCTACTGTTATGCCAATGCCGCCACTTATTAACGAGAAGCTTATCACAAAACCAATCCATTCAATTGCGGTTGTTAATTTTCCCGATGTTACTGCATAAGCTCCCCAAAAGATGAAGGCTACTTGAACATACATCCATAAATAGGTTATAAAACGATAATAATATTCGTTTCCAATAGCTGAAGCTTCATCGTTATCAACGTTTTGCTTATCTATTCCAACAAGTTTATCAATCAATGGAAGGAAAACAAACACAATAAAGAGTGTGAGAAGATTTCCAAGTCCACCTATGTAAAAGCCTGCTATTACAGCAGCAGGAAGAATAAACGCCAAATAAAAACAGATTTTCTTTAGTACCGTCATGCAACGAAAATAATGAATAGATTTAGATTAACAGAATATTATAGGGTAATAATTGACTTAACACAGCTTGTATTTGTTTGTTAGCAGCAAAGAAAAATTTTCCAATTAATTACCTTACATTTGCGGCTTAACTAATCGATGTAATCTTCGACTCAGTCATTTATCGTCCTAATGACTTGCTTTTGAGATTCCATCTCACAACTAAAAAACAATAATTAATGAAATCATTTGAAGACCTTGGAATTTCCGGGGATCTGGTGGAAGTAATCCGCCAATTGGGTTTTGAAAATCCTACGCCCATACAGGAGCAAGCCATTCCTGTTTTATTGAAAGGCAATACAGACTTGGTTGGTCTCGCACAAACTGGAACTGGCAAAACTGCCGCTTTTGGTTTGCCCCTTATTCAACTAGTAGACGACAATGATCGTTCTACCCAAGCCCTTATCGTTGCGCCTACGCGCGAATTAAGTGTGCAGATAACAAGCGATCTTGAACGCTTTTGCAAAGGCGTTAAGAACTTTAACATCGTAACTATTTACGGTGGCGCTAGTATTAGCGAGCAAATAAGAAAAGTAAGAAAGGGCGCACAAATTATTGTAGCAACACCCGGCCGCTTGATCGATATGCTCGATAGAAAAGTAGTGAATCTTACCACCATTAAATATGTGGTATTAGATGAAGCCGATGAAATGTTGAACATGGGCTTTAAAGAAGATATCGATTCGATACTTTCTACCACGCCTAAAACTAAAAACGTGTGGCTATTCTCTGCCACCATGCCACGTGAAGTGCGCGAGATTGCCAAGAACTACATGACTAATCCTGTTGAATTAACAATGGGTGAACGCAATCAAGGCAACGAAAATATCGACCACCAATACATTGTGATTGATGAGCGTGATAAGTATTTAGCATTGAAACGAATAGTAGATTATACACCCGATATTTTTGGTGTAATCTTCTGTCGAACAAAGATTGACACGCAAAAGATTGCTGAACATTTAATGAAAGACGGCTACAATGCAGATGCGTTGCATGGCGACCTTACACAACAACAGCGCGACCGTGTAATGAGCAGCTTTAAAAATAAAACATTACAAATGCTAGTGGCTACTGATGTGGCTGCGCGTGGTATTGACGTGAGTGGTATAACACACGTTATACACATGAACATGCCCGATGAAATGGAATTTTATACACACCGAAGCGGAAGAACTGCTCGTGCTGGTAAAAAAGGAATTTCTCTTGCCATAGTTTCTAAGCGTGAAGTTTCTCGTATCAGCCAAATTGAAAGAAACCTAAAGCGCAAGTTCACCAAAATAATGATTCCAACGGGTGATGAAGTATGTCAGCAGAAATTGCTTGACCTAGTTCATAAAATAAAGAAAGTAGAAGTAAACGATGAAGAGATCGATTCTTTTTTACCCGATGTATATCATGAACTGAAAGACTTAAGCAAAGAAGACATAATCAAACGCTTTGCTTCCATTGAGTTCAATCGCTTCTTAGAATACTATCGCGATGCGAAAGACTTGAACAAAAATGATCGTTACGATCGTGGAGCAGCTACAACAAGATCATACTCGGATGAAGACAGCGGAGGTGGATATGGCAATGGCGACAGAGTGTTCATCAATGTAGGCAAGATGGATGGCTTGGATAAAGGCACATTGCTTGGCTTAATTCTTGATTTCACGGAAGTGAAAAAAGATAAGATTGGCAAGATTGATTTGAAAGGCGCTTACTCATTCTTCGAAGTTGAGAAAGATGTTACTGCCGATGTAATGAAAGCATTTGAAGGTGTTGAACTACGCGGCCGCAAGGTTCGCCTAGAACTTACCAATGGAGAGCAAGGTGCCCGTGGAGATAGAGAAAGCTCAGAACCTAAACGCGATAGACCATGGAGCCCAGGCGGTGGTGGAAGAAGTGGAGGCAGAGAGCGAAGTGGCGGAGGTGGCGATAGAAGGCCGCCAAGTCGCACGCCAAGAGGCCGATATTAAAAGATTCAAAATTTAAGATAAAGATTAAAGGATCATCGAAAGGTGATCCTTTTTTTTGTCCTTCTCTAGGATTGAGTAATTATAATTAAGTGGTGTTATTGTCCAATCTTGAACGACCAATTGTTCACAATTGCAAATCAAAAATGGTAAACAGTCTCTCTGGAAGCGTTATCCCAATATTTCAACTTGGTATGATAATTTCTATAGGATGACTTATGAAAACAATACTTGCCATTCTTCTTTGGTGCATTCTCTTTACTCTGTGTTGGCCATTCGCCTTGGCTCTTATTTTTCTATTACCGGTGTTGTGGTTATTATTACTTCCTTTCAAGTTAATCGGTTTTACTCTTGAAGCGGTATTTAAGTTAATTGGAGCAATTCTGTCTTTTCCTTTCCGGATGTTGAGATAAGTTTACAGAATCATTACAGCGGCTGCTAATATTATAGTAGAGATGATAAACCAGCGATACCATTGATCGGGGATTTTTTTCACAATAATGATTCCTAGATATGCGCCAAGTGCGATGAAGGGAATTGATAGCATATCCAATAAAACTGTATTGATCGAAACTGTTTTCCACACAAACACATGAAAGGGGACTTTAAACCAGTTGGTAACTAAAAAGAACCAAGCCGTGGTGCCTATATAAGCATTTTTAGGCAGGCGCATGGCCAACAAATAAATGGCCATTACTGAGCCAGCAAGATTACCTACCATAGAGGTGAAGCCACCCGCAACGCCCGTTCCAATAGCAAATGCTTTTCCTTCAGGCACTTTTTCTCTTCCACCTCGCTCCAACCAAATCATGATGCCTACGCTCATAAAAATAACGCTCGCCATTATGGCTTTAAAGATGGAATCATTTATGTACGATCCCGCCAAGGTGCCCAGCAATACGCCAACAGCTGCCCAAGGGAAAAGTATTTTTAAATGTTTCCATGAAGCATGTTGGTGATAGTAACGAACCCCCATCAGGTCGGCAAACACGAGCATTGGTAGCAGCACTCCACTGGAAAGTTTGCCGCCAAATACAGTGGCTAGTAATGGCACTGCCACCATGCCAGCACCATGAACACCCGTTTTGGCCATGCCTATACAAAGTGCTACCAAGCCAATAATAGCAATGTCTTGGAAGGATAATTGAAAAGTGAAGAGCGTGATCAATACATTAAAAATTTACCGATGCGAGTTACTTACAAAAGCAATCGATTTACTGTCTGGTGACCATGAGGGCACGTTAATCGTCCCTTGGCCTCCATACAAATAGGCCAAAACTCGTGCAGAGCCACCATTAACAGGCATTAGTTTTAACATCACTGGTTGATATGCTGGATGCTTGTCAGGATCAATACTTTCAGGGAACGATAGATAGGCTATCCATTTACCATCAGGCGAAATGTGAGGGAACCAATTGTTCAATTCATCAAAAGTGAGTTGTTCTTTATTAGAGCCGTCAGGGCTCATACGCCACAATTGCATAGTACCAGTTTGGCTACCATTGTAATAAATATATTTTCCGTCAGGCGAATATTCACATCCATCTACATGCCCTTTTGAATGAGAAGTAAGCTGCATTTCCTTTCCACCCTCAATAGAGTTTTTATAAATATGATATAGACTACTTCCATTGCGCTGAGCCACATACACAACTTCTTTATTGTTAGGATTCCATCCGTGCCAATAAGAAGGAGTGTTTTCTGTAATCAATTTAGGAGTGCCCCCTTCAATAGGCAACACATACACACTAGAGCCACCACCTGGTAGGCCATCACGATGATGACTAATGGCAATCTTTTTTCCATCAAAAGAAATTCCGTGATCGTTGTTATTGCGATTGGCAAAGTCCGTATTGAGCTTTTCAAGTTCGCCCCCTCCTATCGGGATTTTATACAGCAAGCCATCCATATTGAACAGCAGCTTCCTCCCATCGGGCATAAAGTTGGGTGCTTCAAATCTTCCCTTCGCTTCATAAATAATTTTACGCTCACTTGTAGCAATATTAATTATCTCGAGCCTACTACCTAGATATCCTTCTTTATCAGGATTATAATTAGAAACTACAGGCTGATCTATCCTTACGTTCCAAGCTTGGGCTTCCTCTGAAACATCCACATTGTGCGAGCATGAAAACAATCCAAGCAAAACTTCTTCCTTCAAGTTATCCATTGTGTGCGATCCTATTACTTGCAACGGTTCTCCAGCATGAGCAGCACGCATGATGAAATTTTTACCGATGCGTTGTATCTGTAAAACAGTATATCCTTTCTTGGGTGGAAAAATTTCATCTTCCGGATCACGCATGTAAGCCCCGCGTAAACCTCGCCATTGCAATACTGTCAGGCCATCACCATGAGTGGTGGCGCTTATGTGTGAGGCGTCTGCTTCTATCGATTCACGCACCATCCATCCCGTTTTTCTATGAAGATCAACTCCATTACCTATAAATTTAAAGTTGGCGGTAGCAATAAAATCACCCTTGATTGGACTATACGCAAACTGAAACTCATCGCGCTGAAACCAAATATTATATCCTGCACCTTTTAGAGAATACGATTGATTATTCTCATTATAGGCGGATGATCCCGAGATTTTTGGATTACCAATATCTTTATTGCTTTGAAACAATCCCAAAGAAGTTGACTGGCTAAAACTAATGGATAGAGAACAACAGAATACTATTAACGTTATTAAACTTTTCATATAGTTAATTTAGAGTTCACAAATTAAATTAAAGCATTTCAAGATAGTAAATTCCATTAATTATTTCATTCACTATTTTATGACAGTAATCCTACACTATCAAGCGTCAATTTTTTCTAGTGCATTCAAGCGTTGCAACAATGGCGGGTGTGAGTAATGGAAAAAGACATAGGCTGGATGCGGATACAAATTGCTCAATGAATCAACCGATAGTTTTTTTAGAGCTGCAGATAACGCGCTACCACTGTAGGTATCTTTCGCATAAGCATCGGCTTCAAACTCATTTTTTCTACTATATAAACTCATCAACAAACCTGTGATGGCCGAGATAGGCGAAAACAAAATACCAAAAGCGATCAAGTTGAGATGAATTGCCTGATGGCTTCCACCAAGTGCTTGCGATAGTTGCTCATTAAATACCATCAACGAAAGTATGAACAACGTCAAAAATATTTGAACAACTGACAGTATAAATCCATAAACAATGTGCTTCTTTTTAAAATGGCCAACTTCATGTGCCAATACTGCCACAAGTTCTTCTGTTGTATGATTTTTAATTAACGTATCGAAAAGCACAATTTTCTTTTTCTTCCCAATGCCGGAAAAAAACGCGTTGGCTTTGTTGCTACGCTTCGAGCCATCCATCACAAAAATATTATCTAGGGGGAATTTTACCTTTTTCGCAAAATCCTCAATGGCCGTTTTAAGTTCTCCTTCCTGCAAAGGAGCAAGCTTATTGAACAGTGGAAGAATGATTGATGAGTAAAACATATTTGCTAGAAATATGAATACGCTAGCAACAAGCCCAAACCAAATCCAAAAATTAACACCTATATTTTCAATAAGATAGATTAGCACACTTATCAGTAATCCACCGACTAACGCACCGAGAATATATCCCTTTAGTTTATCAAGTATAAAAGTTGCTGCTGTAGTTTTGTTAAATCCGTATTTCTCTTCAATCACAAACGTATCATATAACTGAAAAGGAATTGTGATAATATCTGATAGAATCATAATCACACCAAAGAAAGCTAACGCCAATGGAATTTCTTGAGTAAAATAATTTCTTAAATAAGCATCCAACCAACCGAAGCCGCCACCCATTAAAATCGCTAATGACAAAAGGAAACTGAAGCCTTCTTTCCAAAAGCCAAACCTTGTTTGCTCACCATTGTAATCGAGCGATTTGAGGTATTTTTCTTTATCATAAAAAGAGGCAATAGCGATAGGTATTTCCGAACGTTGCGCTTTTAAATTGAGCAGCTCAAGCAACAGATCAAAAAGATAACTGGCAACTGAAATACTGATAATGATGTACAAGATTGTTTGGGGCGTCATGGTAGAGTTATAACTTTGCACAAAGGTATAAACTTCTTTTTATGCAATTTACTATCAATACTCCCGCCATATTATTTCCAGCCATCACGCTATTAATGCTGGCATACACCAATCGATTTCTTGCCTTGGCCACACTCATCCGCAACCTCAATAAGCAATACAAGGCCATTGATGCCGATCGTCATATCATCCGCCTTCAGGTAAAGAATTTATTGAGGCGGCTTAAGCTTATAAAGCAAATGCAGGCCAGTGGCATTGTTAGTTTTTTTCTTTGTGTTTTATCCATGTTACTGGTCTATTTTGAGCATCCTGTATTGGCATTCACGGTTTTCGGTCTCAGCTTATTTCTGTTGCTAGTTTCGTTGGCGCTTTCGCTCGATGAAATTTTTATCAGCACCAGAGCTCTTGAGATTGAATTGAAAGATATGTTGGAGAATAAATAACCCTTAGGCCGCGCCATCTAATACTGTTACGATGTAGGCATCAAACAAAGAAGAACCAACAACTATCAAAAAAAATAGAATCATTCATCGTATTTTTGTGTTGTGATTAAAACTTATAAAAAATGAAGAGATTATTAGTACTAGTAGTAGTTTCAGCAATTATGATTTCATGCTCATCCAAAAAGACAGAACTAAAAACAGGCCCTTGGCGGGGATTGATTTCTATGCAAGGCCAACAATTGCCTTTCAACTTTGAAATACTTAAAGAAGGAGAAACCTATACCGCCAATCTTATTAATGGAGAAGAAAAAATTCTTTTGGATGAAGTAACGGTAAAAGATGATTCTATCATTATGCCACTTCATATTTTTGATGCTGCATTGATTGCTAAAATCGAAGACGGAAAACTAACAGGCACTTTTCTTAAAAATTATGCAAAAGAGGCGAGCCTACCTTTTGAAGCAACAGCAGGAGATACATTTAGATTTACGAACGAGCCCGATGCTGCTATTGATTTCACTGGGAAATATGCAGTTGAGTTTATTTCCGATAAAAATGATACAATCATTTCTGTTGGCATTTTCAGCCAAAAAGAAAATATAGTAACTGGGACTTTTTTAACGCCAACAGGTGACTATCGCTATCTTCAAGGAAACGTTGTTGATGGAAAAATGATGCTTAGTACCTTCGATGGCAATCATGCCTTTATTTTTTCAGCTACCAAGTCAGGCGAAAATTTAAGTGGCGATTATTACTCAGGCAAAAGTTCACATGAAAGGTGGACAGCTATTAAAAATGACCAAGCCAAATTACCAAATGAAGAAACACTAACGTATTTAAAACCTGGTTATGAAAAATTGGAATTTAGTTTTCCTGACCTCAATAAAAACAAAGTAAGCCGTACCGATGACAGATTCAAAGGCAAAGTGTTGGTGCTACAAATCTTTGGTAGCTGGTGTCCCAATTGCATGGACGAAACAAAGTTTCTTACCAAATGGTATAAAGAAAATAGCAACCGAGGAGTAGAGATATTGGGGTTAGCTTATGAGCGGAAAGATGATTTTGATTATGCCAGCAGTCGCATAAAAAAGATGAAAGAGAAATTTGACGTGCCTTATGACTTTGTAATTGCAGGCACCAACGATAAAGAGAAAGCTTCCCTAACATTGCCTGCTTTAAATAAAGTACTTGCCTTTCCAACCACTATCTTCATTGGCAAAGATGGAAAAGTGAAACGTATTCATACGGGTTTCTCTGGGCCAGGTACAGGAGTTTATTACGATCAGTTCATTCAACATTTTAATGAGACTGTAAACGAACTTTTAAACGAAAAAAATTAATCACACTACAAGTAACTACTGCAAGGCATGAAGTAAATGAAAAAGAAAGTTGTAATCGGTTTATCGGGTGGGGTTGATTCAAGCGTGGCCGCTTATCTTTTAAAAGAGCAAGGCTACGAAGTGATTGCCATGTTTATGAAAAACTGGCATGATGATTCCGTGACGATAAGTGATGAATGCCCATGGTTAGATGACAGCAACGATGCAATGATTGTAGCACAACACCTCGGCATACCTTTTCAAGCTATAGATTTAAGTGTTGAATATAAAGCACGTATTGTTGATTACATGTTCGCAGAATATCAAAGAGGTCGCACACCCAATCCTGATGTGCTTTGCAACAGAGAGATCAAGTTCGATATTTTTTTAGAAACCGCGTTAAAGCTTGGCGCAGATTATGTTGCCACAGGGCATTATTGCAGAAAGGGTGAAGTTGAAATGAATGGAAATAAAACCTATCAACTACTTGCCGGTAAAGATGGTAACAAAGATCAAAGCTATTTCTTATGTCAGCTAACTCAAACTCAGTTAAGCAAGGCATTATTTCCGATTGGTGAATTGACTAAGCCTCAAGTGCGTGATTTGGCCTCGAAGATTGGATTAGTCACTGCGAACAAAAAAGATTCGCAAGGACTGTGTTTTATAGGCAAAGTGCATTTACCAGAATTCTTACAACAACGCCTAGAAATAAAAAAAGGAAAAGTAATTGAGATTGAAGCCAACTCTCCTGCATTTGTAAATGGCTTTGAGCAATCTGATATAGTTAACTTAACAAAACCTTATTCGTTTAATGAAACTTTGGGTGAAGTTGTTGGAGATCATAACGGAGCTCATTATTATACCATTGGTCAAAGAAGAGGCTTAAACATTGGAGGTTTTGAAAAACCGTTGTTCGTTATAGGAACTGACATTACAAAAAATATAATCTATACTGGCATGGGTGAAAACCATCCTGGCCTTTATCGCAAAGGACTTTTTATTCCTAAAGAAGATGAGCATTGGATTCGTGAGGATTTGAAACTTCCTATCGGTGATGAACGAAAATATTTGGCGCGAATTCGTTACCGCCAGCCACTAGAAACTTGCATGCTTCACAAAAAAGAAGAAGGGCTTTATATCATTTTTCAAAATCCACAACGAGGAATAACACCAGGACAATTTGCCGCATGGTATGAAGGTGATGAGTTAATAGGAAGTGGCGTTATCAGCTAGTACAATTTACAATTTAGGTACGAGCCATAAAAATCCAGCTGAAATTAAAAATAGAAGATAGAAAAGTAATTGTGGAATTGATTCACGTTCGGTATTGATGATTGCCTTCGTGATACTTTTTTTTGATTGAGAAGCCAAACTGTTAGCTCTTTGCTGTTGTGCTATGCGCAGCGATTGCCATTCAGTGCGGTTACTCACATAATAATTTTTTGGAATGGAATCTTCTTGAATGGAAAATGCATGCCAGCCTATTCCATCGGCCCAGGTAGTACCATGCCAATAATCGTCAATGATCACATCTTCGCGCAAGGGCAATGCTATGCTGTTAGAAAATAATTTGGGAGCCGCCTCTGATGAAATCACATTCACAGTAATTGGTTCATCTGTATAAATCGGAAACGACTGCTCTAATTCAATTTTAGATTTTGTTTCATGCCTTTTTGCTACTTGCTCTATAATAGGTGTCCACAGTATAGCATATTCTGTATCCCTGCCTTCCAATTGCAAGCGATAAGTTTCTTGTAGGGATTGAAAGCCAATTTTTCCTGCACCCTTGTTGAGATATCCCGCAAGGATTCGTTCTTTATTTTGGATTATCGACTCAATAGCATTTGAGTCTACTGTTGCTGGTAATGTCGGAAAAGTAAAATACGATGAAGCAAGGCGAATGCGAGCGGTGTCGCTTTTGAAATTCTTGAAAGGTATTTGCAACGGATTTGTACTTTTCGAAGTAATAGAATTGTACACGATTAATAAACCTAAGCCTTGCCTTACCGATTCTAGCAGTTGGTTTTGTTCAAGCGAAGATAGAGCTTCAATGGACTCGTTATCGACAACGATTAGGTCGAAGGATTTTAGTGCAGCTATCGAAAGACTGTTGATGCGCACTTCATTGGTGTTGCTGTACTCATATCTATAATTATTTTTAGAAACTTGAAAGCGTGCAATTACTGAATTTCCTTTTTCAGCAAGAAAGTTTTTCAAGTAGCGTACTTCTGCAGTAGGATATTTTACAGATATAAATATTTTTAATTTCCTTTCGGGTAATACTTCTACAGGAAATTTTTGTGAGCTGCTTTCAGAATCATTCTTACTTTCAATTGAATACAAAAACAAACCTGTTTGCTTAGGCACGATATGAAATGTAAACGGAAAAATTCCTTCTTTGGAAAATGAAGTGGAATCCTCTACGCCACTTGGCCCCATTAGTTTGAGGATAGTTTTTTCTTTCGCATAGAAAAGTCCAGTGATTTCATTTTGTTGATTTGCCCTAAACAAAGTTGGGGGAGTCCATCGAATAATCCCGTAAGGCATTTTACTTTTTAAATAAGAGAAAGGATGATTTACTTCTAATGAATAATCGGGCAAGCCATCGCCCACCACAAATCGTAGGTTAGAAATTTTGTTGAGCGAAGAAATAAGTTCACTCTTACCATAAGGCTCGGCATCCATCGTTCTGACTGTTACCAGCGAGGGATTTGCGATAACTAAACTATCTACAGTTTTTGTTTCATAATGCGGAGTTAACAGCACCATCCCATTTGATCCGCTTTCTATTTGCCAGGATGGTTGAAGGATCAAACCTAAAATGGAAATTGATACTATGATCACGGCTACTAATCGCCAAAGTAAAAACTTGATCATTCTTTTATACTCGTTCCAGACTAACCAACTAAAAAGTGATATGCTTGCTACGGCAATTATCCACAGAGGAAAAACAGGTTGAAGAGTGACGCTATCAATCATGCTTTAACTCTTCTAGGCTTTTAAGAAATTGCTGATCGAGAGCATGAACAGTTATTTTGTTTTTACTGGGCGATGCCGGTTCACTTGGAAGCACGCTCGATAAAATTGGCCGAATGGCAGAAAGTAATAAATTAACTTCCTTCTTAGTTGTTTTATTGTCTATTAGTTTTTTGAGAATAGAAAGACCTCGTAAATATCTGGCTGGTTGCTCCACTGCCACTACAGCCAACTCTTGCGCTGCTTTGCGGAATTGATTTTTGTTTTGTGCTGTGAGTAAATTTGATTGCTCACTAAGCAACAGTTCTACTAGCGTTAGTGCTTTTCTAATCTCCTGATATAATTCATCTTTTGCCTTAACCGTTTTGTTCGATGCGTTTTTTATTTCACTCAAATCGGCCGTTAATCTTTTTTCTTCTTTGAGTGGAGGTGGATCGAAACCGGTACGATGCACATAAATCCGCGAGTCATTACTGATCTCTTTCAATAATTTCAAAGCAGTGTATTGATAAGGCAGTGATTTTGCAGGCTCATACAGGCGCAGGTAAAGCTCAGCATCCCACATCACCGCGAGTGCAGCTTTTAATTTTGCCCTTACTGATTGCACAAAGAATGTTGCTTCTTCACCACTATCATGATTGTGAGCAAAGGCTTCCAAAGGATTTTCTTCTTCCCCTTTCTTTTCACTTTCGTGAGAATGCGTTGGCGATTCTTTTTTATCAGCTAGCAGGTTGTGCTCATTTTCTTTATCATGCACATGACCAAACTTTGCAGCTACATCTTCTGTCCTCTCATCAGTGTATACCTCAACACTAGCTGGACCTATCTGGCCCACAAACTCTTCACCCAAAAATTGTCCGTACTTTAACCGCAATACCTTTTGATCATAACCCAATTCATTGCTGGTGGATTTAAATTCATGAACAGATTTCTTTTTCCGTTCTTTTAATAATTTTTCGGTATCAATAATAATTTGTCGCTGACTTCTAAAATACTCTGGCATCAAATCAACGCCCAAACCTTCATCTTCAACCGTCTCTTGCTTGGTGGTATCTTGCAAGGCTATAAAAAATGTTTCAGTGCGACTATAATTGGGAGTTGGCGTTTTATTGTCCCAAGCCTCAACATAAAAATACAATTCATCACCGGGTTCCATTCCTAATTTACTTACGTTGAATGTGCGCGAAGCAGTGACTTGCTTGCCGCTGATGTTGATTGGATTTTCGAAACGAAGTTTCTCCTCCCTAAACTTTACAGATTCGCCACTGCCTTTGCTCACAGTAGCAATGATAGACGCATTGGTGAGTCCATAATCATCAGACAAAGTTGCCTTTAATGGCAAAGTCAATTGGTCTACAAAAGAAACTTTGGTGAATTGACTTAAACTGGTGATAGAGATTTTGGGAGACTCATCTTTGATAACTTCTATCTTAAAATAGTCGGAAGTGTGAAGTTTGCCATCGTTCCATTGAAGCTGATAGAAACTGGGCGTAGAGATAAAAAGATTTGCTTGATATGAGTTTTTCTTAGCTATAAAATTTACAGAATCATTTCCTGCCAATAAGAGGTTGGCCGTTTTTATTGAATCAGAAAATTGAACACTCCATAGCACGTTACTGCCCTCTGGCACTTTTATGTCTGTAGAAATTGATTCTGTCGATCTACTTTTTGTGTAAGCTGGCGGAGTAACCGTAATTACAATGTTATTAACTGTAACTGCTCCCTTTTCAACTGTTGGATTTACTTTGCTAACATCAATAGTTAATTTTTTATTTTTAGTTGGAAACAATGGTGTTACAAAAGAGGCTAGCAAAATATATCCTACTAAACTGATCACAAAAATACCTGTGCTTTGCGGAATGGCATTTGGGATTTTTATTTCAGGATACAGGGAATCAAAACGTTGAGTTACTCTCTGTGCTTGCAACTGTTGCAAGCCTGACAAAGAATCATGTTCTATTAAAAATAGATCGGCACTCTCTTCTAGCTGTGGATAATGACTGTTGAGGTAGGTAATAAATTTTTGCTTACTGAAGCTGAATAGTCTATAACTAAGAACCCTCCACACAGCGATGGCTAAGCCAATGCCGAACGAGAATACTAATTTAAAAATAAGGAAGTTGGTAAACATCATACTTACCAACCAAGCAATTAAAATACAAGAAGCACTCAACAAACAAATCTCAATCCATCGAAATAATAAGTATCGATTTTTTAGTTGATTGATCTTATGTGTCGAACTCGATATGCTCATTGATTGCGTTGGTATGAAATAAACCGTTCGATAAATAAGATAAGCAAGAGTGCAGCTAAAAGCCATTGATTGATAGGTGGCAACAACGTTGCTGATTTATTTTTAGCGAACGTATTACCTGTCAAAAAAATGCTATCAGGAAGTACCCGCCTATCGTAAAATGAAATCTTATTCCACTTTTCTTTTTCATTAATAAGTAAAGAGGCTAATTGTAAACTAAGATGGCTCTCTCGGGAATTATCAAAATTGAGCCGCTTCCTGATTATCCATTTATTCTTATCGATTTGTTCAATCAATTTATTAGATGATTGAGGTAAGTAGGCGATTATGTTAATTGAATCGTTCACCGTTGCAGCCTTATCGGAAAGCCAGAAAACCCAATTGGGCGAGTCACTTATTTTTTCTGGGATTGATTCTATGATTTTTAAATCGATTGGGATTATTTTATTAATCGCCATCAACGCTGCGGTGATGATTTTTTTTTCTTGTTCATACATCGGATCAAAAGCGATAACAATTTTGAGTGAAACGATGGAATCAATTTTAATAGAATCCGGAAGTGGAGTACTGGAACCCACAGTTTCAAAACTGGTGTAGTCGGCTTGCGAATGCCCCTGCCTAATTAATATCTGTTCTGGCGTTTGCCGAATAACTTCGGCAATAAAATCAGTCGGTTCATTTGGAAAGGTTATCCATTGAATGTTACTATTAATTACTTGTCGCATTCCCTTGAAACTTTCAACGCGACTGCTGGATAACACAACGCCTTGTTGAATTTCTTGCTGTTGCAGCGATTGAGCTATTTCCCAATAATCAGTAAATCCAGGTGATGATTTTATATTCTGCAACGGAAATCCCTTTTGCAACCAATGCCATTCATATCCTTGCGCTAGTAAACTGTCAGCAAGTTTTTTTGCTGAACTATTTTTCTCCATGCCCATTTCTACGAGTAGCCATTTTTTATCAGTGTCGTTCCAATGCAATCCACTGATGAGTAAAACAAATAATACAATCAGCAAACTTCTTAGTGCTAACAGTAAAATCTCATTGAATTTTATTCCTTTAAATTGTTGCGTACTGGTTTCGCGAAGATGGCGCAGACTTCCCATTTTAATTACTTTACCCTCCTTGCGACTGAGTAAATGAATTGCTAGTGGAATACTCAATCCCGCCAAGGCCCATAGAAATACAGGTTGAGTAAATAGCATTAGCGCACCAAGCGTTTACGAATGGTTAAAAAATTCCGTAGCATGTCCTCCACAGGTTCATCAAGCCGCACCAAATAATAATTGATTTGTTTCTCCAACATCCATGTGCGAGATTGATCAAGCCAAGATTGAACTCTTTCTTTGTAGTCAAATTGTTGAGTTCGGGTATCGGCTTTCGTCTTCACTTTTGTTTCTAAATCTTCAAACGTAAACGAGCCTTCAAAGTCAAGTTGTATTTCATGCTTTCCTATCAAATGAAAAACAATCACTTCGTTGCGAACAGTTTTCAACCTTGAAATAAATTGTTGAATATCTTGGGCGTCATCGTACAAATCGGTAAAGAAAATAATTAACTCCTTTCCGTGATGATCGAATAATTGTTCGATACCTTTTGATTTTTCCCAACTACCCTCGCTCTTCACGTTAATTAATTCTGTTAGTAGTCGTATAAATTGTTGTTGCTCAAAACGCGGAAGTATCGATTTTATTTGTTGGTCGTTTACCGTAAATAATCCAAATGTATCGCCTTGCTTGCGGGTAAGAAAAGCCAACGCAGCTATAATCACTTTGGCGAATTGCAATTTGCTGATATCGTTTTCTGAATACGCCATTGACCGACTGGCATCCAACATAAACTTAACGGTGATGTTAGTTTCTATTTCCGCCTCTTTAATGTAGTATCTTTCAGAGCGGGCAAACATTTTCCAATCCAATTGCCTTAAGTCATCGCCCGGTTGATAGCTTCTGTATTGACTAAACTCCTGCCCCGCTCCCACCGATTGACTTTTGTTGCTGCCACTCATAAAGCCTTCCACAATGGCGCGCGCAACTAACTCCAATCCACTAATGGAATTTAAGATAGAAGGTTTTAATAGTTCTTTGATTCGGGCGTTCATTTTATTGAAGTCACATCAAATTCCTTTCTTGATCAAAATAGTTTCCAACAAATGCTTTGTTACTGAATCTGAAATAACACCTTCCGACTCTGCTTTGAAGTTCATTAAAATGCGATGGCGCAATACAGGATAAGCCACGTGTTTAATGTCATCTTGGGTAACAGCAAAGCGACCACTTAGCAACGCTCTTGCTTTGGCAGTAAGTATCATCGCTTGCCCTGCACGTGGCCCAGCTCCCCATCGTACCCACTCATTTACATATTTCACTTCGCTCGTTCCCGCACGCGTAGAGCGCACGATTTCACTCACCCACGCAATCAACTCGCTATTGATATGAACTTCTCTTACTCGCTTTTGAGCTTCTACAATTTTGCTTCCTTCAATCACTTTCTTTATTGCTTCTCCACGTTTGCCTGTAGTGTTTTCAAGAATGGATTGTTCCTCTTCTGCTGTAGGATAACTCACTTTTATATAAAGCAAAAAGCGATCAAGTTGTGCTTCGGGCAATGGAAACGTACCTGCTTGCTCAATAGGATTTTGTGTGGCCAAAATGAAAAATGGTTTTTCTAACGGATAGGTAACGCCAGCGTATGTCACTTCAAATTCTTGCATTGCCTCTAGTAAAGCAGCTTGTGTTTTGGGTGAGGTGCGATTGATTTCATCCGCTAAAATAATGTTGGCGAACACGGGCCCTTTGTTGAATTTGAAAATCCGTTTGCCTGTGGTATGATCTTCTTCCAAAACTTCAGTTCCGATAATATCAGAGGGCATTAAATCAGGAGTGAATTGTATTCTGCGAAAGCGAAGATCAATGGCTTCTGAAAGCGAACGGATCATCAATGTTTTTGCCAAGCCTGGCATACCTTCAAGCAAAGCATGGCCGCCAGCTAAAAAAGTTATCAATAGTTGATCAATGATTTCTTCTTGCCCAACAATCACTTTCTTGATTTCCTTTTTCAGGTTGTTCAAGTCTGTGATAATTTCGTGCACGGATTGTTCTAACTCTTTTAGCTCACTCATATTTCATAGATTCAAAAACTAACATTGTTGTTAGTTGTTGGTTGTTAGTTGTTGGAATAACGAATAATGTTCACTATTGGCTATCAACTTTTAACTATCAACTTTCAACTAGTTAAAGCATACATAATAATATTCACACTAAACCGTGTATTGTCTATTCGGTAAAACCGTTTGTTTCTAAAATCATAATCCCACTCGCAGCCGTAATCTTTGTTGCTGTACAATACTCCAATACGTTTGTTTACTTCAATTGCCTTCAGATAATCATGCACAATGTCATCACCCCAGCCGTTGAGTTCCTGCGATGTTGTTGGCGGACCATCAAATTGGAAGAAAGCGGAATACAGTTGATGATTGTTAGGAATTTTTTTTAATGATTGCACTCCGAAAATCCGCTCCATCTGCGACTCAAATGATTTTGAAAACAAGCCGTCAATATCATGGTTGCAATCGTCCACAAAAACAAAACCTCCGTTCTTTACATACTTTTCAAAGTTCTCTTTTTCCTTTGCGGTAAACTCAACCAACTTATGTCCACTTAGGTAACAAAAAGGACAGCGGAACAAATCATCACTACTCAGAGATACAATATTTTCCTTGGTATCTATCTTTATGGTAGTGTATTCGATCAATGAGTTCAACACATTTACGGGCATGCGCTGATCTACATCCCAATCTCCCGATTCATATTGCAAGCGAGTAAAAAAAAATCGGTTGTCAGCAGCGTCCACAAATAATTCTATCTATACAAAAATCGGTTATTCATCTGATGTAAACGTCAAAGATTGTTATAGACGGAAACTTTTCAGGGTGAAATAAAAACAAAAAGTCTCCGAAAACGAGTTCGGAGACTTTTACTTATGAGTTAATATAGGTCTACCGCTTTTTCCTTCAATTACAGCGGTGGCACAACTTCATTTAAACCGCATCCGATAAGCTAGAGAACGTAAAGTCTCTTACTTTAATGGGAGGCAGCAAATAATTAGAGTTAGATTCAACACTTACGGTACGTTCAACTTTGCCCAACTCTTCTAAGTTGTTGAGCATAATAATAGGGCTTTCATTGAAGCGGAAGTTTTTTATAGGGTATTGAATCTTTCCATTTTCAATATAGAAAGTACCATCTCTTGTTAGGCCTGTTAACAACAAGCTTTGTGGGTCTACATCGCGTATGTACCACAAGCGAGTAACCAACACGCCTTTCTTCGTGCCTGCAATTAATTCTTCCAATGACTTTGTTCCACCTTCCATAATCGCACCATCTGGCGCTGCTATCGCTTTCACTCCTTTTTTCTCCGCCCAATAACGCGAGTAGGAAAGATTTTTCACAACTCCTTTTTCAATCCAAGATACTTTTTCTTGCGGACGACCATCGCCATTCCATGTGCCTGTTGGTAGCTCAGGGTTTAATGGATCAGAATAAATATTCACACGCTCGTCCACCATTTTTTCACCCAGTCTTGTAGTGCCACCTGCTTTGCTTAAAAAACTGCGGCCTTCATCTGCCTGCCGTGCATCCAATCCACCAAACAATCGCTCTAATAAAACAGCTACTGCTGCGGGCTCTAATATTACAGTATACTTACCGGGTTCAATCGCTTTCGCTTCCGCGGATTTCACGGCTTTCTCGGTAGCAATTTGTGTTGCTTTTTTAGTGTCGAGTTTTGCCACATCATTATAGCCACGAGTGGCATAGCCAGAACCTCTTCCATCTTCTGTTCTTACAGTGATAGAAAAATTAGTATTAGTTGACGTGTTGTAAGCAAACAAACCTTTTGAATTCATCATAGCTGCGTAGCCCGTGGTGTCTTCCAGAAATCCTGCAGCTACGGCTTTCGCATCTTTCGCTACTTGTAAACTAGCAGCTACCATATCAGACCGTAGTCTTGGCGTAATGTCGGCTGTTGCTTTTACGAAAGTAATAGGCTCTGCATATTTTTGTGGGCCAAGAAAAGAAACGTATTCTGGATTTTCAGGAGCTAGCATGGCCAACTCTTCTGATCTGCGAACTACTTTTTCTAATGATGCATCATCAAATTCGTTGATAGTGGCTACCCCCGATTTTTTTCCATAGGAAGATGAAACTACTAATTGCGTTTGGCTAATTTTTCCGCTAGTCGAAACTGAATTTCGCGCATAGCGAATATTGCCGCTGTCAGTTCCATTTAAGTTCACCTCGCATTCATCTGCTTTCGAATAGCTGAGTACTTTTTTTAATAAAGCCTGAGCTTGGTCTTTGGTTAGTATTGGCATATAACAATTGTTGTTAGTTATTAGTAAGTAGTTGTTAGTATAGTGCGTTTATAGTTGTGGTACGAATAACTCACAACTATCAACCACCAACTATATCTGTCGTGCTGTGTTAATTACATTTACTCCATTGAAACGAGCTGTAGAAGAACCGTGCGATACGGCACTGCTCTGAGAAGGTTGTCCCTTTCCATCAAAGAAAGAACCGCCCAACCGATAATCGCTCTGATCGGCAATGCCTACACAAGAATTCCAAAACTCTTGCGTATTTGCTTGATAGGCAACATCGCGCAGCATGCCAACAATTTTTCCGTTTTTGATTTCGTAATACAATTGACCACCAAACTGAAAATTGTAACGCTGCTGGTCGATAGAGAAAGAACCATCGCCAATAATATAAATTCCTTTCTCAACACCTCTAATCATATCGTCAATACTTTTCTTTTCCTTCCCAGGCTGAAGAGAAATATTTGGCATTCGCTGAAATTGTACACTGCTCCAGTTATCGGCATAGCAGCAACCTTGCGAAGCCGATAAGCCAAGCATGTGCGCTTGATCGCGAATGGTTTGATAGTTAGCCAAAATACCTTCTTTCACAATATCCCATTGGCCGCACTGCACGCCTTCATCATCATAACCCACAGCACCTAGGGAGCCAACTTGGGTTTTGTCAGCTTGAATGTTTACAATCTTACTGCCATAATTGAATTTTTTTGATTCCCACTTATCAAGCGTTAAGAAACTGGTACCTGCGAAGTTGGCCTCATACCCCAACACGCGATCCAATTCGGTAGGATGCCCAGTAGATTCGTGAATCGTCAACCATAAATGTGAAGGATCTAAAATCAAATCATACTTGCCTGGCTCTACTGATTTTGCTTTTAGCTTTTCGCCTGCTTGCGCGCCTGCCGCCTTTGCATCTTCTAGCATATCGTAGCGGCCTTTGTACAATGTTGTAACGCCTGCAATTTTATCTTGCGGCCGAGCATACAAATATTCGTAACCCATGCCCATAGGGGCGCTAAGTGCATTGCGCGTTTCAAATTTTCCAGTGGCCTTATCAATTTTGGTAGCAAAAAAGGCTGGCCAAATACGGTGAATATCTTGGTCGATATACGAGCCATCAGTAGAGGCAAAATATTTCTGTTCGTTCACCATAAACAAAACAGAGGTGATGTAATCTGCTCCTGCTTTCATCGCACCATCATTCACACTTAGCAGCAGATCTACTTTTTCCTTTATCGGTACTTCAAAAGAATTTTTCTCAATTGGTGCTTTCCAACTCACTTCGCCATATCCTTTTTGAGGAGCAAGACGAACAGGCTCAATCAACAACCGTGAATTTTCTTTTGCAATAGCAACGGCCAACTCTGCCGCTTTGGCAATTCCGTCCTTATCCATTTTATCGATGGCAGCAAAGCCCCAGCTTCCATTGGCAATCACGCGAATGCCCATGCCATACGATTCGGTGTTCACAATGTTTTGCACTTTGTCTTCGCGTGTCACCACAAATTGATTGAGGTAGCGACCAATGCGTACATCCGTGTAGGTAGCCCCTTTTGCACGAGCTGCATTAAGCGCGACATCAGCCAATTGCTTTTTCAGTGCGACATCCACCGTCTCGAGCGCGCGGCTCGGATCAATGGGGTTTCCCATCAACGGGATGGCTGGCAACATAGAAGCAGCCGCTCCCAAGCCAGATAGATAGATAAAGTCTCTGCGTTTCAAAGGATATAGAGTTTAGTGAATGATATTGATTTTTGTAAGACGAGTGTTAGTATTAAAAAGTTGACCCTAATTACTGCTAATTATAATCAAGCGCAACTATTTGTTCGGAATTGAACGAAGAAAAAAAAGTATTTTAATCGTTTAAATTTTAATGGCGTGCCCCTTCGCTTACCTCCGCAAAACGCTCCGGCTTGCGAGCGGGTCGGGCTTTTTCGCTGCAAGTCCTCGTTGCTCGAAACGTTCCACTGCGGGCTTTCCACTTCAATCCCTCACGCAGTCTCCAAATTATTTTCTCATCTATCAACATGGCACTTATTTTTGGAACGTGGGACATATTGGTACATGAGAAAATTAGCTCTTTTTTAGTAAATCATAGAGTTGATTATTGATAAAAATTATTTCTTTTCCATTCTGTTGATCTTTTAAAATCCCAACTTCCACAAGACTGCTCAAATAACGTGCAGCTGTTTTTCTTTCTATGCGTAAGTGTTTTACTAAAAATTCATTTTTACAATAGGGATGTACGAATAGCTGCTCAATTAAATCTTTTGAATAAATCCTTGGCAGTTTTTTCTGCACTGCTTTCTGTGTCTTTTCAAATAGCGCATTTATTTTATTGATTTGATCTATGGTTTGATTGGCGGTGCTTTCAATCCCTTTTAAAATAAATAAAATCCATTCTTCCCAATTGTTTTTTGTTCTTACCTCTTGCAATAAGCGATAATAATCTGCTTTGTTTTTAATAATGTATGAACTTAAATATAAAATAGGCTCATCTAGTAAGCCTTTTAAAATCAAGTATAAAACATTTACGATTCTGCCGGTTCTTCCGTTGCCGTCATAAAACGGATGAATACTTTCAAATTGATAATGCTGAATAGCAAGTTTAACCAGAGGCGAAATAGCATCAGGATCATCATTGATATATTGCTCCAAATTTTTCATCAAATGAATGATGGTATCATAATTATCAGGCGGTGTGTAGATCACTTGATTGGTGATATCATTTATCAAGGCTGTTCCGGGTAGTTTTCTAATACCGGCATTATTCTCCTCTAGTTCTTTTTGAATAGCAATGATGCCATTGGTATTAAGGAAACCTTTCTTTTTTACCAAGTTTTTTCCCATAAGCAGAGCCTCGCGATAGCGCAAAACTTCTTTAGTGGCAATATCTGTTTTTGTAGAGCTTGCATAGAGCGCCTGATATAATTTATCTTGAGTAGTAATTACGTTTTCGATTCCAGAACTTGCCTGTGCTTCTTTTAAAACAATGGCGTTAATTAAAATATTAGGATTGGGCAATGTTTTTGCCAATCCCTTCAACTCGGCCAATGCCACTGCAGATTTGCTCACTTGCCGCAATACACTTATAGTATCTACTTGCGATGCCTTTGGCGGAAGCAATGGTAAATTATTGTAAGCTTTTTTTGTAGTTACAGCCATAGTATTAATTTCTCACCACATAGTTACTATTTTATCGTTTTGCTTCCAATGGAGCAGTGAGCTTCTACGTAAAAAATATCGTTTTTCTCATATTTTTCTCATGTACCACAATGGTACACGTTTTTTGAACGTGGGACATTTTGGGCGATTTTGGTACATGAGCGAAATGACGTGGGGTATATTGGTACATGAGAAAATTAGATCGTTTTAACTTTTTTAGCTCAGATTTTCTATGATGGTACAAAAAAAAAATCCCTGACTTTCGATCAGGGATTTTCAATTCAAATAATCATTTCTTAAACAGCATCTGATAGACTAGAGAAGGTAAAGTCTCTAATTTTCATAGCGGGCATAAGCATACTTCCGCCTCCACCTGGACCGCCACCGCTAGCAACACGCATTTGCTTGCCTAGTGTTTCGAGGTTGTTCAACATGATCACGGGGCTTTCATTGAAGCGGAAATTTTTAATAGGATGCTTTATTTTTCCGTTCTCAATAAAGAACGTGCTATCGCGGGTAAGACCAGTAAACAATAATGTTTGCGGATCAACTGGGCGAATGTACCAGAAGCGCGTTACCAGCACTCCTTTCTTAGTGTCTTTGATCATGTCTTCAATGGAAGCTGTGCCGCCTTCCATAATGCGATTGCCACCGAAAGGAGTTGCCTCTACATTTTTTTGCGATGCCCAATAGCGATCATACATTAAATTAGATACCACACCATTTTTAAACAAATCCATTTTCTTGCGAGCCAATCCTCCTCCGGCCCAGTTGCCTGTAGGCACTTCTTCATTCCACGGATCTGTATAAATATTCACTCGTTCATCTACAAGTTTTTCTCCCAGCTTAGTGCCTCCACCTTTTTTAGAAAGATACGTGCGCCCCTCATCGGTTTGTCTTGCATTCATTCCAAAAAACATCAACCCAATTAAATCGGCTGCCGCGTTAGGTTCAAGAATCACCGTATATTTTCCTGGCTCTATCGCTTTTGCATTGCGCGATTGCAGCGCTTTTTCAATTGCAATTTGAGAAGCCTCGGCTGTATTCAGTTTACTTACATCATTAAAATTTCTCGCCACCCAACCAGAGCCTGTGCCATCATTGGTACGCATGGTAACGGTGAAATCTACGCTTGTAGATTTATTGTAAGCAAACAAACCTTTGCTATTCATCAACGCACCAAACCCACGACTGTCTTCTAAATAGCCAGCGGCTGTTACCTCTTTTTTAGAAGCAGGATTGATGCTATCGGCTGCCGCTTGTGCGCGATAGTCAGGAGAAATTTTTGCTGTTGAATCAAGAAAAGTTTTAGGCTCTGCTCCGTAGGTCTGTTGTGGAAGTGGCTCCATAAACTCAGGGTTCTCAGGCGCAAGCCTTGCCAACTCTTCGGCACGCATAACCACTTTTTGCAGTGATGCATCATCAAATTCATTGATGGTAGCAGTACCTACTTTTTTGCCAACATAGCTTTGCACACTCAAACTCACATTGCTGTCTTCGCCAGCCGTAGATACACTATTGCGCGCATACCGAATGTTACCTCCATCATTCCCGTTAAGGTTGGCTTCAATGCCATCGGCTTTAGAAAACCCAATCACCTTCTCTAATATTCTTTTTGCTTCTTCTTTTGCAAGTATTGCCATAATAAAAAGTTGTTAGTTGTTTGTTCTTAGTTGTTTGTAGAGGATGATAGTTGCGTTACTAATAACTGACAACTATCAACCATCAATTTATATTGTTCTTCCTGTATTGATAACATTCACACCATTGAAACGAGCAGTGGCCGATCCGTGCGAAACTGCATTGGATTGGCTCGGCTGTCCTTTGCCATCATTGAAAGCTCCGTTCATGCGATAATCGCGCTCATCACAAATTTGTGTGCACGAATTCCAAAACTCTAGAGAGTTGGCTTGATAGGCCACATCTTTTAACATGCCTTCAATTTTTCCGTTTTTGATTTCGAAGAACAACACACCACCAAATTGAAAGTTGTAGCGTTGCTGGTCAATCGAGAACGATCCATCTTTCACAATGTAAATTCCTTTTTCGATGCCGGCCACCATTTGATCGGGTGTTAGAGGGTTCTTACCTGCCTGCAACGAAACATTGGCCATACGTTGGAATTGCACATCACTCCAGCTTTGTGAATAGCAACAGCCATGCGATTCTTTTTGGCCTATAATATTTACTTGATCACGAATTGCTTGATAGTTTACCAACACTCCATCTTTTATCAACTCCCACGATTTACATTTCACACCTTCATCATCATAGCCAACTGCACCAAGAGAACCTACTTGAGTTTTATCAGCCATGAAGTTGACCACATCACTTCCGAATTTGAATTTTTTACTCTGCCATTTATCTAACGTTAAGAAACTTGTGCCAGCAAAGTTGGCCTCATATCCAAGCACGCGATCAAGTTCGGTTGGATGCCCAACACTTTCGTGGATGGTAAGCCACAGGTGAGAAGGCTCTAACATCAAATCATATTTGCCAGGCTCGACAGACTTAGCGGAGATCATTTGCTTGGCTTGCTCTGCAGCCATGGTGGCATCTTCAATCATATCGTACGATTTGTTGTACAAGATGATGCCGCCTGGTCCTTGAATTTTATCTTCTGTTTTTCCGTCAAGGTATTCGTAGCCCATGCCCACTGGTGCACTAAAAGCTGCGCGATTTTTAAATTGACCCGACTGCCGATCAACCATCGATACTTGAAAGTTGGGCCATGTGCGATGCACGTCTTGATCAATATACGAACCCTCGCTAGAGGCAAAATATTTTTGCTCGTTTACCAGAAACATGATACTATTAACAAAGCTTGCGCCCTTCTCTAAGGCCTTTGCATTCGCGGCAAGCAACAGTTCTACTTTCTCTTTTACAGGGACTTCAAATCCATTTTTTACAATTGGTGTTTTCCAACTCACTTCACCATACGATGGAGTGGTGGCTAACTTCACGGGTTCTTTTTGAAATTTAGAATTTGCTTTCGCGATGGCTACAGCACGTTCGGTTGTCTTTTTAATTCCATCTGGTGTTACATTGTTGCTAGCCGCAAAGCCCCATGTGCCATTGGCGATTACGCGAATGCCAACACCAAACGATTCGGTATTGGTAACGCCTTGCACTTTTTTCTCGCGAGTGGTAACAAATTGATTGAGATATCGGCCAATGCGCACATCGGTATACGATGCACCCAATGACTTAGCCATGTTCAAAGCAACATCTGCCAATTGCTTCTTCTGTGAAGCATCTAGCAATGGAGTGAGCATGTGTGCAATGTCTACCTCTTGTGCAAAGCTTGAGAAAGGCAAAGCCATTGCGCCAGCACTCATGCCCGCTAGTTGAATAAAGTCTCGTCTTTTCATATTTTGTTTAGTTGATAATTGCTTGTTTATAGTTGTTGGTTGCTAGTGCTAATAACTATCAACCCTGAACTAACAACTTAAATCGTTCTTCCCGTATTAATTACATTCACTCCATTGAATCTCGATGTCGAGCTTCCGTGAGATACTGCGCTTACCTGCGATGGCTGCCCTTTGCCATCGAAGAAGGAACCGAACATACGATAATCTTTTTCATCACAAATTTTTACGCAGCTATTCCAAAACTCTTGGGTGTTCGATTGGTAGGCCACATCATTTATTAAGCCAACAATTTGACCGTTTTTAATTTCGTAAAACACTGTGCCGCCAAATTGAAAATTGTATCTCTGCTGATCTATAGAGTATGAACCTCGGCCAGCAATATAAATTCCTTTCTCTACATCTTTAATCATTTGATCGATTGAATACGCATCTTTCCCAGGTGATAATGATACGTTTGGCATTCGTTGAAATTGAACATCGCTCCAGCTTTGAGAGTAGCAACAACCATGCGATTCAGTCTGGCCTAACATGTGAACTTGATCGCGTATCGCTTCAAAGTTTACAAGAATGCCATCTTTTATTAAATCCCAACGTTTGCATTTCACGCCTTCGTCATCATAACCAACAGCACCTAACGAGCCGACTTGTGTTTTATCGGCAAAAATATTTACCTGCTTGCTACCGTAATTGAACGTACCCGATTTTAATTTTTCGATGCTGGCGAAACTAGTGCCTGCATAGTTAGCTTCGTAACCAAGAATACGATCTAACTCTAGCGGGTGCCCTACACTTTCGTGGATGGTGAGGCCAAGGTGATTGGGTTCTAACACCAAATCGTATTTACCCGGCTCAACTGATTTTGCCGTGATCATTTCTTTCGCCTGCTTCGCTGCCGTTGTGGCATCCTCAATCATGTCATAACTGTTGCGATACAACACCATGCCTGTTGGCGTTGCCAGTTTATCTTCTGCTTTCGGAATCATGTATTCATAACCCATGCCCATCGGTGCACTCATGGCATCACGTGATTTAAACTTGCCTGAAGCCCGATCAATAACATTCACAGTAAAAGTTGGCCAGATGCGATGAATATCTTGGTCGATATAACTTCCATCGGTAGAGGCGAAATATTTTTGTTCGTTTACTTGAAATAGGTTGGAGCTTGCGAAGCTTGCACCATTCTTTTGCGCGGCTGCATTGGCACCCAATAGCAATTCTACTTTTTCAGATACGGGAACTTCAAAAGAGTTTTTTTGAATAGGCGTTTTCCACGAAACCTCTCCATAGCCTTGCACAGGTGCGAGTTTCACAGGCTCAGTTTGAAATTTAGAATTTGCTTTCGCAATGGCAATGGCGCGCTCTGTTGCTTTCTTGATGCCATCAACCGAGACATCATTTGTAGAAGCAAAACCCCATGTGCCTTTAGCGATCACGCGCACACCAACTCCAAAAGATTCACTACTTTGTATGCCTTGCACGCGTGCTTCACGTGTGCTGATAAACTGATTCAAATAGCGGCCAATTCGAACATCGGCATAAGTTGCACCCCCAGTTCGTGCTGTATTTAAAGCTACATCAGCCAAAACCTTTTTCTGACTTACTGTTAATGGAATTTCCAATAATGCCTCTACTGAAACTGGATTTCCCATGGTTGGGAAGGGTAACGCAAGGCTGCCCAATCCTAAACCTGCCAACTGAACGAAATCTCTTCTTTTCACGATCAATAATTTTGGTGATAGTCGAAATGTACTTAAAGCAAATAGTGGTGGCGTGTAAATTATACAGGAGCGAATAAATGATTCGATGAACGGAAGATATATTGTTTATAGGGCTTACTTTAGGCGAAATTATCTTAGCTAAACTGACCGAACCTAAGGACACCTAAAAATAATTACCTTCAAGGTGTTACTTTAAATTATAATGGTTTGAGAACTTTCTTCTCATTTATTGACCTTAGCCAAAGTGTAAAATCAGTATCTTTGTAAAGTATGCCTGTAAAAAAGCCTGTCTTGTATTTAACCCGATCGCGAGATATTATTATCAGTTCGATTATTTCTATTGCAATCACCATCGTGTTTGGATATTATTTTCTTTACATCGGCATTCGTGAGAGAAGACCTACTTTTTATGTTGATCCGATAAGGACAACCATTTTGGATAAATCTCAGGCTGCAAATGCACCACTCATGCTTCTTAAAGCCAATGGTGATACCATTCAATCAGATGTTACCTCTGTTTATTTTTATTTTTTTAATCAAGGTAAAGAAACCATTAAACATGAAAATATTTATTCGCCTCTTACAGTATCATTGGGCAATAATGCCAAAATACTTGACTTCAAAGTTTTAAAAAATTCACGATCCGTTTCGGGAATTGAATTAACCTATGATTCTGTAAAAAACTCTCTCAAAATTGATTTTAAAGCATTAGAACAAGAAGATGGATTGGCGGCTCAGATAATCTTTGAAGGAAAAAAAGACGCTATATTGAGTATGCGAGGTGGGATTGATGGCGTAAAGCAATTTGAATCTCGATTAGTTACTATTAACCCACTTTATTTTGTTATTGCGTTTGCCATCCTTTTGATTGCCGCTTACATCTATCTTGTTTTAAGTAAACGTTATCCTAAAAACTCACTTACATTCCTTTTTTTATTTTCGGCCATTCCTATTTTATACTTATTGATTGTGTTTTATAAAACCGAATGGTTTGTAACTCATTTAGTGCCCGATTCACTATCGCTACAGCAGCAGTTTGATTTGTTCACGTTACCGGGATGGTTTAATTAAACCATTATAATAACATACCTGATTGTAGTCATCAGCCTGAATTCTCACAGAAATTAAAAATGCTTAACCACTTTTATCTTCAACATAAAAGGAGTGTCAGGTGAAAAGTTGTTGAATAATTCAATGATCCTTTTTGCACTCTAAAACGATTCTTATCTTGCCTGAAGAAAACACAGATTAATGAATCCGCAACTAGAAAAACTTTACAATATTGCTCAAAAGCCATCCCGCTTGATTATCGGCTTGATGTCTGGCACTTCGTTAGATGGATTGGATGTTGCTCTGTGCCGCTTTAGCGGAAGTGGACACGAAACACAAATTGAGTTACTCCATTTTAAAACCGTTAGCTACCAAACCGATTTTAAAGACGAAGTGAAATCAGTTTTTTCTAAAGATCAAGTGAGCCTAGAAAAAGTTTGTCTCTTAAATGAATGGATCGGGACTGTTCATGCTGACATGATTCTGGATTGCTTATCCAGTTGGAATATAAATCCAATGGAAGTTGATTTAATTGCCAGCCACGGACAAACCATTTATCACGCACCTAAGTCGCTGCACGGTAATTCAAAATTCGGCAACGGAACATTGCAGATTGGCGATGGTGATCACATCGCTGTGGCCACTGGTATCATTACGCTCAGCGATTTTCGCCAAAAGCACATTGCAGCGGGCGGTGAAGGCGCACCGCTTGCTTCGTATGGTGATTTTCTAATTTTTTCAAAAGCTCACGAAGATCGGATAATGCTGAACATTGGTGGCATTGCCAACTTTACTTACCTGCCCGGATCGTTAAAAGCAAATGATGTTTTCTGCACCGATGTAGGACCAGGCAATACGCTGATGGATGCTCTCGTCCAAAAACATTTTCCTGGGAAATTTTTCGATGAAGATTCTTCTATCGCCAAAAAAGGAAAAATAATTGAAACACTTTTGAAAGCATTAAAAGATAATTCATTTTTCAAACAATCTTTTCCTAAAACCACGGGGCCAGAATTGTTCAATCTTGCCTATCTCGAAAAGGCAAAAGAGAAATCAAATACAACCGAAATAAGTTTTGAAGATACAATGGCCACACTCAATCGCTTTTCAGCGGATATGATTGTAGCTGCGCTTGCAAGTGGGTTCACAACAAATACTCAACTTAAAATTTATTCAAGTGGTGGTGGTATGCACAATCCGCTCCTAATGAAAAACATAAAAAGCCAGTTGCCAAACGCTAAGTTTTTAACGACATCTGATCTGGGCATAAACCCCGATGCAAAGGAAGCTTTGTTATTTGCAACATTAGCAAACGAATGCATTTGCGGTGGCCAAATTAATTATGGCTCTGGCAGAAACGGAATACCTACCGTTTCGATGGGGAAAGTTTCATTTGCGAGTTAAGCAATCACCTCATCAAAAACTTTTACAAAGGCCTTCATCTCACCTTCAGTTCCTATACTTACACGACACCATTCTTTTTGTTGGTACTCCCAAATGCGGATCAAGAAACCTTTCTCATCTAATTGTGAAAGTATTTTCTTGCCATCTTTTGGAGCAGCAAAAAGCAACACATTTGTTTTTGGATTGCCGTAAAAAATCTTTTTTGAATCTAAATAATCCGTAAGCACCTTACGTGCCACTGCATTTTTCTCGCGTACCATTTTCATGAAGTCTTCATCGCCCAAGCTAGCTTTGGCAGCAGCTATCGCAGTCTGACTTGGTGAAATAGTATCACCATATTGGCCTATCTTCTCTAACGTATCGGGGTGACCAACTACGTACCCGATACGCAATCCCGCAAGGCCATAAATTTTAGAAAAAGTTTTAGACACCACTATATTTGGATTATTCTGCACCAAACTCACCATCGATTTTTGTTGTGATGGTTCTAAAAATTCCAAATAGGCTTCATCGGCATACACCACTGTTTTCTTAGATGCTTCTTCACAAAACGATTTTACAATCGTATCGCTTACAACAGTGCCTGTTGGATTATTAGGATTGCAAGAGAACACAAGCTTTGTATCATTTTTTATAGCTGATAATAGAGCTTGATAATTATGTTCCAGTTTTTCATTGAGATCAACTTTATCCCATGTGGCTTTCATTTTTTCAGCGTAATTCATCAACAACGGAAACGTAGGGTAAGCAGAAAGTACTCTACCGCCTTCGAGTCCATATGCAATACCTGTTTGGCATAGCAACTCACCAGAGCCAGCGCCCAATAAAATATACGAAACGTCCACGCCTTCTTTGGTGGCTATAATCTTTTTTAGTTCTTCCAATTCATTAAAAGCATACCGATTGCATTGTGAGAGAACTTCCATCACAGCCTTCCTTGCTTTTTCGGAAGGTCCATAAGGGTTCTCATTCGAGTTTAGTCTTACTTTTTGATTCGCTGCTAATGCCGATTTGAAGAAAGCAACTTCTGCATCACTCACGGGAGCGGCCATCAATTGATTGGCCATGGGTGAAGTCAGTGCAAGACCGCCTGTAAGCGTGATTGCCGATTTAAACCAATCTCTTCTGCTAAATTGTGCTTTCATAATCGTGTTTGATTTAGGATTATCATCGAATGTACAAAAATAAATAAACAGCTCTTATCTCTTCTTCATCAATTTTGAAATGATATTCACTAGCTGAGTAGCAGGCACTTTTTTATCGAGCACTTCAGTGGCTCCGATTTCGCGCAAGCGTTGCACAACAATCTCCTCTGTATCGGATGTGATCACAATTATAGGCACTGTATTCTTCATGCCTCTCACATACTCTATTACCTTTTCGCCAGGTGCTTCGGGCATGTGCAAATCAGAAATGATAAGGTCAAATTTCTCTGAGCGTATCATGGCAATAGCTTCCTTCCCATTATTAGCAATGGTAACATCTCCCAACTTATGCTGAGATAGCGTTAGCGAAAGATTGAGTGCAAAAGAAGGATCGTCTTCACAGATAAGAATATTCATGACTGTATTTATTGATTCGTGAAGTTAAAATTAAAACGATTTCCTTAGTGTGATTCCATAATTTTTCGGATTGCCTAAATGTGCTGCGCCAAAATCATAGGCATAGGCCACATACTTTTTGTCGGTAAGGTTGCGCACCCAAAACATAAGTTCAAAAGAAGTGAAAGTAAACCCAACACGTGCGTTAATTAAATTATAACCAGCTTGTTTGTATTTGTTGGCGAGATCGAAATATTGATCTCCCAAGCTCTGCCACTCAACGCGTGCCAGCGCTTTCAATTCGGTACCAATTTTTAGTTGATATTGAACTGCAATCATAGATGTGAAAGAGGGTGTAAAAAGCGCATGATTGCCACTCGCATCTTTGGGTTGATTGTTTTGAGACAGAACCAACTTTTTGTAGGCCGCATTGTTAACCCCTGCGTTCCACTCTATTTGAAGCCCGTTCAAAGGAGTAGCTGCTGTTTCTAACTCTAACCCTTCACTTACTAAAGTTCCAGCATTTTTAGTTACCGTTATTGCTTGTGGTAAAATAAGTGTTGGTATTTGAGCATCGGTTACTTCAGTGTGGAAGGCAGTTACATTCAATTTTAGCAAGTTGTTTAAAAAAGTATTTTTAGATGCTACTTCAATTGTATTGCTATACTCTGGCTTGTATAAATAAAGTGGCGTTGATAAATCGGAGGTAAGGCCTCCAGTTCTAAACCCACGGGAATAAGTTCCATACAATTGATGAGCTGCATCCAGATGGTATGCTAATGTAGCTTTTGGTGAGATGGCTCCATAAGAAACAGTACCTGTTGTATCTGGCCTTGTCAGGATAGCAGTTGGGCTTCCATCGGGTTGAAATTCTCCCTTCACAGTAAGTTGTTTATTTTCATAGTCATAGCGTAAACCACCAGTAAGATCAAGTTTTTCATTCAAGGAATAAGTGGCCTGACCAAATGCAGCCATACCATAGTTAGAACCCTTAGTAGTGCTAATGGATGAGAACTTTGACTTGCCAGTAATGTGAGTGGCTTGTTTTGTTGGACTATCTTGGGTATACCCAAAAATGCCTGCGGTCCATTTAAATGGGCTTGAATTTGTTGAAGGAGATGTAAACTTAAATTCTTGAGTCAATACTTTTACATTGTTCCAATCTTTACCATAGTTGTTGATGATAGAATAAACTTCATAAGGAGAAAAATCACCATCAATGGGATCTTTGTAATAGCGATAGTTAGATTGATATGAGCTTTGTGAAGTTGCGTTGAAAAGTGGATGAGAATAAGATGCAGTGAGCGATCCGTTAAAAACATTATCCACCATGGTAGTCACCGCGTTTTGGTTGACGTTAAAAGGGTTATCAAAAACACTATTGAAACTTCCAACCAGCGGAAACGCCCCGCTATTTCTATTATCGTTATGCTTGATGTTAAGTGTAAAAGCCAATCTGCTTGAAGCAAGGAATTTCAAAAAGTAATTTCCCGTAAAGCTGTTCTTACTATCGAAATTAGAGTTGTTAAATAAGTTTTTATAAAAACCATCGGTTTGATCATAGATACCCGATACTCCTAAAAATAATTTATTCTTAACTAATGGCATTCTAACTCCAGCACTGTATCGCTGTTGACCGTAATTACCAAAATTCAATTCAGCAAATCCGGTAGTTCTATTGGTAGGTTGTTTGGTGATTATATTGATTACACCGCCCATTGCATTGCGGCCATACAACGAGCCTTGCGACCCACGCAATACTTCTATGCGTTCTACATCAAACAATTGTGCAATGTAGGTATCCAAGCCAAATTGATTTACACCATCTACATACGTTGTCACAGCAGGATCGTAGGAAGTAGAAGTAATGCCACGAATCGAAGTTACGTTTCGATTGTCGCCTGGGTTAGCTGTGTATAAGTTGGGAACAATGGCTGTAATATCTTGCGTGTTCCATATTCTATAGTTTTCAATTTGCTTCGAAGATAATGCTGTAATGCTGGAAGGGATTAGCTGCACATCTTCTTCCTGCTTTTGAGCGGTTACTACTACAGCATCTAGCTGAGTGTAGGATTCAGATAGCGTTATTGAAAGCTCGCCTGAATTACTTACCACCGATATAATGGTGGAGGCATAACCTACTTTCGACACTTCTAATTTTCCTTGGGCTACTGCCGCGATAGAAAACTTGCCTTCACTATCAGTAAATGCTCCATAATTAGTATTTAACAAATGAACGGAGGCATTCTCGATCGCGCTACCAGAGGTATTTTTGATAATGCCTGTAATAGCGTTTTGAGAATGAGCTTGAAAGAATAGACTAAATGAAATAAAAAGAACACTAAACAGTTTATACATGAATTGACAGAATTAGATAGATTGATAAACAGTGCAAGTTAAGCAACTAACATTGCGCTATCAAAATGCTACTTCTTTTGAATTCTCAATTCTGATGAAAACTCTCGCTCACAAAACTAAACACTTCGGGAAGTGCTGTTCTCCAATAAGGCCAGTTATGTACACCATTGCGCACACGGAATTCATGCGGTATTTTCTTATCGATTAATGCCGCGTGCAGAGCCATGTTTCCTTTAATCAAAAAATCCTTGTCTCCACAATCAATGTAGTAGCGCACTTTTTTCAAGTCATCCGCACTTGACTTGGCGATGATGTCTAAAATAGAATTATTCTTATAATGTTCTGTAATTCTATCCTTGCCCTTCAACTCTTTACCATACGGAATCGCAAAAGCACGCGCCCAGTTTTCATCGGGCATGGCTGTAATTTCATCATTAGTAAAAACCCCTGCACTTAACGGAGCGGCCGCAGAAAATAAATCAGTGTGCTTCATCGCCATGATGCTAGTGCCAAAGCCACCCATCGACAAGCCAGCAATAGCTCTATATCTTTTGTCTGTTCGGGTTCTATAGGTTGAATCAATAAAGGGAATAAACTCTTTCACGAAAAAATCTTCATACTTAGCTTTGCCATCAGCACTATTGATGTACCAGCTAATGCCACCATCGGGCATGGCAATAATCATGGGCGTCATTTCACCTTTTGCAGTTTGCGTATCGGCAATGTGCTGTACTTCACCAAACTGAGTCCAACCAGTTTCATCATCGCCAAAGCCGTGTAGTAAATACAAAACAGGAAACTTTCGATTTGCATAATCGGCAGGCAGATACATGCTATACTCAACATCTTTACCGAGAATAGCACTTTTGATTTTTAAACTTTCTTTGATAATGCTAGGCTGAGCAAAGCAAAATAGTGAAGTGGAAACGAATAATAATACAAGTATTTTTTTCATGAGTATAAGGAGTTGTTGGTTGGTTGTTATTAGTTATTGGCAGGTTGCACTAGTTCATTTCTTCTTTAAATCAGCATAGCTTATCAATTGAATGTTTTTCTTTTTGATTAAGTCTATAATTTCTTTACTTGTCCAAGCATCTGTTACACCTTGTCTATCCGTTGCCACGTTTTCATAACCGATATGATGAATGGCTTGCAGCTCAGGAGTGTTGATTCCAGGATGATCGACAAATAAATATGTTTCTCCTTGCTTAAGTTGATCTAACATGGCTGAGAAACTTTTAATTTTATCTTGACTGGTCTCCTTTGCGCCTTGGTAACCTATATACTTTATACCCATTTCTTCTAAATCAATATCAAGTTTGTATTCAATGGCCAATTTTTTTGCTAGTGCTTTTACTTCTGGCGTAAGCCTATCACAACCCATGTGACTTGATAGATGACTTACCTGAGGAATATACTTTTTAGCCATTTCTATTTGCGCACGAAATTCTTTCTCAATCTCTTCAAGTTTCCATTTGTTTTCAGTCAAAGCTTGACCGGCATAATTTTTATTAGCGAAAATGAACGGGAAAAAATAGCCGTCCTGATTAGTTAGACTAGGGCAATGAGTAAGTGGCCGGTATTTAATATTGTCCCATTCGCTGGTAAGAGCCAAATGTACACCCACATCAAGGGTTGGATTTTCTTTCAATAATTTAATCGCTTCAGGAAACCATGGCGAAGGCACAATAATTTCAATAGAAGTTTGAATGCCGCCCACGCTGCATTTAATCAACGCCTCGTTGCCCGAATGTGAAAAACCCATGTCATCGCCACGCACAATGAGGCGTGCAGGTTTTTGTGCAGAAACTTGAAGGCAAAGGATAAAAAATATACAAAATAAAATTCTAGACATAAACTAAATTTTTGATGAAAGTAAATGTTTTAGACACTCAAAACAACAGCATTTTTTGTTCGGTCATGTACAGTGCTCTATGAAGAATCAAGAAGCGATGACACGATTGCAAAAAAGTATCTACTTGTATTCTCATAAGATTTATGGAATTTTGAATTTAGTGCATCTTATAGTTAAACATGAAAATATGAAACATCAACTTTTAGTAATCGGTTTGTTTGTACTTGCCATTTCGGCCAACGCTCAACGCGAGTTGCGAGTTGATTCCAAGATCACAAACGTAACGGTTTTTCTAACCCGAGCGCAAATTACGCGAGATATTAAAACCCGAATAGAGGCAGGGAAAACGGAAATTGTGATCACGGGCTTGACTTCTCAGCTCGATCCACAAAGTATACAAGTAGCAGGCAAAGGGGTTTTTATATTGCTAGGAACTAGTCACCAACAAAATTTTCTAAGTGATTTCAATCAGCCCAAAGCGATAAAAGTATTGAAAGACTCTCTTCTCTTTTTGCAGAAAGAAGCTGGATTGACGCAAACCCAGAAAGAAATTTTAAACAAAGAAGAACAGCTCATCATCAGTAACCAAAAAATTGGTGGTACCACTCAAAACCTAACTGTGATTGAATTAAAAGCCATGGCAGATTTTTACAGAAGCCGTTTGGGCGAGATCGCAACCTTGCGCATAAAGTATGATGAGAAAATTGTAAAGCTGAGTGAACGCCAGCTAAAAATCCAACAGCAGTTGAACAGCCAAAACGAATTGTTCAATCGCAATACAAGTGAGATTGTGGTAAGTGTAAGTGCCGATGTTGCAACTTCCGTTGATCTTGAATTGAACTATATTGTTGACAACGCAGGGTGGTATCCTATTTACGATCTTCGTGCCATCAACACAAAGCAACCTATTCAATTAAATTACAAAGCCAATGTGCAACAAAGCACAGGCGAGGATTGGAACAATGTAAGGCTCAAGCTATCTACAACCAACCCAAGTCTTGGTGGATTAAAGCCTGAGCTAAACCCGTGGTTTTTAAATTTTTATCAACCCATGGCTAGGTATGAAATGAAGAGGTCAGCTCCTGCCATGATGAAAAATGATGTGGCTGCGCCTATAGAAACAGATAAGGCGAAGGAAGCTGAAATGGTTTCTGATTATGTGGCGACCATTCAAACTTCACTTGCTACTGAGTTTGATATTTCTCTTCCTTATTCTGTCGCATCCTCCGCAAAGCCAACATTGGTGGACATTCGCAAGTATGATGTAAAGGCAGATTACTTATATGCTACTGCTCCTAAGTTGGATAACGATGTGTTCTTGCTAGCGAAAATAACGGGCTGGGAAGAGTACAATTTGTTGCCAGGCGAAGCCAACATTTTCTTTGAGGGCACGTTCGTTGGCAAGTCGTACATCGACCCCAATAATGTTAAGGATACACTTTCGGTTTCGCTGGGGCGCGATAAAAGAATTGTTGTGAAGCGTGAAAAATTAAAAGATCTTACTTCGCGAAATTTTATTGGCTCAACCAAGAAAGAAAGTTATGCTTATGAAATTTCCATTCGCAACACAAAAGCTGAGTCAATAAAAATTATTGTAGAAGATCAACTTCCTATTTCCCAAAATACTCAGATAGAAGTAAACACAATTGATTTAGGTGGAGCAAAGTTCAACAAAGATTCGGGCAAGCTTGTGTGGGAACTTGAGTTGAAACCAAACGAAACCAGAAAGCTTACTTATAAATTTGAAGTGAAATATCCGAAAGATAAGCAGGTAAGCGGACTATAAAAACTGTACGCTACAGGCTTCAAGTTGCAAGCAGTTCACTCATTGCTTGTAGCTTGAAGCGTGTGGCCAGAAGCCATGATAGCTAGCACACCTTCCTTCAATGAATAAGTAGAAACTCGAATGGTTTGAAATGAATAAGAATCCAACAAAAACTTTATCAAACAACTTCCTACCACAATCATATCCACACGCAGCTCAATCATACCAGGGATTTGCATTCGTTCGCTTCTGCTTTTACCAATGAGCAATTGGTGTATGGAGTAAAAGGTTTCGATGGTGAGAGGCGTTTCAGGGTTTTCTGGTTTGTATTCAATTTCATTTTGGTGAGAATAGATTTCGCTTAGCGTATCGAACGAGCCAGAAGATCCAACAAGAGTTGATGGATTGTATTTTTCTAGTGCTATTAATAAGGAAGAGAGCTGCTCTTTAAAATAGTGATTAAGGGAATTTATATCGTCAGTAGTGATCGGATCATGCGGTGTAAATTTTTCTATTAATCGTTGGCCACCAATCTCAAAACTTTGCTTCCAAAAAATTTCGTTTTCATTAGCGATTATAAACTCAACACTACCACCTCCAATATCTACAATCAGATTGGATTGTTTGCCAAGATCAATTGCCGAAGCCACACCTTTATAAATCAACAGCGCTTCTTCATCACCCGAAATCACATTCACTTCAATGCCTGTTTCCAATAAAATTCTATCGCACAATTCTTTTTTGTTATTCGCATTACGAATGGCACTTGTGCCGAAGCAAAAAGTCTTCACTACATCAAACGAATCAAGCTTTAACTTGAATTCCCGTAAGGCATTCAACGCCCTAACTATTGCTGCTTCAGTAATAATGTTTTGATTAATCCCGCCCACACCCACTTTGGCAGCAATTCGCTCTTGATGAATTGTAATAAAGCGACCTTCTAATTTTTCTACGATAAGTAAATGGAAAGTATTTGTTCCTAAATCAATAATGGCCAATCGATTGCTCATGATGTAAAATTATTGAAATCAATTTAATACCTTTCAAGGCAAAATTTAGTACCACATAGGCATAAAGGAAAGGTTTGTATGTCAAAAAGAAAAGTAAGCTCAGAAAGCGTTCAACAAAAATTTGATGAACTAGAAAAGAAAAATGAAGAGGCGCTGTTGGGTGGTGGTGCTAAAAGAATAGAACAGCAACATGCTCGCGGAAAACTTACGGCTCGTGAACGGGTTTTAATTTTGTTGGATGAAGGATCGTTTGAAGAACTCGGAAAATTTGTAATGCATAGAAGTACAGATTTCGGATTGGATAAAGAACAGTATTTAGGTGATGGTGTGGTTACTGGTTATGGCACCGTGAATGGCAGATTGGTTTATGTATTCTCACAAGACTTCACTGTGTTTGGCGGCTCGCTTTCAGAAACACATGCAGAGAAAATTGTGAAAGTGATGGACCTAGCGATGAAGAATGGCGCGCCTTTAATTGGCCTTAATGATTCGGGTGGTGCGCGCATACAAGAAGGTGTAGTTTCGTTGGGTGGCTATGCCGATATTTTTTATAGAAATGTAATGGCCTCGGGCGTTATCCCGCAAATCTCTGCTATCATGGGCCCTTGCGCGGGTGGAGCAGTTTACTCTCCAGCCATGACCGATTTTATTTTTATGGTGGAAGGCACCTCGTTTATGTTTGTAACGGGGCCGAATGTGGTGAAGACTGTTACACATGAAAATGTAACAGCAGAAGAGTTAGGTGGAGCATCTACGCATAGCACCAAGAGTGGTGTTACACATTTTGCAAGTGCCAACGAAGCTGAGTGTATTGCTGGCATAAAAACATTGCTGAGTTACTTACCGCAAAATTGTGAAGATGATGCACCTAAATTCGCTTACGCAGAATCTGATGAAAGTAGGCCAGCATTAAATGAAATTATTCCTGCCAATCCCAATCAACCGTATGACATGCGAGACGTTATCAACGGAGTGACTGATGATGCGAGCTTTTATGAAGTGCACAAAAACTTTGCTGAGAATATTGTTGTAGGCTTTGCGCGATTGGCCGGCAGAAGTATTGGCATTGTTGGCAATCAACCTGCATCGCTGGCTGGCGTATTGGATATTGATTCAAGTGTAAAGGCAGCTCGCTTTGTTCGCTTCTGCGATTGCTTTAATATTCCATTGCTAGTGTTTGAAGACGTGCCCGGATTTTTGCCAGGTACCGATCAAGAGTGGAACGCGATAATCACTAATGGAGCCAAATTGTTGTATGCGTTTTCAGAGGCAACTGTACCCCGTGTAACCGTGATTACCCGCAAGGCGTATGGTGGCGCGTATGATGTAATGAACAGCAAACACATTGGTGCAGATTTAAATTACGCCTGGCCTACAGCAGAGATTGCTGTTATGGGCGCAAAAGGTGCTGCTGAAATTATTTTTAAGAAAGAGATTTCAGAGGCAACCAATCCGCAAGAAAAATTAAATGAAAAAGTAGAAGAATACACAAACAAGTTCGCCAACCCTTTTATGGCCGCAGCTCGTGGCTATATTGATGAAGTCATCTTTCCCGACCAAACACGTGAGAAGTTAATCAAGGCTTTTAAAATGTTGGAAAACAAAGTAGCTAAGCTGCCCAAGAAGAAGCATGGCAATATTCCATTGTAGTTTGCAACTTGAAACAGGAAAGATTCTCGTAGAAAGAATTGACAAGATTTTATTCATAGGATAGCTAATAAAATTATTTTTCTTTTTAGACTAAGGGTAAATTGCCATAACTGGGTCACAGTTGAAATAGGCTTCAATCTTTCTTCATGGATAGAAAAATTATTCCAGACTCCGCAGACGATAAAAAAGCGAATCCATTGATGCAACCCCATCAAGATTCGGAAGCCTTTCATGGAAATGATAAGGAGATTTTCATTCGCAAAGCTTTTGATGAAAATCCTGCCAAAGGGTGCGAACTTCTATTCAAATTATATTACCAGCCCTTGTGCAGCCACGCTGTTAGAATGGTTTATTCCAAGCAAATAGCACAGGATTTAGTAAGTGATATTTTTTACTCATTTTGGCAGAATCAGCTTCACCTTCGAATTACTACATCATTCCGAGCATACTTATTTACAGCCATTAGAAATCGATCATTAAAATATATCCGGTCAGAGTTCGGCAAATTTAACACGGCTGATATTAGCGAGATCGAACTGATTTCTGACATGCCAACTCCTCAGCACGTAATGCAATACAGTGAGTTGCATCTTGAACTAGAGAAAACAATTCAATCACTTTCGCCACAATGTCAAAAAGTATTTTTAATGAGTCGCTTTGAGGGAAAAAAAAATCAAGAGATAGCGGGCGAGCTAAAATTATCAATAAAGACCATAGAGGCACACATTGGTAAGGCTTTGGATAGGCTCAGAAAAATTGTTCGACAGGACGATTAATAAAAATAATCCGAAAATCATTTTCAACCAGCTAAGGGTAAATTCAATTTAAGGGTCTTAGGTATTAGATAAGCAATATGAATCAACAGATCACAAAAAGTACAGTAATCAATTTCTTGTCTGGCCAAGCAACTTCTCTACAGAAAAAACTAGTTGAAGAATGGTTGGAAGAAGAAAAAAATTATGAGCTCTTTTATGAGTGGCTCGATGAGTGGGAAAGAGAGCACCCACAATTTTTAACTGATACTGATACTGCACTGCAACAATATGTTGAAAAAATAGGCAACTCAAAGCCAGAGTATTTTAACGAACTTATAGAAGTCAAACAAAAGTCAAACAAAACAAATTGGTTTAGGTATGCTGCCGCAACTTTCATACTGTTGTCGGCAGCCTACCTACTAAATAAGGCGGATTTCATTCAATATCAAACTTATTCTACCGGATATGGGGAAGTGAAGCAATTGCTATTGGAAGATGGAAGTCGAGTTTTTCTTAATTCAAATTCCTCCCTGCAAGTGCCTCGCTTTGGATTTGGCAAAACCACTCGCGAAGTGTTAATAAAAGGGGAAGCTGAATTCTCAGTTGTACATACCAAGAATGATCAAAAGTTTTTAGTTCATACTACTGATAACTTAGAGATAGAAGTAGTCGGAACAGAATTCGTAGTGTACTCTCGGGCTCGTGGTTCTAAGGTTGTACTCAACAAAGGGAAAGTGGTATTGCGAACATTAATGGGCAAAGATACATTACCTCATACGCTCACAATCAAGCCAGGAGATGTGGTTACTATTGAGAAAGGCAAATTCAATTTGAAAGAAAAGCAACAAGTAAAAGCACATTCAGCATGGAAGGAGCATCGTTTTGTGTTTGACCACACATCTCTACGTGAAATAGCCTTTGAAATGGAGGAAAGCTTTGGAGTAAGCATGCAAATCCAGGATTCTACATTAGCCAACCGTCAATTGACGGGTACATTTGAAGCACAAGACGCAGATGAACTAATTCAAGTACTTGCTCGAGTTTTAGATGTGCAAGTTTCGCAACGAGGAAAGAAAGTAACTCTCTCAACACAATAATTATAAAATTTCAATCTAACCTAATAATGCATAACCTATGAAAATGTTATTACTCAAAATCCCAAAACCAGCCATCCTTACCATCACATTTGTGCTTCTTTCTCTTTCCTTATACCCGCAAACGTTTGCTACTAAAAAGGAATTCAAAAAGAGCGGTCAGCATGCAACAAAATCGCTTACTCTACGCGATGCCTTGCTCCGTTTAAAAAGCCGGTATCACGCCAATATTTTATTTGAAGAAAAAATACTGGATGGCCTTGTGGCAAGCGATAGTCTAGTAGATTATCAACTGGCCATTGATAAGAACTTAAAAACCCTTCTTTACCCTTCTGGTCTTGGATATCAAGAAGTGAAGAAAAATACGTTTGTTATCTTGAACTCACATAAAAATCCAGCAATTGTTTCTAATCAAACCGACTCAAACGCTGTATCGGCAGAAAGCCTAACTGTACTTACCGAATCGTACGATGCCTCATATACAGTGCAAATAAAGGGTCAGGTAACAGATGAGGACAATCAACCAATGCCTGGCGTAAACTTATTGGAAAAAGGTACTATTAATGGAACAGTAACTGATAACAATGGTGAGTATACGTTAAATGCAAAAGATCAAAGTAGTATTATCGTATTTAGCTTCGTTGGGTACACTGCTCAAGAAATTGTTGTAGGATCTTCTACCCAAATCAATGTGTCATTAAAGCCCGACATTAAATCGCTGGAAGAGATTGTGGTGATTGGTTATGGCACACGTGAGAAAAAAGATATTACAGGATCTATAGTAGACATTAAAAGCTCGGAGATTGTTCAGTCAAATGCGCTTAGCCCACAGCTAGCTTTGCAAGGTCGCATGACAGGCGTATTGGTTACAGGTGGTGGTGGCGACCCAAATGCAAGACCTAACATCAACATTCGGGGCGTAAGTACATTTGGCAACAATGCCCAACCGCTCTATATTATTGATGGAATTCCTGTGGCCGAATTTGGCGAAGGCACTACTTACGCAGTAGAAGGCGGACGTGCAAGCGATTTAAGAGGGACTCAAAATATTCTAAACCTTATTAACCCTAACGATATTGAATCTATATCCGTACTAAAAGATGCATCATCTGCGGCCGTGTACGGAGTTCGGGCAGCAAATGGAGTTATTCTTATCACCACCAAACGTGGTAAAGAAGGGAAGCCAAAGATCGATTTCTCGGCTAACTATGGCGTACGAAACTTGCGTACCAAACTTGACATGCTCAATACCCAAGAATATACCAGCATATACAGAGATCAGATTTTCGCTAACGATAAGTTTTTAGATCCAAAAAGCTCTTTCTTAAAATATTATAACCCAACTGACCCAGCCTATTTGGGCAATAGCCCAACCTATGATTGGCAAAGTGAATTGATTAATAAGAATGCACTTACAGCTAACTATACTGCTGGTATATCAGGAGGTAATGAATTTGCCAAATACAATGTAGGAACTGGTTTTGCTCAGCAAGAAGGTTCACTTAAATTCAGTTCACAAGATCGGTACTCGTTTTCAATCAATACAGATTTCAAGGTTAAACCATGGTTGGAAGTGGGCGAAACGTTTAGAATTGCCTATACCAAACAAAGCGACCAACGCAATAACACTGGTGTTGAGAATAACATTACCTTTTTGCTTGGCACTCCGCCTTGGCAGCCAATTTATGACGATAAACAAACGGATGGTTTAGCTAACGCGGATGTAGGTAAGTTTGGCCCTGAAACAGGAATCAACTTCGTTGGTATGAATAAATATACGAGTCAGAAATTTGATGTGACCCGTACATTAGGAAACGCTTATCTGACATTAATACCTCTGAAAGGGCTTCGAATTAAAGGCACAGTGAGTGTAGATAATACTGATAATAAAAGAACCCAATGGAATAAAGGAGTGCAAACTGCCAGATTCAATCCTACAGGAAACCCAGATGCAGGAAATCAATTTGGTTTACAAAACACACTTAACTACACCATAGCCAAAGAATTTTCGATCAATTACAACAAAGCATTAGGAGACCATCATTTTGATTTATTACTAAACGCCTCTGATCAACAAATTTATTTTGATGGCTTAAATACAGGCGTAAGCAACATTACCCTAGAAGATCCAAATACCTACACATTGAATGCTGGCGTACCTGCCACAGTTAATGCTACTCAGTTTAAAGAAAGCATTGCGCTGCAAGGTTATTTGGCTCGCATAAGCTATAAATTCAAAGACAAATATTATTTGGATGGCACTATCATGCGCAATGGTTCGTCACGGTTCGATCCGAAATACAGATGGGGTGTTTTTCCAGCCGTATCAGCAGCTTGGCGCATTTCGGGTGAAGAATTCATGCAAAATTTATCCTTCATAACTGATTTAAAATTACGCGGAGGATGGGGTCAGCTGGGCAATCAAGATACTCGCTCTTTCGCTTATTTATCTTCCGTGAATCGTAATTCTCAATACAGTCTCGGTGCTAGCACTGGAGGCGGAACTCCTAACACAGGAGCTTTCTTAGGAGATTATGCAAATTCTAATTTAACGTGGGAGAAGGTTACAACTTCTAATATTGGAATAGATGCTTCGCTATTCAACAGTGCACTTACTTTAACAGTTGAATACTATAGCCGCAAGACAGACGGTATCTTACAAAGTTCTCCTTTCCCTGCTACTGCTGGTTTAACCAATCCACCTGTATTTAATGTTGCGAAGGTTTCTAATACAGGCATTGAGTTGGCAGCTAATTATAGACATCGTATGGGTGATATTGAATTTAATGTGGGTGGAAATATAACTACTGTGAAAAATGAAGTGCTTGACTTATTTCAAGGCCAAACGTTATACAATGGAAACACTCGCATAAAAGTTGGTCAGTCAATTAACTCAATTTATGGATTTCAAACTGATGGAATCTTTCAAACCACTCAGGAAGTTACCGATTGGCTTGCCACACATACCTCTCCGGGAAATACAACACAATTATCGCCTGGCGATTTTAGGTTTAAAGATTTGTATACAGATGCTGATCAAAAAGGAAATCCTGATGGAGTAGTAAATGGCTTCGATCAAACCTATCTGGGTAAAACCATTCCTGGTTACTATTATGGAATTACGCTTGGTGCCAACTATAAGGGCTTTGATTTGAATGTACTTTTTCAAGGTGTAGGTGATGTAAGCAAAATAAATTATCTCCGCATGCAAGGCGAATACATGGGTGGCCCTGGTAATAACTGGTTACGTTCAACACTTAATTATTGGACTCCAGAAAACAAATCGAACACCACACCGCGCCCTATCTATAGCGATCCTTCCAGCAATGGTCGTTTTTCTGATAGATGGGTAGAGAGTGGTGCATTCTTACGCTTGAATAACGCTCAACTTGGATACACTATACCAAAAGATTTGTTAGCTAAGATTGGGGGCATTAGCAGCGCGCGCTTCTACCTCCAAACCACCAACACCTTTGTAATAACAAAGTATACAGGTCTCGATCCAGAAAACGATTCTAACCCAACACCGCGTGCTTTTGTTGTTGGGCTTAATGCAAGTTTTTAATAATCTATAACTCGTAACGAATCAACTATATGAAACTCAACAAAAGTCTATTAAAGCCCACAACGTTGGCCATTGCATGTTTCTTGATAGCCAACGGCTGCAAAGAAAGCAACTTAGATGTAAAGCCTTATGGAGCAACAGAAAGCACTTATTTCGACACAGAACCTCAGTTTAGAGAAGGTGTATTGGCTACTTATTCCAAGCTCGTTTATTTTTACAATTACCGAGGTCTAAATAATTTACACGATGTGCGGCTATTGGCAGATGATGATATAACGACTGGCGCATCCAATGCCTTTGAAACTTTTTCATCTATGAATGCCGACAACGGTCATGTGGGTGATTACTATAAATATCTTTATCAAATAGTGGCACGTGCCAATTCTATTTTAGAGCAACTTGACAAGAAAGGTGCTAAGGCATACACCAACCCTACTTTGATGAACAACAATAAGGGCGAGTTATTATTCCTACGCGCCTTCGCAAATTTCCAATTGTGGAATTTATATGCCACCGCTCCTCTTGTTACGCAACGCCTAACATCCGATAATGTAGATACGAATAAATATCCATCGAACACTAGTGATACACAATTGTTGGATCAGGCGATCATCGATTTAACAACTGCAGCTTCTCTATTACCAGCATCATGGTCAGATACAGAGAAAGGTCGTGTTACACAAGGTGGTGGCTATGGATTACTTGGAAAAGCACTTGTTTTCAGAGCTACCGTGAAAAAGAGTTCAGCCGACTATCAAGCTGCCATAGCTGTGTTCGATAAGATTACAGGATCCTCTTTAGTATCCAACTTTGGAGATAACTTTAAATCTGCATCAGAGAACAACAGTGAATCATTGTTTGAAATACAGTTGGGCAAGTGTGCCATTATGTGTAACGTTTGGCTTGCGACTGATGATTTCTCTGGCAATGGTGACATCTCAGGTTATTGGGGCATGTTCGATAATCACTGGTCGATGTTTGGCACTCCTCCCTACGTTCCTACTGCTTCGTTTAAAGCCGCTTTTGATACAAAAGACCCACGATTTGGGTATTCAATAAGTGGAGGTGGTTCTGGCGTTCAGAAATATGTAGAAGGATATGGTGGAGATGCGGGTACTTCTTCCGGAGTGGCTTACTTTAACAATGCAAGAATACTTAGACTAGCAGATGTTAAGCTTTTAAAAGCTGAAGCTTTGATACAATCAGGCGGAGCTGTAGGAGATGCCATTAAATTGATAAATGAAGTACGTGCAAGAGCCAGAAACAGTGCATCGCCAGCATCTGCAATTCCCGCTGATCGCAGTGTGGCCGAAACCAATCGCACTACAATTTTGCAATGGATTATTGAAGAGCGTAGGCTTGAGTTGGCCTTTGAGGAAGGGCATCGTTGGTTTGATTTGCGCAGGTGGCATACGGGTGGCATTTTGCAAACTGTATATGGAAAAGATTTGACTACTTGGGATTTCAGTTCAGCCCGCCCTGACTTTGCATTCAAGGCTAAAAATCTTAATCTTCCTTTGCCTACAAGCGAGCTTCAGCTTAATACTAACCTAAAACAAAACACAGGCTGGTAATGCAATAGAATTTAATTTAAGTTTGGTTAATAAAAAGAGGGAGACTTGTACAGGGTCTCCTTCTTTGCTAATGTCAGTTTAACTTGCTCGCTTACTATTGTATGAGAAGAAACGTTTTATTATCACTCGTTTTTATAACCTACTTTTCCTTTTCTAGTGCCTCTGTTATTATTGAAGTGACACCACTTACCAATAAAATTTTGGTTGTTCATTTTGATGATGGCTATGCTATTCACCACAAGCGCGGGCAGACTCGCACCAATGAATCGATGGTGGTCAATCCATTGGATGTGATCAAAGCAATGCTAAAGAATTCATATTCCATTTCAAGTAACGATGATTCGGATTTTATCAATGGATTAAATCCCACCGAAGTGGGGAGAAAATCAAAGCCAACTGAATTTGGATTGATATGCCAGGTATATAACAATGGCTGCATAAACTCTGATCCAGATCATGCCAAAGAACATTGGGTATATCTTTACTTATCAACTTCATTAAAATCAGGTAAGTCGTATAAACTTACGTTGGATAACTTGGCAGAAACCACCAACATCGTTAGCTTCATGTATGATGAAACCGCGCTTCACTCAGAAGCCATTCATGTAAACAATATTGGCTACTCTACTGCCGCACCAGCAAAGTATGCCTATCTCTATCATTGGATGGGCGATAAGGGAAGTTTAGATTTAACTTCGTTTGCAGGGAAAAACTTTAAGCTTTACGATACCGATAAAAAGCAATTGGTGTTTACAGGATCAATCAGTTTTAGAAAATCAAAAACCAATGCAGAGACTGGTCAAGTAACGGAAACACCTAGTGCTAACTTTTCTTCAGCCGATGTGCATGAGTGCGATTTTTCTACTTTCAATATACCAGGAAATTATAAAATAGTGGTGGAAGGCATTGGTAGCTCTTTTCCTTTTGTAATCAATGCGGATGCTTATCAAGAGGCATTTTATTGGACGATGAAGGGTTTGTATCATAACCGCAGTGGTATTGAGTTAAAAGCACCCTACACGGAGTTTACTCGTCCCGCGCCACACAATACCAAAATCACTCCAGGCTTTAAAGGGAAATTAAAATACAGCACATTCCGCTCGTTCGATTTAAGTTCATCAGATGGTGCAACTGCAGACAAAGCAAAGATAGAAACTGGTTATAAAGGTACACTAGAAAATACCTTTGGCTGGTATCAAGATGCCGGAGATTGGGATGGGTACTACACGCATACGCATGTGCCCGCCTATCTCCTTTTTTTGTATGAAGCTGGAAAAGAAAAGTTCACCGATGGTGAGTTGAACATTCCTGAAAGCGGCAATGGAATACCCGATGTGGTAGATGAAGCCTCGTGGCTACTCCGTTATTTTAAACGTGCTAAAGATGAAGTTAAACAAAAAGGATGGGGCACTGGCGGTGTGCCTGGTGCTAGGGTGTTTGGCGACCTCTGGGGAGCAGATGCTCCTAATGACATTGGTCAGGGATCATGGCAAGATGTAAATCGAGATTGGTATGTATTGGGTGAAGACCCTTGGACGAGCTATAAGTATGCAGCGTTGTCGGCACAGCTTGCTTTTGTCCTAGCATCTGATAAAAAGCCCGACCCCGAAGGAGTTGATTGGAAGCAAGAAGCAATCGATGCTTATACTTGGGCTAAAAGCAATACCAAAAATGGTGACGATGCGGTAGGCGATTTAAAAGATATACGCTTGTATGCCGCTGCTGCTTTGTATCGATTAACAGGTGAATCGGCCTACCATAACCAATTTGTAAAAGACTTGAATACCGTTACCGGTTCGCTTGATCAAGGCAAGCAAGACCAACTCTTTGGTGTTTGGCTATACTTACTTTCTTGGAATCAACCAAGAGAGGCAAGCACTTTGACAAACGTGAAGACATTGATCTCTACTAGTGCCGACCGCTACTTAGCAACAGCAGCAGAAAGTCGCGCTTGTCGATGGGGTGGCGATTTTAATTTCCCGATGTTAGTGGGGCAAGGTACTACCCCTATCATTCAAGCGGGCATCTATGGTTACTTGTTGAATAAATCAAATCCTATTGTGGGTGATAAGTACAATAAATATATTCACACTACGGCTGATTATTTCTTGGGCACTAATCCATTGAACACAACGTGGATTAGCGGAGTGGCAGAGCGTAGCCCCGTTGGTTTATTTCACTTGGATTGGTGGTATCGCGATAAAGCTGATGCAAATAATTCTTATCCTGTTTTGCCTGGTGTTGTTCCTTACGGCCCTTGGCGTTACGAAAATTTAGGCGCACTTGGATGGTGGAATCCCAATTGGGCTTACAGCGACAAAGAGGGCAATCCAAAAATATATCCGACCTCGGTAAATCAATGGCCAGGGCACGAGCGCTGGTTTGATATGCGTGTTTCTCCACTCTCTTCCGAATTTACAATTCATCAAAACACAGTTATAGCTGCATTTGTATATGGATTTTTAACGCAGGGTGCAACAACTGATATTCAAGAAGGCATAGTTACTTCTGTAGAAACCATAAGTGAAGTCTTGAAAGATGTAACGGCTTTTCCAAACCCTACCAATGATTCAATTATCATTCAATCTTTTGATATAGCTATCACAAGCGTTGATCTACTTTCCATAGATGGTAAAAGTTTGAAACGGATTGAAAGCTCAATCCATCAAAATGAAATTTCAATTGATGTGAAAAATTTTTCATCAGGTGTTTATCTTCTAAAAATCATCAAAGACAATAAAGAAACAAGAACATTGCGCATACAGATTTCAAAATGAGTTGATAACTTGCTTGTACACAATGAACTCACCTATTCTTTCAATAACTCTCGTTGTAGTACTGCTGGCAAGTTGCAAGAAAGATAATGACTCGAAGCTCTTTGCCATCCGACATGGCGATGAAGTGGGTATCGACTTTCAAAATACAATCACCACCAACGATTCAATAGATGCTCTCTCCTTTGAGTACATCTATAATGGCAGTGGTGTGGGTGTGGGTGATTTTAATAATGATGGACTGAGTGATCTTTTCTTTGGAGGCAATCAAGTCTCCAGCAGACTTTACTTGAATCAAGGTAAGCTGCAATTCAAAGATATTACGAAAGAGTCTGGAGTAACTACCGACCGCTGGGTAACCGGAGTTTCAGTAGTAGACATCAACCATGATGGGTGGCTAGATGTACACTTGGCTGTGGCTGGTTACACTACCAGAGAGAAAATGAAAGACTTTCTGTTTATAAATCAAGGATTGAAAAACGGCATTCCTGTTTTTAAAGAAATGGCTCATCAATATGGGTTAGATGATGATGGATACGGAACGCTCGGAGCCTTCTTCGATTATGATAAAGATGGCGATCTGGATATGTACTTACTCACCAATTCACTTGAATCATTCAACAGAAATAATCTCAGGCCAAAGCGCACTGATGGAACAGCTTCTAGCACCGATCGGCTGTATCGAAATAACGGAGATAATACATTCACCAACGTTTCGCACGAAGCGGGGATTGTAATTGAAGGGTATGGATTGGGTATAAATATCTGCGATCTCAACCAAGACAGTTGGCCCGATATATATGTGTCTAACGATTTTATGTCGAACGATTTGATTTGGATAAACCAAGGCGATGGCACATTCAAAAATAAAGCAGGCGATTACCTGAAACATCAAACTCATAATGGTATGGGCAATGATGTGGCCGATTTTAATAACGATGGATTGGCCGATATTGTAGTGGTAGACATGCTTCCGCCAGGGCAAGAACGGCAAAAGATGATGACACCCGGCCAGAACTACGATAACTTTCATATGTCTATTGGGCTTGGCTACCAGCCACAATACATGCGCAATACGCTTCAACTTAATCGCGGCATTGCGGCTGATGGAAATGTGTTGTTTAGTGAAATTGCATTTCAAGGTGGCGTAAGTAGAACTGATTGGAGCTGGGCTCCCCTCTTTGCCGATTTTGATAATGATGGGTGGAAAGACTTATTCATTGCCAACGGTTATCGCAAGGAAGTTACCAACTTAGATTTCATTTTCTTTGGCATTCAAAGCAATAGTCCGTTTGGCACACAAGAAGTGCGCAAGAAAAAATTTGGTAAAGAGTTGGAAGCACTGCAAGACGTAAAACTTTCGAACTACATTTTTAGAAATACAGGCTCACTTACGTTTGAAGATAAAACAAAAGACTGGGGCATTGACCTGCCCACGTTCTCAAATGGTGCTGCCTTCGCTGACTTTGATAACGATGGTGACTTGGATATTGTGACTAACAACATCGATCAAGAAGTTATATTGTATGAGAATAGGCCTGCCAGTCTTCAAAATCAAAATCATTTCATTCGCCTTCAGTCAAAAGAGATAGCTGACTTCAATCAAAAAATTAGTATTTATATAAATGGCAAAAGTCAGTTTCAGGAGTTAACACCTTATCGGGGATTTCAATCCAGCGTGGCAGCTTACGCTCATTTTGGCGTTGGCAAAGCTACCGTTGTTGATTCTATTATTGTAGAGTGGAACGATCACATGGCCATTAAGTATTTCAATATAAAGGTAGATACAGTGCTTACTTTTTCAAAGGAACATGCAGTGCCTTACCAGCAGAAAAAAAAATCTAATACCGCTATTACATTTCAAAAATTTGAACCAATCATTTATAAACACAAAGACACTAGCCTACCCGATATAAAAAATACCAGAACCTTATTACACGAACTTTCACGCTTCGGGCCATGCCTTGCCACTGGCGATGTGAATGGAGATGGAATAGATGATTTTTTTATTGGAGGAGAAAAGGGAATACCTTCCAATCTTTTTATTCAGCAAGCCAACGGCAAGTTTATATCCAAAACTCTTCCTCTTGATTCAATGCATGAAGACGGAGCCGCACTTTTCTTCGATGCAGATACAGATGGTGATTTAGATTTATATGTTGGCGGGGCGTGTGCATCCAGTATAGAACAAGCATCGCATCATCATCTCTTTAGCAATGACGGCAAAGGTAATTTTACAATCACGCAAGCGCTACCCGAAATTAACACTTCTTCTTCCTGCATAGAAGCCGCAGACTATGATGGTGATGGCGACCTTGATTTATTTGTTGGTGGCAGAATCATAGTTAAAGAATATCCATTTTCTCCCAGAAGTTATGTTTTGCGAAATGATAACGGAAAGTTTATTGATGTTACCGAACAGTTAAATGAGTCATTGAAAAATCCAGGTATGGTAAGTTCTGCCGTGTGGGCTGACATCGATAATGATAAACGGCCTGACCTTGTGCTAGCAGGTGAGTGGATGCCAATCAGAGTTTTTAAAAACTTGAAAGATAAATTTATAGAAATAACAAAAGAAGTTGGGTTAGAAAACTCGAATGGCTGGTGGAACTGCTTGAAGGCAGCCGATCTCAATGAAGATGGCTTTATCGACATCATCGCTGGCAACACAGGAAAAAATTCTTTCTTTCAACCAACATTGGAACACCCTGTGCAAATAGTGGCCAAGGACTTTGATAAGAATGGATTCATCGATCCAGTGATCACCTACTATAATCCCGTTGAGAAAGATCGATTTATGATCCACAATCGAATGGTTATTATTGATCAGATACCAAGCATTAAAAAACGTTTTGAAAGATTTTCTGAGTATGCCAAAACACCCTTTGAAGATGCGTTCACCAAGGATGATTTACAAGGTGCCTATGTGGGCAACGCTTATTCGTTAGCGTCTGAACTACTAATGAATAAAGGCGGAAAGAGTTTTGAGCGCCATGAGTTGCCTGAAATTACCCAACTGTCCACCCTCAACGATTTACTTATTGAAGATGTTAATGGAGATCAACATCAAGACCTAGTTCTTGTTGGAAACAATTATGCGCAAGAGACTTTGTTTGGCAGATATGATGCTTCTGTTGGCACGATACTATTGGGTGACGGGAAATTGAACTGGAAAAATGTTACGCCTTCTGAAAGCAAGTTTATTGCCGATGGCGATGCCAAGTTTATTAAATTGATTAATGTGTCTTCGGGCAAGGCTTGCATGGTAACCAATAACAATGATTCCATTGATTTCTTTTATATCTTTTCTTCTACAATTAAAACAAATAATTAATATGCTTTTTAAAAGGACATGGATGCTGATTGTATTTTTTGGTTTACTGTTAGCGTGTAGTAAACCATCGCCCTTTGAATGGACTATTAAATCTCCTGATGCTAGCATTCATGTTCAACTCTCTTTAAACAAGAAGACTGGACGATTAGCATATCAGGTTTTTCTTTCGCAGGCAAATAAAGTAACTGAGGTTATTGAAAGTTCGCCACTAGGCCTTATAAGAGAAGATCAATCGTTCGATACTGAGCTCTCGTTTGTTTCTATAGATTCTGCTAGAATAATTGATGAGAATTATACTACAGTTGTTGGGAAACAAATAGTCAATCATGCTATATCAAGCGAAAGTTCAATCACTTTTAAAAATAAAGACAATGCCCTTGTTAAGCTAACCTTCAAAGTTTCAAATACTGGAGTAGCCTTTCGCTACATTTTTCCTGAACAGGATACCGTTCTGCATACTGTTACAAAAGAGTTGACAGGCTTTGATCTTCCTATTAACGGTACAGCATGGATGCAACCCTATGATAGTGCTACCAAGTGGTCGCCAGGGTATGAAAAATATTTTTTGAACGATATTAAAATAGGAGATCGATCGCCTATGAATCAAGGTTGGTGTTTTCCGGCATTGTTTCAAGTTGATAGTAATTGGATTTTGTTAACAGAGTCTGACTTGTCGGAAAATTATGTAGGCTCACATTTACAACCTGATGCGGCCAATGGATTGTATACTCTACGGCAACCTGAACTTGATGAGTCGTATGGTGAAGGTAATTCAAGCTCCAAATCAACATTACCTTGGCAAATGCCATGGCGTGTGATTATGATTTCGAAAACCCTTGGCGGGATAGTTGAATCTAACTTGGTAAATGATTTAGGTAAATCCACAGAGCAAGATTTTTCGTGGGTAAAACCTGGACGTGCTTCCTGGAGCTGGTGGAGCGATCATGACAGCAGCAAAGATTTCGGGAAACTAAAATCTTTTGTAGACCTATCCGTAGAAATGGGATGGGAGTATTCTTTGATTGATGCCAATTGGAATCAAATAAAAAGTAAATCGCCAGAAAAGCTAACATCAGCAGGCCTTGGAGAAGGTTCATTAGAAGACCTTATAAGTTATGCAACCCAAAAGAATGTAGGTATTTGGTTGTGGTATAATTCAGGTGGACCTCATAATAAAGTAACAGAGGAACCTCGTGACATTATGAATAATGCCACCAAAAGAAAGGAAGAAATGAAACATTTGCACACGTTAGGAATCAAAGGGATTAAGGTAGATTTCTTTCAAAGTGATAAGCAAGAAATTATTCAACTCTATCTAGACATTTTAAAAGATGCGGCCGATAATCAGATCATGGTTAATTTTCATGGATGCACTATTCCTCGTGGCTGGTCGAGAACGTGGCCTAATTTAGTTTCCATGGAAAGTGTGCGAGGAGCCGAATCGTATTCATTTGATTCTAACTACCCCAAGCGAGCACCACTTCACAACACCATTATTCCATTCACACGCAATGTAATTGGCTCAATGGATTATACCCCTGTCGTCTTTAGCGATCAACAATATCCTCACATTACCACGTTTGCACATGAGCTAGCCTTATCCGTTGTTTTTGAATCGGGTGTTATGCACTTTGCCGATAGCCGCGAATCGTATTCTCATCTCCCCTCTGTGCCCAAGAAATTCTTACAAACAATTCCTACGGTTTGGGATGAAGTAAAATTTATTTCTGGTTATCCGGGCGATGATATTATTCTCGCCAGAAAAAAAGGTGGCAACTGGTATGTGGGTTGTATTAATGGTGAAGAGAAAGAAAAAGTACTAACTATTGATTTTTCGTTTTTGCCCGATGGAGAATTTGAAAGTGAGTTGATAAAAGATGGAGCGAATGGTAAAAGTTTTGCTTACGAAAATAAGCTAGTAACAGCTTCATCCAAGCAAGAAGTGAAAGTATTATCCAATGGAGGTTTTGCAATGGTGCTAAAACAAAAAAAAATTAAGCAGTAAAAATAACCAAGATGAAAAAGCTATTTCTTTTAATTCTTCTTTCCTATATCAACTCAACTTTTGCTACTGTTCGAGTTGCCAAAATATTCAACAACCACATGGTGCTTCAACGAAATGCATCTATAAAAATTTGGGGTTGGGCCGATGCGTCAGAAAAGATCATCCTAACTTTCAGCGATCAAAAGAAATCAATTAAAGCAGATAAGCAAGGAAAATGGCTGGTAATACTTGATCCGCTTCAAGCGGGCGGACCGTTTACATTAACCATCAAGGGCAATAATACAATTGTAATCAATGATGTGTTGGTAGGTGAAGTATGGTTATGCTCTGGTCAATCAAACATGGCTTGGGCAGTAAAGGATACTCATAAGGCCAAGGAGGAAATACCAACAGCAAACTATGCGATGATTCGACACTTCAAAGTGAAAGAAGAGATGAAGGGTTCGCCCACAAGTGATCTTTCAGAAGGCGAATGGACTGTTTGCTCGCCTGAGACTGTTGGCAACTTTACAGGTGTGGGCTATTACTTCGCCAAGAATTTATTCAAAGAATTAAATGTACCTATCGGAATTATTAACGCATCCTGGGGAGGCACATATATTGAAGGGTGGATGAGTTATGATGCATTGCATGGGCTATCCGATTATAAAGAAATGCCTCAACTTACCGATGCGAAATTGGCTGATTGGTTTTTAGGTGTTGAGAATTTGTATAAAGAATACGCGAAAAGTTTGGGTATTGCCGATTTAAGCGAATACAAAACAACCGATACAAACTGGAAAGATGAAAATTATGATGATCGCTCATGGATCAAGATTCCCTTCCCTGGAAATTTTGATGCGAAAGTCCTTCCTCGATTTGATGGCACAGTTTGGTTCCGAACGGAGTTTGATATTCCGCAAGGCATTTCGCTCGATGGCCTCACGCTTAAACTCGGAAGAATTGATGACCTAGATGAAACGTTTGTAAACGGAAAGAAAATTGGGGCAACTGAAGGAGCCCTTAAATCGCGCAATTATAAAATTCAAGCTGGCGATCTAAAGGTTGGGAAAAATTTATTGGCAATTAAAATAACAGACTATTGGGAAGCCGGTGGATTTCTGGATGCTAGCGAAACAATTCTACTTGAAAATGGAAATGGATTTAAACTTCCGCTGGCAAGCTTGCCGTGGAAAATGAATTTTTCACAGGTCATTCGCTTGTGGATTCGCTCGCCCAATGTCCATCCTAACCTGTTATTCAATGGAATGATTAATCCAATTGTACCTTACACAATCAAAGGTGCGCTTTGGTACCAAGGCGAGAACAACGCAGACTTTGCTTATCAGTATAGAACATTGTTGCCCGCACTCATAAAAGATTGGCGTTCGCAATGGGGCATCATTGACTTACCTTTTTATTCTGTTCAGCTTCCTAACTACCAAAAATTCAATACTAATTCAGTAAATGGTGGCAGTAAATGGGCAGAGCTTCGAGAGGCGTTCACTAAAACATTATCTGTTCCTAATACAGGCATGGCCGTCATTCTCGACTTAGGGGACTCAACTGACATTCATCCAACCAATAAATTAGATGTTGGCAACCGGCTTTCTTTCATCGCATTGAATAAGCTATACGGAAAGCAAGTGGCCTTTGCTGCACCCGAAGTTGATGCAATCCGTTTTATTGAAGACAAAGCACTAATAACATTAAAAGGCAGAAACCTGATGGTGAAAGATAAGTACGGTTACATAAAAGGTTTTGAGATTGCCGGAGAAGATCAAAATTTCTTCTTAGCTCAAGCCAGTATTTTGGATAGTGAGATTATTGTGAAATCAAACAATGTGAAAAAGCCTGTGGCTGTGCGCTATGCTTGGTCGGATAATCCTGATGCAAATTTGATTAGTTTGGAAAGGTTGCCAGTGGCCCCGTTTCGCAGCGATGATTGGCCAATGATTACGCTCAATAAAAAATTTGAATATTGGATTGGTAAGTGGTATAAGTAATTTCTAAGATGGAGAAAATAGCATTGTTTCAGGCTAAAAACAAAAGAGGAGGCACCATCTTGAAAAAGAATTATGACCAAGTATATGAATTGATTATCTCTAAAATAAGTTCTAGCAATGAAGGTGAAGTTGCTTGAATGAATTGGTAGAATACGCCAAAACAAATTCACCCGTTAATTTTACTGGTGACTTGCCATGGCATCTACTGCAAGTGAAACAAGACATGGAAGCAAAGGGTATTATCAAGACTTCGTTTGACATATATCGTGTTCAACACATCACGTTAAATAGAAAATTTAAGAAAATCTCCTTTACCAAGGTTAGCTCAGTTTTAACGAGCTTTTAAATGTTTGATGTCGCTCTCTAATAAAATATGTACTTTGTAAAAGAAGTATCAATTTTGACTATCAATGTCTAGAATTAAACAACCATGAACAAATCATTTTCAAAAATTATAAAGGCAGGGGCATTGGTAGGAACATTGGATATAACATCAGCCTTCATTTACTATTTTATAAAAACGGGTAACAACCCTCTTTATATATTAAAATTAGTTGCAAGTGGTCTTCTGGGCAGTCAGGCATTGCTGGGCGGAAGCGAGATGCTTATCCTAGGATTATTGCTGCACTATCTAATCGCCTTTTCTTTTACTGCTTTTTTCTTTTGGATATATTCTAAAACACAGTTCTTTTTTCAACATCGTATTTTAACGGGTGTACTCTATGGCTTGTTTGTCTATACTATCATGAACCTTATTATAGTGCCTTTATCAAAAATACCGGCTCGCACATTTACAGTAAGCAATACCCTTATAAATATGGCAATTCTAATTATCTGTATTGGTATTCCACTTTCGTTGATGGCAACTAAATTCTCTAAGAAAGATGCTGCCTGAGATTAGTTCACTTTCCGTAAATCTCATTTAAGATACCCGCCAATCTCACTCCAGCTTTGAGCACTCTTTCTTTCACTAGTGGCATATTTTTGTATGAATATTTATACGATAAGTTTCCATCACCAATGGCATATACTGGCTTGCGGTAGCTCATAGATTCGCTAGCCCAATCGCGAACGGTTGCTTTTTGATAAGTTGTAATAGTTAAAGCATCAGGCTCTCCAAGCCATTGTGCTAGCTCGGTATAACTCAATTTAGTATCGTCAATCATTTCACTATCCCAAACTCGATGAAGGTTTGATTCATTTCTAAACCACTTCACTTTTACCTTATTACCGCCTTGATCATCGCAGCAGCCTACATGCAAAGGTTGATGAATATCGCCTACTAAATGCACTAACATTTTTATATTCTCTATTTCTTGTTTAGCTGAAAGTGTATGCGTTTTTAGCTCTTTCACAATTCGTTCGATGGTCATGATCACATCCCCATTCGGATTCTTGGTAGATTGATCATAAGTCTGCCCGTCTTGCACAGTTACCCAATGCCAATCTGCTGTGTAGTTGTACGTGGAGTCGGAACGGATTTCATCCAACCAGGTGCTCACCATGGCCAGCGATTCATTGTTCAATAGTTTCTTGATTTTCTTTTTGGCTTTAGCGTTTAGGTAATGATCGGCAATCCACCCAGACGCACGGTGGCCAGTTACGCCCCAAGCAAAGCCTTGCATTGAGAAAAATGAAATTAAAATGCAAATTGATATTTTCTTCATAGCTTTAATTTATCATGATGGCGCAATATGTAATTTATTAACTCCAAACCCATTTCTTATCCCATTATTTAAAAGTTAAATTTGATAAACGGCTATGGAAAAAACAATGAAGCTTTCGGCAATTCTCATTGCCAATCAATTGGATATAAAAGGCATTAAGTCATTTTTTGATATTAAACCCTTTGCAGATTCCTCAACTGAATTATTGTACAGCTTTGATAATGATCGGTACCACTATTATTTTAATTATGGTGTAGTAGTATTTGCCGGCTACTCGGAAGAGGAAATAAAACTTGCAGTAAAAGCAGTGCAAAACCAAATGCGTAATCCCGTTACCACTTGGCTACGCGATGATCATGAGATACATGTAATCGCCAACGGTGAAATGGCGTTTGAATTTGATCAGTTGATTGTAGATCATTTAGATGCCAAAGTAGTACGCATTGCAATGTTCAACTTAGCGCAGTCTGTAGCACTTGACCAATATCATGCTGTGTCTGAAAATTTATTAACGGAGATCAAAGGCTTTACCCGAGATTTAGAACACACTGGTAAACTTAACATCAGCCGCAAGAACATGTTGAAGTTTATAGGCAAAGCACTCAACACCCAAAACGATATTGCCGATAATATCTACATTTTTGATGCACCCGAGCTCGTGTGGGATGATGAGTATCTTGATTCGCTGCACAAAGGCTTAATGAAACACTTTGACCTCCGCGTTCGTTTTAGTGAGATCGAATATACACTTCGAATCATTGAAGATAACTTGAGTATGTTCAGAGAAATATCACATCACCGCGAAAGTAACAACTTAGAATGGATCATCATCGCGTTAATTTTAGTGGAAGTGCTCAACCTGTTAATCACTAAGTTATTTTGATGAAACCAGAAATACCAAACCGACCCGCCATCTTTTTAAACTTTGATATAAAGGCGCAGCCTGATGAAGTTACATGTGGCCCCACCTGCTTGCATGCGCTGTATGAATACTATCGTGATCCAATCACATTAAAGCAAGTGATTGACGAAGTGAAACCATTAAAAACAGGCGGTACATTAGCTGTTAATTTAGGTAATCACGCATTAAAGAAAGGTTATAGCGCATCAATTTATACTTACAATCTTAATGTATTTGACCCCACTTGGTTTGCTGCCCCTAAAAAAATGGTAGATCAACTGAAGCGGCAAATGAAATACAAATTGAACAGCAGAAAATTGCAAGCAGCTTCAAAAGCTTATATCAAATTTTTAGAAGCTGGTGGGCAAATTCATCAAAATGAATTGAACGAAGATCTCATTCGTGGGTATTTAAAACGATCTATCCCTGTGCTTACTGGATTAAGTGCAACGTACTTGTATGGTACGCCTCGCGAAATTCCGGCCACCAATAAATATGATAGTATTAAAGGTGAGCCCGCAGGGCATTTTGTAGTAATCAACGGATATGATGATGTTTCAAATCAAGTGTACCTGGCCGACCCTCTCAATCCCAATCCATTGAAAAGTCAATACTACAGCGTCAATTTTAATCGGCTTATTAACAGCATTATGTTAGGCATTGTAACGTATGATGCCAACCTGTTAGTAATTGAACCTAAATCAAAATAAAACTTTAACGAATCCGTTAAAATAAATATGCCAAAATTAATTGTAGTAGAAAAACCAGAAAGTTGGAAATTTAATTTGGATGACGTAGAGGTAATCAGTCCTGATAAATATCTTTCAGAGGAAACGTATCAAACGATGAAGCGGTTGAAAGTGATCAATCTTTGCAAATCGTATAATTATCAAAGCGAAGGATATTACGTCTCATTATTGGCAGAGGCACGCGGCCACAAAGTGTTGCCTGGTGTATCCACCATTCAAGATTTTCGCTTTCCTTCCATCTTGCGTGAAGATTCGCTCGACTTTGATGAGCTAATTCAAACTACATTTAAAGGCGAACCTTACGATCGTATCGAATTCAGTATTTATTTTGGATCAGCTCAAGCAGAGCATCTCAACAAACTTGCACTGCAACTGTTTCAAATGGTTCAAGCTCCCTCCCTCAAGGCTTCGTTTTCAAAGAAGAACAAATGGGTATTGCACAGCATTAAGCCAATGAGTTTGAATGAAGTATCGCAAGCAGACAAACCGTTGCTCATCTCTTCACTGGAAAAATATTTGTTACGAAAGCGCGACTATCGCCCCGATAAAAAGAAATATGACCTTGCCATACTCGTCAATCCTGAAGATAAGAATCCACCGAGCGATGACCGTGCACTGAAACGTTTTTATAAAGCAGCATTGGAAGCTGGCTTCAATACGGAGTTCATCACCAAAAATGATTTTGATCAGATCATTCAGTACGATGCCTTGTTCATCCGCGAAACAACTAATGTTAATCATCATACTTTTAGGTTTGCCAAAAAAGCTGAATCGCTTGGCCTTGCCGTGATTGATGATGCTGAATCAATTTTGAAATGCACTAACAAAGTATACTTGCATGAATTGTTGAACGCTCATAAAATTCTTACACCAAAATCGTATGTAATCACAGAAGAAAGTTGCCAGGCATTGCCATCCAAAATCGGATTCCCGTTTATTTTAAAACAGCCCGATGGTGCATTCTCAAAAGGTGTTTTCAAAATTAATGACCTAGAAGAATTTAAACGCATTCGCGAAAGCATGTTTGAGAAATCGGACCTATTGATTGCGCAAGAATTCTTACCTACAAAATTTGATTGGCGAGTGGGTGTAGTTGACGATCAAGTGATTTATGTATGCAAATATTTTATGGCCACCAAGCATTGGCAAATTGTGAACTGGAATGCCAACAAAACAGCATCACGCGATGGTGAAGTGGAATCAATACCAGTAGACCAAGCACCGGTAGAGCTATTGAAAACAGCACTTAAAGCAACTTCCTTGATCGGAAAAAGTTTATACGGTGTTGATATGAAAGAAATTGATGGGAAGTTTTATGTAATCGAAATAAACGATAACCCTAACATTGATGCGGGCGTTGAAGATAAAATTTTAAAAGAAAGACTTTATACGATAATAATGGAAGTATTTTTGAATAAAATAAAAACAGAGAAATGACACAACCTTCGCGCCTTCATCTTTTTCAAGGATACGGAATTGAGTTGGAATACATGATTGTAGATAAGGATACCTTGGCGGTAAAACCAATTACCGATGAACTCCTAAAACATGAGCTAGGTAGCTACGGAAGCGATTTTGAAAACGGAGTAGTTACGTGGTCCAATGAACTTGTACTGCACGTGATCGAGCTGAAATCAACAAAGCCAGAGCTCAATTTCAATTCAATGGAGAATGCCTTTGCGGATGACATAAAAAGAATCAACCTAATTTTAGGAAAGTGGAACGCTATGCTATTGCCCACAGCTGCGCATCCGCTTATGAATCCACTTACAGAAACAAAGCTATGGCCGCACGATAGCAACGAAGTATATGAAATCTACAACAAGATTTTTGATTGCAGTGGCCACGGTTGGGCTAACGTGCAAAGCACCCATTTGAATTTACCTTTTTATGATGATGAAGAGTTTGCCAAGTTACATGCTGCTGTGCGAATGGTGCTACCAATATTACCAGCACTTTGCGCCAGTTCACCCATTATTGAAGGGAAGATAACAGGCTTTGCTAATACACGGTTGAACTACTATAAAACCAATCAAAGCAGAATACCATCCATCACAGGCAAGGTTATTCCAGAAGCAATTTTCTCGAAACGCAATTACCTTAATACAGTATATGAAAAGATCAAAACTGACATAGCTCCTTTCGATCCTGAAAACATACTCAACCCCATTTGGGTAAATAGTCGGGGGGCAATACCTCGTTTTGATCGTGGTTCCATCGAAATTCGAATCATGGATATTCAAGAATGTCCATCTGCCGATGTCGCCATCATTGAGTTGGTAGTTGAAACGATCAAGGCTTTTGTGAGTGAAAAGTTTGCGCCTATTGAAGATCAGATAAAAGAGCACACCGAAATTTTAGCAGACATCTTGGACGATGTTATTAAAGAAGGACAAGAAGCCAAAATTTATTCTTCACAATATCTCGCGGCCTTTGGCATTCGCGAGTTCTCTACCGCCAAAGAAGTATGGCAAATCATTTTACAGAAATTACTAGATGGCGGTCACCCTGCCTTGGAAAAATGGAAACCAGAACTAGATATTATTTTTAATGAAGGCACATTATCAGATCGAATTATAAAATCATTGAACGGAGATTCTTCGACAGAAAACATACGAAAAACATATCGTAAGTTAGCCTGGTGCTTAGGTCAAAATAGAATGTTTGTGCCCAATTAAATAATACCCGAAACAAAAGTATGAACCGTATTCGTGCTTGGATAAGGAGTTTTTTCGGCTTCTCAAGAACGGAGACCAATGGATTTTTGATTTTAATCCCATTGATGTTGATCCTTCTTTTTGCTGAGCCCATTTACCAAGCTTGGTTCACTTCACAACCCCTCGATTTAACCGAAGATTCGCGAAAGCTTGACAGCATTGTTGCTACGTGGAAGTACGAATCCAAAGATAGTGTAGTCGGTAAAATAGTAGCACCAACTACTAAACCTTTTCTTTTCGATCCCAATCTAATCTCCGCTAAGGAATTTGTTTCGTTGGGCTTTAAAGAAAACATTGCCAACAGAATTGTCAACTTTCGATTGAAAGGTGGGAAGTTTAAAATAAAGTCTGATCTAAAAAAGATTTATGGTATCGATACTTCGCGGGTAATAACTCTTTATCCATTTATCTCTCTGCCCGATGTAATAGAAAAATCAAAACCAATACAATTAAAAGAGCAGTTCAAAGTAATAGCTAAGAAAGCAGAAATTATCGACATCAATCTTGCCGATACAACACAGCTCATTGAATTAAAAGGTATTGGAAGTAAGCTTTCTGCACGAATTATTAAGTATCGCAATAGAATGGGCGGATTTATTTCTCAAGATCAATTAACGGAAGTATATGGGTTAGATTCGTTGGTGATTAAAGAATTGAAAGCTCATACTTTTATAGCTGAAAATTTTATCCCAAAACAAATCAACATTAACCGCGCCACCGAAAAAGAATTATCAGCCATGCCCTACATTAAATTTTCATTGGCCAAAGCTATTGTTGCTTATCGTTTTCAGCATGGCAATTATTCTTCATTAGATGAATTAAAAAAGATTGCTTTGCTCGAGGTAGTAACATTTGAAAAGATAAAACCTTATCTTACCGTAAAGGAATAAAAGTGTCTTCAGTAAACCCGACCAAAAGCTTGCTTACCAATTATTCGCGAAAGCTTACTAACCTTTCGGGAAATAATCGCACTTTATTTTTACCAAGATTAAATGCCGATCAGTTTATCGATTTGCATTCATTGAGCCAGCTCAACAAAGAAAAATCATTTTCGATTATAGAAGCTTTAATTGCTAATAAGAAGAAAATTATTTGCGCTGCTGTAGATGCGCGATTAGAAGCATCCAATGAAGCATCCAAAAAACTAAAACGTATTCAACGTTTAGACAGCTTTCTGTTTGATGAACGTGGCTCACGCGACTTGCACATTGGCTGGCCTTTCATAAAAGGAAAATTTAATGATACTACCTGTGTTCGATGTCCTCTACTGTTTTTTCCTGTTGAGTTATTTCTACAGAACAACCAATGGATGTTGAAGCCGCGAGAAGATGGCGAAATTAGCTTTAACAAAAGTTTCTTTCTTGCTTATTCATTTTACAATAAAGTACAGCTTAACGATTCATTGCTAGAAGAAAATTTTGAATCGATTGATCGCGATAGTACGATGTTTCGTACTGCTCTTTATAAACTATTGCAAGATGCTGAAATTGAACTAAACTTTAATTCAGATAATTTTCGTGATGAACTTGTTTCCTTCACCTCTTATAAAAAATCAGAATTTGAAGAAATTTTTAAAACAGGTGAACTTAAATTATTTCCAGAGGCAGTGTTGGGGATTTTTCCCCAAGCGAGTTCGTACCTCGTACCCGACTACCAAGATTTAATTGATAATGATAAGGTCACCGATCTTGAAGATTTTTTTTTACATCGAACGGTTGCCTCTGAGACAATAGGTGAAACTAATTTTATTGATAAAGTAAAAGAAGAAAAGATCTATCCGGCTTTCCCGATGGATGTTTGGCAAGAGAATGCTGTGAAGGCTGTGAAGCTTGGCAATTCAATTGTGGTACAAGGTCCGCCAGGCACTGGCAAGTCGCAGTTGATTTGCAACTTGATAAGCGATGCTATCGCTAATAAGCAAAAAGTATTAGTGGTTTGCCAGAAGCGCGCAGCACTCGATGTTGTTTCCAATAGATTAAATGAAAAAAAAATTGGAAACTTTACTGGTCTAGTCCACGATTTTAAAACCGACAGAAGAGAAATCTATTCAACAATTGCATTACAAATTGATCGCGTTGATGAGTACAAGCAAAAGAATAACAGTTTGGATTCAATTCAACTGGAACGAAAATTTTATTCTGTAAGCAGGAAGATAGATCAGCTAACGCAAGAGCTAGAAGAATTTAGAACTGCATTATTCAATACAAAAGAATGTGGAGTAAGCATTAAGGAATTGTATCTTCAATCAAGTTTTGCGAAGCCATACATCAATCTTAAACAAGAATTTTCATACTTCAATTTTTCAGAGGTTGATGGATTTCTATCCAAACTTAAAACATTTTGCTTTTATGCAAGTCGGTTTTTAAGTGACGGCTACGAATGGAAAAACAGAAAGTCGTTTGCAAGGTTCACACCATTCGATCTTCAAATACTGGTTAAACACTTGAAAGAAATACCTGAATACTTAAACCAGGTTGAAGGCGAATTTAAAGACATTATTCATTCTAAAGTTGATTGGAAGGAAGCCGAATCACTCTCTGTTTATAAGCCTATTGTAGATGAATTGATTGAACTACTTACCAACGAATTTCATTTCTCGTTATTCAAAAATGTAGTAAATGAAACAGAAGAGGAAACAAACAGTTTATGGATTAGCAACATTGAGCGCTTGGTAGTTGAATGCTTTGAGCAAGGACCAGAGCTTTCGATTGAAACTTCTGCGCTCGGCCATTTTCAGGAAGTCTTGCGCAAGTGCATGGCGGCTCGCAAGAATATTTTTGGATTGATTAGATGGGAATTGTTTTCGCGCGATAAACTACTTATTGCCAGAGCGCTGGTCGCCAATCAACTGCCCAATAATAAAATTGGTTTAAAGCAACTTGAAAAAAGGCTTGACATTCGATTAAACCTAGAACACAATTTATCGAAAGTAAAAATAAAAAATTGGCTTACTCATTTACCAGAAAATTATGTACTAAGCGATTACAAACATTGGTTTCAAAACCAACAGCGTGCAATTAAGGCCAAGTCTCTATATATTTCTATTCGTAGTATCAGCAGCTATGTAAATGCGGCAAATCTTTCATTCTCTGAATTTACGTTTCGATTAAAAAAGTTTTTTACTCTAATCGATGATCTTGTTTTACGAAGGGTAATATGGTCTCAATATTTTACAGATAATCAAGTTGTAAAATTTTATAATCCGAGCTCACTAGATCATGCTAGCAGAGCATTGCAAAATGATTTTAGCAGTTTGGTTGAATTCGACAAGCAACAAGAATCACTTAGCAAACTTGAAGCAGTAGTAGTGGCAAAACTATTTGAAGCAGAAGAACAATGGAATTTTGATTCGTTAAAAAATATTTTTCTGAATTCCATAAGCCTTTCATGGATAGAATATTTAGAGTCAAAGTATCAAGCACTCACTATTGTTTCTTCTGGCAAAATGGAGTTGATGGAAAATGAATTGATGGAAGCGATGGAAGAAAAGTTAAACATCAGCAATGAAATTCTTTTGCTTCGTGCTCGCGAACGAGTAACAGATGATCTGGAATTCAATCGACTTAACAATCGTGTTACTTATCGTGATCTTTTGCATCAGGTAACGAAGAAGAAAAAAATTTGGCCATTGCGCAAGTTATTTCAGCAACATGCTAGCGAGATATTTCAATTGATGCCATGTTGGCTTGCTTCACCCGAAACTGTATCTGCTATCTTTCCTTTGGAAGAAATTTTTGACCTTGTGATCTTTGATGAAGCTTCTCAATGTTTTGCAGAGAGCGGTATCCCTGCTATGTATCGCGGCAAGCAAATAATCATTGCAGGAGATGATCAACAGTTAAGGCCAAGCGATTTGTACCACACTCGTTGGCAAGAGGAAGATGACACGAATCCTGATAGTGAAATTGATTCTCTATTGGATTTAAGTAAACGGTATCTCTTACAAACTGATTTGCGTTATCATTATAGAAGTCAGTCGTTAGCGTTAATCGATTTCTCAAATCACCATTTTTATAAAGGAAGATTAAAATTTCTGCCCAATAAAAATGCAGCGAATGATTCTCAACCACCCATTGAGTTTCATAAAATAAACGGCACTTGGATCGATCAAACCAATGCACAGGAGGCTCATCATATTGCCTTAATGGTTGCAACTTTGATTAAGGCCGATGTTACTCGATCCATTGGTGTGATTACCTTCAATTCACCTCAACAAAATTTAGTTCAAGATGCTTTAGAAGACACACTAAGTATCGAATCAATTGCTATACCTGATTCACTGTTTGTTAAAAATATCGAGAACGTGCAAGGCGATGAACGAGACATTATTATTTTCTCTATTGGGTATGCACCCGATGGAAACGGAAAATTTGCTATGCTGTTTGGGAGCTTAAACCAACAAGGTGGTGAGAACAGATTGAATGTTGCAATCACTCGAGCCAAGCAGAAAATAATTGTTGTGTCAAGTATTTCACCCGATCAACTTGCCGTTGAAAATAGTGTGCATCGAGGACCAAAAATATTGAAATTGTATTTGCAATACGCATTGGATGTTTCAACCCACTCCTACATCAAAGCAGTTGAAGATCATTATCAAAATAAATCCACTTCCTTAATTGAGAAAATACGCAATTGGTCAACAGAGCAATATCCACAGTGCATATCTGACGATCACGCATTGCCAAGCATTGATATTATTATACGCAAGAACAAAAAACTGGATGGACTCTTATTGACTGACGATGACACCTATAAAAAAAGTCTATCTGTTAAAGATAGGCATTCACTACTTCCAAAATTGGCAGAACAAAAGAACTGGAATTTTCTACAATTATACAGTCGCAATTATTGGCAAGATTCACGAAAGTTTTTTAATGAAGTAGCAAAGTTTATCACCCTAGAGTAAGCTACGATATATTGAGCTTTCAAAATTTATATTCCAAGTATTTAAATTTTCAAGTGTACCTTTGTCTAACAATTTTTTGAAACTTGCGCTTACTCAAAAAGATTCTATTCTTCACGGTTGGGTTGGTTGCTGTTATTATAATTTCAGCGGCAGCCTTTGTCTATTTTTATAAAGACAGAATCATTCAGCAATTCATTACCGAAGCAAACAAAAGCCTTAACACGCCAGTGAAAGTGGGCAAGATTGAGATTTCAGTATGGGAAAGTTTTCCTGATCTTTCCATTGATATTTTTGATATGTATGTGGAGGATAGCAGTCCGCGTGACAACGCACTGTTTACTGCTAAAAAGGTCTCGTTCGTTATCAATCCTATTGAAGCTTGGAACGGTAATTACTCCGTTAGAGGATTGCAAATCGAAACTAGCAAACTCAATCCTGTGATCGATGTTCATGGTCAAAATAATTTTACCGTTTTTAAAGAGCAACCTGCCAATGCAAAAACAATTGCTCTTCAGCTTGAGAATATAAGTCTATTCTCGACAGAAATTAATTATGACAATGAGGAGATTCATCAACACTACAGTATCAGCAGCAAAAAGTTAATTACTTCTATTGGATTTGCTAATAATAATTATGAAGTAACTACTAAAGGAGATATTCATTCAAATCAATTTAAAATTGACAAGTTGATGTTTTTTGAAAATAAGGAGTTGTCGGTGGTATTAGATTTTAGTTTAAACAACACACAAAAAAGTATTGACATAAATTCATCATCAATAGCTATCGGCAAATCAATTTTTGAAGTAAAAGGAAACTATTCGTTCAAATCGAAAAACATACTTGATATAAGTGCCACCGGCAAAAATACCAACATACAAACATTGCTATCGTTCATACCTGGAGAGTTATCTAAGCAGTTTGCACAATATCAAAGCAAGGGCGATGTGTATTTCAATACCACCATAAAAGGTGAGGTAAGTAAAACCAAGAGTCCATTTTTCACAGTCTCTTTTGGTTGCAACAACGCCAGCTTCTCACACCCATCGTACAAATCAAAAATAGAACACGCCAATATCGAAGGCTCATTTGCAAGTTCATCTCTAACAGATTTTTCACGCGCTGAGTTATTTGTAAAAAACATGTCGGGTGAACTGAATGGTAAAAATTTTGAAGGGAATTTTTCTTTACAGGATTTTAAAGATCCAAGTGTTACAGGAAATTTCAAAGGCGAACTTGACGCTACTTCAATTGAAAATTTCTATCATATAAAAAATATAAAAAACATTGGAGGACTTCTAAAAGCAAATGTCTCATTTGCAGGAAAGCTATCGTTGTTAAAAAATAAAAATACTGCACAGAAAGTGAAGGCTGATGGCACTATTGAAATGCACAACATTCGTTTTACTGAAGAAGAAAGAAATATTACGTTCGAGGATTTAAACGGTTCACTTCAATTCAACAACAATGATCTTGCATTGAGCAATGTAAGTGGCAAATTGGGAAAGAGTGATTTTCTTATGAATGGTTTTTTAAAAAACGTGATGACTTTTCTGTTATTTGAAAACCAACCGATTGGCATTGAAGCTGACTTATCATCCAATTACCTTGATGTAGATCATCTTTTTAAAATTGGTTTTGGTGAAATAGGCTCTGCTAATTTTGGTTTTAGTATCTCCCCTCTTCTACATCTCAATTTCAATTGCAATATCAAATCGTTGAGCTATAAAAAATTTAAGCCACGCGAAATAAAAGGCAACTTGTTGATACGAAATCAAAAAGCTATTTCGAGAAACACCCGCTTAAAAGCATTGGGTGGTGACATAAATTTGAATGGCATTGTAGATGCTAAAAACCCTAAAGCCATTAATATTACTGGCATTTTCAATGCAAAAGGAATTCAAGTTGATAGTGCCTTTTATGTATTTGATAATTTTTACCAATCGTTTATTGAAGGCAGGCATTTAAAGGGTGAAGCCTTTGCCGATGTAACGCTAGAAGCCACGCTAAATGAAAAACTAGCATTACAACCTGAAACCTTAATAGCCGATATCAACGCTACTTTAAAGAATGGGGAACTTAATAATTTTGAGCCACTCCAAAAGCTCAATAAATATTTGGATGACGAAGGACTAAGCAAACTTCGCTTTGGTGAATTAAAAAATGAGATTCATGTTGAGAACAAAACCGTTTTTATCCCGCAGATGGAAATTAAATCCAACATCAGTACATTTCAATTAAGTGGCACTCATACCTTTGACCAGCACATCGATTATCATATAATAGCACCACTTCGCAACAAGAAAAAAATTGATAAAGATGAAGCCTTTGGCGCTGTGGAAGAAGATGGTACTGGAAAAACAAAATTATTTATAAAAATTACTGGAACTACTGATAATTATACAATCGGATTAGATAAGCAAGCCGTGAAAAAGAAAATAATCAGCGATCTTAAGAAAGAAGTGAAGGAACTGAAAGATGCTTTTAAAACTAAAGGTCAACAAAAAAAGAAAGAGATAGAACTACAAAAAGATGAGTACTTTGATTGGGATGAATAGTCGGATTCTACATTCATCCAAATCGAAGCAATCAAGTTTAAAGTTTATTTTATCACCTCAGCCAACTTCTTTTCCAACGCTGCGCCCCTTAAATTCTTAGCAACAATTTTCCCGGTTTTATCGAGCAGAATGGAAAACGGAATAGCGTTGATGTTGTAATCATGAGCTGCTTGCGAATCAAAATACTTCAAGTCCGAAACGTGTGTCCAAGTAAGGTTATCTTGTTGAATGGCTTGCACCCAATCCTCTTTCGTTTTATCTAAAGAAACACTATATATTTCAAAGCCCTTGTCTTTAAACTTAGCATATGCCTTCACTACATTGGGATTTTCCTTTCGGCAAGGGCCACACCACTTGGCCCAAAAGTCAACCAATACATATTTACCTCGTAATGACGAAAGCTTAACTACTACTCCAGCAGGATTAGGCAAACTTATTTCTGGTGCCATTTCCCCTATGGCTGTTCGTTTTGCTTTAGTTACGTAGGCAGAAAATTCTTTTGCGTATGAAAGCGCAGGATATTCTTTATCCATCTTTGCTGCGGCATCTACAAACACGTTCAAATACTTATCTACATCCAACGTTTGGTTTTGAAGCAAATTTAACGTTGCTAACGATGCTTGTTGTTGTAATAAAAGCGCAGCTACCTCATCGGTTTTTTTATCTTTCATAGCAAAATATTTTCCTTGAATTTCGCTCATCTTAGCTTCGTCTTTAGCGGTTGCAGCCTTACCAAATTCTTCATTTAAAGCAGCTACTTCAGGTGACGATTCCAAACCATTAACCAAATCTGTTACTTTTAAAATCAAATCAGATTCAGGCGAGCCTTTCATGTTAACAGCACCTTGCGGATTATTGCCATCCAACGCAATTTCAATGTTTGATTTATTCAAAATTAAATTAAAAACTTGCTGACCGTAAAAATTAAATTGATAAAAGCCTGGCTCAGTTAAGTGCAATTTCTTTTTAAACTGCTTCTTGCTGTTCAGTTTCACCGTATCTTCTTTAGATCCAGCGGCAAGATTCTTGAGCGAAATTTTTCCTTCTTGAGGAAAATTTACTGTGCCACTAATTACAATATCCCATCCACTTGCGGTTTCCTTTTCTTTGTCGGGGGCACAGCCAAGTATTGTTATCACTATCAAAATACTCTTTATCATATTCTTCATTTTTTTATTGTAATCTCTTTAATAACAATTCATTTATCACTTTAGGGTCAGCCTTACCTTTACTTCGCTTCATTACTTCACCCATAAACATAGCCAACAATGCTTTCTTTCCCTTCTTATATTCAATCACCTTTTCAGGGAGTAATGCAATTACTTCATCTACCAAAGGCAGCAACGAATAAACGTTACTATCTTGGATAAGATTCAATTGCTTTGCAAGCTCCACGACTTTTACTTCAGAATTTTTTAACAACTCAGGAAACAATTGCTTGGACGCGATGGAGAAATTCATCTTTCCTTCATCAATCAATGTAATAATATCGGCAATAGATGCTGGCTTTATAGGAAAGGCAGTTACTTCAATCGAATGCTCATTTAGATACGATTTTATTGGCCCCATCATCCAGTTAGAAACAGCCTTGTAACTTTTCGTGTAGTTACAAACTCCTTCAAAATAAGCGGCCATATCTTTTGAATCAGTTAAGAGCAGCGCATCATATTCCGTGAGGCCAAATTCATTTACATACTTATCTACCAATTGATGCGGAAGCACTGGCATCATTGATTTTATAGAAGCTAACCAAGAATCTGAAATCTGTAGCGGGCTCAAATCCGGATCGGGGAAGTAGCGATAATCATTGAGTTCTTCTTTAGTGCGCATGCTATGAGTTAAACCCGTATTGGCATCAAAAGTTCTTGTCTCAGAAATTACAGCTTTACCTTTTTCAAGGATTTCAATTTGGCGAACAATCTCATGATCAATAGCGCGCTGAACATTGCGCATTGAGTTCATATTCTTCACCTCCACTTTTTTACCAAGCTGTGTTGCCTCTTTTAATTTTACAGATACGTTTGCATCGCAGCGCATGGAGCCTTCTTCCATATTGCCATCACAAATTTCTAAGTAACGAACAAGCTTGCGCACTTCAGTGAGAAATGCGCTTGCATCTTCTGAAGTATGAATAACAGGTTCTGTTACAATTTCAATCAATGCAACACCCGCACGATTCAAATCGATCAATGTATCTGTTTCATTTTCTAAGTGAATGGACTTTCCAGCATCTTCTTCCAAATGAATTCGATTCAATTTGATTTGAATCTTTTCGTTAGAAGATGTTTTAATTGTTACAAAACCACCTTTGCAAATAGGCGTTTTGTCTTGCGTAATTTGATACCCTTTCGGGAGATCGGGATAGAAATAATTTTTACGATCAAATATTTGCCATCGCGAAATTTCGCTATTGCAAGCAATGCCCATCTTGATAGCATGCTCAACTGTTTTCTTATTCAGTTTTGGAAGCGTGCCAGGATGAGCCAATGTAATAACACTTACATTGGTATTGGGCTTATCGCCAAACGTGGTAGCATCTCCTGAAAATATTTTACTTAGCGTTGATAGCTGAGCATGGACTTCAAGGCCAATTACGGGAGTGTATTTATTAAGGACTAATAGATCCATCTTTACTTCTTGAATACTTCCGCTTCCAAACGACTAATTCTATCATCATTTTCGGCTAATTTCATTATCGATCTTGCATTCTGCCCCGAGATTAGATTTGGCTTAACCACCTCTTCATTTAATTTACCAATTCCAGCATCAACTTTATCAAGTCTACTACTCATTATCTTTACAGTTTCGTTAAGGTCATCAAACTTGTGAAGCATTTCAGCTAATTCGACAATTCTTTCTTCGTTTTTCATACTATAAAAATTTTACTAAATCAAGTTACTAGCTTTTTCCAACACAGCATTCAACCCATTCAAATTCTTTCCTCCAGCTGTCGCAAAGAAAGACTGGCCGCCTCCTCCTCCATCAATTTCTTTGGCCAACTCCTTCACCATGTTGCCTGCATGATATTTTTTAGTTGCTTCTAGTTTCTCTCCAAGCATAACGGTTACGTTTGGCTTTCCCTCAACGTCAGCAGCCAAGATCAACAACAAATCATCAAACTGGTTACGCAATGCATAAGCAATATTTTTAAGCGAGTCAGCAGTTGGCACCGATACTTTTTCAAGGATGAGCGAATATCCATTAGCCACAACAACTTTCTTTGCCAATTCATCCTTCAACAAATTAGCTTGTTGCTGATACAGTGCTTCCAACTTCTTTTCTAACGCATGCTTCTCTTCTACTAATGACATAGTCGATGCCAACACATCTTTAGGATTTTTAAGAATTGATTTCACTTCATGTAGTAACGCCAATTCATGGTTGATAAATTCTTCAGCTCCATCAGCAGTTACTGCTTCTATTCTGCGCACTCCAGCAGCTACCGAGCTCTCTGAAGTAATTTTCAGCAATCCAATTTTCCCTGTTGATGATACATGTGTGCCTCCACAAAGTTCAACCGAGAACTTTGGATCGAATGTGATTACACGAACAAACTCGCCATATTTTTCGCCAAACAATGCCATCGCACCAAACTGTTTTGCTTTTTCAATAGGCACGTTGCGCTGCTCGTTCAATTCTATATTCTCACGTGTTTTTTGATTTACAATTGTTTCAACTCTGGCAATCTCTTCGCTGGTCATCGCAGCGAAGTGAGAGAAATCGAAACGTAAAATTTTATCATTAACTAGAGAGCCTTTTTGTTCTACGTGTTTGCCCAACACTTGGCGTAAAGCAGCATGAAGTAAATGAGTAGCAGAGTGATTGTTCATTGAAAGCCTTCGCTTATTGACATCAATTGATACATTAGCCGAGGCTTCAATGTTAGCAGGCAGTTTCTCCACCCAATGAACAATAAGATCGTTCTCTTTTTTTGTATCGATCACATGGATTTTCTCACCCGCTATTTCAATAACTCCTGTATCGCCCACTTGACCGCCACTCTCTGCATAGAAAGGCGTTTTATCCAACACCAGTTGAAACAACTCTTTGTTCTTTTGCTTCACTTTACGATAGCGTAAAATTTTGGATGATGCTTCGTAATGATCGTAGCCAATAAATTCAGGTTTATCTCCATCAACAACTACAACCCAATCTCCAGTTTCTTTTGCAGCATCTGCTTTGGAGCGGGTCTTTTGTTTAGCCATTTCTTCGTTGAATCCCTTCTCATCAACACTAAATCCTTTTTCGCGGGCAATCAATGAAGTAAGATCGAATGGAAATCCAAAAGTATCGTAAAGCTCAAAGGCAAAATATCCAGGAATAATACCAGTATTAGAAATTTTAAATTTTATATCATTTGTATCCAACACATCCACCATCCCTTCTAAAGTGGATGTGACTGCCAATTTTTGAGTATCTGGATTTTCACTTTTTATTGGCAATACTTCTTCAAATCGTTTAATCCCGTTCTCCAACGTCCTCAAAAACGAAATCTCTTCTTCATGTACTACTCTTTCAACATAATCGCTTTGTTGATGCAACTCGGAGAAAACATTTTTAAACTGCAAGGCCAGCAAAGGCACAAGGCGGTGCATAAAGGGTTCTTTAAATCCTAGATAAGAATAACCATAACGAATGGCTCTTCTCAAAATTCTTCTTATAACGTAACCAGAACCTGTGTTGCTCGGCAATTGTCCATCGGCAATGGCAAATGAAACAGCACGAATATGGTCAGCCATCACTCGAACTGCTATATCCTTTTTAGTATCAACTCCATATTTAAAGCCTTCAGAATGTAGACCGATAAAATCAATCAATGGCTTAAATAAATCAGTATCATAATTTGAAGTCTTGCCTTGTATGGCCATGCATAATCGCTCGAAGCCCATGCCTGTGTCCACATGCTTATTGGGCAGCGGCTCAAGCTTGCCAGAAGCAAGTCGATTAAATTGCATAAACACCAAATTCCAAATTTCCACTACTTGTGGATGATCGCCATTAACAAGGTCTCTGCCTGGCTTTAGTTTTATTTCTTCTTCCGATCTTAAATCAATATGAATTTCAGAACAAGGGCCGCATGGACCGCTCTCACCCATCTCCCAGAAATTATCCTTTTTACTTCCATGCAGAATGCGATATTCTGCAACTACCGATCGCCAAAGTGCTTTTGCTTCTTCATCCACCGGAAGGTTATCTTTCGCATCGCCACCAAAAACAGTTACATATAATCGGTCTTTCGGAAGTTGATAGACTTCAGTCAGTAATTCCCAAGCCCACGTAATAGCTTCTTTCTTAAAATAATCGCCAAAACTCCAGTTGCCGAGCATCTCGAACATGGTGTGGTGATAGGTATCTAAGCCCACATCTTCCAAGTCGTTGTGCTTGCCACTTACGCGAAGGCATTTTTGGGTGTCGGCCACCCTCGAATACTTAGAAACGGAGTTGCCAAGAAAAAAATCTTTGAACTGCACCATGCCCGAGTTGGTAAAAAGTAAACTAGGGTCGCTTTTTAGCACCAGCGGTGCCGAAGCAACTATTTGGTGACCTTTACTAGCGAAAAAATCTAAAAACTTCTGTCGTACTGTACTGCTATCCATCTCTTTATTAGGTAGTTTGAACGGTTAGTTCAACCAACGATTATTGGTGTGAATGTAAAATTTAGTTACTTTAGCTGTTTAAACTCCCAAAAATAACCCTAGAAATGGTGATAATGAAAGGAAAAACTCAATTTAACAAGCACACGAGGTTTTCGATCACGTTTTTATCGACACTCTATATATAATGTCGATTGTAAAATTTTCATATAACCCTAAAACACTTCGCTTCGAAAAAGCCAAATTCAATTGGGGTAATCTTATATTCAATGTGTTGGGATTAATTTTAACTGGTGCTTTGTTTTTCGCAGGCCTTATTTATGGTCAAAATAAGTTTTTTGAAACAGACCTTGAAAAAAACCTGAGGAATGAAAACAAAGCCCTAGCCAAGCACAAGAAAATTGTAGAAAGTGAAATTGCCCTTGCCACCTTTGCACTTTCAGACCTAACCGAAAGCGACAAGGCCCTTCATAAAACAATATTGCTTACCGATGAAATCACAGAAGAGAAAACCGTGAGCTTTACTAAGGAATCGTTGGCGGAAAGTACTTCCGCTTTCGATCAGTTGATCAACGAATTGACTTCTAAAAGTAAAAATGCATTTGACAAAGCTACACGAGCTAGTTATGATTTCTCAAAACTTTATTGGCCAGTAAAAGGCGATGTGGAAGAACTTACACATTATCCTACGTTGCCCCCAATTCCGAATTTTAAAGTAGATGCCCTGGTATGTGGTTACGGTAATCAGGTTAATCCTTTCAACAAACTTCTTTACAAACACAAAGGTGTTGATCTCTCTGCCGAACGAGGCTCTGAAGTACTGGCATCTGGTTCAGGCAAAATTTTGTTGGTTTCACGAAGTGTAATGCCAACTGGCCTTGGCAATCATATTATTATAGATCATGAAAACGGCTACACTACCACTTATGCTCACCTTCAAGATATAAAAGTTTTTCAGGGTCAAAAAATTAAACAAGGCATGACCATCGGCACCGTAGGCATAAGCGGTGGCGTGATAGCTCCGCACCTGCATTTTGAAATAGCAAAGAATGATAAGAACTGCAATCCGATCCAATTCTTGATTAAGAAAACAGATGTCTCGACATTTATAGCACTGGTTGCCTCTAATAAATCAACTAAACAAGCACTTGACTAATGGCTAAAGCACGATACCAATATAATACTGAAAGTTGTGCCTACGAACCTGTTTTCCTTTCGGGAAAAGCACGACTAAAAAAGGTAGCTGTTTTTTTAGGGACAGCCCTATGCTTGGCTTTGGTTACGGCTATTTGGTTTAACTTAAATTATGCCAACTGGGATGAAACACTTCTTGCAGAAAAGAACAAATCGCTAAAAGCTGAATGGGAAATTTTAGAAGACAAATTAGCCAATACATCAACCTTACTTTCAAAAATTGAAAACAATGATGATGAAAGTTATCGCATTCTGCTTGATATGCCTAAGTTAGATGAAGCCGTAAGAAAAGGTGGAACGGGTGGTAGCGAGAAATTTCCTTTAACAAATTTAGAGCGTGTGTCTCTCATAGAAACAACCTACAGTCAACTCTCAAAACTTAACAACAGACTTGAAGTTGAGCGTCAATCGCTAGATGAAATCAACAAAGAAGTAAAAGTAAAGGAAGAGATGATGGTAACACGGCCAGCCATGCAACCCATTGACAATCGTAACCTGACTATTCTTTATCCACGGTTTGGCCTGCGCTTGCATCCCATTTACCACGAGTGGAAAAATCACAATGGCCTTGATTTGGTTGCTCCATATGGCACACCAGTGTACGCTTCTGGAAATGGTTACGTATCTCATGCAAACATGATGGGTACATATGGCAATGTTATCTTCTTAAACCATGGATTTGGTTTTGAAACACGATACGCTCACCTATCTAAATTTAACGTGGTGGATGGGCAACGCGTAAGAAGAGGTGAATTGATAGGATTTGTAGGAAGCACTGGAGTTTCTGAAGCGCCACACTTACATTATGAAATTCGTTATAAAGATAAATTTGTAAACCCTCTCACCTTTCTCTACTCTGATATCAAACAATCAGAATACAACAAGTTGCTACAATCAAAGTAGTCCACAATGCTTCGTGGAAAGAATGTCGATTAAAAAAGCAGTCCTTCATTGTGCTAACATTAAAGAATTGTTACTTTGCGTAAGGTTCACTTCTCTTGTGAAGTAAACTGCTCCCCGTTTCATGGCTTATAAGGAAAAAGAAATTGAGAAAATATATTATTCGATCGGAGAAGTCTCCGAGATGTTTAATGTAGCTCCTTCCTTAATTCGCTTTTGGGAGTCTGAGTTTGACATGATTCAGCCAAAGAAAAACCGCAAAGGCAACAGGCAATTTACTCGCGAAGACATTAATCAGATAAAAGTCATTTTTCACTTAGTGAAGGAAAAGGGATTTACACTTCAAGGCGCCAAAGAAATGTTGAAGGGCGATGTACAAACAGTGAATTCGAAAATTGAGCTAATGGAATCGCTCAAAAGTATTCGCCAATTTCTGGTGGAAGTAAAAGATAAACTTTAAAATTACTCTTCGGTGGAACAAGAACGGCTTGCTTTTCTTGCATTGCATTTTGTTCCGGGCATTGGTTCCATTCTTTTCAAGCAATTGATAAGTTATTGCGGCTCCGCTGAACAAGTATTTAAAACTCCTAAAGCAAGGTTAATAAAAATCCCTGGTATTGGCCCTGTTACTGCTGAATCTATACTAACCAAGGGAACTTTTGCGCTTGCCGAAAAAGAGTTAACTCAAGCGGATAAAGAAAACGTTCAAGTACTTTTTTATACAGATAAAAATTTCCCTTCGAGACTAAAAGCGATTGAAGATTCTCCAGCCCTCTTGTTTGTTAAAGGTCAAGTCAACTTGAATGTCGCCAAGACAGTTGGTATTGTTGGCACTCGCAAAGCAACCGCGTATGGCAAAAGTTGTGTAGAAAAAATTATTGATGATTTAGTGCCTCATCAAACGCCAATCATCAGTGGACTCGCCTATGGCATCGATATACATGCGCACAAGCATGCACTGAAAGTTGGCTTGCCAACCATTGGGGTGTTAGGTAGTGGCATGGATGTTATCTATCCATCATCGCATAAAGACACTGCTAAGAAAATGATGGACACCGGTGGTTTGATAACCGAAAATATTTTTGGCACCCAACCCGATGCGCACAATTTTCCCGCAAGGAATAGAATAATCGCTGGCTTATGCGATGCATTGATTGTAATTGAAGCCGCAGAGAAAGGCGGTGCATTGATCACCGCTGAAATTGCCAACACTTATAACAAAGATGTATTTGCTGTACCTGGCAATCTCGGACAAACATATTCGGCTGGTTGCAACTTTCTCATTAAAACAAACAAGGCGCACCTCTTTACTTCCGTGAAAGATTTAGAGTACATCATGAACTGGGATTTACATTCAGCCACAAAGTCATTCACTCCTGCCTTTAACGAAAGCAATTTATCTGTTGAAGAACGCTTGGTGGTTGAAGCTCTTCGCAAAAGAGAAGTGCCTGTGATGATAGATCAATTAAGTATAGAAACAGAAATACCGTTAGGTATTCTTTCATCGCTACTGCTTTCCCTTGAGTTTACAGGATTGGTTGTTTCCCTTCCGGGGAAAAGGTATGGGTTGACGAATCGGAGCTATCGCTGAAATTTATCACCTAATCGTAAAGGATTTTAAAATCTAAATTGGATTAATGGTTGAGAAAAATCTCATCAGCCATAATCATAGCCTTCGCTAATTCTTCTTTGTTCAAATGCAATTCAATATTTTGTGATTCTAAGTAATCGATGATTTTTTCAGTTGCAAGATTGCCAACCAACTCATCATTGGCCATCGGGCAACCGCCCCAACCTTTAAGCGCACCATCAAAGCGATAGCAACCTGCTTCATATGCTGCCTTAATTTTTTCTTTTGCTTTTGTTGGGGATGAATGCAGATGAACCCCAAACTCAATTGAACTATATTCTTCGATAAGCTTTGGGAATAAATACTTAATCTGATCGGGTGTCGAAACTCCTATGGTATCCGCCAACGAAATAATGTGAACGTTCATCTTCACTAGAATCTCAACGAAATCCTTAACTACGTCAATGGAATATGGATCGTTATAAGGATTACCAAAGCCCATGCTTATATAAGTGACAAGTTTTTTATCACTGCTTTCGCAGATGCTTTGAATGTGAACCAAAGATTCTATGGCTTGCGCAATGCTTGCATTAGTATTTCTCTTTTGAAAAGTCTCTGATATAGAAAGTGGAAAGCCTAAATATTCTATAGCTTGGAATTTACTCGCTTCTTCCGCACCACGCACATTAGCAACAATAGCAAGAAGCTTTGAAGTTGAAACAGACAAATCCAATCCGCTTAATACTTCTTTGGTGTCACTCAATTGAGGAATAGCCTTGGGCGAAACAAAACTACCGAAGTCAATCGTATCAAAGCCAACCTTCAAAAGTTGATTGATGTAGCTGATTTTTTTTTCAGTCGGTATAAACCGAGTCAACCCTTGCATCGCATCGCGCGGACATTCAATTAATTTCATGGGTTAATTTTTAGTGATAAGATTCTTATCTGACCTTATCAAACTTCCCAAATTTTATTAGTCCATCTTGATACTTCCAAATTCCTATTGGATAGACAGCTAAATAAATAAAATTCCAAAATTTATCTATTACAATTCCTCTGAGGCTAAGAAGTTTTTCCAAATTCACCGATAGTATATAAAGAGATAAAAATCCATAAAGGGCAAAAAATAAATTACCTATTAGAAGAACATTAGTTACATCAGGCAATCCACTAATCACTAAGGCTACTATGGGATACACGGTTAGTAGGATTAAGAATGCTCTAATTAAAGTCTCTTCATTTCTATTGACTTCTAAGCTTTCCTTTATCACTTCAAGAACTTTCCAATACCAGAGACTTATTAGTCCATATGAAAACACAGTTATTAATGCAATGATTATGAAATTATCCTTTACTAAAGGTCTTAGTAAGTTAAAAAGGGTTGGGATAACAAAAACCAATAATATTGCACGTGTCTTATTTAGATATCTCATTTCCAACAATTAATTCATTTCAGTTTCTTACTATAACAATTAAATATAATCAATCATCCACCACATTTTATAAATCCCATTACATTTTTCTTCTTTGTAGTTGATATGCTACACATCCAACAAAATATTCAACTTCAGCCCTTCAATACCTTTGGCATTAAAGCCATGGCCAAGTATTTCTGCACAATCAAGAGCCTTGGCGAGTTCAATGAGGTGATACAACACCCGATTTATAAAAGCGAGAAGAGATTTTTTCTTGGAGGAGGCAGCAATGTTCTATTCACTCAAGATTTTGATGGGTTGATTATTAAAGTGGAGTTGAAAGGCATTGCTATTATTGATGAAGCTGATGATAGAGTATTATTGAAGGCCAATGCTGGTGAAGGTTGGCATAGTTTAGTAATGCATTGTGTGAACAATAATTACGGTGGCATCGAAAACTTATCGCTTATACCAGGCACAGTGGGTGCTGCACCAATACAAAACATAGGTGCATATGGTGTTGAGATCAAAGAAGTAATTGAAAAAGTAGAAGCTTTTGATGTGAATACAGGTGAGCTTTTATCATTCAATAGAGAAGAATGTTGCTTCGGTTACAGAGAAAGCATCTTTAAATCGCAGTTGAAAGAAAAATATTTTATTTCAAGTATTACTTTAAGTCTCACCAAAAAAAATCATCATTTCAACATTCACTATGGTGCATTACAAGAGTTGATGAAGCAACAAAAAAGTACTGATATCTCTATTAAAACTATTAGTGATACCGTTATTAACATTCGAAGAAGCAAACTGCCCGATCCATCATTGATTGGCAACGCAGGAAGTTTTTTTAAGAATCCAACATTAACAATTAACGAGTTTGAATTAGTTAAAAAAATTGATACAAGTGTGCCCTATTATGCTACTGGAAATCAGAATGTTAAAATTCCAGCAGCATGGCTTATTGAACAGTGCGGATGGAAAGGCAAGCGTATAAATAACATTGGTGTTCATCAGCATCAAGCATTAGTGTTAGTAAATTATGGTGAAGGTAATGGCTATGATATTTTTCATTTATCGAAAGCGATTTCATTATCAGTGTATGAAAAATTTGGTATCACGTTATCAACTGAAGTGAACATACTTTAAGTGATGAATGATGATGATGATGATGAACAAAAAAATATTTTTCATCATGATTTTTTTTCGATGTTAAAAAAAAATGTTGTCAAAACTTTTGCATCATAAAATTTTATTATACCTTTCGCATACGTTTAACATATTAATAAACTTAAATTCATTAAGCGCTATGGCAAAGAAACCCGCAAAAAAAGCAGCTAAGAAAGCTAAGAAGGCTGCTAAGAAAAAAAAGTAATTAGGTAAAACCTAAGCTTTAGTGAAGGGAAGTAATCTAGGATTACTTCCCTTCTTCATTTATAATCAGTTTGTAGTTGAATGCTATTACTTCAAAGTACTTCTGTAAAGACAACACACCAAGCATAAAGCTTCATCATTCTTTAGTTAAAATGTGATAGATGAAACATCTTAGTTTAAAAAAACACTTTCGTATCGCACCATAGCAGCAGATCGTAAGGAAATGCATACTCCTTGCTTCAATTAAACTTTAACATAGTTCACCATCTTTAGCTGAGATGAAAGCTGTATAGGCTATATAGAGAACTATTACTCTCTATGAGGCCAATGATTCTTACTAAATCATTTTTACTACTAATGAAATCAATTGCGCTATCCCATCAGTGTCAACGGTTGCATAAAATTTTGTAAGTCAAGTACTTGCTTACCGATTTAAATGTAGCGTACCTTTGTAAAACCAAATCAATAAAGCAATGGCAAAAGCAATTTCTAAACCAGCATTAAAAGTTGAAAGCAAAGCAAGTCCAAAGAAGGTGGCTGCAAAAAAAACTCCTGCTAAAAAAGTTAAAGCATCTACTAATCTAGAATCCGTATCAAAAGCTGTTCTTGAAAAATTAATCGCACTTAAGCTAGATCAACAACTTCAAGCAGACCTTGAATGGTGTTTAGGAAGCTTTAGTCATGACAAAAATCCTGTTGGACTCGTAGAGGCCTTGAAACATGCATCTCAAGTATTTGCAACAGAGTTGGCAAGAAAGACCAAAGGTGTAACAGCAGCGTTCGTAGCCGAGATTGAAGAGGCTGCCAAAGGTTAATCAATACTTTCTTTATAAATGAATCAAGCCGACTTATGTTGGCTTTTTTTGTTTCTCTGATGTTGCCACGCATAAGAGATTGAGTTGCCTTCCTTTTATATCATGTGGGTTACGTTGGTAAGTCTGCCTTCGTATCGAACACATTCCAATCCAAATTTTCTCAACAACTCAACACCTTCATCGGTTGGTAAGCCTTTATACTCTGCATACGAGTTGAGGTAAATCACTTTCTTTATTCCCATGCTAAAAATTATTCTGGCGCAAGCCATGCAGGGCGAAAGTGTTACATACAAAGTAGCTCCTTCAACAGAAGTCTTATTTTTCACTGCATATAAGATTGCATTTTGCTCGGCATGAATAGCGAGCGAGCAACTTCCTTTGGAATCGCGAGGGCAACCAGTATCAGGCCACTCCTCATCACAGTTGTGGGTTGATTGCGGAGGCCCGTTGTAGCCAATGGAGATTATGCGAGTGTCTTTAGTAAGCACGGCCCCCACGTGCCGCTTGATGCAGTGCGATCGCTTGGCGAGGTTCACGGCAAGCTCCATATAAATATCTTCAAAGGCTGGTCTTAGTATATTGCTCATAGCACAAAAGTACTTATTGTATTGAATTTCCTATATTCGCTCAACCTTGAACCATATTAACACTGCCCGTTTTTATACTATGCGCTTAAGAATAACTCTGCTCTTAATTATAATTTGCACTTCTACTCAAGCACAAAACTCGTACGAGCTTGAAAAGCGAAACGGATTTAAAAGCATTAAACTAGGCAGCCCCATCGATAGTATTAAAGGTTACACCTTCAAAAAAGACCTGAAAGAGAAAAACGAATTTGATGTAAAGCAATATACCGTTGATCATGAAGAGTATAAAAAGATTGGCGATGTAGCCGTTCAGGATATTCAAGTACTTACTTACCAAAATCTAATTTATAAGATTTTTGTTACCACCGATAAAGACCCGCGCTTGATGAGAGCCCTTGAGAAAGCCTTTGGCAAAGCAACTTTTGTAGTACGCACTTCAAGCTATAATTGGAAGGCAGAGAGTCTTAGCCTTTACTTCCTTGCGGGAAAGAACAGCATTGAACTAACTTATCGTTCTTATCCGCTTCTTTTAAAAATGAAAGCGGATAAGAACAAAAAAGTAGAATTGATTGCAGATGATTTTTGATTATCCCTTATAGGTGATTCTATAAACTACTCCAGCTTGGTCATCGCTTAATAGCATTGAACCATCGCTCAATACAATCAAATCAACTGGGCGACCCCATACTTTTTGTGTGGCATCATCTAACCAACCACTTATAAATGTTTCGTTGCTTACAGCTTTGCCATTTACCATTTTCACTAACACTATTTTGTGGCCGCTCTTCTTGCTTCGGTTCCATGAACCATGTTCAGCCACTATGATTTGATTTTTGTAAGATGCGGGGAACATACTTCCTGTATAGAACTTTAAACCCAGTGGAGCTACGTGCGGGCCCAAGTTTTGTTGAGGCTGTGTAAACTCAGAGCAAGATCTTTTATCGCCAAACTCTGGGTCTTTAATTGTTCCGCTATGACAATAGGGATAGCCGAAGTGCATGCCTGCTTTCGATGCTGTATTTAGTTCGCAAGAAGGGGTATCATCGCCCATGTTGTCGCGACCATTATCAGTAAACCAAATATCTTTTGTTTCAGGATGCCATGCAAAGCCAACCGTATTGCGTACACCATTGGCAAACACTTCCAAACCAGTGCCATCGGCATTCATGCGAGTGATACTAGCGAAGATGGGGTCTTTCGATTCGCAGATGTTACAAGGCGCTCCTACCGGCACATACAATTTTCCATCAGGGCCAAAGGCAATGTATTTCCAACCATGATGTTTTTCGGTAGGAAATTTATCGTAAACAATAGTGGATGCACCTGGAGCAGCCAGCTTCGATTCAATACCAGAAAATTTATGAATACGATTTACTTCTGCCACATATAAATCACCATCGCGAAAAGCAACACCATTGGGCATGTTCAAACCAGAAGCTATCACCCATTTTTTATCGGCCTTGCCATCTCCATCAGTATCCTTAACAGCATACACTTTGTCTTCGCTGCGATTGCCAACGAATACAGTTCCGCTTGGAGATACTGCCAATGAGCGGGCATCTTCTACTTCAGCAAACACACTGATCGAAAAACCTTTCGGGAGTTTTAATAAATTCAATGGCAACTCAGCACTGGCTTCAGTAATGGCAGGATATGAGTTATCTTCTTTGGAAGGCGATAGAAGTTTTTTATTATTTTTTGTAGAATGGTTAAAAAATAACAGAGACACAATCAACGCAAGCGGAAGAATATATTTTGGTTTAAGCATAATTTTAAATTTTAATAAATGTAAAGTATTATCGATAACAAGGCTACAACCTTTATGTTAACGGTAAGCGCATTAGAAAATCAATCCGCGATGCCACAAGCTCAATATATCCATGCTCAAGGCTACGGCAATGTGGATGAGTGCACCGAGTCATACTGAACCCGTTCTATAACTAAGCAAGCCCAATACAAACCCAGCAAAGATGGAACCCAAGCACTCTGGTAAGGGCTTAGTAAAGTGAATCATACAATATGGCATCACCATTGCCACCACCGAATAGATGCCCAACTGCTTTTTTAAACCATGCACCATGAAGCCACGAAAGAAAAACTCTAGTGCGAAAAATTGAAGCACATAAAAAAATTCCCAAATTAATAAGTAAGGAAAAATATCATTGGTGTTGGTAAGTGTATAAAATGGATAGGTGCGCTGAAACTGAGACGAAAATGAAACAGCAAGCACAATGGGAAAAATACAAGCGAACAAAATTGCATACACACTAAACGATTCAAAAATATTTTTGCGCTTAAGTCCATACTCACGAAGTTGTTCTTTAAATACCAATTTTATTAAAAGCATTGGCACTATCGCATAAAAGAAAATAGTGATGGAGGCCCAGTATACCAATCGCCAAAGCGGAAAGTACGTCTCTTGATTTAGGTAATAATAAATACCCTTGTAAAATTCAGTAAGGCCAACGGTGCGAAAGAATGTTTCGTACTTATAAAAATTGAAAGCCGCAGAAAAATAATTAATGGCCGCCAAGCAGCAGGCACTGACTATGACAACTAGGACAGATTTCCTTTCTAGTTTTTTTAGATCGGAAAGCAAGAGTTGAATGGAGTTATGATTTGCCGGCTGGTTTCTATCCACTTTTCAATTCTTTATTAGCACCTAAGCAGGTGAAGTTAAGTTTTCTTACAAATGTCTTTTAATGAATTGCACAAGCCGTAAACACATTTATCTTTTCTTCAGAAGACTTTTAATCTCCACTTTTCTAAAATCAACGGGCTGGCCTTCGCTTTGCAAAGCAATAAAACCTTGCTTCAAAGGCTTGCCTTCTTTCCAAATAGCAGTATCATATCCGTGAGCTATACCACCACCCATAGTAGGGTTGGTATACTGCAAAACCGTATCGCCATTGATGATGTGGGTAACGAGCGAATCGCCCAACACGATTAGCTCAGCACGAATCCATTCGTTTTTATTATAAGTTTTAGAAGTTGATTCAAGACAATGCCCATCATACTTAACGCCTTTATAAACTATATCAGTACCAGGCGAACACATATTGCCCGTAGGCCTCGGCTTGCCATCGGGTAGACCCGCTAGAAATTGCATCTCCACCGAGATAGGCCAATCTTGTTCTTTTGGCATTGAGTGCGGATCTTGTGAATGGAACATAACACCGCTATTGAGCAGGGTGTACTCAGGAGCTCCTTTTTGCAACTCGCCTGTGAAGCGATATTCAACCACCAAATGATAATGTGAAAACGGTTGGTTAAAATAGAGATGGGCAAACTGATCGTTGAAATCTCCATATTGATCATACCTCACTTTTATCATTCCATCTTCTACGCGAAATGTATTGCCAAAATTATCGTCCACTTCATGATGATGGATTTTTACAGTCCAATCAGAAAGGTCTTTTCCATTAAAAGGTTGAATCCAATCGTTAGTCTTTGATTCCTTAGTTGTGCAGCAAAAGAGAAAAAGTACTATTGAGAAAATTATCTTGGTTGGTTTCATTCAATGCTATTTTCAGTTTAAGCAAAGATAACCAAATTGAATTCTCTTATAAATAGCAAGGGCTAACATGAAGTTAGCCCTGAATTGAATTCATTTATACTTATTTTAAAAGAGCTTCCTCAACTGTTTCAGCATATTGAATATCCATCAGGTTGAACTTGCTTGCAGGATGGGAAGCATTTATTTTTTCTCTGCCTATGCGTACACTTTGTCTAAATACATCATCTAAAGGAAGGATTTTTCTGTGGATCGTTAATCCTTCATCATACATCTTTTCTTTCCATTCAACAAAATACCATTCCATGGAAGGCTGGTGAAATACAGTTAGTTTGCGTTTATCAAATATGAGCTTGGTTATCTTTTTCTTTTTTGCCAGCTCACCTATAAAATTAAAAATTTCTTTAAACGGATCTAATGGAATATAACTAGTTGTTGCTTCCACGATAGCAGTTTTAGGATGATTTGCAAGAGTAAAAACAGTTGCGTGTTTGAATTCTTTTTCGATTATTTTGTTCATATTTTTAATTTTGTTTCTTTTAACAGTCGAAAGAATTTTTTGTTTCTCGCATAGGTAAGTTAATTATAAAACTAATTAAATCCCGTTGGAAGAAGATAAAATAAAGAAACTCGGTGCATTGTTAGATGAACGAACTATGCAACTGATGGAAAGAGAAAGTGATCTGGCGGATAGGCTGGAAGAAATACACGCCCAAAAAGAAGAATTAAATGCCGCCATTGATGAAGTAACTGATAAGAACAATAAATTGATGAGCACACTAGCCGTGCTAGAAGAAAGAAATAAAGAGCTTGACCAAATTCTTTATCGTGCCTCACATGATTTACGCTCTCCCATTTCTTCCATCATTGGCATTCTGGGCTTACTAAATAAAGAAGCACTCACTGAATTTCAATTCGATTGCGTTAAGCATATCGATGAGAAGTCAGCTCAAATGGATGACATAATAAAGTCATTATCGGCCTTAGCCAAAACCATTACCAACGATGTTCACTTTTGCCGATTCAATTTAAAAGAATTGGTAAGCGATTGCTTGAATGATCCTACCCTGAAAAAGCAACTTGAATCCTTTATACTTGAATTAAATTTTACTGGTAAACTTGAAGTTAACTCTGATCGTCTATTGCTGGGTATCGTAATTAACAATTTGCTTTCCAATGCAATTACCTTTCGGGATTCTCTTAAAACAGGGAAGATAACTATTCATGGATCCGTCTATGCTTCCTCTTTCGAAATCTCCATAACAGACGATGGTGAAGGCATACCAGCAGAAATAAAAAATAAAATTTTTACCATGTTTTATAGAGGTTCAGAAAAATCAAGCGGTTCAGGCTTGGGTCTTTACATTGTAAAAAAAATAATTGAACAGCTAAAAGGTGAGATCGATGTAATAAGCACAAACAAGGAAACCACCTTTACAATAAAATTACCTATCGCAATTATTTAAATTCATAGTGGCTCATCATTCTTGAACAAACCTATTTAATGGGTGTTTTTAGAATATGGCCGAAGCAGTCCTCATCTTTCCTCATCAGCTATTCAAACTACATCCAGCACTAAAAGTTACCATAAAGAAAATTTTAAAACAGGTTATTGCCATCATATTGAGCGGTTGATGGTGTTGGTCAATTTTATGTTGTCAACGACCTTTTGCTTGGCGCAAGAATGGGAAAAAGTGTGGGAGGAAGTAAAATACTGTAGTGATAAATGCGGAATGAATAAAAACAAAATAGCAGAGTGTGATGGAAATAATTGACACAATAAAAACCAGAAGCGAAGCAGATATCGATCGTATTATTCAAATGGCTTGGGAAGATAGAACCCCATTTGAGGCTATTGAATTTCAGTTTGGATTAAAACAGCAAGACGTTATCAAATTGATGCGAAAAGAAATGAAGCCGGGTAGTTTTAAAATGTGGCGAGAGCGAACTAAAGGTCGTGCTACCAAGCACAAACAACTACGGGCAGAGGATGTAGATCGTTTTAAATGCACTCTGCAAAAAACAATTTCGAACAATAAAATCAGCAAGCGATAATGAATTTATTTTCTGAAATCGATTTTAATTCTATCTGCGTTTTTTAAAATGTAATTGATTAAGGCATTCAAATCAATTTAAAAATTTCATCTTTAAATTATTTCTCCTTTCGCTATTCAAGCCAATTTCCTTTTCCAAGAAAGCATCAATTGAGCCAAAGTTTTTATTGATGGCATCAAAGGCTGCTCTTAAATATTCGGGCTTGGCGGCCATCATGCTACGAGCCGACTTTTCGGGCAGCCCTTGTGAGGTAAGCATTTTGATATATTGCTCATTTGATTCTTTTCGGAATTCGTTGGTTAATTCATAATCTTGAAAAATAGTTTTTTCATCCACGCCAAGTGCATATAAAATCATAGCTGCACCAATACCTGTTCTGTCTTTACCAGCCGTGCAATGAAACATCAACGCTTTATCAGTTTCTAATGCTAGCAATTGATCGAATATGGGTTTGTATTTTTTGGCTAAGTGATCTGTACGCGTATAAAAGGCCGCCATCATTGAGTCAGCAGAGTTAGGATTTTTCATGTACTTCATGTACGAACCTGCGCCACCTACATTTTCGCTTCCTGCCGATAGCAGAATTCGTTCAGTTCCCTCAGGCAAACGATCGGGTGCAGTAGCTACTTCTTGCTCGCCACGCAAATCGCAAACCATTTTAATATTCAAGTCTGAAAGCGTCTTCACATCTTCATCATTAAGTTTACTAATGTCAGCTGAGCGGTATATTTTTCCCCACTTTACTTGATGTCCATCCGTTGTCTTATAACCACCCAAATCACGAAAGTTGGCAGCTCCCTTTAACGTGACACCTCGTGGTGCTGCATAAAAAGTTTCTTTTTTAGTCTTGAATTTTATAATAGGATGTGCCGATGCCAGCACAACTGTTTCGGGTGAAGTCTTAATAGAAATTGATTGAGCTTTTTTCCACGAGTCAGGTGTAGTATTCCATACTAGCTTATACTTTGGAGAAGTGGCACTTACCGTTACCACATAATTATTGACTGAGGATTGTGTAACAGTTAATGGCTGCGCAACGCTTGCAGCAAAGACACTAAATGTAATAGCTACACTAAATAAAATTTTCTTTAAGCGATTCATGATTGTAAAATTTATTGCTCCTTATTTCTCCTTCGTAATTGAAAACTGATCTCTCACTTGACCATCGGCACAAATCCATTTTGCATCCAAACGATTGTCGTTGAAATCCATAATCAAAGAGCCTCCCACTGTTGTGTTATAATACGTTGCGGCTTTTAAAGGATAACCTTCCTCCTGCCCTCCTACTTGCCCGCCAGATCCGCTAACAATATAAATTACACCTTGGCCTTTCTTACTTACGCGATAATTGTTGGGGGAATCCTTCTGTTCAATCACATGTTTTTTTGCATCAAAAGAATTCGACTCTCCATAGTGCCCGCGAAGAGGATGCGTGCGCTCGTACACGTGGCTATGTCCGCTAAGCACGAGATCAACATTATATCGTTCAATTATCCTCAATAAGTTTTGCCTGATCTTTACCAACTCATCTTCTGTGTCAGAATTATGAGAGCCTTTAGTATAAGGTGGGTGATGGAAATACACGACTGTCCAAGGAAGTTTGTTGGCCGCCAAATCTTTCTTCAACCATTCTACCTGACGGCTGAGCGTATCATAAATTCTAAAGCCACCATCTAATTTTCCTTGCGAATCCATGGAAATAATGTGAACGTTTCCGTAATCAACAGAGTAATACGCTTCCGATCCAGATGGTATTCCACCTGCTTCACCATTTTGCGGTATGGTGAAAATCTTAAAGTAAGAAATGTCTTTGCCATCACCATTGCTATCGCCATAGTCATGATTACCAGGCGAGGGAAATAGCGAAGTATTCTTGAAAAAACTTTCTTGATAAACACGGAACACATGTTTCTGATATTCCGAATCCTTGCCGGCATTGTAGGCATTATCGCCCAACCATAACCATACATCAGGGCGATGATCTTTGGTGTAGTTAATTACTGCATCTCTACAATCCAATTGGTTTTTAGAACTGTTACCAAAATCGCCTAGTGCCCAAATGCGAATTGGTTCTATCGTACCAACTACAGGAGCAGTTACAAAATATTGCTCTTGATAGGCTTTGCCTTGAGTTTTGGTTGTACCAACAGTATAAAAATATTTAGTTTTTGGATTCAATCCTGAAACCAAAATTTCATGATCTGTAACTAGCTTGGAATCGTTTATAGCTGCTTGCTTATCTGCATTAGCAAGATCAGTAGAGAATGAAACTTTGCTATCGGTAGCTTGTTCAGTTCTCCACCGAATAATAGCTGAACTAGAAGTAACGCTGTTTAAGTAAGGGCCGCGAATAATGTTGGGTGTTTGAGCAAGTGTATTACCCAAAGTAACAAGAGTGATAAGAAAGATAATTGTACGTTTCATGGCAAGTAGTTTAAAACTTAAAAATAAAGATGGCAAGAAACTAAAGTCTCTTGCCATTTTATTCGTTTAACAAATTATTACTATTTCAATAACCACATAATGGCATTTACATCATCCTTGCCATCAAATTGTCTGCCTAGTGCGGCAGCCGCGTTGGATGTATTATAAACAGTTTCGTCATTGGGATATTGCCAGCGCACTGGCACTTTAGCCGCAGCATTTATACCAGCTCCTGTGGTAACAAATGCCTTGGGATAACCCGTTCTGCGTTGATTATAGAATGCTTCATACGAAGAGTTCTGCCAGAACGAAACATATTTTTGATTTAAGATTTGCTCCAATCCATTCACATTATCTCCTTTATAAACTACTGAAGCTTCGTTCAAGAATGTGCTTCTTGATATAGTAACTGTACCAAGGGTTACGCCAGATAGATCACCTACTGTGAACTTATCACCTTCTTTAAGGCCATAGAAATCTAAGGATGCGTTAATGCCCTTTGTATAATAAGTAGATGCATTAGCCCCTGGCACCCAACCTCTATTGATAGCTTCGGCTATATTGAAATTCATCTCAGAGAATCCTATGAGAATATAGGGCTCAGGGCCAACAAAGGAAGCATTAGAAGTTCTATCTGCATTGGACAAGAAATACCGATTGTAATTCACATAAGAATACTTTCCAGCATCGGAAGATAGATCGCCAACACTTTTAGAAATATCAGCACCCACATAGGCACTAAAGTCGCTCACCGTCTTGCCAGCCTTTAGCTGATTAGGTGCAGGTGTGGCAGCAATAAAAGTTCTTGGATCTTGCGAAGCCGTGGTAATATTCATAAAAGCTACTCCTATATATTGACGATCGTTGTAAGCATCCGTCTTGGCATGAGGATATGAATTGTAATTCTGATTGAAAGTAAAGACTAAGTTGTCAGCATTACTTGTCATGATTGGATATTGTGCTGGCGTATTAATAATATCAGCTACACGCTGTTTAATTTTAAGGTCTGCCGCAGAAGGATCATCGGCACGTTTACTTAAACTGATTAATACTCTTAACTTATAAGTGTTGATTAGTTTTTGCCATTTGGCAAGACTGTTACCATAAAATATATCGCCATCAATTTGTGCAGTAACACTTGTTCCCGCAACGGGTACCAATTGATTCATGTAAATATTAGCAGTGTCTAGCAATTGAAGGCTTTGCAAATACACATCGTGTTGTGTATCATATTTAGGGGTAAGGTTATCTAAACCTTGGCCAGCTTCCTTCATAGGTATGTCACCCACTCGTTGCGATAAATAGATAGACAAATAAGCTCTATAGAATTTACCTAGGGCAGAGTAACCATTCACCTTTGTACCTAATTGTTGAAACGCCTTTTCTTCCATTTTTTGGACATTCTTTAGCATATCGAAAAGAGTTCCGGTATTGGTCCAGTCGTACACGTTTTTACCACCATAATAAATGTCATTCGAAACCAAGAACTGATTCCACTTGTGAACTTGGTCAAAAGGGCCTTCAGAACCAGTACCCTGAAACATTGTGTAAGTAACTTTACCTAACAATAAATTTGCAGGAACAGCAGATGTTGCACTAGCCACGTTCGGATTCTTTTGCAATTCATCAAACGTTTGGCAACCGGCCAACACTACTAATGAAAGCGTTATCGCAATTAATTTTATTTTTATCGTTTTCATTTTCTTTATGATTAAAATCAAATCGTTCACTAAAGATTAAAAAGTAAGGTTGATGTTCACTCCGAAACGCCTAGCCGTTGGCGTCTGCAAGCTTGGGTCTTTTAAAAGATTTGCTCCGCTTGATGAAACACCAAGTCCTTGAGGATAGCTATCTACATCAAAATCTTTTACGGCTGCAAAATACATGAGGTTTCTTCCTACCAGAGAAATGGTTGCTTTCTTAATCATACCATTCCCCAACAGTCTTGAAGGTACATTATAACCGATAGTAACCTCTCTTAATTTCGCGAAGGTTTTGCTTATCAACCAAGGTTCATCCAAGTTGTTATAGTTAGATTGAACATACGTTTGAACCCTAGTAGGTGCTGTATTTTGCCCCACCGTAAGCTCACTGAAATTGGTGATTTGGCCATTAACAATTGTGGGTGTACCCGCAGTTATCGCCACACCCTGATCCACATAGCCAGGAGTAATAGCACCGTAAGCACCTGAAGTAGCATTGTAAGTACTATTCCATTCGGCAGCCCTAGCATCACCCAACACACCTGTTGTTGTGTACACATTATTTCCGGCATTCGATGAATACGCCTTTACTTGATTGTAAATTACCCCTCCCACACGACCGTCAAATTGAAAACTAAACGTAAAGTCTTTGTAAGAAAATCGGTTATTAATTGCCCACACATAATCAGGGTTCGTGTTACCTAAAAATTGCTTGTTGTCAATTCCAGATTTTGGGTACAATGGTAATCCGTTTTTATCGTGAACAACATTGCCACTTTGATCGCGAATAAATTTATAACCATAATATCCATCCATACGATCTCCGACTTTGAAGTTGTGATCTGATGCGCCTATGTAAATTTGATCAAGACCTAGACCGATGTCTTTAAGTGTTTCTTTATAAGTAGACCAATTAACTAAAACATCCCAATTTAAACCGTCAGGATTTTTAAGAGCGGAACCCTTTAATGAAACTTCCCATCCTTGCTTTTGAGTTGTAACGGCATTTACCAAACGACCAGAATAAGCAGTTGAAGAAGCTACTCCTAAGTTGAATATGAGAGGGCCATTAATAGTTGTAAAATAAGTGGCATCTAAACCAAGTCTGTTTCCAAAAAACTTCATGTCAACACCAGTTTCGTAAGAGTCAACTGAAAAAGGTTGCAACGATGGATCTGATAAAGTGGAAGAATAATTGGCCGATGGGGTATTGTTATATGGCGTGTTAATGGCATACGTATTTTGGTTTGAATAACTAGGGCCATCATAAGAAGTAGTAACTTCTGAACCATATCCAATTAAATTAGATAGACTGCTTCCAGTCACCGCTTGATAGGCCGTGCCTATAGAGGAGCGCGTATTTCCACCTTTTACGTTGGCATAAGAACCTCTTATCTTTAAGAAAGAGATTACTTCAGGTAACGTTACATAATCAGAAATAACGGTGCTGAACGACACTGAAGGGTATAGGTAGCTTTTAGACAACGTAGAAGATTTGTCTTCCCTTACCGATCCTGATAAGGTAAAATATCTTCTGAAAGTTAAGTCTGCACTTGCGTAAGCACTTAACACCATCATATCAGATGCAAATGAATATCCTTTTACAGGGTTCAAGGAGTTGCTAAAACTATAAACACCAGGCACAATCAAGAAATCTGTTGTGTTAAGACTTGATACATAATGGAACGTTCTCACATTTCCACCCAGCAAAGCTGTAAGGTTAAAATCGGGTGTAATCTTATTGCTATAATTGATCAACACATCTGAATTGTTTTCAAAAAGTGTTCTCTTATCTTCACGATAATCTCCTCTTCTTAAGTCAGGGCTTTTATAGGTAATAGTTGAATAAGGAAGCTTCTCAGTTCTCATTTGATCCCAAGTAGTTACTTGAGAACGAGCACTGATGTTCAAATGATCATTTACGGAATAGGTCAATTTAGCAAATCCATAGATGTCAGTTTTGTTATGTCCGTGCAGCCATTCGTAAGCAATAAAATAAGGATTATTCTCACGTCCATACTCAGCAAAATATTCTTGCACACCTGGCTTACCTAGGGGAGCTTTATAGTAATCCTTCATGTCATCAACTGACCAGCTATCGGAACCATAGACTAAAAAGCTGTAGATATAACCCTCTGGGCCAGAGCTTATCTCAGGTACATTAGGAGTATATTGAAAATTCGCATTGATGTTAGTTTCCAACTTTAATTTCGGCAAGAAATTGTAAGAGCCAGAGATATTTAAGTTAGTTACTTGAAGACGTGTGTTAGGTGCTAGACCTTTTTGATAAGAATGAGAAAGTGACATACGCAAGCCATAGTTCTCACCACTTGAACCGATTGAAATATTATTAGTTGATAACAATCCTTGTTCCATAAACTTATTGAAGTTACCGTTACCTCTGGCTACCCAAGGAGTTTTTGTCCTGTTACCATCAGCACCAATAGGGCTATCATACTGAGCTACACCTTGACCGTCAAAGCGTGGTCCCCATTCATTCGGTCTATGGAATTTTCCACCCGCATCATAAGGGTCGTTGCTATAGGCATATTGATAATTGGCGCCATATCCATACTCATGTTGCTTTTCGGGAAGTACCAAAAAGCCCGTTTCAACCATTGTGCTTGAATTGAAATCCACTGAGAAGCCACGTTTATCTTTGCTACCTCTTTTAGTGGTAATCATAATAGCACCATTCTGACCTCTGAATCCATACAATGCGGCAGCGTTAGGGCCTTTCAATACAGTATAAGTTTCAATGTCATCAGCACTTACATTCCATGTATCAGAGTTGATAGGCACGCCATCTACTACTAATAACAAATCCTGATTACCTCTTAATACCAACGTGGGTCTTCCTAACATTTCTGAGGATGCGCCAACTGTTAACCCTGCGATTTTACCTGCAAGTGAATTAACTCCATTGGGCTCACGGGCTTTTACTAAATCTTCTCCTTTAATTTCTTGAGTAGTATACCCAAGAGTTTTCAATTCCTTTTTAATACCGAGAGCGGTCACTACAACCTCCTCTAATTGCTTTGAATCAGAAGCTAATGCAATATCAAGAGTGGTTCTTCCAGACAAAGAAATTTCTTGAGAAATAAAACCTACAAATGAAAAAATGATCACATCATCATTTGCACCTACGTTAATTTTAAAGTTGCCATCAGCATCAGAAATAGCACCATTAGTTGTGCCCTTCACGAGAATGTTTACACCGGGAAGGCCTGTTTTATCTTCTCCAGAAATTATTTTCCCAGAGACAGCGCGCTCTTGAGCCATAGCTGCCCCGAAGGCCACCAGCATTGCCACCAGCAAAAACGTTAGTTTGGTAAACGTTTTTCTGATGCCGTCTTTTTGTACAAATTGTTGCATACGTTTTGGTTAGGTTATTATGTTTGTCCACTTGGGTGTGGAATCGTGCGTAAAGGAAGCAACCAGCTTTAACCTAAGTGAGTAGCCATTGTTATCAATCGTTTATGGATTGGGGTGCAACTGAAAGTAATTATTTACACTGACTTAACTGCAAACGATGCGCCTGAAATAGTGTAGTAACTTTTAGATAACGTGCAGATAATTGTACAATCCTAGAATCTAATTAGCAGAACAAAGCCTATCACTTCTGTTGGCTTAAATAAGTGGTAAGCTCTGCTACTTTATCAGTATTCAATACATCTACACCTAATGAAATCAGTTTTGCCCAACCCGTTTCTGTATCAGGTATAGCCCAAAAGCGAATGGGTTTGCCAAGGGCGTGCGAGGCTTTAATAACAGTCACAAGTTTGGCTTTGTCTCTAGCAGGCAGTTCACCTTTACCATGCCATTTTGAATAGTTTTTAAAACTTTGGCTTACCAACCTAATGCGTGCTGTTTGTTCAGTTGTGTAAACTATGTCTGGTCTGCCATCAAATTGGATAAATGTGGGATAGCTATTCCACTTTTCAGGACTTGGCATATTGCCGCTTACCGCGATTTGAAATGTTTTACACGAAAGAAGCTCTGGAAACTTATTTACTTTTTCAACCAACACATTCAGTGTGCTTTCACCATCGGTCTTTAGGTCGATCATCAATGTTAAGCTCTTTTGTTGATCCGCATACACAAACCCATTGTTCTTCTCTATCAACTTTGCCAGTGGCGCTAAGTACATTGTCTCTAATGTTTTTGTCTTGTCAACCTCTATTCGGGTATGGGCAACTAATAGATTATTATCTTGTAAGAAGACATCAGCTTCCATAAAATCAACTTGGTGTTGATAGGCTCCAATAAACGGTGAGGGCTGCACATAATCATTGTGGGCAAAAATTAACGGAGTATGAATAGCCTGTGAAGAGGCAACAAATGGATAAATAAAAAATGATAATATGTAAATGAAGTGCCGTTTCATGAAGTCATTTTTTAATCAAAACATAAAAAAAGAACCACAACTTTCACATCGTGGTTCTTAAAACAAAACGAGAAAACTCTTCTGTTACGAGCAGAAGTGTTAGCCTAAGAACTCCTTCACATCAGTGTAAGGAAGGTTAAATGCATCGGCAACGGCTTTGTACACCACTTTGCCATTGATCACATTCAATCCTTTTCTAAGTTCCATATTATCTTGTGAAGCTTTCTTCCATCCTTGCGAAGCAAGTTTGATAGCATAAGGAAGTGTAGCATTTGTTAAAGCAAGTGTAGAAGTATAAGGCACCGCACCTGGCATATTGGCTACACAGTAGTGCACAACATCATCAATTATATAAATGGGATCTTCGTGGGTAGTAGGTTTGCAAGTTTCAATACAACCACCTTGATCAACGGCTACATCCACCAGCACAGTGCCAGGTCTCATTAGCTTAAGCATATCTTTCGTGATGAGCTTAGGTGCTTTTGCGCCAGGAACAAGCACTGCACCAATAATCAAGTCATGTGTTTTCACTAATTCGCGAATGGTATATTCATTTGAAACCATCGTATGCACATTCTTAGGCATTACATCATCTAAGTAACGAAGACGATTAATATTTACATCCGTGATAATAACATCCGCGCCCATGCCAGCCGCAATCTTCGCAGCGTTAGCACCAACAACGCCACCACCAAGTACCAATACTTTGGCTGGCATTACTCCGGGTACTCCCCCCAAGAGTATGCCCCTACCTTTCATAGGTTTCTCTAAATATTTTGCTCCTTCCTGAATGGCCATCCTTCCAGCCACTTCACTCATAGGTACAAGCAGAGGCAAGCTTCCATCAACCCGTTCTACAGTTTCATAAGCTAAACAAACCGCCCCTGTTTTAATCATGGCATGAGCCAAAGGTTCGTAAGATGCAAAGTGGAAGTAGGTAAAGACCAATTGGTCTTTCTTAATCAATTTATATTCTTGCTCTATTGGCTCCTTTACTTTAATAATCATCTCTGAAATAGAGAAAACTTCATCTGCTGTCGCGAGAATTTTACCGCCAGCCCCGATATAGGACTCATCGCTAAATCCGCTGCCATCGCCTGCTGTTGATTGCAAATAAACAGTGTGACCACGCTTCACAAGCTCTTGCGTTCCAGCGGGTGTCAGTGCAACTCTGTTCTCGTTATTCTTAATCTCTTTCGGTACGCCAACAATCATCGGAGGTAGATTTTTAAATCAGTAAGGATTGCAAATATAGTATTCGGATACGATTGCAGAAGTTTTAAGCCGGGTTTTTAGACTTTTATCCATCGATTTGATGCGTTGCAATCGATGGAAATCATTTCTATTTTAAGATACAATGAGACAACATCAGAATATTAAGCATGATTCTATCACAAAACCTGATTAATAATTTGGAGATAGTTTTTGTTTGAAGATTTTTATTTGGCTTAAAAATTTGTTTGTTGAACCCTCATTTGTTTTTCTTTATTTTTGACAAAAACCACTTTGCTTGTGAGTCAAACAAAAACACTCTCCCATGGCTACTCCGAAAAAGAGATCTACTCTATTTTGGATGATTACCGAATTGCTTGCGAAAGTCGCGAGGCGAGCATGATCGGCCGCAAGGAAGTATTTATGGGCAAGGCCAAGTTTGGCATTTTTGGCGATGGCAAAGAAGTAGCGCAGTTGGCCATGGCCAAAGTCTTCCGCAAAGGCGATTTTCGAGCAGGCTATTATCGTGATCAAACTTTTATGTTTGCCATTGGCGAACTTACCCTTCAACAATACTTCGCTCAATTATATGCACACACCAGTGTGGCTGATGATCCTGCATCTGCCGGAAGGCTCATGAACGGCCATTATGCCACACGCATGTTAGATGAAAACGGAGCCTATAAAAATTTAGCAGAATCGAAAAATAGCAGTGCCGATATTTCGCCAACAGCCGCGCAGATGCCGCGTTTATTGGGCTTGGCCTACGCATCTAAATTATTTCGCAACAACGAACAACTCGCTCAGTTCACAACACTTTCCAATCACGGCAACGAAATAGCATTTGGCACTATTGGCAACGCCTCCACTTCTGAAGGGTTATTTTTTGAATCGATGAATGCCGCGGGCGTGTTGCAAGTGCCCATGTTGGTATCAGTATGGGATGATGATTATGGTATTTCCGTTCCTAAAGAATTTCATACCACTAAAAGTAGCATCTCAAAAGCCTTGGCGGGATTTAAGCGTACCAAAACCGAAAAAGGATTTGAGATTTTTGTGGTGAACGGTTGGGATTATAAAGAACTGTGCGATGCTTATGCTGTCGCGGAAAGGATTTGTAGAACCGAACACGTTCCTGTTTTATTTCATGTGGTTGAAGTAACACAGCCACAAGGTCACTCTACTTCCGGCTCTCACGAGCGATATAAATCAAAAGAACGCTTGCAATGGGAAGCCGAACATGACTGCAATAAAAAAATGCGCGAGTGGATTTTGGACCAAGGCATTAGCCATGTAGACGAGCTCGATGAATTGGAAAAAGAAGCAAAAGCCACGGCCAAAGCCGCAAAAGAATTGGCTTGGAAACTTTTCAATCAAGAAATTCATGAAGATCAGCAAAAGCTAACTTCACTACTCGATCAATTTACCAATGATTATCCTGAGATTACTGCTATTAAAGAATCGCTAGACAAAATATTGAATCCATTGCGTTTAGATTCAATGAGAGCGGCCAAGAAAGCCCTTCGACTTTTAAGAGAAAGTACTTCACCTGCTCGTCAAGAAATTATTGATTGGATAAAGCATGCCGATCTTGAAAACTTTGATCGCTTTAGTTCTTATTTATACAGCCAATCGCAGTGGTCGGCCATCAACATTGAAGAAATAAAGCCGGTCTATGCAGAGAATTCTTATTTGGTAGACGGCCGTGAAATATTGAAAGCCTGCTTTGATGCTGCGCTTTCGCGCGATGCCAGAGTATTTGCCATTGGAGAAGACGTTGGAAAGATTGGAGACGTAAACCAAGGTTTTGCTGGCTTGCAAGAAAAACATGGTGAACTGAGGGTAACGGATACGAGTATACGCGAATGCACAATTATAGGCCAAGGCATAGGTGCGGCCGTTCGTGGTTTGAGACCCATTGCCGAAATTCAATACCTAGATTATTTGCTTTACGCGATTCAAATTTTGTCTGATGATTTGGCCAATCTTCAATATCGAACCAAAGGTGGGCAAAAAGCACCGTTGATAATCCGCACACGGGGCCATCGACTTGAAGGCGTATGGCATGCTGGTTCACCTATGGGCATGATTTTACACAGCTTACGTGGCATCTATGTGCTTGTGCCTCGCGACATGACACAAGCCGCAGGGTTCTACAATACAATGTTATTATCTGATGATTGCGCCTTGATTATTGAATGTTTAAACGGCTATCGACTCAAAGAAAAACTTCCTGAAAACATTGCTGAGTTTACCGTCCCCATTGGTGTCCCTGAAATTTTAAGAGAAGGCACGGATGTAACTATTGTAACCTATGGTTCCATGTGTCGCATTGTTATGGAGGCAGCAGAAGAACTTCAAAAGTTTGGCATTTCGTGCGAGGTGATTGACGTGCAAACCTTGCTGCCTTTTGATATTCAAGAAATGATTGTTGATTCAATAAAGAAGACCAACAAAGTTGTATTTGCCGATGAAGACGTGCCTGGTGGGGCAACAGCCTTTATGATGCAAAAGGTATTAGAAGAACAAAATGCCTATCAATATTTAGATGCCAAACCACTTACCATTACAGGCAAAGAACATCGGCCAGCCTATGGCTCTGATGGCGATTATTTCTCCAAGCCAAATGCTGAAGAAGTTTTTGATAAGCTTTATTTATTGATGCAAGAATATGATGGCAGCTCATATCCAAGCCTTTATTAATTACACTTAATCGACTGTAGTGTAAATTCCGGTGTTTCTAGCAAGTTGCTTTTGTTAAGCGCTCGGTCATAAACCTGCACCTGCAACTTTAAGGTCTTGATGCTGAATATTAAGTTGAAGAATCCACTCTGGATGTTATATTTTAAGAAACCTTCTAAAGGAGATTTCTTAGTGATATCATTTGATAAAACTGGAAACCTACCATTGTAGCCCGAAACAACACAATTAGGATACGGAAAAGCCTTACCCCAATCATACTTCGTAAAAGAGCCGTCATTATTTTTTGTAAGAAAATCAATAGTGATGTTGTAATGCCCTGGGTTATATTCGCAATACACAGTATCGATTGGCTTTGGATTTTTATCTGCGTTATAGATCACTTCCCAATTGGTGCAATTGTAGGGTGTTACAAATGAAGGATACGTAGCGTAAAGAGAATTGGTGCGCTTGTCTTTGTAGGTCAATAAATTAGTAGCTGTATTGATAGCCACCTTAGTCAAACTTCCATCCGTCCTTTTTTGGAAATAAAATTTTTCGTTGAATGGAATCTCATTGTCGGAAGGATTGGCAGCACTTAGTCCAAGATCGCCATCGCCATCCCTAAATTTTAATACTAAAGAAAGCGTATCGACATCAGCACTTTCCCTAAAACACAAATCACTAAAATCGATGGTGGGCACAACTGAGTAAATTGGTGCTTTATCAAAGCACGAGGTGCAAAAAACAATAATAAAGGCAGGCAGTAGCGAACTCCTATTCAATCTCATTATCTAACTTTATGGTTTTGTAAGGTACTCAACACTTGGAAACATCTATTCATTTTAAACAGAACTTTCACAAAGTAAACGCAAAAGACTTTAATAGTATTGCATTGGCTCTTTTTAAAATCCAATCACAGGAAAATGAAGTCTACAAAAATTACATTGAGCAACTTGGAGTAAATCCCTTTTTGATTACCAAAGTAGAAGAGATTCCATTTTTGCCTATCTCTTTTTTTAAAACTCATGAAGTGAAGACTGGTAATTGGCGGCAAGAAACGGTCTTCACAAGCAGCGGAACAACCGGAGCAACTACAAGCAGGCATTTTGTAAAAGATGTTGTTTTCTATCTCAATCACTCGGAAGAGCTTTTCACTTCTTTTTTCGGATCGCTCAACGATTATCACTTTCTGGCTTTGCTTCCCTCTTATTTGGAGCGCGATGGCTCGTCATTAGTTACTATGGCAGATTATTTTATCAAGCAAAGTAACTCAATGCATTCGGGGTTTTATCTTAACAATTTGGATGAGCTGGTTCAAAAAATAAAGCTGCTGAAAACCGATAATCGCAAAATAATATTGTTGGGAGTGTCTTTTGCTTTGCTAGACCTTGCCGAAAAATATTCGCTAGATCTTAGCCAGTGTATAATTATGGAAACGGGTGGCATGAAGGGCAGGCGAAAAGAAATAATTCGAGAAGAGCTTCACCAAACGTTACGAGAACGATTTAATGTGACTCAAATAACATCGGAATACGGCATGACCGAATTACTTTCGCAAGCCTACTCACTACAAAATGGTTACTATCAATGTCCGTGGAGTATGAAAATATTGATTCGCGATGTTTATGATCCTTTGTCGCTAGAATCCGTTGACAGAATTGGAATAATCAAAGTAATTGATCTGGCCAACATTGATTCTTGTGCATTTATTGAAACACAGGATTTGGGCAGGTTGAACAGCAAAGGGAACTTTGAGGTACTTGGAAGGGTTGATAATAGCGATAGCCGAGGCTGTAACTTATTGGTGTAAGATTTACCCGATTATTACATTTTGTAGGCTAGCAAAAGATTAATAGATTTGTTCACTTTATAAAAAACACCACTATGAAAAAAGTATTACTGTTCGCCTTAGTTGCTGCTTTTCTTTCCGCTTGTAGCAGTGCTTACACTTGTCCAACTTACAGCAAAAAAGAAGTAAAAAAGATAGAATCTCAAAAGAGAATCTAGTACTTACAAATACTTCTCTATCTCCTTTTCTGTGATGATTGAATCGCTCATAATCACGAGCCTTTCAATCACATTTCGGAGTTCCCTAATATTTCCAGTCCAATTATATTTCTGAAGAGCTTCAACAGCTTTCTTGGATATCTCTTTCTTTTTAGTGCCGTGTGCTTCGGCAACGTCAACTAAAAATTTTTCTGCAAGAGATGGAATATCATCTACACGCTCATTCAGCGAAGGCACTTTGATTACAATCACAGATAATCTGTGATACAAATCTTCTCGAAAACGATTTTCAGCAATTTCTTTTTTTAAGTCTTTATTAGTGGCCGCCAACACGCGCACGTTTACCTGAATATCTTTATCGCCACCTACTCGACTGATTTTATGTTCTTGCAATGCCCGCAAAACTTTCGCTTGCGCGGATAAACTCATATCGCCAATTTCATCTAAAAACAAAGTGCCTCCATTGGCTTGTTCAAATTTACCCAAGCGTTGTTTTATGGCCGAAGTGAATGCACCCTTTTCGTGACCAAACAATTCGCTTTCAATTAATTCAGAAGGTATCGCGGCACAATTCACCTCGACAAAAGCCTCGTTGGCACGATTGCTTTTATCGTGAAGCCAGCGAGCCACCAATTCTTTACCCGAGCCATTGGGGCCAGTGATGAGCACACGAGCATCTGTAGGTGCTACCTTTTCAATCATTTGCTTGATGGTCGTTATCGAATCCGACTTGCCTACCATTTCAAACTTTCGAGAGATTTTCCTTTTCAGGGATTTCGTTTCCTTCACCAATAAATCTTTGGTCAAAGCATTTCTTAGCGTGATAAGAAGTCGGTTGAGATCAGGTGGCTTTTGAAGAAAATCGAAAGCACCAATTTTAGTCGCCTCAACAGCCATTTCAATATTGCCATGTGCAGAAAGCATAATGAAAGTAGTTGTAATTTCCTTTTCCTTAGCTTTTTTCAACACTTGCATGCCATCCATCTTGGGCATTTTAAGATCACAAAAAGCTAGATCATAATGTTCAGCTTCCAGTTTTGAAATGCCTTCCAAACCATCTTTGGCCTCATCTACTTCTAGGTTGAGTTCTTTCTGATCTTTTAGAATGTCTTTTAGAACCGCTCTGATGCTCGGCTCGTCTTCAATAATTAATACTTTGGGCATTTTTTTATATGGAGGTGTTTTAAGGTGTCAAGTTTGTTGATCCTGAAGACAAGGATAAAATAGGAAGGGAAATTTTAACTCTTCAATCTTACTTTTTTCAACGTTACTTTTCCTCAGGTCATTTCTTCGGATTGATGTTCCCGTGAAGCACTGCTAAAATTAATATGAATTGTTCAGTTTCAAAAACCTTGTAGTGAACCAGATAAGGAAATTTTTCAAAGTGTTGCCATTCTTGTACCATTATAGCGAACTTGATAAAATAGATTCGTTTTAAGGCTATTTAACTTTGAAGATAATGATTCAAAAAATCGTTCCCCCAAACCCACGACTAACAGATTGTAATAATCTATGACCTCTTGAATTTCGTTATAAACTGTGGGTTTGAAAACGATTTTAAAGTTGTGCATTATCGCAATTTAAAGTTAGATCTTACCTCATCCAAGTGAAGTAAGTCTTTCGGGCTTTGCTCGTATTCAAGCAGTCTTTTATCAATTATTTCATTATGCCATTCGGGAATTTGCTGCTCGAATTGCAAGTTTTTCAGTAATTCATTAAAGAACTCAATCTTGTCTTCAGGCACATTAACCGTAATGGGTATCATACTGATTAGATTTAGCTTTGTTGCTTTAGCTATTTTCTATAAAGATACTAATTTTGATAATTGAAAAGACACCAAATGGCGGCAATTACTTGCTCAACTACCAAGAACTGATTTTATTTCTTGCTTTCTAGACTGAATTTCTTCCATTACTATTTTAGACAGATTCAAAAAAATGGAAAATGATTCATCTGCCAATAATTTCTCACGCACAACCAAGTTAATGGTCTCTTCTTGCAGTTGCTTTAGGGCTTTTTGTAAGGAATTTAATTCTTCCGCAGTTTCCATTGGCACTATGCGTGCTCTAAACGCAAGTAATTCTTTATAATAGGCATCAATTTTATTTTTCTTTCTTGATTTTTGCCATTGCGAAAAGGTATAAAAACTACTGGCAAAGGCAACAATTACAGTTACAATAGCGCTAAAGACATCGGCATATTTTTCAAAAAAAGACGGATTGTAACGCTCTAAAAAGTCTTTTGATCCGATATGGATATTAAAATTTAACCTCCGTGGATCAAAATCTGCTGAGACGTTGAACAGAAGTGGGTTAATATTTTTAAGTGCTTGGCTGTTTTCTGTTAAAGTAGAAATAAGAGAATAGACAAAATCCTTATCGAGATCTGTGCGGCACGCCAATATTGCGTCAATTTTGATAGTGAGAATGGGTGCTGTGGTAAAACCTCCATACAAATCGTTAGGGATAATAAATGGCTCGAATTGTGGATGCCTAGTACAAATGCTTTCTGCAAGCGAACCCTTGCCTAGTTTATTCACGTCATCAATACTGTATAGTTCGTACGTGCTTAAATCGCGCAATTCCTCCATTGTAAGTAAATCGGTAAACGAAAAGATCACATCGGCATCAAAAAAATCCAAGATGTCTACAAATTGGATTTTACTGCGGTCTATATTTAAATCGGTAATTAGTTGTTCAACAAAAATTTGAGTGCCACTCTCTTTTACACCAGGAAAGACCTTTCCATTAAGGAATAATTCTTTAAGCGACTTTGGAGTTACTGATCCCTTTCGATAAAGAATGTGAAGAACTTGAGGATACAGCGGGAATATTGACGAGACCTTATCGCTGTATTTAGAATAGTTATCCAAAATGGCTAGGTCGGCCTTTCCCTGCTCCAATAATTCCAAGTTCATCATGGAGCCACTGCCCCTAATAACTTTTACTGAATCATGAAGCTTCGCGTTTAGAATAGTTGCAATTGTGTTGGCAATTTCGTTTTGTGGGTCTTCTATGTTCCCTAAAATAGTATAGGCCTTTCGATGCGTATTGCAGCCCAAGAATAAAAACGTGCCACAAAGAAAAATAAAGAGCGTGTGCCTCATGCTACTTTATCTTTCCGGTTTTCCGGAAAGAGGTGTAGTTTTTAGTGGCTATTTTCTTGTTCTGATTCGGGTCTTTCAACCAAAGCTCACGTCCGTTAACTGAAAGCGTTCTTTCAAATAAGAAAAGCTTTCCATCGCTTACTATAAAATTATCATACTTAGGCGTGGTAGCCCTTCCCATTGCGAGCGTCATGCTGCACCAACCTCCAAACTCGGGCAAGTACTTATTAGGATTAACTACGAATGTATTTTTATTGGCTTGGTTAATGAAATAATATTCTACGCCTTCATAATTGGCTACATACTTCTTATTACCCAGTTGTGGTTTGCCTCCTTCAAAGTAAGACATTGGGTCATATCCGCCTAAGCCAACCATTTCCTTGTTCAAACAATATTTTAAAGTATCTGCTTTCGGATTTTGTGCGAATGATTGAACAGAAATAAAAAGAATAAGATAAAAGATGTATTTCATAAAGGCTTATTTTTTTATTGGAACTTTAAAAAGCATCCTTAAGTTCAAAACTGTTGGACACATGGTGTTCGATTATTTCAAAAATTGATTTTTCTTGATGCTGGCCTTAAATACCAAGAGGCTATTGCTAACCCAACTATTACTAAGGGCACAATAATATGGAAGGCAGTATCATTTATTGCTATGTGAGAAATGGAAGCACCCGTCATGGCAAAAACAACACCTGCATACGCCCATTCTTTTACCAATGGAAATTTGGGTATCAGTATAGCAACTATTGCCATCACTTTCCAAAACCCTATTATGGAAATAAAATACAATGGGTAGCCAAGTGGCACAAAGCCTTCCACCACTTCTTTTACTTGAAGTAATTGGCCAATGCCACCCAACATGCAAAAGCAAAGTAATCCAGTGACTATCCAATAGGCAATTGTTTTTTTCTTTTCCATCTTTATTTTGTTAGAGTCGTTTAAAACTTAAAATAATGCAAGCCTGTAAGCCGGGTTCTGTGCTATTGCTAGCTCTTATCATTTATCTAGGCTTGGCTTCACAACCAAACTCAAGCAGCCTACCCGCTCTGAAATCCGATTTGAACGGATAAGAACGAGCCGTTCCTTTTATCAGAGCCTATTTGGCCTTACAACTCGTAAGGTTTGCCGTGCCTCTTCTGTCGCCAGCCGAGCGGTAGTCTCTTACACTACCTTTTCACCTTTTCCCATCGCGAAAAATCGAAATGGGTAGTTTGTTTTCTGTGGCACTGTCTGTTATCCCGCCAAGGCGAAATACCTTCCCGTTAGGAAGTACGATGCTCTATGTTGCCCGGACTTTCCTCCTCCCGCTTTCGCGGAAAGCGATAAGACGGCTTGCATTAATGTAAAAGTAATACTTAGCAATGAGTATCTGGTATTGAGTAATGAGTAGAAAATGAGATGAAAGTCAGACTAACTACTCAATACTAGCTACTATTTAATGGTGATGCCCACCAGGGCCATGCACATGGCCGTGCTCCAGTTCCTCTTCAGTGGCATTGCGCACATCTATAATTTCAACATCAAAATTGAGATGCGTATCGGCCAATGGATGGTTGCCATCCACAGTTACGCTATCAAGGCCAACGTCCGTTACGGTTACCGTATGGCCGCTGTCGGTTTGAAACTGCATGCCCACATTTACTGGCTGCGCCCCAAAAGCATCGCGCGGCACTTGCTGAATTAAGTCGGCTTCTTTTACGCCATATCCCTTTTCAGGGGATACTTTAATATCGAATTTATCGCCTTTTACTTTGCCGTCCAGTCCATCTTCCATGCCTGGGATAAGATTACCCATGCCATGAATGTAAAGAAGTGGATCGCGGCCTTTGCTCGAATCGAGCACTTCGCCAGCGTTGTTGGTAAGTGTGTAATGAATAGATGCAACCTTGTGCTTAGCGATCTGCATAGAATGATATTTAGTTGGGTGAATAAATTATTAGGGATCAAAAGTAATTAATAGAGATTGCACAATTGTTAGCTTAGGATTGTTAATTTTCAATTGTTTGTTCATATTTGCAGCCCGTTTGCCTGAGTGGCGGAACTGGTAGACGCGCACGACTCAAAATCGTGTATTCTCGGATGTGCCGGTTCGATTCCGGCCTCAGGTACTTTAAATGTTAAACTAAAACTATAAGGAGTTGGTGTAGTGCTACCTCCTTATTTTTTGGTGTTCAGTTTTCGGAGAGATGTCAGAGTGGCCGAACGAGCACGCTTGGAAAGCGTGTTTACCTGCAAAGGTAACGAGGGTTCGAATCCCTCTCTCTCCGCTTAGAATGAAAAAGATCCTAATTGTTTTCTGTCTTCAAACACTTTCGCTGTGTGCGCTTGGCCAGCGATTTCAAAATTTCGATTACAAACGTTGGAATTTTGTAGGTGGAATTGGTGCCTCTACTTATTTTGGTGAGCTTAACACTGGAGCCAGCTTTAGCTCTGTGCCAGCTCTTTCCGTTGGCGTTCAATATGACATCAATGAGCGCTGGAGTGCTCGCTTGGAGGGCTATTATTTTACATTAAGTGCAAGCGATGCCGATACCGGAAATCCAGGAAAAATACAAAGGAATCTTTCATTTAAGAGCACTAATGCCGAACTGAGTGGCTCTTTTATGTATAATCTTTTTACCAATCATAAAAGCTATTCCAATAGGCCAGGTTTCAATATTTACTCATTTCTCGGACTTGGTATTTGCTATTATAATCCTACCACAACATTAAATGGTGTTACCTATTCATTGCGGCAATACCAAACTGAAGGCGTTAGCTACTCCTCAATTACACCAGTCATTCCTTTGGGTTTGGGTTTAAGGATTAAGCTAACAAAGGATTTCAACATTGATCTAGAAAGTGGTTTACGACTCGCATTTACTGATCGCTTGGATGATGTGAGTGACAAGTACCCAACCATCGCTGATCCTAATTCTATCCAAGCTCAACTTTCCTACGCATTCTTGCGAGCACCTAATAATACATCTACAATCGCTGATAAAGCAGGCACTCAAAGAGGAAATCCTAAAACCAACGATTTCTATTATTTTTTCTCTGTTAAGGTTGAATATCGGCTTCCGATTAATTACTCTCACCTAGCGTACAAGAAAGGGATTTATCATCGGTAGTTCCGATTGCTAAGGTTTGGCCAGCAGAATCATCACAAAATAAAATAAGCTTACTTTCGACTTTGAGAAGAGTTATCTCTCATTTAACTCTATTCATCCAATGATACTCTTCGCTTCCATTGTAGTGCTGCTCTTCCTTACGGGATATATTTTTATGAGTCAACCCAAATTTGGGAAAGCTCCATCAGGCGCGCGATTGGAAAGAATTAAAAAATCGTCTAACTATAAAAATGGTGCATTTCAAAATTTAAGTTTAACACCCGATCTTACTGAAGGCGCAACTTTTTTTTCGGTGATGAAAGAGTTTTTCTTCTCCAAGAAAATAAGGAACAAGCCAGTTGATCTTATCCCTTCCATAAAAACAAATTTAAAATCACTTGATCCAAAAAGCGATGTATTGGTGTGGTTTGGGCATTCATCTTACTTTATACAAGTGGATGGCAAAAAGATACTGGTTGACCCCGTTATGAGTGGTGCAGCTTCTCCACTCACGTTCACTACACGTTCATTCAATGGCACCGATGTTTATACTACCGATGATCTACCTGAAATAGATTATCTCTTTATTAGTCACGATCATTGGGATCACCTTGATTATGAAACCTTGATAAAATTAAAACCTAAGATCAAGCTCATTATTTGTTCATTGGGCACGGGTGAGCATTTCGAACATTGGGGTTTTGATAAAAACATTATCCTTGAAAAAGATTGGAATGAAGATGTTTTGCTTGGCGATGGGTTTAAAGTAAATACCGTTCCTGGAAGGCATTTTTCTGGCCGTGGATTTAAGCGTAATCAGGCCTTGTGGATGGCTTTTGTCTTGCAAACTCCTACACTCAAACTATTCATCGGTGGCGATAGTGGATTTGATACTCATTTTGCAGAGATAGGCAAAAACTTCGGGCCTTTTGATTTGGCTATACTTGAAAATGGCCAATACAATAAAAGTTGGAAGCACATACACATGATGCCAAATGAAGTATTGAAAGCTGCTCAAGATTTACAAGCTAAGCGTTTGTTCCCTGTTCATTCTTCTAAGTTTGCATTATCACTGCATGCATGGGATGAACCGTTGAAAACAATTTCTGAACTGAATAAGAATATCGGCATACCTCTAATAACACCTCGCATTGGTGAGCCTGTAAATCTCAAAGACAGCCATCAAGTTTTTTCAAAATGGTGGGAAGGTGTGAGTTAGAAATATCATGTTATACTTTTCAAAATTGGCTCATAAACTTATGAAGGCAGCCGCTAGCTATCATTTGTTCAGATTTTCATAGATTTGTTTTTATCAAATTTCGCTATGAAACCTATTGGTGTTATTCATTATACATTGATTATAGGCTTGGCATTGATAATTAAATCGTGCCAAAAAGAGGCAGTTATGGATAATTCCCCTAAAGCTTCATGGGCTATTATCCAAGATCAAATAGTAACTCCTTCGTGCGCTACAGCAGGATGTCATGCTTCTGCCAATGATGCTTCGTTTGCCCAACACAGCTTGGTGCTTGCTTCATCTACAGCCTATGAAAATCTTATAAACATTGCATCCAAAAATACGAATGCGAATACAAACGGATTGTTACGGGTAAAGCCTTCCGATTATTTGAACAGTCTATTGTATTACAAAGTTGATTGCCATGCATTTCGCAACTCCCCCAATTACGGTTCAACGATGCCGCTGGGTGGGCCTTTTTTATCGTTAGGTCAAATTGAGTTTATAAAACAATGGATAGTAAACGGTGCCCCTAAAACTGGAAGTGTGGCAGATGAAGCCATATTGAATGACAAGGCAGTGTGCACTCAAACCTTCGTTCCGATGGACGCGCCACCTAAGGGAAGTGGGTTTCAATTGGGCGTAAATCCATTTCAAGTAAAACCGAATAGCGAGCGTGAAATTTTTTTTAGCTTGAAAACACCCAATACTGCCAATGCTTATGTAAATAAAATAGTTATGCAGGGCAGAGGTAACAGTCATCATTTTGTTTTGTATGGATTTCAGGACGCTACACAATTGCCACCTTCTAATACGATACGCGATCTTTATAATGCAGATGGCAGCCTTAATTTTATTACTTACTCGCAAATGCAGAATCATCTATTTTTAGGCGGTGGCACTGACGTAAACTCTACTTTTGTTTTTCCTGAAGGCGTTGCTTTAAAAGTTCCGCCTGCAACATCTTTTGATTTGAACGCTCATTATTTCAATAAACAGACTACGGAACTCACGGGAGAAAATTATATTAACTTATATACCGTACCCCAGGCTAACGTTATTAAAGAAGCACGCTCCATCAATTTTGGAAATTACAGTTTTTCAATTCCTGCTAATCAGCATAAAACCATTACCACTGATTTTACTTTTAAGCAAGATGTTACCGTTATAACTCTTTCTTCTCACTATCATAAAATGGGAGAAAAGTTTGTAATCAAAATTTTGGGAGGCGCACGAAATGGCGAAGTCGTTTATGAAAACAGCGACTGGGCTCATCCTTTGGTTTTAAACCTTACTACACCAATCAAACTTAAAGCTGGAGAAGGGCTTACAAGTGTGGTTACTTATTATAATACAAACCCAAAGGCAATCAATTTTGGCTTCACTAGCGAGGACGAGATGAATATTATTTTTGGCTATTACTACTAAGCCACACAAGTAACACATTCTATCAACTAGGCCACCACTTCAGCGGCAGTTGAATATCACTTACACTATCTACCACTAAGTCGGGCTTAAATGCATAATGCGAAAGGTTTTCTTTTTTAGATACTCCCGATAGCACTAAAATTGTTTTATATCCCATCTGAACGCCTCCTTGAATATCGGTGTCCATAGTGTCACCAATTATGGTGGTGTCTGCTGTTTCGAGACCTAAAAATTTTCTAGCGGAGCGCATCATTACTGGGCCTGGCTTGCCTACTACAAAGGCTTTTATTCCTGAGGCTTCTTCGATCATCGCTGTTGTGGCTGCAATCCCCAAGTTGTTCCATCCTTTTTTCTTAGGCGATGGGTCGCGATTGGTGGTTATAAATTTAGCCCCTGCCAAAATCATATCAACAGCCTTTTGCACCATCTCAAGTGTAAAGTTTCTCCCTTCACCCAGCACAACAAAATCGGGTTCGGTATCCACCAAAATAATTCCGTTTTCGTGCAAGCTTGTTAGCAGCCCGCCTTCGCCAAGTACATAAGCTGTGCCATTGGGTATTTGACTTGCTAAGAATTTTCCAGTGGCCATAGCACTTGTAAACACGTGCTTTTCTTCTATTTCAATGCCCAGCTTCTTTAGTTTCTTGATTGCCTCACGCGGAGTTCTCTGGCTATTGTTAGTCATAAAAGTAAATGGAACTTGTTGCTCCACTAAATTCATAATAAACTTATCTGCTCCAGGAATTAGCGTATCACCTCCATAGATCACACCGTCCATATCAATCAACAAACCTTTTTTCATTTTTATTATTTTATGTTTCCCATTGAAAAATTTAGTTCTGTTACTAAAACAAAAGTACTTAATTTGTCTGTTGGTTTAGGCTTCTTTAATTTGATGAAATCTTTACTTTCAGAATAAATAATTAAAAACGCTTTCATGTTACTTTTAGGAATAGATTTAGGTACTTCTTCGGTAAAAGTCTCTGTGGTAGAAGATGGATCATGGAAGTGCATCGCTTCGACACATTATCCGGAAACGGAAAGCGAAATAATTTCGCTCCAACCAGGTTGGGCAGAGCAATCGCCCGATGTGTGGTGGGAACATGTTCAACAAGCTATCATAAAACTGAATGCCCAACGAAAATATAATCCCCAAGATATTGGAGCCATCGGCATAGCCTATCAAATGCACGGCTTGGTAATGCTCGATAAACAACAGCGCGTATTGCGCAACAGCATAATTTGGTGTGATAGTCGTGCAGTTGAGATTGGAGATAAAGCCTTCGAGAAAATAGGAAAGGAAAAGTGTTTGCAACACATGCTTAACTCACCCGGTAACTTTACCGCTTCAAAGCTTGCATGGGTAAAACAACATGAGCCCGATGTGTATGCAAAGACAGACAAAATTATGTTGCCTGGCGATTTCATTGCCATGAAAATAACAGGCCAAGCCACAACAAGCATCTCAGCATTATCAGAAGGTGTGTTTTGGGATTTTCAACAAAATGAAGTATCGAAAGATGTGTTCAGTTATTATGGATTAGATACTTCTTTTATCCCCGAAATAAAAAATGTATTTACCGAACATGGTAAAGTAACTGCGGAAGTAGCAGCCACTTTAGCATTGAAGGCGGGCATACCCGTAACTTACAAAGCGGGAGATCAGCCCAACAATGCACTATCGTTAAATGTAATGCACCCTGGTGAAGTAGCAGCCACAGCAGGCACTTCAGGTGTTGTGTATGGTGTAAGCGATCAACTTACCTACGATAACGAATCGAGGATCAATACATTCGCCCATGTTAATTATGCTACAGAGCAGAAACGACTAGGCGTTTTATTATGCATCAATGGTACGGGAATTTTAAATCGATGGATAAAAAATATCGCTGGTGCGGATGTGAGTTATCAAACCATGAACGATGTTGCAGCCACTATTGAAGTAGGAAGTAATGGTCTTAGCGTCTTACCTTTCGGGAATGGTGCGGAGCGTATGTTGAACAATAAAACCATCAACGCGCACATTCACGGCATTGATTTCAATAAGCATACCAACGCACATCTATTCAGAGCAGCACAAGAAGGCATTGTGTTTGCCTTTCGCTATGGGCTCGACATTATGAAACACAATGGCATGAATTCTAACATTATTCGCGCAGCCAAAGCCAACATGTTTTTGAGTAATGTGTTTGCTCAAAGCTTTGCTAATGCCAACAATGTAGCCATCGAGTTTTATGATGGTGATGGAAGCCTAGGTGCTGCGATTGGCGCGGGCATTGGCGCAGGCAATTTTGCAGATGCTGCATCGGCCACAAAAAATCGCAAAGCCATTGCTACTATTGAACCACAACACACTAGTAGCTATGATGAATTGTATGAGAAATGGAAAGCTCTTTTATTGAATCAATTAGATAACAACCAATAGAACTAACACTTAAAAGCGAACTCAATTATAAATAAACACATAAACACAATGGCAGTTACACTAGGACAACAGGAGTATTTCAAAGGGATTGGTCAAATCAAATTTGAAGGCATCGGATCGAGCAACCCACTCGCATTCCGTTGGTATGATGAAAACAAAGTAGTAGCCGGCAAGCCAATGAAAGAATGGATGCGCTTCGCTTGCGCATACTGGCATAGCTTCAATGGTAGCGGTGCCGATCCGTTTGGCGAGGCTACTCACCTATTTCCATGGAATTCAAAATCCGATCCAATCGAAAGAGCTAAAGATAAAGCCGATGCTGCGTTTGAATTTATCACCAAGCTAGGCCTGCCTTACTATTGTTTTCACGATGTGGATGTAGTTGACTACACAAGCGATGTGGCTGATAACGATAAGCGCATGCAAGCCTTAACCACGTATCTAAAAGAAAAGCAAAAAGCAAGTGAAGTAAAATTACTTTGGGGCACTGCCAATTTGTTTTCAAACAAAAGATACATGAATGGCGCTATTACCAATCCTGACTTTCACGTACTTGCACATGGTGCAGCACAAGTAAAGGCCGCACTGGATGCCACCATTGCGTTGGGCGGAGAAAATTATGTTTTCTGGGGCGGTCGCGAAGGTTATATGAGTTTACTCAACACCGATATGAAAAGGGAGAAGGAACATTTTGCGAGATTCCTTCACACAGCCAAAGACTATGCGCGCGCCAATGGTTTCAAAGGTCAGTTTTTTATCGAACCAAAACCCTGTGAGCCAAGCAAGCATCAATACGATTACGATAGCGAAACAGTAATAGGCTTTTTACGTCAGCACAATTTGTTGAATGATTTCAAACTCAACATTGAAGTTAATCATGCTACACTTGCAGGCCATACGTTTGAACACGAGCTTCAAGTGGCTGTAGATGCTGGCATGCTTGGTTCTATTGATGCTAATCGTGGCGATTATCAAAATGGATGGGATACCGATCAATTCCCCAACAATCTAAATGAGCTTACCGAAGCCATGCTTATAATTATTCAAGCAGGCGGTTTTGCAGGTGGTGGCATCAACTTCGATGCAAAGATCCGTAGAAACTCTACCGATGCTGCCGATCTATTCTATGCACACATTGGTGGCATGGATGTATTTGCACGAGCGTTGATAACAGCCGATGCTATTTTACAAAAATCAGATTATAAAGCCGTGAGAAGCGAACGCTACAAAAGTTTTGATAGTGGCAAAGGAAAAGCCTATGAAGAAGGTAAATTATCAATGGAGGATTTGCGCACCTATGCAATTGAACAAGGGGAACCAAAGACAATCAGCGGCAAGCAAGAATATATCGAGAACATAATTAATCGCTTTATATAATTTTTTAGAAGACGCAAAAAAATGTGATCTTTCGCATCCAAAAAAATCATTTAAAATGAACATAACAGAATTAGAAAAAACGGCAAGCCAAGTACGAAGAGATATCGTACGCATGGTTCACGCTTGTCAATCGGGCCATCCTGGAGGATCGTTGGGCTGCACAGATCTATTAGTGGCCTTGTACTTCAACACAATGAAACATAACACCCAATTCAATATGTTGGGTACTGACGAAGATTTGTTTTTTCTAAGCAATGGCCATATTTCACCCGTGTTTTATAGTGTGCTTTCGCGAAGTGGCTATTACCCAAAGGAAGAAATGAAAACCTTTCGGAAATTGAATTCGCGGTTGCAAGGCCACCCTACAACACATGAGCATCTGCCTGGCATTCGTATGTCTGCGGGTTCGTTGGGTCAGGGATTGTCGGTTGGCATCGGGGCGGCATTGTCCAAAAAATTAAAAAAAGAAAACACTTTAGTTTATGTATTGATGGGTGATGGCGAGCAAGATGAAGGGCAAATTTGGGAAGCCTTACAGTTTGCACCACATCACAAGGTAGACAACTTAATTGCTGTGGTAGATGTAAACGGTCAGCAGATTGACGGTCCTACTGAAAAAGTAATGAGCAACCGAAACTTGGAAGATAAATACAAAGCCTTTGGGTGGCAGGTATTGAAAATGAAGGGAAACAACATGGCGGATGTTGTAAAAGTATTGGCCGAGGCAAAAGCTTCTACTGGAAAGGGAGTGCCTATTGCCATTATGATGCAAACCGAAATGGGAGCTGGTGTTGATTTTATGATGGGTAGCAACAAATGGCATGGCATAGCACCGAATGACGAACAGTTAGCTGCTGCACTTGCGCAACTACCAGAAACTTTAGGAGACTTTTAAACAATTTGAGGATGTCAAATTTTCAAATCACCAAATTTTCAAATTAATCATGAAAAAATATACCTATACAGAAAGTAAAGATACACGCAGTGGATTTGGAGCGGGCATGACAGAGTTGGGCCGCACTAACCCAAATGTGGTTGCGCTTTGCGCGGATTTAGTTGGCTCATTAAAGATTGAAACGTTTATCAAAGAAAATCCTGAACGCTTTTTTCAATGCGGCATTGCGGAAGCAAACATGATCGGCATCTCAGCAGGGTTGTCTATTGCAGGTCATATTCCTTTTGCCACTACGTTTGCCAACTTCGGTTCGGGCCGTGTGTATGATCAAATTCGTCAGTCGGTTGCGTACAGTAATAAAAACGTAAAGATCGCAGTATCACATGCTGGCCTTACATTGGGTGAAGATGGAGCAACGCATCAGATTTTGGAAGACATTGGCATGATGAAAATGCTGCCTGGCATGACGGTGATCAACCCTTGCGACTTTAACCAAACCAAAGCTGCAACCATTGCTGTCGCCAACTATAAAGGCCCAGTTTATTTACGATTTGGAAGACCAGTGATTCCTGTTTTCACTTCACCTGACCAAGTTTTTGAAATTGGAAAAGCATGGATGGTGAATGAAGGAACGGATGTAACGATAGTTGCGACAGGTCATTTAGTGTGGGAAGCTATTCAAGCGGGAGAAAAATTAGCAGAAGAAGGCATCAATGCTGAAATAATAAATATCCATACCATCAAACCTTTAGATACAGAAGCGATTTTGAAATCTGTTGCTAAAACTCGGTGCATTGTAACAGCTGAAGAACATAATAGGATTGGTGGCTTGGGCGATAGTGTAGCTCAACTTTTAATTACCAAAGATCTAGTTCCCCAAGAATATGTAGCTGTAAACGACAGCTTTGGAGAAAGCGGTAAGCCTGCTGAATTGATGAAAAAATATGGACTGGATTCAGCTTCTATTATTGAGGCGGTGAAGAGGGTGATGAAGAGAAGAAATTAAATGGTAATCATCGATGGATATTATTGTCCATCGATGAATTATCCACTAGAAAACCCGCAAAGGTTATTTCATTAAGTTCTTATCCGATTTTATTTGCAATATCTCCTTTTGGAGATCTAGTACCAGGCCAGCAAGTTGTTCAACTGAAACATCGTTCTTAGAATCCATGTCTGGGAATTGTACACTGATATACGCTTTGGCTATCCACGCTTCAACTACATCATCAACATCAATTTGGTAAGGTGCATAGTGCCTATTATCAGACACTAAAAATAACTTGCCACTTTCGGTGATGTAGTTAAAAACTCGCTTGTAGACAATGCCCTCTCGGTTGGTTACTAATATAAAAGTCTTACCATTTTTAATGGTGCGTATATCATCCACATATTCACCAATCACAATGGTACCAGGTAAAATAGGCAGCATCGAATCTCCACTGATTTCAAATGCTCGATAAGTGCCCTGACCTAAAATAGGCAGCCTGAATCTTGGAAGTTCTTTTACATATTCTGTATCGGCATAGCCATTGAGATAACCAGCAGCAGCCTTATGTGGAACAAGTTCAATATTATCTTTTTGGTTTTCATCCACTGTAACTACTACAACATCTTTACCACGAAGGTACCTTTGTCCGCCAGCTATCTCACCTTCACCTCCTATCATCTGATCTACTGAAATGCCAAACAAAACAGCCATTTTTTGCAACAATTCTAAGCGAGGTTCTGCCCTACCCTCTTCATAAGCACCCACCAACGAGCGTTTGATGCCAATCTTTTGAGCAAACTCATCTTGAGTAAGACTCAGTTGCTTTCGTTTTGCACGGATAATTTCGTTTAGCTTTTCCATTAGCGTTTAAAGATTAATATCCTCCCTGAGTTATTTTTGCGATTGGTAAGTGAAAATAAATTGCGCTGGTAGTAACGTTCTGAGTTTTGCATAGCCGCTATGTGCCGTTCTATTTTGGTTATCACATCGCTTACGGAAACATTCTTTTCAGCTAACAAATATCCATAGACTTCTTCTGAACTTACATGAGCCGTAAAATCAATTTGGTAATTGCCTGAATTGAGCTTTTTACTTTTGAGCTTTAGTTTGTAATTACTCATTGACTAAATATTTTAGTCAAAAGAATAACAAATGATTGAGATTCCCAAATAAAAACTAAATATTTTAGTTAATTAATCTTGAGACCTAAAAAAAACCAGCTCGTTTGCACAAGCTGGTCTTTCAGGTTTAGGTTAGGTATTATCTTATCTCAAAAAGAGCATTTCTCTGTATTTTACTAAAGGCCAATCTTCATTGTCCACCAGCAACTCAAGCTTGTCCACCGCATCGCGAATTACATCAAAGTATTTCTCTTTAATTGCATCGCAATAGCCAAAGGCGCGCTTATGTGTATCGCTTTCTTTATTCAGGCGCTTGCGCTCATCCACCATGGCTGTAACATTAGCTTTAATGATTTCGATATAGCCCGATATTTCTTGAATGGTTTTTACCACAGCACCGTTATCTACGCCCAAGCCTTTCAACCCATTGGCATTTACTATCAACTTGTTTTGATAAGCAATGGCTGTAGGTATAATGTGGTTGATCGCAAGGTCGCCAATCACACGTGCTTCTATCTGCACTTTCTTGATATAGTTTTCAAGCCTTATTTCGTTGCGAGCTTCCACTTCTTTATGGCTCAACACACCGTGCTTTTCAAACAACTCAAGCGACTTCTTTGAAAGATAAGCTTCAATAGCACCTGGCATTGTTTTGATGTTGTTCAAGCCACGTTTTTTAGCTTCCACAACCCATTCTTCTGAATATCCATCGCCTTCAAAGCGAATGTGCTTCGATTCTTTAATATAGTCTCTTAACACATTTACAATCGCCAATCTCTTTTCAGTGCCCGCATCTACTTGCTTGGTTACAGCCTCATGGAATTTTTCTAATTGATCGGCCACAATCAAATTCAAAGCCGTCATAGGCGTAGCGCAATTGTCGCTTGAACCTACAGCACGGAATTCAAATTTATTTCCTGTAAAGGCAAAAGGTGAAGTTCTATTTCTATCGGTAGCATCTAGAATGATTTCAGGAATCTGATCGATACCCAACTTCATATACATGTTGTCTCCTTTCTCAATCTTCACGTTGCCGTTCTTTTCAAGTTCGTTCAACACGGCCGTCATTTGTGTACCGATGAAAACAGACATGATAGCTGGCGGAGCTTCGTTCGCGCCTAAGCGGAAATCGTTGGCTGCTGTAGCAATACTTGCCCTTAGAAGGTCGGAATGTTCGTGAACAGCTTTTATGGTTGTGATAAAGAAAGTCAAAAACAACAGATTGTCTTTAGCAGAACTAGTAGGTGCATACAAGTTAACACCTGTATCAGTAATGAGCGACCAGTTGTTGTGTTTTCCACTTCCGTTTACACCTGCAAATGGTTTTTCATGGAATAATATTTTCAAGTTGTGCTTCTCTCCTATTCGGCTCATCACGTCCATCATCAATTGATTATGATCGTTGGCCACGTTTACTTCTTCAAACAAAGGAGCTACTTCAAACTGACTTGGTGCTACTTCATTGTGGCGTGTGCGAACGGGAATGCCCAACTTCCAACATTCAATTTCAAAGTCGCGCATAAAATCATACACGCGGCCTGGTATCGTGCCAAAATAATGATCTTCTAATTGCTGACCCCTCGCTGGTGCGTGACCAAACACGGTTCTGCCTGCCATTACTAAGTCAGGGCGAGCCATATACAATGCTTCATCTATTACAAAATATTCTTGTTCGCCACCCAACGAAGCAACCACGTGTTGAATATCTTTATCAAACAACTGGCACACTTTGGAGGCTGAAATATCAACCGCCTTTAACGCTTTCAATAAGGGAGATTTATTATCTAGCGTTTCGCCAGTATAAGAAACAAATATAGTTGGTATGCTTAGCGTAGTGCCGTATAAAAACATGGGTGATGTAGGATCCCAAGCTGTGTAACCACGCGCTTCAAATGTACTGCGAATACCACCGCTAGGGAAAGAAGACGCATCAGGTTCTTGTTGCACCAACTCACTTCCTTTGAAACGCTCAATCCCCGCAAGGGCATCGAAGAAAGAATCATGCTTTTCGGCAGTTCCGCCAGTCATGGGTTGAAACCAGTGCGTAAAATGAGTTGCACCTTTTGCAATGGCCCACGACTTGGCCGCAGCCGCTACCGCATCGGCAGTAACTTCATCAATTTTTTCGTGGTTTTTAATTGCATTGCTTACCTTCTTAAATACCGCAGAGGCTAAAGTGGCTCGCATCTGCTCCATTCCAAAAACATTCTGACCAAAAATTTCAGAAATGTTGGGCGAAATAGGGTTGGCCGATACTTTAGGGCGGTCATTCAGTGTTTTAAGAGCTTCAAATCGTAATTGCGCCATAGGGGTTTAATTTTTTGTTATGTCTGCTCCAAAAATAGTTGATTTTCATAATACGTAGATAATTTTGAAACTTATTTTTAATATCTGATACACATTTTTTCCTTTTCGGGATACAAATTAAATCAGACTACGAAGCAGAAAGTTGGGTTATTGAACATTTCAAAGGATTGCACTTAGAAAATTGCCTTAGCAATATTTATTTTTGAGATAATGGGTTTTAATAACGGATTATTTTTAGAAAACAGCCTTGATCCATATTTTGTATGGCTAAAGCAGTAAGTATTCTGTTTTTTATAAGTAAATCTTTGAGCTCTAATTTCATCTTGGTCAAAAATAATTACCACTAAAGCATGAGGTAACCAAGGAGTATATTTGCAGCAGGTTAAATCTCTACTTCGGTTTATGCGGGCAATTCTTGTTATTCTTTTGGTTTCTGCTACAGCATTGGTTTTGATGAATTTACTTGCTGCCTTCAATTGGCAACTGGATGCTATTGTATTTGTCCAACAAAATTGTAACAGAGATTTAATTCCATTCTTACAGGTAATTACAGATTCTATTAGTGTGGTAAGTATTGGCATTCCACTTCTTGTTTTGATGATAAGCGAGATACGAAAAGACAAATCGAATCGGAAGAAAGTACTGTTGGTGCTTATCTGCTTGGCAGCTTCAGGCATTGCCTCAAGTTCCATTAAAAGCATTACAAAAAAGCCAAGACCATTTACCGTTGATAGTCGCATTGAAAAATTATCGGGTGGAGGTAGTTACTCATTCCCATCTGGGCACACAACCGAAGCGGTCACTGCCGCTATTGTCATGATCTTATTTTGGAGATATTGGTATGTAGTATTGTTCTATACCAGCTGGGCTTTACTGATTATGTTTTCACGAATGGCACTTGGCGTGCATGATTTGATTGATCTGATGGGAGGAATGCTAGTAGCAAGCGCAAGCGTATTATTGGTGATGTTGGTTGACAAAACGATAAGAGGAAAAACACATAAGTAAATATTTCGCCCGACACTATCAACGTGATAAAATAATCAACAGCAAACCCAATAGGTAACATGCGAGCATACTGTTGAGCAACACTTGAACTCCCTTTGCGTTTTTAAATTCCTTCCAAACAAAAATTCCCCAACAGGCAGCAACCACGGTAGCCCCTTGCCCTAGTCCATACGAAATGGCAGGGCCTGCTTTATCAGATGCAAGGATACTGAACGACATACCCACGCACCAAATAACGCCTCCTACTATGCCCATCAGATGACTTTTGCTTGAGCCTTTAAAGTAATCTGAATACGATACCTTATTGCCGCTTACGGGATATTTCATTAGCAACGAGTTGAACAATAAATTACTAATAAGTATGCCAAGAGAAAATATAAACACCGCAGTGTAAGGACTCAGTTTGCCATCCTGTGGATTGGCAAAATCAGGAAACATAGCATTGGCTACAAACTTATAAAACAAACCCATTAGAGCACCAGCAACGATAGCCAACCATAGCCCTTTTGAGGACGGTGTTGCACTAGAAGATAATAATTTTTTATAGGCATTGGCATTTAGAATCATGGCCACAACAATGAAAATGACGCCAATAAAAAGAAGGGTAGCACTTCCTACTGGTGCTGCTAGGTAATTGAGTATAACACCAATGATCAAAGCCAATCCAATACCCACAGGAAAAGCAACCGACATGCCTGCTAATGCAATAGCGGAAACAAGAAGAATATTGGCCGCATTAAATAAAATACCTCCAATAATAGCAGAAAGAATATTGGCAGAATCTGCCTGCAATAGATCGGCAATAAAACTGCGCCCTCCAATGCCCATGCTGCCTAGCGTGAATGAGAAGAATAATGAACAAAGTAAAATGCCGAATACATAATCCCAATAAAACAACTCGAAGCGCCAATTGGAAGAGGTAAGCTTTTGCGTATTTGCCCAAGACCCCCAACATAGCATTGTGATAACACAAAAAACAACTGCTGTTGAATACGTTTCTATAATAAACATATTGATTTATTTAGCGGCATTCACGTTCAACTCCATTCCATTAACAAGTTTATCGGTATACACTATAGCTTCGGCATACCCAATTTTAAATTCAGCAGATGGGTTGGTAATCTTTAGCTTAACGGTATGTTTTCCATTCGGCAATTGGTATTTCCAAGCCAAGTCATACTTTCTTGTTGTATAGTTGGCTGGTAGAGTTGGTTTCTCAATCAACTTGCCATCAATGTATAACTCACTAGTAAAAACAAACGTCTCCTTTTCTGAACCCCATTTAGCAGTTTCTCCTTTAATCACAAAACCAATTCCATCAAATTCAAAATTGAATTCATTTTCTGGTGAAATATTTAAGGCCAACTTTGTTAATGGATAATGCCCATCAAAGCTCTTCTCAAATTTTACAGGCACAGGCTGTTGAGCAACAATGGTTATAATGTCATCTTTTACATTGCCTCCATTTTTTTCTATATTTTGGATGGCATGTTTCACGCCAATTTTATATACATCGTTTAACGACATGGTAGTGTATTTGAAATCAATATCCTCTGCTTCTTTCAAACCTAATTTCCAATAGGCTGGAATTTTATCGTAACCCAGCATGCTGCCTAATATACCGCCAACGGTAGAAGGATTGCAATCTGCATCTTGCCCACAACGAGTTGATATTTCGAGCGATTTTGTAAAATCTCCTTGGCCATATAATAATCCGATAACCACATAAGCTGAATTTACTGTTGCATCAATATTGAAGGGAACAAAAACACCATCGGGGCAACCCACATCATTCGCCCATTTCTTTTGAACTTCCAACCATGTTTGTTTCCAATCGGTTGGATATTTCTTGTGCCAATCTATAACATCATTAATGCACTGGTAGAAATTACTTTGAGCAGGAATCGTTTTTAACGCTTCGTTCACTACAAAATCAATATTGTTAGATGTGAATGTGAGCGAATACATAGCGCCAACAAATACACCGCCATACCAGCCATCGCCATAGTTCATGATGTGACCAATTTTATCGGAAATAGCAGAAGCTGTATTGGGCATCGCAGGACTCATCAGCCCTGCAAAGTCAGCCTCAATTTGATAATCAATACAATCGGCATGAGGATTATTAAGCCAATGGCCGCTTTGTGGAGCTTTGATGCCATTCAAAATATTATACCGCCCCACTTGATTGGCGTGCCACAATACATAGCCAGCATTGGCATACGCATTGGCAAAGGCATCGACTGGTGCTGCTAATCCTTGCTTTTCAAAAACATCAACGAAAGTTAAATCCATGTATAAATCATCATAAAGGCCAGGTATTTCTATCATCGATTTCTTAAGATAACCGTCATACCATTTCAACGATTGGTAATCGCCAATAAAAGTACCGTTAAACCTAAATTCATAGGGGCCACCAAAAGTTACGCCAATAGTTTGCCCAGCCCAGCCGCCTTTTATTTTGTCTTCGAGAACTGCTCTCTTGATTTTTACGCTTTCGGTTTTTTGAGCAACAGCGTACTGTGCTAGAGAAAGAACTAGTGCTAGTAAAATTATTTTTTTCATATCTGTGCGTTATAAAATGTTGAGAAATTAAATTACTGTAACCAATGGTAATACGTCAACTTCTTTTCTTATTGGGATTGATGATTGAGCACCCATACGTGTAACCGAAATGGAAGCTGCCTTGCAAGAGAACGAAACAGCCTCAGTTAACGATTTGCCTTCGGCCAATGCAACTGCCAAAGCACCGTTAAAGCAATCGCCAGCCGCAGTGGTGTCTATAGCAGTAACAGGCGGTGCCGGAATTAACGTATGCACAGATGCATTTGATAAATAAGCACCTTTGGCGCCTAGGGTGATCACCACATTGGCAACACCCTTCTCGTGAAGTATGGATGCGGCTAAGGCAGCAGATTCTATATCTATCACTTTTATGCCTGTCAATAACTCCGCTTCCGACTCATTGGGCGTGATCAAGAACAGATATTTTAATAACTCGGATCTCAATGTATTGGCTGGGGCAGGATTTAAGATGACAGAAAAATTCTTTTTATGGGCCTCCTCTATTACAAACTCAACGGTTTGAATCGGTATTTCAAGTTGTAATAAAAGAATAGCAGGAAATTGGATTGAATCTAGTGCTACTCTAATATGGTCTATATCCAAATAAGCATTGGCTCCAGGTGCAACCATTATACTGTTTTCGCCATTTTCATCTATGTTGATCAAAGCCACTCCCGAAGGGCGATCTTTATCGATAGTGACGAAAGATGTGTTGATGTTTTCGCGCTGAAACTGTTGCAGAGCTTGTTTGCCAAAGAGGTCGCTGCCAACATTGGCAATAAAAGTTACACTGCCACCTAATCGAGAGGCAGTTACTGCTTGATTTGCGCCTTTGCCACCTGCATTCATCAAGAAAGTACCGCCCAAAACCGTCTGTCCCGGCTTAGGCAAAATAGCTGCTTTTATAACCATGTCTGTATTGGAACTTCCAATAACATAAATGGGTGTACTCATAGTTTGTAAATTTTAATACGATTCAAAAATAAAGTGCAATCGATTTAAAAAGAAACCAAATTATTCACATTTAGCTAATTCTTTCCTCATTTTGATTTACATCTTAGATAGATAATAGCTTAAATTATTACTTTAACGAAGTATTTCAAATAATTAATCTGTCAAAATTAGCTATTCCTATGAATTCATTAGAAGCCTTGTTTTCATTAATAGCATCGCTAACAAAATCTGAAAAAAGATATTTCCGGATGGTTGTTGACTTACAAGGTGGCGAAAAAAATTACCTCACTCTTTTTAATGTGCTTGAACAGGCCACAGCTTTTGATGACGACCTCCAGAAAAAGCTTGCGGAATTATTTCCAGGGCTTCTACTTGAGACACCGCGCAAACATCTTTACCGAGTGATAATGAAAAGCCTGAGGCAGTTTGAAAATGAAAACAGCATCGACTCACGATTATTAAACCTAATTGAAGACAGTAGGATACTCCATAACAAAGGAATGCTATCACTAAGCCTTGAACAACTTGCAAAAGCAAAAGATATAGCCCTTGGCCACGAAAAATACTTGCACTATGTAATAGCCGCGCGGCAAGAAATGGAGTACCTGCTCAAGTCTCAATTTATTGGCATAACAGAAATTGAATTAGTAGATAAACAAGAAAGAATAAAAGAATTTTTAGAGCATGAAACCAATGCCAGCAGGCACGGCATGTTATATGAAGTACTTTTATTTAGGTATTGGAAAAATGGAGTGAGCAGAAATGAGCGCGATGTTTTAAGGTTAAATGATCTCATATTAGAAGAGCATCAATTACTGAACTTGCAGCGCATAAAAACATTTGAATCGCAAAAACTCCACTTGCATTTTCAATCTACTTATTTCTTGATGAGCAATAGTACAGAAAGCAGCCTTCAGGTTTTTAGGGATCTTGATGCGCTATATCAATCCCATCAGCATCTTTGGAAAGATTCACCCGCTCAATACGTGCAGTTGATCGATGGAATACTTTACGATCTTAGATTGTCTGCAAATTATAGCGAGATGGATTTCTACTTTCCGCGGTTGAGTGCGATTGGTGGTGAATCGGAAAGCCTCAAGAATAAATTTAAATATAAGATTTTAGAGCATCGCCTACATTCCCTGGCCGATCAACATAAAGCATCAGAAGCAATGGGTGTTCTACAAGAAATTCTACCCGTTTTCGCAAAAGAAACCACTCAACTCACTCAACTAGCAAAAAGCCAAGTACAATTTGCAATAGCCCGAATTTTATTCTTGGCTAAGCAATACCACCAAGCACTAAAGTACATCAATACTATCTTAAATTTGTCTGAGGCTTCCACGCAAGCGCAGCTTTACATATCATGCCGCCTACTGTATTTGCAAATCAATTCATTTCTCAACAGTGCCGATCATCTTGCGTATGCGATCCGATCGGTAGAGAGGAAATTGAAAGCAGAACGAAAAATGTTTGGTGTCGAAAAGCTTGTGATTTCCATACTCAAGAATTGGATTGTTGGCAAGCCTGTAAAAAATTTATCGGAGCAGATTTTGGTTTTGAAGGCAAATCCATTTGAGTACAAGTTGATGAAGGAACTTTTTATTGAAGAATGGATAGCTGATCTGAATACTGTTGTAAATTGAATATTGTGTAAACAAAAAGGTAGCACTCACGCAACTCAATAAAAGTCATCTCTTGTTTGTAGGTTTTTCCATAGAAGCTTATTTAGGCTCAAAAGAATTCATCTCAACAAATTCTTTATTCTGCTCAGCTCTTTTACTAATCATAGGCAGTTTCTTCATGCTACTTACTTCAATCATAAACACACCAAAGTCTTCCACTACTTTTCCTGTCATCTCATAAAAGCCACGACCACGGAAAGGATATTTTGTAGCTGAATCAGGAAAATGCACGGTGTCAAACACTTCGCCTTGCGAATCGTAAAACGTGCCAAAGTGCATAAGCTCACGCTTCTTGGTATGTGTATCTTTAGTGGTAACAATGTAGCCCACTATACAAACTGTCTTACCCAGTTTATTGATTAACTCGTTGGCTGTTGTATCACCATAATAGGATGTGGCCAGAAGATCGAACGGGTTGCACAAAGGAAAGCCTAAGAGTTCTATTTCATCGAAGGCATCCTCCCAAGGGTCGCGATGAAGAACGGGCAATGGATAATCTACAGGCTCAGTGTCGAACAATTGAGTTGCTATTTTATTCTTGGTATTAGAATGACTTATGAACAACATAGCTTCCCACAATAAACGTTGCTTTGTTTTTGCTGTAAACCGAAATGCTCCCAGCCTGATAAGTATGCGAGCTTGCTCTAGGCCAACGGGTATTCTTCTCAAAAAATTATCAAGGCTTTTATAAGCACCATTTTGTTTCCGCTCAAGCGGGATTTGCCGTGCCACTTTTGTTTCCAAACTCTTCAGGTGAATAAAGCCAATGTAAATAGTATTGCCCTCAATGGTAGTGAGGTGTTCACTATGGTTGATACACGGTGGTTGGATGACAGCACCATTCATGCGGGCTTCATGAAAATAAAATTCAGTACGATAGAACCCACCGAAATTATTGATCACCCCTACCATAAACTCCAATGGGTAATGGGCTTTCAAAAAAAGGCTTTGATAACTTTCCACTGCATAGCTAGCGGAGTGGCCTTTAGCAAAGGAGTAGCCTGCAAAACTTTCAATTTCCAACCAGACACGATCTGTCACTTTCTGTGGATAACCTCGCTCAAGGCATCCTTCAAAAAAACGATCTTTCACGCGTTGAAATTCTTCGCGCGACCGATACTTGCCGCTCATGCCTCTGCGCAGCACATCGGCCTCCGTTAACGTAAGCCCTGCGAAGTGATGCGCTACCTTTATCACATCTTCCTGATAAACCATCACACCGAAGGTATCTTTCATGATCTCATCCATCTTGGGATGAATGGATTGATACGTGCCACCATTGCGCACCGTGTGGAAGCGCTCAATGTAGGCTTTCATCATGCCTGAACTTGCCACGCCTGGGCGAATGATAGAGCTTGCTGCCACCAACGTTAAATAATCATCGCACTTCAATTTACCCAACAACATCCGCATCGCGGGAGACTCTACATAAAAGCAGCCCATCGCTTTGCTGTGGCGCATCAAGTCTTTTATTTTTTCATCTTCCTTAAATTTTGTAAACTGATGCACATCCACATCAATGCCTCTATTCCGCTTTACGTGAGCTGCGGCTTCTTTGATATGACCTAATCCACGCTGACTAAGAATATCAAATTTGTAGATGCCAAAATCTTCCGCAGCGTGCATTTCAAATTGTGATACGGGCAAACTTTTGGGTGGAAACTCTGTGGCCGTATAGTGATAGATAGGCTTCTCCGTAATCAACACACCACCTGCATGAATGGAGATGTTGGCTGGCAACTCTTTCTTTACAATGTACTCAGCATAGCCCATTACCTTTTGTGATATATGATCCAGTTGCTGTATTGTTTTTCTATTCTCCACCAACACATCAATCTCTTCTTTCGGCAAGCCAAATACTTTCCCCAATTCGCGAATGATCGACTTGCCCTGGTACGTTACGTGAGTGCCCAACAAGCATACGTGCTCCGTTCCATGTTTTTGAAAAAGATAGTCATAAATGGCATCGCGATTGTCCCATGAAAAATCAATATCAAAGTCGGGTGGCGACACACGTTCTTCATTGAGAAACCGCTCGAAGTATAAATCCAATTCAATGGGATCGACATTGGTGATGCCTAAACAATAGGCAACCGTACTGTTAGCACCGCTGCCCCTACCTACAAAATCATACCCCTTGCTTTTTGCAAATTGGATAAGATCGTAGGTGATGAGATAATATGATGTGAATTTTTTCTTGAGAATGATGGCAAGTTCCTTTTCTATCCGTTCGTTCCAAATTTTCTTATCAAGGTCTTGTGCTTCATAGATTCGCTTGTATCCTTCTGTTGCCTTCTTGCGCAAGAATTTTAGGTCTTCTTCAGGGCTTTTGAAAAATGTTATTTTATTCTTGTCCTCCCCTATTGCACATTCCATAGAACATTGATCCACTATTCTTTTGGCATTGATGTATAAATCTGGAAATTCATCAAACTTCTTTTGAAGATCAGATTCGGATAGCATGAATTCATCTCGGCTGGCTTGCAAATGTTCGGGCAGCTTGCTGAGCAACGTATTGTTGGCAATGCAGCGCAACAGCCTATGTGCATTGTGATCGCGATAAACGATTTTCTCTTTACCTACCTTGTCTTTAACTTTTTCAGGTGGAAGAAACGTGACCGGATGGAGTGCCACAAATTTAAGAAGATGATCCTTTTTGGATGAATCGTTGGCAAACGAATGAAGCTGATCGTAACGCACCCCGATATACTCGTTGGCAAGAAGTTGCTCTGGAAATAATTTTTTATAAGGATATATTACAAACACATTTTCGAAAACAGGAGCTCGCGTGGGCAATCTTTCTTGTGTGCGGTTATGATACGATAAAAGCCGGTTGAGCTTTTCAAATCCATTATTGTTTTTTGCAATGGCTATAAAGAGAAGTTCTCCTTCTTCCGATCTAAATTCGATGCCCGCTGCAATAGTAAGTTCGTAAGGAATCTTTCCATACTTGGTCAATCCGTTAGCACGTGGTTTATTCTCATCACAAATACGAAGCAACTCCAAGTAAGAGGACACATTGTTTATTTCGGTTACGGCTAGTTTATGAATGCCACAACGCTTCGCTTCAGCAAAGAAATCTTTGATCGGCAAAGTGCCGTACTTAAAACTGTAAGCAGTATGACAATTGAGGTACATCTGTTTTGCTTGTATTAAAATGTTATTTCAATAAATCCTTCGACACCTTTCCTTTGAACATGTTCATCTCCATGCGCACGCGCTTGCTTACATCTAACGTAGTGGCACGCACCAGCTTTTCAGTGCCGTGCTTGTGTTTTATAAAATCCATTGCTTCATAAAGATTGATATCTTCTACAGTGTCATCAAACAAACTGATCTGATGATTGCCATGAACAAGGTTGCTGAGCCTTACGCCCACCAACCGAATCAACATTCTGCGGTTATACAGCTTATCAAACAGTTCTTGCACTACTTTCAAGATGATGTGATCGGATGACGTATAGGGAATGTGAATTTGCTTGGTTTCGGTATCGAAGTTGGAGTAGCGGATTTTTACCGTGATGCACGAAGCCAGCTTCTTTTGCTCACGCAATTGAAAGGCCACCTTCTCCACCATGGCAATGAGTATCGACTTTAACTTCTTCACATCAATGGTGTCTGTTTCAAAAGTGGATTCAGTAGAAATTGATTTTTGTTCACTGTGTGGCACAACGGGCGATTCGTCAATACCACGGGCTTTGTTCCAAATACTAACGCCATTTTTGCCAAAAGCACTCTCTAAAAATTTCAAGGGCATCTCACGAAGGGTAGCTACAGTGCGCACGCCCATGTCGTACAGAAAAGTGGAAGTCTGTTTGCCTATCATGGGTATTTTTTCAATGGAAAGTGGCCCCAGAAAATTTTGCTCTTCACCAGCCAATATTTGCTTCTCAGCATTCGGCTTAAACTCGCCCGTAGCTACTTTTGATACCAGCTTATTTACAGACATTCCCAATGAAATAGGCAGGCTGCTTTCCTTGATTATTTTCTTTCGCAGTTCTACCGCCCATTTAAAAGCCCCAAAGTATCGATCCATACCACTGGCATCAATATAAAACTCATCGATGGAAGCTTTCTCAAATGTGGGCGAGGTATCGGCAATTATTTCCGTCACCAAATGTGAATGCTGACTGTACGCTTCCATATCGCCCGAGATCACTTTTGCATCAGGGCAAAGCTGCATGGCAAGGTACATGGGCATGGCTGAGTGAACTCCAAACTTCCGTGCCTCATAACTGCAAGCGGCCACCACGCCACGCCTGCTACTGCCACCCACAATCAGTGGCTTGCCTAATAGTTTGGGGTTTCGTTTGCACTCCACGGCTACAAAGAAGGCATCCAGATCAAAGTGTATGATGGTTCGGTTTTCCATGGCAAAGGCTTGAATTGATTATCCTATATCAAGTAATCTTCAATTGCTTGGGCTGAACACATGGAGCTAAGTAACCATCTATCTCAACATAAAAAGGTTCGTTAGTTAAGTGAGTAGTTTCTTGAGATAATACCTTCTGAACTACATCTTCATAATGGTCAAGATTAACATTTGAACTCTTGAGACTAAGCAGTTCATCTTTTACCGTTTCGATGATTCGCTTATCAGTTTTAAGGTGAAACTTGTAATCGACATACGTTGGGATGTCAGACAAAATTCTTGTGATAATGAGTTGCCGATGTTCCTTCAAGATTTCCTTAATCTGAAGGAGAACGGCATCTTGAGTGCGGTCGATAATGGATTTTGATCCTAAGAGGGCTGACTTGATTGTTTTCATATTGCTAATTTAATTAGTGCAATACTAAACAAATACTAAATTAATTAGCAAAAATGAGGTAAGAATTTATTTCCCACTTCTTTTGGAGAGAACAGAATGTTGAAGCCAGACCGTTTCCTACGTAGAATTACTTACGTAGTTCATACCAATCCATTCTCATTTCAATCGTTTACATTGTTCCCCGATTGATCCCAACTTATTAACTTAGCTGATTATCAAATAATTTAATTGGATTGACACTAAATAGTAAATTCTATGTCTAAGAAGGTGGCCGTGTCTTCAACAGGAAGCAAATCCGCAATCGCTTATAACAAAACAAAAAAGCGTTTGACCAAAACGAATGTCAGCGACCGAGAGAGAAATTTGTTGGAGGCTCTGAGCAAAGCGCAATCAATTGCCTCGCTCGGAAGTTGGGAAATGTCTGGCAATTTTCAGGAGACTCATTGGTCGGACGAATTTTATAGAATACATGGACTAGAGCCTCAAAGCGTAAAACCATCCACCAAGATGCGCTTGGCTATGGTACACCCAATGGATCGCCAAAAACTTCAGTCTGCAATAAAAGATGCTATTAAGAATGGTAAACCCTACTCCATTGAGAAGAGAATAATAAGACCTTCAAAAGAAATAAGATGGGTATTATCTCAAGGGGAAGTTAGTATTGATGCAGTAACCGGAAAGAGAAAGGTGTTTGGGACTATCTTGGATATAACGGAGAAGAAACTGCAAACCATTAAGAATGCTGAGATAGAAGAAAGCCTAAGACGAGTGCAAGCCATTGCAAGGATAGGAAGTTTTACCGTGATAGGAAATGATGATGAAGTGTATTGGTCTGACGAGTTTTATCACATTCACGGACTGGAGCCAGGTAGTGTGAAGCCCTCTACTGAATTGAGATTATCGATGGTCCATCCACAGGATCGGAAGAAAATTAAAAACGCCATAGTCAACACGATAAAGACAGGAAAGCCTTATTTAATTGAAAAGCGAATTGTTCAACCTAGCGGTGAGATACGATGGGTGCAATCTCAGGGAGCATCTTCCATAGACTCAATAACAGGTAAACAAAAGCTAGTGGGTACCCTACTTGATATTACCGAGCGTAAGGTAGCCGATGATCGATTCAATTCGTTATTGAATGACACCAGCGTAGGCATTCTCTTACAAGGGTCTCGCTCAGAAATAATTTTGAACAATCAGGCATCACTTGATCTATTAGGGATATCAGAAGATCAACTTTTAGGAAAAACTTCTTTCGATCCGATGTGGAATGTTATTCACGAAGATGGCTCCGATTTTCCTGGAGTAACCCATCCAGTGCCTCAGGCAATAAAAACTAAATCTCCTGTTAGAAATATTGTTATGGGAGTTTACCACCCTGCACAGCAAGATAGAACCTGGCTTTTAGTAGACGCCATTCCTCGGTTGGATAAGCAAGGGGATGTTGTTGATGTTATTTGCACTTTTAATAATATCACATCGCTTAAATCAACTCAAAATATCGCCAATGAAAACCAGCTACGTTTGCAAGTGATAACCGATAACTTGCCCAATGTTGCCATCTATCAATATGAAGTTGCGCAAGGCGAGTGGCAAGGAGGATATACTTATTGTAGCCCTGGTTTTGAAAAGTTGACGGGCATTTCTCCCCATCAGATGATGGAAAATCCTTTGCTATTCGAAGAGAGAATTCACCCAGATGATTGGAAGTTGAAGCAGCAAAAAATAGGTGAAGCAAATGTTGGTCTTACTAATTTTGATCAAACCTATCGCTTTCAACATCTCAACGGTTCGTGGCGTTGGCTTCAAACAAAAAGCCAGCCTGCTTCAATCAATGGTAAAACCAGTTGGAATGGTCTCGTTATAGACATTACTGATAAAGTATTGGCAGAGGTTGAGTTGAATTTAAGAAATGTCACCATCCGCCAAATGTCTGACTCTGCCTTTTGGATAAAGAGTGATGCCTCTATTGTTTATTTTAACACCGCGGCTCATGAAAGTTTAGGCTATACCTACGATGAGATGAAGGGATTAAAAGTGCCAGACTTAGATCCAAACTATTCGGCTGAAGTTTGGCCGCTGCATTGGCAAGAATTAAAACAAAATAAAATACTTCGGTTTGAAAGCGAACAAAGAAGAAAGGATGGAAGTTTGCGAGTGGTAGAGATAACTGCCAATTACATTGTTTACAATGGAGAAGAATTTAATTGTGCTCTTGTGAGAGATATAACGGAGCGCAAACGTTCGGAAAACCTGTTGATAGAAAGCGAAAGTAAATACCGCCTGTTGGCAGATAATATGCAGGACATGGTTTGTCTTCATAGCCCAGAAGGCTTCTTTGAGTATGTAAGTCCATCTTCCAAAAAAATAGTTGGCTACGAGGCAGTAGAGTTAATCGGGAAAAATATTTACCATTATTGCCATCCCGATGATGTGGAGAGAATAATGGAAGATGCGCATCAGGGGGTGATAACAGAAAATAGAGTAATCCAGATCACATTCAGAGTACGGCATAAAGCAGGTAATTATATCTGGGTGGAGGCACACCATATACCTATTTATGATGAAAAGAGACAACTTATTGCTATCCAAACTTCCTTTCGTGATGTTACGCTGCGAAAAGAGTATGAAGAAAAACTGGCTGAAAGCAATACAAGACTTCAAGCATTATTTTACAATGCTATCAATGGAATTATTCTAGCCGATGACCAAGGTAATTTCATTGATGGTAACCCTGCGATTTGTGAGATGTTGGGTTACTCGTATAAAGAATTTGTGCGGTTGAATGCCTCTAAGTTGAAGCTTTCAAGTCAGCCAAAAACAACTATGTTTGGCGAGTTCCTATCGGAAGGCCGTAGTCACGGTAATGTAAATTTAAGGGCTAAGTGGGGCAGAACAGTCGTGGTTCGATACAATGCTGTTGCCAATATTTTGCCTGGTATTCATTTGGCTATTATAGAAGACGTTACTGAAACACAAAAAGTAGAAAGACGGTTAGTCAAATCGCAAAGCACTGTGCGTGCGTTTTTTCAGAGCACCAATGATGCTATTATTTTGATTAATAGAAATTTTAGGATAATTGATTTCAACAAATTGGCTGATGAATATGCCTTGTTAGTGTTGGGCAAAAATCTGACTCATAACGGTAGCATGTTAGAGTTTTCCACAAAGGCAAATGAAAATGCTTTTAAAGAAAACTTAGTAAAAGCATTTCATGGTGATACTACTAGCAAGGAGATTGAAATATACTATCCGTTTGGTCATCAGATTTGGTGGAGAATTCAATACATACCAATAAAAGATACCGCCAATGAAATCGATGCGATAGCGTTTGTCGGTGCAAATATCGATAAGGAGAAAAGGGCTAATCAACGATTGGTAAACTTAACAGACAATATTCCCAACGGTATGATTTATGAATATCGGATAAAAAGGAATGGAAAGGATCATAAATTTACGTACATGAGTCAAGGAGCTGAACAACTCTTTGAAATAGATCCTCAAAAATTAGTTGACGATGTTGACCTTGCCTTTAGTTTGGTTGTGGAGGAGGATATTCCTTTTGTAATGCATAAAATAAAAGTAGCAACACAAGATTCTATTAACTTCGATGTAGAGTATAGAGTTAAGGTTCCTTCTGGTAAGATAAAATGGATTAGAGTATTAGCCAAACCACGCCAACTCGCTGATGATTCTAAAGTGCTTGAAGGTATAGTGATCGACATAACCCATCAAAAAAACCTAGAGGCAGAGCAAATCAAATCCAAATTAGACCTTCAGAATATGTTGGATAACATGATTTACGGTGTGGTTCAGGTTAACGCTCAGGGTAAGATAACCTATGCTAACCATTGGGCGTGCGATATTCTTGATATTAAGCGTAATGAAATTGAAGGAGACTATTACTATTCAACCCATTGGAAGCAGATAGATGTAGAAGGATATTGGATGAGTTCAGATCAATTGCCATTGGGTATTGCTCTCGCCCAAAATAGGCGAGTAGAAAAAATGGTGCACGGAATTGTAAACAATCAGGGCACTCTAAAATGGCTAATGGTAAACGCCAATCCTTTGATTGATTCGGCTGGTAATGTAACTGCTGCTGTTGCCAGCTTTGAAGACATTACTGAAACTCGAGCCTTAGAATATAATTTCCGTAAAAATGCGGAACAAATGCGCTTTGCAGCAAAGTTTGCCAAAATAGGTGAATGGGAATTGGACTTGCTTACTATGATGCCAACTTGGTCGGAGGAAGTGTGCCGAATACACGAAGTGGAGAATGGCTTCGCGCCTCACTTGAACGAAGCAATCAATTTTTATACAGATGAGTTTAAGCCCGTTATTTCAAAAGCAGTAGAGCGCTGTATAGCTACAGGTGAATACTATGATCTAATTCTTCAAATCATTACAAAGGCTGGTAATAGAAAATGGATACGAACCGTGGGTTTGCGGGATATGAAGAACAATAAGCCAACTAAATTGTATGGGCTCTTTCAGGATATTGATGAAACGAAACTAAAAGAGATTGAGTTAGAACGACTGGCGTTGATTGCAAAAGAAACTGACAATATGGTGGTGCTAACCGATGCCAATTGTGTAATCACCTGGGTAAACGATTCGTTTACAAAAGTAACTGGCTATGCCGCTGCCGAGGCCGTTGGCAGAAGGCCGAGTGAACTTTTGCAAGGCCCCGAAACAAACCAAAGTACAATGGCCTACATACGAGAAAAACTAAACTTACGCGAATCAGCCGATTGCGAAATAATCAATTACAGAAAGACTGGTGAAAAATATTGGGTACATATTGCTATACAACCTTTGTTTGATGAGAAGGGCAAAGTTACCTCCTTCCTAGCTATACAAGCAGATATTACAGCCCGCAAAAAGCAAGATGAGATGCTGGCCGAAGAGCACTTATTGCTGCACACAATAATTGATAACCTACCGATAAATATCTATGTAAAAAATACGAGTCATCAAAGAACACTCGTTAACAGGTTTGAGTATGAATATCTAGGAGCTTCGAGCGAGCAAGAAATTATAGGAAAAAATGATCAGAAATTGTATCCTAATAATATGGCAGAAATTTCATTCGAAGAGGATAGACAGATATTCGCTGGCAACTCCATCCTTAATAAAGAAACATTGAATGCCCGAAACGATGGAAGCCAAACTTGGTTTTTAACATCAAAAGTGCCCCTTAAAAATACGGAAGGTAAAATAATTGGGCTGGTAGGTGTGAGTGTTGACATCACCGAACGCAAAAAACAGGAAGCCGATTTGTTGGCAAGCAATCGTGAAAAAGATTTTCTTATCAAAGAAATCCATCATCGAGTTAAAAATAATCTTCAATTAATATCCAGTATTATTTATTTAAAGTCGATGACTTTACAACCATCTCATATTAAATTATTCTTGGATGAAACACGGCAAAAAATCAGATCGATGGCCATCATTCATGAACATTTACTTCAATCAGAAAAGTTAAGCCAAGTTAATTGTTATGATTATATGCAAAAACTAATAGCTGAGATTCAGATGGCTTTAGTAACTGAAGAGTTCGACCTGAAAATTGAAACCGATATTCAAAATGTAATGGTCAATTTGGATACTGCCATGTATTGTGGCTTAATTGTAAATGAATTAATGACTAATGCATTTAAATATGCATTTCAAGGTATGAGAACAGGATGTATTAAGGTTGCCATGACAAAAGAGAGTGATTGTTATCAGATTCTTGTGAGCGACAATGGCATTGGCATAACTACAGAACCAGGTAGATCAGATTCCTTTGGAATGGAGATGTTGAATGCTTTTGTGAACCAACTAAACGGCAAGATGGTGGTGAAAAAAGAAATGGGAACAGTTTTCACAATCAGGTTTTGAGCGATGAAAAGCAAAATATTGAGGCAAAAAAAAATAAAGGTTTTGAATCCTCTATTCTTTTAAATAATTTCATAAATTCAGTTGTGTTATAAATAAAGTAGTTATTAGTTATGACGGCAATTAAAATCGATAATGAGGAAGTCAAGTCTATTTTCAGGAAAGGAAATATTTCATTGATATTATTAGTAGTTGCATCTTCAGCATTGTTAACCGTAATCAATTACTATACAATAAGAACTACTTCGGCAGTGCGAGCCTATATAAATGGAGAGTCTCGCTATTCAAAAGGCCAAAAAGATGGCAGCCGTCATTTGATTACGTATCTGATACTGCAAGACAATGAACAATATGATTTATTCAATGATGAACTAAAAGTGCCGATTGGAGACAGCTTGGCAAGGGTTGGTCTTTCTACAAATGGCACATATCAAAGTATAAGGGCTGGCTTTTTGCAAGCAAAAAACCATGTGGATGATGTTGATGATATGATGTGGCTTTTTAAGAACTTTAGTAAAGTCTCCTTTATGAAACAAGCTATTACTTTTTGGAAGGAGGCCGATGTGCTAATAGGGCAACTAAAAACGGTGGGAGATGGTATTAAAGTAAAAATGCAAACAGGGGAAATCACCACTGCCGAGAAGAAGACATTGATCAGACAAATAGAAGCCATTACTACACAACTTACCCATAAAGAAAGAGCATTTTCCGATTTATTGGGTGGAACGGCAAGAACGATAAATTTGTATGTCTTTTTTATTAATATGTTGCTTTCAATTTTGATAACTACCAGTGTAGTGGTTTACTCATACAAAGGCATTAGGCAGTTGATGAGAGCGCATCACGATTTATATCAAACCAATAAAGACTTAACCGAAACGAACATAGAATTAGATAATTTTGTTTATTCTGCTTCGCACGATTTAAAATCGCCCGTAAATAATCTCGAAGGGCTTGTGCGATTGCTCAAGCAAGAATCAACTTCCAACACTATGCGCGAAGACATCCTTGAGAAAATGGATTTTACCATCGCCAAACTAAGAAAAACAATTATAGGGCTTACCGAGGTAATAAAGGCCGATAAAGGAATGATAAGTGATGTAGAGGAAAATAGTTTTACAACTCTACTAGACGAGTTTATACGAGAGAATCAATATTCGCCAGAGGGAACTGATTCACAAATAATAGCTACATTTTTAGTAGAAAAAATAAGCTACTCTACAATGAGATTAAAAAGCATTTTGCAAAACCTGCTCACCAATGCTTTCAAATATAGATCGGCCAATAGGAAGTGTGTAGTTCATATTAAAACGGAATTGATTGAAGGCAAAGTACAGTTAGAGGTAAGCGATAATGGATTAGGAATTGATTTAGAACAAAATGGTCATAAACTATTTAAGATGTTTACTCGTCTTCATGCCAATCATGTGGAAGGTACCGGTTTAGGCCTTTATATGATTAAAAGAATTATAGAGCGGCATGGCGGTTCTATAAGGGTAGAAAGTAAGCCAGGCGTAGGGTCAAGATTTATTGTAACTCTAAATTGATATGAAAAAATACAATTGCGTTTTATTGGTAGATGATGATTTGGTTAGTTGTTTTCTAAACAAAGAAATTCTAACAACACTTGAAGTAACCGATGATATACACACTGCGGGCAACGGTGAGGAAGCACTTCATTTTATTTCAGAAAATCAAAAAAAACAGAATCACTGCCCCGATCTTATTTTCCTTGATATTAACATGCCTGTAATGGATGGTTTTCAGTTTTTAAGTGAGCTTGAAAAATTGCAAAATGGGCAATTACAAATCGCTAAAATAATTATCCTTACCTCATCCAATAACCCTGTTGACAGAAAACTCGCCACCCAGTTTCACATTAGCGGTTATATTAATAAGCCACTTACTTGGGAGAATCTTGAAATTTATTTAGCCTAAGATACCAAGATGCCAAAAGGAAATATTTTAATAGTTGAAGATTCGTTTATAGTAGCATATCATTTGCAGATTACACTAGAAAGTGAAGGATATGCAGTTATAGGTAAGTGCGATACTGCAGAAGATGCGCTTACATTTATTCAATCTACCCTGCCTGATTTGGTGCTGATGGATATTATGCTAAGCGGAGAAATGGACGGAGTAGAATTGGCATCTTTATTAAATAAAAAATTCAGTATACCGGTTATCTTTATTACAGCATTAACCGATCAGGAAACTATAAGCAGAGCTAAAATTACCGAGCCTTATGCCTACCTCACCAAACCATTTGAAGATAGGGAGATTTTTACTGCCATTGAGATGGCTTTATACAAGCATAGCATTGAATCGAAGTTGCGAGCAAGTGAGCAAAAATATTTCTCAACGCTCAAATCGATTAACGATTGCGTTATTGTAATAGACCGTGAATTCAAAATAATATATGCTAACCCAAGTGTGGAAAATTCACTTCAACTATCCTCCAATGAAATAATAGGGAAATCAATTTTTGAAGTTTTAATTGTAAAGCTTTCATTCGATGAAGATATTTTTATTAATCCTCTACAATGCACACTCGGCAAAGCAAATTTAAATGCAATGCAAGATGATCTAGTACTTATCCGAAAAGACAAATTAGAAATTCCAATCGGAGAAAGTAGCTTGAGTATACTCATTGATGAGGCTAACACTACTTGTGGGCTAATAATTGTGTTTAGGGAAATAGCTGAAAAGTCGGAATATCAAAAGCTTCTCAAGACACTTGAAAACCAACGGCTAGCAGCCATTATTGAAGGGCAAGAAAAGGAGCGAAGTCGAATTGCAAAAGACTTGCACGATGGCTTAGGTCAAACTCTTAATGCAATAAAAATGAATGCCAATGTAATTGCCAGCAATGATGTAAGTGGTTCTATATTTTATAACTTGATAGATGAGGCTATACAAGAATGTGTACGAATTTCAGAAAATTTGTTACCATCAAAGCTCAAAGATTTTGATTTGTCAACCTGTTTACAAGCTCTATGCAGTCAGGTAGATATCAAGAGTTCTTGCCATGTATTGTTTGTTGGCAATGAGACTAAGATAGACGTAAATCAATTCACTAAAATTAATCTTTATAGAATAGCACAAGAAGCACTAAATAATGCAATTAAACATGCTACTGCAAAAAACATCACTGTACAGCTAGCAGAATATGACGACACGATTCATTTATCAATTATAGATGATGGGCATTGGCTCTCTTTACCAAGTGAAATTGATTTATTTAAAAATAATGGATTGGTGAATATGAGAGAACGTGCTGAGATTATGGGAGGGAAACTAAAACTAGAGAGTAATTCAATTGGTACCATAATTGGAGTGGAAGTTCCGTTAAAATAATTAGTGATGACGAAAAGTAAGATACTTATTGCAGACGACCACGAGATGATCCGCGAAGGCATCAAAATGTTGTTGAAGAAAAATAAGGACTATCAAGTAATTGGTGAAGCAGTCAACGGTCGTGAGGCAGTCAATAAATATTTTTTACTAAAACCCGATATTATAGTACTTGACATATCGATGCCAGAGCAAAATGGCATGGAAGCGGCCAAAGAAATAATAGCTGGTGATGCGAGTGCATTAATCATCATCCTGTCTATGCATGATGATGAAGTGTACATAAGTCAGTGCATTGATATTGGTGTTAAAGGGTTTGTAGTGAAAAGCGAAAGCGGAAAAGAACTTGACTTAGCCATACAAGCTGTCTTGGATAATCGATCTTATTTTAGCAGCCGCGTGCAAGAAGTAATTGTAAAGAAATATACCACAGCCTCTAAACGAAATCGTGAGATAAAAATACAACTTACCAAACGTGAAATTGAGATCGTGAAATTAATTGCTGAAGGCCTGAAGAGTCATCAGATTGCTGACAAACTTTTTATTAGTCCCCGAACAGTTGAAACCCATAGAGCTAACTTGATGAAGAAGGTAGAAGCAAACAATTCAATCGAACTGATTAAGAAGCTTGAAGCCTTGGGCATTTCTTAAAAGAATTGTTCATTCAAATACATCCCTCATTTACAATACTTTCAATAAATCGATTTAGATATCGTTTCCTGTAAGCTGCTGCCTTAATTCTTTATTTGCAGCATGCGTATATCTACCTACCTCATTCTGTAGTATTACTAATAAATAAATCCAAAAAAACCTGTATTGACTAAAGGGTTTATTCCGTTCAACTTTGTCATGCAAACAAATTGACTGATGAAAACTGTAGCGGAACAGAGGAGGGCATCAAAAACGAAATTGGAGCTGGAAATGGAAAAGCAGCATGATATAGAAATAAAAGACACAACGATTAAGGAACAGGCCGATACTATTTCCAAACTCAACAAGAAACTAAGTGAAATAGAGCAATGCAATACCGATTTCATAAACCAAGAAGTAGAATTAAAGAAGGCAGTCGAAGAGCAGAACAAAGCCCTTCAAATTATTGAAGAAATGACGGCTAACGATTTGTTGAGAGGAAAAGAACTTTCAAAATTAAATCTACAGATGGAAAAATTTTTATATAGCACCTCTCACGATCTCCGTTCGCCCATCACAACCATACTTGGATTAGTTAATCTGCTTCGCATAGAGACAAAAGATAATACGGTGTTAGAGTATGTTTCGAAGATAGAGATGAGCGCAAACAAACTTGATAAAACAATTAAAGACATTATGACTTTTTCAAGAACTGCTTACCAGCGAATTAGAAGTGAGCATATCGACTTTGAGTCAATTCTATGGAAGGTCTGGCATTCGTTTGAAAGTGAACAAGCATTCAGAAAAATAAATATTACCATTAAAATGAATGGAGACAATCCATTCTATAGCGACATGCAGCGCATTGAAATAATCTTTGATAAAATTTTAACAAATACAATTCATTTTTATGATGCCAATAAAGTTTCACCTTTTATTAACATTCAAATAAGCATTAGCGATGAGCTAGCTCAAATCGAATTTATTGACAATGGCATTGGTATAGGCAGAACTTACTTAGATCATATTTTCACTATGTTTTATAAAGCATCACACCTATCTAGAGGTGCGGGCCTCGGGTTATTCATTGTGAAAGAAACTACAGCCCAGCTAAAAGGTAAAATCAAAGTAGAATCTGAAATTGGTTTTGGAAGTGTTTTTAGTATTACAATTCCAAACGATTCTAAAGGTAAATTGATTAACAGAAAAATGCAATTGGAAAACACTAAGTAATTGTACAGAGACCATTCAATAATTATTTTTAATAAATAAATCAAGGTGGTTTAATTAAGCTCGGCTTACATCCTTTCTTCTGGAGAGGAACGAGGTGAGGTCATCAAGAAGGGATTAACGTAACTATATTGATATACAAATAGTAAAAAATGCGGAGTGCACAATGCTGTTGAACTCTTGAAAAAAGTAGAAACATTTCGATTGATGTAGTTAACAAACTTAAATTATTTGCAATGGATAATACGAAAATGGTACGTAGAAACAATATTTCCATAAGCGGAGATCATAATAAAGTAATGCTGTTTGCCCATGGATATGGTTGTGATCAAAATATGTGGCGATTTATAGCTCCGGCCTTCGCTGATAAATTCAAGATTGTTCTATTTGATCATGTAGGCTCTGGTAAGTCAGATAAGGTGGCCTATGATTATACGAAATACAGCAACCTTCAGGGATACGCTGACGATGTATTAGGAATATGCGAGACTTTACATCTTACTAATGTAACCTTCGTAGGGCATTCTGTTAGCGCTATGATCGGTCTGCTTGCGGCCGTTAAGCAGCCTGATTTTTTTGAACAGATCATAATGGTTGGGCCATCTCCTTGTTACCTCAACAAGGAGGATTATTTTGGCGGTTTTTCAAAAAATGATTTAGATGAACTTTTACATACGTTGAATAGCAATTATTTAGGTTGGTCTTCTACCATGGCACCCGTTATAATGGGCAATCCAGATAAGCCGGCTTTAGCTAAAGAACTTGAAAACAGCTTTTGTAATAACGACCCGGCCATTGCAAAGCATTTTGCGATGGTAACTTTCAATAGCGATAACCGGAAAGATTTGGCCAAACTTTCCATTAATTCCCTAATTCTTCAATGCACTTCTGACATTATTGCTCCGCAGTTGGTTGGTGAGTACGTAGCCGGACAGATAAAAAAAAGTACGTATCACTTGCTGAAAAGCACGGGGCACTGCCCGCATTTAAGTGCCCCTGATGAAACAATAGAAGCCATAAAAAATTATCTCGAAAGGAATTAAAATATGGCACTACTTCCCCCCATTTTGCCTGAGAAGGAAGAATGGTATAATGATCTCCCCTGTGGATATCTTACCACCTCAGTGGATGGAATAATTTTAGAAGTTAATGAAACATTTCTGAAGATCATTGGTTGCACTCGCGATGAGATCATATCAAAATGTTCGTTTCAAGAATTTTTATCCATTGGTAGTAAAATGTATTATGAAACTCATTATAGGCCGCTACTGCAAATGCAGGGGATTGTAACTGAAGTGAATTTGGTGTTTATACGGAGAGATGAATCACAAACTCATGCACTGGTTAATACTAAGCAGATAAAAAATAAACAGTCGCTCGTTAACCAGATAATGATATTCGAAATAACACAACGCAAAGTTTATGAGCAAGAATTATTTCTAATGAAGGAAAAGGCCGAGGCCCTCGCTGAAGAGCTACGGATTTCCAATGAGAATTTAGTGAAGCAATCGCACTTAGTTAGGTCACAAAATGAACGCCTCGAGGTGCTTAATGAAACGAAAGATAAATTTTTTGGCATCGTTTGCCACGATCTTAGAAGCCCGTTAAATTCACTGAAATCATTAACCTATCTCTTGCTGCGCCAGTATGATTCGTTAACCCAGGCTCAAATTTCAAAAATGATGAGTGAATTGAACCACTCGCTAGAGGGCACTATCAAATTAGCAGACAATCTTATCACCTGGGCATCTTTGCAGATGCGTGAAGCGAAGGCCTGTCCAGAAACAGTTTCCATGGACGAATTACTTACCCCAATTTTAGGGATTTATAAGGCTGTTTACGAAGCAAAAGAAATTCGAGTCAATTACCAGCTAGCCGATGGATTGAAAGTCTATTCTGATCCTAATCAATTGGCATTTATCGTTAGAAATCTTCTTAGCAATGCGATTAAGTTTACCCCGGTCGGTGGGTCAATTAGTATCGTTGGCACCTATGAAACTGATCATCACCTCAGATTATTGATCAAAGATAGTGGCGCGGGTATACCTAAGCACATTGCCGATAAGTTATTTTCTATGATGGCTAAAAGCACAAGGGGTACTGAGGGAGAAGAGGGTAATGGAATTGGGCTTATGCTTTGCAAACAATTTGTGGAAATGAATAAAGGTGACATTTCATTTAGCACAGATAAAGAGGGTACTGTTTTTAGTTTGTTGCTTCCCGCGAACGTGTGAGGTCAGATAGATAAAGCGCTTGCGTTAGTGCCGCAAACAAACTGTGTAGCGAAGCAACAGATTTATCGCCAGCAGGTTTTTCCAGTATACATGCAATAGGCGAATCGGGTGGCAAGTTTGATGGTTTCTTGCAGCTGCCTTCGGCTGACAAACAAGAAACCTCGATTAAAGAACTAAGTAATTGTACTGACACTGTTCAGTAAATAGTTGTAAAAAAAAATACAAAAAAATTCGGATTTCATCTGACCTATCAGCCTTCTACTTTTATAAAATTAAAAGCTCAACAAAATCGTTTCTCAATAATTTAATTCATAGGATATGAAAACCATATTAGGAGCACTTGAGATAGAGTTAATTCTCAACAAAAAGAATGAGCCTTATTTTTCTTTTAATAATACCACGCTACGTGCAATTCAATCTGGCCTTGGTGCACTCTATGAAGAAGTTTTTATTTGCGCTTCTCATCCTCGATTAGTTGTTATGGCGGCTGGCTGCAGCACTGATTTCTTGATTTTAACATTTTCACACCACCGACAGCACTACAAAAAAATGGTTGTCCATGAAAACGAAAAGGCCATTCAATTCTTGCAGGATATTGTAGACGGTAGAATTTGGAGAGATTGCTCATTTACTGATAAATTAAATGCATTTCAATTTGGATATGATTCATCGATAGAGTTAAGTGGCCTTGGGTCACAATTAACACCCATCGTTAAAGGCGGCCTAACGAGTCTCAGCGCTAAATCAATGGCAGCTGGAGGAAGGAACACCTTGTATGTGAATAATAATAAAGCTATTCCATCATTTGAAAAGAGCAATGCGTTTCCAGAAAGATTTTATGGGTTTTACAACAATTGATCCTTAAGTAATATGATTATATCGATTGTCAATCACAAAGGCGGAACAGGCAAAACTACTACCACTGTTAATTTGGGCAGTGCATTGGCTGCACAAGGATACCGAGTGCTACTGGTTGATTTCGATGCACAGGGAAGTCTTTCTTATTCGTTGGGAATTGATGATTCCCTGGCAACCATTGCGGATGCCTTGGTAGGTGAAGTTCCAATTCACCAGATCATTCAAGAAAGAGAAACAATGGATATTCTCCCTGCTGCCAGTTCGTTAGCCGATGTGGAGTTGGCCATCGCCAAAGCAGAAGAACACTACCATCATTTAAAAACATTGTTGAATCAATTAACTGGCTATGATTTTATCTTAATTGATTGCCCGCCCTCACTTTCTTTATTAACACTGAATGCTCTTACGGCCTCTGACTTTGTAATTGTGCCGATGCAGATGGATGTGTTAGCACTTAGGGGATTGGATTCGATGTTAGAGACCGTAAAGAATGCCACCCGAATAAACCCCCAACTAACGGTGTTAGGTATATTAACCGTTATGGCTGATCCTCGTAAAAATATCTATCTAGAAATAATGAATCATATTAAGACTAATTATACAGAGCGGCTGTTTAGTCAGGCTATTCATAGCAGTGTAAAAGCTGCCGAAGCCCCTTCCTATGGTAAAAGCGTTATTTGCCATGCACCCAACTCAACAACAGCTTGTGATTATCAAGCTTTTTCAAAGGAATTAATAGAACTATTACAACACCAATATCAAACAGTCTTTGGTATGGCAGAAGCTTAAACTTTAGAACCAATACACTAAAACACTACTAACAATATGGCACTTGGAAATAATCTAAAAAAAGAAAAATTAATACCCAACGGTACAACAGAACATTTAACTGAAACATTAACTGAAACCACCACAACTATGGAAACTGAATTACTAACTGCCGAGCCAAAGAGTAAAGAAAATGGTAACGGCCATTCAAATGATCGTGCACTGGACATGAAAGGCCAATTGGATGCCATCAATAATGCCTTTGCGTTTATTGAATTTGACACACAAGGAAATATTCTCACTGCCAATGATATCTTTCTTGGCGCAATGGGCTATCGTCTCGATGAAATAAAAGGCAAGCATCATAGCCTATTTGTTGATGCAACATATGCCAGAAGTAGCGAGTATAAAAAATTCTGGAACGATTTGCGTGGAGGTAATTCTCAATCAGGTGAATTCGAACGCAATGATAAAAATGGAAATATCGTTTGGCTACTGGCTTCCTACACACCAGTGGCCGATAACAAAGGAAATGTGGTAAAAGTAATCAAGCTGGCAACCAACATAACGGAAAGCAAAATTAAAAATGCTGACTTTGAAGGTCAAGTAAGTGCTATAGGAAAGTCTCAGGCCGTTATTTCATTTGATATGAATGGTATCATACAGGATGCCAACGGAAATTTTCTCAGCGCAATGGGCTATTCACTGAATGAAGTAAAAGGCAAGCACCATAGCTTATTTGTTGAGAGTACTTATGGCAATAGTGCCGCTTATAAAGAATTTTGGGCAAAACTAAATCGAGGAGAATTTATTTCGGAAGAATTTAAACGTATTGGTAAGGGTGGAAAGGAAGTTTGGATACAGGCATCTTATAATCCTATCCTTGACTTAGCGGGCAAGCCCACTAAAGTAGTAAAGTTTGCGACTGATGTTACCGAACAAAAATTAAAGAACGCTAGCTATGAGGGGCAGTTGGCCGCCATCGGTAAATCAAATGCGGTAATTGAATTTAACATGGACGGTACAGTTATCACCGCTAACGATAATTTCCTAACAGCCCTGGGTGGCTATTCCTTAAGTGAGGTTAAGGGTAAACACCATCGCATGTTTGTGGAGTCAACCTATGCCCGAAGTAATGAGTATACAGAGTTTTGGCGTAAACTTAATAACGGAGAGTTTTTTGTCGGCACGTACACTCGTATTGGTAAAAGAGGTGAGGAGGTGTTCATCCAGGCTTCTTATAATCCGATTTTGGATTTGAATGGCAAGCCTTACAAAGTAGTGAAATATGCATTGGATATGACAGAAGTAATCCGCGCCATCAAAGGCATGGCAAAGGGTGATTTAACGCTTCGTTGTAATACGGCTGTAGATAATGACGGATTAACAGCCGAAGTGAATAAAGCACTTGATAACTTAACATCAGTGCTAAGCAACATAAGCCAGGCATCGGATGTGGTAGCTAAGTCATCAGACTTATTACAAAAGAAGACGGACGATATGAAGCGCAACACAACAGAAGTGGCAGCCGCAATTTCTCAAATGGCTAAAGGTGCGCAAGACCAAGCATCGCGTACAGATGAGTCTTCTAAATTAATTAATCATGTGATGACGTCTTCCAATGATATGGAAAAGAAATCTAATGTGATTAATAAAGCCGCAGAGAAAGGACTTGAAAGTTCTAATCAAGGTATGAAGACTTTAAAAATTTTGGTTGACAATATGAATGGCATTAAAGACTCCGCCAGTCAAACTTCTAACTCTATCAGTGTATTGACAAAACGGACCGAAGAGATTGGGCGTACACTAAAAGTAATCACCGACATAGCAAGTCAAACTAACTTGCTGGCGTTAAATGCAGCCATTGAAGCAGCTCGTGCAGGAGATGCTGGGCGAGGGTTTGCAGTGGTGGCCGAGGAGATCAGAAAGCTTGCCGAAGATTCAAGAAAGTCCGCAGTCGAGATTGAGAAGATTATTGGTGATGTTCAAAAAGATACCCATGCTGCAGGTAAGGCTATCGAAACGATGGAGGGCAGCGTAAAGGAGGGAAATAAATCGAGCATTGAGGCAGAAGTTATCTTCAAGGAAATTGCCAAATCCACTGAAGAAACATTTGGAGCTTCCAAAGAGATTCAGACAGCAACAAGTTCTCAGAAGGAATCAATTGGCACTGTAGTTAAGAACTTTGAACAGATTGTAGTGGTATCGGAAGAGACAGCGGCAGGCACTCAACAAGTAGCAAGTTCTAGCCAACAGATGAGTTCAGGCATGTTGGAAATTGCGAAAGCTGGCGATGAGCTTTCAGCTGTTGCAGCCGAGCTTCAGGCAGGTATTCAACAATTTAAAATTAAAAAATAATCGCTATCCCATTAACTTTTTTAATGACTACACTATGGCAGATAAAGTTATAACTACTGAAAAGGAATCAGCGCATCGAACACTTCAGATCGTAGTATTTAAGTTAGGCCAAGAAGAATATGGTCTTCATATCGATCAGATTAAGGAAGTGGTGATCACGCCCAATATTACACGCATGCCTCAAACACCTTCTTACGTGAGGGGCGTAGCGAATATACGCGGCAACGTAATAGCCATCTTTGATTTAGAAGACCGCTTCAATTTGATTAAAGATAGCATTCAAAGCAATTCAAATAAATACACATTGGTGGTAGAAAGTGAAGACGTGAAGTTAGGATTGCTTGTAAACGAAGTGCCCAATACAGTTTCCGTAAATGCAGGAGATTTAGATGAAACAGTAAGTATCATCAATGATTCAAATACTGAATCCAATTATATCAAAGGCATTATAAAGACGGGTACTCGATTAATTATACTGATTGATATTTTCAGAGTAATAGATCAAGAAATGAACTCTTCTATTAAGAGGGCATCAACGCTGGCAGCATGATACACTACAAATTGAACATTGGTGATTTAATAGTTAGTCAAAATAAACAAGTAACCTTTACATGCACTGGTTTGGGTTCATGTATTGGGTTATTTCTTCAAGATCGCACCCTTGGGCTTTCAGGGGGCGCTCACATCTTGCTACCCAGTTATTCAATATCACCCGAGTCTATAGGTAAATATTATACCGTGGATAGTTCCATAGAACAGTTGTTGCTTCAATTTAAAAGTAAAGGCAGTACAACATTAAATCTACGAGCAAAAATTACTGGCGGTGCAAGTCTATTAAGCAGCACATTTCAAACAGGAAAGAAAAATGCTGATGATACCATAGATCAACTTATAAAGAACTTCATTTTCATTGCCGCTACTGATGTTGGCGGACAGTTAAGCAGAACGGCCTACTTTGATTGCGGCACTGGAGTTATGACAGTTCGCAATCCTGAAACAAAAGAAATAAAAACATATTAGTAAAAATTAAAGCTATGGGAAAAAGTGTTCTAATTGTAGATGATTCTCTGTACATGCGAACCATTATTAAAGACGCATTGGAAGGCGTAGGCTTTAGTATTGTAGGTCAGGCAGCCAATGGTGAGGAAGCGATCGACCTTGCCTTCGAGTTGCAACCAGATCTGATTACGTTAGACAATATTCTTCCAGATATGATAGGCACTGATATTTTAAAAGTATATCAAGAAGAAGGATTGAAATCCAAAATAGTGATGATTAGTGCAGTGGGGCAAGAGACTGTTGTGAACGAAGGCCTGCGATTAGGAGCGAAGGCTTATATAGTGAAGCCCTTCACGAGCGACCAATTAGTAGAAGCAATGACCAAAGCATAGACATTTTTCTATGTCAATCAAACGCATCCGTACTCTTTTAATTGACGATTCTGCTTTTATGAGAAAAGTAATTGGCGACATTATTAGAAATGACGACTCACTTGAGTTGGTTGGCATTGCTAATGACGGAGAGAGCGGAACAAATATGGCATTGGAACTAAAGCCAGATGTAGTAATTACCGACATGGTAATGCCTGAGCGCGATGGCATGTATGTGGTGCAAACAATAATGGAAAAATATCCTACACCCATTATACTTCTTAGTTCACTTGAAAAAACAAATGTTAGAATTTTCGATGCGTTACAGTATGGCGCTTTTGAATTTATTGATAAGCCAACCGACATGGATATTGTGCGAGCTGGTTCTTATCCTTTGGTTGAATTAATCAAAGAAGCTATTCGCACCGATATTACTATTTTAAAGGCAAAACAACTTGCTAAAAAGAATAGTCACGCCCACACATTTACCCAATCCATCAATTATGATATTATTGTTATAGGGGCATCAACGGGTGGGCCAGGTGCTGTTGAGTTGGTTATTAACAACTTGCCAAAAAACCTGACGGTGCCAGTAATAATAGTTCAACACATGCCAGCTCGGTTTTTAGAAACCTTTGCTTCACGGCTTTCTCAAGGAAGTCCCATACCCGTTAAGTTGGCGCATCGCGGAGAGCATGTAAAGGGCGGGACTATTTATATCGTACCAGGCGAAACAAATACACGAGTAGAAAATAACGTAATCACTGGTGCACCCATCTTTACTTCAACAATGCAAAAATATGATGAGTACAACTTTCCATCGGTTGACTGCCTCTTTGAATCGGTAGCGGAAATTTATGGTGAGCGAAGCATTGGTGTAATATTAACGGGCATGGGCAAAGACGGAGCCAACGGCCTATCTAAAATAAAAAATAAGGGAGGTTTTACGATTGCTCAAGATGAGGAATCTTCGGTTGTATATGGAATGCCAAAAGCAGCTGCCGATCGCGGAGCGGTAAGACAAATTGTAAAACTAAAAGAGATACCAGGGTTTTTAGTAAGCTGCTTATAGGTTTAAATATAAATGCTATGAAAAATAAGGAAGAAGAATACAAAGAAATTTTTTTAGCGGAAGCACTTGAAAATCATGAGGAAATCAATCGCTTGCTTACTCAAATTGAAAAGAAACCAGAAGATAAAAAAAACGTTCACGCACTTTTTAGAATTACGCATACGCTAAAAGGAAATGCAGCCGGTATGGGCTTTACTGGAATTGCAGAGATAGCGCACGTGTTGGAAGATCTATTTGCAGAAGTACGAGACGGAAGAATAACGCTAGATTCTAATTTATTTGCAACGCTATTCAAAGCGGTTGACATTCTTGGTAACTTAATAAGTGCTGTAAAAGATGGAGGTGAAGTAAAGTATAAAGGCATAAAAACTAAATTAGAAGTATTGCTAAAGCGAACCAAAGAATCTCAAACGGAACCGTTGGAAAACGAGCTGGAGGAAGATATCGAAGAGAGTAGTCTATCCCTAATTTCATTACCTCCAGAGCTTCTTGCTGCGCAAGAAGGCTTATCTGAACCTGATGAGGCAATTGCTTCAGATGAAGTGGACGCCAAAGTATCGTTTTCAGATTTAGTTCAAGTTCCAGTTCGAAAACTAGATAATCTATTAAATCTGGTAGGCGAACTAATCATAGAAAAAGATAGAATACTTGCGTCACAGTCAGGTAGTGGATTGAACGCCTCGAATGAGTATGCTCGTTTAAGCAGAATTAGTTCTGATTTACAGTATTCAGTTATGGATGTTCGGCTTGTTCAAGTTGGTTTTTTATTCAATAAGTTTCATCGTGTAGTGAGGGATGCTGCCACACTGGAAGAAAAAAACGTTTCTTTAAAGTTGATAGGATCAGATACAGAAATAGATAGAAATGTGCTACAAGTAATCAGTGATTCGTTGATACACTTAATCAGGAATTGCGTAGGGCATGGCATTGAAAAACCAGATGAAAGACAGCGACTAGGTAAATCTCCTGAAGGAAGTATTTGGTTAGGAGCTCGCATGGTAACAGATGCTGTTGTAATTGATATTCGTGATGATGGACGCGGTCTTGATTATGAGCGAATAAAAGCGAAGGCTATTAATAAAGGATTAATTAAGGAAGAAGAGGCCGATCGATTAACTGAAGGCGAACTTAGTTTGCTCATATTTGAGCCGGGCTTTTCAACCATGGATCAAGTGTCTGCCATATCGGGTAGAGGTGTTGGAATGGATGTGGTTAAACGAACCATGGATTCCATTGGCGGAACTATAAAAATTGTGAGTGAAGCTAGTGAAGGCACAACGATCCAACTAACATTGCCTTCGTCAATGGCTGTTAAATCATGTTTATTGCTAGAGCTAAAGCGAGAAGTATATGCAATACCACTAGCTTACACTGAATCTGTTATTTCACTATACAAATCAGACATTCATAAAGCTGGCGGAGGTTTGGTGGCAACACATTTAGGTAAAAATATAGCAGTCGTTTTTTTGAAGGATATTTTCGATCAGCAGATTGAGCCCTTAGGATACTCTTCAAACACTCTTCAGAATTCCTTCGAAGGTATTCACCCGGAAGAAAAACTTGATATTGTGGTAGTTACCTTCAGTAATCGCACGGTGGGCTTCGTTGTCGACAAACTTTTGCAACAAAAAGAAATTGTGGAAAAGCCATTGATGAAACCCGTTGACAAAATAAGATTTATAAGTGGCGTTACAATTTTGGGAAGCGGCAATGTATGCCTGGTTCTAAATGTGCCTCACTTACTTAATTTCATTTTTAGTTTAACGGCACATAGTAAAACAGCCAAGAACTTTACCCTCAATTGAATGAAAAACAACTACCAAAACAGAGAGGATTTCATCATTCAGGTATTGTCGGATGGACTCACTCGAGCAGCTTCATCATTCACTAAAATTATTAACAAAAGAGTACACATATCAGTGGATTCTCCAGTTTCACTTAAAGACACTCGCTTCAATTATAAAGAAAGAGGGGAAGATTTTCTTTATGTGATGACCACTCAATTGATCGGCTCAATACATGGAAAGAGTTTCTTAATTCTCTCTCAACAAGGATTTAATGAGATGACAAAGGCGATAGGAGATAAACACAATCAAGAATTGAAAGAGGGTTTTTTGTTAGAGATTGATAATATTATTTCTGCTACTGTTATCTCAGAAATTTCCAATGAACTAGCAAAGGAAGTATATGGAGACGTGCCGAAATTGTTTAGCGTAAAAGCAAACGATCTTCAAAACTTTATTCACACTCACACACTTGATTATTCAGGTTTAGTTTTTCAATCGGAGTTACGTATTGAAGGAAATGAATCGAAAGTTCAATTTACTTGGGTCTTAGATAGTAAAATTATGGAGTTAGTTCCAAACGAAAAGCTAGTGGCATGAAAACATCATTACTTATTGCATTAAATATTTTTTTAACGCTGTTATTATCGGCCGTTTGTATTGTTGTGTTCCATGAAAGCCTAACGATTTTCATTTTTTCAGTAGTCGCCCTCTTCATTTCCATAGCTACATTAATTAGCTGGCTTCTCTATGTTGCGGGTATTGCAAAACAATCCTCATTGATCCTAAATTCAAACAAGCAACCAAGAAACTTTTCATTTAGCAACCTACCGCTGATTACGGAGAATTTGGATTCAGTAGTTAAAAAATTAAACACCTCTGCTAACCTTATATCAACCCTATCTTTTGACAGGGAAGTATTAACTAGTTTGGAAGCCGGAGACCAGGATGTGATTACTCAAGCTTTGCATAAGCTGAAAGGAGAGATGAGAAAAATTAAAGAGGCGGAAAGCAGAAGGGATTGGATCAATCAAGGCCTTTCTCAATTTACCGAGATTTTGAGTAATCGATCTGAACAAAAAGAATACTGCAATAAAATTATTGCCAGCCTGGCAAGATATGTTAATGCTTATAATGGAAGTCTATTTATTGAATTCCAAGATGAGAATGAGTTGCCCTACTTAGAATTTATTTCTGGATATGCTTGCGAAAAGGAACAAGCATCGGAGAAAAAAATATATAGTGGGCAAGGTATAGTGGGGCAATGCATGATTGAGAAGGATTTTATTTTTATGGATAAAGTTCCCAAAGAGTATGTTAAAGTTTCATCTGGGCTAGGCGCTTCAACTCCAAGAAATATTCTGATCGCACCGTTGCTGTTCAATGATAAATTTTATGGGGTAATAGAGCTAGCTTTTTTTGAACCACTTAAACAACATGAAATCGAATTTCTAAAAAAAGTCTGCGAAAATATAGCTTCTGAAATTAGTGCTTTGAAAAATGTTCAAAAAACGACAGCACTGCTATCTGAATCAAATGAGTTGACAGCCCAGCTTCAAACACGCGAAGAAGAAATGAAGCACAACATGGAAGAACTCGCTGCTACTCAAGAGGAGATGTCAAGCAAACAAACTGAGCTCTCGGGGATTATGAATGCGATAGACTCTACACTTGCGATGGTTGAATTGGATACCTCAGGAAAAATTATTAAGAATAATTTTAGTTTTGAAGAATTCCTTGGTTTTAATAACAATCAATTATTACAAAAAGACTTTAGACTTCTAATTGGAAATGAAAGTAAAATTTCCTGGAATGATATTCTTGAAGAAGTAATTAAATCTGGCGACTTTAAAACAACTTCAAAGCAAGGAGATGTGATTTGGCTAAGTATAACTTTTACTCCTGTGAAAGACCTATCGCAGCCTACCCAGAAAATTCTTTGTATGATTCAAAATATAACTCAAAGAAAAAATAAGGAGAAAGAATTTGAGCGTTTATCTTTGGTTGCAGATAACACCGACAACTCTGTAATTATTACCGATAGAAACGGATTAATTGAATATGTAAATGAAGGGTTCAGTAAAATAACGGGTTACGAAGTAAGCGAAGTTATTGGAAAGAAGCCAGGCGATATACTTCAAGGGCCTCTTACCGATAAGAGTATTATAAAAAAATTGGGTGAGCAGATTAAGGCTGGAGTTCCGATCTACGAAGAGATACTTAATTACAATAAGAAAGGAGAAACATATTGGGTTTCGTTAGCTATTAATCCCGTAAGGAATGCAAGCGGAGAAGTTGACAAACTTATTTCTATACAAGCTAATATTACGGATACAAAAATTAAAGCGTTAGATTTTCATCAAAAATTAACAGCCCTGGGTAAATCTAACGCTATTATTGAAATCGATATGTTGGGCAACATCATACAAGCGAATGATAACTATGCGGAACTTTTAGGCTATGAGCTTAAAGACCTGATTGGGAAACCCTACTCGATACTCACCAATAAGGAAAATACCTTTCAGAAAGTACTCGGTACAATTTCTAAAAATGGTGTCCAAAGCGGAGTGTTTAGTAGATATGATAAAAATGGAGGAAGGCATTGTATGAAGTTGATGGATTACCCAGTAACAAATATTAATGGCGATCTTGAAAAGATTATAGAATTTGGAGTTGATGTTTCCAACGAAAAAAGATTGGAAAAGGAAGCAGCTAGAAAGCAGGCTGAATTAAATGGATACCTAAACTGCGTAAATAATACAATAGCTTCTGCTGAATTTACTTTAGATGGTTACTTTAAAGATGCGAACGAAATATTTTTAAAAGTGATGGGCTATCACAAAGAAGAATTGCAGGAAAAATGTTTTGAAGATTTTTTAGGCCACGAAGCATCCACAATAATGATGTGGGAGAACTTAAAACTTGGAAAATTTTTCTCTGGTGAATTTAAGATGAAGGATACTCAAGGAAGAGAATTATGGTTGACTGGAACTTTCAATCCGATTTCCATCGAAGATCGAATACCTGAAAAAATTATAATGCTCGCGCAATTCACCACTCAGGAAAAAGAAAAACTTAATGACTTGCAAACCATCGTGCATGCCTTGAAGTCTACGCTGCCCGTGCTTGAATTCAATTCGGATTTTTCTTGTAAATCAGCCAATGAAAAGGCAATGAAAATGTTTGGTCTTACTCGAATGAATATGAAATCAAAGAGTATATTAGATCTGATGGCTCCCTATTTTCATCCTATGTGGTCAGCCAAAAAAGGAGAAATTTTGGAGACCGATTTCAGCAGCATCTCACTTCCTTTTATTGTTGGAAATGCTCAACTCAATTACGATGTAACCGTGTCCATTATCAGGAGTTTAAATGGTTCCATCGCGAAAGTTGTCGTCCTCTTAGCCAAGGAAATTAGTAGTCCAGCTTCTGTTTTAGTTGCCGTATAGAAAAATGTCTATCATTCAAGATGTAACAGAAGAAGAAATGAATTCTCTGACCCAAAGTATTCTAATCCGATATGGAATTGATTTTACTTGTTATGAACCTAAATCTTTAAAACGTAGAATCATACGCCTACTCAATAATTTTGAACTGAGTTCGATACACGAGCTCTGGGTAAAATTTCTTCGCGACCCTCGGTTTGTATATAAGTTTATGAATGAGATAAGCGTGGGTATGACTTCAATGTTTAGAGATCCAATATTATGGAAGCATTTGAAAAATAGAATGAATGAAAGCTTTAGTGCTAAACCAATGATAGATATCTGGCATGCAGGATGCTCAACTGGCGAAGAGGTATTTACTATGGCCATTCTACTCAAGGAAATTGGCCTTCTAAGTAAGGCACGTTCTATCGCTACTGATTTTAATCAGGATGCTATATTGGTAGCACAGCAAGGGGCTTACCATAAAATAAGAATGATAGAAAATGAAGCTAATTACAAAGCTTATAATCAATGGGGGGAGTTTGGCAAATATTATCAGCGAGAAGTAAATGATTGCATTATGGATAATTCGTTGACAACGCAAGTTAAGTATTCATATCAAAATTTAATAACTGAAGAGTCTCCTTTACCAGGCGTATTTGATGTTATTCTTTGCAGAAATGTCATGATCTATTTTGATACCAAAGCAAAAGAGAATTTACTCACCAAATTTTTCTTGGCATTAAAGCCAGGAGGTTTATTTATTATAGGATTTTTTGATACTATGAGTCATTTAATAGATAGTAATCAGTTTGAACTGATTGATGAGCAGGCAAAAATTTTTAAAAAAGTAGGATTATAAACACTTATTGTATGAATGAAACACTAAGAAAGAAGATAAATCTTCTTGTGCACTTAGCAAAGTCAGATGGCAAGTTCCATGTTTCGGAGAAAGCATTTTTGAAAGATTTACTACAACAAAAAGGTGTAGAAAATTTTAATTTCGATGCTGTAGCTATTCAAGTCAATCCGTTAAAAGAAATGACTTCAGTTCCTGATAAGCAAGAGTTGATGTATTGGTGTCTTCAATTAATTAAAGCTGATGAGGTTGTGCATCCCGATGAAATAGCTTATTGCAAAGCGTTGGCAATAAAACTTAAGTTTAATCCAAAAATTATTGACAAATACTCAGTTGAACAATTGCCTTCCTTTGAGATTTTTAAAGAAGAATTGCATGTGGCTGTACTTTGAGCTAATTAACTTTTGGCCTTGTAAGATGCTTGTGCTAGTTAATATCCTGCTTGTATCAAAAAAATAGGCAGCTACATTTTTAGTTGTAACTGCCTGATTTTGAAGCTCCTCCTTTTGGACTTGAACCAAAGACCCTCTGATTAACAGTCAGATGCTCTAACCAGCTGAGCTAAGGAGGAATTTGGGAGTGCAAGTATACAGGTTTGTTCTCTAAAATACCATTTTCCCTTCATTTTTTACAAAAGATGGAGGGGAATCTAGCACATTAATGCTTTTCTTCCTGATTCTTCTTGGTTTTCATATTGTCGATATAGCTTAGCCCTGCAACAAAGCCAACAAGCAAAGCTATAATGATGAGAAATAAATTAGCTCCGTCTCCTACGTTTTGGTTGAAAAACATACTGATATCGATTAGATGAATTGCAAATGTATCGGATTTGAAATGATAGCAAAAGCCTTCGCTAAAATAGTTTTGTTAAATGCCAAGCTCTTGCTTGTGTTTGCGGAGTATTTCAATAATAAAAGAAATGTGATCGTCTAACTCTATGCCCAAAAGTTCAACACCTTTGTAAACTTCTTCCCTGTCAACTTTGGCCGCAAACCCTTTGTCTTTGAGCCTTTTAATAACCGATTTGGCTTCTAGCGATGAAATGCCATCGGGGCGCACTTGGCAGCAAGCCACAATAAAACCGGTAAGTTCATCGCAAGCCAGCAGTGCTTTGTCTAATAAGGTTTCGTAAGGCACGTTCCATTTGGTGTAATGGGCCGAAATGGCATGCGCTATTTTCTGCTCTCCCATTGCTTTCAATTTCTCTACAATAATGGCCGGGTGCTGCTCGGGGTAGGCTTCGTAGTCAGCATCATGGAGAAGACCGGCTATAGCCCATTCCTCAACGTTTTCATTATACTTCAATGCATAAGCTTCCATTACCAGCTCAAGTGTGCGCATGTGCCTCAGCAAGCTTGCACTATTGGTCATTGCCAATAGTATTTCTTTGGCTTCTACTCTTGAAATCATTACCTGCTTCCCTTTCTTTGGCTCATGAATATATTGAATCCCATAATAATGGCAGCTATGCCCAACACAATGGCGGTAACAACCGTGCTGATATTTTTAAGCTCCAATCGGTCAATTTCTTTATCCTTTCTGAGCACTTCAATTTCTTTTTCCTTTTCCAACACGTTCAAGGCAAGTTCCATTTGAGCAAATTTGCGAGTGCTTTCATCTCCAAATATTTTTTCGCTTACCTCAATGTATTCATTCATGAGGTCATAAGCTTCTTTGGTGTTTCCCGATTTGGCGTAGTTGGCGGCCAAGTTTCTCAAGATTTGAGGTTTATATATGTAGGTATGCAGTGTTTCACTTTGGTTGAGGGCTTCTTCCAGAAATCGCTTTGCCATTTCTCGCTGACCAGTTCTTTCATACAATTCGCCCATATTGGCTGTTAAATGAAGCACTAATAATTTATCGTTAGCCTTTAATGCAAGTGCCATCGCCTTTTGATATTGCTCGAGTGCTCTATCATAAATACCCTGACGAAAATAGAGATTTCCAATATTGTTTAAGGCATCGGGAAATTGTTTATTACTTTTTTCACTGAGTTGGAAGGCCTCGGAGAAATAGCGAAGCGCTTGCTCATACAGTTGAAGATCGCTGTGGAGATTGCCAAGGTTGTTCATAGCACCAATGATGCGCTCATTATCCCCCATTTCAGTAAAGAGCTTGAAGGATTCCTCAAAATATTTCAACGCTTGGCCGTAGTCCTTTTTGTAAGAATAAACACTGCCAATATTGTTTTTGGTGCTGGCAATTCCTTCTTTGTTGGGAAGGCTTTCATATATCTTCAATGATTTAAGATAGTATTCAAGGGCTTTATCTAGCGCGCCTTGGTTTCGATAACAAACGCCTAAATTATTGTAAGAAGCAGCTCTGCCTTTAGGATCATCTATTTCAGTTGCCAGTGTTAACGCCTCGCTTGCATACGCGATTGCCTTTACAGGATCGCTGTGAAGTGTGGCTTTAAACAATTCGTTAAGGGTTTTTACTTTTAGTTCGCCTTTGGCGCGTATCACTACTTTTTCGAGACTGTCAGTAGTAGAAATAGAAGTGTTTTGCGAAAAGGCACAGCTAGTAATAAGAATGAAAAGGAATAGTAAAACCTTTCGCATAGTTTTTTAATAATTAGAGATTCAAAAGTAAAACATAAAAACCAATTTTCAGTTGAGCGGGTTTTTATGGTCGATCAGCTTTCAACTTACCCGATAAATGGAAGCCGTGAAGGAAGTGCAGGATATTTTATATCATTGCCCCTCAATGTAAATTTATGAAAACACTCTATCTCACTTTGTTGATTAGCTGTTCAACTTTTACCTATGCCCAAACAAGTCGCGATGAGATATTGAAAACTGTAACCAATTTGTTTGATGCTATGAAAGCTGGCGATAGCGCGCAAGCGCATAGTTGTTTTGGTAAGAATGCCATATTCAATACTGTTGAAAAAGATAAAACCGGAAAGACTTTTCTAAACATTACGCAGCTGCCTCGTTTTTTGAATGCCATTGGCACTGCGCACAAAGAAGAATGGAATGAAGTTATGTGGAACCCCACTGTGCTACAAGACGGTGACTTGGCGGAGGTTTGGGCTAACTACGCATTTTATATAGGCAAGACTTTTAGCCACTGTGGCGTGGATGCTTTTCAATTAGTAAAAGAAGAAACTGGCTGGAAAATAGTTCACCTCAATTATACCCGAAAAAAGGACGATTGCGGTATCCCCAAAGAAATTTCAGATCGGTTTAAATAACAGTGAAGCAGCCCACACAATCTTCGTTTCTTTCCGGAGTAGTTATCGCGCTCACTGGTGCTATTCTATTTTCCACCAAGGCAATTTTTGTAAAGCTCGCTTATCGCGATACGCAGATTGATGCCGTTACTTTGCTTGCACTCCGCATGGTTTTCTCGTTGCCATTTTTTGTGGCTTCGGCTTTTGTGTCATCGGGCAAAAGTGAAAATGTAAAGTTTACAGGCAAGCAATGGTTTTATGTGGCGTTGGTCGGTTGCTTGGGTTATTACATTAGCAGCCTGTTGGATTTTATGGGCTTGTATTATGTTACTGCTGGCATTGAGCGGCTGATTCTTTTTATCTACCCTACACTGGTGTTGCTTATGTCAGCACTCGTATTCAAACTTAAGATTAAGCCACTGCAATGGCTCGCGCTGCTTGTTACTTATGCTGGGCTAGTAATTGCTTTTGTAAGTGAAATAGATATGAGCTCCGCACAAAACAAGAATTTCTTGTATGGCTCACTTCTTATTTTCTTGTGCGCCTTTACGTATGCGGCTTACATTGTTGGCAGTGGCCGATTGATTCCTAAAGTGGGCGCATCTAAATTTAATAGCTATGCCATGAGCTTTGCTTCGGCAGGCGTGCTGCTTCATTTCTTCTTTACCTCTCAGCGTTCGCTTGCGCATCAACCCATGCTAGTGTATCAATACAGTTTTTTGATGGCCATTGTAGGCACTGTATTACCCTCGTACTTAGTTACCGAGGGCATTAAGCGAATAGGATCTGGCAATGCGGCCATTGTGGGCAGTGTTGGGCCTGTATCTACTTTGGCGTTAGCTTATTTCTTTTTGAATGAATCGTTCTCGGTTTGGCAACTGCTGGGTACAGTCATGATTTTAGCGGGTGTTTTTATTATTGGAAAGCAGAAGAGTGCGGGTGCGTAATTCAAGATTATAGATTGAGGATTTTCTACTACGATTACTATTTTAATTCTATTTCCTTCTTCTTAAACTGGCTAAAAACGTTCTCAAAAGTGAGAATTGTCCAAATAACATTTGAATTATCAAACTCGCTACCCGAAGCTCTTTCCTGAGTTAAGTACATGTATCCTAAATTAAACTTTATGCTTTTCATTACTTCATAGCTAAACCCAGCGTACAGCCTATTTTGATTAAAAGTAGCTGCCGAATTATTTACGATTTTCCCAAATTCCAAGAAAACCTCATCATACAATATAAGGCTAGCAGGATGGCCTTCTTTTGGTATTGGATATTCAAGCTTTGCTCTGTATCTAACTCTGAAGTTGGGGACAAATACTTTTTCAGTCTGCAAGTCTCTAAGTCTATACTCCAGACTATAACGGTTTGAATATAGTAGGTGCTTCAATTTAGTTGTCTGCTCAAGTTGCGCAGCCCAGCGATATTCATTCACACCCCTATTTCCTAAAGACGCTGGCTGCGGAAACAACGAGCGGATATTGAAATAACAAAAAGGCGTAACCGAAATTCTCGTTTCCTTTGTTACTTGATAATGTAACCAAAGCCAATAATTGGTGGTTTGTTGGTGTTGAAATAAGCTAAGCTTTTCAGCAGGATCGTTTTGTGTTCTTGTTTGTAAGTACACCTCCCATTTAAGTTTGTCAGAAAGCTTATCAGAAAGAGCAACCCTGCCCCAAAACAGATTATGGTTATAGACACTTTGCGAATGAGCATAGATGCCATTCAATAAAAAAACTAGCAGAACAAATGAGGCTCTTATCAAGGTTGAAATTCTGTGTTGAAAGTTTAAATCGCAATTGTCTGCGAAATCAGGCACAAGTGCTTGCAATAACCCAACAAAATAACAGCTCCCATTAAAAGCTTTACTCCACCAATTCGTTTCATCAGCATCAATTTGTAACTTTATACTTCAAAAGTAAGGGGATTAAGTTAACCGTTGGCAGGAATAATTTAATTTTGAATATGCTAGACGTAATCGTGTACAATAGAATAGAAGAAAAGAACCAATTGGAAAGTGCCATGCCCCTAAAGCTTAGCCCACAGGAGGCATTTATACACACATTGGAGATGATGGATTTCCTTATGGCCTTCTCACCTACTAAATCTACACCAGACAATTCTGGCATAGACTGGATTGTACTTGAAATCGAAAGGAAATGATCTCCAATCAAATTAGAGAATCGCTTCAACTAGTTTGCTCAGCACTGAACGAGCATCATGTAGACTACATTATAATTGGCGGTATTGCGGTAGGCTTTTTTGGATACCAGCGTATTTCTGGGGCTTCTATTGCCAACCCCTCATTAAAGGCCGACCTAGATTTTTGGTACCGGCCAACTACTGACAATTTTATTAATCTCATAAAGGCATTAGAAAAGATTGGAGTCGATAAAGGAAAATTGGACGAGATCATTTTTAATCCGAAAAAGACTTTTTTAAAGATACCACACGCTAAATTCAATACCGATTTTTTGCCTTCCATGCTTGGCTTAAATAGCTATACTGAATGCAAAGCACGAGCAGAAAAGCATCTTTTCGATGGCATTGAGCTTTATATACTATCCTATCAAGACCTAATCAAAAACAAGCAAGCAGTGAATAGAGAGACAGATAGGAATGATATCGGCCAATTGAATAAGAAAATAAAAAATTGATCGTTGAATACGCGAACTCCAAACCTATTATGAATAAAAGTATAGCAATCATCGGGATCTTGATATCGGTATCTGCAACTGCCCAAAAGCCAGTAAAAACCTATTTCAATGGCAACCCCGACAAGGTGCAAGAAGAATATTATGTACGTGCCGATGACCCCGAAAAAATAGAGGGCAAGTACAAACGCTATTACCCCAACGGCAAGGTAGCCATAGAGGGCGCTTTCGCGGATGGCGTGCGCTCAGGTCTGTTTTACGAGTACAGCGAGCGTGGTGTGCTGATGCGCAAAATCAACTATAAAGACGGCCAACGGCACGGGGCGGTGGAGGTATTTGACGAGAAGGGCAAGCCCATCCAAAAGGCATATTATGAAAACAACCTGCTTACCGATAGCGTAAAAACGTATTTCAACACAGGCATTCTTAAACTAGAATCCAACTTTGTGCTGGGCAAGCCCGATGGTTTGGTAAAAGAGTTTTACCCTTCCGGGAAAATCAAAAAGGAGATTGCTTACAAAAACAAGAAGCCTAACGGAGTTACCAAAACCTATTATGAAAATGGGAACTTAGAAACGGAGACCAACTTTAAAGACGGTATTATGACGGAGTTCCATAAAACGTATTACCCCAACGGCAAATTGGAGACCGCCTTCACAACCAAGCAAGGTGAACCACTCGGCAACTTTAAACGGTACGATGAGCAAGAACACTTGCGGTTGGACGGGCATTTTCTGAACAGCAAACTTCATGGCGATAACTTGGGCTACTTTGCTGATGGAACGATAAGTCACAAGTTTCAATTTAGGGCGGGCGGAAAGATAGGCACCAATTATACTTATTTCCCCAATGGAAAGGTTCGCCTCAAAGAACAAGTTACCAATGGTGGTGCAGATATAAGTGCCGATGAGTTTACGAGGGACGGCCTTGCGGTTTCTGAGAAATTGTTCCGTAAATCCAAGCCTCAAGGCACATGGAAATTTTACAATGCCACGGGCAAAAGCTTATCCATCAAAGAGATTTATGACAATGGAGAACTCAATGGCATCCGCACTATTTACTATCCTTCAGGTGAGAAACAAGTGGAAGAAACTTACTTACATGGCATGATTACTGGCTCGGTGATCAACTACTATGAAAGCGGCAAAGTGTCTTCCGAAAGCTTGTATCGTGGCAACAGACAACATGGACTTTACAAAAGCTATTATGAAAATGGCCAAATAAAAGAACAAGGCGAGTATGTTGCCAACAAACGCCACAAGCAATGGATGGAGTATGATGAGCAAGGCAAAGTGACAAAAACCTATGTGTTTAATGCAGGCATTTTAGTAAAAGAGCAGTAAATCAATTACGGATTATCAATGATGAATTAGAGCTTGGTGAGAGTTAACTAGAAATTCGTTATTCCTAATTTGTAATTTGTAATTTACCCTCTGTAATTTGCGCCCATGCAATCAATAAAAGAAACCAACTTCAAGTTCTCCGGGCAAACAGGATTTTACAAAGGCAAAGTGCGCGATGTCTATTACTTTGGCGATACCATGGCCATGGTGGCGAGCGATAGAATCTCGGCCTTTGATGTTGTTTTACCACGCGCCATCCCCGACAAGGGAAGGGTTTTAAACCAAATTGCAGCGATTAATTTATTGGCCACTAAAGACATAGTTCCCAATTGGGTAATTAGTACGCCTGACCCAAACGTAACCATCGGCTTTCAATGCGAACCCTTTGCAGTAGAGATGGTGGTGCGTGGCTATTTGGCCGGCCATGCGGCTAGAGAATACAAGGCTGGCAAACGCATGATCTGCGGTGTGCCTTTGCCCGAAAATCTTAAGGAAAACGATAAACTTCCAAACCCAATAATAACGCCAACAACCAAAGCAAAGGTTGGCCATGATGAGGACATCAGTAAGGAAGAAATACTTAAGAGGGGCTTGGTGTCAAAAGTAGATTATGAAATACTAGAAGCCTACACGCTAGCGCTTTATAAAAAAGGCAATGAAATGGCCGCTTCGCGCGGATTGATTTTAGTAGATACAAAATATGAATTCGGGAAACACAAAGGCAAAATCTATTTGATTGACGAAGTGCACACGCCAGATTCATCGCGCTATTTTTATTTGGATGGATATGAGGCTAGACAGAAATCGGGTGAAGCACAGAAGCAGCTTTCAAAAGAATTTGTAAGGCAATGGCTAATCGAAAACGGATTTCAAGGAAAAGATGGACAGCAAGTGCCAGAAATGACGGATGAAATTGTGAAATCAATCTCCGATCGTTATGCAGAACTCTATTCCCAGGTAACTGGAGAAAAACTTCTCCCCATAAATTATGATAATCTTACCGAACGAATTGAAGCCAGCATCGTTAAGGCAATTATGAATTAGTAATTACGAAAGGGTCATCGTAATTCGTAATTGTTAATTCGTAATTTAGCGTTTGCGATTGAGCACTAACAACCAACAACTATCAATTATTTATGAAATACACTATCGACAAGCAAGACAAATACAGTTTAATAAGATTGCACGAGGAGAAACTAGATTCCAATATTTCGCCCAAGCTTAAATCTGAAATGATAACCCTTCATGCCGAAGGTGTTTCCAATATTATACTTGATCTGGCCGAAGTGAAATATACCGATTCATCTGGCTTGAGTGCGTTGTTGGTTGGCAACAGAATTTTACAAGAAGACGGTGGCATCTTTATTCTTGCTTGTCTTTCCGATCACACCATGAAGCTTATCAAAATCTCTCAACTGGATAGCGTGCTTACTATTCTGCCTACAACAGACGAGGCCATTGATGCGGTGTTTATGCACGAGATTGAAAAAGATTTGAAAGACGGAGAGTAATCAATTAAGAATTAGAAATTACGAGCACGAATTGTTTGAAGTTACCATCTTAGGTTCAAGCGGAGCTATACCAGCCTATGGAAGGTTTCCATCTTGTCAATACTTACAAATAGCGGGCAAGCATTTTTTAATTGATTGTGGAGAAGGTGCCCAAATGCAGCTCACCCGCTTTCAGATTCCAATCCATAAAATCCAGCGCATTTTTATTAGCCATTTGCATGGCGATCATTTTCTTGGGCTCATGGGCTTGCTCTTTTCCATGCACTTGCAAAAGCGACAAACCGAACTGCATCTCCATAGTTTCAAAGGCTTGGATGAAATCATAATCGCCCATCTAAAGTATTCAAATTCATCTCTCAATTTCAATATTGTGTTCCACCTTACTAAGGCAGGAACTGCTGACATTATTTTTGAAGATGACACCATTACGGTTTCAACCATTCCATTATATCATCGAATTGCTTGCTCTGGTTTCTTTTTCAAGGAAAAACTAAAGCCACGGAGAATCAATAAAGACAGGCTTCCGCACGATATTTTGATTCAACAGATCATTGCTTTGAAGGAAGGGAAAGACATATTCGATAGTAGCGCCAATCTCCTCTATAAAAATGAAGAGCTCACGCTTGCTCCTCCCCGATCGCATTCGTATGCCTATTGCTCAGACACCGCATTTAATTTAGCCATCGCTAAACAAATTGGCGAAGTAGACCTTTTATATCATGAGGCTACCTTTATGCAAGAAGAAAAGAAAAAAGCATTGGAAACATTTCATAGCACCACGGTAGATGCTGCCCACATTGCTATACAAGCCAACGCGAAAAAATTATTGATCGGCCATTTCTCTGCGCGCTATCGCGACCTTGATCCTGTATTAAAGGAAGCACAAGAAATATTTCCTAATACTTCGCTTGCTATTGAAGGACAAACTTTTAAAATTGGACAATGAGTGATTTACTAGTAGATCAAAAAAAGAACCGACTCTTCATTGTGTTGAGCGGCATCTTTCTTACCAACGCCATTGTTGCCGAGATGATTGGCGTAAAGATCTTTTCCGGAGAAGGAACGCTTGGTCTTCAACCCGCTCATCTTTCACTTTTTGGGTTTGTGATGGATTTTAACTTAACCGCTGGGGCAGTAATTTGGCCTATAGTTTTTATCACCTCCGATTTGATAAACGAATACTTTGGCAAGCCTGGTGTAAAACGAATTAGTTATTTAACAGCTGGCCTAATTGCCTATGCCTTCGTGGTTATCTTTATCACCATTAGGCTTCCACCTGCTGGTTGGTGGTTAGATGCCAACAATAAAGATGCTGCAGGCAACTATTTTAATATGGATTTCGCTTTCAATAAAATATTTGGGCAAGGCCAACGAATTATTATCGGCTCACTAGCTGCTTTTCTTTTAGGTCAATTGGTGGATGTGTTTGTATTCCACAAAATGCGTAAACTTACCGGTAACAAAATGCTATGGTTGAGAGCAACAGGATCAACACTAGTATCGCAATTCATTGATAGTTTTGTGGTGTTGTTCATCGCGTTTTATGGCACCTTTAGCAACACTCAAATAGTTGCTATTGGCTTTACCAACTACATCTATAAATTCGTAGTCGCTATTTTACTTACACCACTTATCTATCTTGGTCATTATGTGATCAATAACTATTTAGGGAAAGAACATGCAGAGAAGTTGGCCGAAGAATCAGCCAACGAAAGCAATTCATTTTTGTAGTCTGCGGATATTATCGAGAATGATGGCCGTTGCCACGCCTGCGTTAAGAGATTCTGCTTCTCCTATCCTTGGTATTGTAATCTTATGATGAATAAACATTTCTACTTCTTTACTAATGCCACGCGATTCGTTACCGATAACAATTACTCCACCTTCACCAATATCCAATGTGTGTACATCTTTACCACCTAAAAAAGCTCCATAAGCAATTTTATTTTCATCCTGAATCCATCGGGGCAAATCAGTATAAAATACATTCACTCGACTGAAGGATCCCATCGAAGCGGTAATAACTTTAGGATTATAACAATCGGCAGTATGCTCAGAGGCAATAATATTTTTTATTCCATACCAATCAGCTGTGCGGATGATGGTGCCAAGGTTACCAGGATCGCGAATGTCATCCAAAGCCAAAAGCAGTTCGTCTTTAGTTGTTGCCGGACGAATGTTTGGCTTCATTTTAGCTATTGCAATGGCGGCTTCATTGGTTTGAAATGTTCCTATGGATGATAACTCTTGCTCAGTACATTCTATTATCTCCAACCTTGAGTTGGATTCAAGCATTGAGTTGGTTAAAAAATCCGTTGAAGCCGCAATCATGATAACCTCATAATCCGAATGCAAAATTTCTTTTACACTTTTCGCTCCTTCTACAAGAAAGCATTGCTCCTCGTTTCGGTATTTCTTTACTTGCAAAGATTTGATGTATTTGAGTTTTGCTTTCGAGATCATATTTCAATTTGACAACTAAAGGTAAAAATATTTTATTCCTCTTGGTAGCTTCAGTGTGTTTATCTGGCTGCCTTGGCACACACTACTTGAAGGGGAACGAAAAGCTTCTCAATAGGCAGTCCATAAAGGCTCCAAAAGGGTTTGCCACCGAGCCATTGAAAGAGCAATACGTGCAAAAAACAAATCGCAAGTTGTTCGTTCTTCCTGTTAACTGGCTTGTATGGATGTATTATTGGGGCGAACGCCATTATCATCGTGAAAAATATATTGTTGAACGCGATTCTCTTGAAGCGAAGTACAATCGTAAAATAGAACAAGCTAAAACACACCGCAAGAAAGTTACTTTTCAATTCCGTAAGCAAAAGAAGTTGGATGCAATTACCAAGAAAATAGAATTTGGTAATAAACGAATGCAATGGGGAGAGAAAGTATCGGTCTTTGATTCTGCCAATGTAAAAGCTACGGTTGAAAAATTCAATGTTTACTTATTTAATAAAGGATATTTTTTAGGAAAAACAACCTACCAAGTAAAAGCCGAGAAGCGCACTGTGAGTGTTGTATATTGGATAGCACCGGGGCCAGCTTATTTTTATGACACTCTCATTTATAAAATTCCAGATTCGGTAGTCCATAAAATAATTCTCGCAGATACTGCCAATAGTTTACTTAAAAATCATGCTCAATTTGACCAAGATAAACTTATCCGTGAGCGTGAACGAATAGATTTATTTTTAAAAGATCATGGCTTTTATGATTTTAGCCGACAGTATGTTGATTTTGATATTGACTCAATATTTCGCTCAAAACATCAACTAGCTTTACGCATCGAAATAAAGATGCCAAGCAAACGAGATTACCACAAACAATTTAAAATTGATTCAGTAATTTTCACTACAGATGCTGGAGTTAAGAGTGCAAGTAAAAGACAATCTGAAGTGTATAGAAATATCACCTTCAGTTATTTTAAGAATGATTACAGTAAAAAGATTTTAGGTCAACGTATATTCATTTATAAAGACAGTTTATACAATCGCACCAACACACTTAACACACAACGGCTGCTGGCTAATCTTGATAATTTTAAATTTGTCAATATTAATTATGACACCACTGGGTCGCGTGTGGTAGCCAATATTTTTTCAAGTCCGTTGGATAGGTATGCTTGGACTAATGAAGCAGGCGTAACGGTTACACAAGGCTTTCCTGGACCTTATTACAATCTTAACTTTAAAAAGCGAAATCTTTTTAGAGGGTTAGAAAGCTTTGATCTTAATGGTAGGTTTGGGTATGAAGGTGTGGCTTCGGCCACAGAGGCAGGCAACTTTTATAAAAGCACCGAAGCCAGTATTAATGGAAGCTTAACGTTCCCTCAATTTTTATTTCCATTGAAAGAAGAAACTGGATATCGATTAGGGAAATATAACCCGAAAACCAGATTACAAGCTGGCTATACCTACACCGATCGGCCTGAATATCAACGATCCATCACCACTGTTTCAAACACCTATACATGGCAAAATAAAAAGACGATTCAATACTCGTTAACACTTACAAGTTTGAGTATCATCCGGTCGCACATCGGTTCTGATAAATTTCAAACTACGCTGGAAAATCTTAGAAGTCAGGGCAATAACCTAATCAACTCTTTCAAGCCTTCTTTTGTGGGTAGCACTATCTTTGCGATCACGTGGAACCCCAATAATTACGGGAATAATAGCAGAAGCTCCTTTTATTTACGAGCACAAGTAGAGGGTGGTGGAACTTTATTCAATTTTTTTACACCCACTTTTATAACCAATGAAGGGCTTGAGCTTTATAAATACATTCGCTTTAACGTTGATATGAGATGGAATAAAATAATTGATAAAAATACGGTTGTCGCTTACAGATTTAATTCTGGGCTTGGTTATGCCTATAGTAACAACAGAGCGTTGCCTTATGAAAAATATTTTTTCGCAGGCGGTAGCAATAGTGTAAGAGCTTGGCGACCGAGAAGACTTGGTGTTGGTTCGTATCCACCGGCTCTTAACGATAATCCGCAAGGAAATGGATTATTCAATTACCAATTTGAGAAACCAGGAGAAATACTTTTAGAAGGAAGTCTGGAATTAAGAAAAAAATTATTTGGCTTTGTAAGTGGTGCATTGTTTGTAGATGCTGGCAATGTGTGGTCGTTCAATGAACTTGTTCAATCAACTGGCACTGGTAGCGCAGAGTGGGCTGGCAATACGCAGTTTAAACCTGACCAGTTTTTTAAAGAGTTTGGTATTGGCACTGGCTTTGGACTTCGCTTTGACTTTTCTTTTTTAGTGTTGCGATTAGATGTGGGAATCAAAGCGTACGATCCTGCAAGAAAGCCAGGAGATAAATTTATTCTTGATAAGGTAAAATTCTGGGGGCCGTATGGTACAGAACGCGAACCCGTTATTTATAACATAGGCATAGGGTATCCATTTTAACTAAACTTATTACTGTACACATTTTCTTCAAAGCCTAGCGCTATAATTTTTCCATCTTCTTCCATCAAGGGGCGTTTGATGATGCTTGTTTTTTCTTTAAGCAAAGCAAAAGCAGTAGCTTGGTCAACAACACCATCTTGATGGTGCTTTTCTAATTGTTTCCATGTAGTGCCACGCTTATTCACCAAGGCTTCCCAACCCACTTGTTCACTCCACTCATCTAATTTTTCTATTGTGATTCCCTTGACTTTGTAATCATGAAAGTCAAATGGCACATCATGTTGCTCAAGCCAATACATGGCAGCTTTCATAGTATTGCAATTTTTAATACCATACAGTATCAGACCATTGCCTTTCGATTTACTTCGCTTCATTCATCTATTTTTTTGAAGGTGAATTTAAAATATAGTAAGAGAATACTCAACACACATACAATTGAATTGGCTACTATTACAGGCCATAGCATTAACGACACCGCATATACAAGCCATACAAGAGTGCTAAAGAAAACTATGAGAATCATGGATAGGCTAAGATCATTAGCACTTTTTGTTTTCCATGTTTTATATACTTGAGGAATAAATGTGATGCTGCTCATCAATGCGCCCAAATGACCCACCAGTTCAATCCAATTCATCTTGACTCAAATTTTAACCTCTACAATGTAGTAAAGTTACTCAAACAAGTCAGATTGAAAAGCGTCAAAATTCGGCCATCATACCTGTAACCATTTTGATTTTGCGAATCAATGTAGCCGACTCCTGAAAATCCAATGTCTGCTGCCCATCACTATAAGCTTCTTCAGGCTTTTCATGTGTCTCATAAATAATGCCGTCTGCACCAGCAATTAATGCAGCGAGGGCAACTGGTTCAACATATTCGCGTATGCCGATACCATGCGATGGATCGGCAATAACAGGAAGGTGTGATTTTTCTTTTAAGATTGGAATAGCATTGATATCCATCGTGTTTCTGCTGGCTCGTTCGTAGGTTCGTATACCACGTTCGCATAACATTAACTTTTCGTTTCCGCCACTAAAAACATATTCTGCCGAAGAAAGTAATTCTTCAATTGTTCCTGAAATACCACGTTTGATCATTACAGCCTTATCTACTTTACCAAGCTCATCAAGCAAATTAAAGTTTTGAGTATTACGCGCACCAACTTGATACACATCAACATAATCGTACATCTCAGCAATTTGACTTACCTGCATTACTTCGCTTACAATTTTTATTCCTGCAGCTCGTGCTTTTGTATACCACATTTTTAACCCTTCCACACCTAATCCGCGAAAAGCGTAAGGCGAACTACGAGGCTTAAATACGCCACCTCTCATTATTCGCACTCCATTCTTTAACAAGTGATTTATCGTTGCCTCTACCTGCTCTTCTGTTTCAATAGAACAAGGCCCGGCCATAAGAGCAACGGATCCATTGCCAATAATAACTCCATCTCCCAAATCAATTTGAGAATGATCTACTTTCCACTTTCGTGATACAAGTTTATAATCATCCGACACACGATGAATATCTTGGATACCTGGCAAATGACCCAATTGACGAATATCAATTTCTTTCTTGCCTATGCCCACAAGGTATTGACCACGCTGTGTGACAACTTCATTGGCTTTATATCCAAGTTTTTTTAATAATTCAGTAATCGACTTTTTCTGATCGGAAGAAATGGAAGGTTCGAGTTGGATGATCATAATTTTAATTTGAAGATTTGAAATTATTCGATTTGAAGATGCGCTGATTTAAACATGAAAAGATCGATGGCGGATTCTGTTGATACTTTTAAATCTTCAAATCAGCCAATTTTCAAATTTTTAATAAAGGCATGTATATCACTTTTTAAATCTTTGCTGTTCTTCAACATGGTTATAAATGCACTGCCAACAATAGCTCCAGCACCATATTCACAGACTGTTGAAAAAGTCTGATGATTTGATATACCAAAACCCACTAAGAATGGATTTTTCAGTTGCATGGATTTTAATTTGCTTAGATATTCCCTTTGTTCTTCGCTAAATCCTGTTTTAGCTCCCGTTGTACTCGAAGAGGATACAGCATAAATAAATCCATTCGTAGCGTCATCAATTTTTCTAATTCTCACTTCGGATGTAGTTGGAGAAATCAAAAATGTATTGCTAAGGTTATGTTGTTCAAATAATGATTTGTATGTTTTCTGATATTCATCCATTGGCATGTCCGGAAGAATCAATCCATTCACTCCGGCAGCAGATGCATCTTTGCAGAACTTTTCAATTCCATATTGCAACACGGGGTTGATGTAGCCCATCAGAATAATTGGAATAGAAACTTGCTTTCTTACTTCGCCAACTTGTTCCAATAGCTTCTTCACCGTCATACCGTTTGCTAACGCAACATTGTTACTCTCCTGAATAACCGGCCCATCTGCTATCGGATCGGAGAATGGAATACCAATTTCAATTAAATCGGCTCCCGCATCCTGTAAATATTTTGCAATAGGAATAGTGCTCTCGAATGCAGGATATCCTGCCGTATAAAATACAGAGAGAATATTAGATTGCTTTGTTTGAAATAATTCTTTTATAGACATAAGATATAAAATTCAATATTTAAAATTTCTGATTACATATTCTGAATTATCAACTACGCATTTCATATTTTAGAATTTGAAATGTGCAATCTGTAATTTAGTATTTGCCCCATCTGATATAGGTTTCCAAATCCTTGTCTCCCCTACCCGATAGGTTAATCACTACCACATCGTCTTTTTCAAATTTCATTTTTGATAGCATAGCAATGGCGTGAGCTGACTCAATAGCCGGAATAATTCCTTCAGTGCGACTCAACTCAATGCCCGCATTCATGGCCTCATCATCGGTGGCACTCATAAACTGAACACGACCTACATCAAACAAATGTGCATGCATCGGGCCAATGCCAGGATAGTCCAACCCAGCTGAAATAGAATATGGTTCAACAACTTGCCCGTCTTCTGTTTGCATCAACAAGGTCTTGCTTCCATGAAGCACTCCCGCCTTACCCAACACAGTTGTAGCTGCTGATTCACCCGAATCGACTCCTTTACCTGCAGCCTCCACTCCTATCAAATTAACATGCTCCTCATTTAAGTAATGATAGAAAGCTCCTGCCGCGTTACTACCACCGCCAACACATGCGATTACATAATCAGGAAATGGATTACCTTCTTTTTCAATTAATTGCTTTTTTATCTCATCGCTTATCACTGATTGGAAACGTGCTACCATGTCAGGATATGGATGCGGACCGACAACAGATCCAATAATATAATGTGTATCTGTTGGGTTGTTTATCCAATGGCGCATGGCTTCGTTAGTGGCATCCTTCAAGGTCATACTGCCGCTCAGAGCAGGAATAACCTTCGTGCCCAGTATCCTCATACGCTCAACGTTAGGTCGCTGACGTTCCATGTCGTGCTTGCCCATGTATACCATGCATTCCATACCCATAAGCGCACACACAGTAGCAGTGGCAACACCATGTTGACCAGCACCTGTCTCAGCAATAATCTTTTGCTTACCAAGTCGTTTGGCTAACAAAATCTGCCCAATGGTGTTATTGATCTTATGAGCACCTGTGTGGCATAAATCTTCGCGCTTCAAATACACTTTTGTATTATATCGTTCCGATAAACGATGAGCATAATACAATGGTGTTGGTCTGCCAACGTAGTCTTTCAACAATTGATGAAACTCTTCCTGGAAGTCTTTCTCATAAATAATAGAAAGATATTTCTCTCGAAGCTCTTCTACGTTAGGATACAACATCTCAGGAATGTAGGCACCTCCAAACTGACCGTAGTAACCAAACTCATCCACTTCAAATTTCATATTCTTAATTTAAGATTTCACATTTATGATTACAAATTTCTAATTAGAGATTACTGATTAGGTGGAAGCAAAATTTGAAATCTGTAATCTGTAATTTCAAATAGCTTTCTCAATTCACTAACATTCTTTTTCCCTGGCTCCTCTTCAAAGCTGCTGTTCACATCTAGGGCGAACAGTTTTGAATGCTGAATATTCATGGCAGTTTCGATATTCTTCAATGATAATCCCCCACTTAGAAAAAAAGGAATTTCAGCTTTATAATTAGTAAGTAAGTTCCAATCAAAAGATATCCCATTGCCTCCATAGCTTTCTCCTTTGGTATCGAAGAGGAAATAATCAACAACAGGAGTAAACTGTTTTAATACTTCAAAGTTGAAATTGCTATCAACAGAAAATGCTTTTATGATTTTATACCCTTTTAATTTTAATTCCGAACATTGATTGACAGATTCATCACCATGCAATTGAAGATGGTTGATTGCATATTTATTTGTTAGCCTTACAATCTCATCGCTTGACTCATTAACGAACACGCCAACCTTAATAATACTTTGATCAACAGACGACATTTCAAAATCATCTCCAACAAATCGCTTCGATTTTCTATAAAAAATAAAACCCATAAAGTCAGGATGCAGCGCAGCAACTTCCTGAATGTTGTCAGGGAATTTCATGCCGCATACTTTTATCTTCATCATATTCAATTACGAATTAGCAATTACGAATTACGAAAACTTATGACACGAATTATACATTTCATCGTTCACAATTTTCAAATCATCAAATTTTCAAATCAACTAATCAACGATTTCAACTCTTTAATAAAATCTTTCGCTGCTCTTTCGGGTCGGCTGTGCTTCATAAAATTTTCGCCCATCAAAAAGCCTTTGTATCCAAATTGTCTTAAATCAATTATCGTTTTAGGATCAGAAATTCCGCTTTCAGAAACTTTTATCACATGACTAGGAATCAATGTTGCCAGGCGTTTAGAAAGATCAATGTCCACTTCAAATGTTTTAAGATTACGATTGTTAACACCGATCATATCCACCACATCTATCACTTCTGGGTATAACTCTTCCTTAGAGTGCACTTCAAATAATACTTCTAACCCAAGAGAATGGGCAAAGGTGGCGAGCGACTTTACTTGTTTTGCATCTAAGGCAGCAGCAATTAACAAGATTGCATCGGCACCAATAGATTTAGCTTCAATGATCTGGTATTCATCTATCACAAAATCTTTTCTTAAAATCGGGCAGAAGTTAAACTGACGAGCAACAGTTAAGTCTTCATTACTTCCACCAAAAAATTGTTTGTCTGTAAGAATGGATAATGCTGACGCTCCTGCCTGCATATAACCAATTGAAGTGCGCTCAATGGAAACATGTGGATTGATAACGCCCTTCGATGGTGACTTTCTTTTTATCTCTGCAATAATACCCGACTTATCTTCTCTCAACAAATACTTTTTCATCGAGACACAAGGCGTCTTGAAATAAATACTTTGCTCCAGCAGCTTTACAGGATAAAGGCTTTTGCGCTCTTCTACTTCTTTCCTTTTATGTTCTATTATTTCGTCTAATATGTTCATATACTCAATTACGAATTAAAAATTACGGCTTCTCATTTTCAAATCAATTCATCAACGCTTTAAATACACTCAATGCTTTCCCAGATTGCAACGCTTCTTTTGCTTTGTTAACTGATGCTGCTATTCCCTCTTTTCTATTGCCGCAATACAAAGCCATGCCCGCATTGGCTGCTACTACTGCATTTTGAGATTTCGTGCCATTGCCTTGTAATATCCCCATAAAAATCTCAGCGGACTCTTGCACAGTACTTCCCCCTTTTATCTCTTCATACTTAACTTCGGGTAAACCTAAATCTGCGGGCTCCAACATCATCTCTCCTTCATTCGAAAATATCTTGAAAGCTCCTGTTAATGAAATTTCATCGTACCCTTGCACATCGTGAATAATAACAAAGTCTTTGTCAGTTTGTTGATAAAGGTAGCCGTATTGTCTTGCCAGCTCCAAGCTAAACACGCCAGCCAATTGCCTTGGCGGGAACGCTGGATTCACCATCGGGCCAAGCATATTGAAGAATGTCTTAACTCCTAACTCCTTTCGTATGGGTGCTACGTTTTTCATTGCTGGATGAAACAAGGGTGCATGCATGAAAAAGATATTGGCTCTGTCTAAACTTTTGCGCAACTCATCTTTATCATTCGTAAACTTATAACCAAAATATTCTAACACATTGGAAGAACCACTTACCGATGACACACCATAGTTGCCGTGCTTGGCAACAGGTTGACCAGCCGCTGCTACCACAAAAGAACTGAGCGTTGAAATGTTGAATGTATTCTTCCCATCGCCACCGGTGCCGCACACATCCATCACAGGTTCATCAAAACGAATGGGAATGCATAACTCTAGCATGGCATCGCGAAAGCCTTGAAGTTCATCAATAGTGATGGCGCGCATCATGTACACAGTCATGAAGGCACTCATCTGACTTTGATTGTATTTACCCGAAGCCAATTCCACCAGCACCTGCTTCGCAGTGGCCTTGCTCAGTGAGCGATGTTCTATTAATTCGTTAAGTATTTCTTTCATTTTAAAATAGTTGTTAGTTGAGGGTTGTTAGTTGCTAGCGAGTAGTTGAGAGTAAGAACTAACAACTTTTAACTATCAACCGACAACTAATTCTCAATCCAATTTTTCATAATCGCTTTTCCATGTTCAGTCATTACCGATTCAGGATGAAACTGAACGCCTCGCACATCTACATTTTTATGAGCGATCGCCATTACGAGTCCATCATCATTTACTGCCGTCACTTCCAGTTCATTGGGAATGCTTTCTGGCAATACCGCCCATGAGTGATAATGTGTAACCTTAAACTCTTTTGGCAATCCTTTGAAAAGTTTTTCATGGCCATTGCTCACCTTGAGTTGTGAAGTTACGCCATGCAATACCTGTGGAATATTAAACAACGTTGCACCGTATACTTCAGCAATACCCTGATGACCAAGACAAACTCCAAGAATACTTTTTTTCGCTCCAAGCTCTTTTACTACTTGTTTTAAAATCCCCGCTTCATCCGGAATACCAGGCCCTGGCGAAAGAATGATTTTATCATACTTAGATACTTCATCAACCGTGATCTTATCATTTCTATAAATATCAATCGGGTAACCTAATTCACGAACTATGTGAACGAGATTGTATGTGAAGCTGTCGTAGTTATCTACTATTATTACTTTGGTCATGTTTCAAAAAGTCAGAAAGTTTGTAGTCAGAAAGAAATTCATTGGTTAAATCATAATTCTCATATCTCATGTCTAGTATCTAAAGTCTAAATCTCTTCTGCCATCTTAATTGCCTTTCTCAACGCTTCCAGTTTATTGTTTACTTCCTGTAATTCACTTTCGGGAACTGACTTCGCTACCACTCCCGCACCTGCCTGAAACGTTAATGTATTGTTCTGGCTCAGAAACGTGCGTATCATAATTGCTTGATTAATGTTTCCATCAAAACCCATATAACCAATCGCACCGCCATAAAAACTACGGTTTGTATTTTCATATTTGTTAATGAGTGTCATGGCGTTGTGCTTAGGCGCGCCTGATAACGTACCCGCAGGAAACGTGTCGGCAGCCAATTTCAATGATGAAATACCTTTTCGCAATTGACCTGTAACTTTAGAGACAAGATGAATTACATGCGAATAGTATTGTATCTCTTTAAACACTTCTACTTTCACTTCGGCAGAGTCACGGCTTAGATCATTGCGCGCCAAGTCAACCAACATAACATGTTCGGCATTTTCCTTTTCATCAAGATTCAATTTGGCAGCCAACTCTCCATCATCTTTATCGTTGCCCGTGCGCCTGAATGTTCCTGCTATTGGATAAATACTTGCTTCGCCATCTTTAATTTGTATCTGCGCCTCTGGTGAAGAGCCAAACAATTTAAAGCTTCCATAATCAAAATAAAATAAATAAGGTGAAGGATTGATAGACCGCAACGCTCGGTAGATATTGAATTCATCGCCTGTAAAGCCTGTAGAGAATCTCCTCGACAACACAATCTGAAACACATCGCCACGGAAGCAATGCTTCATTCCCGTCTTTACAAGTTCAACAAACTCTTTGTCGGTTAAGTTGGAAGTTTCTGTTTGGTTGGATTTGAATGGGAAAGTAGAAAAGCGATTGCTGTATATGATCTTTTCTAATTTTTCGAGACCTGATTTATCTTCTTCGTTCAAATAACTTTCGAAGAGCATCAACTCATTCGAGAAATGATCGATTACAATTACATAGCGATACACCTTGTATAAAATATCGGGAATAAGGGCATTGGTAATGGCAACATCTACATCCTCAAAAAAACGAACACTGTCGTAGTTCATGTAGCCGAACAGGCCTGAGGAAATGTATTTAGCATGCGGCTGATCGATTGAAAATGAATTTTTGAATTGATCCAGTTGGGCAAGTACCTGATTCCTTTCGGTGATGGCTGTTACCGTTTTTGTTTTATCCGGGTAACGACATTCAATTTGATTATTAGCCACCTGAAACGAGGCGATAGGATCGCAGCAGATAAACGACAAACTGTTTTCGTGGCCATGATAGTCGCTGCTTTCCAGCAGAATACTGGCGGCAAAAACATCGCGCAGCTTTAGATAGATGTTGACAGGCGTGAGGGTGTCTGCCAACAGTTTCTTCGATCGTGTTTTAAAATTGAAGTTCATAAATTCTATTCGTTTCACAAAAAAAAACCGCCCCGATCAGATCGGGGCGGCTTACTAATTTTATTAATCTTAGTTTTTAGTCATAGCCATTCACCGATCGGATACCGAACTGTGCCACCACCATGCTATTAAGGCTAAGTTTTTCATTTCTTATTCTGCGGATTCTTTTTTCTTGGTTGCTCTCTTTGCTTTTGGTTTTTCTTCCACAGCAGCAGCTGCTGCAACCACTTCAACTACAGGCTTGGCAGCAGTAGCTGCTTTGCCTGAAGGCTTGTTAGAGGCTCTTTTTCTAGAATTACCGTAAGAACCGATGAAAATTTTGCCTTTTTTTGATTTCTTGTCTCCTTTACCCATTTCTATTTTATTCTTTGAGGCTGCAATAATAAGGAAGTAGTTGCTCTTTGCAAAATATGAGGGGAAAGAATGTTCAATTGCTAAGTAAAAACTGCGAATAACAAGCCTCTTATTTCACTTCCGTTGCGTGAGCTGGACAACTTCCTCTTGGCTGAACAAGTGACCTGCCTCAATGTCCCTTTCTGATTGCAATGCCCGAGAAATCATCTTTTCTTTAAGCGTAGGATTAAGGCTTTTCTTGACTTTCTGTCCTGCGGCATTACACATAACGACCCATGCTTATGACTACTTAGTTTTTCTAAACACGTCTCTGTCCAACGTTGCTGAGCGAAATTAAGAAAACTAAACTTAAAATTTACACTGAACCCCAAGCTGGCCATAAACATTTTGTTGCCGGCTGTTTTGTTGTCCTAACTACATAAGTGACCCGAATAGTTTGTGTGTCCTCTGCTTTTCCAGCATTTAAATCCAAGTCGTATTTGCTTAATTGTCCAAGAGTCGTTTACTCTTTCAAATTCGATAATTCTTTTTTCTCCATCAACGGAGTCGTCACTTAGTCCTTCTTGAGTCAGCGTCACTGTAACTCTGTCAACTGTTTCGCTTTCAAAATCAACTATTGTTTTTCTCTCAGGGTCGTCATAACGAAAAAGTTCTCGAGTAATCAGAATTGGATCAGCAGTCCATATTTCTCCCCTCGTTCTCCATTCTGCAATTCTGTCGTTATATTTTGTTATATCCTCGGTAATGAAACTCTCCAAGTCGTCTCTATTGTCACACGCTAATAAACTTGTCAAAAGAGTCCCGATTATTATTAGTTGTCTCATCGTCATCACAAATTTCACACAACATTTAGCTATAAAACGTATGCGTTTAAATACCTACATCTTTGTCCTACGTTGCTGACGAAATTTAACAGCACACACTTTAAGAACCTACAATACAGCATATATTTATAGTTTTTGTTGTATGCTGCTGCTCCTACGGAATCGACTTTATATACCTGTCTTTAGTCACACGTAGCGTAGTAGTCGGTCATTAATCAAATTGAAATTACTTGTAACAAATATGTCAGCGTACTGAAAAACATAAATGTAAAAAGCATTCCGCTCCAAAGTCGAATTACTATTTTGTTCCAAAAGTAAGTCAGTCCGTCTTCTTCTTTTTCTCGTGTGAATTTGTTCCCTAGTTTTGAAGTCCTAACCCATTGCATAATCGCATAAATTGAAATCAGTGTTCCGAATGGTTTTAGGAATTCAAAGAGTCCAAAGTTAAAGAACACCGAAATGTATCCAACGAGGAACAATAAAAAGCCAATGTAAAAAATCAGTCTTGGTTTAGTTGCCATTTATGTGTCTGTCTTTGTTTTGTGCAGTTGCCACCAACATTTAGCTATGAAACGTATGCGTTTAAATACCTACATCTTTGTCCTACGTTGCTGACGAAATTTAACAGCACACACTTTAAGAACCTACAATACAGCATATGTTTTATAGCTTTTTGTTGTATGCTGTGCCGCCTTCCAATCTCAAGTTAGTTGTCACGAGTCGTCAACTGTTATGAGTGTCAACGAAGTCTGATACAGTTTTCATATTGTCTCAATCTGTTGTCCTCGTTTCCTTTTGAATAAAATGAATTCCTTTTTCAAAACATTCCTAAGAAATTCATATAGAGTCAAAAGTCCAGCCGCGAAAGATAAAATTATTGCACCCCAAATCTGTCCAGCGAAACATGAAATGATTGTCAAAATAGGTAAAGCAAAGTAAGCGACTTCAAAATAAATATGTCGATGTCTAATTGGTTTTAAAGTCCATAGTCTCGCCAAAGCTAAAATTAAATTCAATGGCATATTAATCATTGCGATTAGTGAGGTTACAAGTCCTCTTTCACTAGAGTCAATCAAACTGTCCAAGTATAAGGCTTCAATTATTGTATAGCAATGAAAACTCAATGTGACCAATACCGCTCTATAAAAAAACAATCTAATCTTATTCATATTAAATCCATATCTTTTGTCAACCGAAACTGTCTACGAAGCCTGGCGGATTTGCCACCAACATTTAGCTATGAAACGTATGCGTTTAAATACCTACATCTTTGTCCCACGTTGCTGACGAAATTTAACAGCACACACTTTAAGAACCTACAATACAGCATATATTTATAGCTTTTGTTGTGGGGCTGGCCGGTTCACACGTCTAATATTTACTATAAATATAAGTCACACAAGGCACCTTCGATTTAAAAATACCTTTCTCAAATGCTTCTTGATGTCTGTCTTTTAATCTTTTAAATCTTTTATATCGCTTCCTGTTAACTGTCTTCATTGTCACGAAGTCGTAGGTACTTTCAAGCATCATAATAATCTCCAGTTTGTCGCAGTTGATTGGAACCTGAACTGTTGTCCACTCAAAACCTATAAAACTGAATAGCAACCGCTCTGTCCCCGCGAGGAGTTCTATTTTAAAATTCCCCTTCATGTCAGTAGTCCCAAGTTCTACAGTGTCACGATTACAAATTCTCACCTGTGGAATTGTCGTCAGCTCGAATTCGTCAATTACCTTTCCAGTAATTGTTCGTGTCTGTCCAGTTGAAAGAAATGGAATTAAATAAATTGTCAGAAGTATGAAAAGTCTCATTCCTTGTCTTGGGAAAATTGTCCACCGCCTTGCACACAACATCGATATGCATACTATTGCACATCTCCCTTTATTGCCGTGTCTAAACTACTCTTTCCAAATAGATTATCCAAAGTTGATAGCAACGAGCCCCTTTCACCCCATCCGCAGCGCGTTTAGCCTCAACCTAACTCGTTTGTCCCCATCCGCAGCGCGTTTAGCCTCAACCCAACTCGTTTGGCCTCATCCGCAGTGCGTTTAGCCTCAACCGAGCGCGTTTGTCCCAATCCGCAGCGCGTTTAGCCTCAACCGCACTCGGTTGTCCCCCATCCGCAGCGCGTTTAGTCTCAACCGAGCTTGTTTGCCCCTAGCAGCAGCGCGGATGGCTTCAACCGCTGTCTTTTTTCAAAATCAGCAGACAACAATTGATTATTTCCAACTAATTTACTTATTTAGATTATCGATTTACAGTACCCAATTAATTTAAAACCTACACCCACAACCATCAACCCCCATGAAAACACTTGAAACAATTAGCTTAACCCGCCTTTCTGTTCTAGAATTTGGCCAACACATTAAAAGTATTATCACCAACATTAGCCAATTAGGTGGTGGGCCAGGGTTTATAACCGATGCTTCCTTACTAAATTATTTAGGCCAGTTGCAAAGCAAAAGTGATGTTTACGATCAGGCTTTGGTTCAAATAGCCAAAAGCGATGAAACTGATAAGATTATTGCTGCCGATAAGGTGCGCGACATGGCTGTATCGGCTGCCACTCGTTATTTAAATGTGTTCGAGCTTTCGGAAGTGGAAGCCGAAAAACTGGCTTTTGCTAGTTTAGATACTTTGTTCAATTCATATAAAGGCATACAAGATTGGAACCTTGAAGAGGAAAGCAATGGATTGGATAATTTAGTGGTGGATTTGCAGGGCGCAAAATATGCCCCTCACGTAACTACCTTAAACATGAGCACTTACGTGGATAGGATGCACTTGGGCAACGAGGCATTTAAAATCTTGTTTAACAATCGCACCCTAGAAAAATCGAGCAAACAGGTGTTTGATATGAGGGCGATGCGAGCAGAGATTGCATTTATCTACGCGGACATGGCCGACTATGTATTGGCGATGGCAAAAGTGAAGGATACGAATGAGTTCAACCAACCACTCAACGTTATTAACACCGTGCGTAAATATTATTCCGATTTGTTGGCAAAGCGCAAAGCAACCAGTGGGGGCACTATACCTGTGCCACCACCTGCTAAGTAATAGTTGCGATCAATTACTGTGTGATCAATGCCTTTTTAAATCCCGCCAATAAACCCCTTTCTTATCAGCCAAACGGCAAGCGTCATTTCATAAATAAAAACAGGTAAAGCCAACAGTGCGCTCCATACCGAAAGTTGCAGTATCGCTCCAAACATTTCCAATAGGGCTGCACAAAATATAAGTAGGGCTGCAATCATTCCAAGAATGGATAATTGCGAGGGTACGAGTTTAGATTGAAAGAAAATATAGCTGTATAAAAACGTATTAATTCCCAACATAAAATTCGGCCCCAGCATAAAAGTCCAATCGTGGATAGCCTTTAGAATTACTCCCCCTACTTGAAATGCAGCCATGTTATGTGCAGGTGTAGTAGCATAAAACTGACCTAGCGTTAATAGTGCAAGTATGCTTACTAGCCCCACCAGTATTAGCACAGCCTCGAGTAGTCTAAATACAAGGTAGGCAAGCGCTATACTCTCATTGTATTTGCGTGCATAGGGGTAAATCATAATGGCAGTGCCTGCAACTGTGCATACAAGTACCAATTCAAACAATGCTCCTAAAACTATTTGAGTTGAATGTTTGGCACCTTCGGTTAAATAGTCGGGAGAGTTTAGTATAGGATTGTATAATGCAAGGCCAACTATGGCTGTAACTGCCGCTGCAATGTAAAACACACCCGTTATGAGAGCATTAATTTTGTCTTGTCGCAAGGTCATGTTATTTATCATGAGTTTATTGAATTGAATTATCCACCGAGATCTATCAGAGTTTGAGAATCGAATTTACTTTCTAGCAAATGGATTTTTCTTCCACGGTCTGGATACAATCAAACTAATATTGAGCAACCGATTATAGCGTTCCACATCGTTGGCTATGTTGGTTAACCCATAGCAATAGCGAACATCCAATGCCAACCTTGATTTCTTCAGATTGAAAAAATAACCAGCACCTACTTGCACACCAGAATCCCAACGCTTAAATCCATTTATTGAATTATCGAATAAAACATTAATTGATTTTTCGGCCAATGTATTCGACCCTTCAATGTTCATTCTGCCGGCTATGTTGTAAGAAAGATAAGGGCCAGCATTTACATAAAACTTACCAAAATGGAATCGCGCCAACACAGGCAACTCCACCACATACAAGCGCAAAGTCGATTCATTCAAGGTGATTGGATTATCGGCTTTAAGGCTTCCACCTTTCATGATAAAATACAGCTCGGGCACCACAGAAAACCGTGGCGTAATGCCCGCCTGAAATGATACCCCAAGTTGTGCGCCTACAACGCGTTTCTTAAATGACTGTAGCTGATCGTTTGATTTTCCATAATCGAAATTAGTGCCCACCGCATTGAGCACAAGATGTAAATGAGTTGTTTGCGAAAATGTAGCGGTTGCCAGCGCGAAAACAAATGCTGCTGTTAATACAATTGATGATGATGATTTTTTCATGGTTTTGTTTAATTGTAAAACAAATGTGCATGAAGGCCGAAGGCTGGCCAAGCTAACTATGCCAATGGGTTATAGATGTCTGCCATCTCCTGAATTGAGTCTGCGAAATATTTGGAGATAACTAGGGTTTATGATCGATCAACTTAAAAAATTGATCGCGATAGGTATCGGAAATAGGAATAAGTTGATTAGCGATTTTAATTCGACTCCGCTCTATTGAGTCAATTTTGTTGAGCGATACCATATACGATTTATGCACTCGGCATACAGCACTGGACGGAATCACTTCTTCCAATTCACTGAAATTCTGCAGCGTCATAATCTTTTTATTGATAGTATGAATGCGTCTGTAGTCGCGCATACCTTCTATATACACGATCTCGTTGATCATTATTTTTTCAAGACGGTTCTCTGTCTTCACAAAAATAAAGTCTCGTAGTTCTTTACGGATTGGCTCACGCATACTTTCGTGCGCTTTGTTCACCGCTTGCAAAAACCGATTGAATGTAAAGGGTTTCAATAGGTAATCGGTAACACTCAGTTCGTATCCTTTTAATGCATACTCCTGATACGCTGTTGTTATTATTACCTGACTTTTGATATTGGCACTTTCCAACAATTCAATGCCCGAAAGTTCATCCATATTGATGTCAAGAAAGAGTATATCCACCTTATGCTGTTGCAGATAAGCCATGCCATCAAGGGCATTATCAAACGTTGCGTTTAACTTGAGAGAGGGTATTTTTTCAATAAAACCTTTGGTGCGTTCCAACGCCAGTGGCTCATCTTCAATTAATAATGCAGCTGCTTCTCTCCATTGTGAATTGTTAAGGCTACCGAATACAAGCCTTCTTCCTTTACAACTTCTAAGGTATAACAATTAGGATATAATAAGTTCATTCTTCTTTGGATTAAGTCATTTCCCAAGCCACCACTTTCTTCTTGCCTTTTTATGGATGGATTGAATTTGTTTTTGCATACAAAAGAGATAGCTTCTTTATCGATTTGGATATGAATGATAATGGCATTCTCCAGCTTCTTATTATTGGTGTGTTTAAACGCGTTTTCGATAAAAGGAATAAACAACATAGGAGCGATAGTCCTTCCATCGGTTGTGCCCGTTACAGAAAACTTTACGTACGAGGTATTGGCCGTTCGTATCTTCTGTAGTTCAATGTACTTGTTGATGTATTCAATTTCTTTGGCTATCAAAATTTTATCTGTTTTTGTTTCATACAACATAAACCGCATAATATCCGACAGTTTGTTTAAGTAGTTGGATGCCTGCACTGCGTCTTTTAAAATTAGTACGTCAATGTTGTTAATGGTATTGAACAAAAAGTGCGGATCGAGTTGTGACTTGACTAAGGCCATTTCCATTTCGTGGGTTTTCTGTTGGAGTTCTTCTTTGAGTTTTATCTCATCAAACCAAGTGATAAAACCATTAATGACCAACGCTACTATTCCACTTACTGAACTTATAAACGTCATTATGGCTATTACGCTAACAGCGGTAGACCTACCGTTCTGGCCTCCCTTATCCATGTCTATAAGGCGACCTGACTCTATAAAATACCGAAGTAACACATACCCTATCAAGGCAGCTCCAAATGAAATTAACAATCCATAAATTATAGAAAGTAGAACCTTGTTTTGTTGAAGATACCTAGCGAATAAAGTATAATAGAACGAGTAAAATGAAATAAAAGAAGGAACAAGTGCGAAAAGGAAAATGGTGTTGAATGCATTTAGAATTCTTGATCCTTGATTACTCACATTAGCTCCGCTCTTCGAGTAAACAGCTAAAATGATCAATATCAATAGCAAATAGCACGTCCAAAAACTTATGTGTAGTAAAACAACAATTGACCTTTTCATAATTTTGATTCCTATCAACGTAAATTCAAAAGTGATTCACCCTGATTAAAATAAAAAATGCTTTATGCGAATTGTCAATATTCGTCTGCAAAATGGAGCCTTGCAATGATTCATAGTCTGGAAGCAGAAGAATAGAAGCTTAAAGTATCTCAGATAAGTAAATAAAAGAGTCTGCACTCTTTCTTTTGATTGTTCTGGTTTACAAATCGAAGCGTCATTTTCTCTAATGTGTTTTCAACAAAGCCAGATTTAAGCAACACCTTCGCGGAAGCAACATTATCACTATCAACAAAAGAGTCTATTCTACTTACGCCTTTGGTGGCTTCAATTGTTTTTATAAATACTTTGCAAGCTTCAGTAGCAATGCCCAAGTACCAATGAACCGGCCCCAAAATATAGCCCATCTGTATTGCGTCAGGTTCTTTAAATATCGCCCCAATGCTGCCCACCATTCTACCACTTTTCTTTAGAAAAATTCCGTAGTTAAACTCTACTGCTTTTCTCCACCCAAGGTCTGAATACCGCAAAAACGTTCGCGCATCTTCTATGCTTTTATGCGTAGGCCACACCACATATTTGGTTGCCTCTGGTTTGCTGGCATACACATAAAAGATTTGTTCTGCATCTTCTGGCCTTAACCTCCGCAAAATCAGTCGCTCGGTTTCAATTACTTCAGGAAATTTTAATGACATTTGGAGTATGAATAAAAATATCGTCCATCAATATTTCAAAAAAGAAGTTGACGGAACAAAGATTCTGGCTCAAATAAATCCGATTCACTTTACTGGCGTGCAGCTTAACATTGCAGCCGAGGGAAAAGTGGAAGCCATAGAAATGGAACCGAATGAAGATTTGATCGAGCTTTTAGTTGCCGATGGCTTCAAAGAAACAAGCCCCATGGAGTTTAATCTTTACTTTTCAGGACTTGTTAATTAATCACGAATGGGCAGTTACGAATTACGAGCCATTCTAAAATCTTAATTCCAAAATCTTAAATCCCAATTCTAAATCTCTATATTTGCCTCGGCAAGTCGGCACGACCAGCTCCTGCTGAACTCCCCCAGGATCGGAAGGTAGCAAGGGTAGGCGGTTGTAGCGGTGCGATGTTCGGCTTGCCATTTTTTATTTCCCCCTTCCTCAAAAAATTTGATGCCCTAGGTTCGGCACTGCATTCAAAAAGTGTACTTTTACAACAGACTACATTTACCTACAACTAATAACTAACAATCATTTACCATGAAATTCTTTATAGATACCGCCAACCTCAACGAAATAAGAGAAGCCTATGATCTTGGTGTGTTGGATGGCGTAACAACCAACCCTTCGCTGATGGCCAAAGAAGGTATAGGCGGTGCAGAAAAAGTGATGGCTCATTACAAAGCCATTTGTAACATTGTAGATGACAATGTGAGTGCCGAAGTAATCGCTACCGATTTTGAAGGCATTATGAAAGAAGGAAAAGAACTTGCCAAGATTGATGATAAAATTGTGGTGAAAGTGCCTATGATTAAAGATGGCATTAAGGCAATCAAGAAATTCTCTAGTGAAGGCATCAGAACTAATTGCACGCTGGTATTTTCGTCAGGCCAAGCTTTATTGGTAGCCAAAGCGGGAGCTTCTTTTGTTTCTCCTTTTATTGGAAGACTTGATGACATCTCACAAGATGGTCTTGAACTAATTGCACAGATCAGACACATCTACGACAATTACGGATATGAAACAGAAATATTAGCAGCCAGCATTCGCCATACTATTCATTTAATTAAGTGTGCTGAAATTGGCTCCGATGTAGTTACTTGTCCCCTCAAAGTAATTACCGATCTCCTTAAACATCCACTTACCGATTCAGGATTAGAGAAGTTTTTGGCCGATCACAAAAAAGCCAATAGTTAAGCATGTTCTCGTCCGATCCGGTTGTAAAAGTTTCTGATGCTACCATTTTTCAAGAGAGCAATAGCGTACTTTATAATTTGGATTTTGAAATAGGAAAGGGCGAATTCGTTTTCCTTGTCGGGAGAACTGGTTCAGGCAAATCTTCTCTTTTAAAAACATTGTATGCCGATCTTCCTCTGCGTCATGGGTTTATTTCCGTAGCGGGGTTTAACATTGGCGATTTAAAACCAAGCAAAGTGCCGATGCTTCGTAGAAAGATCGGGATCATCTTTCAAGACTTTCAACTGTTCTCCGATCGCACAGTAGGCGAAAATCTCAACTTCGTGATGAAAGCCACCGGCTGGAAGGAGACTGCAAAAATGAAAGAACGCCTTGCCGAAGTGCTCATGCAAGTAGGGCTTGGATCGGTAGAGAAAAAAATGCCACACCAGCTAAGTGGTGGCGAGCAGCAACGAGTGGTAATTGCCCGCTCGCTCATCAATGAGCCTATGATTTTAATTGCCGATGAACCAACAGGCAATCTTGACCCCGAAGTTTCTAGCGGTATTATGAAGTTGTTTCAGCAGATCAACAAAAGCGGCACAGCTATTTTAATGGCCACCCACAGTTATGGCTTGATCAAAAAATTCCCCACAAGGGTTTTAAAATGCAAAGACGGGAGGATACTTGACTCCACCAAAGAAGAATTTGAATTGGTTGGGGATGAGGAGTTTTAGTTCAATTTATTCATTAATTTTATTGTACAATCAATACTAGATTATGAAACTTGAAGATCAAGTAAAACAACTAACCGAATTGATGGCAGATTTGATACCGACAGTTGATCGGCTTGCTCAAAATCAAGAAAAAAACACTGAAGTTATTAAAGAACTTGTAGAAGCCACTACAAAGACAAATTTTGGCATGAGCGAAATGCGGGTTTCTAATATGAGACTTGCAGAAGCGATTGAAAAATTAATCGTTAAGATTGATAAAGTGGATCAGTTTGAAGAAAGGCTCATTAAGATTGAAAAGACATTATTCAAATAGCATTTTGCTCTAAATACTAACGCTCTGTTTAGTCGGCTTCTTTCTCTCTTCTAGTTTTTTTAGTTGTTGATTGAGCAAATCAATTCGCACTAATAGATTCAATACCAAGGCATCTTTTACTTTACCGCTTGGGCGGATTTTCAACTCTTCCCGCAATACTTGATACATGGCATCAAGCTTTTGAAAATCCTGAGTGAACTGATCAATATCATCTGAATCAAAATTGCTAATCAGTTCTACTTTTTCTGCTATCTCACTGCTATAAAAAGATTCTAGGTCAGTAAAGTCTTTCTGCTGTGATGCTAGGACTGTTGAATTAGGATTCGGTCGAGTAACTAAAATATAAACAGACAAACAAAAGAGAGCCAACGCTGCGGCTCGCCAAACACTGACTGAATTCCACAACGAAACTTGTTTCATTTTTGGAAGCGTTGGTTCAATAGTAGACCACACTTTTGCGGAAGGAGTTTTGTCATCAAAACCCTCTCGGTTGGTATCGATAAAATCTTTCAATGAATCACTCATGGCATCTCATTTTTATATTCTAACTTCAAAATCTCTAACAATTTCTTTTTCGATCTACTAAACTGGCTCTTTGAGGTAGATTCTGAAATACCCAACACTTGACCTATCTCTTCATGGTCGTATCCCTCCAAAAGATACAACGAAAGCACCGTTCGGTAACCATCAGGCAATTTTAAAATCGCGGCTTTTACGGTATCCACCGCAAGCGGAAAACCCTCAAAATCATCTTGCTCTTCCATCATCACATCAAAGCGATCGTCTTCTGGCATTCGCTCCAGTTTTCTTTTGCTAAGATGCGTAAGTGATTTGTTTACAACGATCCGCTTGAGCCAAGCGCCAAAAGCCGAATCGCCACGATAGTTATCAAGATTTTTAAATGCATTGATAAAGGACTCTTGCAGTACATCTTCAGCCGAGGCCTCATCTCGCACAATGCGGTAGCAAACATTGTACATGCTGCGACTATAAAGCTTGTACAATTTATAATAGGCTTGCCTGTCGCCACTTTTGCAGCGATCAATAATATCCTGATGGAGTTGTATGGCAACGGCTTCCAATCACATTGAGTTCTTACCAAAGACTAACAGAGAAGTAGAAAGGTTGCAAACTAATTTGATAATTTGAAAATTGTTTGACTGCTAGTTCATCTTCAAATTCTCAAATCATCAAATTCTCAAATCATTTTAATTTCGCCAAACTTTCCTTTGCAGGAACAAAATCGGGAGCGACTGCAAGTGCTTCTGTGAATAATTTTCTCGCGGCTACTTTGTCGGTTTCTTGCAGAATCAACCCTTTCAAATAAAGCACGCTTACTTTCAAGATGTAATCTTTTGGTTTGCCTTGAGCGTCATTGAAAGTTGCTTTCAATGTTTGCACCTCGGGTTTGGTTAATATGATATCTAAGTTTGTAAGAGCTTCAGGATATTTCTTGGTCTCATATTGCAAAGCAGCCATTTTATAAAGCACGCCCACATTGCTGGTCAACAAAAAAATGGACTCATACCTAGGTAGCGCCTTATCTTTTAAACCCAAGTTTTCATAACTGGCAGCAGAAATCTCCAACAGGTTGATATTCTTCGGATCCTTCGGTAAAAGGTCATTGCTTATCAACAACGCGGAAGCATATTGTCTATTTTCAAAATAAGAAAGAGCCATAGTATACACAATCGAATCGTTGGCTGCGCCTTCCACAATCAAATCATACAAGGCATCCTTCGCCATTTGCTCATCGCCCCAACGGGTAGCCAATTGATATTTTCTAATGAAGTGTTCAACCATCGGATTTGTCTGTTGTTGTGGCTGCTGCTTAACGCTATCTTTAACTACTGGCTTTTCTGCTGCAACTGGCACTGGTTCTGGCTTCTGCTCCTTCCCTTTTTTCTTTTGAGCGATAACTGAAATTGAAAGTAGGAATAGAGCGATAGTGATTAATTTGTTCATGAATCTTAGTTGTTGGTTTTTAGTTATTAGTTGCTGGTCGATATTCGGCACTCCATTGTGGATGATAAACAAACTATGGACTATCGACTATTCTATGGACTTTTTTACTAGTCCCTTTTCGGCTGCAATATCCAACATTAATTGATACGCTTCCTCTCTATCGTTGCGAATTTTTCCGTCTAGTATAGCTTCTTTTATCTGTTCTTTTATGTCTCCAATAATGCGACCTGGTGTAATATCAAAAAGCGCGATTATTTCATCCCCGGTAACGGGCGGTTGAAAGTTACGGATGCTGTCTTTGCCCTCCACCTCTTTCATCTTCACTTCCACCTTGTCAAAATTGCTGATAAACCGATTCACTTTCTCTAGGTTTTTGGAAGTAATGTCCGCACGGCAAAGCATCATCAGTGCATCAATGTCATTGCCCGCTTCAAACAATAATCTTCTAATGGCCGAATCGCTAACTTCTTTCACCAATGATATTGGTCTAAGATGCAAACGCACCAATTTCTGCACAAACAGCATGTTATCGTTCAGCGGCAGCTTCAATCTTCTGAACAAACTGGGCACCATGCGCGCGCCTTTGTCTTCGTGACCATGAAAGGTAAATCCGTGACCTTCTTCGTAGCGTTTTGTAAGCGGTTTGGCAATGTCATGCATAATAGCAGCCCATCGCAACCACAAATCATCGCTCATTTTGCAAACATTATCCAACACTTGCAGCGTGTGGAAGAAGTTATCCTTGTGCGCATTGTTGCCCACCGAATCGACACCATACAATGCCACCATTTCTGGGAAGAATACTTTCAACAATCCACTGTGAAACAAAAGTTTAAATCCATAAGAAGGCTTTGGCACCAGAATAATCTTGTTCAGTTCATCGATTACACGCTCCATCGAAACTATTCTCAGTCGCTCTGTATTCTTTGTGATGGCATCGAATGTATCTGGATCAATATCAAAGTTTAATCGAGCTGCAAAGCGGATGGCGCGCATCATACGCAAAGGGTCATCGGAGAACGTAATAGCAGGCTCTAGCGGAGTTTTGATCATCTTCCTTTTCAGGTGATCTATTCCTCCAAACGGATCAATCAATTCACCATAGTTTGCTGCATTTAAACTAATCGCCATCGCATTGATGGTAAAGTCTCGCCTGTTTTGGTCTTCCTCCAACGTTCCATCTTCTACAATCGGCTTGCGCGATTCTTGCCTATACGATTCCTTCCGTGCACCTACAAATTCAAGCTCATAATCACTCTCTTTTATATTGGCCGTACCGAAGTTTTTGAAGATTGTTACTTGCTGATTGCCCAATCGCTTGGCTACTTCCATCGCCAACTCAATACCGCTGCCAAGGCACACAAAGTCGATGTCCTTACACGGTCTGTTTAGAATCAAGTCGCGCACAAAACCACCGACTACAAACACCTCCACGCCAAGCAACTTCCCACTTTCCGAGACTAGTTGAAAGATAGTATTCTTGTTTAGCTCGGAGGAAAAATTCATGGTGGCAACTAAAAGTGAGCGGCAAATTTAAGCGAAAAACTTCGCTAAGAAATTCTTGAGAGGCAATAAGGCGGGGCTGTGTAAATCCCAAATGTCGTTATTGTGATAACTTCTTGCAGAGCCTTTAACCTTAGAGGTTTCAACAAAAGAGCCTTGATAAATCCGAATTTTTTCCTTTTCGTCAATTGGGCGTGGGTTCTTTAAATTGAGATCGGCTCTGCAATTTGCATAGGCCTCAATACAATCAAAGAGTTTTTCATTTCCTTTTGTTACAGAACTCTTTAGTAATGACTCCAGATTTCCTTTCGATTTATCATCTGGGAATAAGAAGATGTGATCGAATGTCAATTCTAGTTTTCTCGCTTTAGAATTGATGTTTATTAAAGTTGATTTGTGATCCTTATCATCGGCATCAAAAATAAGTACGTTTAGACTTCCTTTATCTGTTTTTGTTTGAATATTGACTTGAGCTGCATGAAGGGTCTCACTTTTTCCACCAATATTTATGAATTCATCTATCTGTATTTCTTTTTTATTGAAATGAAGCCAAATAAAATCCTGTAAGAATCGAATATCCTCTGCACCTTCTACTATAAGCGTAATTTCGGCCATAACTCTACCCTCTTATTTCATTGCCTACATTGATGGCATGTTCGAATTGTTCAAAATCAAAAGTATGAGCTGTTACCTTTTTTGAAGTAGCGTGCTCCACCAGAGTGATATTCCTCACATCCTTTTTAAGATCAGGCAATTCATCTTCAATAGTTTCCTTAAAATAGCGAATACACTCTTCGTTATGTGTCGTCATAAAAAGCTGCACATCGTTATCTTTTGCCGCTTGAAGGATCACTTTCCAAAACTGTTTGAATCTGCTATAGTGAATGCCTGCATCAATCTCATCGATCATTAATCTATTACCCCTATTTAAGATTATCTCCGCTAAGAGCCTAAACAACTTGATTGCTCCATCACCAAACATAGCCAATGGAAGTGAGGTGTCCTTATGGTTTTGCCAAATGATCAGGATTGGTCCAGAGTCAGGATAAGGATTGGACAACTCTAAATCTTCGATATCTGGAATTAATACAGATAATGCAGCTTTAAAATTCTCTTTTGAAGTTTTATTTTGTTGTAAGTATCGAGAGTAAAAAATAGTCAAATCATTATCATGCCCTTTAAAAAACGGAATAAACGGTAGACTTTTGACATAATTAACTAATGAGGCCTGTGTCAAATCCCTTGCATACTCCTTTGGTGTTCCCTTTATTAAAAGCACTAAATTAGCCCAATCAAATTCTACCGTAATAATCTGATTTTGTTGATTCCGAAAAGTTAAGTTGAAGGAAAATGATAAATAATTATTTATTGACTTAGCGTCCTTATTAAGAAACAATTCAATGTCTCCAATTTTATAATTGTCCTTAACCTTCTTAAAGCTCAAGGCTATTGTAAGCCTATTTAAAAACTCTTGTCCACTATCACAAACCAGCAACGCCTCCAACACACTCGTCTTCCCAACATTATTATCACCCACAATCAAATTAAACTGCCCTAAGTCCTTCATCTCGAAAGACTCAAAACGCTTAAAGTTCTCCACTTTAAAATAAGTAAGGTGTCGGCTGGTATCTCCCATGGGTTAAAATTACAAATTTTTCTACCTAAGATCAGCTTTGCTTAGCCTGCTCAATTCCGAACCTAACAAATTGAGATTATCAATATCCTTTCACCCCTCAACTTTTACCCTTATTTTTGAGCTTCATTTACTGAATCACATCCCATGATATTTTTCTTTCGCACCGAACCGAACCTGATCTACGGGGTTGGGGCTGCCAATCCATTTTCTGACGAAGACGTTCAAAAGCTGGTTTGGCTTTTTGGAGGTGCTAAACCCATGAAAAGCAAAACCATTTTTGGTTCTTTCATCGGCCCAAGAAAAGAAATGGTGAGTCCGTGGAGTACCAACGCGGTAGAAATAACTCAAACCATGGGGATTTTGGGTATCGATAGGATTGAAGAATTTTTTGAAATGACTGACGAAAAAACTGCGCACGATCCTATGTTGCAGCGATTGTACACTTCGTTGGATCAATACCTTTTCACCATCGATCATCAACCCGATGCCATTATTGAAATCGAAAACATAAAAGAATTCAGCGACAAAGAAGGTCTGGCACTTAGTAATGACGAGATTGAATATTTGCAAAAAGTAAGCACCGAAATTAATCGCAAACTTACCGACAGTGAAGTGTTTGGTTTCTCACAAGTAAATTCAGAACACTGCCGCCATAAAATATTTAACGGCACTTTCGTGATCGATGGCCAAGAAAAAGAGTCAACACTTTTTCAATTGATCAAGAAAACATCAAAAGAAAATCCCAACTACATTGTCTCAGCTTACAAGGACAATGTTGCTTTCATTAAAGGACCCAACATTGAACAGTTCGCCCCTACCCGACAAGACATTCCTGATTACTTTGAAATAAAAGATATAGATTCTGTTATCTCGCTTAAAGCGGAAACGCATAATTTCCCGACCACAGTTGAACCATTTAACGGAGCTGCAACAGGTTCTGGCGGAGAGATTCGTGATAGATTAGCTGGTGGCAAAGGCTCGTTGCCCTTGGCGGGAACTGCGGTGTATATGACCTCCTATCCTCGCGTTGCTGAAGGCAGACCTTGGGAAGAAAAGTTCGAAGCCCGAAAATGGTTGTATCAAACACCTGCAGAAATTCTTATCAAAGCATCGGATGGTGCGAGTGATTTTGGTAACAAGTTTGGTCAGCCATTGATCTGCGGAAGCGTGCTAACATTCGAACACTTTGAGAATGGAAAAAAGTTTGGCTTCGACAAAGTGATTATGCAAGCTGGTGGCATTGGCTTTGGTAAAGCGAAGGACAGCCAAAAAGAAAAACTGGAAGCGGGCGACGCCATTGTTTTATTGGGTGGCGATAATTATAGAATCGGTATGGGCGGTGCAGCAGTATCGTCAGTAACTACGGGTGAATTCGGCAACGCATTGGAGTTGAATGCTATTCAACGATCCAATCCAGAAATGCAAAAGCGCGTGATGAATGCTATTCGTGCAATGGTCGAGAACGATAACAATTCCATCGTTTCTATTCACGATCATGGAGCAGGCGGACATCTTAATTGCTTCTCAGAATTATTGGAAGATACAGGCGGAACTATTGACATTGCTAAACTACCGATTGGCGACCCTACTTTATCGGCTAAAGAAATCATCAGTAACGAATCGCAAGAGCGCATGGGGGTAGCCATTCGTGCGAAAGACTTAGATACTCTGCGCAAAGTTTCTGAACGAGAACGAGCACCATTCTATGTTATTGGCGAAGCTACGGGCGATCATCAGTTCACTTTCGTGGATTCTAAAACAGGAACAAAGCCTGTTGATTTCGAAATAGGTCACTTATTTGGTTCGTCTCCTAAAACAATTATTAGCGACACAACAAAGGCTGCGAATTTTTCTGAGATCACATATCAGCAAGAAAAGCTGGAAGAATATCTAACACAGGTGTTGCAACTGGAAAGTATTGCTTGCAAAGATTGGCTTACCAATAAAGTAGATCGTTCTGTAAGTGGGAAAGTAGCCACGCAACAAACCTGCGGAGCCATTCAACTTCCGTTGAATAATGTTTCGGTAATGGCACTTGATTTCCTTAGCAACAAAGGAATCGCTACAGCCATCGGTCACGCACCTGCTGCTGCGTTAATTAATCCAACAGCAGGAAGCACATTGGCTATTGCTGAATCGTTAACCAACTTAGTGTGGGCATCTTTAACTCACGGGTTGAAAGGTGTTTCACTCAGTGCCAACTGGATGTGGCCTGCAAAGAACGAGGGTGAAAATGCCCGTCTGTATGAAGCTGTTGAAGCAGTCAGCCAGTTCGCTTGTGCCTTAGGTATCAATATACCGACAGGAAAGGATTCACTTTCAATGACACAAAAATATCCGAAAGGAGAAGCTGTGTATTCGCCTGGTACTGTTATAATCTCTGCGGTTGCAGAAGTTGATGACATCCGCAAAACCGTATCGCCCGACATAAAACCAATAGTTGGTTCGCATTTGATTTACATCGATTTCTCGAAAGACGAATTCAAACTTGGCGGAAGCAGCTTTGGCCAGGTAGTGAACGCCTTAGGCTCATCAACACCAACAGTTGCCGATACTGAATACTTCGCAAAATGTTTTGGGGCTGTTCAACAACTAATCAAATCATCACTTATTCTAGCAGGACATGACATTTCAGCCGGTGGTTTAATTACAACTTTATTGGAGATGTGTTTCCCAACAGCAGTAGTTGGATTGAATGTTAACATAAAAACATTAGGAGATGATGTAATCAAAATACTTTTCAGCGAAAACCCGGGAGTAGTTATTCAGGTGGAGAATGTAGAGACCGTAAAAAGTGTTTTGAAAGATATTCGGTTTGAGGTGATTGGAAGTATTACAAACGATAGAGTAATTAATGTTACTGGCTGCTGGTTACAGGGAGCAAGCAACCAGCAACTAGCAACTAATAACCTACAACTCAACATTGACCACTACCGTAACAATTGGTTTCGCACTTCGCACTTGCTCGATAAGCTTCAGCGCACCAAAGGCCATGCAGACATTCGTAAAGAAAACATTTTCAAACAGACACTTGCATATAATTTTCAATCACGTTTTGATGGTAAATTTAGTACATATGGCATTGATGCGAAACGAAGAACTCCATCAGGAATAAAAGCAGCCATCATTCGTGAGAAAGGTGTTAATGGCGATCGCGAGATGGCTTACACGCTTTATTTGGCTGGCTTCGATGTTAAAGATGTTCACATGACGGACTTGGTTTCCGGTCGTGAAGATTTGAGTGAAGTAAACCTGATCGTATTTGTTGGAGGCTTCTCAAACTCCGATGTATTGGGTTCTGCCAAAGGTTGGGCGGGTGCTTTTCTATATAATCCAAAAGCTAAGGCAGCGTTGGATAATTTCTATGCGCGTCCAGATACACTTAGTCTTGGCGTTTGTAACGGTTGTCAGTTAATGATGGAGCTAGGCCTCGTATATCGGGAATGGAAAGACCATCCCAAGATGCATCACAATGGTTCAGGTAAGTTCGAATCTACTTTTATCACCATCACTGTTCCGAAAAATAATTCAGTAATGCTGAATACCTATGAAGGTTCAACATTAGGCGTGTGGTTAGCACATGGCGAAGGTCAATTTAAATTGCCGGCTGATAAATCATTATATCAAGTTACCGCTAATTATACCTATCCAGAATATCCGGGCAACCCAAATGATTCTGACTTTGCAGTTGCTTCATTGTGTTCGCACAATGGAAGACATTTGGCCATTATGCCTCACATTGAACGCACTTTGTTTCCTTGGAATTGGCCACACTATACACGGTCAAAACAAACCGATGAAGTTGGTCCTTGGATTGAAGCATTTGTGAATGCTAGGGAGTGGGTAAAAAAAACAATTCAAAAATAGACCATGCAGTATCATGGAATACTTTGTTGGTGCTTCTTTATAAAATTAATATTCCTTCAGCAGCGACAACCAGAATACTTTTCTTACCGATGCACTGATGTGGCTAGGCAACCATGAACGTTGAGATTTTCTTTCTACCTCTTCTTTGTTGCTTCGTCAAAGCTGATAAAATCATAGTTCCTAGTTGTGTCCATTTTATTCACACGCCAGATTACAGTTATAAGCGTTAATATAAATTGGATAAGGAAAATTATATTAAAAACAAGTTCATTAAGCTCGATCAATCCTTGATACGATAGGATAACATATCCGAATGTACCAACGGCCAAAAAGGCGGTGAACAAAAGTAATCCCGCGCCATCTCTATTTTGAACATATGCTTTTATAACAATAACCAATATTGAAATTAACAAGATTGAACTTAGCCCTAAATAAAGTTGAACATAAGCCGTGAAAATAAATGGAGAAACTATCAAAGTAAACAGTGCAAAACAAGCACAGGTGATGATAAAGAACCTACGGAATACTTTGTTTACATCACGTGGAAACAGGCTACCCACCAGCAACGACCCGAACAAAGTAGATAGGTAAATACTGATGTACTCAACTCGCGCACACAAGTACCAATTAATATCGGGAAACCATTGCACTATCTGGTAATGATTAGAGAAAGCCGAGCGAAACATCCATGCCATACAAAGCAGTGCATAAAATAAAAACGCGATCTTTTTCAATCGAACAAAGTAAATGAAACCCACCAACGAAAGGCAGACAATGCCAAATAACAATAGTAGGTTAGCCGCTTCAATAGTATTCTCGCGCTCGATCAACTGATCGGCATAGCCTAATAAAATAGGTAAAGAAGTGCCTGTGCGGTGGTGGTAGAAATTGGAGAGATGAAGTATTATTTCAATCGTATCTCCTTTAGTTGTAAAAGAATAAGTACTTGGTTTCCATTGAGGTTTTGCAGCTGTTTTTGTGTTTCCAACAATACCGTTTTGCCCAAGTTTTGTTCCGTTCACCCATACATCATACGAAGAATAGACCTCGGGCATGTAGAGCGCTAATGCTGTGTGGTTATCAACTTCCGAAAGTATTACCTTAAGCCTGTAAGTAGCAAATTGAACCGAGGGTTTACCACTTTCCTCTACCCACCAATGTGGCACTTTAGTAACTGCTTTTGGCGGATGGTCCGACATTTGTTCGCTATTGATAAGCTCATTGGGGTAAAAATCCCAATACCCGTTAAGAGCAAATGGCCGCTTCTTTAGTTGATCTTTAAAAACAGTAATTTCAGTGTGAAGAGAATCATTCTCTATGGCTGAAAGGCAAGTGGAAATAATTCCAATAGATATAAATAGAAATAATAAAAGGGGGCGCATAATGCGGACTGGGTTTGAGTCAACCATGTACCATACAAGTAATATACCTACTAATTTTTAACAAGAATTATCAGCATAATTAGCCTGAAATCTCAATAGTCCTTATTTTAGCAATTCTCATTTTTCTCCTTTTGGGATAAAATATTCCCGATAAGGCACTTTCTTAGGATGATTTTCCTTACGAGGAATGGGGCAATAAAACCTTTAAATTAATTTAGCCGATATATTCTTTAGTCAATTAAGTTCGTTACAAAGCAGTGCAATGTCGAACAGTTTATAATTAACTTTTGTTGTATTTTTGATAAAAGAAAAAGTGAAAATGAGATTCTTGTGTAAAAGTTTACTTCTTGTTACTTTCCTTATGGGATGGGGCATTCAAACCAGTTTTGCTACCCATTTACGAGCAGGCGAAATCACAGTGGAGCGTATCGGTTGCAGTAATAAATTTCAAATCACCATTACGGTTTATACTAATACGGGATCTTCAATTCGATTCGGTGATGGCGTATTAGACTGGGGCGATGGAAGCGCGCCTCATATAACTCCTACAGTTCAAAATACACTTTTACCAGAGTTAGGTCCAGCCATAGGCACGGTCTCCTATAAAGCCCCCATCCACGAGTACAGCGGGGCTGGTACTTATGTGATCAGTTATCTAGAAGCTAATAGAAATGCAGGTGTTCTAAATATGCTTAATTCGGTGAACACACGTTTTTACATCGAGACAAAAATTAAGATCGATCCATTTATTGGTTGCGATAACTCACCTCGTTTACTTGTACCTCCAATAGATAAAGGGTGCAAGGGCACTGCTTGGTATCATAATCCAGGTGCTTACGATCCGGATGGCGATAGTTTATCTTTTGAACTAATCACCCCAAAAAAGGCAAAAAATGTATTTGTTGATCGATATCAAGATCCTAACAATACAGATTTCTATGCCTCATCGGGTATTGATTATGCTACTGCAAACGAAAAACATACTGGGCAACCAACTTTTTCAATAAATCCTGTAACGGGAACATTGATTTGGGACGCGCCAGGCTCGGTTGGCGAGTACAACATCGCTTTTTTAATAAAGGAGTGGCGTAAAGTAGGTGGCACTTATGTGAACATAGGTTATGTGACCCGCGACATGCAAATTGTAATTGAAGATTGTGCCAACAAACGACCCGAATTGAAAATACCACCCGATGTATGTGTAATAGCTGGCGCATCCATTAATCAGATTATTAGCGGCACCGATGGCAACTTTGATGATGTTAAAATTGAAGCGTTTTCGCAAGTGCTTTCCATACAGCCATCCCCAGCCACTATCAGTTATCCAGCTACTGCCGATGCCGCGTTTTATCAGAAGACAGGCGCGGAAGACGCGAAGTTATTTTTTAAATGGACTACCAACTGCGCACACATTAAGCAACAACCATATCAAGTGGTGTTTAAAATAACGGATCGACCAGCCGTAGGTGGCGGCACACCACTGGTGCAATTTAAAACCTGGAACATTACTGTGATTGGTCCCGCCCCTGTCTGGAACAAAGCCACAGTAAATATCGCCACCAGGAACGCAACACTTACGTGGAATAGCTACGCTTGCAAAAACACAGCAACAGCCATGCAAATATACAGACGGGTAAATTCGTATCCATGGACACCGCCCACTTGCGTTACGGGCATACCTGATTTTCTGGGTTATACTAAAATTGCCGATGCTGCAGTAAATGATTTAAACTATGTAGATACCAATGGTGGACTAGGTTTGGCTGTGGGTGCACAATATTGCTACCGATTAGTGGCTACATTTCCTTCGCCTGGAGGCGGATCGAGCATTGTTTCAGAAGAGATTTGCTTGGATCCCATCATCGGCTCTGCACCCATCGTTACCAATGTAACTATTGATAAGACTGATAAGGCCACAGGGCAAGTAACTATAAAATGGCGTTCGCCTATTGGCATCGACAAGGCCAAATTTCCATCGCCTTATAAATTTGCTCTTTCAAGAAATGATGGCTTTAGCGGAAAAGTAAACCCAAAAAGCTTTCCTCTTACCAGCGACTCCACCTTGGTAGATACAGGTGCCAACACTTTTGATAACGTGTACAATTACAAAGTACAATTGATTGATGCCAATAATACTAAATTAGATACTTCAGCTTCGGCCTCCACTGTTAGACTTCTATTAACGCCAAAGCTCAAAAAGATTCAACTTACATGGAATGCCATTGTGCCTTGGAACAATAAGACACAGAAATATCCTAAGCACTACATCTATCGTGGGCCGTCCATCGATGGGAGTTTAAAGTTGATTGACAGTGTAGATGTCAATCAGAATTTATTCAACTATATAGATTCAATTGGCCTAAACACAACAGATACGTATTGCTATCAGGTGATGACCAAAGGATCTTACGGCAATAAAAAATTACCCGAGCCACTGCTCAATTTCTCCGAAAGACAGTGCGCCAAAGCCGATCTTGACCCAGATCCTTGCAATCCAAAAATTGACCCTACCACAATTTCAGCCACCAATTGCACAGATGCCAATGCAGGTGCTAGCTGTGGGCAAAATATTTTTAGCAATACATTGAATTGGAAACGCGCCAGCGGCACGAATTGTGCAAGCACTGGAGTTTCTTATAATATCTACTTTGCAGGCCAAACAGGAGGTGAGTTTACGCTCATAAAAAATAATGTGGTGGATACATTTTTTGTGCATTCCAATTTGCCCTCGTATGCTGGGTGTTACAAAATCTCGGCTGTTAACCGGTCTGGAAAAGAAAGTCAATTAAGTGATGCCTTTTGCTTTGATAATTGCCCGTATTATGAACTGCCCAATGTATTTACTCCCAATGGGGATAATTGCAATGAGAAATTCAGTGCCTATAATGATAGAGACCCGATCGGTGAAGGAGGACAAACGTTATGCGGAGGTAAGCTTAGCCCTGATCAAATTATTGACTTGAAGAAAAAATGTGCAAGGTTTGTAAACAAAGTCTCTTTCAGTGTTGCAAACAGATGGGGCAAACAAGTTTTTACTTATGAATCAGGTTCTGAAAAAAGCATTTATATTGATTGGGATGGGAAAGATAACAATGGTAATGAACTAGCCACTGGTGTCTATTATTACACTGCCACTGTTAATTTCAATGTGGTTGACCCTGCCAAGCAAAACCAGATCATTAAAGGATGGGTGCAGATCATTCGATAGACAGTCAACCTATTATTTTATTTGATGGCGTTTGTAATCTGTGCAACGGGACAGTTGCTTGGATTATCCGTCATGATAAAAAATTGGTGTTCAAGTTTGCTGCCCTGCAATCAGCCTTTGCCCAAGCTCAATTAAAATCGGTAGGCACATCCACGCAAGTGGACAGCATTGTGTTAATACAAAACGGAAAGGTACTTTACAAAAGCGATGCAGCCCTTACCATTGCAGGTCAGCTTTCGGGGCTGTGGCCAATATTGAAGATCGGGAAGATACTGCCTCGCTTTGTGCGCGATACTGTTTATGATTTTATTGCCCGCCATCGCTACCGTGTCTTTGGCCGCACCGACCAATGCCAATTGCCCACTCCTGAATTGATGCAGAGATTTATTTCCTGAAATTGACGTCTTCACTTTTTGAAAAATACTCTTTGCAATTATCTAAAATGAAATACTTTTGAATCTAGAAGCAGTTCGACTCTGACTGCCTAGTATGGACTAACAACTAATAACAATGAACTAACAACATGAAAGCATACATCTTCCCCGGACAAGGCGCACAATTTACAGGCATGGGTAAAGAGCTATACGAAGCTCAACCAGAAGCCAAACTACTCTTTGAAAAAGCAAACGACATACTTGGTTTTAAGATTTCGGACACCATGTTCACGGGCTCTGCCGAAGATTTGAAGCAGACAAAAATTACCCAGCCTGCAGTATTTTTGCATTCAGTAATTGTGGCGTTAGTCAATCCTGATTTTGCTCCCGATCAAGTGGCAGGGCATTCGCTTGGCGAATTTTCAGCCTTGGTTGCCAACAAGACTCTTTCTTTTGAGGATGGCTTATCTTTAGTTTATAAACGCGCCTTGGCCATGCAAAAAGCATGTGAGCAAACGCCATCAACCATGGCCGCCATTTTAGGATTGGATGATAATGTGGTGGAAGAAATTTGCGCCTCCATTGATGAAGTAGTGGTGGCCGCCAACTATAATTGCCCAGGCCAATTAGTTATTTCCGGATCGTTAAAAGGAATTGAAATTGCCTGCGAAAAATTGAAAGCCGCTGGCGCAAAACGCGCGTTGCCCTTGCAAGTCGGTGGCGCCTTTCACTCGCCTTTGATGCAGCCAGCACGAGAAGAATTAGCTGGTGCCATTGAGTCAACTCACTTCTCATCACCTATCTGTGCGGTCTACCAAAATGTAAACGCATTGCCATCAACGGATGTAAAAATCATCAAACAAAACTTGATTGATCAACTCACCTCGCCCGTGCGCTGGACACAATCCGTGCAACGGATGACTGCCGATGGCGCAACTGAATTTATCGAGTGCGGACCAGGCAAAGTATTGCAAGGCTTAGTGAAAAAAATATCGCCACAAGTAGAGGTTAGAAGTCTATAGAATTTCATCCAATAAGAAATTGCTGTTAAGCAATTCAATCACCGAATGCAATTCTCGCCCCTCGCCTCTGGAGAGGGTTGGGGTGAGGTTAAGAAAACAGTTTTACTTCGAGCAGATCCTGACACTCTTCCAACAATTGCCTACAGCTTTTTTTTAACTTTGGATGTATAAAGTTGGGAGCTATTTCTACTAAAGGTATTAACGTAAATCGCCTTTCCGCTATGGCGGGATGAGGAAGGGTAAGATCAGTAGTTGAAATTATTTCATCTCCACAGAAAAGAATATCGAGATCAATAATGCGCGGCCCCCATTTTTCCTTTCGTTCTCTACCTAAATCAATTTCAATGCGCAAAAGCAATGATAGCAGTACTTGGGGAGTATACTGTGAATCAATTTCTATTACTTGATTTAAAAATGCTTCTTGATCTGTCTTGCCCCAAGCCTCGGTTTCATAAATGGACGATTGCATTATAATTTTTCCCGCCAAGGCTTCAATGCTTCTTTTGGCAAGCAAAAGGTTTCGCTGCCGATCGCCAAGGTTAGATCCTAATAAAAGAAAAATATTTTTATTCAAGGCCAGCTTTTTCTATCAACTAATAACTATCAACCATCAATCATTTATTGACTAATTTTGCAACCTAACATTTAAATTTATGGGATTCTTCAAAAGTTTTTTTGCTTCATGTCTGGGCTCATTGGTTGCTTTACTAGTTTTATTTGGTTTAATCATCTTGATAGCTTCTTCCCTGGCTTCGGAAAAAGAAGTGTCGATTGCCGACAATTCTGTTCTACATCTTAAATCCTTTTCAGGGATTACAGAACTGGAGGAAGAAAATCCATTCGAGGGTTTGTTTCCAAGTGCAGCTGATAATGCTGCTGGGCTTATCCATTTAAAGCAAACATTAGCGCACGCGAAGGACGATGCGAAAATTAAAGGCATTTACCTCAACGTTGGCCAAGTGCAGAGCGGGTTTGTTACAATTGAAGAACTCAGAGAATCCATTTTGGATTTCCGGAAATCTGGTAAGTGGGTAATTGCCTATTCCGATTTCTTTACCGAGGGTGCTTATTATCTCGCAACAGCTGCCGATAAAATTTATTTATATCCTGAAGGCCAACTAGAATTTAATGGATTGGCATCCGAAACCATGTTCTTTAAAAACATGCTAGATAAATTGGAGATAAAGCCTGAAGTATTTAAAGTAGGAGATTTTAAAAGTGCGGTGGAGCCGTTTATCAGAGACAAGATGAGCGATGAAAACAGACTTCAACTTAATGCTTTGTTAGGGTCAATACATGGCGTGATGCTGCAAAACATATCTTCTGCGCGCGGCATCCCTAAAACTAAATTGAAAGAAATTGCTGATAAAATGCTGGCGCAGAACCCAAAGCAAGCACAAGAATACGGACTAATTGATTCAGTGCTTTACGATGACGAAGTAAAAGATGATTTGCGAAATCGACTAGGATTGAAAAAAGATCAAGCCATTTCATTTGTTAAATACAACAAATACAAAAAAAGCTTTTCCACTTTTAAAAGTTCTGATAATGAGATAGCTGTGATAGTAGCCGATGGAGAAATAATGATGGGCGAATCAGGTGATGGTACAGTTGGCGCAACTACAATTATGAAAGAGGTAAGCAAAGCCAGGGCCAACAGCAAAGTGAAAGCCATTGTGCTACGCATTAATAGCCCAGGTGGCGTATTCCAAGCGGGTGATCAAATGTGGCGCGAAATAAAATTGGCCGCTAAAGAAAAACCTGTAATCGCTTCGATGGGAGATCTGGCCGCTTCGGGCGGATATTATATTGCCATGGCGTGTGATACAATAGTAGCACAGCCAAACACAATTACAGGTTCAATTGGTGTATTTGCTGTATTGTTCGATTTGAGCAAATTCCTTAATAATAAAATTGGCATTACCACCGATGAGGTAAAGACAGGTGAAATAGGTGAACCTTCCATGATTCACCCAATGACGGATATCGAAAAGTCAATTTTCCAAAAGCAAGTAGATGCCATCTACGAAACCTTTACTTCAAAAGCAGCAGAAGGAAGAAACATGTCTCAAGAAGACATCAAAAAGATCGCTTCGGGCAGAGTATGGTCGGGCAGCCAAGCAAAAGATAACGGGCTGGTTGATATTTTAGGTAATCTTGATGAAGCTGTGAAGATAGCGGCCATTAAAGGCAAGGTTAACAGCGATTACAAACTAAAGTATTATCCTCAACCTAAGTCTTTTATCGAAAAGTTTATAGGCGACATAGAACAAAATACAAAAGCTACTATTCTAAAAAATGAGTTGGGCGACCAATTGAAATGGTATAACCAATGGCAGCGAGTAAAAAGTTACCAAGGTGTGCAAACCCGAATGCCGTGGGAGCTTGAGATAAAGTAAAACCAAAAAGGGTGTAATAAAAATCACACCCTTTTTAATTAACCGCTAGAGATCAGTTAATTAATTGATTGGGTCGCTTGAAGCGAAGCCACCACTTACTTGAGAAGAAGAGGTTTGATTTTTTGAACTTTGTTTGCTAGTTCCAATCATCCTAAAAGAAAATGTAATGAAGGCTACTAGCACTAAAGCTATAATTATAATCTTTTTCATGGTTATTAAAGTTTAGTCTTTGATTGGATCTCCTGAACCTGTACCACCTACATTACCACCAATATTAGTAGTTGGTTTTACTTCTTCCTTAGTGCATGAAGTAATCGCGAGTGAACAAACAATAGCGAGAATGATGATGTAAATAACTTTTTTCATAAGAGTTTAGGTTTAAGGTTGTGATTAATAAAATAATAATGTAAAGTTGTTCTTTGGGTTTTAAATCTTCCTTACCTTAACTAAAATTCTTATAACCTGTGTACCTAATCTTTTTTCAACTTAGACTTAGAACTTTAATACTACTTGCTATCATTTTCTTGGCGACAATTAGCTTTGCACAGGATCAAATTAAAATTGATTCACTTAATAAAATTTTACTCTCTACCAGCACTTCAAAAAGAATAGATCCCTTAATTCAGCTAGCCATTGCTTATTCGGGCACTGATGATAACAAGGCTTTAGTTAGCTTAGAAGAGGCGTACAATTTGGCAGTAGAATATGGTGATAGTTCTAAAATTGTGAAATCAGGATGGATTCAAGGAGAGCTTTGGAGAAAACAAGAATTGCTTGATAGAGCAACAAATCGGTTGGTCTATATTTTGCCTATTGCTAAGCGAAACGGATTTAGAAAAGATCATAAACGAATACTTAACTCGCTAGCAGTTATCTCGACCTACAAAGCTAATTATGATGTTGCATTAGAATATAATTTTCAATCGCTAGAATTACGTGAACAGGATGGAGATAAGGCTGGTATGACTATCGCCTATAATAACATTGGCTTGAATTACTTTAAGCTATCTAATATTGATTTGGCATTAAAGTTTTATAACAAAGCGTTGATTTTAAAAAGAGAAATAAAAGATAACTATGATCTCAATACCCTATTAATCAATATAGGCTTGTGTCATAATAAGTTGGCTGACTTCAAAACCGCTAAAGAATTTTTCTATGAAGGCCTTGAATTTTGTAAGGACAATTGCGACCCATCAATCGAAGTGCAAGCTTTTTTGGGGCTAGGGGTAAGTAGTTATGAGTTAAAAGAGTGGATCGAAGCCAAACAATTTTTTGAGAAGTCATTGATTGCTGCGATAAAAATTCAAGACAAAAGAAATCAGGTTGAGAACTTAGTTAGTCTTTCAAAGGTGTATTTTGAATTGAAGGAATTTAAGCTATCAAAAGCTTCTCTAGATCAAGCATTGGAAGTACTGAAGAGTACTTCTTATAAAGATCCATTAATAAGTATCTACAAACAATATTCGGAGTTAGCTGACAATGAAAAGGATTTTGAAAAAGCCTCTAACTATAGAAAGCTCTACATACAGTTGCGCGATAGCATCTACAGCGAAACATTGATTAAAAACCTAGCTACGATACAGACTAATTTTGTAGAGAAAGAAAATTTGGCCACCATAGAAGGCAATAAAATGGTTATCCAGCTTCAGAGACAAGTAAATTGGTTTATGATCGGAATGATAGTTCTACTTTGCGGGTTTGTATTTCTTATTTTTTACCAAATAAAAATGACTCGAAGATTGAACAATAAGTTGCAAAAAGAAGTAGATAAAGCTACAGAAGAGTTTTATACTAGCCATGAAAAATTGAATGTGTCGGTAACGGAGCGAGATTATTTCATGTATAAAACATCGCATGACATTCGAGGCCCGCTCGTTACCTTCATTGGCTTATGCAATATTGCCAAGATGGAGATAAAAGAGAATGTTGCGCTTGAGTATGTCAGTAAGCTTGAGAATACTGCTGTGAAACTTAACAAAGTACTAACGAGACTTCAACTTATTGACGACATGAATATCCGCGCAGTAGAATATAATTTTATCATGTTTAATGAAATAATTAATGAAATAATCAGGGCTGAGAGTAAAAATATTGAGGCCAATAATATCAGCATCTCAATTGACATTGAACCCAATTTAATTGTGAAGAGTGACAGCCAAATTATTCGCACAATTTTAGAAAACTTGATAAGCAATGCGGTAAAGTTTAGCAAGGCATCAGTACGTTATGATTCGGTTGTAAAAGTGATGATTTTCAAACGTAACGATAATGTAATTCTTCAAGTTATCGATAATGGAATTGGCTTCGTTGATAGAACAAAAATAAAAGACTTCCGTCCTTTTGTAAGAGACTCGGAACGGTCCGAAACAGGGGGAGTTGGGCTCTACCTAGCAAGATTGGCAACTGAAAAATTAGAAGGTTTTATGGTCTTAATGCCAGATGAGAGTGTAACTCATTTTGAAGTTGTCCTTCCCTCAGATATTGGCCCCATCTTGCGCAAGCAGCGTGAGTTTCAATCCAAATTGAACGTACGCAGAGCCAAGGATAAAGCAAAGAGATCATCACCCAATACGATGGTTCTAGTTTGATATAAACCATGATATTCCTCTTTAATGACTACTCAACAAACCTTTAAACGATATACAATTACGGCCGCGCTTCCGTATGCAAATGGCCCTAAACACATTGGGCATTTAGCAGGTGCTTACATTCCTGCCGATGTCTATGCCCGGTATCTTCGACTCAATGATAAAGATATAATTTTTGTTTGCGGTAGCGATGAACACGGAACTGCTATTCCCAACCAGGCAATGAAAGAGGGCACAACAGCCCAAGCCATCATAGACAAGTATCATGTGCAAATGCGCGATTGCTTTGCTAAAATAGGAATCTCATTCGATATCTATCATCGCACATCGGAACCTATTCATCATCAAACTTCACAGGAATTATTTTTGAATCTCTTCAACAAAGGATTATTGAATGAAGAAACTTCGGATCAATTTTTTGATGAAGAAGCAAAGACTTTTTTAGCCGACCGATTTATCATTGGTACTTGCCCCAAATGTGGTAACCCCAAAGCCTATGGCGATCAATGTGAAAACTGCGGAACATCGTTAAGTCCGCGTGAGTTAATCAATCCTAAATCAACACTAAGTGGGAATGCGCCAATTCTTAAGGCAACCAATCATTGGTATTTACCTTTGCAAAATTATGAGCCTTGGTTAAAACAATGGATACTTGAAGATCATAAAGCTGATTGGAAAACCAACGTATACGGTCAATGCAAGTCATGGATTGATGCTGGCCTTCAGTCGCGCGCTATGACACGCGATCTTGATTGGGGAATCAAAGTGCCCTTGCCAAATGCTGAAGGCAAAGTTTTGTATGTGTGGTTCGATGCGCCTATTGGATACATCTCAGCAACACGAGCATTGTTCAAAGAACTTGCTTCTAATGATATCAACTTTGCCACACCTCAACGTGAATTTAAAGATAGTAACAGTGAAGACTGGAAAAAATATTGGCAAGATGATGAAACTAAATTGGTTCACTTTATTGGTAAGGATAATATAGTTTTTCACTGTATTATTTTTCCAATCATGCTTCACGCATCGCAACAATACATAGTGCCTCAAAATGTGCCAGCCAATGAGTTCATGAACTTGGAAGGCGATAAGATGAGTACTAGCAGAGGTTGGTCAATTGAAATGCATGATTACATCGAAGACTTTCCAGACAAAGCAGATGTGTTGCGTTACGCGTTGCTCACCAATCTTCCAGAAACAAAGGACAGTGAATTTACTTGGAAGGATTATCAAGCGAAAAACAACAATGAACTGGTTGCCATCTTTGGTAATTTCGTTAACCGTGCATTGGTGTTAACCCAAAAATATTTTGATAACAAAGTTCCAGCAAGAGGCGATTGGAAAACTGAGGACAATCTTATTCTTTCAGCCATTGAAAATAGTAAGAATTCAATTAGCGAGTCAATCGAATTATACAGATTTAGAGAAGCTACTTCGGCACTAATTAATTTAGCTAGAATAGGGAACAAATATTTAGCAGAAACCGAACCTTGGAAGCTTGCTAAAACCGATCTAGCAAGAGTTGAGACAATTTTAAATTTGGCTCTTCAAATCGCTGCCAATCTTTCTATTATTGTAGAGCCATTTTTACCTTTTACAGCGATCAAATTGAGAAGAATGCTGTCGCTCGAAAAATCAAATTGGAGCATGGCAGGCTCAGTTGATTTACTTTCTGAAGGTCATCAACTAGGCGAACCAGAACTGTTGTTTGATAAAATTGAAGATGAAATAATAGAAGCGCAAATCAATAAACTGATCAGCAAAAAGAAAGCCATAGAAATGGCAACTATTCCAGTTGAACCATCTAAACCCAGCATTACTTTTGAAGATTTTTCAAAGGTAGATATACGCATCGGAAAAGTTATTGAAGCCGAAGTTGTAGCCAAATCTAAAAAGTTATTGAAGCTAATTGTAGACACCGGTATAGACAAAAGGACGGTGATGAGTGGTATCGCAGAATACTACTCGCCCGAGCAAATAATCAATCAGCAAGTAACGATATTAGTGAACCTTGCACCCCGAAAAATCATGGGTGTTGAGTCGCAAGGAATGATTTTGATGGTGTCTGATAAGGGAGGAAATTTAAGGCTTTTAAGGCCTGAAGAAGAGGTTAGCAGCGGGTCAATAATTAGCTAAAAAGGTTAAAAATCACACAAAATTGATGTAAGGTGGAGTTTGGATTTCAACAATTTTGATTGAAAAGTCAATAATCAGCACCTAATCTTACACGCTAATTTTTTTCAATTTAGCCTACTTATTAGAAAAGCTCATTGTTTTTTCGATTCCGAGGGTGCAAAATGACTGAATCGCTTCAATTGCAGCATCCATTTTAGCTGGAAGCTCTTCAAATTCAGACTTATCAAATCGGCTCAAAACAAAATCAACTTGGTGGCCTTTTGAGAAATTATTGCCAATTCCGAATCTCAATCGAGGATATTCTTGAGTGCCCAGAACAGCTTCTATGTCTTTTAAACCATTATGCCCAGCCGCGCTTCCTTTGGGACGCATGCGCAACTGACCGAAAGGAAGTGCCAAGTCGTCAACAATAGTTAATGTATTCTCTTTTGGAATTTTCAGTTCTTGCATCCAATAAGCCACCGATTTGCCGCTTAAATTCATATAAGTAGTAGGCTTGATTATATGCAATTGCCTGCCTTTAAACTTGATCTCTGCTTTTTCTGCTAATCTTTGCAAAGTAAAATCGACTTTGTTTTTATCCGCTAGCCTATCAAGAATAAGAAACCCGATGTTATGGCGAGTGAGTTCATATTCATGTCCAATATTTCCTAAACCGACAATCAGGTATTTCATTAAGATTTAAGATTTGTGTAAAAATAAAAAATCCTACCCTTTGTCGGGATAGGATTTTAAATAAGCGAAAAACTGTTATTTTTTACCAGCCTCTTTCTTAGGAGCTTCACCCTTCTTAGCAGCATCACCACCTTTCTTTGCATCGGCAGCAGGAGCAGCAGCGGCAGGAGTAGCACCAGCAGCAGGAGTAGCGGCAGCTGTTTCTTCAGCTAATTTGGCTGAACGAGGAACTTCAACTACTGCAATAGATGATTGCGGTGGATCTAAGAATTCCAAATTAGCAATCGTCATATCGCTCACTTTTACCGCATGGTGAAAGTCAAGACCTGAGCAATCAACATCAATATGGTCAGGCATATCTTTAGGGAAACCTGAGATTTTCAATGTGGCGCGCTTTCTCACCAAAGCACCACCCTTCTCAACACCTGGAGCTTTGCCAGTCAAGCGAACTGGTATGTCCATTTTAATTTTTCTGTCTTCGCTGATCTTCAAAAAATCAGCATGAAGAATGATTTCACTCACAGGGTGGAATTGAACTTCCTGAAGAATGGCTTGACTTTCTTCACCTTCAATGTTCAAATGCACAAAGTGCGCTTCGTTTGTGTAAACGATATCTCTGAAAAGAATTACTGGCGAGTAAAAATGCACTTGTTCGTCTCCTCCATAAAGTACACACGGTACGTTACCTACTTCACGAACTTTCTTTGCATCCGTCTTGCCGAGATTTGCTCTTCGATACCCTATAATCTCAACAGTTTTCATAATTGTTTATTGGTTTAGTTTAAAATTGATTAAAGTCTGATAAAAAGTGAACTGATAGATTCGTGATCGTGAATCTTGCGGATGGCTTTCGCAAAAAGATCAGAAACCGAGAGTACTTTTATTTTTGGTGAGTTTTGTTTTAACGGAATAGTATCGGTAACCACCAATTCTTCAAGAACTGAATTTTCGATGTTTTCGTATGCCTTTCCTGATAGAACCGGATGAGTGCAAACAGCTCTTACCGATTTTGCGCCCTTCTCCTTTAATAATAGAGCAGCCTTGCAAATTGTGCCAGCGGTGTCAACCAGGTCATCCACTAAAACAACATCTTTGCCTTCCACTTCGCCAATAAGGCGCATTGAATCTACTTTGTTGGCTTCTTTTCGATGCTTATCGCAAACAGCTAAATCGGCATTGAAAAATTTAGCAAAACTTCTCGCCCGCTTTATTCCGCCTACATCAGGGGAAGCAAACATAATATCAGGAAGGTTGAGCGATTTTAGATAAGGAACAAAAATATAAGCACCATCTAAATGATCAACGGGAATATCGAAAAAGCCTTGAATTTGATCGGCATGAAGATCGCAAGCCATAATCCTATCCGCCCCAGCAGCCGAAAGAAGGTTGGCGATTAATTTGGCAGCAATGGCAACTCTGGGCTTGTCTTTTCTATCTTGGCGGGCATAGCCAAAATAAGGAATGATAACATTAACGTTTTGAGAACTAGCGCGTTTTGCCGCATCGATCATTAACACCAACTCCAAAAAATTATCTGCTGGTGCTCCAGTGGATTGCACAATAAACACATCATGGCCACGAACGGACTCCATTATATAAGGAGACATTTCACCATCACTAAATTGTTGGTAATCGACCTTACCTAAAGGTTCGCCATAGGCATGGGCAATTTTCTCTGCCAAATAAATGGATGCTCTTCCAGAAAAAATTTTTACCGCCATCTCGTTAAATTAAAAACCCGCCCGAGGCGGGTTTTTTGTTATGTTGTCCTACTAGGATTCGAACCTAGAAAGGCAGAATCAAAATCTGCAGTGTTACCATTACACCATAGGACAATGTAATCCCTAAAAAGGTGTGCAAAGGTAGAATTATTTCTGAAAAAGCTAACTGGATCAGGATTAAAAGATAAAAGGATTTACAAGTTTGACTTTGATCTGGATTAAAGATCAGTCTCTGCAACAGTACTTGGGTTAGCAGATTCAAAACCTTCAGCCCAAAAACGGTATTTGTCAAGTATGGAGATTACAGCATTTCGCAAATGGCGTTCATTGCTAAAGTCAATATTTCCATACTGCATTGTAGCATAACCTTGCCAAATGGAGCGACTTTGTCTGCGGTCGAAAAATTGAATCAACAAAGTTCCTGTTTTTAAATTGAACTTTCGAGGAGTATAGTCCAAATTAGAGTTCTGGCTTTTCACCCATTCCTCAATATCTGGCTGGTTATAGCCGTTGAATTTCAAGGAATCTGAAAATAATTTGTAGCCTATAATTAAATGTGGTTTTCGCTCGCTGCGTTTGTAGCCCAAAAATTTCATCCTAGAAACAATTGACTTTTGAACAGACTCATTGCTCATGCTTGAATCGTTGGAGCCAATTTGTGTAAGTATATCAAAGGTTCGGTATCGTTTGAAATTGCCTTTATAGCTGTAATCATATTCTACCGGCAACTCCTTAAAGCCGAGACATGAAGAAAGTAAAACAAGGAGTGAAATTGGAAGTAAAAGTTTTTTCATAAGGATAGTTAGAAACTTTAACGAACCAAAAAGTAGGAATTTCTAAGCTGAATATCAAGTTATTTTTTCGTTGTGCGAGGAAGTCCTTATTTTGGTGGAGATTAAAGCTAATTAACAAGTTCAGCATGTCAAAAAAATACGACCAAGAAGTAGGTGCGAGGTATCACATATATAATAGTCTATTTCTCAACCTTCCCTTTCGGGATATTTCGCGCACGGGCATTTTGCTTCCCTTGCTTCAACAGGAGTGCGAAAGTGGCTTTAAGAATGGTAAATCAGCCAAAGAAATTATCCATACTTTTTTTGAGGATTTTGTTCCACAAGCTAGCGAATCGGATAGGTTTGATTTCTTATTCAGTATAATTCAATATGTAGAGCGGCAAGTGGCATTGTTCGATTCAATTGAAGATTCAGCTTTTGAACTTGTGAATGACGTACAAGGAAAAGGAACAATACCTGCACTGCTGTTGCGAACTTCCGTTGAAAACAAAACGGAAGAACTGAAAGCTCGCTTAGAAGATTTTAGTATGCGCTTGGTGTTAACAGCACACCCCACACAGTTTTATCCAGGCCACGTGTTGGGCATTCTTACCGATCTTGAAAAATCTATTCGCGAAAGCGACCTCAATCAAATCAACTTACTGCTTCATCAACTCGGCAAAACAGGTTTCATTAATCAACAAAAGCCAACACCCTACGATGAGGCAGTTAGTCTCTGCTGGTTTTTAGAGAATGTTTTTTACCACACCATTCCAGAAATAATTGAATCACTTTCAGTTGGATTAAAAATGAATTTAATTGACTGGAAAAATATTCACTTGATTAGAATTGGTTTTTGGCCTGGTGGTGATCGTGATGGAAATCCATTTGTAACAAGCGATATTACCATTAGAGTAGCGGCCAAGCTTCAAGAATCGATTTTAAAAAGCTATTATCGGGATGCCCGCCAACTGCGAAGACGATTAACGTTTAAAAGAGTTGAAGAAATAATAACGGGTGTTGAGCGAAAGATTTACGCTTTTGTCTACAATCAAAAACCATCCTACAATAATGCGGACGAGCTACTTCAAGAACTAATACAAGCTAGAGGCATTTTGATTAAAGATCATGATGGTCTCTTTTTAGATATACTCGATCTCTTCATTTTAAAAGTTAGGGTTTTCGGGTTTCACTTTGCAAGCCTTGATATACGGCAAGACAGTCGCAAGCACGATGCCGTTTGGGAGGCTATTATACAAGCACTTCAAGTTCAGAAAAAATCCATTGGTTGGGAAGAGCTTCGGCAATTGTCAGAAGCAAAACAGATTGATCATTTATTAAAGTTAACAGTCAATCCTGTCTTCTTATCAATCACAGATCCGCTGGCAGAAGAAACAATCAAAACAACTTTGGCCATTGCTTCTATACAAAAAGCAAATGGAGAGAACGGTTGCCATCGCTACGTTATCTCTAATTGCCAAAGTGCACTCCATATTATCGAGGTGTTTGTATTAGCTCGCTTGCTACTTGGAAAGGAAAATGAACTTGCGTTGGATATTGTTCCGCTATTTGAAACTATTGATGACTTAGCCAATGCAAAGCAAATTATGGATGATTTGTATTCAATACCCGCTTATCGCGAACATTTAAAAAGACGTGGCAATAAACAACATATTATGCTTGGCTTTTCAGATGGCACCAAAGATGGCGGCTATCTTCGTGCCAACTGGTCTATCTTCCGCACAAAAGAAAATCTTACAGCAATTTCACGAGAGCATGAGGTAGTGGCATTATTCTTTGACGGTAGAGGCGGACCGCCAGCACGTGGCGGTGGCAATACACACGACTTCTATGCTTCATTGGGAGACACAATAGAGAACCAAGAAGTACAGGTAACTATTCAAGGCCAAACCATAAGTTCTAACTTCGGAAAAATTGCATCTTGTAAATATAACTTGGAACAATTGCTATCGGCTGGGATTGAGGGCGCAGTGTTTGGCGACAAATCCAATCAAATGAGTGACGATGATAAAACTTTGTTAGATGAATTGGCCGAAGCAGGTTACACCTCTTATCTTGATTTAAAGCACCATCCAAAGTTCGTTCCTTACTTAGAAAAAGTTACTCCGCTTTCCTATTTTGGCAATACCAATATCGGTTCTCGGCCAGTAAAGAGAAGTGGCGATAGCGGATTAAAATTTGAAGACCTAAGAGCAATACCGTTTGTAGGTTCTTGGGCGATGATGAAACAGAACATACCAGGTTTCTATGGCGTTGGCAGTGCCATTAAAAAATTAGATGACGAAGGAAAGGGCGAGTTGATCAAAAACCTTTATGCAAGTTCTCTCTTCTTTAGAACGCTATTGGGTAACAGTATGATGTCGCTCACCAAAACATATTATCCAGCCACTACTTACTTAGGTGAAGATGCTGAGTTTGGGCCATTCTGGAAAAAGATGTTTGCCGAATATGAATTGTCGAAAGAGAAAGTATTGGAAGTATCTGGCTACTCGCGCTTAATGGGCGACAACACTTCGCGCGATTCTGTAAAGCTTCGTGAAAAAATTGTACTGCCATTGATTGCCATACAGCAGTTTGCGCTTATGAATTTGCGAATGCCAGACGAGACTAGCAAAGGGCATGAAGTAGCGTATCAAAAATTAGTCATAAGATGCATGTTTGGGATTATCAATGCCGCTAGAAATTCAGCTTAATTCAAAACAATAAAAAATTGCTTCAAGTAACTGACTTATCTGTTTGTATTGGAAATCATTTTTTGATAAAAGACATTTGTTTTCAAGTAAACAAAGGAGACATCTATGGTTTAGTTGGAGCCAATGGTGCTGGAAAAACAACATTGATGAAAGCTCTCTTGGGTCTTATTGAGATTAAAAGTGGAATTATAAAAATTGACAATACCATTTTTAATAACCATTCTTTACTTATTAATATTGGCACTTTAATAGAGCGCGCTCCATTATATAATCATTTGAGTGCCTACGATAATTTAAAAATTTCGACTATACAATTAGCTCTTAATAAGAGTAGAATAGATGAGGTCTTACAAATTATAGGTTTAAATAACGATGCTCATAAAATTGTAAATAACTTTTCGCTAGGCATGAAGCAGCGATTAGGCATCGGTCTAGCCATAATTAATAATCCAAAATTGCTACTACTTGATGAACCAACTAATGGATTAGACCCTGAAGGAATCATGCAAACCAGAGAGCTCTTGCTATCAATAAATAAAAATTTAGGAAGTACTATTTTTATGGCCAGTCATCTGTTGGGTGAAGTGGAAAAAATGGCTTCTCATATTGGCTTTATGAAATCCGGTTCGATGGTTTTTAATGGCTCTCTAAAATCGTTTAAAGAAACAGATTCTTTGGAAATATCATATAAAAAATATGCTTGATATATTTTTCCGACTTTGCAAGGCAGAACTTTTAAAAACAAAGAAACTATCCATAGTTGTATTTCATATTACAATTGCGCTTATTAGCATAAGCGCGCTTTTTTTCTTCTTTTATAATCAGACATACGAAGAGTTTCAGAATAATAATCGATTAGAGATCAAACCCAATCCTTGGTTTATTTTTTATCGCTCATATTTATTTTTGTTCGTGATTTTTTTACCTCTGATTGCTTCAGTTACAACCTATATAATAAAAAGCATTGAAGATAGAGCCGATGCTTGGAAAAGGTTATTCGTCTTACCTTATAATAAGTTGCTTATTCATCTGGCTAAATTATGCGTTATTATTTTTTACTTAACTCTTTACTTGTTATTAACGGTTATGCTTTTGTTAATATCCAGTACATTATTGAGCGGACTTAAACCTGATTTTCAGTTTTCCCATTTTAATAATTATCGGTCAACTCTTATCGTATTTTTTATAAAATTCGAGATTGCCATTATAGCAATTACTGCCTTTACCTATGCTTATTTGATTATCATAAAAAAAACAATCATAACCTTGCTTATGAGCATTTTTCTTGCTTTGATCGGGCTTACAATCACAAGTCATTACTCTGCATCCTTAGATCAATTTAATATTTATATAAGAAAACGTCAACACCTACTCCTAAATAACATTCCTGGGTATGATGATCTTAGTATTAAATTGTTTGCATCACAGGATATCTTTTGTTTAGTCATAGTATTTATTTCATTGATTGCTATTTACATAAAGTCAAAAAAGCCAATCATTAATTTTGAATAAAAACTAAGCTCAAATTTTAAGAAATGATAAAAATTCCGCTGTATCAAATCGATGCTCTTACCGATAAATTGTTTGGCGGCAATCCTGCGGCTGTTTGTTTGTTATATGAATGGCTATCCACCGAAGTGCTACAAAAAATAGCCAGCGAAAACTTCTTGCCTGAAACCACATTCTTAGTTGCAATAGCTAATAACCGCTATCCGATTGACTTTAAATACAACCAAAACCAATTAAAAACATGCGAGTAGTTGGCGAAATACCTCATCCCGAATGCAAGATCACCATCTTCCATTGGAACAATAAATATCTTATCAAGCTTGAACTCGGGCCGTTTGAACAGACTTTTAAAGTGAACGAATTTGATGTGGGTAACGAAGTGGAGCTAAAGAAAATGGTAAACGAAGAATTTATCGATCAAGCAATGGCACGGTTTGCCGACATGTCGCGAAGCCTATCTGATGCCTCTGGGGAAATTTAACCTTTATAGAGTTATCGCTTGAATTTATTAGTTTGCTGGTTAATAGCTGGCAAGCATTTTTAATCTACCTTAGTATTGATGGATTTTCAGGAAAAAAAGAACAAGAACAAACCCTATAAACCAATCCACGAGGGCATTTCAGAGTGGCCCGTGTATTTGTTGAGCAAAAACCGAAAGGAGTTTCTAGAGGAGGTAGCGCAAAAATCATTTGACCGAATAAAGCAACTTCGTCCTTCGCGCAAGCAATTGATAGATGAATTGGAAGCTACCACGTATCGCGAGCAAAACAGGATCAAAAGAAACCGTTGGCGAGTTGACCCCAAAGACGAGCCTAAATTCTGGAGCAAAATAAAAAGCGACTTAGTTGAACTTAGTAGCAAAGCCGATGAAAATTCAAAGAAGGAAGAAGAGATATTGCTATCCATTATTCAGCGCTATGCCAATGAAATAGCAGGAAATTTTAAACCTAGCTCCTACCGTTTAGCACGTGAAGTTATTAAGTTTTGGTTTGTACGCCTGCTGAATGGCGCACGTGTAAAACAGTTTGGCGGCTTCTTCCGCAATCGGTATACCCTACGGGATAAAATTCAGATTGTTGGCAAAGTGAAGATGTTGCGCAAGTTGGCCAAGAAGGGCACAGTTGTGATGGTGCCTACCCACTTCAGCAATCTAGATTCAATACTCATCGGTTGGGTTATCCATTCATTAGGTTTGCCCGCCTTTATATATGGAGCAGGATTGAACCTCTTCAACATCAAGATTTTTGCTTACTTTATGAATAGCCTTGGTGCGTATAAAGTAGATCGCAGAAAAAAGAATCTCCCCTACTTCGAGGTTTTAAAAATGTACTCCAATCTAGCTATTCAAAAAGGTGCCCACAGTTTGTTTTTTCCGGGTGGCACTCGTTCACGCTCTGGCCTTATGGAAAAGCAACTCAAGCTTGGCTTATTAAGCACTGCTATTGAGGCGCAACGCAGCTTGTATCAAGAAAATACTGGCGGGGAAGTGAAAAAAATATTTGTAGTGCCTGTTACACTCAACTACCACTTTGTATTAGAAGCACCTGAAATGATTGAAGATTATCTTCATGTGAAGGGCCAAGATCGCTACTTGCCAGAGCAAGATAAGTACGGTAGCTTTCAGATGGTACGTTTCCTTTTCAAGTTCTTTACAAAAGGTTCCAACATCTCAGTATCCATCGGGCGTGGCCTCGATGTGCTGGGCAATTATGTAGATGACAACGGTAACAGCGTGGATGCCCAAGAGCGCATTATAGACACGAAAGATTATTTCATATCAAACGGAAATATCTCTGTGGATATGCAGCGCGAGGATGAATACACTCGCATGTTGAGTCAAAAAATTGTAAAGGAATATCATCGCATCAATAGAATATTTGCAAGCCATTTGGTAGCCTTTATTGCATTTGAAATGATGCAGAAGAAACATCCTAAACTTGATCTGTTTGGATTTCTCCGCTTGCCAGAAGAAGACCTTGAGTTGGATTATATAGAATTCTCTGAAACCTTTAAACGCTTGCGCAAAGAAATATACCGTTTGAAAGAGGAAGGTAAAGTGTACTATGCAAGTCACTTAAAAGGAGAGGCCGATCTTGTAATAAAACACGGCCTAGGCAATGTGGGCATCTTCCATTTGAATAGGCCTCTATTAAAAAACAAAAAGGGAAACATTGTCACAAAAGATTTGAACACACTCTATTACTATCACAACCGATTGGTTGGTTATGAACTTGAAAAATTCATCTGACAAGCCGATTGGTGTAATTGGAGCGGGACATTTTGGTTCTGCCATTGCCAACATTTTAGCGCAGCATAACAAAGTGCTTCTTTATGCGCGCAATGAAGACGTGCTTAAAGACATACGCGATAATCACCAAAACCATGGGCAAGTTATTCACCCCAATGTAACAGTCACAGACAATCTTAGTCAGATAGCCAGCCGCTGCGATGTCATTTTTCCCATTATACCATCAGCCAACTTCAGGGCTATGATGAGGGATATATCCCCCTATCTCCATCCGTATCATATATTGATTCACGGTACTAAAGGGTTTGATGTAATCTTGCCCGAAGGCAAAACTTTGCAATCAATAAAAACGCTTAGTCGTGATCAGGTGAAAACCATGAGCGAGGTAATCCGTGAAGAAAGCGTAGTAGTTAGAATCGGTTGCTTGGCTGGCCCTAACTTGGCAAAAGAATTAGCACAAAACCAGCCAGCCGCTACTGTTATTGCGAGTCCATTCAATGAAGTTATACAAACTGGCAAGCGGCTACTTCGCAACGATCGTTTTCAAGTATATGAAAATCATGATTTGATAGGTGTGGAATTGGCGGGTGTATTAAAAAATATTATTGCTCTTGCCTCGGGTGCTTTAAGCGGATTGGGTTATGGCGAAAACGCAAAGGGATTATTGATAAGTAGAGGTGCCGTTGAAATGGTCTATCTAGGAAGAGCGTTAGGTGGAAACACTAGTGCGTTTCTTGGCCTTGCCGGAATTGGCGACTTGGTTGCTACTTGCAACAGTCCTACGAGTCGCAACTTTACTGTGGGCAACCGACTAGCCAAAGGCGAATCGCTTACAGAAATTCTGGCCGATATGGAGGAAGTTGCCGAAGGTGTAAATACGGTGCAGATTGTAAAAAAGTGTGCCGAGTTTTATAAAGTGCGAGCTCTTATTACCGAAACCATTTACAAGGTATTTTATGAAGGCATGTCAGTACAAAGTGCCCTCGACTACTTAATGCGCTATCCACTTAATATTGATATTGATTTCCTGGATGCTAAGACGGAAAAGTAAGGTAGCTAAAAGCGAAAAACTAGATTTTATCTCAAAAAGTATTCTTCTTTTTGAGCAGCTTCTTTTTCTCTTCCTTTCGCTTGTTTGATTCTGCTAACTTAATGTTGTAACGTATTGCCTGCCAGTATTCAGCTCCGTAGCCAACAAACAATTCAGCTTTTGCCGGAATATCTTGTGTTGCCTCAACAAAGCAACGTTTCTTTTCAATGATGTATTCGGTATTATTTTTTAGTCCTTCTACTCTGGTAATTCCTTTTGCATCGTTTACGTAGCGAGCCAGTGCTTTCTTAAAATTCCAGGCATCTAGCACATAGTTGGCAGTGAAGTAAAATACGTATCCATTTCTATCATCAGCCATTTTCTCAACTTCCTTCCAGGTTAATTTTTCGCCCTCATACTCAATAATACGAGTGCCTTTCGGGATCATTTTTTTTGTGAACAATCCCTTGCCTGCTCCCGGAATTGTTGACTTCTTTACGTAGAGCTGTTTTTCTAATAATGCCATAGCTATTGTTTATAAAAGTTACGAAGATGCAAAAAAGAAAACAGTGTTGAAGGATTTTTTTTACTGCGGGAATAACTTATAGAAAAAAAATAACCTAATTAATTACAGCCTTCCTCAAATATACCTTGCCATATTGTGATTGCACTTTATAGGACGGGCCTTTTCCAAGAGTGGCGGTAACTTCCATATGAAAGTTTTCTTCTTGCCAGTTGCCTGTATCTAATTTGCTATCAAGATTGCTAAAAATCTCACCATAGTTTGTAGAAGCCATAAGTTGACCAATTGCTTTTTCATCAATAGAAACATCGGTGCCGCCATAAGTGGCCTCTACCGTTAGCTTTCCTTTAAAGTTGCGTACTTCTACCATGCCATAGGTAGAATGAACAAACGTTTCCATGCCAATGGGTACTTTAATCGTGATCACAATCTCAAGATCTATACCTTCATTCATCATATCATAACTACCAGCATTGTTCTCTTTGGCATACGCCTTCCACTCAGCTTTATTTTTAAAGGTAATTTTCTCACCATTACGTTTTATGGTTATTCGTCTTGGCAGCTTATCGAAATCTTTAAGCACGTTTTTTATTTCTATTCTGTTGCCAATCGTTGTAGTGATAAGTTCAAAGGCACTATCATTTTCGCCACCGTTAATACTTACTGATGCTTGCGCGAATACTTCGCTCTTATCCCAGGTAGTAACTTTTATTAGCTTAGGATAATCGAAATTCATTTCAATTGTTTGGCCTGCTTTTGGTTCAATCCTTTTTTCAACAATAGTCTGGCCGTTTGTAAAAGCAATAGAAAGCCAAACCAATAAAATGGTTGTTACTGTTTTCATACTATTTAAGTTTAATGTTAAGTACCTCTGCGAACCTTGCGTTCAAATATTTAACTACAGAGGTTCGCAGAGAAGATTTTATTTCTTTCGTAGATATATCTTACTGTAGTTCGCACTTAGGTCAATTGCCATACCTCCACCATTAATTTTGCCACTGATACGATCGCCATATTGAACCATATCGCCTTGCTTATCCATCTCAATCTTAAACTCAGGTGCCACAAATATTTCCCCATACGATGTGTTGAGTTTTAGATTGGCTTTAGTCGCTGCGGGTATTGCAACATCCACATGCCCGTAGACCGATACTATTGAGATAGGGCCTTTTATGTTTGCTCCAAAAGTTGCCTCAATACTTCCGTAGATTGCCTTAGCGGTTATTGGGCCCGTGATGTTTTCAAACTCCAAACTATTGTATTGAGTAGATACTTCAATCTCACCTTCTACATTCTTGAATTTCACCTCGCCACCATGCTGCGACTGATGTTCATAATAAATAGTTACTCCCTTAGGTACTTTTATCCTAATTTCAGGTGAGTTCATTTTTTTAAGCTGACGGACTTCTATGGTTTCGCCCTTTGTGGTTACGTTTATTCCTAAGCCTGTATTATCATCAAGACCAAGGCTATTAACAGAGCGTAACCCTTTGGCTCGATCATCATCCTCATCTTTTTCTTTTTCAGATGAGAACAGTATTTCATTTCCGGCATAACCTTCTATTTGCACATTGCTTATGTACACTTCCAGTCGCCCAGTGGATTTAGCAATTTTAAAATCCTGTCCGTTGGCAATCGAAGCCATGAACAAACCTACTAGCATTATTAATTTCGTTTTCATCTGTCTTTGTTTTTTAATTAGTTCAACTTCTATTTATAAATCACCATCATGATAGTTTCAATATCCCTGTAAAGGCTTCATCTTTTACAGCCTTCAATACTTGATTGTCCTTAGTAATTTTCTCTAGATCTTTCACAATTCCTTTCTCTTTCATCTGCACCAATAGTTGTATTAATGCAATCTGAACCACCTCGTCTTTTTGCATGGTTAATGATTGAATCAATACTTTTCTTACTTGCGCTTCTTGATAAAACTTACCGAGAGCATCTAATGCCGCAAGTCGCACGTTGGTGTTGGGGTCTTCGTTCAAAGCCTTGCCTAGTGCTTTCACCACTTCGTCATCCGCGCTTGTCATTGTATATGCAATGGTAGCTCCCTGCACACGCTGGCTTGCCGATCTATTATTATCCAACATGGTGATAAGCATTTTCTTAGTCGCTTCCATCTGTGCCTTTATCTCAGCGAGTTCTCTTGCCTGCGTATTATTATTATTGATCCATAAGCCTATGCCAACACCTATCACAACAAAACCAATGGCCGCTGCTGCTCGGTAAATAATAGGAGACATGAATATTCGCTTCGATCTTTTTTCATTTGCAATCTCTTGCCTCAATGCTTGCTCAAATTTTAATTGAATTAAAGGAGTTGGCTGAAGTTGCTTTGCCTGCTTAAATTCCTGCAACACTTCCTTCAACTGAGCCAAAAGCTTTTGCGCTTCTAGATTAGTCTGAAGTTCTACCTCTATCATTGTGCGCTCTTCCTCACCAAGCTTATTATCCAGGTAATCAATCAATAAGCTTTCTAATTTTTCTCTTTCCATAACCTTACCTACTTGATTAGGATTTCATTTTTATATTTTATCCAACTGAAAATAATGTTCTCTTAACTTACCAATGGCCCGATGCACTTTCACTTTTATGTTGGCCACGGTTGTTTCTAAAATAATGGCCACTTCTTCATATTTCAATTGTTCGAAGCGAGTGAGTATTAAAAGCTCACGATCACTTGAATCAAGTTTGGCGAGGGATTGGTGAAGTAACTTCTCGCGTTCCGATTGATCCATTGATTCGGTTGTCTCTTCAATTGAATCTTTCACTTTCTCAATATCCATGGCTTTTGAATAGTTTTTTTTGTGAACTTGATAATGATCAGAAAAAACATTTCTAGCTACTTGAAACATCCACGATTGAAACCTTAGCCCTTCGCGATAACTCGCCTTGTATTTTATAATTCGCAGAAATACATTTTGAGTCAAGTCCTCCGCCAACTCTCTGTCCATTGTCATCTTAGCCAGAAAATTAAATACGCGTTTATGATGTCTCTCAAAAAGCACCGACACTTGTTGCAAGTTGCCGCTCTTCACAGCTTCCATTATACTCTCGTCAGTCATTGCAATTCGATGCTTTTTGTAGGTTTCGGATTAGTTACTAGGAGGTGTGCTAAAGGTTACAAAGAAAATTCAATCAAGGTTACAAAGTTTTTTAAAATGAAACTTAAAAGGCTATTGTTAAAGATCATTACTTAATTTTAAGCGGTTATTATCCAAATGATTCACTTCCTCGACAAAGATTCCATTTTCATCACCATCTTAGACTATCCTCTCAGTTATTTGGAGTTGATTGGTTGGATGTCGGGCATTGTTGCTGTTGCCTTTTCTTCTCTTGGCAACATTTGGAGCTGGCCAATAGGCATTATCAACGTGATCTCATCCTTCTTCCTTTTCTATCAAGTGCAGCTTTATCCAGATATGTTTCTTCAGGTTTTCTTTTTCATAACCAACATCATGGGTTGGTGGCGTTGGACTCATCCACTTAAAGGTGAAGAAGATTCGAAACGAGAATTAAAAGTAAGTTTGCTTGGCAGAAACTCATTGATCTTCTTTCTATTTCTAACCATTTTATTTTCTTTTCTATTAGGATTGCTGGCTGCCGATCTACACAATTTATTACCCTCACTATTTAGCAAACCAAGTGCTTCGCCCTATTCGGATTCCTTAGTGATGGTGCTTAGCATACTTGCAACATATCTTATGGTGCAAAAAAAAGTAGAATGCTGGGTGTTGTGGATAGCTGCCGATATAATTGCTACCTATCTTTATTTTATTCGCGATATAAAGTTCTACAGTTTGCTTTACTTTATATTTTGTTTTATCGCTGGGTACGGCCTTTGGCACTGGGCTAAGCAATATAACAAAACTAAAAACTCATCTCATGCGCATTAGAATAAATTCATTTTGGCCCGCTGTGGTTTGGTTTGTATTTGCAACCATACTCTTTTGTTTGCCAGGCAAAGCTTTGCCCGAACGTACTTGGTTCAATGTAATTTTTCTCGATAAGTGGATTCACATCTTTTTGTTTGCCGTTTTAGTGAGTCTTATAGGTCTTCCTTTTTTGGAAAGCTTCATGAGCAAAAAGAAACGGTCCTTTATTATGTTAAGCATCGCCATGAATTGCCTTCTTTATGGAATTGTGATGGAGGTGGTTCAATACTATTTTATCCCTAATCGATCCTTTGATTTAAAAGACATTGTTGGTGATGGCGTTGGCTGTTTTATAGGTTGGTATTTTATTCAGTATCAAATTAAAAAGATAGGAATAAAAAAGATTTGCTTCTACGGGCCAGAAAGTACTGGAAAGTCAACACTTGCAGCGAAGATGGCCGAGTTTTACAAAACTGAATATGTGCCAGAAGTCGCGAGAGAAATAGTAAGCTCTAATAGTTTTACCGAAGATGACATAATTGCCATTGGCAAAGCGCAAACCGAAAGAGTACTTGAAAAAGCAAAGCGAGCCAACCGAATTTTGTTTTGCGATACTGACTTGATAACTACTCAAATCTATTCTCAACATTATTTAAAAACAATTCCTCCAATTCTTTATGAACTAGAAAAACAAATCACCTACGACCACTACTTTCTCTTTGATGTTGATGTGCCTTGGGTGGCTGACAATATGAGGGATTTGGGAAGTGATGAAGATCGAAATAAAATGTTTGAAATATTTAGAGGTGAGTTGGTTAAAAGAAAGACAAACTTTGTGGTAATAAAAGGAAGTTACGAAGAAAGGGAAAGTCAATTAAGAGTACTTATCAATGAATTTATCTCTTGAAACTCTTGCCTGCAATTTCAGAATTAAACATCTCAATTCCCTTCCTATCTTGAAGTGTAACAAAAACTGTTTTGCCATCTTTTCCTCCAAAAGCAAGATTACTTATGTTTTTTCCTTTGATGAAAATCTCTTTAACTAATTTCCCTTGAGGCGATAAGATTACCACAGAACCTTTGCCATACCGGGTAACAAAAAGATTCCCGTTCTTACCACATTTCATTCCATCCATTCCAAAATCAGTGAACTCATAAAACAATTTCTGATTTATTAATTCACCTGAATCTGTCACATCAAAAGACCAGATTTTCTTTTGCACGCTTTCATTTACGTACAAGGTTTTTTCATCAGGGCTTAGCTCAATACCATTGGTAGTGCCCATACCTTCTTTCAATAAGGTCGATTTACCATCAACATCAATTCGCCAAATCTTACCAGTGCCTTCGTTCCAATTGGGATCGGAAGCAAACAATTGATCCTTTTTATTGATACAAATATCGTTAGGCTGATTGAAGTTTTCGTTGTGACATAAAACAGAAACAGCTTTCGTCTTCATATCAACTTTTAAAATATTGTGTGCTTTAAAATCAGCGATTAACATCTCTCCCTTCGAGTTGAATTGAATTGCATTACCAATACTTCCAGTTGGTAATTCCACAAACAAAGAGGCCTTGCCATTTTCAACCACACCAACAGTTCCATCCTTTTGAAAATTGACTACGTACAATTTTCCTTTAAAAAAATTCGGGCCTTCAATGTTGGAGGAAAATAAATTTTCGGAAGTGTAATCTGAAGCTAGATACAGCTGACCTTTCGCAGCAATGCAAGAAAGAACACAAAGTAAAAGGCATTGTATCCTCATTTTCTTCCTGCTTTATATCCGCTCGCAGCATAATAAAAGATGAACAAATAACAGGGGATCATAATACTGTATGCCTGTTGAGAGTTAGTGGCTTCTGCAACTTTAGCATACAGCAATGGCAAAATGGCGCCACCAGAAATAGCCATAATCAATAATGCTGATCCTATCTTGGTAAACTTTCCCAATCCATCAATAGCCAATGGGAAAATAGCTGGCCACATAAGTGAATTTGCTAATCCCAATAGAGCAATAAACATTACGGAAGTATAACCATGAGTAACCAACGCTAGTATTGTGAACAGCACACCCAAGGAAGCGCAAATTTTTAATGCAGAGGATTGAGTAATGTATTTGGGGATACAAATAATTCCTATCACATAACCAGCCAACATGCCACCTAAAGTCCATTGGGTGAAAAAACGTGCCGATGAAAGTTCTATGCCTAACGATTTTCCGTAACTGATAATGGTATCTCCGGCCATTACCTCGGCACCTACATATAAGAACAAAGCAAGAACACCTAGCATCAAATGCGGGAAATCAAAAACACTTTTTTTAACGGTTGATGAACTTCCCGCTTCTTCCCCCGAATCGTTAATATTGGGCAATGAAGAAAACATAATCGCGATAGCCAATATAACCAATACAATTGTTATGATGATGTAAGGTACAATCACGCGACTAGCTAATTCATCCAATGTAGCAGCCTTAGTTACTGCATCCATTGTTTTTAAGCTTTGCTCTAAAACATCGGCATCGTTCAAGGTAATATAGCCAAAGATTAAACCTGCAATTATACCAGCTATCTTATTGCTGATCCCCAAAATGCTTATCCTTGAAGCCGCACTTTCAATCGGGCCAATCTTGGAAGCGTAAGGGTTAGAAGCGGTTTGAAGAAGCGCCAGGCCAGTACCAATAATAAATAATCCCACAAGGAAGAGATTGAAATTTCGAGTGCTTGCTGCGGGTATAAAAACAAAGGCACCAATTGCCATAATTAAAAGACCAATCGCCATCCCTTTTTTATAACCTGTTTTTCGCAGCACCATTGAGCTAGGAATGGCCATCACGGTGTAAGCAATAAAAAAAGCGGTTGCTACTAAAAAAGATTGAAAGTCACTTTCAAGTTCACAAGCAATTTTTAGATAGGGGATAAGTGTACCATTTATCCACGTTACAAATCCGAAAATAAAAAACAAAATCCCAATAATGGTAATGGATTGAATGTAACTCTTACCTGTTTGATATTGAGAAGTGTCTGCAGTAGCTGCCATAAATAGAATTGGGTTGGGTTAAGAAATAAAAATACAAATGAATCTATGTTGTGAACTTAAAACTATATTTTTGCTAAATAATAGTTACGATAATAGGCGAAATAAAATTAAGATCAATGAGTAACAATAAAAAACTTAGTCTTTTGGTGATGGCAGCGGGCATGGGCAGCCGCTATGGAGGCATTAAACAAATTGACGGCTTCGGGCCAAGTGGCGAAACCATTATGGAGTATTCGCTTTACGATGCCATTCGGGCTGGCTTTGAACGAATTGTATTTATTGTGCGTGATGAAATAAAAGAAACCGTGGAAGAAATGTTTCTACCAAAATTAAAAGGCCGCGCTGAAGTCTTTATCGAAGTGCAATCGCTGGAGAGATTTGTCCCTGCTCAATTCCTACCCATTAATAGAAAAAAACCATGGGGCACCACTCATGCCATGTTATGCGGAAAGCCTGTGATTGATGGGCCCTTTGCCGTTATCAATGCCGATGATTTTTATGGAAAGGAATCGTTTGAATCATTAGCTGATTTTTTAAGAAACGCTCCAGCCAATCATCATGCTATGGTAGGCTACACGTTAAAAAATGTATTGTCAGATCATGGCAGCGTTTCGCGTGGAGTAGCCGAAGAGCGCGATGCGCAGGGCTATCTTAAAACTATGAACGAGCTTACCAAAATTGTTTTAGAAAACGGACACATTATATCCAAAGAAGAAACAGGCGATCGTGAACTAAGTGGAGAACTTCCAGTATCTATGAACTGCTGGGGCTTTCAATCGGGAGCTTTTGAGGTAGCCGAAAAAATGTTCCATGAGTTCGTGGAAAAGAATATAAACAACCCTTCCGCTGAATTTTATATCGCTTTGCTCACAAATGAAATTATCAGAAAAGACTTAGGCAAAATCAACATCCTTGGTGGTGGCAAGACTTGGTTTGGCGTAACCTATCGTGAAGATAAAGAGTTAGTCTCTGGTAAGATAAAGGAGCTGGTTAATCAAGGCGTTTATCCCAATAAGCTTTGGTCTTGAGAAGGTTTCTCTGCGAAAGAGTATCTCACTATAATTAATTCTAATGATAGATATTCTTACTGCTTTCGGACTAAACCAAAATGATTATTCCATTGGCACTATTGGCAATGGGCACATTCACCAAACTTATTTATTAAAAGGATCACCCAGTTATATTCTTCAACGAGTAAACAATAAAGTGTTTACGAAGCCAGAAATAATCGCTCAAAATTTGCGCATTGCATCCGATTATTTAAAAGCACACTACCCTGATTATCTATTTCTTTCTCCCATACTCTCCTTAGATAATAGAGAAATGGTAGATGATCTCGAAGGCTATCCGTGGAGATTATATCCGTATTTTGAAAACACTATTACGCTGAATGAAGTGAGCAGCGAAACAGAAGCATACCAAGCTGCCAAAGGGTTTGCGCGATTGACAAATTATTTAAAAGATCTCGATGTCAACTTGCTAAAGCCTAGCATCGAAAAATTTCATGATTTAAACTGGCGATACTTACAATTTCAAATGGCATTGGAAAAAGCCTCACCTGAAAACAAGAAATTAGCTGAGACTACAATTCAAACAGCTACCTCATTTTCATTCTTATTAGATCGGTACAACGAATTAATCAACTTAAATTCAATACAAATACGAATTACTCATAACGATACTAAGATCAATAACATTCTGTTTGATGAAAAAACGAAAGATGCTTTTTGTGTTATTGATCTTGATACGTTAATGCCTGGTTATTTCATTTACGATTTAGGGGATTTGGTAAGAACCGTTGTGAGCCCTGTAGGCGAAGAAGAAAAAGACTTCAGCAAAATCAGTTTCCGTAAACCACTTTATGATGCATTAGTTACTGGCTACTTATCTGAAATAGAGTTGACCGAAAAAGAAAAACAAGCCATTCCATTTGCCGGATTAATGATGACCTATATTATGGCACTCCGTTTTCTAGCTGACTTTCTCAACAACAATATCTATTATCATATTACTTATCCAGAGCAGAATTTAGTGAGAGCTGGGAATCAATTGAAGTTGCTAACCATTCTTCAAAGAGAAATTGGCTAAACAGTATAGTGCTATCCTGTAATTCTAGGAGCAAAGGTATTTCTAACCATCTCTTTTGTTTCCGTGCTACTTTACGTAGATTTATTCTATGCTTCAAATTATCCCAAAGCGATTTTCTCAACTGGCGATATTGATAATTGGATTGTCTTTCTCTTGTAAACAAAAATCTGAAGAATCTCCAGCTCTATTCTTTACCTATCCAAAAAACAATTCAATACTCTGGGATGCTCTTACCCTTGATCTGCAATCATCCGTAGAAAGTGGAGATAAAGTATCATTGTTTTTGGAAGATTCAATAATTGGAGAACTGGTAAGCCAACCCTACACCTTCAAATTGAACACCCAAAAAATAAAGGATGGAGACTATTTTTTAAGAGCAACTTCGCAACGGCAGCAGAAAGAAGTCAAGATAAAAATCTCTATTCGCAACAGTCTATTGGTAGCAAATGTTGATGCCAACCAACTGAAAGCTGGCACAAGAGGTTTTCTTTTTACTTCAGACAAGGATGGTAAATTAATTTCGTCAACTGAATTTAAGAACGGAGATAGAATTAAACTCGAAGGAAGTTATTCGTTTGATAACTTTACCCTCAGCGAAGCTTATGTATCAGGCAACAACGTTATTGAAGTTTACAGTTTTCAAGAAGTGCCACGCGGGCAATGGACTTTAATTAAAAACAACTCATTCCCAGCTTCCATTGGCACCATCGGGCTGGATTTTAAAAATATTTCAAGCCCGTATTATTACATCAGCTCAAGTGGTGATTCTGAATTTTTGTACGATAAAGATTTTTTAGATTTGAGTATTAGCTCAGCGCCTACAAGACTTTTTATTAAAGAATTCAACAATGCTGTAAATAATTATAAAATCATTAACAATATTAATCCAAATGGTAGGCAACTCATTTCTTTGGATGATGTAACCACACCGCTATCAACTGAAAAAATTACCGTTACTGGAGGCAATAACAAAAGAGGCAATGTGATTCTTTATGGGTTTCCTTTCGGGATCAATCTTAAGGAGTATTACAAACTTGGAGTTTTCTTTTCGAAGAGCGGAGTTATTCAACTTGAATATCCAGCCACTGGATTTGACCATTTTGGTTCAAGCTCTTTTTTTAAAGATGACGATATCACCATCAATTCTTTTCAATTGGGAAAGAAAAGTGACTTAGCTACAATTCGGGCAGAAGTTAACTTCAAAAGTGTTTCGCCTTTAACTGCATCGATTTCAACCTTTGGCGATTTTGATACATATGCCGCTACTTGGGCTTATGCCAACGAAAAACAAAACATCTCGGAATACTGGCTGATAGCGGGACCGTCCGGAAGAAGCCAAACTGTGCGATTGCCCGATTTACCAATTGAAATCAAAATTGTAGCTTCTCGAATAAATATTTCAGACCTACAGTTTTCAAATACTTTGCAAATAAGCAAATTTGGAATAGCTACCAATTATGCTTCCTATATTGATTACATATCAAAAAATAGTTTATCAGCACCGTATGCTTTTGGGAAATCGTGGAAGGAGCAAGTGTTCACAAAATCGGGAAGCACCAGCGGACGGATTGATGAAACCCCATTCCAATCGCTTAGCGAAAGGGTTACTATTCATTAATCACCTCGCCAGCTAGGCGAGCACTTAATATCTAAAGCTAACTCCCATTTTTGTAATTATATTGAGCCGAAATAATCGTATCGATAGCAAAAAATTATATACCCATGCGCAAACTTCTACTCATTTTATTGTGGCTAGTCTCAACAACTTCATTTGCCCAGACAAACCCAACTGTCCAAAACTATGGCAATCAAATTTCTGCTAACGAGCTGAAAGAATACCTTTCCATCATCGCTTCCGATGCATTAGAAGGCCGGAAGACTGGCACTCGTGGTCAAAAGATGGCAGGCGCATTTATCGCAAGTCATTTTCAAGAAGTTGGCCTTATGCCCTCTGCCAATGGCACCTATTTTCAATCGCTAGACCTCTATTCAGCATCTCCTGCAAAGGTGTATGTAAAGGCGGGGACTACCCAATATGAAAATTATACCGATATATTTTACATGGGTTCTGCCGATAGCAATGGTGAAGTAACAACAGATATGGTATTTGTAGGAAAAGGGGTAGAAAGCGATTATCAACAAGTGGATATCAAAGGCAAAGCCGCATTAATTTTAACTTCTGATGTTTCGCAATTGCGAGCACTAAGACCAGCGGTACAACTGGCAAGAGAAAAAGGGGCTGCCATGGTATTTGTTGTGACTGAAAGCTTGGATGAAGATTTCAAGAAATTTTCGGAAGGTATGAAAGGTTTTTTATCGGGAGGGTTAAGTTTGGATAAACCTGGCAATGTTACGGGGGCATCCTTGCTAGCCGAGAAAGGAACTTTTGTTATTGATCAGAAAGCCGCAGCAGTTTTTCTTTCAACAACTTTCGATAAGATAAAGAAAGCTGCCTCAGAGGAGCCATCAAAAAAAGCCCTTAAAAAAATCAAACCCGGAAAAATTTCTTATAACGTTTCCATTCAAATAAAAACGGTGAAAGTAGAAAATGTGCTTGGTTACTTAGAAGGCACTGATAAAAAAGACGAAGTGATTTTAGTTACCGCACATTACGATCATATAGGAACTACCGAAGAAGGTGAAGACAAAATCAATAATGGTGCCGATGACGATGGCTCAGGAACCGTTGCTGTGCTTGAGCTAGCCAAGGTTTTCGCAAAGGCAAAACAGGAAGGCCATGGCCCAAGAAGAAGCATGGTTTTTATGACCGTGACGGGTGAGGAGATGGGCTTGCTTGGCTCTGAATATTATGTAGAGCACCCCATCTATCCGTTAGCAAACACTGTTGTTGATTTAAACATTGATATGATTGGCCGCAGCGACCCGCAACACAAAGACAAGGCCGATTATGTTTATGTAATTGGCTCTGATAAACTTTCGAGCGAACTTCATGCGCTAAGTGAAAACACTAACAAAACATATTCAAAACTAGAATTTGATTATACCTACAATGCCGAAGATCATCCTGATAATATCTACAGAAGATCAGATCATTGGAACTTCGCCAAAAATGGCATACCCATCATTTTCTATTTTGATGGCATTCATGAAGATTACCACAGACCAAGCGATGAAGTGAGTAAAATTAATTTTCCTTTATTGGCCAAGCGGGCTCAAAATGTTTTTTATACTGCATGGGAAATTGCAAACAGAGAAAACAGGATTGCTGTAGATAAAAAATGATTTTAATTTGAAGATTCTTGATCTCTCATTATGGAACGAGATATTTGAAAATTCATTAATGGCATCTCCATCCAATTTCTAACCAAAATAACCTAGCTGCAATCAGCAATTAGACGATTGTATCCATATAAAATCAAATGAATCAAAAACATCAGAGTTATAGTTTATCCGTTGCCATTGCGTTAGTTATTGCCAACATGATTGGCACTGGAGTGTTTACTTCTCTGGGGTATCAAGTGGGGCCGTTGCCTTCTGGGTTTGTAATTTTAATGTTGTGGTTGTTAGGTGGTGTGGTTGCACTATCAGGAGCTTTTACCTATGCCGAAATTTCAACTACGCTAAAAAAATCGGGAGGCGAATATTATTTCCTAGGTAAAATCTTTCATCCCGCACTCGGCTTTGCCGGTGGGTGGATGAGTTTACTAGTAGGCTTCGCAGGCGCAATATCCGCAGTGGCTATCGCGATTGGTGAATACTCAAAAGTACTTACGGGCATTCCTGTAAAAATAATTGCCATTGCGGCTATTGTTTTAGTTTCTGGTATTCACTGGTTTGGTGTAAAGGCTGGAGGACAAACACAGAAAATACTAACCTCTATAAAATTATTACTGATAGCTTTCTTTTGCATCGCTCCGTTTTTTGTATCGCCCTATCTTTTATCGCACATCAGTTATCTACCACAACCAGGCGATTGGACAATGCTGTTAAGTCCTGGCTTTGCAATTTCGCTAGTCTATGTAGTGTATGCTTACACTGGATGGAATGCCGCTGCCTATATTGCAGGTAACCTTGAAAACCCTGCCAAGACTCTACCACGAGCCCTTATCTTAGGCACACTCACAGTTGTTTTTGTGTACTTGGCGTTGAACGCGATGTTTTTGTATTCAGCTACTTTCGCAGAGCTAAATGGACAAAACGATATTGGCAATGTGGTGGCCATAAAATTATTTGGTCAAGAAACAGGCACTCTCTTTTCAGGGATTTTTAGTATTGCATTGCTTTCCACCTTGAGTGCCATGACCATCGCGGGTCCACGCGTAACAGAAGCCATGGGTGAAGATTATCCCATTTTTAAGGCGTTCACGAAAAAAAATAAATTTGATATGCCTTACATCGCCCTCTTGTTTCAAGCGGCATGGGCAATCTTCTTAGTACTTGTAAGTTCATTCAAAGAAATCATTCAATACATTTCAATAAGTCTTTCTCTGTTTTCTTTGCTCACCGTGATTGGCGTTTTTGTACTTCGCAAAAGAGTGCCAGCAGCAGAGCGATCGTTCAGCATGCCGTTCTACCCATTGCCCCCCATCATTTTTATTGTCTGCACCTGTTGGATGATTTATTATGTAACCAGCGATGATCCAAAAATTATTCTTTACTCACTTGCCACCGTTGTTCCGGGATTAATTTTATACTTTGCGGCCTCAAAAAACAAATCATTGTGAATCTCAAAAATCTATTCCTTGCAACAATCATAGGCTGTTCGGCCATTTCATGCTCTAGCAAAAAAGAAACATCAAGCAACGCTGCCGATTCATTGGCTATAGCCGATACATTAAAATTAGAAAAGCCAGTAGAAGCCCCAGTTTTTAAAGACACGGCCTTAGATTATCAAGCAAGGTTTGTTGCTGGATTAAATCAGACAGATAAAAATTCTTTCACTTTGTTGGAAGGCGACAAGTATTGGAAAGACTACAAAACGTCCATCGACACAGGTTGGCAAAAAATGTATAACAACAGGCTTAGCAAAATGAAAGAATGGGAAGCAGGCACTTTCTCTTCCAATGTTAGCGATACCTTATCGTTGTTCTATCCTTTTTCAGGCCCTGATTTTCTTCACGCCCATTACTTATATCCCAACACAAAAGAATTTATTCTTGGAGCGTTAGAGCCTATTATTGACATTCCTGCTTTAAGCACTCTAAAAGAAAAAGAGCGCGATAAATTTTTGGATAGCTTGAGCCATTCCTTACGGGATATTTTTTACAAGAGCTACTTCATCACCACACACATGCAAAATGACCTGAAGCAAATTCGCGGTGTGCTTCCTGCTTTATATTTTTTTATTGAACGATCAGGTCATGAACTGTTGGAGCAAAAGTTTATAACTCTTGATGCTCAGGGGAATGTAATAGAATTGAAAGCAAGTGAATTAAAGAAACGTATTCCTGGGGTTGTGCTAAAATTCCGTGATCTTGAAACAAAACAAATCAAAACACTTTACTATTTTAATCTTGATATGTCTGATAAGGGCTTATTGAAAAAGCCTGAGTTCTTAAGGTTTGTAGGTAAACGGACGCCATTCAACACATTTGTTAAGTCTGCTTCTTATCTTATGACAAACCCAACGTTTTCAACAGTAAGAACCTTTGTTCTAACCAATACAATAAGTCTTTTTCAAGATGATACAGGCGTGCCGTATCGCTTCTTAAAAAATAGATTGGATTTTAAAATTCAACTCTTTGGCGATTACACCAAACCTGTGAAAGATTTTGGAGCCTACACGTATCAAGCAGATTTAGATTCAGCTTACAAATCGGCAAACAAACTACCCTTGCCATTCTCACTTGGCTACCACTGGAGTACTAAAATTCAAAACTACATGCTGATTACAAAATCGCCTGTTATTAATAAACAGCGATAAGAAAATTGATTATAGAAAGGGCAATTGACAAGACTAGTTTTGATTACAATAATTTGTCAACTATTTAATTGCCAACTGTCAACTCCCAACTCGTGCCCTATTTAGAAAAGCATCTGTACATAAAAAAATCAGCCTTACCCAACGCAGGAAAAGGCTTGTTCACAAAAATTGCAATCTTAAAAAGCGAACGCATTATTGAATACAAAGGTAGACTTGAACGATGGGCGGATGTAAAACACGAAGATGGATACAACGAGTATTTGCTTCAAGTTACGGCTCGCAAAGCCATTGATGCCAAAAATTATCCCAAGGCATTGGCTCGTTATGTTAATGATGCCAATGGAAGAATAAAAGTAGAGGGGATTAAGAATAATTGCGAATTTGTGAGCGATGGCACACGTTGTTATATCGAGGCCAAACGCAACATAAACCGATACGAAGAAATCTTGGTGGGCTACGGGAGAGCGTACTGGGTTTTGAACAGAAAAATACGCGTATTACAAAACAGGAAAAACGCTACAACCCCTGCCAGCAAGCGAGAAGACTGAAAAGTTATCGGCTTAATTGATTGACAAAATCAAAAAGAATCTATATTTGCGCAACATAAATAAACCATTACCCCAATATTATGACTAAAGCAGAATTAATTACAAAAATCTCAGAAGATGCAAGTATCACAAAGGTTGCAGCGGTTGCTGCACTAGACTCGTTTCTTGACAGCGTAACAAAAACGTTGAAGAAAGGTGATCGCCTTACACTGATTGGTTTTGGCACGTTCTCTGTATCAAAAAGAGCTGCGCGCAAAGGTCGCAATCCATCTACAGGAGCAGAAATTAAAATCAAAGCCAAGAAAGTAGCTAAGTTCAAAGCCAGCAAAGATCTTTCTGCCAAGCTTTAATCTAGTTTGGATTAACAGTTGAAAAAGACCTCGCAAATGCGGGGTCTTTTCGTTAGTGCGCTAATTTTTAACTTTGCAGAAGGCAACCAAAAGAGCGAACTCAAAAATGGAAATTAATTCACATTTACCAGAGGGTAAAAAAATCTACTTCGCTTCTGATTTTCATTTAGGTGTACCCAGTGCAGAAATTAGTTTAATTCGTGAGCGATTGATTATTAAATGGCTCGATATAATTAAACATGATGCTCACTCCATTTATTTAGTTGGAGATATTTTTGATTTTTGGTTTGAATATAAACATACCATCCCCAAAGGCTTCATCCGCTTTCAAGGTAAACTTGCCGAGCTAAGAGATGCCGGAATTTTTATTTATTTTTTTACGGGCAATCATGACATGTGGATGTTCGATTACTTTACTAAGGAATTAGATATTCCAGTTTATAGAAAACCTATCACATTATCAATCGATAACAAAAAATTTCTGATTGGTCATGGAGATGGACTTGGGCGAGGAGACAATCTATACAAAGTCCAAAAGAAGTTTTTCAACAGCAAGGTTTGTCAATGGCTTTTTGCACGTATTCATCCCAATCTCGGTATAACCATTGCTAACTACTGGAGCAAGCAAAGTCGCTTAAGTAACACAAAGGGAGAAGAAAAATTTAATGGAGAAGAGAATGAATTTTTACTTACCTATTGCAAAGCACAAGAAAAACTAAAGCACCACGATTATTACATATTTGGTCATAGGCATTTGCCTTTAGATCTAGAAGTATCTACCAACAGTCGGTATATAAATTTAGGCGAGTGGGTTCACTATACTACTTATGCTCAATTTGATGGCGAGACTTTACGATTGAAAACCTATTTGTCAAATTAAAAAAATGAATTTGTTAAATTTCAAATTTTATAAAAACCTTATTCTTGCTACCTGTTTCTTATTCAATATAATTAACTGTTGCTCCGCTCAAATAGGAAAGAAAGTTCGTCAGTTTAAAGTATCCAATGTCTTGGATGTTTCAATAGATCGACTTGGTGAATTCTATATCACATTCACAAATCAATCAATAAAAAAATATGATTCCAATGGCAAATATCTATTTACCTTTAAATCAGGGCAAACTGATTCAATAACTTCTCTGCACCCATGGAATCCATTGCGGGTACTGCTTTATGATAGAAAAGGTCAATCCATTATATTTTTAGATCGTTCACTTTCAATTCTTCAAAAGGCTGTTATTGATCCATCATTTGCAATTGAGCCTCATCTGGCATGTGCAAGCAGCAACAATAATAGTTATTGGATTTATGACAAAACAGATTTGACTATAAAAAAGATTGATCTCTCTAAAGACAATGTTACTTCTGAGATTGATCTAAAAAAAATATATCAGAACAGAATCCCCTGTTTAAGCTACATCAGAGAATATCAAAATTCACTTTTCTTGTTAGATAGAAATGAAGGTATTAAAATCATTAGCATTACTGGAAAACTTATTAATTCCATTATTGCTGAACGTATCTCCAATTTCGGGTTCGTTGGTGAGGAGTTGTATTATCTTTATTCTGGAAAGGTTTGTTTCTATGATCTCTACACAAATAATACTCACGAAATCCCCCTTCATACTGACGTGAATTTTGTCTTGACTACAGATGATAGGATCATTGTAGTAAAGTCGAAAAAGGTAATTGTTTACATCTTCAAACTGACGTAAACCTATCAGCAGTTTTATAAAGAGCGCATTTTTGTAGGTAGGCCATTTCAACAAAATTTAGGCAAAAAAAAGCCCCATTTTTTAGGATGGGGCTTTGATAAAAAAAGGCAACGACCTACTCTCCCGGGTTTGACCCTAGTACCATTGGCGCGGGCGGTCTTAACTGCTCTGTTCGGAATGGGAAGAG
>JBBRBQ010000003.1:0-298817 GCA_038205685.1 Cytophagales bacterium | reverse complement strand
CATTTGATGTGGAAATGATGGACAACTCCCCAGCTAAATTTTATACCTTGTACCCAAGATCAATTATGGGGAGTTGACCACATTCCAACATCAGATATGATTATTACAATGAGTAACTGACACAGTTTATTTTACAGACCCTTGGTAAATTATTTCCTCATTCTGCTCTACTAGTTTCCCACGTCATTGCGAACGAAGTGAAGCAATCTTTATCAGCGCAATAACTCAAATAACTTCATTACCTCGCGATAATGTAAAGATTGCTTCATGCCTCGCAATGACGATTCGATCTTAATTCCGTCCGTCATTGCGAACAAAGTGAAGCAATCCTTACCAAAGAATCTGTTATTTAGTATGTGAGATCGCTTCGTCCCTCGCGATGACGCTCCAATTCTAGTTTCCCACGTCATTGCGAACGAAGTGAAGCAATCTTTATCAGCGCAATAACTCAAATAACTTCATTACCTCGCGATAATGTAAAGATTGCTTCGTGCCTCGCAATGACGATTCGATCTTAATTCCGTCCGTCATTGCGAACGAAGTGAAGCAATCTTTATCAGCGCATTAATTCAGATCGCTTCGTACCTCGCGATAATGTAAAGATTGCTTCGTGCCTCGCAATGACGATTCGATTTTAGTTTCCCAAAATTTCATATGTATTGGCATTACCGCACAACTCAAATATATACGAAAGTTCCCAGCACCTCAATTTTGCAAATCTGGGCTTAAACGAAGTTGTCTACACCAGCCACTTGCAGATAAAAAAGATTTAGCTACTTTGATGTCCGAATCAATTTAATACCCAACTGAATGACATTGCAAGCCCGCTTCGATGAAATCAAAAATGGTTTCGCTCCTACCTTCTGGATTGCCAACACACTCGAACTATTTGAGCGATTGGCCTACTACGGTGCTAAAGCGGTGCTCACGGTGTATCTCGCTACTAAAGTTGGGTTAAAAGAAGAGGCTGGTTTTCTAGCAGGTGTTTTCAATCTCGTACTTTATTCGTTGCCAATAGTGGCGGGTGTTTTCGTGGATAAATATGGATTCAGAAAAACGTTAATGGCCTGCTTCGCATTCTTTTGTGTGGGTTATTTTCTCATCGGCTTGGCTGGCATGGAGTATGGCGAGTCGCTAGTCAACATCTTCGGAAAAAGAAATTATGTTTTGATGGTGCTTATGCTCACTGCCGTGGGTGGCTCGTTAATCAAACCTTGCATTGTTGGCACAGTTGCTAATACATCTACGCCTGATGCCAAAGCGTTGGGCTTTTCTATTTACTACACTCTGGTGAATTTTGGCGGTGCTATTGGGCCCATCATTGCGTTGAACGTACGGGGTGAATGGGGTATTGAATATGTGCTGATTATGTCTTCCATCACTTCCTTTTTACTTATCATCGGCACGTTCATTTTCTTTAAAGAACCTGCGGCCATAGAAGGTGAAGTGCGTACGTTCAAAAAAGTATTTAGCGATATGGTGCTTGTATTCAGCAATGTTCGCTTCATCATTTTCTTACTTATCTTCTCTGGTTTCTGGATGATGTTCTGGCAAATATTTTATTCATTCCCTTTTTATGTAACGGATATATTGAAATTCAAACAATTTGAAATTCTTGAAACAGTAAACGCTTGGTTCATTATTCTTTTTACAGTTCCTATTGCTGCCTTAGTAAAAAAATGGAAACCTTTTACCGCTATGATTGTAGGTGTTCTTATATCAAGCCTTTCGTGGATCATCATTGGTGTGTCGCCTACAATAACAGCTGCAGTAATAGGCATAGCGATTTTCGCTTTAGGTGAATCAACACAAGCACCACGCTTCTATGATTACGTTAGCTCACTTGCTCCTAAGAATCAAATCGGCACGTTTATGGGCTTCGCATTTCTGCCTATTGCCATTGGGTCTTTCAGCGCAGGCATTATTGCCGATTGGCTGCGCAACTCTTATTTACAAACTAACCCCGCCATGATGTGGTACACCCTTGCGGGGATTGGCTTGGTATCTACCTTCTTATTATTTGTGTACGATAAAGTACTCGGGAAGCAAAACCAATGATACGCAACTGATAAACGTAAAATATTAATTGGCTGGAATATAAATATCGAACGTGGCTCCTTTTTTCAATTCGCTGGTGGCGGTGATAAAGCCATTATGATTCTCTACTATTTTTTTCACGATAGCAAGCCCTATACCTGTGCCTGCATATACTTCCTTACCATGGAGTTTTTGGAAAACGCCAAAAATTCGCTCACTGAAATGAGGTTCAAAGCCAATGCCATTGTCTTTCACCATGATGTGGTAATAGTTTTTTTCGGGCGAAAGCTTTTCATTATTTAATTTTCCGCCTTTAAGAATTCTACTTGATATGATAATATGGCTTGGTAAGTTGGGTTGAGAAAACTTTAGCGCATTGCTTATAAGGTTATACATAAGCTGGCGAAATTGGAAAGGAATAATTTTAGCGGTACACAGCTCTCTCGATTCTATGATTGCTTTTTTATCCTGAATAGTATCTTTCAATTCAGCTTTTACATCTTCTAAAATTTTACTGATTTCTGTTTCTTCAAATTTAAGTTCGGTTGTGGCTATTCGTGAGAAGGCAAGCAAATCGTCAATGAGCAATTGCATTCTGCCTGCCGATAATTGCATACGTTGAAAATTATATTTTCCATTTTCTGTAAGCTTTTCATTTTCGAGTATGATAGAAACAAAGGTTTGTATCTTGCGCAGTGGCTCTTGCAAATCATGACTTGATATATAAGTAAATGCCAGCAATTCTTTATTGGCATTACTTAGTTCTTCCGCTCGTTTTTCTTTTTCTTCATTTTGAAAAGCCAGCTCTTTATTGGCTATGATTAACTCAGCAGCTCGCTTTCCTTTCTCTTCATTTTGAAAAGCAAGTTCTTTGTTAGCTATGATTAACTCAGCAGCGCGTTTTTCTTTCTCTTCGTTTTGAAAAGCCAGCTCCTTATTGGCTATGATTAATTCATCAGCTCGTTTTTCTTTCAATTCATTTTGTAATGCTAGTTCCTTATTGGCTATACCCAATTCAGCCGCACGGTTCTCCTTTTCTTTGTTTTGAAATATGAGTTCTTTGTTAGCAATAATTAACTCCTCTGCCCTTTTTCCTTTCTCTTCATCTTGATAGGCAAGTTCGATGTTGGCAATGCCCAACTCTGCTGCGCGCTTTCCTTTCTCCGTATTGGCAATACCCAATTCCTTTGCTCTTTTTCCCTTCTCTTCGTCCTGGTAGGCAAGTTCTATATTAGCAATGCCCAACTCAGCCGCCCGCTTTCCTTTCTCCGTATTGGCAATACCCAATTCTTTTGCTCTTTTTCCTTTCTCCTCATCCTGATAGGCAAGTTCTATATTGGCAATGCCCAACTCGGTTGCGCGTTTTCCTTTCTCAACCTTTTGAAATGCCAATTCCTTGTTGGCAATTACTAACTCTTCAGCACGTTTTCTTTTTTCTTCCTTCTGAAAAGCAATTTCATTTTTGGCAACTACTAATTCAGCTATCAATTTCTCTTTCTCCCCCTTTTCAAAAGCAAGTTCCTTTTGTAGCTTAATTAATTGGTTCGATTCGTTGTTGTGATCCATAGTTTCTAGTGACAAAGTTATCCCGTTTCTAATTGCTGATTAATAGTTTTATACAATTAATCATTTTTTAACGTGATAACAAAGTTCTCTTTTGTAGGTTTTGTTTGGTCTACATTCGCCATAAGGGTTATTGTATGTTGAATTATTTTTTTAAACTGAGAAAACTCTGCAGGCTTGCGAATGAAATATTTCGCTCCATTCTGATACAGTAAATTTACAACCTCTTGTTCGAGGGAAGTAGAAAGCACAATAACAGGAAGTGATTTAAGCTTATTGCTTAACTTTATTTCCGACAAACACTCGAACCCATTTTTGCGAGGCATATTAAGATCGAGAAAAAGTACATCAGGTAGTGAATTTATATCACCTAAAAGTATCTCCATCAGATGTTCTCCATCCGTCACTATTGTAAGATGTGTTGTAAACACTGAGCCATTCAACGCTTCTTTAAAGAAAAGACAATCGTCAGGGTCATCATCGGCAAGTAGTATATTCAAATGCTTTAGACTCATGCATTAAGAACATATTTTATTTTGCCATTCGAAAATATATTTTCAGAAGCTATAGGGAGCGCATGATAAATAACCTGAACAAGCTCTGAAAAACGAGAGGGCTTATGAACATACACATCTGCTCCTGTATTAAATAATACACTTATTTTATCTTGCTCCTTTGAAGTTGAATACATGATCACTGGAAGATCTTTCATCTTTTCATTTTTCTTTATTTCGGCCAAGCATTCATATCCATTTTTACCAGGCATATTTATATCCAGAAAAAGAACATTCGGAAGTCGATCTATATTATCAGAAAGGTAATTCATCAGTTGCTGACCATCAACAACTGTTACCAGATTCGTTTCTAATGGAATGGCATCCAAGGCACTTTTAAAAAAAGTACGATCGTCTATATCGTCATCCGCTAACAGTATATTAACTATTTTTTTTTCGCTCATAATAATTGCTATTTAATATCTATTTGATTTAGTTTTAATTTTTTTGCGGATCGCGCTTTCTCTAGCACAACGATAAGTTCTTGATGCAAAGCTTCCTTAAACTTTGCGAAATCAGATGGTTTTGGAATATAATTTTTGGCACCCATATTAATAAGCGTGGTTGCCAAATTCAGCTCAAAATCTCCATCTCGTTTAAAGGAAGTAGTGAACACAACCACCGGGATATTTTTTAGCTGTTCATCTTCATTCATCTCACTTAAACATTCAAACCCTGTTTTGCGAGGCATGCTTAAGTCAAGAAAAAGTGTGTCGGGCAAATTATTATAATTCTCAACAAGATACTTCATAAGCTCCTCTCCATCATTCAGGGTTGTAAGCTCTGTAGCAATGGGTATTGCCTTTATTGCATTTTCAAAAATGAAACGATCATCAACATCATCATCAGTAAATAATATTTTTATTGGAATTTCTGACTGCTCATTCATGGTGTTAAATCAAACTTTGTGCAGTGTAGCAAACACCCCTTGAATATAGTTTTATAAAAGCCGAAAGTTGATTTATAAAAACGGCCATTACTAATATCCCTTTATAAAAGAGTTACATAATTCACTCTTTTAAGGATTTAAAGGCAAGAGAAAAGCTGATTTATATTTTGAAAAAACACTTTAGCAGTGACCTACGATAGTATGCACGAATACCTAATTTAATTAAGGTCTATTATGTTTAGGTTATCCGTTTTGTCATCTGGCTTTTCTATTGGTAGTGTAAAATAAAAAGAGGAGCCTTTACCTTCTATGCTTTCCACCCAAATTTCACCACCGTTTCTTTCTAAAAAACCTTTTACTAATAATAAGCCAATACCAGCTCCCTTATTTTCAGCTCTAGCTTTAGACAGCGAAGATATTTGCGGAACGAAAAGTTTTTCGATTATTTCCTTTGACATTCCAATGCCATCATCCTTCACTTCTACAATAACTTTATCTTCACTTCTTTTGGCTGTAATAGAAATATTTCCTCCTGGTCTAGTATGTTTTATAGCATTTGAAACTATATTTTGCAAAATAGAAATCAACATTTTACCATCCGCAAAAACACTTTCATTTTCTTTTATTTCGTGATGAAGATTAACTGAATTTATAGTAGCCGCTTCATTGAGCGAATTAAAAACTCTTTTCACATAATCAATAAGTTCAATTTTTGAAGGTGTAAATACTTCTGATGCGTATTTTATTCTTGCCCATTCAACCAAATAGTCTAACATGCTTAACTCCCTAAGGGATGACTTAAGAAGAAGTTCCAACATTTCCTTTACCTCTTCAGACTTCATCTTTTCAAAATTGTCATTCAAAAATTTTGAAATTCCAATGATTGCAGTTAAAGGACTTCGTAAATCGTGAGAAAGAATTGCAAGTACACTCTCTTTATGTGTATTCAATTCTTCCAATTCTTTTATGTAATTTTTAATAGAATCTTCTGCTTTCTTTCTTTCCGTTAGGTCTCTCAGTATTTTAACATAGCCTAACATTTCTCCATTTATACCTATAAGTGGAAACACTAAACCATTCGCATAAAATGTGCTTTCATCTTTACAAATATGCCAGCGGTTATCTATTACCCTTCCTTCTTTTAATGCTGTGTCAATTTCCTTCTGGGGAATCTCATTTTTTCTATCCTCTTCAGTAAAAATGATGCTAAAATCTTTGCCTAAAATATCCTCAGATTCATAACCAAAAATGGTAACCGAACCAGAGCTCCAACTATTAATCTTTAGTTCATTATCTAGTGTAAGAATAGAATAATCTTGTAGACTATCAATTATCTGGCTATAAAATTCCGAGGTCGGAATATATTGGCTTCTGAGTACTTTAGCACCTTTCTGTTTGTCGTTCATTTTTATCGAATTTATAAAGGCCTAAGGCAATAGGTAAATTTGTATACTAAAAGGTGGTAGAATTAAATCCAACTAGTTTACAATCCAACACTACTTACATCCCTTTGATGCAAGAGCTTATCAGTAGATAATTTCTGCTAAGGCAAATTACTTTACGTAATTAGGAGACTCACACTTTTGCCAATACTCAACTATGGTTTTCAACATGCTTTTCAAATCTTGAAAATTTGAAGGTTTGATAAAAAATCCTTGAATAGATTTTGAGTAAGCATCAACTACAGATTGTTGTTCTGCACTTGTTGTGAAAAACAAATAAGGAATAGTTTTTAATCGTATGTCCTCATTTTCGTGAATTTTTCTCCTTAGTTCTTGGCCATTTAACTTTGGCATATTTATATCAGAAAAAACAATAAAGGGTTCAGTTGTATTAGCAGTCAAATAAGTAAGTGCTTCCTCTCCATCACTAAAAAAAACAATTTCATTTTTATAATCGAGATCTTTGAATACTTGATTAAACAATTCTTGGTCATCAGCATCATCTTCAACTATAATTATTGCTCCGTTCTTATTCATGTTTAAAGATACATGAATAGTTCTATAAGCAAATTACCTTCAGGAGCTGCATTGCCCCAAGGCAACCCATATAACAATAAAAACTACAACAGTGCTAAGGCATCCACCTCCTAATTTTTTAGCTCCTACTCCAGCTATTACACCTCTAAAAAGATCATTCATAATTTACTTTTAAGGTTTAGAATTTTATAGGCTTTGTTCTATTACGAATTATTTTCTTTTTGTTTTTATCTTTTCATCATCCTCTGCATTAGCTGCATCAATGTTAATAGAGTCCGATATTTCTGAAAGCTTTTTATCTACGGCTTTTTCTTCATTCAGTGTAACTGTCAATAAAGCAGCCGCTTTTGTTTCGCCCAACGTTTTGGCAAATGAACAAAGCGTGCCATAAGTGGCAATCTCATAATGTTCTACTTTTTGAGCTGCGGAAATTATACCAGCATCGCGCACTACACCCTTTTCTGTTTCTTCCATAATCTGAATGGCTTCTTTGGTAAGCCCAGCCATGGCTTCACATTTTTTTGCTACGGCTTTTACACCAATGGCTTCAAAAACTTGCTCTAGTCTTGCTACATGATTTTTTGTTTGCTCTAAATGTCCTGCAAGTGCATCTTTTAATTCCTTAGCACTCGCATTCTTTATCATTTTAGGAATGGCCTTGGTTAGTTGCTTTTCCGCCCAAAAAATATCTTTTAATTCGTCTTCAAATAAACCGCGAAGACCTTGAGCTGCATCTGAGTTTGCTCTTATACCATTGGATTTAGAACCTTTAGAATAATTTGTTGGTGTGCTTTTCATTTTTTTATATGTTTAAGTTATTGTGTTATTAGTTGATTGTGATCAGAGAATATTACTATCCATTATTAGTTGCTTTGCTTGAATGATTGGTTAAATAGGAAAGCCTCTTATCTTCTATAAAAGATAGAAGGTCATCGTTTAGCTTTTCCTTTTCCGTATAGAAAAGTCCGTGAGGTGCACCTTCATAAATTTTAAAATTATTATCTAAAATATACTTTGCCGATTCCTTTCCTGTCGAATCAATGGGCACTGTTTTATCAGCATCGCCATGAATGATTAATGTGGGCACATCAATCATTTTCATTTCATCTCTAAAGTCAGTAGTGGCAAAAGCTTTCGCACATTCTATTGTTGCCCTAGGTGAGGCTACCGCACAAAGTGAGCGATAATAATCAAGCCGAGGTGACGGCTTATTTAAATAACTTAAGCCAAAAAAGGTTTTCACAAAATCATCTAAAAAGCCTATCCTGTCTTGCCCTATTTTTTCAATCATATCATCAAATACTGATTGATTTACACCACTTTTATTGTTAGTGGTTTGCAATAGGTAAGGAGTTACGGATGAAATCAATACCACCTTTGTTACATTCTTGCCACCGCATCTGCTGAAGTAGCGAACAATTTCACCTCCACCCATCGAAAAACCTATCAGTGTTATATCCTTTAAGTTAAGAGCGTCAATGATAGCTTTTAAATCGTCTGCGAGTGTATCATAATCATAGCCATTCCACGGCTGAGATGATTTACCAAACCCTCTTCTATCATATGCTATTACACGATGCCCGCTATTAACTAATGTGGGTATTTGATACTCCCACATCTCATTACTCATCGGCCATCCATGTATGAGTATAATAGGTTTGCCCTGTCCAAAATCATTATAATAAATTCGCGCTGGAGAACCCAACGAATGCTTACTAGTTTCTATATAGTTCATAATCAAATCGCAAATGATAGTAAGGAATCAATCAGCCTCATTACTTGGATCCGCCTTTGCCCAGACGATTTACAATGAAGATGACTATTATGATTACGATCACCACCATAAAAATACCAACACCCATGCCCGCCTTGAAAATTTCGTCAACGGCTGCGCATCCATTCAGCATACTAATAGTTATAAAGAATACAATGAATTGAATTAGGATTTTAGTTCTCATATTTAGTATGGTTAATGGATTGGTATTAATAGTATAAACTCAATACTGAACTATAAATTTACTTTCTCTTCATTCCTCTTTTGCTTGATCACATCATGAGAATTTTTCAAAGTGGCTTTCTGTTCCATTATCATATCCCTTAAATCGCCACGCAAATCATTACCATCCAATGCACTTTTATAAGCCGATTGTGCAGCATCTTCAACATACTCGCATGCACTTAAAATTCCCTCGCGATCTTTCCCATTAAAGGTTGCTTTAACATCCATCCATACACGATAAATTTTGCCCGCTTTGGTAGTGGTGTTTATTTCCGCATGTTCACCTAGCTTATCAATTTCCACAGTTAAAGACATTGCAATCTTTTTGCTCTCTTCTATCATCTCTGTAAAGATCTCTTTGAAATCGTTCTCCTTAGCCTCATTGGTTGCTTTTCTATATGCTTCAATTCTATCGTTGTTAATCTTCAATAAATCATTTAACACACCCGATATTTTTTTATTTCTTTCCATGGTCTACTTATTGATTTGCTCTCTACTTTTTTTCACGTTCAAAGTATGAGTTCTCTACATCCTTATCTCTAATTCCTTTGCAAAGGTCACTGTTCAAAATGTTAAATGGATTACATAAGCTTAGCAACGAATTATATACTTTACACTTCAGCAAAACGTGAGACTGAACTTTAATATTATGACAACGATCTAAAGATCCATTGATTAAATATTATCCTGTTTCATGTTTCAAATTGGCTTGCATGGCCAACTCAGCATATTCCTTTGAAAGTTCGTTTATTTCGTGTTCCGTTTTTTCTTCAACGTTGATCACTACGTTACTCGCCTGAGCATGTGAAGCCACGAGTTCATTCACCTTTATATGAAGCGATGCAATAAAATGATTGAACGATTTCTGTATAATAAAGAGATTTAAAAATATCAGGCCACTAATACCATCGCGTATGCTGTCATAGATATCTTGAGTATAGAATTTTTTATTGCTTAACCAAAATACCACCAACCCAATAGCGAAAATAAAGGTGATAGAATTACCAAGGAAGGCAGTGGCCGTCCATGTTATCTTCTGAAATGACTTTTCTAGGTGGTGATAAATTTTTTTCATTGTTTGAGTTGCTCACAAAGCTGAAAAGCGAACTCTTTAAATAGTTACACGCAAGCTCAAACAAATTACAACATTCACAGGCATAGACTTATCTGTGAATAATGTAACATTTTCAAAAAAGTGTGTAGTAGGTTAATTTCTAATCATTATCACCTTTAGCTAAGGTTTTAAATACATATTCAATTGTTGAATTGTATAGTCAAAGAAAATAATATGGAAAAAGTAAGCACAAAGACAAGCTGGATTATCGATCTAGCCCATAGCGAAATAGGTTTTAAAGTAAGACACCTAATGATCTCCAACGTAAATGGCACATTTAAAGAATTTGGTGGAGCAATTTATTTAAGTGATGACGAAGATATGACCGCAGAAATCGATTTTTGGTTGAATGCAAAATCAATAAACACCAACGATGAGAAGCGTGATGGGCATCTAAAAAGCGATGAGTTTTTTGATTCAAAAATTTATAAACGTATAACCTTCACTGGTACTCGATATGCAAAGACTACTGAGAAAAATGGATTTTTATTATACGGAGATCTCACTATAAAAGGTATAACAAAGTCGATAGAGTTAAGTGTAGAATTAGGTGGTATAACAAAAGACCCATGGGGAAATCAAAAAGTAGGCTATAGCATCAAGGGAGAAATAAATCGCCAAGACTGGGGCCTCACATGGAATACAGCATTAGAAACGGGAGGTGTAATGGTGAGTGATCAAGTGAAGATAATATGTGAAGTACAATTAACTAAACAATCTTAACAAACCCATTTCAAACAACCATTGGTATAGCGATAAGTGCTATTTGCAAGAGGTAGTTAAAAATAACTAAAATGAAAAACTTATTGATTTATACATATTTCACGCTGTTGATGTTAGCTGGTAGTGCTGCCTTCGCTCAAAGTTCATCAAGCAAGTTAAGGGATGTGGACGATACAAAAATACAAAAGCTTACTGCTGATCTACAGTCAAAATTACCTGATTTAAAGAACAATAAAGTAAAGTGGTTATCAACTGACTATGGATACAAGGCTCTGTATTCTATGGGATATGAAGATCACATGTCATTGTATGATAACCAAGGCAACTATCGAGAAACATTAAAGAAAATGGTGTGGGATAAAAACGTAGCTCCTATTTTAAAAATGGAATTTGAAAGCAGTGAATACGGATTGTTCAAAGTAGTTACCTTCTGGGAAAACATAAGTCAGGATACAGATGATTATTACTTTGAGTTACTCAATGTAGAAGAAGAACCTAGAAATATTTGGGCTGACTCTAACGGCAAATTTTCGTTAGCACCTCTTTTTATGAAGTAATATATGGAGGCTTCAGACGATAATTTAATCCACAAAAGTATCACTATACGAAAACTAATCTAGAACACAAATAATTATAAACTAACAAATCAAAAATGAAAACTACAGGAATTCTTCTTCTTATTATCGGATTGGGTTTAACGTTGTTCACAGCTGTCAATTTTTTCACCAAAGAAAAAATAGTAGATATTGGCAGTGTTGAGATTACACGAGACAAACCAAATTATTTTAGTTGGTCGCCAGTAGTAGGGCTGGTAGTAATGGGCTTAGGCGGTGTTATTTTATTGAAGGGATCAAGTAAAAGGAATTGAAACAGCAAAGTACGCCCCTACAGAAAAAGTTCATTATCTGGGCAATCGTACTTTTGTTTATAGTCGCAGTGCGGTATGCTTTACCGCCATTTCTTCTTAATTACACCAACAAGATTCTCTCAGAGATGGATGGCTATAGAGGCCACATCGATGGATTTGATTTTGAAGTGGCACATCTGGGTTTATCCGTAACTGGATTTAAGATAGAAAGAGTGAGTAAGCATACTATGCCTGTTCCATTTATCTTCGTTGATGAGATTGATACGTTTATCGATTGGAATTCTCTCATCCATGGAAAAGTAGTTGGCAGACTTATCATCATCCGCCCAACTATTAACTTTGTAGAAGGGCCAACGAAAGCTACTACCCAAACAGGTACTGAAGGCGATTGGACGACTACGTTAAAAAAATTAAAGACCTACACCATTAATAAAGTAGAGATACGAGAAGGGAAAATGGCCTACTCTGATTTCCACTCCAAACCCCAAGTAAAATTATTTATCAATAATATTTCGGCATCAGTTACAAACTTGAGAGCTGTAGTTGATAAAGATAAGAAACTCCCGTCTCATGCCGAGCTAACAGGTAATTCTATAGGTGGTGGCAGGCTAACGCTAGTGGCCAATATAAACGCGATTAAAAAAATCCCTGACTTTGATCTCAATCTAAAGTTTACCGACATCAACTTAGTTGCGTTAAAAGATTTTACACAAGCATATGCTGGCTTTGATTTTGAGAAAGGCACATTGTCACTTTATGGAGAAGCTGCAATGGATAGCGAACACATCAAAGGATATCTGCAACCACTACTAGAAAAAATAAAAATACTTGATTATAGAAAAGATAAAAAAGAGGGCTTTTTTCATGTGATAAAAGAGGCTATTATTGGATTGGTATTTCAAATAACAAAAAATCAAACAAAAGATCGGTTCGCTACTAAGATACCTTTTGAAGGTGATATAAAAGATATGAACGTAAAAGTCTTTACCACCATTCTCAATATTTTCAAAAATGAATTTATAAAAGCCTACCCCAAAGCTATTGATAACACTATCGATATTAAATCTGTGAATAGTAAAAAAGATAAGAAGGGCAAGTAAGTCAAAACCAATATGAAGTTTAAGAATATACACGTTATCGTCAATCCAGTGGCAGGTAGCCATGAATCGATATTAGCGGAATTAAACACTGCATTTACTGCACATCAAATTGAGTGGCAAATTTCAGTTACAACAAATAATAGAAGTGCCTTTGATATTGCTCGTGAATGGGTAAACCGATGTGATTTGATAGTAGCTTATGGTGGCGATGGTTGCGTGTGTGAAGTTGCAAGAGCTATGTTTAAAAGTAAAACGCCATTGGCTATACTACCTGGAGGCACTGCTAATGTTATGGCAAAAGAATTAGGAATACCACAAGACGTAAGAGCCGCAATTGATTTACTAGTGAGTGGCAATTCTAAAACAATTTCTGTGGACATGGGTCTGGCTAACGATTGGCCTTTTTTAATCAGGGTCAACTTTGGTATTATGGCTGATATGATTCTACATACCGATCAGGAAATGAAAGAAAAACTTGGTCAGTTAGCATACGGCATTTCGACCATTCAAACAATTGTAAATGCTGAACCCACCACTTATCAACTCAAAATAGACGGTAAAGAATTAACGGAGCAGAGCGTTGCTCTTACAATAACAAATGCCGGAGGTATTGGCATAAGTGATTTTTCTCTATTACCCGGTATACTTATAACAGATGGATACTTTGATATTATTATCCTTCATGATATCAACCTACTCTCACTATTAAAAATTGCTGGTACAACACTTTTTCAAACTGATTCAAATGTATTAAAACATTTTCGCTGTAAGAAGATAAGTATTTCAACAACAGAGCCTGTGGAGTATCTCTGTGATGATGAGAAAAAAACTGGCAGAACTTTGGATATAAAAGTTATTCCTAAGGCATTAAAGATAGTAATACCCCATTTAAAGAAATAGCATGATTGCACAAGTAAAAAGTCTTTGGGTTGTAATTACTATTTTCATCGATAAGCTATACGATGTTATTCACCGATTCATGTATGGCATACCCAATCTCAGAAAAAGTCAGATTACTGCCAATCTTTATTTAGGAAGTCAATATAATTTGATTGGGCTTAATAAATTGAAAGCCTTAGGCGTTACCGCGATTATCAACATGCGCACACATTCAGTTTATACCGAAGCCCACCATGAAGGAATCAAATACATTCACTTGCCTACTATAGATAATACACCGCCAACAATGGCTGATTTGATTACAGGTGCTACGTTTGCTGAAGGTGAAATCAAAGCTGGAGGAATTGTTTATATCCATTGCCGCCAAGGGATTGGCAGAGGCCCCACCATGGCGATAGCCTATTTGATAAAAATCGGGACAACGTTAGAAGATGCTCTCAAACTAGTAAAAAAAGTACGTCCCTTTATCAATCCACGGCCTGAGCAGTTGGCAAGGTTAAAAGAATTTGAAGCCCATTATCATTCCAATTTAATAGTATCCAATTCTTAAGAATTATCGTTTATCAATTTTAGATATGGGATTGTTTTGCAGGGGCAGTAGCTTTTGAGCCAAAATTGATTTTTAAACTACTTGATCGGTTCCTTAAATAAATAATATATATAAAATCATTTGTTATTTCTACAACAAAATAGAAGTCTAACTACTTCATCTTTGGTACATAAGAATATTGGAACTGACTATGTTAATGTCCTAGCAACAATTAATTAAAATTTTACTAAAATATGAAAACTGCCATTTATAGTGTTCACCCATTTGAGCGTGATTATTTACTTCAGGCAAACAACAACAAACACGAATTGATCCTATTAGAAGAATTTGTAACAGATCAAACTGTTAAACTTGCTGAGGATTGTAAAGCTATCTGCATTTTTGTAAACGATAAAACCACGGCTCCTATTCTCCATAAATTCTTTGACCTTGGCATTCGATTCGTAGCATTGCGCTCGGCTGGGTATAACCATATTGATTTGGCAGAAGCAAAAAAACTAACTGTTAAGGTTGCACGTGTGCCTGAGTATTCTCCCTACTCAGTAGCTGAACATACCGTTGCGCTCATGCTTGCATTGAACAGACAATTGATTCATGCTCACAACAGAATTCACGAACTGAATTTTTCATTGGATGGATTGGTAGGTTTTGATATGCACGGAAAAACCATTGGTATTGTTGGCACTGGGAAGATTGGCAGTCAAGTGGCGAAAATTCTTCGTGGGTTTGGCTGTGTTCTTCTTGCTTATGATACTATTGAAAATGAGCCATTGAAAAAAGATATAGGCGTAACTTATGTTGATCTAAAAACACTTTATAATCAAGCAGATATTATATCGCTGCACTTGCCACTCACTAATGAAACGAGGCATATAATTAAAAAAGAAAATATCGATTTGATGAAGAAAGGTGTGATGTTGATTAATACAAGCAGAGGTGGATTAATTAATACCATTGATGTGGTGGAAGGTATCAAGAACAAGCAGGTTGGTTATTTTGGTATGGATGTGTATGAGGAAGAAGAAGGACTTTTCTTTGAAGACCATTCGCAAGATATTTTACAAGATGATGTTATCGCTCGATTAATGACTTTCCGAAATGTGTTGATCACAAGTCACCAAGCATTTTTAACTGATACGGCTCTCAAAAATATTGCGACAACCACTATCCATAATCTTGACTGTTTTGAGAAAGGAGTTATGAGTGGAAACGAACTGAATACCTAATACTATACTTATGCCATTACTTATTTTATTGCGCCACGGGCAATCAACCTATAATCTAGAAAATCGATTTACAGGAGATGTAGACGTTGATCTTTCTCCACTGGGAGAGCAGGAGGCAAAAAATGCTGGTGCTCTGCTGAAGAATTATGCTATTGATGAAGCCTTCACTTCTGTATTGAGAAGAGCCATCCACACACTAAATATTGTATTGAAAGAGATAGATAAGGTTATCCCAATTAGCAATTCATCAGCGTTAAACGAAAGGAATTACGGAGACTTACAAGGCTTAAACAAAACAGAAACAGAAGATAAATACGGTGCCGAGCAAGTGCTACTTTGGAGACGAAGTTACGATATATCACCACCAAATGGCGAAAGCCTCTCCTCAACCTATGACAGAGTTATTCCTTATTATAAAAACGAGATTGAACCCAAATTAAAATTAGGAATAAATATTTTGATTGTTGCACATGGCAATAGTTTACGAGCATTAATGATGTATCTAGAAAACATAAGTTCAATAGAGATTGCATCAATAAACATTGCCACGGGAGTCCCCAGGGTATATGAATTAACAACTAGTTTGGAGTTGAGTAATGTTCATTATCTATGAACATTAAATTAAAACATGAAAGCACAAGTTCATTTTGATTAGTAAATCATTCAAACCTTCTATCCGAGGAATCTATACTTCAAGTCATATATAAATTTGAAGTATCAGCAGCAAGCTATCAACAAGCCTACATCTTTTCTGGCACACTTATCCCCAACAATCCCATAGACTTTTTTAATAGATCAGCTACTTTTTTTGAAATCGCTATCCTGAATTTCAGTTTTATTGAATCCGCTTCATTGAAAATGGGAATGGACTGATAAAACTGATTGTATTCTTTGGCAAGCTCGTATGCATAGTTGCCCATCACAGCGGGGGAATACTCACGGGCAGCTTCGGCCAGGCGTGCATGAAAGCTGTTCAGTTTAAAAATAAGATCGCGCTCTATTGGCTCAAGTAACGAAACGAGTTTTAAGTCTTCTGCAATTACTTGCAAGTTCATTGATTCTGCTTTGCGCAAAATGGCTTTAATGCGAGCGTGAGTGTATTGAATAAACGGACCAGTATGCCCTTGCAATTGAATGGACTCAGTGGGGTCAAACAACATTCGCTTTTTAGGATCGACTTTTAACAAGAAATATTTGAGCGCCCCAAGTCCTACTATTTCCGATAATGCTTTTATATCACCATCCGTCATTTCATCAATCTTGCCCAACTCGCGCGTTTGTTTTTCTGCCTCTTGCACCATCTCCTCCATCAAATCATCGGCATCTACAACAGTGCCTTCACGACTTTTCATTTTGCCAGAAGGCAGATCGACCATGCCATACGAAAGATGATAACACTTCTCCGCGAAAGCGTACCCCAACTTTTTCAATATCAAGAACAACACTTTGAAGTGATACTCCTGCTCGTTGCCAACCGTATAAACCTGCCCTTCAATTTTTGGGAAATCGCGGAAACGCAAAATAGCGGTGCCAATATCTTGCGTCATATAAACGGAAGTGCCATCCGAACGCAACAATACTTTTTGGTCGAGCCCATCGGGCGTTAAATCAATCCATATAGAACCGTCTTCTTTTTTAAAGAAAACGCCCTTGTCTACACCGCGCAAAACTTCTTCCTTGCCCAATAAATACGTATTCGATTCGTAATACAACTTTTCAAAGTCAACGCCCATGCGCTTGTACGTTGACGCGAAGCCAGCATACACCCAGCCGTTCATCTTCTTCCACAACTCAACAGTTGCCGCATCGCTAGCTTCCCATTGTTGCAGCAGCGCAATAGCAGCTTGCATAATGGGTGCTTGCTTTTCAGCTTCTTCTTTTGTCAAACCCTTTGCCTCAAGTTCCGCAATCTGAACTTTAAAATGTTTATCAAATTCCACATAATATTTCCCCACCAACTTGTCACCTTTCAATCCGCTGCTTTCAGGAGTTTCACCATTCCCAAAAAGTTGCCACGCAGCCATGCTCTTGCAAATGTGTATGCCGCGATCGTTAATGATCTGTACTTTGTGAACGTTGTAGCCATTGGCTTTATAAATCTCGGCTACCGAATAGCCCAAAAAATTATTCCTTAAATGACCTAAGTGCAAAGGCTTGTTGGTGTTGGGCGAAGAATACTCCACCATCATCTCTTTGCCGTTGGCTGGCAATTGATCGAATGTTGCATCCGAGTAGATTGATTCAAACACAGTTGCCCATATCGAATCGTTGATGGTCAAATTCAAAAAACCTTTCACCACATTGAACTTGCTTACAACACTTGAATGCGTTTGCAAATATTCACCAATCATTCTGGCCGTTTCTTCAGGACTTTTTTTCGAAAGCTTTGTTATTCCAAAACATACCAACGTGTGCGAGCCTTCAAACTCGGCATTGGTCGGCTGAATCTGAATCTGCTCAATTTTCTGGCTGAACAATACTTCAACAGATTTGTGAGTAGCATTACGAAGTTCTAATTCTAAATTCATATCTTAAATAAGTGAGCAGGTATTTTTATTTCAACTAACTTCAGTGAAAAAAGAAGGCATCAGATAAAAAGTAGTGTCAATAAAAAATAGGACGCCTTCATTTGACGTTTTCATCATGCAAATTTTCCAAAATAATTCCCAGTTTATGGATTAAAAGATTGTTGAAATAGTCTAGCCAATACTCGTAGAAAATAGAATCGTTCAACTTAATAAGGTAGCGTAAATCTTGGGCTAAATAAACCCGTTGCTCCGCGCCTCTAGCAATTAATCTGCTTTTATCAATTTCGCAGAACCACCAACCAAATTCATTAGCCCATTTGACTAAGTGCGCTGCCTCTTGACTTTTTCCGAACTCAACTGTTTGAGTACTTCTACTTGCTTCCTTGCTTTTTCTAAGCTGGTAGGCTGCTGCCTCAATAAGATTTCTTTCTAAATTTTGGCCAACTCCTGAAATGATACGCTGTAATTCATATTTCAAATCCATTTATGTAAAGATAACAAGGAAATGGTTGTTCGTTGGTAGTTGTTAGCATCGGTTCTACCAACAACTATTAACTAACAACCAACAACTAAATATTACATATCCAAAATATACGCAAACATAAGCGGAGCAACGATAGTCGCATCACTTTCTACAATAAACTTAGGTGTTTCAATGCTTAGCTTTCCCCATGTAATTTTTTCGTTGGGCACTGCGCCACTGTATGAACCGTAGCTAGTAGTTGAATCCGATATCTGGCAGAAGTAACTCCAGAACGGCACGCCATCGCGTCCCAAATCTTGGTGCAACATCGGCACCACACAAATCGGGAAGTCGCCTGCAATACCTCCACCTATTTGGAAGAAGCCAATGCCATGTTCAGTCGCATTGTTCGTGTACCAGTCCGCCAGCCATACCATGTATTCAATACCGCTCTTCATTGTGCTTGCTTTCAATTCTCCCGTAAGGCAATAGCTCGCGAAAATATTGCCCATCGTGCTGTCTTCCCAGCCCGGCACTACCATCGGCATGTTGCGCTCTGCGGCAGCAATCATCCAGCTATTCTTTGGGTCAATCTCATAATATTGTTTCAACACACCGCTGTTGATCATGCGGAACATGAATTCATGCGGAAACAACCGCTCGCCCTTGTCCTCCGCATCTTTCCACACTTTAAACAAATGCGATTGCAATCTTCTAAATGCCTCCTCCTCCGGAATACACGTATCCGTAACACGGTTCAAATGGTTTTGCAACAAGTCCCACTCCTGCTCGGGAGTTAAGTCTCTGTAATTTGGAATGCGTTTGTAGTGTGAGTGCGCAACCAAGTTCATAATATCTTCCTCCAAGTTTGCGCCCGTGCAAGAAATAATATGCACTTTGTCTTGACGAATCATCTCGGCAAAGCTGATGCCCAGTTCGCCCGTGCTCATAGCACCCGCCAGCGACACCAACATTTTTTTGCCCTCGGCAATGTGTTTTTTATATCCTTTGGCAGCATCTACCATTGCGGCAGCATTGAAATGCAAATAGTTCTTTTCTATGAAATTGGAGATAGGGCGGTTGCTCATGGTTTGATAAATTTTGGTGCGAAAATACGCAATCGGGAGAAGCTAACAAGTTTAAGTATTTAGAGTTTTTTTGGGGGCAGCTGGCCCAGCGAGACGCAAGGCCACCGGGCTGTCACTACTCGCCCCGCGAAACGCGAGGGCTCAAACAGGCCGTTCCATCCCTGCCGCAAGCAAGCACCTTGGAGTTACCGTTAACTTTAATCTCATCTTGGTCGCTTGATCTGTAATCAAATTGTAGCCTAGCTTATAAAATTATTGACTAGTTAAACTTTTTATCAACTCTACTTCTTGCTTACTATAAGGAGTTCCATCCTTTCTAAAAATATCATGAAACCAAATCCCCGGTTCTTTACCATCTGGCATCGGAGAATCCCAAGCATACATCGTATTTGTTTTTCCTGCCACTAACCCCCAGTTGTAAGCACCAATGTTTTCTACTTTCAACATCGGCATTATGTTTTCGAAGCGACTGCCTCGTGTGCGCGCCATGTATTCTGTGCAGATTAATGGACGTCCGTAGGTTCTTAAACTATCGATCCATTTCTTATGCTCTACAGGTTCTGAATAATTGTGATAGGTTGTTACATCCGAATTGGCAAGCTGATAAGTATTTAGATCAAGCAAATCCTTAGTCCATACTGCCGAAGACAATGGTTGTGATGGATTCACCTCTCTACCCCAATGAAAAGCTTTCTCTAGAAGAGGCAACGATTTATTTCCATAACCTGAATTGCCCGGTTCGTTGTAAAGATCCCAAAGTACAATCCGTTTATCGCTAGCAAAATGAGTGAGAATACCTTTTACATATCGTTCCAATACAACAACTAACGTGGAATCAGAATGAATTTTATCTCCCGGATCGCGCACCCATCCCGAGTTGTGAATACCTAGTTTTGGGTCGGGTTGTTTTCCTGCCTGATATGTTGGCATCCAACAATCATCAAACAAAACAAAAAGCGTGGAGATATGATGTTTATCCGCAATCGTTAAATATTGATCTACTCTATTTATAAAGCCTACTGAATCAACTTCCCACGCAAGATGATGTAGATATACACGCATAGAGTTTAAGCCTATTGATTCGGCATAGCCTAATTCACGATTGATAGTAGTAGTATCAAACGTTTCAGCTTGCCACATTTCAAGTTGGTTGATAGCCGAGCTTGGAATAAAATCGCTACCGCGAAGCCAGTCCTTGTCTTTATACCATTCATTTGCTTGCTCTTTCGTCCAGACTTCCCTAGCAGGTTTTGATTGTTGAACCATTTCCTTTCCTGACTTCTGACATCCGATGAATGCCAGACTAAGAAAGACGAGAAGTAGTAATTGGTTCCTCATGATTTTAGATTAATCAAATCTAACCAAATTAAATTAATCCCAGATTATGAACTCTATTTAACAAATTTTCTAAATGCCGATATCATTTGAACAATTAAAAAGGAAGGACAATTCGATGTGCGCTATCAACCAATATAAACCCACTAGTTTAAAACTATAATTGCTATTTTTACATAAAGCATTTTTGTGCAAAAACAACTCAAAAGATTTAGTCAGTTAGGAACCTCTGGAAGTTTTCCAAAATGGAAGAACCGAAATATTGTGATTACTAACAATATTTCGATGGTATTTATTTTGCTGTTAACATGCCTATGTTTAGTTCAGTACAATTTCAACACAAATGATAGAGTAATTCAGGTAGTGGGTACAATGATAGCAGCTTTGTGTTTGCTGCCATTTCTGCAACATTTAGGATTTAATGATACAAGCAGAACACTTATAACTATTACAATGATCCTAGGAACGTTGAGCGTGACAATAGTTAATAAAATGAGCAACTTCTCAAATCTTTCTTTACTCTCCTATTATCAATCAAGAACAGCCTTGATTATCTTATCGATAGTACCCTTGATGACCATCAGCTTTGTAGAAAAGAGATTACTATTTCTTAATGTCTCAATCTGTTTTTTAACGTTGATGCTTTACGATCCGATCCACAATTTTCTTGGCGTAGGATACTATCAAGTTGGATTTACAGATACAAATTACAATTATATAAATTTTGTAACTATAATTCTTTTCACAGCTATTTTGAGTATCGTAGGTTTTTTCAAGTATGAGACGGATGTATTGGTGCAACGGAATGAACATTTGATTGAGAATTTATCGGTAAAAAATATAAAAATTGAAGAACAAAGCGAGGAGTTAACTAGTCAAAGTGAAATCTTGAAGGAATTGTTGGCTGAAAAAGATAACGACTTACTTAGAATTACTAATCAGTTAGTTAGCTTCAATCATGAACTACTTCAATTTTCTTATACCATATCACATAATTTACGAGGCCCAGTTGCAAGGATATTAGGGCTAATAAATTTGGTGAATAATTATGCTAGTAGCGAAGAACGAGAAGGCCTAATGAAACGAATCCTTGCAGAAACAGATTCATTGGACACTATCATTCATGAACTTAATAAAATTGTTGAGGTACGAAGCGATAGTTTTATTGTGCGGGGAAAAGTTGAATTTCCCGTTGAAGTAAGTAAAATACTTCAGCTCCTCGACTCGAACATAAAGCAATACAGCATTGAAGTGGCAACCGATTTCAACATACCTAGTATTTTTTCAGCGCATAAGAGAATTAATTTCATTCTTCATACTCTCATTTGTAATTCCATTCAATTTAGAAATCCTGAAAAGAAATCATTCGTGAAAATCGTCACGAGAATGGAAAACGAATGGATTGTTGTAGACGTGGTAGATAATGGGAGAGGCATTGACTTACAGCTTTACGGTGATCAACTTTTTAAACCGTTTCGATACTTTCATCCAGATGCTTCTGGAAGGGGAATCAATCTCTACTTGGCCAAACTGCAAGCCGTTCGGCTAGGAGGCAGAATTGAAGTTAGTAGTATTCCTGAAAGAGGATCAACTTTTTCGTTGTATTTAAAGGAGTGGACATAGTAAGAACTCAAAATTCTCACGTAAATCATTCTAAAGCACTAGTTCGCGGCTTCATCAGGCGCAGGTTATTGCTATCAGATGGTGTGCGATCAGTTGGTTATGTAAAAGATTACGAAACAAAGTTGATGAACTACCTAAACCAAAAGTGAAAGCGAGATTATTAAACTAAAAAGGGTGAAATCAAATTTCACCCTTTCAATATCACCAAGCACAGAACTTATTTATGATTTGTAACTTGGATAATCAGTGTATCCTTTCTCGTCAGCTGTGTAGAATAAATCCATGTGAAGTTCGGTAGACAATGGCTGATCGTTAACCAAACGATTTACCAAATCAGGATTATTAATGAACGGGCGACCGAAGGCAACTAGATCACAAAGGCGGCTATCAAAGTCAGCAATAGCTTTAGCCTTGTCATATCCACCCGCTAGAATAATCGTGTTTTCAAAATTACCGCGAATAATCTTTTTCATTTCCAACGGAACTGCTGGTGCACCCATAGCCGAGTGATCGACCACATGAATGTAAGCGATATCAAGCTTGTTGAGTTCATTCGATAAGTAATCGTATGTTTCTTGTATTTCTGGATAATGTGGCATGTCGCTGGCAACTCCAAAAGGAGATAACCGGATGCCTGTTTTTTCTTTCCCTATCGCTTGCGCTACGTCCTTCACCACCTCCAAAACAAAGCGACTGCGGTTTTCAATCGAACCTCCGTACAGATCACTGCGCACATTGCTAATGGGAGATAAAAACTGTTCAAGTAAATATCCGTTAGCCCCGTGCAACTCAACTCCATCAAAGCCAGCAACAATCGCATTTTTTGCTGCTGTTACAAATTCAGCTTTCGTCTTGATTAGATCGTCTGCAGTCATGGCTTTTGGAACAGGAAAATCTTGCATCTGCTTTGTGTCTGTCCACATTTGTCCTGCGGGTTTTACAGCAGAAGGTGCGAGTATTTCAGCACCAGTTGGTAGATTCAAAGAATGACTAATTCTTCCAGTATGCATTAATTGCACTACAATCTTTCCTCCTTTAGCATGCACAGAGGAAGTTACTTTCTTCCAGCCTTCAACTTGTTCGCCACTAAAAATTCCCGGTATGCGGGCATATCCCAAGCCATTGGGTGAAGGCGAAGTGCCCTCGGTAATAATTAAACCTGCTCCTGACCGTTGACCGTAGTAGCTGGCCATTAGCTCATTTGGAATATTTCCGATTGCTCTACAACGTGTCATCGGAGACATCACAATTCGGTTCTTCAAGGTAACTGATCCCACGTGGGCTTCTTTAAATAGTTCGCTGCTCATATAATAACTTCAATGGTTAAGGTTTGTTTTTAACAGACAGACAGACAACCCTAACAAACTCAGTTTAGTTTGGAATGAGAGCTAATTATTTTTTTTATATTTTCCTTGAAACTTTGCGCTTGTGAATTATTTTTTCTTAAACCCTAGCGAAACAGAGTTGATACAATATCTCAAACCTGTTGGCTGAGGGCCATCATCAAATACGTGGCCGAGATGGCTTTTGCACACAGCACAGTTCACTTCAATTCGTTTCATGCCAAAGCTATTGTCAACTACTTCTACGATATTAGATTTTGTAGCAGCTTTGTAAAAACTAGGCCATCCACAACCTGCATCAAATTTAGTATCCGATTTAAAAAGTTCGGAGCCACAAGCTTTGCAGTAGTATGTGCCAGGCTCAAAGAATTGATCATATTTACCAGTACCTGGTCGCTCAGTACCTTTTAATCGTAGTACTTGATATTCTTCAGCAGAGAGTTTCTTCTTCCATTCGTCTTCTGTTTTAGGAAGAGTAGCTGGATCGACTGCCTTGGCTGTTTGAGCAATTGTAGCTTTAGAACTTATAAATAGTATTACTATAAAGAGTGAATAATTAAGTATCCTTTTCATTTTTATTTTTTTAAGATTGATTATATTGATATACGAAGTTAACAGCAAAGCAGTTTGAGTTAAGACTAAAATAAGATCTCTTTTAGTTAACACTGTCTTATGTCTGACATCGGCCTTGGTTCAGCCCTGTTAAATCGTTCTATACAAATTAAGGTACTTTGCCAATGTTGAATGCCAACTATGTTCGGCTCTTGCCCAAGCTTTAGACTTTGAAGCTAACTCTTTCAATTCTTCAAATTTTGTTACCGCATGTGCTATACCTTTGGCTAGCATGAGCGCATTATGAGGTTCTACCAAAACACCGCGACTGCCCCAACCCAATTGCTCTGGAGTGCCGCCAGCATTGGTTCCTATCACCAATTTCTCCATTAACATAGCATCAATCACAGCCAATGAATACATTTCGTTATAGCTCGCGAGCACAAAAATATCGATAGCAGATAGATACCCGATTAAGTCTGATTGGTAAGGGATTAATTTTACTGAATCACTTATCTTATTCTTCTCAACAACATTAAGCAAATAGTGATAGGCTTCCTCTGCTTGGGCTTCATAAACAATTGAACCATCAGCCGCTTTGCCGTGAATTGTTCTATCGCCCACAATCCAAAGTTGCATCGTACTTCTCACCTCATCTGGCAGCAATAAAAACGAATCAATTAATTCGCGCACACCTTTGGTCTTGTCTATGCGGCAAATGGTGGCTACCACTTTCGTGGATTCGATAGCACCCCATTTTATTCTTATTTCTTTTCGCTTTGCTTCATCCTGTACATATTCTTCAAAGTCGCGCCCATAACGAATCAACTTGATGATCTCTTTCTTTACAGGATAACCTGCCTCCACATTTTTGTTGATTACCTCCGATGTTGAGACCAACGCATCTACGCGACTATAAATAAACCGATGGATAAGATCGTTCTTTGAAGCAACTGACATATATAAATTATAGATCAGCTTTACCTTGGGGTTAAGCAACTTTACCCACGAGCCAAGCCACATGTCTTTGTTAGTGTGGGCGTGAATAATCGAGTAGCCTTCTTTCTTAATTAATGACGTTACATTCTTTATATCAGTTGGACTAAATTTTGATCGCGTATGAGCTGGTATAATGGTAACGCCTTCGCTGATGAGCTTTTTGCCAACTATTGAATTGGGTAAACAGTACACACCCATTTCAACTCCCTCATTTTTTAATTTTAGAATGAGCTGACTTACATACAACTCAAGGCCGCCCCATGCTTCGGAAGTGATGATGTGAAGAACAGTGGGGGCTTTTTGCATAACAGAAAACTAGTGGCTTAAAATGAGCTTTAAAGTTTGAAAATATTTTTGGGAACCAGCACTAACGAATCAGTTGAAACTCTTTGTCAGCTATAGCAGAGTTCATCAATACCTTTTCAACTGTAATGGTAAGAATTGGCTGATCATTGATTTTGTATTCTTCCCGAAAAGGAATTTTGATTCCATCCACCAATCGATAATCAGTGTAATAGATATTCATCAGCGACCCATCTAGCTCAGTATTTTTAGAAACAGCTTCTTTCATCACAAGCTCGTATGTTTCAACATCAAAAAAATAAGCTTCGGTTTCGCCACTCTTTCGGGTAAGACCAATCTCATAACATACTTTTTCTCGAATGGTATCTTTTCCTACAAGTACCACTTTGTGACCCTTCGTTTTGTATCGCACAAAAACATTTTCCAGTTCCACATCGGCTTCGTTGGCCATTGCCCTCGCAGCTTTTCCCGTAAGGATAGTAGGCGAAGTTTCGCCTTTGAAGGCATCTATCCGCCAGCCTTCTTTACCTTCAAACGCCTGTGCATAATATTTACCGTTAAAAGGGACAATGAATTTATACAAGTTGGGAGCTTTTGAATAGGTGGTGAAAGGAAACTTCACACCTCCATAATCATATTCACCATTTGCACTAATGGTTTTTATTTTCTTCCATAGTTTTTGGCCGCCTATGTATTGAGTATACTTTTGAATAATGGCATCAGCAGTTTGAGCATGTGCATTATATCCTAAAAAAATAAAGAGTGAAAAAAGTAAAAGTCGGGGCATATTGGAACTAGATAATAACAAAATTACAAAATTGAAGATCAACATCGAATTGATTTATAAAGCGGCATCGTAAACCAAGATGGCTATTTGAAAGCTTTGGCTTACTTTTGAGGTTCTAGCAGATAATAATTACCAACAATGGCCGAATACAGCAAAGAAGAAATTAAGAAAATAGAAGATAAGTGGCGCACCGAGTGGCAAAAGCGTGGCATTTATAAAGTAAGCAACGATTCGCCCAAGCCGAAATATTATGTGTTGGATATGTTCCCCTACCCTTCTGGTGCAGGGCTTCATGTGGGGCATCCGCTGGGTTACATCGCTTCCGATATTGTTGCCCGCTTTAAGCGAATAAAAGGTTTTAATGTGCTGCACCCAATGGGTTTTGATGCGTTTGGATTGCCCGCAGAGCAATATGCGTTGGAGCATGGCATCCATCCTGCAGTTTCTACAGCTGATAATATCAACAACTTTAAAAGGCAACTTGGCAAGATTGGCTTCGGCTACGATTGGAGTCGAGAAGTGCAGACATGCGATCCTGAATACTACAAATGGACGCAATGGATTTTTCTTCAGATTTTCGATAGCTGGTTCAACCGCAAAACTGAAAAGGCAGAACGCATTGCTGACTTAATTAAAATCTTTGAGAAAGAAGGAAACGCAAGTCATCCAATTCCAAATTCAAAATCGAATATTAAAAATTTCGCTGCCGCGGAATGGAAAGCCTTCAATGAAAAAACCCAGCAGGAGATTTTGATGCAATACCGGTTGGCTTACTTGGCCAACACAGATGTGAACTGGTGCGAAGCCTTGGGCACAGTGCTTGCCAACGATGAAGTTATCAATGGCGTTAGCTATCGCGGTGGCTTCCCAGTAATAAAAAAACAAATGCGTCAGTGGAGTTTGCGCATTACCGAATATGCCGACCGTCTATTATCTGGCCTTGATGTCATTGACTTTAGCGAGTCGATGAAAGAGATACAAAGAAATTGGATTGGGAAGAGCATCGGGGCAGAGTTGGAGTTTCGGCTTGCAGGCCTCACCCCTAGCCCCTCTCCGGGGGAGAGGGGAACAAGCTCCGAATCAAATCCGAAGGGCTTCCAAACTTCAGAGAAAAAATACTGGCACATTCTTAAAAAGTTCTCGAAAGACAATAGAAAAAATCAGACTGAAGAAGAGGATATACTTTGGCAAGACTTAAGAAATAATAAGCTTGGTTTTAAGATTAGAAGACAGCATGCGTTAGGTACTTTCATTGCAGATTTTGTCTGCCTTGATAAACGTTTGGTAATTGAAGTTGATGGAGAGTATCATCTTAACAACAAAGAATATGATGATGCGCGAACTGAGTTTTTAAATGATGAAGGCTTTGAAGTAATCCGATTCACCAATGAAGAGGTTAAGTCAAATCTTCAGGAAGTATTGAATAAAATTAAATCAACATTAGAAGCACGTCCCTCATTACAACGCCCCTCCCCTTCTCCCTTGGAGGGGGGGGCGGGGGATGAGGCAATAAAAGTCTTCACCACTCGCCCAGATACCATCTTTGGTATCGATTTCATGGTGCTTGCGCCTGAGCACGATCTTGTGAAAAAAATAACTACCCCTGCTCAACAAGAAGATGTTGCCAACTACTTAAAGTATGTTGAAAGTCGTTCGGAAGTTGATCGCATGGCGGAAGTAAAAAAGATTACTGGAGCTTTTACGGGAGCGTATGCAATTAACCCTTTCAGCGGAAGGCAAATTCCAGTTTGGATAAGCGAGTATGTGTTGGCTGGCTATGGCACAGGCGCTATTATGGCCGTGCCGTGTGGCGATGAGCGCGATCACAAATTCGCGAAGCATTTTAATTTACCCATCACCAACATCATTGGCACGCTCTACAATGGCGAAGAAGCCAACTCCACCAAAGAAGCAACACTTGAAAACTCCGATTTTCTAAATGGATTGGTGATGACTGCCGCGATGGACGTTGCCATTAACAAATTAGAAGAAATGGGCATTGGCAAAAAGCACGTGAACTTTAAAATGCGCGATGCTGGCTGGAGCCGTCAACGCTATTGGGGTGAGCCGTTCCCTGTAGTGTTTAAAGATGATGTGCCTTATGCAATGAACGAGAGTGAGTTGCCATTAGAGCTTCCTCCTTCCAACAACTTTAAACCTTCCGGTAATGGTGAAGGGCCATTGGCCAACTTAACCGATTGGATCAACTTTACTCCTGAACAAAAGCGCGACAGTAACACTATGCCTACGCACGCTGGGGCAGCTTGGTACTTTTTGCGCTACATGGATCCACATAACAAAACCGCTTTCGCGGATAAGAAAGCGTTGGAGTATTGGAACCAGGTGGATGTGTACATCGGAGGATCGGAACATGCCGTGGCTCACTTACTGTACGCACGCTTGTGGACAAAGATATTGCACGACTTAGGTTACATAAATTTTGATGAACCATTTAAGAAGTTAATTAACCAAGGAAAGATTACTGGGGTGACGAGCATCTTTTACACAGTGAAGGGAGTTGATTTGATAGTTTCAAAGAAATTCTATGATAATCCGGAATTGATAATAGAAGAATGCAAAAAACAGTTCGGACCAGAATACTTTAACAGTAATCTAAAGCCTATAATCGAAACCGAAGGGATTGATTTTTATGAACGAAGAATTGACATTTCAATCGTTGAAAATGATATACTTAAAATTGACAAAATTAAAGAGAAGAGGCCTGCTCTAATAAATTTTAAATTTTTATTGGAAGATGGCAAATACATCTGCGGCTCGGCAGTTGAAAAAATGAGCAAGTCTTATTTCAACGTTGTAAATCCTGATGAGATCATTGACAAATATGGCGCTGATACGCTTCGCTTGTATGAGATGTTCCTTGGGCCATTGGAGCAATCGAAGCCATGGAGTACGCAAGGCATTGATGGTGTATTTAAATTTTTAAGAAGGTTCTGGAATCTTTTTCATAGTGGAGAAAACTTCCGCGTAAGCGATGAAGCACCAACGCGTGAAGAATTAAAAGTTCTCCATAAAACTATAAAGAAAGTAGAGCAGGACATCGAGAATTTTTCGTTCAATACTTCGGTAAGTGAGTTTATGATTTGTTGCAACGAGCTATCGTCATTGAAATGCAACAAGCGCGCAATCTTAGAACCATTGGCCATTGTGCTCTCTCCTTTTGCCCCACACATTGCAGAAGAGCTTTGGGAAAAATTAGGTCACACCGATAGCATCTTTAATGCAGGCTATCCTGCATTCGATGAGCAATACTTGAAAGAAAATTCCTTTGAATATCCTATCTCCATCAACGGCAAGGTGCGGGTAATGATGAACATAGCACTCGACATGCCAAAAGAAGATATCGAGAAATTGGTGCTAGAATCGGAGTCAGTCACCAAATGGACAGAAGGCAAAGCTCCCAAGAAAGTAATTATTGTGCCCGGCAAAATTGTGAATTTGGTGATGTAGAGATAGTGACGAATAACTCCTGCAACAATCCATTCTTCTTAGCTATTTAAGGCATTTGAAAAAAAATATTGTCAGTGTTATCTTTTTAGCGTAGATTGTAATACATTTGTAATACAATCAAAAACATATGCTAAACGTAAGGCTTTCAGATGATACCGAAAAAGAGCTTGTCAGATATTGCCAAGATGAAGGTGTATCCAAATCCATGGTGGTAAAAGAAGCATTGGTGGCTTACCTCGCTCAACGCAGAAAAACACAAAGTGCTTTTGAGTCAGGTGCTGATCTTTTTGGGCAAGAAGGTAGCGGCTCTGCCGATAGCTCCGTTTCTTACAAGAAAAAAATAAAAGAAAAACTGCATGCAAAGCACGCTCATTGATGCTGGGCCACTCATTGCTTTGTTTGACAATAGCGATAGCTACCATAAGCGCGCGGTATCATTTATTAAAAGCAGCCAAGGATCTTTTATTACTACCTGGCCAGTGATTACGGAAGTATCACACATGCTGGATTTCAGTATAAAGACCCAAATCAATTTTCTGAAATGGATAAACCGCGGTGGTCTTCAAATTTTTGAATTAGAATTTTACCATTTGATCCGAATAATTGAGCTCAGTGAAAAATTTAATGATGTGCCGATGGATCTTGCCGATGCTTCATTGATTGTAGCCGCTGAGGCCAAGGGTATTAGCAATATCGCCAGCATAGATTCTGATTTTTATGTTTATCGAGATATTAGAAACAACTACTTGGTGAATGTTTTCATTTAGGTGATGACGCGAGCCTCCCAAAAAACTTTCCGTTTCTAATTTATACTTATACCTCCACCCCAAACTTTTCACTTACAACTAACACCCATTAGGTAACAATTCCTTAATTTGCTGTTCTAAATTGATAGAAATGCGCTATTCAAAAATTGTTGGCATCGGGCATCATGTCCCTGAAACGGTTATCACCAATCAATACCTCGCCACCATTATGGACACCACCGATGAGTGGATTGTGGAGCGCACGGGCATAAAAGAAAGACGTTATATTGATCCCGCAAAGGATACCGTTGCCAACATGGCTGCTAAAGCTTCGCGCATGGCATTGCAAAGGGCTGGTCTTACAGAAAAAGATGTTGAGTTTATTGTGTTTGCCACCATCACACCCGATTACTTTTTTCCAGGTTCTGGAGTTTTGTTGCAACGCGAGCTAGGCCTTGATGGCATTGGCGCGCTGGATATTCGAAATGCCTGTTCTGGATTTATCTATGCACTTTCGGTGGCCGATCAATTCATCAAATCAGGCATGTATAAAACTATTTTAGTGGTAGGTGCAGAGATACAATCTACTGCTATCGACCTATCGACTAGAGGGCGTAACACAGCGGTTATTTTTGCTGACGGTGCCGGTGCCGCTATTCTTCAACCCAACGAAAAGCCTGGAATTTTATCTACTCATCTTCATTCCGATGGTCGGTTTGCCGAAGAACTTTACATTCGCGACCCGGGCAGCAGTCGCAAAAGAGAAGATCGGCAGCCTGATCAGATACTAGATACCACACATTTTAAGGTGGTGATGAATGGAAATCAAGTATTTAAACATGCCATAGTTCGGTTTCTGGAAGTGATCAACGAAGCACTTGATGCCAATGGAATGACGAAGGAAGAAATTAACCTGCTAGTGCCCCATCAGGCCAACCTAAGGATAAGCCAATACGTTCAAGAAAAACTACACTTGCGCGATGATCAGGTGTACAATAATATTATGAGATATGGCAACACCACGGCAGCCTCTATTCCCATTGCGCTAAGCGAGGCATGGGCAGAAGGAAGAATCAAAGAAAATGACGTAATTTGCTTGGCCGCCTTTGGAAGTGGATTTACATGGGCCTCGGCTTTGATAAGGTGGTAATAGATTTAATAACTTATGGAAACGGTAAATATAAAAGTACACGAGGTTGATGGATCGAAGTTGGAATCGCTAAAGGCTTTTATGAAAGCATTGAAAATTAAATTTGAATTAAAAAAAGAGGATACTTACGATCCTGAATTTGTTAAAAAAATAGAGCAAGGAGATATTGATTTTAAAGCAGGTAAAGGAAGAAAGATTACTGTTAAGGAATTGAATGATCTATGGAAGTAATTTTTCTTCCATAGGCTGATGAGGATTTGGATTTTTGGATTAAAAGCGGAAACAAGTCAATGATTAAGAAAATCGCGCTACTTACTGATGCTATAATTAAAAATCCTTTTTCAGGAATTGGTAAACCCGAGGCACTAAAATATAAGCTAGCTGGAAAATGGTCGCGCAGAATAAGCGAGGAACATCGATATTTATAAGGTAGAGGAAAATATTATTAAAGTTTACTCATTAAAAGGTCATTACTAATCTTCAGTCACATCGAATTTTAAATGAAAACACAATCATACAATCCTAGTCCACTTGAAGTTGATTTTGCCAATGCCTTGGTAATCTTGCAAAAGGAAATTCAAAAGCACCTGCAAGACAATGAGATCATTCATGTGGAAAGTAATATCAAGCGCGATAACCCATTGGTTAAATTCAACTTGTTGGATAAAGATGGCGACCCTCACGAGGTGGTTATCCGCATTGTTCAGATACCCGATAAATTCTGAGCACCTAAATTAATAGATTACCGTTAGATCGAAAATGATGAAGAAAAGATATGTTGTAGCCACGGTAGTTGTTTGCCTTGCCCTTGTTTCATTCACGCCACCAGCCGAACGTTATTTTGAGATAGCTAAGAACTTGGACATCTTCGCTTCACTATTTAAAGAAGTAAATGCGTTGTATGTGGATGAAGTTAATCCCAATCAATTGATGCGTATTGGCATAGATGCAATGTTGAATTCATTGGATCCTTACACTAATTATATTTCGGAAGATGAAGTAGAAGACTACCGCACCATGAATACTGGCCAATATGGTGGTATTGGTGCGTTAACTCGTGAGATCAACCATCGCACCGTAGTTAGTATGGTCTACACAAGTTATCCTGCCTATAAAAATGGATTACGCGTGGGTGATGAAATTATGAAGATGAATGACATTGAGCTTTCGAAGCTTTCTCATGATGAAGCCAACCAATTGATGCGTGGGCAAGTGGGCACCTCTGTAAAGCTCTCCATAAAACGAGTTGGAGTAGATAAGTTGATTGATCTTGAGTTTAAACGTGAAAAAATTAAGGTAAGTAATGTTCCTTACTTTGGAATGCTCAGTGCTACTGTTGGTTATGTTCAATTAAGTGACTTTACACCCGATGCTGGGCAAGAAGTGAAAAATGCAATTGTCTCGATGAAGGAGAAAGGTGCTAAAGCAATAGTGCTTGATTTGCGTGGAAATCCAGGTGGTCTATTATTAGAAGCCGTGAACATCTGCAATATATTCATCCCTAAAGGAAAAAAAGTGGTGTTTACAAAAGGTAAAGTGGACGATAGTAATTTTGTATATGAAACTAAGCTAAGCCCCGTAGATACTGAGATGCCACTAGTTGTATTGATTAACAGAGGGAGTGCTTCAGCATCGGAGATAGTGGCAGGTACTATTCAAGATTATGACCGTGGTGTAGTGATAGGAGAAAAATCGTATGGCAAAGGTTTAGTACAAGTAAGTCGCCCGCTGTCTTACAATTCACAAATAAAAATTACAACCGCTAAATATTATACGCCTTCCGGCAGATGCATTCAGGTGTTGGATTACGGCCATCGCAGAGAAGATGGCAGTGTTGGCTCAATACCTGATTCATTAAAAAAACAATTCAAAACTACTAACGGCCGCACAGTGTATGATGGCGGTGGTATTGAACCTGACATTAAAATTGCTTCCATAGAAACAGTATCAGTAACGCAAGCCCTTTTTACCCAAGGATTGATTTTTGACTATGCTAATAGCTATGCTTTCAAACATCCAACAATTCCACCCGCCTCCGATTTTAAGTTGACCGATCAAGAATATCAAGAATTTATGAGTTGGACAAAAAGTAAAAATTTTTCTTATCAATCAATGCTCGATACACAAGTAGCTTTACTCACATCTACAGCTAAAAAAGAACGCTACTATTCAGATTTAAAAATTCAACTCGATCAACTTAATCAAACATTAGTCGACAACAAGAAAAATGATTTGATTACTTTCAAAGATCAAATTAAGGGTTTACTCGAGCAAGAAATTACAGCTCATTACTTTTTAGAGAAAGGCCGAGTAGAGGTCGGTTTTAAATCAGATGCCGATATAAAAGAAGCCCTATCTTTATTCAGTAAGCCTGACCAATATAATAAATTACTTCAGCATCAATAACAACGGTTATGAGTATACGTTGGCTAAAGAAGAAATGGTTAGCGTTTGTTATCGTTTCTCTTTTTGGAGGACTCTTAATTTTAATGGATTCATGCTTGCAGTTCCGCATGAGCAAATCCGAACTCGACACATACTTTGCCGACAAGAAAACAAAGGGCGTTGTTCACGATTATTTTATCGAGAAGAGGCGCATCAACTATTTAACCGTTGGTGATAGTTTAAAACCCTTAGTTGTATTTGTTCATGGTTCGCCTGGTTCATTAAGTGCTTTCATCGATTTTATGGCCGATACAGTCTTACTTGGCAAAGCACAATTGATAAGCGTTGACAGGCCAGGTTTTGGATACTCCAATTTTGGATTTGCTGAGCCTTCGCTCGAAAAGCAAGCCGCTTTTTTAAAACCAATCATCGAGCAACATAAAAAACAACGACCTATTATTTTAGTTGGTCATTCGCTTGGTGGTCCTATTATTTGTCGGATGGCAATAGATTACCCTGAATTGATTGACGGCTTGGTAATTGTAGCTGGATCTATTGATCCTGAGCTTGAGCCTAAAGAATGGTTTCGTGCACCGTTAGCAACCCCATTTCTAAGTTGGATAATGCCTCGCTCCTTACGGGCTTCTAACAAAGAAATCTATCGGCTAAAGCCACAACTGGAAGCGATGATTCCGCTATATCCAAAAATAAAAGCTTCCGCTATTGTAATACAAGGTGGCAAAGATGATTTGGTTGCTCCCGGCAATGCAGATTTTGCCAAGAAGATGATAACCAATGCTCCTGTTAAGCTGATGTTGAAAGCAGACATGAATCATTTTGTGCCTTGGACTCATCCAGAAATGATACGCGAAGCCATTTTAGAATTGTTGAATTAGTCGGCAGTGAGCAGAGTACAGTTAGCAATTATTTTTGCTTTGCTATCCTCTGCTCATTTATCGACCAATTTCTATCGAAGCATTTTCAATCCTGTAAAGTCAAACTTCTTGGGACTGATGCTTCCCGCACCTTCTCCTTTTTTAAATTCATCAGGAGTTAATACTTGAATAGGTTTGAAAATTTTATCAGAAGAAATGGCTGTGTTGATTTTCTTTAGCTTCTCGCCTTTTATCTGTTCAAACTTAACAGTGGCAGCTTTTACTTCTTGATCAAGCCCTCCTACCCTTTCAACTTGTGCAGCCCCCGGTTTACCAGGATAAGCTGACACTTCACCATACATAGATGAGATTTGTTCTGCTAATTTCTCTTCAGTGTTGATATAAAAATCGCCACCTCTAAAAACAAGAGAAGCATTTTGATCTTCTACTTCCTTTACAAATGGGTTAATGATTTTCGCTAGTTTGGGATTCTTTTCAACCGCTAGTTTAGCCTGTTTAGCAATGCCATCCTGAGCAGCATACAGGTAAGCAATTTGCTCGGTTTGTGCATACAACTTCATGGTAGTTTCTTGTTGTAGCTTTCTATCTTCAGCAGTATAAGGTGAATTCTCTGGATACTTGAGTGAGAAGCTTGTTAAAAATTCTTCTTTTCCTTTTATCACTTTTACCTTATACGTGCCTGCTGGGAGGTTAGGGCCATTGAGCGTTCCAAACAATGCTTGTGGATTTTCAGATGGAGCAGCCTTAGGCTTCTCTAAAGTAGCTGTCATTTCAACCACATTGATACCCGCACTTTTACCTGCTGGCACTTCTTTGATAAGCTTATCATTTTGATCATAAATCTCAATAGTCATTTTACCAAATGTGTGACGCTTGCCCATAAAGTAAACTATCTTAGCTAAATCATTCGGGTTTTCACCTACATAGTTTCCATCGCCACCAAACCAATTGCCACCCGAGCCTGGGTCGTTCAAAACTGTTGGTTTTAAATCAAAAAAATGAATGGGCTTGCTCAACACTTCTGGTGTAAGCTGGCGAAGAGGTGATATATCATCAATTATCATTAACGCTCTTCCATGCGTAGCTAACACAATGGCATCTGTTTTTGGATGAATAGCAATATCATGCACCGCAACCTTAGGCACGTTGTTCTCAAAGCGATTCCACTTCTTTCCACCATCAATGGAAACGTATAAACCAAATTCAGTGCCTGCAAAAAGTAAGTTAGCATTAACTCTATCCTCACGGATAATCCAAGCATAGCCTTCAATCTCAGGTGTTGCTAGCGAAATCCATGTTTTACCCATGTCGGTAGTTTTGTAGATATACGTTTTCATATCACCATTGCGATGGTTATCAAATGTTACATACGCTGTTGCTCTATCAAAATGACTGGCATCAATGGATGAGCACCAATTGCCTGAAGGCAAGCCCAGCATATTTTTAGTAACGTTTGTCCAAGTGCCGCCTTGATTTTCGGTTACCTGCAAGAAGCCATCATCGGTGCCAGCCCAGACTACTTTTTCATCTTTGTGAGACTCTGCGATATAGTAAACAGTAGTATTGTTTTCAGCAGATGAGTTATCAATGGATAAACCACCAGTTAAGCTTTGGCGCTGACGCTTAGGATCGTTGGAAGTAAGATCGGGAGAAATTTTCTTCCATGTATCGCCTTTATCATCGCTCATAAAAACATATTGAGCACCAGCATAAATACGATCAACTTTATTAGGGCTTTGTACTAAAGGTGTATTCCAATTAAACCGCAACTTAGGAGCTCCTTTTTCAGGATACGGTTTTATTTCTTTTGATTGACCTGATTTTTTATTGTAGCGAACCATGTGCCCACCTTGATACTCGGCATACACAATGTTGTTATCAATAGGATGAGGCGAAGACCAAAAACCATCGCCACCAAAAGTTACGTCCCACTCTTTATTGGTAATACCACCCGGCTTTTGCGAAGGTCCCACCCATGAACCGTTGTCTTGAAGACCACCATATAAATTGAAAGGTGTTTCGTTATCAACCGCCACATGATAGAATTGTCCTACCGGCAAGTTCATCCACATCTTGAAAGTATAGGCTTGATCTAGTGATTCGTAAACACCTCCATCCGTTCCCAATAGAATATGATTTGGATTGCTCGGATCGATCCACGCAGCATGTACATCTGAATGCACGCTTCCAATAGACCTAAATTTCTTTCCACCATCAGTGCTGATAATCGGAGTAAACGCACACTTCACTAAAATGCTATCATGCTTTGGGTCAATTGTTATGCGCGAAAAATAAAATGGCCTCACACCATTGTTAAAGTCGGTATTCACAAGCTTCCAATTAGCACCAGCATCGGTAGAACGATACATACCTTTTATATCTTTTGCTTCCACGCTTGCATAAAGAACATTTGGATTTGATGGAGCAGCCGCGATACCAATTCTACCCAACATGGTAGTTGGCAATCCTTTGTGAATTTTATTCCAAGTTGCGCCACCATCTGTACTTTTATACAACGCACTATTTCCTGTAAATCCTGAATCAAAAAAATCAGGATACCTTCTATGGCTCCACATGGCAGCATAAATTACATTAGGATTTCTTGGGTCGATTTCTAAATCTGCACAACCAGTATTTTCATCAACATATAGAATACGAGCCCATGTTTTTCCTCCATCCGTAGTTTTATAAACGCCCCGTTCGGTGTTGGCATTCCATAAATGTCCTTGAGCACCAACATACACTGTATTGCCATCCTTTGGATGAATAATAATGTCGCTTATTCTTTCAGAATCTTTCAACCCCATAAATTCCCAAGAGGTGCCACCATTCACTGATTTATATACACCATTACCAACGCTGGTGCTATTGCGTGTCCACGGCTCACCTGTGCCAACCCAAACTGTATCAGGATGGTTTTGGTCTAGCGTAACTTTACCGATAGACATTGTGTAGTCATCGAACACCGGACGAAGGTTAGCCCCTGCACTGGTAGATTTCCAAAGGCCTCCACTGGCAGTACCTACATATAAAATAGTGGGCTTTCTATTTACCACTTCTATATCCGCAATACGACCGCTCATAGTTGCCGGCCCGATGTGGCGAGCACGAAGCCCACCTAGAATTGCTTTGCCAGAGAGCTCAGTCTGTGCTTGTGCCGATACAACTGTAACAGCGAAGCAAACGAAAAGTAAAAATTTATTTTTCATAGGATTAAAAATTTAAGTTCTTCTTGAAAAAAAAAGAGACTGGTGTGCAGTCTCTTTTTTGTGTATGTTAAGAATTACTTCTTAGGGAAAGCAAAGATTGTATCGTCTTTAATATCATCAATAGTGATGGATTCCATAGTAGATTTAAATTGTGTTTGTCCATTTATTTTTTGTTCTATTGAAAAGGGGAACATTAAACCACCTACTTCTTGATAATCGCTCATATAACTTTTAACTTCTGTCCCTTTTTGTGGCCCTACTTTAACATAACTTACTCTAACAATAGGTACATAATTTTCGGCATCGAAGAAATGCAATTCCGTAGCATCATCTTTAGGATTGTTTTTGTTTTTTACTAATTTAATTTTAAAACATTTCACACCATCTACTTCCTCAGTTCCTTCCAATGTTACTTCATGTCCTTTCTTTTTGTAATCAATAAAGGCATCCTCAAACTCTTCATCTTTAATTTCCTTAGTTTGTTCATCGTCTAACTTTACAGGATCTTTTCCACCTGCAAATGGGTTGAGAGTCCAAGCTGTTGTGCCATCATACGCTTGAGCCACCAATTCAGTGCCTTGAACATTAATTACCATTTTAATTTTATTGGGAGCTTTAGCATAAATCACCATAGGGAATTCTTGTCCTTGCCAAGCTTTCCCTTTTTGCGTAAATGATTTTAGTGCCTTCCATTTTTCAAGTCCGCCAGTGTTGGCAAAATACTTAGCGAGCACATCGTCCGCTGTTTGAGCATTAGCAGAGAATATTCCCACAAATGCCACTACTACTAGAACTGTTCTTAATTTCATAAGGTAAATTGTTTAGTTGATTTATAAAAATACTGATTTTAATGAAAAGGACTACTTTAATTGCATTGCATTAACGTACCAAAATCTTGAAAGTTTACTGAATACGAGCTGACTTTTGCATTCCTAATGTTTCAATTGCAAACTTCTCTATCTCATTTTTTACTGAAACAAGGTCTTTTGATACTACATGAGAAGCCAACACATGTCCACCCGCATCAGGGATAGCCACTGTTTTTTTCATCGGATCAGAGGTGCCAAGTTGTTTATTCATTTCAATCATGGCGCTTACTTTCACTATTGGGTCTTGCTCTTTTTCATTTTTGAAATAATACAGCGTAAGCGAAGGGCAGGTGACTTTCCTAAACGTTTCGGGTGTCATGGTATCTTCAACCAATTCTTCCAGTTGAACTACAGACTCCAATCGATAAGGATTATTCCAGTAAGCGTCCTTTAAAGAATCTTTAGGAAAACTACGATAATTACTTCCCACTACAAACCGCGCGATTTGTAATCCCCAAGGGTTATTAAGAAGCCAGGCGTTTGGATCATTGATTGCAATATTGGGGGACATATTAACTAATGCAAAAACATCATTTGGATATTCTGAAGCTAGCATCAATGCAGCAGTGCCACCCGTAGAAGTACTCATCACAATTACTTTGTCACCAAGTGCTTTGCCGATAGCAAGTGCCTCTTTAGACGATTCCCACAATCGGTCTGGCGTGTAGTTTAAAAGTTGTTCGGTTGTATCAATACCATGATCGGCCAAACGAGCTAAATACAAATTACATCCAAAAGCTTTAGCAAAGTCAGTATGGATAGGGCTTCCCTCCTCTTGACTTGCTGAAAATCCATGCAAATAAACAATGCTGTAAGGTGTTTTCTTTTTTGTGCTGTCGGCCCAAACAATTCGAGCTTCATTGTTGGCTTTTATCGTGTGTTTGGCTTCCTTATTCGTTACAAATTGTTCCAACGCTGATGCTTCTTGCGGAACATCCGGCATCGACTTATTAAATATTGATTTTGAGGGGGCAGGCCCTAGAAAGTAAACAGCCACGATTATCAGAATTGGAGAGGTGATAAAGATGAGTCGCTTCTTCATACATTTTTTTTAGAAAGATACTAAAACCAGTATGAACAAGCCAAAGGCATAAATAAAAAATGCCACGCGTAGTTCGTGGCATTTTCAGTTTAAAAAAAAACCAAAATTGGGACTGAAAAAATAAGAAGGTGTTATCCTTCACAATCCCCAAAAAAAAGGCACTCCGGTACCGGCTAAAAATATTTACCACCAACAACCACTACGAATGGAGTAAAACCAGACGCACCGGAAATGCCATGCCTTCAACTAGTTGTTAGTTGGTTGTAAGTAGTTGCTAGCTCTAATTCCCCAACCACTATCAACCAAAAACTAACAACTAAATCAATCTACATTATCATGCAAAAACTTATTGTTACCCAACAAGCTGTTGTCATCATTTAAATTATATCGCGAGATAAATGACTCTGAAGAATGGGGCGCGTTTTCCATCTTCACGCCTCTTCTTAAGTAGGCAGGGAGCGTCCACTTTTCATTGAACTCCTCTTTCGTCATTTCACCTTTCTTTGAAGCCTTCAGTCTTTCTCTTCTTACTGCCGCTTGCTCTTCGAGTCTATCTTTGGTTCTACGATATTCCATCATACCGTCTTCATCAATTATTTCTTCTGAAGATATTCCCTTACCTAATTCAAACTCTTGATCCCTATTAAGCAAATTTTCTTCGTCCTCATCTTGTTGCAGTCTTGAGTTTTTATTATCCGTTGCCATCCACTCAAATGTGTAGGCTTTCTTATCGGATGGCTCCTCCTCAGGCTGCTTCAACTCTTCCTTAGGTATATTTGACTCAGTGAAATTCTCAAAAGAGAATAGTACACTATCTTCCTCTGAAGAAATTGGTGTCCTTAATTTTAGCTCAAGGTCTTGATGTCTTTGATTTACTGAGTTATCAGCTCCTCCGAAAAGTGATATTTGAGATTTATCCAATTCATGCACTTTCTTATCTTCTTTCTTTAAAGTTTTTCCAACTGCATCAAAGCCTGTTGCGATAACGGTTACTCGTATCCGATCGCCTAAGTTGGTATCCACACCATGACCAAAGATTACTTCGGCATCATCACCTGATTGTGCATTAATATATTCTGTAATCTGCGATAACTCATCCATCTGCAATTCTGCCTCTTCACCTGAGATGATAGAAAGCAAAACTTTCTTGGCACCCATAATATCTCTGTTATCCAATAACGGTGAAGCGAGTGCTTGTTGGGCTGCCTTAATAGCTCGTTTATCACCTCGGGTTTCTGCTGAACCCATCACGGCAGCTCCAGCATTGAGCATAACGGTGCGCACATCTTGAAAATCAACATTCACATAACCTGTCAATGTGATAATCTCTGCAATACCTTTAGCTGCTGTAGTTAAAATATTATCCGCCTCACCAAATGCCTGACCAATGGCAAGATTACCGTAAATCTCTCTCAACTTATCATTCAGAATTACAAGCACGGTATCGCAACTTGCCCTCAGTGTATCAATGCCCAATTGAGCTTGCGCTGTTTTCTTTTTTCCTTCAAAAGAAAACGGAACGGTAACTATTCCAACCGTGAGTATGTCCATATCCTTGGCAATCTTGGCTATCACAGGAGCAGCACCAGTGCCCGTGCCTCCACCCATACCAGCCGTTACGAAAACCATTTTAGTGCCAGCCAGCATCTCACGTATCTGATCTTTACTTTCCAACGCTGCCGCGCGACCCACTTCTGGGTTTGCACCACAACCAAGTCCTTCAGTTAAATTTGTTCCTATCTGAAGTTTATAAGGGACGGGACTACTATTCAATGCTTGCGCATCGGTATTGGTTACCACAAACTCGACATCTTTAATGCCTTGTTTGAACATATGGTTAACAGCATTGCTGCCACCACCCCCAACGCCAATCACTTTTATTATTGATTTGTGATGCTTGGGGATTTCAAATTTATACGAGGAAGCTAAATCAAACATATTATTTACGTTTAGTGGTTGTATCTATATGTAGTTATTAATATTCATTTTTACCATCAAGGTCGTCAATCAACAAGCCTTTGGTTTTATTAAGAATTGTTGAAAAGAAATCGGAAGCTGGGTTTGCTTTTTCTCTTTTCACTTTTGCTACGGTTATTGGCTTTGACAATTCTTTTGCCTCTTTGTAACGCTCTTCCCGTTCGTCCAACGATCTAAACCCGGAAAGCACTAATCCAACGGCAGTTGCATACATCGGGCTCTTCACAATTTCAAACTTACTCTTGCCCAAGTGTTCATTGGGGTAGCCGATGCGCGCATCCATACCCGTCATGTACTCAACCAACTGCTTCAGACAACTTAACTGCGACCCGCCCCCTGTAATGACGATGCCCCCCGCCAATCTGTTCTCAAAGCCTGAACTAATAATTTCTGTATGTGCCATCTCGATAATCTCTTCCATGCGAGCTTGGATAATATTGGAAAGATTCTTAACCGAAATTTCTTTGGCCGTTCTATTTCGTATGCCCGGGATAGAAACAATTTCATTCGGGCTTGCTTCTTCAGCTATTGCTTTGCCAAAGCGCGTCTTTAATTGTTCTGCTTGTTTCGACATTACCATTAAACCATGTTGAATGTCCGTTGTAAGAATATTTCCACCGAAAGGAATTACTGCTGTATGGCGAATTATATTATCATAGAAAATAGCAATGTCAGTAGTGCCACCACCAATATCAATCAAACAAACGCCTGCTTCTTTTTCATCTTCACTCAACACAGCTAAACTAGATGCAAGTGGCTCTAATATCAAGTCCTCAATTTCCAGCCCTGCTCTTCTCACACACTTGTTAATGTTATTGATCGCGCTGGTTTGAGCCGTGATAATATGAAAGTCTGCTTCCAATTTTACACCGCTCATACCTACTGGATCTTTAATCTGTTCTTCATAATCCACAATATAATCTTGTGGCATTACGTGAATAATTTCACTTCCAGGAGGGATGACAATACGATACATGTCTTCGGTAAGGCGATTGACATCTTCAATGCTCACTTCATCTTCTTTAGAGTTGCGCGTGATACTTCCATGATGAATTGAACTCTTGATATGTTGCCCTGCAATACCAACATTGACAACACGAATATCGATGCCCGACATATCGCTTGCTTCTTTGATTGCTTTCTCTATTGCAAAAACAGTTTTATCAATATTAGTAACTATTCCCTTGATCACCCCTTCCGATTCTGCCTTGCCCATTCCCAATACTTCGAGCTTACCGTATTCATTCTTGCGACCAACGATCACACAAATTTTTGTGGTTCCGATGTCGAGGCCTACTACTATTTTTTGTTGTTCCATGTTATTAATTAGTTGGTGGTTGTTAGTTATTTGTTGTTAGTTGTAATCCTTCTAAAATTTCAATTCTAAATCACTTAGCAATAATTTGGCCTTCATATTCTACATTCACCCGATCGTACTTTGTCCATCCTTTAGTGGGTAATATTTCTTTGTAGAATATCATTAACTTCTTAAACTTAATTTCGATATCATCAGGCTTTCCAAACTCAACAAGTTGACCAGTAACTTGAGGATACATTATTATCTTGCCAGCACGATCAATATCTAATTGAGCGATCTGTGCATTCCAAAATTCATTGTCATGGATAAACTCTATCATTGTCAATAGCTTTGTTCCATCTTCTGATTTCTTCAAGTCTTCGTTCTCCAGCAAAGGCTTTACGAATGGACCACTCACCAACACAACACGAGAAGTATAGTTCTCTGAAACCGACAGGATCGTTCCATCTTCGGCTATGTAAGCATCAGGAGCATCTTGCTGCACAATGCGTGCAATAGGTCTTCTAAGCTCAACACTCACAATTAAATTGCCTTTCAAATCGCCATAGAGCTCAGCATCCAAAATATGTTTATCTGTTTTTAGCTTAGCCTCAATTTGTTTGAGATTAATCCTTTCTAGATTAATTCCCTTTATTGGTTGGCCACTTGTCTCAACTTGTCTCACAATCTCAGCTTCGTCAAGAAAATAATTGTCATGAGAGTTTTCTAACTCCACCTGAATGCTATTACAAATAGCTCCACCCTGTTTACGCTCACTAAACGCGATAAGAAATGAAACTCCTACGAGTGCCACCACTACCTTAACTTCTTTTCGTATTTTTAATTTCAATTTCATTTATACTTGTTCAACAAATATTCTTTGATTGGTTTTACGAAAGTATCGATATCACCAGCTCCTACCGTAGCTAATACTTCTATTGATGCACTTTCCAATTTCTTCATCAGGTTAGCCTTATCGCAACGTATCTTTGTTTTACTTGTGATGTCCTCGAATAGCATATCAGAAGTAACACCAGGAATTGCAACCTCACGAGCAGGATAGATGTCCATTAAATAGACTTCATCGGCAATACTCAAGCTTTCAGAAAACCCTTTGGCAAAATCACGCGTGCGTGTAAAAAGATGTGGTTGAAAAATTACGGTTATCTTTTTACCTACATACATTGATTTCAATGACATCAAGAATGCTTCAATCTCCGTTGGGTGATGTGCGTAATCGTCTATATAAACTAGATTCGGCTTTTGTATAACAAACTCAAATCTGCGCTTTACACCTTTAAAGCTTGCTAGTGCTTCTTTTATTTTTGATTCAGAAATACCAAGCTTCAATGCAATGAGTGTTGCGGCAATTGCATTTTCCATGTTATGAAAACCGGGTACACCAAGGTTAATCTTAGAAATTACTTTCTCAAATCCGTGAAGGTCAAATTCAAAGAAACCTTCTTTGGTATTGATATTATTTGCTGAATATTGACCTTGGTTACGACCATAGGTATCAACGTTAACAGTTGAATTACTTTCTGCTAACTCTCTTATTGAATTATGTATAACTAGTTCTCCGTCTTTATCAATCTGTTTAATGAAATCCCGAAAGGAAACCAGCATCGCATTGTGATCGCCATAAATATCCAAGTGATCTGCATCAGCAGAAGTTACAACTGCCATTGATGGAAAGAGACGTAGGAAGGATCTATCAAACTCGTCTGCCTCAACAACCACAATGGTTTGAGCGTTTACCTCACCGTGCATTACTAAATTGGAATCATAGTTAGTCGTGATTCCACCTAAGAAAGCAACCATGTTTATATCTGCTGACTTTAGTATATGGGCTATCAATGATGAAGTGGTAGTCTTGCCATGTGTGCCCGCAACTGCAATTGTTTTATAGTTCTTGGTCAAGAGTCCAAGCACCTCAGAACGTTTAAGGATAGTAAAGCCTTGCTGTTTAAGATAAGCATGTTGTTTATGATCTTTCGGAATAGCAGGAGTAAATACTACCAACGTTCTTTCCGGATTCAAATAACCTGGAATAGATTCGATAGTATCTTCAAAGTGAATCTCGATTCCTTCTTCTAACAACTCATAGGTAAGAGCTGTCGCAGTCTTATCGTATCCAGAAACACGCAGGCCTTTGTGCTTGAACCATCGTGCAATGGCACTCATGCCAATGCCACCTATTCCCAGAAAATAAATGCTGTCGTATTTATTTAGTTCCATTGAGTATTTTCTCTAGTTCATTCACTATTTCATTTGCCGCATTTGGTTTGCCGAACGCAGCTATATTTTTACATAATTCCTTACACTTATTTTCATCGTATAATAATTTCAGTGCTTCGTCAACCAATATCGATTCGGCTTTATCATCAGTTATCATGATGGCAGCATTTTCATCAACAAGAGCCGATGCATTTTTTCTTTGATGATCTTCAGCAACATTGGGAGATGGCACAAGAATTACTGGCTTTTTTACCAGACACAGTTCAGAGATAGATAACGCTCCAGCCCTTGATATTACTACATCTGCTGCTGCATAAACCAAATCCATGTCTTTTATAAAGTCGAACAACTGAACATGTTTTAACCTCTTCGCTTCAAGCTTTTGTTTTATCTCTTGATAGTACAATTTTCCAGTTTGCCAAATCACTTGAACATTGGCTTCTGCTAGTTTTTCTATTCCTAAAAGTATGCTATTGTTTATAGTCCTTGCACCCAGACTACCTCCCAAAATCAAAAGTGTTTTTCTGTCTGCACTGAATGTGTAATTGTTTAATGCAGCAATTTTTTTCGAATCAATGTGCAGAATATCCTTACGAACAGGGTTGCCTGTAAAAGCAATTTTATTTTTCGGGAAATACTTTTCCATGTTATGATAGGCAACACAAATGCGTTTGGATCTACCAGCAATTTGCTTATTGGTTAATCCTGCATAAGAATTTTGTTCTTGAATTAAAATAGGAATATTTAATTGAGATCCTGCCAATAACATCGGGCCGCTTGCATAACCTCCAGTACCTATTAACACATCTGGTTTAAATTTCTTTATGATTGTTCTAGCCTTGATAAAACTGCCAATGAGTTTAAATGGCACTGACAGATTTGAAAGTGTTAACTTACGTTGTATGCCGCTTATGGTCAATCCAACAATTTGGTATCCTGCTTCAGGAACCTTCGTCATTTCCATCTTACCATTGGCGCCAACAAAAAGTATTTCAGTACTTGGGTAGCGTTCTATAAACGTATTGGCTATAGCGATAGCTGGATAGATATGCCCTCCAGTGCCTCCACCAGTAATGATTAAGCGATATGGTTGCTGCGTTGTCATGCTGCTTTAGCCTCCCTATTTTTTGACTCAACTTCTGCCTCTTCGTTCACCTGTCCCCAATTTTCTTCTTGCTCACCTCTACTTACACTGAGAATAATTCCTATAGAAAGCCCTGTGAACACCATCGCTGTCCCCCCCATACTTATCAACGGAAGCGGTTGGCCAGTGATAGGCCCAAGACCAACTACAACACCCATGTTCACCATTGCCTGACATACCAAATCGAAACTTAAGCCTGCCGATAAAAGCCCACCAAAAGCACGTTCACTATTATATGCCGCCTTCATGCCTCTATGAAGAAGAATTAGATAAAGTACAACAACGATAACGCCTCCAATCATTCCGTATTCCTCAATTACAATGGCATACACAAAATCAGAATAAGGATGCGGCAAAATATTTCGCTGATCGCTATTACCAGGACCCTTACCAAAAAATCCTCCAGTTGCTACTGCAATCCTTCCATGCTTTGCTTGAAAAGGAAGTTCTGATCCATTAACAAAACTTAGGATACGATTCTTTGCAGTTTCTCCACGAGTTCCAAACTTATAGGCCACCGCTCCTGCCAACAATCCGACCAGCACGAGCATTGCTAAATACTTTACAGGCACACGGCCAATAAACATGATCAACATACAAGTGGCAAAGAGGAGAATGGCAGTTGACAGGTTGGTTAATGCAATAAGCCCACAGATAACACCACACCACATTAAGATAGGAATAAGTGATTCTTTAATGTCCTCAATTGCTTGTTGCTTTTTAGATAACATACTGGCGAGATTAATAATCAAAGCTAAACTTGCAAAGTCGGATGGCTGAAATGAAGTGTTGATAATGGGTACTGTAATCCATCTTGCCGCTTCATTAATTGATGTTCCGTTAATACGAGTATAGATAAGTAGTGGAACACTTATCCATAATGCGATTCGTGAAATTTTTGAATAATATCGATAGTCAATTTTATGAGCTACCCACATAGAAGCAAGCCCGAGAAATACCATGAATGTGTGCTTCAATAAATATGATTCAGCACTTGTTGAACGCTTAAAGGCCAGCGTGCCAATGGAACTATATACTACTAAAATGCTTATCATTGACAAAGCAAAAACAACAACCCAGATTACCGGATCGCCCTTTAGATTTTTATCGGCCCACGTTTTAAACTTTGCTATCATACACTTGACCTTTCCGTTTTTTTCTTCAACTCTAAAACTCCTTGTCTAAACTGGTCACCACGATCTTCGTAATTCTTAAACAAATCGAAGCTTGCACATGCTGGACTTAGTAATACGACTTCACCTGACTTTGCTAATTCCGATGCGATTTTAATAAGCTCTTTCACACTTTGCGTTTCCACGATCTGAACCACACCAATAAAAGCTTTTTTCAGTTTTTCATTATCCTTACCCAAACAAATAAGCACTCTAACTTTTTTCTTTACCTGATCCATTATCAGGTTATAATCATTACCCTTATCTATTCCACCCGCTATCCAGATTAGGGATTGATCATAACTTCCAAGTCCATACACAACAGAGTCAACATTGGTTGCTTTAGAATCATTGACATATTCAACTCCGTTAATTGTAGCAACAGATTCCAATCGATGAGGTGCGTTTTTAAAAGTTTTCAATGAAGCCCTAATAGAATCCATTGGGACTCCTGCAAACAAGGCAGCAGAAACAGCCATCATTGTATTGATGAGATTGTGGGGACCTTTCAGGGAAGTATCGGCTTGATCTATGATCTCAATCTGACCATTTAAATTAACAGTCATGGTTGCATTTATTGCATGCACTCTTTCATTTTCATCTTTTAGGGAGACTTGTATAACCTGAGGAAAAACAGCTCGGTTATTTATTTCTCTATTCACAATTAAATCTTCCTTGTAATAAATAAAATGATCTGCGCTATCCATCTTGGCAATCAACCTGAATTTTGAGTTAATATAATTCTCCAACTTATACTCATATCGATCTAAATGATCGGGAGTAATGTTGGTGAGCATTCCAATAAAGGGCTTTAATGTATTTATTCCATCCAACTGAAAACTACTTATCTCTAGCACATACCAATCATGCTTCTCTAACGCTACTTTATACGCAAAACTTTCACCAACATTACCTGCTAGCCCTACATTGTAGCCTGCAGATCTTAATAGATGATAGGTGAGTAAAGTAGTTGTTGTCTTTCCGTTAGTTCCAGTTATTGCAATTATTTTTCCTTGAGCAAAGCGAGAGGCAAATTCAATTTCATCTATAATTTCAGTTCCAAGAGATTTAATTTTCTCTACTATCTCAGCTTTATCAGCAATACCAGGGCTTTTGATTACCAATGACCCATTGAGGATTTCAGATTCTGTATGCTTAGATTCTTCAAATGGAATATCATATTTCTCTAATAGATCTCTATACTTGAGCTTAATTGAGCCTTGATCTGAAACAAAAACATCATACCCCTTAACTTTCGCTAAGATGGCAGCGCCTGTTCCGCTTTCGCCTGCACCCAATATAATTACTCGTTTGCTCATTAATAACTATTGTAATTTTAAAGTAGCAAGACTTAGAATGGCTAGTAAAATTCCAACGATCCAAAACCTTGTTACAATTTTTGCTTCATGAATATTTTTCTTTTGATAGTGATGGTGCAAAGGAGACATTAGAAATATTCTTCTGCCTTCTCCATATTTTTTCTTTGTGTATTTAAAATAACTTACTTGAATAATGACCGATAAATTTTCAATTAAAAAGATACCGCATAATAAAGGCAACAGCAATTCCTTGCGAACAACAAAAGCAAGCACCGCTATAATTCCACCCAATGATAAACTTCCAGTATCGCCCATAAATACTTGAGCGGGGAAAGCATTATACCACAAGAACCCAAGACATGCACCCACGAAAGCAGTACAAAAAATAACGACTTCACTAAGATTGGGAATGTACATGATATTGAGATAATTGCTAAAATCAACACGGCCTGAGAGGTAAGCGAATATAGCAAGCGTTAACCCAATGATAGCAGAGGTTCCAGCAGCTAATCCATCAATACCATCTGTGATATTTGCACCGTTAGATACTGCCGTTACGATCAATATCACAACTAATGTGTAAATCAACCATGTATAATGTTGGTCAATGAAAGGAAGAACTTTGCTATAGTCTAATTCATTATTTTTAAAGAAAGGGATAGTAGTTTTTGTTGATTTCGCATCTGTATATTCCAATTTATCTTGATCCATAAAAAGCAATTCAGAACTTGCTACTACGGGTCTTTCAACTTCTCTTACTACAACATGTTCATTGAAGAAAAGTGTTAGACCTACGATCAATCCAATGCCTACTTGACCAACAATTTTAAACTTACCTGCAAGACCTTCTTTGTTCTTCTTGAATACTTTAATATAATCATCCAAGAAGCCAATCAACCCTAACCAAATAGTTGTAGTAACTAGGAGAATTATATAAACATTGTTGACTTTGGCGAGCAACAAGGTGGGTACTAAAATGGCAGTAATAATTATTAACCCACCCATAGTAGGCGTACCTTTTTTTTGCAACTGTCCTTCTAATCCAAGGTCACGAATGTCTTCGCCAACTTGCTTCCTTCTTAAAAATGAAATCAATCGTTTACCAAATGTGATCGTAATTAAAAGAGAAAGAAGTGCCGCCATCCCCGCGCGGAAAGAAATGTATTGAAACACTCCCGCTCCAGGAAAATCAAATTGTTTATCTAAATAGTCGAAGATATAATATAGCATTAGCTCGCAAACATTTTTAACATTCGTTCTAAAACTTCTTTATCATCAAAAGGATACTTCACTCCTTTAATCTCCTGATAATTTTCATGGCCTTTGCCTGCAACCAAAATGATGTCTTTCTCTTTCGCCAACATACAAGCAGTTTTAATTGCTTCTTCACGATCAGTCATTACAAGTGTTTTGCGCATATCAGAAACACCAATACCTGTTTTTATATCCTGAATAATATCCAAAGGATCTTCATCACGGGGATTGTCGGATGTGATGACCACTTTATCACTTAATCGGCAAGCAATGGATGCCATCAAAGGTCGTTTACCCTTGTCTCTATTGCCTCCGCAGCCAAATACAGTAATCACCTGTTCCGTACCAGTTCTAAAATGTGCTATTGTTTCAAGTACATTTTTTAACGCATCCGGAGTGTGCGCATAGTCAACAATTGCAGTAATCTTAGAGCCTGGACGAATCAATTCAAATCGCCCATTTGCTCCTTCCATGGCGGATAGATGTGTTAGTACTTCATCCGAATCTTTCCCTAATAAAATACTCGCACCATAGACAGCCAATAAATTATAAGCATTAAAATCTCCAATCAACTTAAACCATATACTCTTATTGGCAATTTCGATTTCAAGACCTTCAATAGTATTGCTTATGATTTTTCCTTTATAGTCAACCATCTTCTTCAACCCAAAAGATTGCTTCCTTGATTTTGTATTTTGAAGCATCACCATACCACGTTTATCATCAGCATTTACTAATGCAAAAGCATCAGAGCTTAAACCATCAAAGAATTTCTTTTTTGCTTTGATATAGTTCTCGAATGTTTTATGGTAGTCGAGATGATCGTGCGTGATGTTAGTAAAAATTGCTCCTTTGAATTTTAATCCAGCAATGCGCTCTTGATCAATAGCATGAGAACTTACTTCCATAAAACAATACTCGCATTGGTCCTCTACCATTTGAATCAACAATTCATTCAATTGAATAGGATCGGGCGTAGTATGTGTGGATGGGATTTCTTTATCCACAATTTTATTCACAACTGTGGATAACATTCCACTGCGATGCCCTAACGAATTGAACAACTTGTACAATAAAGTTACAACGGTTGTTTTTCCATTCGTTCCTGTTACACCTACTAGCGTTATCTTTTGTGAGGGATTATTATAGAAATTAGAAGCTATTATACCCAAGCCTTCAGCACTATCTTTAACAGTAACGTAGGTAACTTTTTCTGAAACAGCTTCGGGCAATCTTTCTGCAATAATCGCTATAGCCCCTGTGTTTACAGCTCTTTCAATGTAATCGTGACCATCAGATTGTGTTCCTTTTACTGCGATGAAAAGATAACCCTCTTTTACTTTACGCGAATCAAAGCAAATACCTTTTATAGTAATTGCCATATCACCTGACGTTGAGGTAATATGAACTTTATACAATATGTCTCTTAGTTCCTTCATCAACTAAGTCGTAAATAAATTTTGGAACCTTTGGTAAACTTTGAACCTGCCGTTATTGATTGTTCAGCAACTCTTCCAATGCCGTCATAACTAACACGCAACCCCGCTTTTTCAAGTAAGTAGATAGCATCTTTAAAAGTCATACCTTTTACATCAGGTACCTGATCTTTACGGATAAGATTTTTCTTTAGCATTAATGCGTTACCATTCTTTGTGGCTTTAATCCAATCTTCCTCTGTTGATGAATGACTTGATATACCTAATGAATTAGTAAGCATTGTTATCTCATCTTGCTTTCCAGCTTTAATAGTTGGGAACACACCAACCTCTGGTACTGTTCGTTTTTCCATGGCCACATGAAGATTAATATCTCTTGAGTAAATGTTATCTGCTATATCTTTAAATACAGGACCAGCCACAGTATTGCCATATTGCTGCCAGCCTTTCGGGTTCTTTATTAAAACGAGAATAGTGTACTTAGGAGCGTGAGCTGGGAAGTACCCTACGAATGAAGTAATAACCTTCTTTGTGTAATGACCATCCTCCAAAATTTGTGCTGTCCCTGTTTTACCAGCTATTCTATAGTCTGCACTCTTTAAATTTTTAGCTGTACCATTTTCAACAACGCCTTCCAATAAAATTTTTAGTTGTCCCAATGTTTTTGAAGAACATATCTTATCGTTCAGTATTTCTGTTTCAAATTCCTTAGTTGCTTGATCTGCTTGTTTAATGGATGTAACAAAAATTGGCTTTATCATTTTACCATTATTGGCAACAGCATTATAAAGTGTTAAAGTATGAAGTGGAGTAATTTCAAATCCATATCCGTATGCCATCCATGGCAGTGTAATACCACTCCAATCTTTATCTTTTGGTCTTGTGATTTTTGGATAAGCTTCGCCTGTAAGTTGAAGGCCTAATGGTTTAGATAGTTTTAGTTTGTCGACATGATCTAAAAACTTTTCCGGCTTTGTACCAAAATGTTTATCTACCAATTTAGCCATCGCAATGTTGGATGAAACCTCGAAGGCTTTTTTGATTGATATTGTTCCATAGCCACCTTCTTCATGATCCCGTACTTTCTTTCTATAGAAAGTATATTCGCCTTTTCCAGTTTTGATGCTATCCGTTAACTCAATATTTGTATCTTCCAAAAGTGCCATCATTGTTACCAATTTGAAAGTTGAACCAGGTTCTACTAACCCTCCTACAGCATGATTAAATTTTTCTGTGTATGCCCCACTACCATCTTTGCTTAGATTAGACATTGCCTTAATATGACCAGTAGCCACTTCCATAACAGCAACTGTTCCCTCATCGGCATTGTGTTCTTCCATTGCGCGATACAGGGAAGTCTCCGCCACATCTTGAAGATTAATATCCAACGTTGTTTGAATATCCAAACCATCTTGAGCCTTTACGTTGTTTCCGTCAAATACGGGCTTCCATGTGCCACCCGAAATTTTTTGAAATAATGCCTCCCCATTTTGTCCGGCCAAGGCATCATTAAAACTATACTCCAATCCTACTCCTTTTCCCTCTTCATTAACGAAGCCAACAGTGCGTCTACTTAAGTTGGAGAATGGCCTATAGCGAACATCAATCTTTTCAAAGATCACCCCTCCTTTATATCTGCCTTCTCGAAAGATGGGCCATGCAGACATCATTTTCTTGGTTTGATAATTTATTTGCTTGCGATTAATAATGATGTAATGCCTATCGAGCGATCGAGCATCTTTCATCATCTGTTTATAATCATCTGGCGATTTATCTTTATAATACTTAGCCAAAAATCTAGAAAGAGAATCAATGCCTTTGTCGAATACTTCTTTTTTGGCAAGAGTAGGGTCAATCGCTACTTTATAAAATGGTAAATCAGTAGCCAGAAGACTTCCATTGTCGGAATAAATATTGCCGCGAGTTGCTTTCACTGTTTTGTAATCGAACATGACAGCGTTGTTAAGCTTCGCCCACTTGTCACCTTCAATCACCTGTATATGCGCAATCTTAACCCCAATGGCCACAGCAAAAAAGAACACGCACAACGATGCGATTCTAACTCTAACTAATATAGACTTTTTAATATTCACCTTTTTCTACTACTATTTTATAAGGAGGTTTCTTGCTCTCTTTCAATCCCAAATCTTTCACTCTTCTTGCCACTTCACTTTGCTTGGTAGCAAACATCATATCCGATTTTAGTGTTGTAAAATCTGCCCGCAAATCTTCTACCTCTACTTGTGCTTTGTTGATGGCTCGCGTTGCCTTATCGGCATAATGAGTGTTGCTTATATAAAGAAGACCTATTATCATCACAAAAAGAATCTTGGGTAGATTCTTCATAGGGAAGCCATCTTCAAAGTAAGATTCTAATCTTAATCGCTTCTCCAAACCAGCAAATGCTCCTGTGCCTTTAGCACTTTTGCTTTCTACTTTTGGTTCGTCTTTAATTCTATTTTCTGCCATAATTGATTTGCACTTTTTTAAATCATTAATGCGAGTCCGCTTCTGCGGAGAGCCATTCATTCACCACAAAGAATGACTCACTCGCACTAATGATCTTATATCTTTTTAGCAATGCGCAGCTTCGCGCTTCTTGCTCTGTTATTTTCTTTTACTTCTTCTTCCGATGCCTCCACTGGCTTTCTGGTAATAGCTTCAAAAGGCCTTAGAGGATTACCAAAAAAATCTTTTTCTAATTGGCCAAACATCTTACCTGTTTGTATAAAGTTCTTCACCATTCTGTCTTCTAGTGAATGATAGCTCATCACTACCAACCGACCCTCAACATTCATCACTTCAGTGCATTGTCCCAAAAAGCTTTCCAGCACTTCCATCTCTTGATTCACTTCTATTCTCAATGCCTGAAAAACCTGTGCGTAATATTTAAATTCCTTTCCCCTTGGCGCCACCGTTTTCAACACATCAATCAATTGAGCTATTTCTTCAAATTTTCTCTTCGTTCTCTCTTGCAGTATTAGTTTGGCCAATGTTTTTGCGTTCTTCACTTCGCCATACATACCAAAGATCTTATGAAGCTTATCTTCGGATGATTCATTTAAAAGTTTAGCTGCGCTGAGTGGATTATTTTGATCCATTCTCATATCCAATGGCCCATCAAAGCGAGTTGAAAATCCACGCTCTGGAGAATCAATCTGGTGCGATGAAATTCCGAGGTCGGCCAGAATACCATCTACCTTTGTTATTCCATTTAGGCTCAAATAATTTTTGAGAAGACGGAAATTTGCTTGACAAAATTTAAAAGAACGTTGCTGAATTTTCTCAGCTTCTTTAGCTGCATCCTGATCCTGATCAAAGGCAATTAATAAACCACCGTTAATTCTTTCTAGAATCGCTTTACTATGACCACCACCACCAAACGTTATATCTACATAGATACCGTCAGGCTTGATGGCCAAGGCTTCGATACATTCGCGGAGCATAACAGGCTTATGGTATGCAAGCTTCATGCTGCAGGCCTCAAGCGACACGCTGGAACCAATAACTTTTTAAAGTCTTTCATACTTTAAAGTTCATTTCAATATGCTTGAAACTTGTAACGTGAAGCCTGCGGCTTGTTCTTACTCGTTCAAATGCTTCTCTGCCAGTTTCGACAATTCACCAGGGTCATTGATTTGATGCTTCTCATAAATTGCAGGATTCCAGATTTCAACTTTGCTGCCCAAGCCCACCAACATCGCATCTTTTTCGATTTGCGCATAAGTGAGCATGTTCTTCGGAAGTAAGAATCGGCCAGCGCTATCTAGCTCAAGCGTTACTACTCCCGATAAAAAGTTTCGCTGGAGTTTGCGATACTCTTCGTTGAATTCATTCAGTCCCGAAATTTTAGAAAAAACCTTTTTGAACTCTACCATGGGATAGAGTATGAGGCATTGCTCGAAACCTCTGCGCACCACAAGCTCTTGGTCGCCTTCCGGCAACTGGGCTTTGATACGCGAAGGCAAGGTTAACCTGCCTTTGGCATCTAGTTTACTTTCATACTCACTGGTAAAGAAGGTCATAGACTTGTAGTGGTTGTCTTTTTCTCCTAAACAAACGTAATACATTTTCTACCACTTTCCACCACTTTACTCCACTTTTTTACATTTTGAGGCAAAAAATGACTTGAAAAGCACATTGAGTTAGTCCTTTTTTGGGCTTTGACTAAATTCAAAACATCCAACGCGCTGATCAAACGATGGTTTTAGCTTACTTATTAAAGTGGGATGAAATGGGTATGGAATTCAAGAAATGCAACTAGTGCATCAGTATTTATAAAGACAAAGCGCACAAGTTTGCTCGTGCTGAAGATTTATGGAAGTTAGCTAACAAGGAATTTTATCAATCCATTATATTTTTTTACTTCTTTTCCAATTTCTGATCTGACTCCAGTTCTTTCAAAGTCCAATACTTTTTTCGGTCTTTACTTTTTTCGCGGATGCCTCTAATTTGACCGAACCAAATACCGCCTTCGTTGTTCAAGTGGGTTCTTACATAGGTTAACACGTCTGCAATATATTGATCGTTTTCTTTGGCCACGGAAGCCATAGGCCCATTGTACTCCACTCCATCAACAGGGCCAGTTAATCCATTTAACAGAATTTTTACAGGCACTTTAAAATCTCCTTTTACGCGGGGAGACCCTACCAGTGATGGTGCCAATTGTTGAATTCCTTTGCCATCTATACCATGACAAGTAGAACAATATTCTTTAAATATTTTATATCCGTGAACAATCTGACTCGATGCATCTCCTCCTCTCAATTTATATTTCTCTTTCAATTGCTGAATTACAGAAAATGATGGATTCAGGTTTTCAGCAGCTGTTACTTTTATAACTTCATTGGTTGGATGCGAATCAAGAATTGCTTTTACAATAGAATTAGATTTATCATTGATGATTCTCAACGAAAGAATAAGTTGCTGCAATACTTCCGCATCTTTGTCATTAGCAAGAGGCTTCAACATCTCAAAAACTTCTGAATCCTGTTGTTTCAAGTAACGATCGCTGATTCTAATTGCACCTACCTTTACCCTTGTGTCCTTGTCATTGAGTGCAATCTTTAATACCGATTTATCAATGGCATCAAGACCTTCCAGCGTCCAGAGTGCATGCAATCGTTCGAGGCCAAAATCTTTATCAGGATTAAAAAGTGTAGAAAGAAACGATTCATTGTCTTTTAATTTCTGCTTTAAATCCTCCACAACAGATTTATCTCCTTTTAATACGATAAGCTTTTGAGCTGTGTTTCTCCACCAGCCGTTAGGGTGACCCAGAAACTGAAGTAGTTCCTTAGCAGTCTTGCTCAATAAATTTGGCTTTGATCCAGGCTTCATATCTTCATGAACAATTCTATAGATCCGTCCCCTGCCAAAAAAATTATCATATCCTTTTTTCTTTACAACTCCACGTAAGTAACTTCCTTCACCTACCCACGTGCCTTCTTGTATAATACCACGATACATGTCAACTATATACAAGCAACCGTCAGGGCCTGTCGCTGCGTTAACGGGGCGGAATAGCGGATCGGTTGAAGCTAGAAATTCAGTTTGTTTGTAAGGGTTTTCTAAAACAATTTTTCCATCAACATGATTTACTTTTGCTCTCCTTACCAATCTGCCTACAGGCTCGGGAATAAATAAATCGCCATAAGCTGGAGGCATTTTATCGCCCAAAAAAACTTCTTGACCCGCCACTCCAGTAAATCGGTTCAAAGTACTGTCCCCTGCTCTTATTCTGCGTGGGCCACCCTGCGCGTCCAGCGTTCCTACAATTGGCCAAGGCTCCATGAATGATTCATCCCATTTACCTTCCATTTCAAGACTTCCGTAAACGGGATGTTGTTGAAACCCGAGTGCAGGAATTTCAGCACCAGCACGAGAGAAAAATAAACGACCCGTTTCATCCTGAGTTAGCCCCCACTGACCTAATGCTGGTTCAGGTAATGTATCTCTCACAAGTTTATTATTTGTAAATCGATAGCGGAAAGCTTTATTGGTAACGTACAGCCAGTTATCCAAACTCCAAATCATATTCGCATCTTGATGCTCCAGATTTCTATTGTCGCGAACAGTGTCTTCTAAAAGTAAAATCTTTTCATCTGCTTTTCCATCGCCATTAGTATCTCGGTATGAATACAAATTCCGATTAAAAGTTTCTCCTACAATAATTCTGTCATCCAACGGAAGCATGATCCGCGGCAACACCATACTATCAATAAAGACTATGCTCTTGTCCATCTTGCCATCACCATCAGTATCTTCCAAAGTTGAGATTCTGCTCCAAGGCTCATCTTCATGACCTGCGTTTATATCCTGCATGTAGGTCATCATTTGAGCTACATACATTTTTCCATTACCATCCCATGCAATGGAAACAGGTTCATGAATCATCGGCTCACTGGCTACCAATTCTATCCGATAACCTTTTGGCACATACATTCGCAGCAGACTTTCTTCTGGCGATAGACTTTTTATCTCTGGGTTGGGATTAATAATTGGCTTCTGATATATCTCATCACGATATTTTTTTGGCTGGCAGCACATGAGACTTATTACGCTCAATGCTATTGCTAGAATGAATGGAATGCGTTGAGAGATTGCCATATTTCAGTTATTATTTGATGGATTAAATTCTATACTCTAATTATGATTTTACTTTCAGAAATGCTTCGGGCAAAAGATCAATAAGGTCAGAAGCAATCAATGAATCTTCTCCTTTTTCGCGAGCAGCAATATCGCCCGCCAAGCCATGAAGAAAAACTCCTATGAGGGCAGCATCTAATGCTGAATAGCCTTGTGCCAATAAAGAAGTAAGGATGCCAGTAAGCACATCACCCGCACCACCAGTTGCCATCCCCGGGTTTCCGGTGGAGTTGAAATAAACATTTCCTTCTGGTGAAACAATAGATGAATAGGCTCCTTTTAAAACAACAACACAGTTGGATTGCACAGCCAATTGCTTTTGTTTTTCAAGGCGATGAAAATCATTCTTCCAAGAACCGACTAGTCGTTCAAATTCTTTTGGGTGAGGCGTTAAAATACTTCCCGAAGGAATTGTGTGTAACATCTCCTGATGTTGACTTAAAATATTCAATGCATCGGCATCAATAACCATAGGCGCTGATTGTTCCAATAGTTTAGCAAAGCCATTGATCGTTTCTTTGGATTGACCAAGCCCAGGGCCAACGCCAATCGCATCAAATCCAGAGGAATCTGTTACATACGATAAAGCCTGATTATTTGAATCGACAGAAGCCATTGCCTCTGGCACAGTTGACTGAATAATAGAATAACCCATCGCTGGTACGTGAACGGTTAGCAATCCGATACCAGATCGCAAAGCAGCTTTGGCAGCAAGAATACAGGCGCCCATTTTGCCCAAACTACCCGCTACTATTAGTGCTTTTCCATTATTGCCTTTATGATCGAATGTTGACCTCTGTCTAAGTTTGGCTTTGATCGAGGCTCGGTCAATATAAAATGCAGATGTTTCTATTTCGGATAAAAACTTTTTGTTCAATCCTATTTCTATGCACTGCCATTGACCTACAAATTGAGAATTCTCAGGTAGAAAAAAGCTGAGTTTAGGAATTTGAAAAGTGAGTGTATAGTTCGCCTTCACAATAGCTCCTGATGAGTGGCTCTCTAACAATAGTCCAGAAGGCACATCCACTGCAATGCGAGTAGCCTTCGATTGATTGATGGCCTCAATTACTTTTGCGGTAACTCCTTCAATCGGGCGAGTAAGCCCTGTTCCAAAAATAGAATCAATTAAAATGTGTTGATTATTAAATTCAGGGACATCAACCAATTCTTTAATTTCAACGGGTAAAATTAGTTGGTTTAGCCGCGTGAGATTTGTTCGAAAATCTTCTGATTCTTTGCCCCCTTTTATAATCCATACTTTCACTGGATAGCTCCATTCTTTAAGCATTCGGGCAATAGCCAATCCATCACCACCATTGTTGCCCGTACCGCAGACAACTCCAATTTTATTGTTGGCTTTGTAATGTTGAACAAACCACTGCATAAAAGCACTGGCCGCACGCTCCATCAAATCAATGGAAGATATTGGTTCGCGGTTGATCGTCTCTTGATCTAATTGTTTTACCTGACTAGCGTTCAGCACTTTTAACATGCAGCGAAGGTAACGCTCAATGTTTAATTATCAATTTGACAACGATTAATGAATCAAGTTGATTTAACAAATTTGGCTTCATACAACTCAATCCATTGCTGAGGAGCAAGCTTCGTAGCCAACTCTTCAATCAACGGAATCGGAACTTCCTCAAGTTTTTTGAAGCGGAGACACGATTTGCCCATATCCAACTTTTTGGCAGAATATACTTGCCACTCATCTTGAAACCAATCGAGTAATTTTTTTTCTGAATAAAGCCCCATGTGATATAGTACAACAAAATTTTTCTGCGAGGCAAGATTGATAAAAGGCAACGGCAGCTTGGGGTTGCAATGGTAGCCTTTTGAGTAAATAGAATGGGGCACTACATACCCGATCATGCCATAGCTCATTTCTTCTACAAAGCCTTTCGGTAGATTTTTGAGTATTGCTTTGCGGATGGCTGCGATAATTGGTTTTCGCTCTGGCGGAAGTTCATCAAGGTATTGAAGAACAGTTGTTGCTTTGGATTGCATAGGTGGTTGGTTTTTAGCTATTAGTTGTTGGCTGGAAGAATCTGTTTTTTGCGCAACAAGGCTGCACTTAATAATGAAATAATAATACCGACTGGAAGGATTTCCAAGAGTGTAATGCCAAAACGGAATAGCGGGTTCTTATAGATTTCTGAGAACGTGTTCATTTCTTTTATAGCTTCTTGAATTTTAGCTTCAGATGCTCCCTCACTTTTTAATTTTGTAGTAGTTTGATCACTCATCAATTGTATAAAATTCCCAGACATGGTATTATATGTAATCTCCCAACTTAAGGCGTATATCAAAGACGCAAGTGAAGCGATGAGCAACCCAACCTTCAAAGCAGTTACAAACTTAATAGATCCATTTAACTCACCATCGCGATAAGATTTCACACCAAAGAATATCAGCGAAAGCGCAATCACCATGGTGCTGTAGCCAAGCAACTGCCCATTTTCAATTTTTAAAATACCCTTTTCATACAAAGGCATAGTAATGATTAGCATGCCACCAACAATAGCACCTGCAATGAGGCCGTAGGTCAGAACAATTTTTCTCATGATTAATAATGTTAAGGTTATTGATTTGAAATTAATGGCTCGAAATACGGTTGAAGCGAATTGTTTCTCGTCACCCGAAAGGATGATTTGAATAAAATTAAATCAAATCATACAAAAGAACTAGCCGAGCAACCCTAAGTCTTTGGCTCGTTGAATAGCTTGCGTGCGCCTTTTGGCGTCTAGCTTAGTGAATAGGTTGGAAGTATGGGTCTTCACAGTATTTAGCGATACAAAAAGTTTATCGGCTATTTCTTGATTGGATAAACCTTGGCCTATTAATTGGAGTACTTCAAATTCGCGTTTGCTAATATCAAATTGCTGCGGCTGGTTGAGAGTCATAGCTTTTAAGCCACTTTTTTTTCTTTGGTTAGTGAGCTTAAGGCCCATCCAAATACCTAAGCCAGTGAAGAATGCCGCTACTAATCCAATATAAAATTCAATAGATAAATCACGAATCAGGTATCTGTATTGAATTACCTTCAACAAGAAAACCAGAAGAGCAAGTATAGTGCCATACAAGAGAATAGTTTTCTTCATGGCTGGCAAACTACAAAAATTTAATTCTATAGAAAAAAGATAACATTGCCACCATTTTAAATTCATAACTTTCATCAGAATTTCTCTCCCCAAATGTCAACCAAACCAACTTATTCACAGCGTGATATTCAATATATCGAACGCACTTACTTATTAAGTCTAAAGGAATACTTAACAAAAAATCCGACCAACACCGAGGCCAATTTTTTAGATAGAGCCATTGAGGAGCTTCGAAGTAAAGTTGACCAATCGAAAGATGGTTTTTATAAGAACAAGGCGAATAAAACAATGGAAGCGTTTTATCGGGAGAATTTAAAACGCCAAAGCATTTATCTTGATTTGCTTCTAGAACGCAAGAAATTGGCAGAGTCTAAAAAACCGAAAGCGTTAATAAAAAAGTAAGCTTCCCTCCTTGAAAATAGAACCGAACCCACCAAGTATAAATGATTTTCTTGAGGGCAAGTCTGCTCATACTCTATCCTTGTTCCATTATTTTGTAGAGACTTTTCAAGGCATTGGAGAGGTTACACTTCAACCCACCAAAAGCATGATTGGCATTGCAACATCAAATAAGAAAGTTGCTTACATAACACAACTCGGCAAAAACTTCATTCACATAGTGTTTCCATTTGAGAAGCCTTATGCCGATAATTTATGCTTCCAAAAAATAGCCCAAGTGCCAGACGATGCAAAGCAATTCAATCATCATTTAAGATTGCTTGAATTAGAAGACATTAATGAAGAAGTGATTAAGTATATGAAGATGGCGGTTGGGTAGCTTAGATGTTTATTCTTGATCTTTTTTCTTTGAAAGCCGATCTATAACAGGCTCATCTCGCTAAGGTTATCCAAAGAAAGGTCTTTAAGAATTAAGTGATTCAGGTTTTTTTTTACGTCTTTTTTTTGCCGTTGCAAGGAAGATCACAATTGGTGAATTGTCAATAAAAAAAAGAGGCTACCTTTTTTTGGTAGCCTCTCTTCTAAAAATTTAATTACCAAATATTTAAGGAGTTACCCTGATTCTGCATTGAACTGGAATTATAAAAGTATCATCCTCCATTCTCAATCTAATCATAAAGGCTCTTTCGGTAAAAGCACCAGCAGCTGGTGCAGCTGTTATTTTTGCAGAAGAAGCAACTTTGGTATTGAATTCTGTTAATGTAGAATTTAATGTATAACTAGAACCATTCACAACAGCAGGAGTAGCGATGTATTGAATACTTGATGCTGCTGTTATTGAGGCCACGTTAATGCTAGTGGCACCAGCAACTATATTCTCTACTTGCTTTATTTTTAATCTTGCATCGGCTGGAATAGTAATCTTTATTGAAAACGCTCCAGTACCAGCTGTATAAGCTACTGTATAATACGGGTTGAATGCAACAGTAGAAGCACCATCAAAAGTAACGGGTATCTCTGGACGATTGTCTTTTACTATTTCACCAACAAAAGTGTCACTACAAGAAATCAAACTTATGGAAAGTAAGATTCCAAAAAAAACTTTAGAATAATTTTTCATTATTAAATGATTTAAGATTTTAGTTAACATCCCACCAAACTTTAACATTTGATTGAAGAATTGGAGTAAAATTAGGATTCCGTTGAATCTCTTCGTTAATGTAAACGCAACGCACTGGTCTCTTTCCATCAATGCCTATTGCATTCAAGTGTTCAGGAAATGCCGGATATCCAGTCCTCCTAAAATCATTCCATGCCTCTAATCCATTACCTGTTGAAGCTATGTACTTTTGAGTAATAATCTGTGAAATCTGCTGTGTTATTGAACCTGTGAGAATACCCTTACTAGCTATGTAGGTATTTACACTTGAAGCCGGCACTCCTAATTCCGTCATAGAAGCACTGATTCCTTCTTGAAATAACGTTTGAGCTGATTGGCTAATATTTACTCCTGGCAAAATCAATTTCGCTTCAGCAAGTATAAATGCTCTTTGTGCATTAGTCAATAACCTTATTGGTCCTGCTCCATTTGTACCAGTAACTGTTTGAGTCCATTTAGATCTGTTTGCAACAGGGGCTAAAGTTCCTGTAAATCCGTTCTGATAAGTAACAAAAGAACCACTTGGTTTAGCTACAAGTAAATCCAAACGAGGATCTGCAAGACCTTGAAGTAAGTTTACAAAACCTGTACTTACTGTCATATCATTTTGAAATAAGCTAACATAAGTCCATGTATAAATGGGGCTTTGGCTACCTACTGAAGAACCAAATTTTATTCCAAGGTTTTGCGAATTGTTAGCAATAAAATTATTTACCGTTAAAACCTCGTTAAATATTGCAGTTGCTAAAGCTGGTTCGCGATCACTAATCTGCAGTGCCATTTTTAACATTAAAGTGTATCCTGCTTTAATCCAGTTTGCTTTAAGCCCTCCATAAACTATATCATCTGTACTTGGATTTGAGGTTGAAGATAAAGCCAAATCAGCAATACCTTCGCGTACTAAATCAAACAAACTTTGTATACCCAATGCAGCGTTACCTTTATAGATATCTTCTTGTTTATCTAAGACAGGTTGAGTGTATAATTCCCCCTGCCCAGCCTGAGAATAAGGAACATCGCCCCAGGTATCAGTAGCAAGTGCAAACGTATAGGCCTTTACTATTTTAGCAATACCTGAATACGATTTTGCTCCAACCTTATCAGCGGCTATAATCAATTGATTACAATTTACTATAGTTCCACCATAAATCTCAAAACGCCATTGGTTACCAAAATCACCACCCGTTGTATTGTAAATATCCCAACCACTAGGGGAGCCTGCGGCTCCGTAATTATAGTCCATAATAGTTGATGCAAATCTATTTAACTCATTTCCGTTTGCAAATGCAGCTCCAGCCAAAGCAGTAGGCAATAATACTGATGGCGGAACACTAAGTGGATTATTAGGTGTTTGATTGACATCCAAAAAACTTTCGCATCCAACCAAAAAAACGAAAGGCAATAAAAATAAGGCTTTATAAAATATTTTAATATTTCTCATTTCACTAATGTTTAAAGAGTAATTCTAACATTGAAACCGTAGTTGCGCGTTGCTGGAGCACCGTTTAAATCCAATCCTTGTATGTTCCCAGCTCCTTGAGAATTAACTCCAGGATCGCCTGGAGCATTGGGGGCATAGAAAAATAAGTTTCTACCGCTTACACCAATACTTACACCTCCAATCGGAGTCTTCGCCAACAGCTTCGATGGTAGTTTGTAATTCAAAGCTAATTCTCTAAAGCGGTAAGTGGTTGCATCAAAAACTGCTGATTTGCTACCGAGCCCACCCAAAGCACCCCAATAAGATTGAGCTGAAATTTGAATATTGTTCGGAATGTAAGATGACCCATCGCCTTTTACATCGATCACACCTTCGAGTGACCTAGGTTTATCACGATCTATGCCTGTTATTTCTAATTGCCCATTGGATCTAAGATCAACCCAATTGAATGAATAGATATCGCCACCAAATCTTACATCGAAAAGAGCAGAAAGGGAGATTCCTTTATAATTGAATGTGTTTGTTAAACCAGCAGTCCATTTTGGATTTGGATTAGCTATCTCGGAATTAGGAATGCCTGGTAAGTATAATCCAGTTTGTGGATTTACTAACCTTTCACCATTTGGGTTTTTAGCGAAATCTGTCCCAATAATAACTCCATAAGGTGATCCTTCTTTAATGGAAGGTGAAATACCAACAAATGAATTCCCAGGGATAGTTGAACTTGTTACGCCTGGAGCGATGCTAACTACTTGATTTCTAAGTCTAGACCAGTTTCCTGAAATATTCCAAGAGAATTCGCCAGACTTTATTGGTGTTGCTGACAACTCTACTTCCCACCCTTTATTTGTTAACAATCCAACATTAGTTGTTCTGGTATCATATCCAGAGGCACTTGAAATTGCCACATTAAAAATCTGATTCGAGCTTTCGGAATAGAAATAACCGACATCCAATGTAACCCTTCCATTAAGCAAATCAAGATTTACACCTCCATCGTAGGAAGTAGTAAATTCAGGAGTCAATGTATTACTTCCAATTCTAGAGCTAGGAGAGAATCCGGGGATACTTGCTCCTCCTACAGAAACCGGGAAGTTAATACTTGCTACATTGTTACCGTAGCTTCCAGAAACAAATACTGAATTCAATAGATAAACGTTTGCATCCTTACCCACTTTAGCGACACTACCTCTAATTTTAAGTTGCGACAATATTTCCGACTTAAAGTTAAAAGCCTCTGATGGAATAAAACTTACTGATACACCAGGGTAGAAAAAAGAATTATTGGCTTTTGGCAAAGTAGAAGATTGATCTATTCTACCTTGTAAGCTTACAAATAAATAATCTTTATAGCTTAAAGAAATGTCGGTATAATGTCCAACTAGTCTTCTCAAGGTCTTACTTTCGGCCGTTGAAGTGAATACGCTACCATTGCTAATATTGTTGAAACCCGGTATTGTTAATGAAGCAGCATCGGCTGTTATGTTTTGAAAGCTTCTTTCATTAATATTTTGCCCTAAAAGGATGCTTGCATTCAAGCCTTCAATAAAAAAGTCGTCCTTAAACGCTTTAATTATCAGATCTCCATTTATTTCAGAATTGAAAATTGCATCCTCTGTGATTTGGCCTTGTGGAGCGCGAGCTGAGCCTATAGATAGAACTTGCTTTCTCCTATCAAAGAAGATATCTGCTGTTGCTTTGTAACTAACATTTAACCAAGGCTTTATATCGTACCCTAATGTTACATATCCGAAAGCCCTATCAACATTTGAGGAAAATGTTTCATACTTTGTACTCCACAAAGGATGGTTTTGGGTTCCCAAATAGTAAATACTCTTTCCATTAGTATCTTCAAAAGGATCTCCTAATAAATTATAACTTCTTGGAATCCTTGTTATTTGACCCAAGGCACTGCCGCCATTACCCGAAGTAATGCCACCTTGAGACGATCGAACATACGTAATTGATGATCCTATTTTCAAACCATTATTCAATTTTGTGTTTCCACCAAATTGCACACTGTTTCGCGAATAACTAGTTCCTGGAATGATACCATCTTGAGATGTATTAGAAATGGAAAGTAAAACATTCTTCTCTTTATCGCCTGAAGATATGTTGATTCCATTTTGGAAAATTCTTCCTTGTTTGAAAAAATCCTTCACGTTATTAGGATAGGCCTGATAAGGCACCACATTGCCCTGTAGGGTAGTTACCTCCGTTAAAGATCCGCCAAATGCTGGACCCCATGAGTTACTTGAGCCATTATTGAAATCATTATTTAACCCCTGTCCGTATTGATTTTGAAGTTTTGGAAATCCAGTAGCATTTTGAAAATTTAGTGATGATGTTAAAGTCACCTCTGTTTTTCCGCTTATTTTAGACCCCTTCTTAGTTGTAATTACAATTACCCCACTACCAGCTCTAGAGCCATAAAGTACAGAAGCTCCTGGCCCTTTAAGTACGTTAATGGATTCAATATTCTCAGGGCTTATGTCATTCAATCTATTTGAGGGTTGAGATCCAAAAAGAGTATTTTGTGTATTATTTACATCATTGTTAAAGATAATTCCATCCACAACAATAAGTGGTTGATTATTTCCCCCAAATGAAGTAACTCCACGAATGTTAATATTTGTACTTGAACCAGCTCCACCACTAGAACTGGAGATATTTACACCTGCCAACTTACCTTGCAGCGCATTTAATAGGTTCGGTTCTGACTTTTGAGATACATCATCTCCTTTTACAGTCTGGACAGAATATCCTAGACTCTTCTTATCCTTATCCTGACCTTGAGCAGTAACTACAATCTCTGCCAATTGAGTTATGTCAGTGGTAAGTTGAACGTCCACTATTGTGCGTTCACTAACCAAAACTTCTTGGGATAAAAATCCAATAAAGGAAAAAACCAAAGTGCTTCCGTTAGAAACAGAAATAGCATAGGTACCATTAGAATCTGTAACAGTTCCAGTAGCACTTCCCTTAAGGAGGATACTTACCCCTGGAAGTACCGTCCCATCCTCAGTGGAAGTCACCTTCCCCGAGACCACGCGCTCTTGCGCCCATGCTGTGCTGCAACACAGCAACAACAGAAACAAGATTTTACTCAGTAAAATTTTCTTCATAATTAATTGATTTAGTTTGACAATAATTAAACGTGGAAAAATAACAAAGAGTTCTTAATTGTGTTACAAATAAGACACAAACGGCTTATTTTTAATGTGTAGAACAATTAAAGACGATTATTAACGAATTATTACAAATTCTATTCGTCTATTAAGTTGGCGATTGGCCTCAGTATCATTTTTTGCAACGGGCTTAGTTGAGCCATAACCGTTGGATTGCAATCGTTGTTTATCAATTCCCTTTTGAACCAAATAATCAATTACAGCCTGAGCTCTTTTTTGCGAAAGCTTCAGGTTGTATTCTTCTAACCCCGCATTATCTGTATGACCTGCCACTTCAATTGTCAAAGTGGAATTAAGTTGTAAAAATTTAATCGCGTTTTCCAATTCAGAAAACGATTCAGGCTTAACATCAAATTTATTCACATCAAAAAAGATATTGTTCAAAACTGCCGAAGCACGCGGCCGAATTGGCTTGAGATCAATATCGAGTTGAATTGGTACAGGTTTACTTGTTGAGTCAACATGAAAAGTATAGGTTTTAAAAAGATAGCCATTGGCACTTACAAACAAGGAATAGTTAGCCCCTTTGGTGAGAACAAACAGATAAGAGCCATCAAGCGAATCTGATTCCAATACTGAAATCTTCTCGTTGTCAATCACACTTGTCAATTCAATTCTCGCTTTAATAGGTCGACCAGTTTCGTTATCACGCACTGCACCTTTTACAGTATAACTTTTCCTTCTTATCTGTATTTTTTCGGGAATGGTGGTTTGATATATTTTAGAAAGGCCATGATTGCCAACATCTGCTTTCGAGAAATAGGCTTTGCTTCCATCGCTGGTAACAAAAAAAGAAAATTGGTCTTCAAAATCGTTGAGTGGATAGCCTAAGTTGAGTGGTGTTGCCCAGCCCATTTTTAATTTATCTGATTGATAAATATCGTAACCACCAAAGCCGGCATAGCCATTGGATGCAAAATACAAGGTTTGATTATTAACGTGAATAAAGGGTGAAATCTCATCAAACTTAGTGTTGATCTGATTACCTAAGTTTTGTGCCTTTGTCCATTTTCCCGCTTCATCTTTTGTTGCCATCCAAATATCATAGCCACCAAGCCCACCTTTTCGGCTACTCGAAAAATAAAGCACTCTTCCATCGGCAGAAAGTGATGGTTGGCCTTCCCACTCTGGACTATTTACTAGCGGCCCCAAGTTTGTGGGTCGTGACCATATTTCACCTACCTTTTTACTTTCAAAAAGATCACATCGGCCGTAGGTAACGCCACCGCACATGGTGAAGATTAACTGATGGCCATCGGCAGAAACAGAACAAGCACCTTCTTGTAATTTTGAATTAATTTGGTCTGAAATAGAAACAGGTTTTGTCCATTCACCTTTTTTATCCTTTCGGGAAATAACAATATCTTCGTTATCGCTTGTGCCAGATCCGTAGCGCACAGTGAAGAGCAACTCTTGGTTATCTGCCGTTAGTGCTGGGAAATATTGATTAGGATAACTATTTACTGAATCACTCAATACTTGGTTTTTATAATCTAATTTCTCGTTCGCATGAGCCAATGCATAGTCAGCCTGCAACAACCAAAGTGAAGCCTGGTCTATTTTCTTATTATTCATCTTTTCGAGCTGTAAAAACTGATTGAGTATTTCCTTGCATTTTAAATAACTCCCTAAACTCAAATAATTTTCGCCTAGCTCATATTGATAATTCTTCTGCCTTTTCGCATCGGTGGTTAAGCTTAGCCCCTTTTCAAAATTTTCGCATGATAATTTTATATCCTCTTTATTTTTAAAGGTTAGGCCTAATCTAAAATAAGCTTCTTCAAAATTTTTGTCTTTACTGATAGCTTGATTCAATAAATCAATTGCTTTATCAAATTCGCCATGCACTCTGAAATTATCAGCATCTAAATAAAGGCCAATCGCTTTTTTTGATGTGGTGCTGAAAGTGGCTTGAGCCAAAATTCCTTTCGAGAACAATACGAAAATTAGGATTAGAATAAATATATTTCTCATAGAATTCTATTCAACAAATATCGTGGAAATATCATTTTCATCACCATCAAATCCTATCATAGCATTTATTAGTTTATAAGATTCAAAGGTGAATATATCTTCAACACTAATCTCAGCTTCGTGAATTTTATCCATAGTAAGCAGTTTGCTGCGCATAGTGCCATGAAGCAGAGGTTGATGAGGTGTCAGCCATTCGTCCCGTTTCTTAAAAATAATGTTGGCATACGATGAATCTGTAACCAACTTGTTTTTAATTATCAGAATATCATCGCATGTTCCCTTTATTTCTAAATGCTTTTGAATGACTGAACGATTCTCCCACTTGCAACGGTAGTCGATTAAATCATCGTAAACAACTTTCAGGGATTTAATTGGCCTGCGTTGATAGGATTGAAACTCGACAGAACGAACATCTTTATCATAAACAATTCTCGCTTTAAAAAGTCCTTGCTGCGGAATTTCTTGTTTACTAAAAATTCCCTTCAATGAAATAGGCTCAAGTGAGTACAGCTCTTGCCGCGCCTTATCCATCCGCATCTGATGCCAATGAAGGTTTTCAAAAACACCATTAAACAAACGAATGGATTCAATTAATCGGGACATAGATTTTATCGATTGTTTCTTGATACTCTTTCTCTGCCTTACTTCTCACCGTTATACCCCCTCCACTTCTATAAAAGAGATTTGAGTTTTGTTGTTCAATAAACCGAATCATCACACCGCTATCCAACGATTCACCATCAAAGTAACCACATACTCCGGTATAATAGCCCCTTGCTTCTCCTTCTACATTGCGAATAACTTCGAGTGTTTTATTTTTAGGCGCACCACTGACAGAACCAGCGGGCAATAACGAAACTATTATATCACCCAATTTAGATAAGTAATTCTCTTGAAGCTTACCTTCAATTTCTGAACTTACTTGTAGAAGGGTTTTATTGCCCGTATTTATATGGTCGATATATCTAAACCGATTGACCTTAACATTGGTGGCGACTTTACTAATATCGTTGCGAATCAAGTCCACAATAGTAATGTGCTCAGCTAGTTCCTTTTCATCCTTTAAAATAATTTCTTCCGCATTGATAATTGCCGCATCTATTGTTCCCTTCATGGGATAGGAGAAAATTCTTTGATCCTTAATTTGAATAAAAATTTCGGGTGAAAAAAAAAGAAATTCATCTTTCCACCACAACTTATATTTCGCGCTAGTTGCAAAGAATAAATCCTGCAAGATGTAATTGATTTTAACTTCCGTCTTTATTGTAAGGTTGGTTAGAAATGAATCGCCATACTTCAAATGACTCATTACTAAATCAAACTTACCCTGATATTGATCAAATGACATCGGGGACTTTTGCAACTCAATATCTGTTATTTTTATTACCTCACTGGAATTTGAAATACCATTAAAATCGTACAAAATTTCGCTGGTATCAATATCGGATAACTTAATGGCGATAGGCTTCTGCAATTCAAAGTCTACTAAAAACAAAAATGGAATTCGTAGCTTACCCCATTCATTGATTTGAAAAACAAATTCGTTTAAACCGCCTTGATTTTGTAATTCTCTAACATCAACTCTTGAAGATTTAGCTCTCATGGAATGTTCATGTACTTGTGCGTCTGCAAGGACACTTGCCATTTTGGATTGGCCTTCACGTAATCAATAATCAATGGCAACATTTGCTTTTCCTTAGACCATTCAGGCTGCAAAAATAGTTTGCAATGCTTATCAACTTTATTAGCGAAAGCGGCAGCCCATTCAATATCACTTGCGTGATAAACAATTACTTTCAATTCATGAGCTTGATTATAAATTGACTCATGTGGCGCTTTAAATTTCTTAGGTGAGAAACAGACCCAATCCCAACTTCCAGTTAACGGATATACTCCGGATGTTTCGATATGGGTTCTCAATCCATTGTTTTTTAACGCTTCCGTAAGTAGCTTTAGATCGTGCATGGCTGGTTCGCCCCCAGTAACAACAATAATTTCAGTCCCACTCTCTTTTGAAATCTTTACAAGATTTTCAATCTCAATTTTTGGATGAGCATTTACATCCCACGATTCCTTCACATCACACCATACGCAACCAACATCGCAGCCTGCCAATCGTATAAAATAGGCAGCGTGGCCTTGAAACTCTCCCTCACCTTGAATGGTGTAGAAGTGTTCCATTACAGGCAATTTGAGATGTGAGACGTGAGATGTGATATCTGAGATCATAAGTTGCAAGTTACAAGCTTCGAGTGGCTACCTTGCGACTCATGCTCATCGCTAGGAGTTTTTTTAAGGATTCAAATTCTCCGCAGCTTTCAATGTATTCAACAATAACGAAGCGATTGTCATCGGGCCAACGCCACCTGGCACGGGAGTTATAAACGAACATTTTGGTGCAACTTCCTTAAATTCAACATCGCCTTTTAAAGCATAGCCATTTTTAAAATGAGTTCCTTCAACACGTGTAGTACCAACATCAATAACAACGGCACCTTCTTTCACCATGTCGGCAGTTATAAGTCCTGGTTTGCCAACAGCCACAATCAAAATATCAGCCTGACTGGTAAAGTCCTTTAAGTTATTTGTGTATTTATGGCAAATGGTAACGGTGGCATGGCCTTGTTGCACAAGCATCATGCTTAGCGGTGCGCCAACAATTCTACTCGCACCAACAATCACGCAATTTTTTCCTTGCGTTTCGATTTTATAACGTCTCAATAATTCCATTATCCCGTAAGGCGTGGCTGGAAGCAATAACGGATTCTGTGAAATGATACTTCCGAAATTATGATTTGTAAATCCATCCACATCTTTATCAGATCGGATTTTCTCAGTAATTCTTTCGACAGAAATATGAGCAGGTAATGGAAGCTGAACGATGAAACCATCCACATCTTCATCATTATTCACATGGTCGATATGCTTCATCAACTTCTCTTCACTTATAGTTGCGGCAAAGCGCATCATGGTATAATGAAAGCCAACTTCATTGCATGCTTTTACTTTATGATCGACATACGTTTGGCTGGCACCATCATCACCAACTAAAATAATGGCGAGGTGAGGTATCTTTTTATTTTGGTTTTTACGCTCTGCGACTTTCGCAGCAATCTCAAGCTTTATTTCAGAAGAGACTTTGCGGCCATCAATTAGCGAATAGGTTGTCGTTTGCTCAGTTGCATTCATTACACGTGTGCTTGATTCTAATCTATCTTCAAAATTGCCATAAATGCTTCTTGTGGAATTTCCACATTACCTACACTGCGCATCCGTTTCTTACCTTTCTTTTGTTTTTCCAACAACTTGCGCTTACGCGAAATATCGCCACCATAACACTTGGCCAACACATTTTTGCGCATGGCTGAAATGGTTTCGCGTGCTATAATCTTCTGCCCAATAGATGCCTGAATGGCGATCTCAAACATTTGTCTATGAATGAGTTCTTTCAACTTCTCACATAACTTCTTGCCCCACTCATACGATTTTGTTCTGTGCACAATAGCTGAAAGCGCATCCACCTTTTCACCATTCAACATAACATCCAATTTCACCATATCGCTTTCGCGGAAGCCGATCAAGTGATAATCTAATGAAGCATAGCCTTTGGAAATGGTTTTTAACTTATCGAAGAAGTCGAACACAATTTCTGACAAGGGCATTTCAAAACCCAGTTCTACACGGTCGGCTGTTAAGTAAACTTGATTTTTTATCACACCACGCTTATCCATACATAACCCAATGATAGGGCCAATAAATTCTGACTTAGAGATAATCTGTGCCGAAATGTATGGCTCTTCAATACTTTCCATCTTAGTAGGATCGGGCATTTCTGCAGGCGCATTTATGTCCAGCATTGTTCCGTCTGTAAGCATGGCTTTAAACTGTACCGATGGCACGGTTGTAATCACCGTCATATTAAATTCACGCTCCAATCGTTCTTGGATAATCTCCATGTGCAGCATCCCTAAAAATCCACAACGAAAACCAAAGCCAAGTGCTGCTGAAGTTTCAGGTTCCCATACCAATGAGGCATCGTTCAATTGCAATTTTTCCATGGAAGCGCGAAGCTCTTCAAACTCGGAAGTTTCCACCGGATAGATACCCGCAAACACCATCGGTTTCACATCTTCAAAACCTTTAATGGCTTCGCCTGGATTAGAAACAAGTGTAATGGTATCCCCCACTTTCACCTCCTTGGCGACTTTAATTCCGGAAATCAAATAACCCACATTGCCTGCTTGTATTTCGTTGCATGGAAATTTATCCAACTTCAAAACACCAATCTCGTCAGCACCATATTGCTTCTCGGCATTCACAAACATGATCTGATCATTCTTGCGGATGGTGCCATTGAAGACTCTGAAATAAACTTCAATTCCCCGAAAGGAATTAAAGACGGAATCAAAAATCATTGCCTGCAGTGGTGCTTTAGGGTCGCCCTTTGGAGCTGGCACTCGCGCCACTACAGCCCTCAAAATATCTTCAATACCGATTCCCTCTTTGGCGCTGGCCTTTATAATAGAATCTCTTTCGCAGCCAATCAATTCCACAATCTGATCACTCACTTCTTCGGGCATGGCCGAGGGCAAGTCGATCTTATTCATTACGGGAATTATCTCCAAGTTGTGATCTAATGCCAAGTATAAATTGGAGATAGTCTGCGCCTGAATGCCTTGGGCGGCATCCACAATCAACAAAGCACCTTCACAAGCAGCAATGGAGCGAGAAACCTCGTATGAAAAATCGACATGGCCAGGGGTGTCAATCAAATTGAAAATATATTCTTTGCCATCTTGTTTGTAGTTCATCTGGATGGCGTGGCTCTTAATGGTAATGCCCTTTTCACGCTCTAAATCCATGTTATCGAGCACCTGCGCCTGCATTTGGCGGTTGTTCAGCGTGCCTGTAAATTCTAAAAGCCTATCGGCCAGTGTGCTTTTTCCGTGATCAATATGAGCAATAATGCAAAAATTACGAATGTTTTCCATACCCAGCGTTCAGTACAATAGTTTATCAAAGGGCAAAGGTAGGGGATTTTTGATTTGACTGGAAGGTTTTCTACTCGCGATTACTTTTAAATTCCTTTCGCAAGGCGTTAGCCAACTGTATTACTTCCTTTTTCTCTGTTGGCGATAAATCCTTCATATCGCTTTTATCATACACCCTCATCAAGTAGACATTATTTACCACAGAAAATACAGCATAAATTACACGCGCACCATAACTTTCCCCTGTATTCTTCCCCTCTATTTCTATGCGAACTTTATAGACGCCAGCACCGATATGATTGCCTTGTTCAGGATTGATGCATAATGATTTGGAAAGTTCTCTAATTGCGAGCAAAGCGAAGCAATCCTTATAAGTACAATAGTTATTAACCGTTGGCAAATCCATAGACCTAATCCCAGCCCACTGCTTTGAGGTTCGCCTTTATAAAATTCTTCCGTCAACCGGTTCAATGATTGTATTGGTTTCAGCAGTGGGTTTATCACTTTCAATTTTACCAAAGGGTCTTTTACAATTTCTACTTTCACAACTGAACCATGGGGCGAATACTTCAATGCATTCTCCAGCAAATTGCTCACAACAGTTTCCATCATATCGAAATCTATATCAATAAGAAATGAATGCTCTTCAATTGTCAAGCTTACACTGCTTCCACGTTCTTGGGCCAAATACTTCACGCTCTTTAGTGCGGTTATGCAAACTTCATCCAGTTCAACAAGTCGTCTTCTCAATGTGATGTTCTCAGTTTTTAGTTGACTGATCAACAAAAAATTATGAATGATATGATCTAGCCGCTGTACTTCATGCAAGTTGCTGACCAGTATTTTATTTACTTCCGAATTTTGATTTTGTTGCAAGACTAATGTAAGCTCGGCCTTCATTACCGTTAGAGATGTTTTTAGTTCGTGCGCAGCCGAAGCAAAAAAATTTGTTTGTGTTTTAATAGAAGCTTCAATCCGCGCAAGCATAGCATTGATGGCCTCTGCCAGCTGTCTGTATTCATCCTGCGCAATTGGCACCGGCACTCGTTCAATACTGTTAGAAGCATTCACGCGTTGAGCAGATGTCGCTATCTTTTGGATTGGATTAAGACTAAACCCAGTAACGACAAACACTAAGATACCTGCCAGCAAAACGGAAACGGCATTGGCAAAGAATAAATAATTTTTCAACTCTTCAAGTGTTGATCGCAGGGGTCTATCACTTCTGCACAGCGTTAATAATAGAGTGCCCGAAGAGTATTCTAAACTTCGCTTGAGGGTAACAAAAACCAACGTGTCCTGTTGATAAGTATCTAGAAAATAAAGGGAGGGATCCAGTGGAGGGAAATCAGGCGATGAAAAAATATCTTCAAAGTAAACTTCACTGTTCAATTGAATTTTTTCACTGTAGCCCTTCTTCGGAAGTGGAATTTGGCGGGGATCAAGCCGAACCTGATTCAACAATTTTTCTGCTTCTAATTGAAGCTCTTTTACATCAGCTTCTGCTACAACCTTTTTTATCTTTTTATAGATTATATAATTGACTGGCACAATAACGATTAAGAACACCACAAAAAATAAGAGTGATGTTTTTATTCGTATGCTTTGAAAAAATGAAATCTTGCTCAATGATCATTTACAAATTAACTCGCCTTGAATAAAGTAGCCCATACTTATTTTTGTATGGATTATTGATTCATTAATTTCTATTTTCTTTCGCAGTTGAGAAATATGTACCTCAATTACATTACTACCCATATCAAAATTTACTTCCCACACTTTTTCAGCAATTTCTGTTTTAGAAATTATACGATTGCAATTGCTCATGAGTAATTCCAATAATAAAAATTCGCGATTGGTAAGAGAAATTTCCTTATTCAAGCAAGTTACTTTTCTATTGATTAGGTTGATTTCCAGATCGCCCACTTTGTAGAATGAATAACTTTTTGAATCGCCTTTACGGGTAACAGCACGAATACGTGCCAGCAGCTCACCAAAATCGAATGGCTTTTTAATGTAGTCGGCTGCGCCTTTGTCAAGTCCTTCAATCACCGCTTGAGAATTGCTGAGTGCACTAATAATAATAACTGGTATTTTAATATTGAACCGTTTCATATTCTCCAACACTTCAAATCCACTTTGCCCTGGCAGCATTACATCCAATAATACCAAATCATAATTATTAATAGCCACCATTTCGAGGCCACTACTTCCGTCAGTACTACTATCCACAACATAACCGTTTTGCGAAAGCCCCTTCTTAATAAACTCATTCAGGCGAGGTTCATCCTCAATCAACAGTATCTTCATGGCTGAAATTGCGAAAACGTTTTACCATCGATTACAATCTTTTCTGGCGTTACAATTTTATAATCCTTCTTATAAATCTCACCTTGTTTTTTAATTCGTTCTTTACCTTTTATTTGAATCACCTTGCCTTTTTGAAACATCAACCCAAGTTGCTGTGCCATCATAGCTTCAATTTCAATATAATACTCTGATGCTACAATAAGGCTCATAATATTTCCGTTAGCCGAAGCATTTATTTTGGTAATCTTGCCATTTACTTCAACCTCCTTCTGCTCATGGTCTACATCAGCACCGCCAAAAAAACCGAACTCATTTATGAATAAGGTATCTCTATTTTGAATCACTGCATGAAGCTCGGGTAAGTCTAGTTTCGAGATATTATATTCCTGACCATAATAAACTTTAAGAGCTATATCTGGACTGAGGAATCGCTTTACATCCATTGCTTTATCGCTTGGAAACGAAAGCTTCAACTCTTTCCCTGATTTATCAATAAATTTTACACCTATACAAACTTCATTCTGTTTAAATAGGAGAGATCGCAATTTTGCTTCGGCTTTGTTGAGTCTGCTCAGATAATACACATCTTTCACACCATCAATAGGATATTTGAAGCCTTCTTCTTTTCTCATTTTAAACCCTATAAATGAAATACTATCGCCTTTCTCAAAAGACTTGAGTGGGTCATAATGTTTATCCGCATTCGAAGCATATCCAACCAATCCATTATCAAAAATAAGCCCTTTTTTATAACCGTCTTGGATGTAAATCTCACTGACTTTTTTGTCAATGAAACTTTTGGATTCTCTCTCCCTTTTTTCATTACTGATTTGAAACTCTTTGATAACAATTAATTCATTTCCAATTATGATCTCTTTGATCTGATCACGAAAAAAAAACCATGATAGTTTTCTATTTTCTTCACTTAAGTCATTTAACAGTTTTCTTGTCTTTACATTAACATTCGCTTTAATTTTAATATTCTTTCCAGCTTTTATTTTTTGCGATAGAAATAGACCATAAGACGGGTTAAACATGAAAGATTCCTGCTTGCCATCCACAGTCATATTTAATCTCTCTAATGCAAAACCATAACCTGGCTCAATCGATACTACCGTTCCAGCATATTCTATTAACTCAAATCCAGGCTGGGCTTTACTAAAAAAGGAAACTAAGCATGCAAGGCTAACTAATATATTCTTCATGATTATTAATATTTACCCAAAAGTAAATCCTCGATCTAAGATTGAACTTAACTACAGATTAATTTCTCTTAAGGCAATAAAAAAAGCTCTCGACTGGAGAGCTTTTTCTTATCGTTGAGTAAGTTAGTTTACTCATTCTTATACACCACTCCTTCTTTCATTACAAACTTTACATTCTGCATTGTTTTAATGTTGGTGGTTGGGTCTTCATCAACAGCAACTAAGTCAGCAATCTTTCCATTTTCAATAGATCCAATTTTATCACCAAGCCCCAAAATGTTTGCGTTGACTTGCATCGCGCTAAGCAAGGCTTCTATAGCAGGCATACCGCCTTCAACCATGTAACCAAATTCTTTTGCATTCTCTCCATGAGGAAACACACCTGCATCTGTTCCAAACGCTATCTTCACTCCTCTCTTATAAACCTTTCCAAAATTCTCTTGAATCATTCCTCCAATGGCTATTGCCTTAGGCACAACAAGCGGATGATAATAGCCCGGTATCTTGGCATACTCGGCAGCCGAGCGGCCAGCAATAATAGTAGGTACTAAGTAGGTTCCTTTCTCTTTCATTAAGTCCATCACCTCTTCTGTCATCAAAGTGCCATGTTCAATGGTAGTAATGCCCGCAAGCACTGTGCGTTTCATGCCTTCTGCACCATGTGCATGAGCAGCCGTTATAAATCCATAATCTTTGGCGGCAGCCACAATTGCATTCAATTCTTCTTGCGTAAACTGCGGACCGCTTCCATCTTTAGCAACACTAAGAACACCACCAGTGGCCGTAATCTTTATAAAATCTGAGCCTTCTTTGTAGCGCTGGCGAACAGCTTTGTACGCATCTTCTGGCCCGTTGATAACACCTTCCTTTGGCCCTGGGTCTCCTTGCAAGTCGCGCTTGTTACCATTGGTAGGATCGGCATGACCGCCTGTAGTGGCAATACTTTTACCGGCTGCAAAAATCCTTGGTCCAATTACTATACCCTGATTAATTGCATTGCGCAAGGAGATGCTCACAACAGACCCTCCACAATCTCTCACAGTAGTGAACCCTGCCAGCAACGTTCTCTTTGCATACACAGTGGATTGAAATGAGACATCCGCTTCGTTAAGAGTAAACTTTTTTAGTTGTTGATCTTTGCTCGTCTCGCTTTCCAAATGCACATGCATATCGATCAATCCTGGCATTACTGTTTTCTTAGACAAATCAATAAGCTTATCTTCCTTTCCTGGCTTGCTGAATCCCTTCTCTACAGCCATTATCTTGTTGGCTTCAATGATAATAGTAATCTGTGAAAGTTGTTCTTTGTTTTTACCATCAATCAATTTGCCACAGTGGATAACTGTCTTCTGAGCTGTAGAAGTTAAGCTCGCAACAAAGAAAATTATACTTACAATTAGTTTCATGCTCAATTACTTAATGCTATTTATTCAGGTACTTGGCAGTCAACTTCCTAAGCGAATCAATCTCGCCTTGTTCCATCATCACGCTCGTTACATTCATCATCAAGTCAAGCATTACAAGCTGTCTGTAGCCTAGTTTAGCTGCCATTTGCGAACAGTATTTAATTTCATTTTCAAACAAGCGTTCATCAATTTTCATCAGCTGCACCAGATTAAAAATCAATTCAAAACGTTGATCGGCAGTAAGATGTTGAGGAATAATCACTTCATGACTTTGGGTCATCAATTGATCAACTTCTTGTTCTGTTGCTCCATTGGCTTTTCCAATGTTTAAGATATAGAGATGCTCTTTGTCATCTACTTCACCATCAATACGGGCAAGGTTGATCAGTAGCTTCAGTTGTGTGGTTATGTTCATAGAAAATTAAATTCTTAACTATCAAAGATGAAAAATCAGTTATTTCTTTCCTACTAAATTGAAAACAAATTACATTATCTTTCATCAGTGAATTATCTAGCACATTTATATCTTTCAGGCAACGATGAAAATTTAATGGTTGGTAATTTCATTGCCGATTTTGTGAAAGGTAAAGTCGCCCTGGCTGCTTATGAACCCGCAATTGTAAAGGGCATTGAATTGCACCGATCTATCGATTTCTTTACGGATAGTCATGCTATCGTAAAAAAAAGTAAGTCACGCCTAAGCGGCAAGTACCGACATTATTCAGGTGTGATTGTCGATATGTTTTACGATCATTTCTTAGCATTGGATTGGGATCGGTATCATGCAACTAGTTTACCTGATTTCTCACAATCCATTTACTTGATTTTAAAAAGTCACCATTCAATTTTACCAACTGGCGCAGCTCACATGTTGCCTTACATGGAACAACACAATTGGCTTATGAGCTACGGTAAAGTAGAAGGCATCCATCGTGCCCTTGCGGGGATGGCGAAACGTACGCCTTATGAATCGAAGATGGATGAAGCTACTGCTGATCTTTCAGCAAACTATGAATTGTTTCACCAAGAATTCAGCGAGTTTTTTCCTGAGCTTGAAAAGTATTGCCATGAATGGCGTATTCAAAAAGCAAGCATTCAGCAGTAGATGATAATCCTCAATTAACTATTGCCCTCTTCTTCCTGCAGGCTTCAAATTAACACCCCACCAATACGTTAGTTTCACTACGAGTGATCTGGTTTTCACCGCAAAATTTTCAGGCAAATAATTATCCGTGTAAACGATAAACAGATCAGAGGCTGGCTGGTATCGCCATTGAAAGCGCGTGTTCAAATTAATGTTATTTCTTTGCTGGTTGTATTGAGCAAAAGCAGTGAAAAATATTTTATTAGTTAATGTTACATCGACACGCGGACTAATCAACCAAAACGTTTGTTGACCCCACGGCTGTGGCAATTGAATATCATTATAACTTGTATTGACGGCAAGGCTCACATAGGGTTGAAAGCGATACCCAATATCGGTTGTAAAATTGAATCGGGTACCGTTGGCATAGTAGCCGCCATAACGAAATGTTGAACCGTATGTAAATCGGCTCTGTGGCTTAGATGTAAACTCCATATTGAGCGCTTCCCACTGATGTTCAGTTCCAACCCCTAATTTTGGCAAATTAAAATTTGTTGGATCGAAGGCTTGAAAAAGTTTCACATAATTATGACTAAGGTATGCGCTTATCACGCTCTGTTTGCGAAACACAACTCGGTATCCTACATAATTTTCATCGTCCAACCGATTGAAAGATTCGTTCAAAAAATAAGTAGAACTTGCCAACGGACCATGACTCAAAACTGTTTTACCTTTTGGGAAAAACAAGTAAGCAAATTGTGGATTTACTTTTACGTATCCAGTCCGTGGCACATAACCTACTTCGGCTACAAAGTCTTTCCCTACATATTCATGCTGCCATGATATCAACCACTTACGACTTGCGTAATTAAGATTGGCTCCGTGTGTATATTCATGACCACTCACCCCAGGACTAAAAGATTTCAAAACAAAAGCCTTGCCTAGCCACTGGTTATTGCGTGAGGCTAAGTTATATTCTATGCCCATGTTTCGATTATAATCTGTATAAACTTTTTTAGGATCTGCGTTAGGCTTATTGTCTATTGACTCTTTGTTGATTAACAAAAAGCCAATGTTAGATCGAGCAAATACCTTGCGCTGAAGTGAAATAACAGAAAAATTTTGTGAAGGTAAATTAACAGAATCTACCCGTGAAGTTTGCATATCCATCGCACCTATGCGCCAGTTCTTATCAATCTTTCCGCTTACTCTGCCACCAAATTGAATAGGTGCATTCAATCCAATTTTTCTCGAAAAAAAAGGACGAATAGTGGCGTATCCAAAATTGCCAAACAAATCACCATTCTCGAGAAAGAACTGTCTTCTTTCCGGAAAGAAAAGTTCGAAGCGATCTAAGTTGGTTACTTGTCTATCTACCTCTACTTGAGAAAAATTGGGGTTATATGTTAAATCCATATTGAGCGAAGATGTAAGTGAGACTTTAGCATCTACACCTGCATCATTTTGAAAACTGACGGGACTATTTTTTGAATAATCTTTAGAGCCACCAGTTAAACCATATGGAATAATACTCACGTTGGTGCCAGGTACTGGTGGAGCTTTATCCCACGCAAGTGTGCCTGTATAGGCAAGTGAAGCTGTTGGAAATTGGCGAGGCACGGGTGCCCATGCCGACTTCTCTGTTGTTTTTAAATCAAGGCGACTAAAATTAATTCCCCACTTATCAATACCGCCTTTGTAACGAATGGATTTAAAAGGTATTGCTGCTTCGAACACCCATTTTTCATCATCATTTTTTACTACCGAATTCCATTTATTATCCCAACTCAAATCGACCGAACCACCTTGATACATGATACCATCCCATTGGGCACCGGCAGCATTAGCCCCGAAGGAAAAGCCGTTGGTTTGATCTTCAAACGGATCCATGAATAATAGAAAATTGTCATTTTTACCAAAGCTAAAATCGCGCCTGAGCGATTCAACCATATACGGTCCTGGTAATAAGTTATAGCAAACAGCGATGAGGTAAAGATGCTCATCATCATAAGCAAGCCGCACTTCAGTTTTTACTTTGGCAAAACTCGTGTCCATAGGAAGCACAGCAAAGAAATCTTTCGCTACATCGGCTTGTTTCCAAGTGTCTTCATTTAATTGTCCATCAACAAGAATAGGCGATATTGCTCTTTTTATTTGAACAACATAGCGTTCGTTTTTCTTTTGAGCAAAGAGTTGAACGCTAAGAATAAATAAAAAAAGGGAGGCTGCTATTTTCAAGCTTTATAAAAATCAAGTTTGGTTTCTTTAGCACCCAAGGATTGAAGATACTCTACAATAGCCTTGCTGCCTTCGCCTCCTTTCATTGCATGATGCAACATAGTGAAGCCATGAGGGCCTTTTGAATTTAGTAGCTGAGGATTAATCGTTAAGACTTGCTTGACTATTTCTAGTTGCCCCAGCATGCAAGCCAGGTAAACATTATAGCGAGCTCCTTTTGAAAGGAGATAAGCCGCGATCTCCTTATTTCCAACATGACCAGCCGCTTCGATGGCCGATTCATAATCACCTCCGCCCCAGTCGTTACTAACATGAAGCAATGAAAAGTCATTGTCCAACATTTCTTTGGTACGCGCAACATTTCCGTGAGCTACCGTTATAAATTCTTTTACGATTTCAAGCTTAATTGGTGCTGGCTTGTCTTGAAACAATTCTGCCTTTATAATTGAAGGGGTTGCAACTGCTACCCCACTTGCTAGTGAAGCTTTAAAGAATTGTGATCTGCTAATCAAAAATTTACTTTCCATGTGATTTATTTTATTTCAACCAATATTTCACTGCTTTCCGATCCATTCACAAATTTGATTTTGTATTTGCCTTTGTTGGCAAACGTCAATTGCTTAGAGGTACTTACCTTTTGTGTTTTGGCATCCTTTGTCACCTCATATATTTTAACATCCCAACTAAGGAAGTGAAAGCCAACAGAACCATTTCCATCAATTGTTCTTACTAAATTATTTTTATTGTCATAAACTTCGGCTTTTACAGATCCTGGTTTTCCAACGCAGTATTGAATCTTAACTGAAGGGTTATTGGCTTTCGCCCATTCATAACTTTTCTCCCCCCACTTTTCGTTAAAGTTTAGGCTCTCGGGTGTTGGCTTGAACGCGATAATACCTTTGTTGATATTACCATCTTTCAATGCTTGCAATGGTTTTACATCCATCACAAACACGCTCCTTCCATGTGTGCCTATCACCAATTCATTATCGCGAAGATGAACGACCATGTCATAAGAAGCAACATTCAATGCTTCGTTAATAACAGACCATGTGATTCCCTTATCTGAACTTACATAGCTTCCATTATCCAAACCGCAATACAACAAGTCAGGATTCACAGGATCTTGAATGATTACATTCGCTGCCGCCTCAGGCAAATTGCCCTTAATGCTTTTCCATGTTTTACCAAAGTTGGTGCTCATCCATAAATAAGTTTTGAATTCGTCATCGCGATAGCCGTTCAATGAAACGAACACGGTTGCTTTATCATGAGGCGAAGCGAAAACGCTACTTACCCAACGCTTCTCTGGTAAGCCAGCACTGATGTCTATCCACGCTGTGCCGGCATCTTTGCTTATCCACAAGTTACCATCATCAGTGCCTGCATACAACAAACCAAATTGCAAAGGCGATTCGCACAATGCAGAGATAGTAGAAAACGGAACGTTGCCTTGCGGCTTTTTGTTAGTTGTTAAATCGCTACTAATTGCTTCAAACGTTTCTGCTTTGTTAAAGCTTCTGAAAACTTTTTGAGCAGCCATATAAACAATATCAGGATTGTGCTTGCTGAGAATAATTGGTGTTCGCCAGTTCCAACGGTAAGCGGCCTCTCCCAAATCATGCTTCGGTGTTATTCGTGTAGTTTTTCCTTCGTCTTGTTTAAAATAATTTCCGAACTGAAAACCCGTGTATACGACTTTGCTATTGCGCGGGTCGGGAGCTACATACATGCCATCGCCACCAAAAATCATTTCCCAATGCTTTGTTTTGTTAGGTATGGATCTAGACGAACCCTTTAACGTACCATTATCTTGCAGGCCACCATACACATTGTAGGGCGTTTCCATATCTACGTTTACTGAATAAAATTGGCCTGCCGCCACGTTGTTGATATGATTCCAGTTGGCGCCTTCATCATAACTTTGATATAAGCCACCATCGTTGCCCATCATAATGTGTTTAGTGTCTTTGGGATTAATCCACAAGGCATGATGGTCGCTATGTACGTTGCCGACTGTATCCAACTCAACCCAGTTTTTTCCAGCATCGGTTGATTTTAACATGGGCACTCCATAAATGTAAAGTAAATTAGGATCGGTAGGCGACACGCGCATCTCAGCAAAATAATAGCCGTACGAAAAATATACTCCATCAATATCATATTGATGCGTGCGTTTCCAATTTGCCCCACCGTCTTCCGAGCGATAGACTTCTGCGCCTTTTATTTTGGTATTGAATAAATTAGCATTGGCATCTTCACCATAATAATCGGCAATAGCCTTGGGTTTGTATTTATCTTCTTTAATTTCTTTTTTAACTAAAGATGCATTGTACTTCTTAGGAAAATCGTTGTCCCTTAAAAATTCATACAGCTTCTTATCATCTAACTTCAAAAAGTTTTCAACAGTCATGCTCTTAAAATCTGCCATCTTAAATTTATCCGAAGGTTTTTCCTTTTTATCTACCTTCACTTCCTCCTGGTTATCTAAAATTGCGTACACAATGTTTGGCTGCGACCAACAAATATCAAGGCCAATACGCCCCACAAATTTTCCTTGCGGGAAACCATTTACCGACTTCGTCCACGTTTCGCCACCATCGTTGGATTTATAAATTGCTGATCCTATCCCATTACCTTTAAAGCTCCAAGCCTTGCGCGTGCGCTCCCATGATGCAGCCCACAATTGCTTGGGGTCTTTGGGGTTAATAAGTAAATCGGAAATGCCAGTACTATCGTTTATGTATAATGTTTTCTTCCAAGTTTTGCCACCATCCGTTGTTTTAAAAACTCCCCGATCAACATTATTAGAGTAAAGCGCGCCAAGCGATGCAACCCAAACTGTATTATTATCATTTGGATCGATGATTACGCGACTTATATGTTGGGTATTGGTTAACCCTAAATGGTTCCATGATGCTCCACCATCCACAGTTTTATAGACCCCACTGCCAGCATAACTTGACCGGCTTCCATTTTTTTCACCGGTACCGACATACAAAATTTTAGAGTCTGTTTGTGAGAGTGCAAAATCACCTACCACCATTGCACCGCTGTTATCGAAGATGGGCGAAAAACTACTGCCGTTGTTAATGGTTTTAAAAATTCCACCCGAAGCATACGCCACATAAAATTCCTTTGTGTCATTTAGGTTTACATCAATATCTACAATTCTGCCACCTTGAATGGTTGGTCCAATATTGCGGGCAGGATAGTTAGCAAGCCACGAGGACTCTAGCTTTTTGCGGGTTTGTATGGATTGTAAAATGCCTTCTTCTGATTGAGCAATGGCGAAGAGAGATACTATCAGTAAATAGGAAAGAAACAGGATGCGCTTCATAGTTTGCTTTTTAAACTGTTTAAAAATAGGAAAATATTCAAAGCATCTTGGTGCCTATTATTTTAGTGGTTTAAATTCTTTAAAGTTGATTCTTCAAGTTTGAATCTATAATAAGTAATTTGCAATTTATAATTTGATAAAAATGAACAACGACCCCGAATTAAGCGGAAAATATTTAGGTACTATTTCACAGGATTTTATCAAGGTATGCGATACTTTAAAAGAAGCTTCTTATCAGATACGAAAGGCAGGATTCAACTTCCCGATTTTCTCTATCTCAAGAACAGAAATACCCATTGGAAATTTATTTATCGATAAAAAAGACCTCGCCCTCGATTGGAATTACTATGCTTCTTTTTTGGATGAATTTATTCAACGCGAATTAGTGGCAAAAGATAAGGAAGAAGATTTTAAAGCTACCTATAAAGACCCAGACGAATTCTGCTGCTTGTTTGTTGTAGATAAGGAATTTACAAAGTTCGTTTTTATTCCGTATCCGGAGGATTGAACTGGCTTCAAGCAGAAAGTTTGCGCTTAGCGGCTTGAAGTAGCATGAAGCTTTCGGCTAAAAATGTTTCCACCCTTGTGCGGTTATTGGCACAACAGTTCCTGCTTTTGAGATCAACACATTCTGATTAATATTGTCATGTGTGTGGCCAATGAAGTGAATATCCGGATGGTTCTTTACTTTTTCAAAATCGCTTTGCTTGATAGTGAAAAGTAATTCATAGTCTTCCCCACCATTCATCGCAATCACAATAGGATCTAACTTAAATTCAAGAGCCGTCTCGAACGTATTATTATCAATAGGAATTTTATCTTCAAATAATTTAACGCCAACCTTAGATGCTTTACTTAAATGCAATACTTCCGATGCCAATCCATCTGAAATATCAATCATGGAAGTAGGCACGATATTTAAGTCAGCTAGCTCATGAATAATATCCATGCGTGCTTCTGGTTTTAATTGGCGACCTACAATATATTCATGGTCTTCCAAATTAGGTTGTGCATTCGGGTTGCTAATAAACACTTCTTTCTCTCTATTGAGTACTTGAAGCCCCATGTAAGCGCCACCCAAATCGCCTGTTACACAAATGATATCGTTGTTTTGCGCCCCACTACGATAGGCAATTTTTTCTTTGGTTGCTCTGCCAATCACACTAATAGATAATACCAGGCCTGCCGATGATGTAGTTGTATCGCCACCAACCAAATCTACTCCATAACTATCGCAAGCCGCACGAATTCCTTCATATAATAATTCAACTGCTTCTACAGAAAAGCGATTGCTCAATCCCAATCCAACGGTAATCTGCTCAGGCTTGCCATTCATGGCGGCTATATCGCTCACGTTAACAGCTACTGCTTTGTAACCCAAATGTTGCAAAGGCATATACGAAAGATCGAAATGAATTCCCTCCAACAGCATATCTGTAGAAAGCAGTATACAATCATTGCCTGCATCAATAACGGCTGCATCATCACCTATCCCCGTAAGGGAAGTTGCGTTTTTAAGTGCAACCTTTTGGCTGATTTTATCAATTAATCCAAACTCTCCGAGTTGGGAAATTTCTGAACGAGATTCTGACATGTTATTTGAGCAAGAAAATAATTACCAAAACTTTATATTTTAATTGTTGAAGGATTTTGTCTGCTATCGAAAATGTTTATCACAAAAATGATTTCACCTTCTATCCGATAGATTATTTTATAGTTACCTTCAATAATTCTTCTATGTGCTTGACCAAGGTGAGTTAACATCGGTTCTATTTGCCCTAGATATGGATTTTGCAGAAGTGTATCAGCTCTATCTATTATTTTCAAACCTATTTCATTAACTTTTTCTACGGAAATATCACAGAGCAGAAAATCCAAGCAATTTTGTAGACTCACAATAGCTTGGTCGGTATAGACTAATTTCATTACCTCATTATCCGCTGTAATACCTGCTCTCTGGTAAAAACTCGACCTGCTTTTATATCTTCTTCAGATTTTAATGCTTGCTCCACTAATTTTTCTTTTAGCAATAAATCTGTACTTGCCTTTGAAAGGATCTCGTAAACTGTATTCAGCAGATTAACATCTGTTTCGAGTGCAATCATCTGTTGAAGTTCTGCTTTTATTCCTAACGATGTCATATGAAAATGTTTACTGAACAAAGATAGTAATATGATCTCAATGTTACTTAAATCTTCCGAGATCGATTGCTTCAAATTCGTGATTATTAAAGAGACGTTTCGGGTTCTACTTTTCTGATTTCATTTCCTTTCTTAGGGCTTTCTTTTTTAAGTAGGCTATAATTTTTTCGTACTCGGTGTATTCCTTATGCCCAATAGTAATTTTCTTATTTTTTGCTAACTTCAATTCCAGCTCTCGGTAGGTTGATGTCTTGCCCACTTTCACCACATGCTCATGCCATTGTATAATATCATTCAGTGGATACGATTTGCTTTTCCTAGTTAAAAGATAAGTAATAGAAATTTGGTTGTTGCCCGCATCAATAATCATTAACCGAAAGAGCAGGCGATAGAGTACATACCCCAAAACAGGAGCAAGTAAAAGCAATATGCCGAAGTTGTACCATTGTCCACTTTTAGAAAAGAAATAAATTGATGCATTGAAATAGATAAGGATAGCCGAAGCAACGGCAAAAATCGAAAAAGAAAAAAGAGTAGAGGTTTTTGGTTTTGCAGTAATCACGAAAAAGAGTCAGTTACACTTCGCAAAGTGAACGTATTTTTTAGACTATCAAAGCACAAGCATTTACTTAACCCCGACTAGGCTGAAGCTCAAAAGCTGGCGGATTTTCTTATTGGGGCGGCTGACTTACGATTTTTATAATTGTGGTTGAGTTTACCACCTCCTTTATAAGCGGTAGTGCCTTTGTACGTAACGCAATCCGTAGATGATTGTGCACAACTGCCTAAGATGAAAAGAAGGAGAATTAGGGGTAGAGTTTTTTTCATGGCCGAGCGATTAAGCCTTGAATATATATTTTTTTAGATAATAAGCAAAAATAAAATGAGGTTTTACCTAAAAAAATGTTGCTTTACCTAAGAAAGTAGTCTCGCCCAGAATCGAACTGGGATCAAAAGTTTAGGAAACTTCTATTCTATCCGTTGAACTACGAAACCATATAACATCGCAAAGCTAAAAAAAAAGGCTTAAAGTCAAGTATAACTTTAGGCTAGCGCCAAGGTGCTTTGTTATAAAAAGTAACGTACGACTGCCCATCTATTACAATCATAGGATCCCCGTTTTTAGGGTGATTTTGCTTTTGAAGTTGATACGAACCTGGTCCACGACTCTGAGAATTGTAATGAATTCTATCTCCCTGCACCCACCATGTCCCGCGATCTTCCGATTGAGAAGAGGTTCCTCCATACAAATCTGAGGTGTTAACGCTCCGGCTGCTTTCGCCTGAATATTCATAGGTGCCATCCCCGTTTAATACAAAGCAACTACTCGAACTACTTCCTCCTGTTGAAGTGCTGTACACATTTACATAACACCATTTACCTACCAATTCCTGAGCAACATTTCCTTTACTTACAGAGATCGCACCTTGAGTCCCTTTACTGTAAACAAGCTGCTTGCCATTTACAGTCAGCGTTAATTGATTGTTGGCCACCACATACGCCATCATAACATTCCCTTGAGCAGTTTGTAAAGTTACATGCTCATTAGATTGCTCATAAGGATATGTTTGTCCCAAATAGTTACACTTACCTTCCTTTGTGAACTCTATACTTTCACCATTACCCGACCATAGACCAAGAAGTTTAGCATTGGAAGTAGGCTCTGTTTTAGTCTTCACTGACTGAGAGGGTGCAGCTTGCGCTGATGGAATTGATCCCGCTCGAGTAAACATGAGTGACGCTTGTAGGTCTCCACCTGAAAGGGTTAAGGAATTAATTTGAAGCACAAAGTCGTAAACAGTTTTAACTCCCGAGGCCTCAATGGATAGTTTGCTTCCTACAACTGCATAATGAATGGCTTCCCCATCAAACTCTCCCGAGCGGTCTTCATTTAACATAAGCACCATTTGAAATCCTTGCGAAGAATTTTGCCAAATGCCTGTTAACTTATTTTGGGATTGTTGTTGAACTTTCGCTCCGATCTGAGCAAATAAAGACGTGTTGATAATCACTAAAAAAAGAAGCAATTGATTTTTCATGGCTCTTCATTTTTATCTTACGAAAGTACACAATAATTTGGGATGCGAAATGCTGAGTCTTACCTACAAACATTACTATCTTAAGACTTTAACTATTTGCGATATGCAATATTTTCTACGGAATAATTCCCATCTTCCTCATTAAAAAAGTAGCGTTAGCCTTTTGTGCACTGCCTTTGTTCAGCTTGTAATCAAACGTGAGTTGATCATTTTCAATCTTGCCTTCAAAGCAAGCATTTACTACCTTATCGGGATATTGCTGTTCCATATCCCCCAATGCAATATCGTGGGTCGCGATTACAACTAGTGCCTGTTGCAACATCAGTTGTTTGATCAATTCGCGCGATCCAGTTTGTTTATCAGTAGAGTTGGTGCCTTTTAAAATCTCATCTAATAAAATAAGCATTGGCTTTCCACTTCTCAACGCTTGTATAATGGACTGTAATCGATTTAACTCAGCAAAAAAGTACGATTGATTTTCTTGTAATGAATCAGAAGTTCTCATTCCGCTGCGCAACTGTACCAAGGGTCCTCGCCAATACGTTGCACACACGGGCGATCCATTAATAGACAAAATATAATTTACTCCAATCGATCTTAAAAAAGTACTCTTGCCAGCCATGTTTGCCCCCGTTATAAGCAACACACCCGCAGGTTTCCCTAACTCAAAAGAATTGGTGACGCGATAACTGGATGGAATCAATGGATGGCCTAATGCAGTCGCACTGATCGAAAGGTGTTCACCAACTTCTGCGAAAGCATAATCAGGCTGATTATAATGCAGCGCAGCAAACGAAAGCAATGAATCCCACTCAGCCAATGAACTAAGCCATACTGGAAGTTGAGTTGCATATTGTTCGCGCCAACGCTCAACATTACTCACACTATGAAAATCATACAGAAACAAACCATTACCAAATACTCGTGCAATTAAATTCATGCGCGACTCCAGAGAATTGACAAGCGATGAAAACTTTTTCACATTGTCGGTTGCCTCAGTAGCCAATTGTTGATGCTTGTGCATCATGGTAGAGTTGAACGATTGCTCTTTCATCAACTTGAAAATTCTTGCGTAGTTTTCAAGCAAGCCACGATAGCGCGACAATTTCATTTGAAGTTGAGAAATCCGCTTATTGTAAGCTCCAGCAATGGCTAGTTGAACAAAGAATAACACACCAAATACTGATTGAAAAAGTGGATCAATACTAATCGCTAACAACGATAAACACGTGATTGCGGGAAGCAACCATTTGATTATCGTGAAAACTTTTTTACCCTGAAACAATCCCCGCTCTTTAAGCCAGGCATACAACGATTCAAAATTTACCTCCAATTCGTCAAGCTGCTTTCCAGTAGCCCAACAGTATTGTCTAAATTCTATCTTCTCCGCTAACTCACGAATAGCAGCCTGTCTCTGTATAACTTGATCTTTATTAAAATTAGGCTCTGTTAAATTCGCAGCAAACATGGCCTCACCCAACTGAGTTGAACAACGATTGATGTATTGAAACAACGAACCATCTCCAAACAAATCTAGATCGTGGCTGAAGGCATGTTGCGGATTAATAAATCTATCGCCTTGCGGGAAATTCTTAAACTGAAATGAAAGCGAATCAATCTCCCATTGGTTTAAGTTGATCAAATGTTTGCTGATGCTCCGTTTCTCTTCTTTAATAAGTTGCGCCTTCACTAAATAAAAAAAGATGGCCAATGCCACAGGCACAGAATAAAAGAAAAGTGAATTGGTAAATCCTAGATAAACAAAACCAAGAAAGGCCAGCGCAACAATAATTCTTGCGATAGAATAGTTACTGATTACCGAATCAAGTTTACTAACATCTTTTTGAAATTGGTTGATTCGTAGTTGATAGAGCGTTACTTTCTCTGCTGAGTCCTTCACAATAATTAATTAACTTTCCGTTTTAGATCGGCAATATAAGAATGAAAAAGAAAGAGTGCCCTTCGTGCGCTATGGAAATTGATGGCAATAGTCGCGAATGCCCCATTTGTGGTTATGAATTTAGAGAGCAAATGCCTTGGATAAAGTGGACAGCTATTTTGTTGTTGATCGCGATATTGCTGACATATTTTCTGGGGTAACCATGCTATTTTAAAAGCCGGAAGACACGTTCCTGTGTTTCTTGTTTACTTCTGCCATTCAGAATATTACTCGCCACTGATCGGATTAATTCTTCAGCTTTTTCAATAGGGTAACCAAACTTAACGGCAATAAATCCACATAAATTAAGCTCTTCATTCTTGATCACTTTGTCAGCTAAAATCATAAGCACCAGATCATATAATTGAGAGAATTTTTCTGGTTCGCTATTAGGCACAACGTTGCTCACCCCGTCCGATTTCTTCAAAATCTCACTTAACTCATTTTTGGAAATTGAGTACTTTCTGGCAATTTCATTAATCAAATCATTCTCTGCACTTACAAATTCGCCATCAACAAGGGCAACAGCATAAAGATTTTTGATATGGCTTTTTCCATCTACAGAATCATTTTTAAAGAGGGTTAAAATATTTCCGAATTTCATAGTTGTAATTAGTTCGCTTAATTTGATTCATTTATTGGTTGGCGATAAGGAAAGTAACCAAGATTTCTACTGATTCCAGCACAGATTGAAAGTATATTGATTAGGATAACTTGCGAACCCGAAGTAATACTTACAGGCCCTTCAAACAGACTAATATTATTTGGTAACTGTACCCATAAATATATTGATCTTATTTTCTGGGAAAGGATTGCCAGAAGCCCTGCGGAAGGAAACAAGTTGGCCTGTATGCCATATACAATCTTCGATCGGGCCGTTTATCAAATTCCAATAAGGCAACTCTTGTGTTTTGCCATTTTCTTTGAATATCACTTTGAGCTCTTCCACTTGCTGTCCATTCATTGGCCGAATTAAATCGGCAGCAGCCTTAAAATTTTGAAGCGTTGCCTTACGCATGTCTGCGAAGCCAAGCTTCTTATCCTGACCGGAAATGTTGGGCAGCTTAAGCGATGCGTTTGCAACTAGGAACGACATCTCATAGATGTGCGCAATAGTTTCTTCCATTGTTCTAGCCTCCTTACTAGGCTTGTATTCAAGATCGGAGGGGTGCAACCCTTCCGTAGCCCAATAAAATCGGAAGCCTAAACCATCAATAAAGCGAGCGGCAACAGAGCCTGCCATATAACTTTCTGAAGCAGGCGGTATCTCGCGATAAGGCAATGCATTTTCTTGGGCAATGGCTAGAGATGAAAAAGTTGCGAATAAAAGGGTGATTAGAATTTTCATTAGTCTTCAGTTTATTTTTAAAATTAACAAAATGAATACAATGGAGAGTTATTCTTTTTTCCTTCGGTGATTGCAAAACATTTAATATTCAAGCAGAGCTTGGCATTACTTTTTATTCGTATTAATTGGATAAGTGGTATCTCTTATTATGTTGTTTTTATACTTTTCAATATCCCAGACTAAATTACAACAATCCAATATGTATTGAGTTAAAGTGCCTAACCCGACCTCTGATCTTCTCTTATCTACATTATCTGGATCAATTAATGGCAAAACATAATATGTGTTGTTTTTGATATTCCAAGAAAGTTGAGTGCCATATATTTGTTCCCTTCCGTTCCTTATGGCTATCCTGTCTTCTAAGAGGGCCAAACTCGATGCCTTTGCTCTTCCGTTCTTTACAGCCTGTCTCATCATTGGTAAGTACTTTTCTTGTGGCTTTATATCTGCATGCTGAATAACCATAAATAGTGTTGTCTTTCCATCAATGCCTATTGTTTCTGAGCCTAACCAACCATGTTTATCAATTATTGCATTGATTTGATAAAGGTTGATGGAATCGGCTTTTTTAATTTGCTTAGCCAATTCTCGCATCTCCTTAGAGTCTCCGCCATATTTAGCGATGATTCCTTCCATTTGATTTCTGTAATTCTGATCATTATGATCTATTGTGGCCAATTGATGTATGAGAGAATCATTATTGAACTCTTTTTTCACATCAAGACTAGAAGGTATTTTGTTATTTTGACCCAATGAATTTATTGACAATAGTCCGAAAACTATTATAATGGTAAAGTTGATTATTCTTACGATCATTTCAATTCTCAAGCCTGATGATAAGAGCATGAAAAAATTATAATTGATAATCCCATTGAAATAAAAGTATTCATGTTATCGATAATATCCTCGAGCAATTCCTTTCAAGCATCGTCTCCCGCTTCGGGGAAGTACTCTATACTTTCAACTTGGTAGGATCTTGGCGAGAGTCGAATATGCTGATAATATAGACGGCTTCTCCTTCCACCCGGTAGGTAATTTTGTAGTGGCCTTCTACCAAATAACGGTATTCTTTTTTACTCTTGATTGATTCTTACCTTATTCCAGATTCTGGAAAAGCCTCCATTTGTTTGGTTTTTCCAAGTAGGCTTTCTATACTCCTCTGTGCCGCCTGTTGGGATTTCTCGGCCAGAAAATCATAGATCACTTCTAGGTCAATTAATGCTTCCCCTGACCAAATTACATGTGCTTTCTTCACTGATTGAATCTAGCCTTAAAATGATTCTCTATTTCTTGTTGTGTATGAACTCTGCCCTGACTTATATCTTTTTCTGATCGCTCTAACCTCGCTTTCAACTCTTCCATAGTTTTGGGAGTTCTCTGTTCATATGCCTCCTGTATTGAACCTTTCTTTAAAGTCTCTATCCGCTTGATAAGCTTTTCATCTTGTAGCCTAACCATCCATGCGATAAGCTCTACTTTCTTAACGGCTATGTCCATATTTTCTAAGATTTAATGATTTAAAGGTAACGATTTCTCACTCTTTACTGATTCACTCGTTTCTTTTCAAGCATCTTCCCAGCTAAGGAAACGTGACTCGACACAAGTATTTTATTATCATAAAACCTTGATTCTCAAATCAACTCCCTGCCCAACCTTCCCTATCCAAGCTTCTATATTGTATCGCTTCCGCGAGATGTTCAATTTTTATTTCAGGAGTGCCCGCGAGGTCGGCAATAGTGCGAGAGACTTTCAATATTCTATCGTAAGCACGAGCCGAGAGGCCGAGCCGTTCCATCGCAGTTTTCAAAAGTGTTCGTCCGGCTTCGCTGATCTGGCAAATGTCTTTCACCATGTTGCTGGGCATCATGGCATTGCAATACACTTCATTTTGGTTTTTGAAACGTTCGCTTTGGGTCTCGCGTGCCTTCACCACACGGGCCCGAATTTCATCGCTGGTTTCCGATTTACGTTTGGCTACCATCTCATCAAAGCTAACGGGCACAACCTCCACATGTAAGTCGATGCGATCGAGCAAGGGACCGCTTACTTTGCTGAGATAACGTTGCACCACTCCAGGACCGCAAACACATTCCTTATCGGGATGGTTGTAATACCCACACGGACAAGGATTCATACTGGCTACGAGCATAAAGTTGGCGGGGTAATCGATGGAAACTTTGGCGCGTGATATAGTTACACGTCTTTCTTCCATCGGTTGGCGCATTACTTCCAACACCGTGCGTTTAAACTCTGGCAACTCATCCAAAAATAAAACGCCATTATGCGAAAGAGAAATTTCTCCCGGTTGTGGATTGCCTCCACCTCCGACAAGGGCAACGTCCGAAATTGTATGGTGTGGAGATCTGAAAGGTCGGGTAGTTAAAAGTCTTGCATCTGCACCCAACCTTCCAGCGACAGAATGAATCTTAGTTGTCTCTAATGCCTCATTGAGCGTGAGCGGTGGAAGTATAGAAGGTAAACGCTTGGCTAGCATTGTCTTACCAGCTCCAGGCGGACCAATCATAATTACATTATGGCCACCTGCAGCTGCAATCTCCAGCGCACGTTTTATATTTTCTTGCCCTTGCACATCACGAAAGTCAGAATCATAACTGTTGAGCTGACTCATAAACATATCGCGTGTATCCACGCTAAGTGGTTCAATAACTAGCTTGCCCTCAATAAATTCAATGGCTTCCCGTAAGGTCTCCACACCAATCACGTCAAGGTTATTGACAATAGCGGCCTCTAATGAATTTGATTTAGGGAGAATAAAACCTTTGAAGCCTTCCTTGCGAGCATTGATGGCAATTGGCAACACGCCTTTAATTGGGCGCAACACACCGTCCAACGCCAGCTCTCCCATGATTATGTATTGTTCTAGCGGCTCTGCAATAATTTGACCAGAGGCCTTTAGAATGGTAAGAGCCATAGGCAGATCATAGGCCGAACCTTCTTTTCGAATGTCTGCTGGTGCCAAATTAACTACAACTTTGTTGCGTGGCATAAAATAGCCTGCCGTCTTCATGGCAGATTCAACACGATGGGCACTTTCCTTCACAGCATTGTCGGGTAAGCCACTCATATGAAAATGTTGCCCCTGGGTAACGTTAACTTCTACCGTGATCGTTTTTGCGTTAACGCCATGCACAGCTCCACCAAAAGTTTTTGAAACCACTTTCTGAAAAGATTAAATGAAGAATAAGTTTAAGACTTTTGAGGAAGCTTTCCAAATTAACAGCAGAGAATCATAGATAACATAGCATAGAATGACCATGTTTCATTTGCGCCTAAGTGGTGAGTGATCTAACTAAGCAACTTGCTTTTCAATTAAGAGCATTAAGATGTGAATCACCTTAATATGAATCTCTTGTATCCGATCGGCATAGCCGAAATGAGAAACTCTGATTTCTATATCCGCCAACGGTGCTAGTTTGCCGCCATCTTTTCCTGTAAGCACAATGGTTTTCATACCTTTTTCTTTGGCAGCTTTTACGGCATTGATAATATTGGCCGAGTTGCCGCTGGTGCTTAATCCCAACAATACATCGCCTTTGTTGCCCAGCCCTTCCACATACCGTGAAAAAATAAATTCATAGCCAAAGTCATTGCTCACGCAAGAGATATGGCTAGGATCAGAAATACAAATAGCAGGCAGTGCCCTTCTGTTTTCTCGATAGCGACCTGTAAGTTCTTCCGCAAAGTGCATGGCATCGCAATGCGAGCCACCATTGCCACAAGAAATTACTTTGCCTCCGTTTTTAATAGAATTGGCAATTGTAGTTGCGGCTTCCTCTATTTTTGAAAGGCTTGCGGGGTCGCTTAAAAATTGTTGAAGTAGGTTAGCAGCTTCATTAAGTTCGGCTGAAATTATGGAGGAGAAACTCATAGAATTATTTCTTCTCCCTCAAATCGTAGGCTTTGGCCTTTAATGCATTTACTTCGTTTTGCAAATCGTTGATCTCAGCCGCATCTCTTTTTGCAGCTTGCCAGCTTAATAAAAAATCGATTAAGAGTAAAAGTAAACCAAGTAATGTGCCGTATTTAAAAAGAGGAATTTTGCCTATAAGATCAAAAAGAAACGAAGCGTTCCTCTCCATATAAATTGTAAAAGCAACGGCTGCTAGATGATAAATTGCAAAAATAGTGAAGAGGCCAATTCTGATTTTACTCATGCTTATTAATTTCGGTGAACAAACTTAGGATTTTTAGTGCAAAGCCAAAATGTAATTTACTTCAAAACCTTGCATGAAAGAATAAATAAGAGCAAAAACTTCTTGTCTCCTAGCTATTGCCGCTGAATATCACTCAGCTTTCTATACAAGCCGTCTTTCCTATTTAGTTCCTCATGGGTGCCCCGTTCAATAATTTCTCCCTCTTGTATCACAATAATTTCATCTGCATTTTGAATGGTGCTGAGGCGATGTGCAATCACGATAGAAGTTCTATGTTTCATCAAGTTTGATAACGCTTCTTGCACTAATTTTTCCGATTCCGAATCAAGCGCAGAAGTAGCTTCATCCAAAATTAAAATGGGTGGATTTTTCAATACAGCCCGAGCAATACTAATGCGCTGGCGTTGGCCGCCCGACAGTTTAGAACCACGCTCACCAATTAAAGTTTGATAGCCATTTTCTGTTTGCACAATAAAGTCGTGTGCATTGGCAACTTTCGCTGCCTCTATCACAGCCTCTTCGCTCACCTGTTCCATCCCAAAAGCGATGTTGTTAAAAATAGTATCATTAAAAAGAATTGATTCTTGTGTAACAATGCCCATGTGCGTGCGGATGGTTTCCTTCTCGTAATCTTGAAGCGATATTCCATCAATACAAACCTCCCCTTCTGTGGGGTCATAAAACCGAGGGATCAAATCTGCCAACGTTGATTTACCTCCACCCGAAGGTCCTACCAATGCAACTGTTTTTCCTTTTTGGATGATGAGATTTATACTCTTTAATACAAGTTCAGTTTCATACGAAAAACTAACGTTTTTGAATTCGATATTTTTTTCAAATTGATTGAGTGCAATAGCCGTTGACTTATCTTTAATAGTGGGTTCGATATCAATTACAGAAAAAATTCTTCGTGCCGATGCAACTCCTTTTTGCATTGATGTGATTCCATTAGAAAAGGATTTTGCTGGCTGAATTATTTGTGCGAAAATAGCCAAGAAAGCAAGGAATGAACCTGCCTGTAGTTGATCGCTTCCTGATAAAATTAATCGACCACCAAAAAACATGATACCCGCAATAATTATAACTCCCATTGATTCTGAAACGGGTGATGCCAATTCATTTTTATAAGCCATTGAAAGATTCACCTTTCGGTAAAGGGCATTCTCATCTCGCATCTTATTAAGAATGTAGTTACGTGCATTAAATGCCTTCACCACACGCATGCCACTGAACGTTTCGTCAAGTACATTCACGGTTCTACCAAGTGATTCTTGGCTTTGTCTAGCTTGATGTCTAAGTCGCTTCACAATCTCAGCCAAAGCCCCGCCCACTAAGGGCAAAACAATAATGGTGAAGAGTGTGAGTTTTACTGAAATGATAAACAACAAAGCAAAGTAAACTATGATGGTGATGGGTTCTTTAAGCACCACTTTTAAGCTATTCATCACCGCACTTTCCACTTCTTGCACATCGTTGGTGAAGCGGCTTATCAAATCGCCTTTGCGTTGATTATTAAAAAAACCGAGATGAAGTCTTGTTACTTTTTCAAATATTTCATTGCGCAAATTTTGCACAATATCCACACGCATTTTAGAAGCTACCACTCTCTCGAAGTAGCGAAAAATATTGCCCAACAAAACGCTCGCAACAATTCCTAAACATATAAAAAGCAATGCTTGCGATTTTCCGTTTTCATTAATGGTTTGAATAAAGTAATGCTGAAACAAACCGGTAACATAGTCTGTAGATAAGGAAAACTCAGGAACGGCAGGAGTTGCCATATCCTTAACTTTATCGAACAAGATATTTAACATAGGAATAACCACTACCAAACTCAACGCGCTAAACACCGTACCAACAACTGAGAATATAAAAAACTTGATAACCCTTGCGGTAAGGTTGCTAGAATATTTAAGTACACGAATAAAATCGTTCATCGATTGTTATTAAAAGTTGCCACGAATATTACTTTGTTACAATTCGTGCATTGGTGACTATACTAAATCAAAAATCATAATTACGCGGTGCTATATTCAGCCGAACTGCCATAGTCGTCCATGTAGTATTGTTATTGTAAAACGTGTCATCCGATTTACTTATTCTGATCAATTGTTTTAAATCGATGAACAGGTTATGTCTCATGCGGTAAGAAACTGTGAACTCAGAAAACAGTACGGTGTTCTTTATACCTTGTGAAACAGTATTTCCATATTCCAATGTTCGCGAGTTATTGTTTTTCAAAATGTTGCTCCCATAATTTTTACCCGCTTCATCGCGACCAATTCTGGTAAAGAAAGTTTTACTTACGATATTCAATTTTGGCAAAGGTTGGTAGCGAACGATACCAACAAACTCAACCAAATTAGCTCCCATAGGATGCGCCAATGATTGCCTAAAGTTAGCGTAATTGGAGTACGAGGTATGTGAATAGGTAAAGGGTTTTATAAAATTCGTTTCCAGTTGAAGATCTAGATTTTTTATACCTGCTACATCTATCAGCTTTATGCCCGCTTGAAAGGAAAATTTATTGGCCCACCAACCTTTGTTAGCTAGAAGTTCTTTTATCAAGAATTCATCCAATACAAATTGCCCGTAAAACGACAATCCTTTTTTTATGTTCCATTTAAAATCTGCGCCAAGCAATACATTACTATTACCGCTGCCCGTTTGTTGTTCAACAGCGCGATAAAAAATAATTGGGTTTAAATAAGCCGGATCAAAGTTGGCATTACTCAAGGAATCTTTCGGACTAAACACTACTGATTCAAAAAAACCGAGGTTCAATTTCTTTCCTATATTAATACTTAACTGATGAAACGCCATGTATTTGTCCGGATAAACAGAGTCAGTAGATCCTCCAGCAGATCCATATGCATCGGCTGTAAGGCGATTGAGTTGAAAGAGATAATTAACCTTCCAGATTTTTAAATTGGTGCGCAGAAAAAGATTTGGAGAAGAATAATCCGAAAAAATTAGCGAGCGGTAGCCATTGCCAACAAAGGATCTATCCTGCCCAAATTGTAAATAGATATGTTTGGTAAGACTGAAATCAATGTAGGCTCGTGCTTGAAAAAAATCGACTCCCGTTTGTTTATAACGCTTCCAGAAAGTTTCGTGGGGCAGCACAGGGTTTACTAAAAGTTGATCGTTCACGTATGCTGGCAATAGCGATTGGTTATCTGTAAAGAAAGTATAGAACCCAACTTTCTTATCAATCATTCCACGAATTTCAACGCCACGTGTGTTTAAATAAGTTGTTTGGTCGGTTCGTGAGTCTTTACCCAGACCAAGATACAAAACAGGGTTTACGTGCAAGTCAAACTCGGGAGTTTCAACATATAGGTAATCCGACTTTTTCCTATAAAAGTCTTTCATCAAAGGCTTCGTGCTGTTATTGGTGTTGACGTGGCTCCATTCCCAACTATCATTTTTTAAAAACTCTACATTGGCTTTATCGGTTTGCGATGTAAAAACAGAATCGTTTGCCAATGAATCAAGGAAAGAGATAATAGCTCTTCGTTTGTAGGGTTTCACAGAGGTGAAAATTTCAGGTACAGTGCGCCCCAGCTTTACTTCATAGCGATCAATCCAGTGATAATAATCTTCGTTTAGCACAGCATTGGTGCTTTGCGAAAAGCCAGTAAAGGAGAGAAATAAAAATACTACTAGCGATATTCTTTGCATTGATAACTGGCTTAGCACGGCAAAATCAGCATTTTAAACAGATTTAATGCTCAGGCAGAGACAAAGGTAATTTATCAATCGTAACAAATTCTAATTCCAATCCTTGCAAATCGAATTCGGATGCTTATTTTTGCACTCCTTAAGAAAAGAATTATGAAAAAAGGCATTCATCCAAACTATAAAGAAGTGGTTTTTTGGGACACCACAAGCGATTTCAAGTTTTTGACGAAATCAACCAACGTACCAAAAGAAACCATCACATGGACTGACGGGAAGGAATATCCGGTAGTTAAAGTCGAAATTAGTTCTGCTTCACACCCACATTTTACTGGAAAGAAAATGTTTGTGGATACTGCTGGCCGTGTTGAGAAATTCAAGAACAAGTACAAAAAAGCTTAATCTAATATTTACAATAGTTTAATCAGCTATTTTTATAAAAGGTCTCCCATTCGGAGACCTTTGTTTTTTTGTAGCTTTCTAGCCTGACTTCCTTTATTTACTTTCGTGCCATGAACATTATTTTGTTTGATGACCCTGCAATTCGCATTAATCTTCTGCCCTTTACCTACACACGCCCGGTGGCTGCCATACGCACGGGTATTTTAACCATAGCTGAAAAATGGGAGAAATATTTCGGTCAGCCTTGTTCATTTTTAACAGAAGAAAATCTTAGCACAAAATATCCGACTCGATTTTTAGATGACAATCTTTTTATCAATGGAGCGGTTTGCCCGGATGAAGATTTTTTTAATGCAATAAGAAACCTTGAATTGGGCGAAGGCTTGAGAAAAGGCTCCATGGTGCTGGCTTATCGAACCAGAGAAAATGAAATGCCCGAACTCCTCTTGAATGTAAAAGAATTTACAGTTCCGTTAACAATCATCGATCATACTTGGAGAATATTTCAATTCAATGGCGCACAGATCAGGAGCGATTTTGTATTGATTACGAAAGGAAGAAAGTCTGTTGCCATTGAAGACATTCATACTAAAACCTATAATGCGGAAAATATCTTTCTGGAAGAAGGTGTCGAACTTTATTCCACCATTCTTAATGCAACTAACGGTCCCATTTATTTAGGTAAGAACAGTCAAGTGCAAGAAGGCGCTGCCATTCGCGGGGCTTTTGCCTTAGGCGAATCTTCCATCATCAACATGGGCGCAAAAATCCGTGGCGATGTATCAGTCGGTCCGCAATGTAAATTAGGTGGCGAGGTAAGCACCACGGTTGTGTTTGGCTACAGCAACAAAGGGCATGATGGATTTTTAGGCTGCTCGGTGCTGGGCGAATGGTGCAACATGGGTGCAGACTCGAACACAAGTAATTTAAAAAACAATTATGATAGTGTGAAGTTATGGAGTTATGCAAAGAAGGGATTTGTAGATACAGGCTTAACATTTTGTGGTTTGATGATGGGCGATCACGCCAAGTGTGGCATCAATACTATGTTTAACACGGGCACTGTAGTTGGCGTGGGCGCGAATATTTTTGGCGATGGCTTTCCGCGTAACTTTGTTCCTTCTTTTGCATGGGGTGGAGCAGCAGGCTTCACTACATTCCAACTGAACAAATTTTATGATACCGCCTTCAAAGCCATGGAGCGAAGAAATATTGCACTTACAGATGACGACAAAAGTATATTGAAATCAATTTATGACTCCACAACAAATGAGCGTGTGTGGGAGAAAAAAGCTGTATGAAGTTTGCAGATATTCCAGGATCCGATTTCATCAAAGAAAAATTAATCCACTCCATTGGTAGTGGCAAAGTGCCTCACGCTCAATTATTTTTAGGGAATGAGGGTGCGCTGAATCTCCCGCTAGCATTGGCTTACACCACCTACTTGCATTGCCAGAACAAAGGCGAAACGGATGCTTGTGGCGTTTGCCCAGCTTGCAGCAAAAGTTTAAAATATGTGCATCCCGATACCAACTTTGTTTTTCCTGTCGGGAATATGGGGGGCGACAAAGATGAAGAGCGCGTAAAATCAGATCGGTTAAAATCGTTCAGAGGTTTTTTGTTGGAACAACCGTTCGGCAACTTAGATGATTGGACAAATTTTTATGGTGGCGAGGATAAGCAAGTGATTATCTCCAAAGACGAAAGTCGCGAGATAATAAAATCGCTTTCGCTGAAACCTTTTGAAAGTAGGTATAAAGTGATGCTGATCTGGCAACCGGAATACCTGCACTCATCTGCTGCTAACGGACTTTTAAAAATATTGGAAGAGCCACCACCGTTTACTCTTTTTTTATTGGTGTCCAACAATGCAGAAAAATTATTGGCAACCATTCTCTCGCGCACACAACTCATTCAAGTGCCCATGCTCACCGATAAAGAGCTTACCAATTTTTTAACAGCGCATGAGAAGATTGAGGCAAGCAAAGCTGCCAAAATAGTGCACCTGGCCGAGGGTAATTTGAATCAAGCCTTGAAATTAAAAGAGGGCGAAGATGACACCAGCAGCGAGTGGTTCTTTAATTGGATGGGTGCCTGCTATCAACGTAAGTATGATAAACTATTGGCCACAGCCGAAGAGTTTCATCAGCTAGATAAACTAAGCCAACGCAATCTTTTATACTTTAGTCTTTCGCTCATGCGCGAAACCTTATTGCATTTGGCCGGAGCAAACGCCATCAATCGCATTCAAGGAAATGATTTAGAACGCATTCAAAAATTTAGCAAACTACTTTCAATTGATAAGATAGAGCATATTCAAAAAATGCTGAACGAAGCTAGCTTTCATTTAGAGAGGAACGGCAGCGCCAAAATGATTTTCTTCGATACTTCTATCCAATTGGCGAAATTGATAAGCGTTTGAAAAAACTTTTTCTTAAAAATTCCCAAAAGAATAAATCCTAAAAACTAAAAAGCCCCGCGTTTGCGAGGCAGTTTGTCGAGATGAGAGGATTCGAACCTCCGGCCTCCACGTCCCTAACGTGATGCGCTAACCGGGCTGCGCTACATCTCGGATTATAAAAAGTGTGCGAATATAATTGAAATGGTATAGTAACCAGTTATTCAAAAAATTAATTTCAACTTCGTTGCAACTTTTGAACCATCTGGAAGTATCTGTATGTAATTGCTCGTCATTTTATCAAATCGCCAACAACCATGATCAAAAATTACTTCAAAATTGCGTTTCGCAATCTCCTCAAAAACAAAGGCTACTCATTTATTAACATCGCGGGCTTGGCAACAGGCATGGCCGTAGCATTGCTTATTGGTTTGTGGATTTGGGATGAGATGACGTATAACAAGTATCATAAAAATTATGATCGCATTGCACAGGTGTGGCAACATAATATCTATAATGGAACTCGTGGTTCACAAGTATCCAACCCAGCCGCCATGGGCGAAGAAATACGCAATAACTTTGGCAGTGATTTTAAATATGTGCTGCAAGCGTCTTGGAACTTCTCGCACATAATTACCCTAGGCGAAAAGAAGTTCAACAAAACTGGCTATTACTTTGAACCCGAGGTTACTGATATGCTTTCGCTGAAAATGTTGAAAGGCAAAAGTGATGGGCTTAAAGATCCATATTCCATTTTACTTTCTGAAACCACCGCCAAAGCTTATTTTGGGGAGAGCGATCCCATGAATCAGATCTTAAGGATCAATAATAAATACGATGTAAAAGTCACTGGCGTTTTTGAAGATCTTCCATACAATACATTTTTCAGGAACATGAATTATCTTCTACCCTGGGAACTGTATCTTATTAGCAACCCTTGGATCAAGAAAATGGAGAACCCTTGGGGAAGTAATTTCACTCAGACGTTTGCCCAGATAGCAGACAATGCTGATATGGAAAAAGTCTCTGCCAAAATCATCAATGTGAAGTTCAATAAACTGAAGGATGAAGAGGATAGAAAATATAAACCTGAAGTATTCCTACATCCTATGAGCAAGTGGCATTTGTATTCGGAATTTAAAAACGGAAAGAATGTAGGCGGTAGAATTGAATTTGTGTGGCTCTTCGGCATCATTGGTGTTTTTGTTTTACTGCTAGCCTGTATCAACTTTATGAACCTAAGCACGGCACGCTCAGAGAAACGTGCCAAAGAAGTAGGCATCCGAAAATCGATTGGTTCAGAGCGATACCAATTGATCAGTCAGTTCTTTAGCGAATCACTTGTGGTAGCGTTATTGGCATTTATCGTATCAATACTTTTGGTGCTGCTGATCTTACCTAATTTCAACCAAGTAGCAGATAAAAAGCTAACATTACTTTGGGCCAATCCATTGTTTTGGATTTTTGGTGTAGGCTTTAGTATCCTTACGGGAATTGTTGCTGGCAGTTATCCAGCTTTATATCTGTCATCCTTCCAACCAGTAAAAGTGTTGAAGGGTACTTTTCGTGCTGGCAAGTATGCCTCTATTCCACGCCAAGTGTTAGTAGTTCTTCAGTTCACTGTTTCAGTTACCTTGATCATCGGCACTATTATCGTTTTCCGCCAAATTGAATTTGCAAAAGACCGGCCAGTTGGGTACGATCGTAGCGGTCTTATAAATGTTTTCTTAACTACACCCGACATTCACAAACATTATGACGCTGTTCGCAATGAACTGAAAAACTCTGGCGCTATTATTGAAATGACAGAATCGGGAAGCCCTACAACACAAACCTGGAATACCAACGGTGGATTTGATTGGAATGGCAAAGACCCTGCGCTTGCGGTTGATTTTCCTAATAATGGCTGTTCATTTGAATACGGAAAGACTGTGGGCTGGCAGTTTAAAGAAGGTCGCGATTTTTCAAGAGAACATGGAACCGATTCGTTAGCATTTGTGATTAATGAAGCCGCGGCAAAGTTTTTAGGTTTCAAAAATCCAGTGGGCGAAACTCTTATTTGGGAAAAAAAGCCCTTCACTATTATTGGCGTAATAAAAGATATGATTGTGGAATCACCCTACGAACCAGTTCGCGCCTCTTTGTTCCACATTTCAAATGATCAAGACGGGCTTGTAATTATTAAGATAAATCCAACTTTAGGCTCAAGAACAGCTATCAGCAAAATAGAAGAAGTATTTAAAAAATATAACCCCGCTTCACCCTTCGAATACAAATTTGTAGACGAAGAATATGCACAAAAGTTTGGAGATGAAGAGCGTATCGGCAAGCTGGCGAGCTTCTTCGCTATACTTGCTGTGTTCATTAGTTGTTTGGGAATTTTCGGACTAGCTTCTTTTGTAGCAGAGCAACGGACTAAAGAAATCGGAGTTCGCAAAGTAATGGGCGCTTCTATTTTCAACTTGTGGGGCATGCTTTCAAAAGATTTTGTGGTGCTGGTTATTATTTCACTTTTTATTGCCATGCCTCTCTCCTATTATTTTATGAATAGCTGGTTGCTTAAATATGAATACCGCACCGAAGTAGCGTTGTGGATATTTGTCGTTTCTGGCTTAGGTGCATTGTTGATCACACTAGGCACGGTGAGCTATCAATCCATCAAGGCTGCATTGGCAAATCCAGTGAGCAGTTTGAGGAGTGAGTAAGTATCAGTGATCAGGATTACACGATTTAAGGATTGACTAGATGAAGAACAAAGTGAGCTGGGTCGATACGAATCAAGCAGTAAGTATTGCTAGAAACTCAACTCGACTATGATAGTTATAATTAAAGGAGTCGCACTATTGAATCACCATAAATGGTTATATTCATGCTTAAATTGAGATTTACAAAATTTATTCCCAAATGATAAAAACTATTGTTGTGCCTCAAAATAATTATTTACAAGTGGCTATTCCAAACAGTTATATAGGCAAAGAGATTGAAGTTTTGCTTTATTCAAAAGAAGAGTTGATGGGAGAACAAACAAATAAATTAGGTAATGCCTCTCGCTTTAAAGGTTTACTTACTGAACAGGAAGCGGAAAAATATATCACCTATTTGAATCAAGCACGTAAAGAATGGGAGCGAGATATTTGATTGATAGTAATGTCATTATAGATTTTGCAGGCTCTCGTTTATCAGAAAAAAGGAGTGACTTCGTAGAAAAGATTTTCAACAACTATTTTTTTGATTTCCATTATCGTAAAAATTGAAGTGTTAGGTTTTAGTGATGCTCCTGAAAAAATAATTGGGATGGAAGAATTTATAAATACTGCTACTGTTTTGCCGTTAGATGATTTAATCACGCAGCAAACCATTCAATTAAGAAGGATTCATAGAAAACTGAAATTAGGTGATGCTATAATTGCTGCCACAGCAATCTTTTATAAGTTGATTTTAGTTTCGAGGAACACCTCTGATTTCAAAAATATTCAAGGCTTACAAACTATTGATCTTCACAATTTGTAATTTTTGTTATTTAATTCGCTCAATCTTTCAATTTCTGAAGAGTACTTAATTTGAGAAAGTAAAACAATTTTACTTAAATGTGCGTATATGATCTACAATTTAGTAACAAATGTATGATTGAAACACGTTTAGGAGAATTTGAAGAAGTGATCTTAATCTTTGTGGGCATTCTAGGAGAGCAAGCTTACGCCTTTAAACTGGCAGAAGAATTTGAATCGCAAACCGATAGATCTGTATCCATTGGCGCGGTTCATTCTACACTTACTCGACTGGAAGGCAAAGGCTTTCTTACTTCGGCAATGGGAGAATCTACAGCCGAACGTGGTGGAAGAAGGAAGCGCATTTATACCATCACCGCCTACGGCCGCAAGACATTGAAAGAATCGCGAGATTTTAAAATCGCCTTATGGAATCAATATCCAGAACTGGCTACGCTTAAATTAAAAATAGTTTGAGTGCAAGAAAAATCATACCGCCTCCACTCGCCAAGCAACTGCTGCTTCGCTTCCTTCGAGATGATCTCGCTGAAGAAGTAGAAGGAGATCTTGACGAAAGGTTTTTAGCGACTTCAAAGAGTAAATCTTTAATAAGAGCCAAGCTGAATTATTGGTATGAAGTAATTCACTATATCCGTCCGTTTGCTATTCGTAAATCAAAAAACAATCACTTAACCAACTACGCCATGTTCGAAAACTATTTTAAAATCGGATGGAGAAGTCTCACCAAACAGAAAATGTACTCCATTATAAAGGTTGGCGGTTTCGCCATTGGCATTGCCGCTTGCTTGCTCATTGCTCTGTTTATTAAAGATGAATTGAGCTATGATAAATATCCGGATGCAGACAGAATTTATCGTATTGTGGAAGTATGGGATTACAAAGGTGATAAAGGAAAAGGTGTTTGGTTTCAAGCTCCCTTTGCCAATGCTATAAAAGAAGATTATCCTGAGATAGAAATGGCGGGTCGTTATAATTCAAGCGAACTATTTGGAGCAGGCAGCAAACAAATACGACCTGCGGATAAAGCTGAGAATACGTACGAAGAAGGCTTTGTATTTATGGATCAAGAACTAGTGCAAATGTTGAACTTGCCAATGATCTACGGCAACCCTGCTCATTGTTTAGATGAACCCAATACGATTGTAATTACAAAACGTAAAGCGGAAAAATATTTCCCCAATGAAAATCCTGTAGGTAAATTGATGATCCTTAATAATGATCCCAAGCCTTATAAAATTGGTGGCGTTATTGAAAACTTCCCAACCAATACCCATTTACAGTTTGACTTTCTCATTACCCTAAAAGGTGATATATTTTGGAAGGGGGAGGAAACCAGTTGGTGCTGCACAAATTATCCAACCTATATTAAATTAAGAGCGGGTGCTGATGCTGCATTATTAGAAAAGAAATTATTGAAGGTAGTTAACAAATACCTTCTTCCTGTTTGGATAAAAGATGGAGCGGCTGACCCTACTGGTCTCTCTAAAGCAACGAGTTTCAAGTTGCAACCTATATCAGATATTCATTTAAAATCGGAAGGCATCTCAGATCCAGTGCAACATGGCGACATTCGATTTGTTTGGTTGTTTGGGGCAGTGGCCGGCTTTATTCTAATAATTGCTTGCATCAATTTTGTAAACCTATCAACAGCCAAATCTGCAAACAGAGCCAAAGAAGTTGGGCTGCGCAAAACGGTTGGCTCAAATCGTAGTAACATCATCAATCAATTTTTAACGGAGTCATTACTATACAGTTTTCTTTCATTTATAATAGGTATTCTATTGGCGTGGGCACTCCTACCTTACTTCAATTTACTGGCAGCAAAAGCAATTGTTTTTCCGTGGAAAGAGTGGTCATTATTTCCCTTATTGATAGGTGCTGCCGTTATCGTTGGCTTGCTCGCTGGTGTTTATCCCGCATTTTATCTTTCGTCTTTTATGCCTGTTCAAGTGTTGAAAGGGAACGTGAGCAAAGGAAGTAAAAGCTCTATCACCCGAAGTTCATTGGTGGTTTTTCAATTCACTACTTCCATAATACTTATTATTGCCACGTTCGTTATCTACCGACAAGTTGAATACATACTCAATAAAAAAATTGGCTTTGATAAGGATCAGGTACTGCTCATTCAAGGCACCAATACGTTAGAAAAAAATGTTACTGCTTTTAAGAATGAGTTACTCAAGCTATCGCAAATAAAAAGCGCCAGTGTAAGCGACTATTTACCCATTCGAGGAACAAAGAGAAATGGTAATGGATTTTTCATTGAAGGAAGAAGCACTGTTGATAAATCTGTAAGTGGTCAAATATGGAAGATTGATCACGACTATATTAAAACCATGGGGATGAAACTGGTTGAAGGAAGAAGTTTTTCACCCGAAATGCTTACCGATTCATCGGCCATCATTATCAATCAAAAAATGGTGAAGGAATTGGGACTGAAGGATCCTATTGGCAAACGAATTCAAAATTGGCAAGTGTACACCATTGTGGGTGTAGTAGAAGATTTTCATTTTGAGTCGCTGCGCGATAAGATAGAGCCGTTGGCATTTGTGCTAGGCGATCAGGCTTCTATAGTTTCAGTAAAAGTAAATTCAAAAGAGATGGCAAGTGTTATCCAATCCATTGCTGCAGTTTGGAAAACGTTCTCGCCCAATCAACCGATTCGATATACATTTTTAGATGAAAGTTTTGCCCGCATGTATGACGATGTGCAGCGTATGGGTCGCATTTTCACCACGTTTGCTATACTAGCTATTATCGTAGCGTGCCTCGGGTTATTTGCGCTTTCGGCCTTTATGGTAGAGCAGCGTGGCAAAGAAATCAGCATACGGTTGGTGTTGGGAGCATCCCTCAACAGCATATTCAATTTGCTTACGCTGAATTTCTTAAAGCTGGTATTCATCTCCATTATTATTGCTATACCAATTGCTTGGTATATGATGCACAAGTGGTTGGAGGATTTTACTTATCGCACAGAAATAACTTGGGATGTATTTGTCCTTGCGGGGATAATGGCTGTATTAATTGCGTTATTCACCATCAGTTATCAATCAATTAAAGCTGCGTTGGCAAATCCTGTAAACAGTTTGAAAAGTGAATGAGCTTTCTATTGAAGAGACTTCTATTCTACTGTTATTGGTAAGCTTTCACAAACAACAGGGAAGTTGACTGAACGCGCGATAAAACAAAACTCATGCGCTTGATTGTGAAGATCGTGAGCCAAGTTAATATCGCCTTTGCTAATAGTTACTGCGGGTCGAATCACCACCTCTTTAAACTGGCCGCTACCATTCTTCTCTTCTAGCATTGTGCCTTCTGCTTGATCTACATAACGTGTAACAATAATCCCGTTAACGGAACACAAGTGCAAATACCAAAGCATGTGACATGATGAAATGGCCGACACCAATAACTCTTCTGGATTGTATCGTGTAGCATCGCCACGAAAGGAAGGATCGGAAGAGCCTGGAATTAGTGGCTTGCCTTCAACAGAAATTTCATGATTGCGAGAATAAGCAGTGTAGCCCGATGTTCCTTCACCAAGGTTGCCGTTCCATTCGGTTTTAGTTTTATAATGATGATCTTTCATGATAATAGAGATGAGTAGTGAGTATTGAGAAGTTAGCCTTGAGAAGTAAATTTACAAAACACAATCTCACATCTCACTACTAAACACTCAATACTATTCATGAAAATAGGCCTTATCTCTGATACTCATAGCTTTCTTGATCCAAAAGTCTTTGATCATTTTAAAGGGTGTGATGAAATTTGGCACGCTGGCGATATTGGCACAATGTTGTTAGCCGATGAACTTGCCAACTTCAAACCCTTAAAAGCTGTCTATGGCAATATTGATGATGCGAGTTTACAAGTTCGCTTTCCTGAAGATTTGAAATTTCAGTGCGAGGGAATGAACATCTGGATGACACACATTGGTGGTGCGCCACCCAACTATAATCCTAGAATTAAGAAAGAATTGAAAAACTCGATTCCAGACATTTTCATTTGCGGTCACTCACACATTTGCCGGGTTAAGAAAGACCCCAATTACAACAACATGCTTTACTTGAATCCCGGTGCAGCGGGTAACCATGGGTTTCACACTATCAAAACAATTATAAGAATGGAAATTCTGAATGGTAAAATTAACTCTTTGGAGGTGATTGAGTTGGGCAAACGAGGGGCAATTCTCTAATTGAAGAAGTACGCGGGGCGCAGAGGCATAAAACAAATTAGCCAACGAGATTACCTCATTGGCTAATTTTCAAATTTTCTAATCAATTACTTATTTCTTCGCAGCTGCTTTAGCTTTGAATTCTTCTTTGATTGCTTCTATATCTACTGATTTTGCTACAGGCTTGAAGTTTTCCACTTTCAACGCTGTTCTTCTGCGGGCAGACTTAGATTTATCTTTGCGAGCCTTTCTTTTATACCGGGTTACTGCCATGATGTTTTGATTTAAGAGGCGCAAAAATAACCCTTGAAAGTTGGATTGCAATGTTTCGCTCCGATTTTTTCAATAGAAACCTCGCAAAAGCGGCCTTTCATGAAATTTCTTCGCAAATCCTGATTAGTTTTGGCGGTTCAGTTATGGAAAAACCCACTTTACCTAAAGGCACTCGCGACTTCGGCCCAGCACAAATGGCCAAGCGTCAGTTCATTTTCGATACTATAAAACACGTATTTCAAAAGTACGGCTTCCAACCGCTGGAAACCCCAGCCATAGAAAACCTTTCTACCCTTACGGGGAAATATGGAGAAGAGGGCGATACGCTATTGTTTAAGATTCTTAATTCTGGGGATTATCTTAAGGATGTCGAAGAATCAAAACTTGCAACTCGCAACTCAAAACTCACAACTTTTGATATCTCTGAAAAAGGCCTCCGTTACGATCTCACTGTTCCTTTCGCGCGCTATGTAGTAATGAATCGTCATGAGATTACATTTCCTTTCAAGCGTTATCAAATACAACCCGTTTGGCGAGCAGATCGTCCACAGAAAGGCCGCTACCGTGAGTTCTATCAATGCGATGCTGATGTTGTAGGAACTGATTCACTCATCTGCGAAGCCGAGATAATCCTGATGATTAAAGAAGTTTTCAAAGGACTTGGTATAATTGATTACATTATTAAAATCAATCATCGTGCTGTCTTAGAAGGGATGGCCAATATGCTTGGTACTCAAGAAAAACATCATGAATTTTATACGGCTATTGATAAACTTGAAAAGATTGGTGAGCAAAAAGTAAGAGAGGAATTAATCTCGAAAGGTTTTAGGGAACAGGATCTTGGTTTGCTGTTTGATAATTTTTTGGGTCATGGAGAAAGAGATCAAATAGTTTACTTACGACATCTTTTTCAATCTTCAGATGTAGGTACCAAAGGTGTGTCTGAAATAGACAAGGTTTTTACACTATTGAAAGATTATGGTTCAGATTTGAACAATATTGAATTTGATCTGTCCTTAGCTCGTGGGTTGAGTTACTACACAGGCTGCATTTTTGAAGTGAAGATCAACAATGTTTCAATTGGAAGTGTGAGTGGTGGCGGTCGTTACGATAACCTTACGGGAGTCTTTGATAGCAAGGATAAAAACTCGGGCGTTGGTTTTTCTTTTGGTGTAGATCGCTTGTACGATGCCATGGAAGAAATTCAAAAAGTAGAGAACAGAGAATTGTTCCCCAAGAAAGCATTGATATCATCCAATATCCTGATTTGCCATTTTGATGAAGCCAGCAAACGTTATGGATTAAAAGTGCTGCAAGCATTGAGAACAAAAGGCATTGCATCCGAGATTTATCCTGACACGCTGAAAATCCAAAAGCAGTTGGACTATGCGAATAAAAAATCAATACCATTTGTGATTGTAATTGGCTCGGACGAGGTAAACACTGGCTTGCTCACGCTTAAAAACATGGAAAAAGGCGAGCAACAGAAGATGAAACTAGAAGAGATTTTAAAACTTCAATTTTAAATTTGAGATTGTGAAAGTACCATTTACAAAAACAGATCGTTAACCTTCCATTAGAAGCAAAAACAAAAAATGATTCTGGGTAATCCACACAAGAAAGCTTTCAATACTTCTCTGGCAGCAATTGCTTTTGCGGTTTCTTGTTTTCAGATTTCGCTTACTCAAGCGCAATACGTTAGCAGATTAGGAAAATTCAAAGTGGATCAGATTAGAGGGTGCGCCCCTTTTACTGTTACAATTACCACCACCAATGTAATTACTGCTGGTGAATGTACAAACGCCAAACCTTGTAACTTTGATTTTGGATCAGGGAAAGGTCAACAACCTGGTCAAAATCCTTCTGATTTTACATTTATCTACCCCGCAGCTGGTACTTTCAAACTTTCCGTGCTTTATCAAAGCTCAGGTGCAGATGATATAACCATAATTGTTGATCCCGATGTAAAGCCCGAATTTGAAATCTACACCTGTAGCGGCAACCAAGTCTCCCTAAAAGTAACAGACAAAACATACGATAAATATTTTATTGATTTTGGTGATGGCTCAGCAATAGTTACCAAGCCTTCAGGCAACAATGTAGTAGCTCAACATGCTTATGCGGCAAGCGGCAACTTCAACATCAGCGTAAGCGGAGCAATGAATAACGGTGCGCCCAATTGCAGCCCTATGGTGAAACCTTTTACTGCACTCAACGTGCTTCCTGTGGCTCCGTTAAAAACGTTAAGCTCGGTTGATAAGAATACATTGAAGATAGATTTTACACCCGCTACCAACATTCAATATAAATTAGAAATTGCCGCGAATGGAGCGAGTAACTTTCAACAGTTTCAAACACTGTATGGTGTCAATACATTTACGGCCACCACTGTCGATCTTGATAAAAATTTCTATTGCTTTCGCTTAGGCGCATACGATGCGTGCACAGGAATCAATACCTACTCATCAATTGTTTGCACCCAACTACTTACGCTCGATGTGCAAAGTGGAGTGAATAATTTGAATTGGCAATCTAATGGTGCTGGTGTTACTGGCATAGATGTTTATCGGGATTCAAAATTTTATGCTAGTATTCCCAATTACACCACTACTTATGCAGATGCTGTTATCAATTGTAAAACCAAGTATTGCTATTATGTGGTGTTCAAGTATGCAACACCAACTACAAGTATATCTTTAGAAAAATGTGGCACCTCTTTTACTACTGTTACGCCAGCACCCATTGCCGATATATCTACAGTGACAGGTGCTCAACGAATGGATATTACGTGGCTACCCGACCCCTCTCAAGATGTTTTGCTGCAACCCAACAACTATAGCATTTTAAGAAGCATCAACAAGGCAGTGCACGCGTCCATCGGCACGATAAAAAAAATAACAACCTATAATGATGGCGACTATAAAACTCAAACCAACACCTGCTACCGCATCAACTATACCGATGCCTGCGATAACCAAAGCCCCAATGGCGCAGAGGCTTGTCCGTTATCTATAGAAGGTATTCTGAACAAAAAAAATGTAATCACACTTTCGTGGAATGGATATGCCGGTTGGAAAAATGGAGTGAAGACCTATCAACTTGATAAATTCAATAAAGATGGAGGTCTCATCAGTTCGACTAATGTAACATCTACCACTTTCGTGGATGACCAAGCGGATTTAGTGAATCAACAGGTTTCGTATAAAATAACGGCCATTGCTAATGATGGTGGTTTAATAGCCTCTACATCTAACACAATTACATTCATAAAAGAAACCAATCTATTTTATCCAACGGTATTTACGCCCAATGGCGATGGTGTAAACGACACGTTCACGGTATCGGGCCAGTTCATAGCCAAAATGGATTTGAAAATTTATGATCGTTGGGGCGGCCTTTTGTATTCATCAGAAAAAAATGAGCCTTGGAATGGCTACATCAACGGCAAGCTTTTAAGTGAAGGAGCGTATGTTTGGAAAGCCATTGTAACTGATTTTGCCGGACAGACCTTTTCGCATACAGGTACTATCTTTCTCATCACAAAAAAATAGTACAGTACTATTTTCTATATTCGCCTGACACTATTTTATGCCCACGGTTTTAAAGATAGGTTCTTTTAGATTTCATTTTTATTCGGATGAAGGAAATGAAACTCCGCATATTCATGTGGCTACAAGTGATGGTGAATGTAAATTTTGATTAAACCCAATTAAACTAGCAACCAGCAAAAATTGCAAACCACATGAAACTCGTGAAATTGACGTTTGGTTTATGAACACAACAAATTATTATTAAACGCCTATTATGAATACCACGGATATTTTAGCTGAACCTGTTGCTTTAAAAGCATGGGTTGAAGAAAGAATGGTTTATTTAGAACTCGCAGACCAACGCACAATTGGTTTTCCAGCCAGTCGCTTCAAACTATTAAAAGATGCGCCTTCTCACTTGTTAAGTCAGGTTGCAATCCGCTTAAATGGCACTGCACTTCGTTGGGAGGAACTTGATGAAGACATTACCGTAAAAGGAATATTATTAGGTAATTTCCAGTTACCATAAATACGAAAGTATTTTAAAATACTTTATTCAATTCCTTTTGTAACGTTACCTTTACACACCTTAAACTACTGCTTATGTTTGATATGATGAAGATGATGGGCAAGGTAAAAGAAGTGCAAGCCCGCATGAAAGAAGCGCAAGAGCAGTTGGTCAACATCACTGTGGTGGGCGAATCGGGGGGAGGCATGGTAAAAGCTACCGTGAACGGAAAAAAACAAGTGATGCAAATTGAACTTGACCCAGCTTTGCTGAAGCCAGAAGATAGAAGCGTATTGCAAGATTTGATAGTGGCCGCTGTGAACAAAGCTTCGGATGAGGCCGATCTGTTAGCTAAAGAAGCTCTTCGCAAAAGCACCGATGGCATGTTGCCCAACATCCCAGGCATGGATTTTAGCAGTATGATGGGATGACCCAAACGGCAGTCGTTATTCTTAATTACAATGGGCAAGAGCTGTTAAAAAAATTTCTTCCTTCTGTACTTACTCACTCCACTCCCGCAAGGATTGTTGTGGCTGATAACTGCTCTACCGATCAATCAATTGCCTTCCTTGAAAAAGAATTCCCTACAGTTGATTTAATTCGCATCCCTGAAAATCGTGGCTACTGTGGTGGTTATAACTACGCCATGCAGCACATCTCTGAAAAATACTGTGTGCTGATTAACTCTGATATTGAAGTAACACAAGGTTGGCTCGCACCTCTTATTAATTTGCTCGAAGCTGACGCTAGTATTGCTGCCGTACAGCCCAAACTCCTTGCCTACAACGACAAATCAAGTTTTGAATATGCTGGTGCGGCTGGCGGCAAAATGGACTTACTGGGCTATCCTTTTTGTAGGGGAAGAGTATTTAATGAACTTGAAAAAGATACGGGTCAATTCAATGACTGCGAGCAAATTTTTTGGGCTAGCGGAGCTTGTTTTGTAATCCGTACAGCATTGTTTAGCGCAATGGGCGGGCTGGATGAAGATTTTTTTGCGCACATGGAAGAAATCGATCTCTGTTGGAAATTAAATCGCGCAGGCTATAAAATCTATTATCAAGGCGAAAGCACAGTGTATCACGTGGGGGGTGGAACATTGGCAAAGTCAAATCCAAAAAAGACTTATCTCAACTTTAGAAATGGCCTGAGCTTGATATTTAAAAATTGGACAGGTAGAGAACTCCTTTTCAAATTCCCGATAAGGATATTGTTGGATTGGTTTGCCGCCCTCAAGTTTTTATTGGTCGATAAATCTACTGCCGATGCCTCTGCGGTCGTCAAAGCACATTATCATTTTGTTACCAATTTTTCAAAAGAAGTAAGAAAACGAAATCGAACCTCCCAACAATTGCCCAATAAAAAAGTGTCAGACTTGGTATCGCCAGTCTTTATAGTTGTGAAATTCTTTTTACAAGGAAGAAAGACGTATCGAGAAATAATGGTTCAATAATCCCATACGGTGCTGCTCTTTCGCAAGTGCTTCCGCATATTCATAACAAAAGCCATAGCCAGATAAACAATAACAGGCGAACCTAACGTGAGGAAAGAAGCGTAAATAAAGAACAACCGAATACTTGAGGTTGCCACTCCGATTTTTTCGCCTAAACGAGTACAAACTCCAAACGCATGTTCTTCAAAATAGCGCTGAATGTGCTTAATTGATGCTGGAACTTCCATGATTTGCACGTTAAAGTATGTTGTTTCAACGAAATAAAAGCAAATATAACAAGTTATGACTGGAAGATATGTGGGTTTAATTCGCATTTTTTGCCTATTATTGCAAAAATATTCACCTAGTTAGCAACAAAACCTAAAATCAAAATCCATGAGAAAATTAATCTACGCATTCCTGTTAATCGGTGCGTTTACAATTACTGGATGTACACTGCCAAAAATGTTGAAGTTAGCCAAAGAGCAGAAGCTTGAGGTTACACCCAATCCGCTGGAAGTACATAAAGATACCGTGGCCTTCACGTTGTCTGCCAATCTTCCTTTAAAAATGCTTAAAAAAGGCACTTCCTACACATTAAATACTTTTTACAAGTATGATAAAAGTGAGTTAGCTTTAGCACCTATCGTGTTTAAAGGCGATGATTATCCAAATGCTGGTACTGAGCAACCAAAAATATCAAAAGCATTTACTTTTCCTTACAAAGATGCCTACAAAATAGGTACAGTAGACATTCAAGGAGTTGTTGCAAAAGGAACAAAGTCTAAATCTACTGATCGACTTTCAATAGCAACAGGTATTATAACTACCTCTAAGTTGGTTCAAAACTCATATTATGCAGCTTTCGCGGATCATGGTTACAACAACCAAGAAGAAATTATCCCGGTTGTAATTCCTGATTTCAATTTCGAAAAAGGCAAATCTGAACTTCGTAAATCTGAATTGAAAAGCGATAAGGCCACTCAATTAGATGCTTTTATTGCAGCTAAAAACATAACTCGCACAGTTACAATTACAGGTACTCACTCACCAGAAGGTTTGGAAAGAATAAACAGCAAACTATCTGAAGAGCGTGCTGCGGTTATTGAAAAATACTATCGTGCTCAAATGAAAAAGTATGACTATCAAGGTCAGGCAGACGAAATCAAATTCATTTTGAAGCCTATTGTTGATAGCTGGGATGGATTTAAAACTGCTTTAGCTTCTTATGATGGTATCACGGCTGAACAAAAATCAGAATTCTTGAACGTTGTTAACTCTCCTGTTGCTTTTGAAGAAGCAGAAAAACAATTGAGCAAATTGAAGGGATACAGTAAAGTGGTAAAAGACTTATATCCTAGCTTACGTGCCGCTAAGACTGAGATTTTAACACTTAAGAAAAAGAAAACAGACGCTGAGATTTCAGTATTGGCTAAACAAATTACCAAAGGCGAAGCTCAATTAGATGCGCTTTCTTTTGAAGAACTTATGTATGCTGGTTTCTTAACTCCTTCATTGGAAGAAAAAGCAGCTATCTATGAAGCAGCTACTAAGAAAGGTGCTTACTGGAATGCTCACAATAACTTAGGCGCAACTTATATTTCATTGGCGATGGAAAATCCATCAAAAGCAAGTGAATATGGAGATAAAGCAGCTACTCAATTGGATCTTGCTTCTAAAATAAAAGAAACACCTGAGGTTTGGGCTAACTTAACTTCTGTAGCACTTTGGAAAGGTAATCCTTACAAAACCATTGCTGCTGCTAAAAAGGCATTGAACGGAGCAAGCAGCGATGTTACTCGTGGCGTAAACGGCCCTAAAGCTGCTGCTGAAATCATGACTGCTAATTACGATGCAGCAGTACGTTCTGCTTCTGCTTCTGCGGAAACAGATGTGAATCTTTTCAACAAAGGCTTAGCACAATTGTTAACTAAGGACTTTGCAAATGCATCTACTTCTTTTGCTGATGCCTCTAAGAAGAACGCTAACTTCGCTCTTGCTTACTACGGTGCTGCTGTAGCTTCTGCTCGCGCTGGCCAAGGCGACAATGTTGTTGCTAACTTAGCTAAGGCTGTGAAGATTGATCCTAGCTTAAAAGACAAAGCATTGACTGATCTTGAGTTTAGCAAATTTGCTACAACTGATGCTTTTAGAAATGCATTGAAATAATTGACTTATTAAATCACAAAAAGCCCCGACTTCAAAGTCGGGGCTTTTTTTATGGGCAAGAATTGAATTATTGCTTAGGCAAGTTCAAATTAACAAATGGCAAACTCTGTCCTGAAATCTGTGGAAGCTTACCATCCCACCGATCTATTGAGCGGTACTGAATCAAGTCTTTATTCATTGATTGTGCTAATTTTTTGTTGACATACGCTTGCGATTCACCCAGTGCTTTGATGGAATCGGCTTGAGCCTGAGCCAACACTTTGATTGATTCGGCCGTAGCCAGCGCTTTTATTTTGATCGATTCGCCTTCCGCTTTAGAAGCTAGCACACGTGAATCAGCCAATGCCTTTGCGTCTATCATTTTGCTTTCCGCTTCCGCCTTTGAGCGCACTATCTTTTTGGTGGCTTCTGCCTCTACAGCCTTCACTTCATTTTGGCCTTGCTGGGCTTTTTGATTGGCCTCAAGCTTAGCATTAATGGCTGTTTCAATTGTAGGTGGCAAGTGCAATTCGCCAATGGTATAAATGCGCTCGATAATAATGCCATAGTGTTTGGTTTGTTTCGATACCATACTATCCACTTTATTCAACAAATCTCTTTTGTGGACACCATAAATTGATTCGATTGACATGCGTGAAGAAATGTTGTTGAGTGCATCACGCACCATGTTGCGAAGAAACACATTGGTAATTTCATCAATGCCTCTGCGGTATTTTTGAAAGATAACAGGCACGCTATCTGCCACCAATGAATAGCTGATGCCAAAGTCGCCACTTACATCCAAGCCTTCTTTGCTTTGAAAGTTGATGGCACTGTTACCATCCCAAATATAATTTTGCTGAAACACAGGGAATGTGTAAATCTTTTGGTTGAAGCCCAGAAAATAAGCACCTACCCCCAATTGTTTTTCAGCAACGCCTTTGCGATTGCCTAACAGATATACTTTAATGCCCCGGTAGCCAGCAGGCACTGTGCTTATGCATGATACAAATGCTAAGGCTATGAATAGGCATAGACCTAGTGCTATTATTTTTTTCATATAGATTTAATTTTTTAAGTGAAAGGAATTTGATAATACTAAAGGGTGCTTAACCATTTAGTGTGATTATACCTGAAGTAGTTAACTCTCAAATTCTAAGTGCCCTATGAATGATGAATAGCTGGGGTACTATGCAAGTACTTGGAGCTATTGCTTGATCCGATACAAAGAAATAGTGTATTGTAAATAGCTCGGTAGGATTGGTTTGTATAGCTGGGAATGAACCAGCTGATTTGTGTTCCGCATCGTCTACATCATCCGCAACAAGCGAAACGGTATTTGTCCATTTTCCGTTTTGAATAATTTTATAGTTTGTAAATAAAGAAAGCGTTCCGCCAACTGAACAGCAAATGGCTATCGCAGAAATGAAGCTAAGTGAACGACAAACTTTGTTCATGGCTTTGGTTAGTTGGGGATCGGCAAAAATTTATAAGCAGATATCGTTCCAAGATTCCAATTCGATTTCTTCACAAAGACTGGAAGTCACAAAAAAACTCCAAAAAGCAAACTACAGTTGAAGAAAATATTTGTAAACCCCGCCCTACTTTGTAATTTCAACCTTCTTCAAAATCACATAACTATGCGGTTCATTTTTCTTAGCCTTCTCATCATTTCCTTTTCAGTAAAAGCACAAAAGTTTTCCTCAAAAGAAATTGCCAATTGGCAAACCCGTGCTAACCAAGTACAGATAATCCGTGATAACTGGGGCATACCTCATGTGTATGGAAAGACTGATGCCGATGCTGTATTCGGCTTGCTCTACGCCCAATGTGAGGATGACTTTGCCCGCGTAGAACGCAACTACATTGTGGCCTGTGGAAGACTTGCCGAAGTAGAGGGAGAAGATTTTATATATCATGATTTGCGTGTACGAATGTTTATGGACAGCACTAAGGCGATTGAATTATATAAAGACTTGCCGGTATGGCTAAAGCAAGTGTGCACTGGCTTTGCCGATGGAGTCAACTATTATCTACATACTCATCCACAAGTAAAACCCTTGCTACTAAAACGCTTTCAACCGTGGATGCCGTTGCTGTTTAGTGAAGGAAGTATTGGTGGCGATATTGAAAATGTTTCGGTAAGCGACTTAAAACAATTTTATGGAAGGCAGCCTCGCTATGCACGAGAAAAAATAGAAGGCGAGCCCGAACCGAAAGGATCAAATGGGTTTGCCATCGCTCCCACCAACAGTGCTTCTGGTAATGCGCTGTTGCTCATTAATCCGCATACATCTTTTTATTTTAGATCGGAAGTGCAAATGGTAAGTGACGAAGGGCTCAACGCATATGGTGCCGTAACGTGGGGGCAGTTCTTTATTTATCAAGGCTTCAACGAACATTGTGGGTGGATGCACACTACCAGTAAAGCGGATGTGGTAGATGAATACAAAGAAACAATTGTAAAAAAAGAGGGTAAAATATTTTATAAATATGGCGATCAGTTAAAACCTATCCTATCTCAAAAAATAAAACTATTGATCAAGAAAGGGCCAACTAAATTTCCTAAAACTTATACAGTTTATAAAACAGTTCATGGCCCCGTGATAAATGGTAAAGGTAATGAGTGGATCACCATTAAAATGATGCAAGAACCGGTGAAGGCATTGATGCAATCTTATCAGCGAACCAAGAGCGCTGGCTTCGAGGAGTTCAAAAACGTAATGAAGTTGCAAGCCAACTCATCTAACAATACTGTGTTTGCCGATGATAAAGGAAATATAGCCTATTGGCATGGCGATTTTATACCGAAGCGAGATACTTCCTTTGATTGGAGCAAGCCATTGGATGGCGCTAACCCCTCTACAGAGTGGAAAGGATTGCATACGCTAGATGAAATTGTTCATGTCTATAATCCAACCAGTGGATGGATTCAAAATTGTAACTCAACACCGTTCACCTCATCAGATGGCAGTAGCCCAAATCCAAAGGATTATCCTACTTACATGGCACCCGATGCCGAAAATGCGAGAGGATTACATGCAGTAAAAGTGTTGCAAAAAGAGAAGAGTTTCACATTGGATAAATTGATTGCCGCAGCACACGATTCCTATCTACCAGGTTTTCAACGTATCATACCGTCTCTTATCGATGCCTATTTAGATACAACAGCAGATACACTTAAAGCTAAATTACAAGAGCCTATTAACTATTTAAGAACATGGGATTTCAGATATTCCGCTTCTTCCGTACCAACAACCCTTGCAGTGTTTTGGGCGAATAGATTAATGAGCAATAAAAAATCGTTGATACCCGAAGATAGCGATCAGCTTAGTATAATCGACCTGATGGCAAAGAATACAACACCACACGAAAAGTTAGAAGCACTCTACCAAACCGTTAATGATTTACAAAAAGATTTTGGCAACTGGCGCCAGCCTTGGGGCGAGGTAAATCGGTTTCAACGCCTTACGGGAAAAATAGAATCGGTGTTTGATGATGGTAAAGCAAGTCTGCCCATAGCGTCTACTTCTAGCTTCTGGGGTTCACTCGCCAGCTATGGTGCAAAGCGATATCCGAATACAAAAAAAATATATGGCAATGTGGGCAATAGCTTTGTAGCCGTAGTTGAGTTTGGCACTAAAGTAAAAGCTAAGTCAATAATGACAGGGGGCAGCAGCAGCGACCCCACTTCCAAACATTTTTTTGATCAAGCACCATTATACGTGCAAGGCAAATTTAAAGACGTGCTTTTTTATAAGGAAGACGTTGTGAAAAACGCAGAGCGTACTTATAAGCCAGGGGATCTATGAGTCAGAAAAGCATAATTACTAAGATTAATCTATGCCGATAAAAATTGAACATTTGGCCATTTGGACGAAAGATTTAGAGAAAGCAAAAGAATTTTACGTAAAGTATTTTGATATGGTTTGTGGCGATAAATACCATAATCCAACAAAAAAATTCACGTCTTATTTTCTTTCGTTTAAAGAGAGTGATGTAAGAATTGAGTTAATGCACCGACCCGATATTTTAGACCTCAGTGGTAAAAAGGGTATCACTAACGGATTAACTCATTTTGCCATTTCAGTTGGCAGCAAAGAATTGGTAAACTCGATAACTGAAAGATTGAGAGCTGACAATTTTACAATTGAAAGCGAACCAAGAACAACAGGTGACGGATATTATGAAAGTGTCACTTTAGATACCGAAGGGAATTTAATTGAAATTACGTCTTAAAAAAAGACTGTTATCCTCTCAACTTTCACCTACTTTTGCAACTCTAAAAAATCAATGTCCCTCATAGTTCAAAATCTTACTAAAGTTTACGGCCAACAGCAGGCTGTAAACAACATTTCCTTTTCAGTGAAGGAAGGTGAGATCGTTGGGTTTCTTGGCCCTAATGGCGCGGGTAAGTCGACTACGATGAAGATCGCTACCACTTATATTCCGCCAACTGGTGGTACTGTAAAAGTAGGAGGTTTTGATGTACAAGATGAGCCATTAAAAGCACGGAAAATAACTGGCTATTTACCTGAGCATAATCCTTTGTATTTGGATATGTATGTGCGTGAGTATTTGATTTTCGCTGCGAAAATTGCTGGCCTTAGTGCAAGCAAAACAAAAGTTCGGGTGAATGAAATGATCGATCTCTGTGGATTAACTGTTGAACAAAATAAAAAAATTGAAAGCTTATCGAAAGGCTATCGTCAGCGCATCGGCTTAGCACAAGCTCTGATTCACGATCCCAAAGTATTAATATTAGATGAGCCAACTTCAGGATTAGATCCCAATCAATTGGTAGAGATTCGAAAGCTGATTAAAGAAGTGAGCAAAAATAAAACCGTTATCTTCTCTACTCACATCATGCAAGAAGTGAAGGCGTTGTGCGATCGAGTTATCGTGATCAACAAAGGAGTACTGGTGGCAGATGATTCATTAGAGAAATTATTAAAAAATCAACAAGGGCAGATTATATTTTGGGCAGAGTTTGAAGGCGAAGTTTTGTTGGATGACTTGAAGACCATTGAAGGTGTTGTGAATGTAGAGCAAGTAGAAAAATCTAAATTTAAGTTGATAGCTCGCGAAGGCATTGACATTCGCCCTAGTGTATTTCGCTTTGCTGCCGATAAACAACTTTCGTTGATTGGCTTGAAGCAAGAAGAAGGATCGTTAGAAACAATTTTTAAAGAGTTGACTTCACCTACAGCATGATCCAAATCTTCAAAAAAGAATTTAATAGTTTCCTCAATTCATTAATCGCCTATATCGTGATTGGTGTTTTTCTCACGGCTATTGGGTTGATGACATGGGTTTTTCCTGCTACCTCCATTCTTGATTACGGTTATGCCGATTTAGATTCCTTATTTTCGTTTGGGCCGTATGTTTTTATCTTTTTGATTCCTGCCATTACAATGAAAAGTTTTGCGGAAGAAAAAAAAATGGGCACACTTGAGTTACTTTTTACTCGGCCAGTTACCGATATTGAAATCATCTTAGGAAAATTTTTAGCTTCGTTCGCATTGGTATTAATTGCGTTATTACCAACCCTTATTTACTATTATTCGGTTTATCAATTGGGTAATCCTGTTGGTAACATTGATACACCTGGAGCCATTGGCTCATTCATCGGGCTTGCGCTGGTAGGCGCAACGTTTTGCACAATTGGTGTTTTTGCATCGGCACTTACATCCAATCAAATTGTAGCGTTTATTCTCTCTGCGTTTTTATGTTTCTTATTCTACAATGGCTTTGATTCATTTGCTTCGTTGCCCCTATTTGGTCAACAAGCGTTGTTCGTAAGGCAAGTGGGCATTTTATATCATTATGAATCTATCAGTCGAGGATTAATTGATAGCCGAGACTTAATCTATTTTTTAAGTATCAGTTGGTTGATGGTGCTTCTTACTAAAATAACAATCGGCAGCAGGCAATGGAAGTAAAACAACTAATGAAAAGCAAGAAGATGGGCGATTGGCTTTTGTTAGCCAATGGACTTGTTGTGATAGTGTTACTCAACTTATTGGCTTCTTCCTATTTTTTTAGAATTGATCTTACCGATGAAAAGCGTTACACCATAAAGCCAGCCACTAAGCAATTGCTAACGGAGTTAGATGATGAAGTATTTGTTGAAGTATTTTTGGCGGGCGATTTGAACCCTGGGTTCAAGCGTTTTCAAAAAGCAATTATAGAAACGTTAGAAGAATTTAAAATCTATTCACATAATAAAGTTCAATTTACCATTACGGATCCCGCAACAGCGTCCAGTGAAAAGGCTCGCAACGAATTCCAATCGGGCTTAGCACAAAAAGGAGTTAGCGGTATGCGTGTGATCGATTCGAAAGAGGGAGAGCGTGTTGAAAAGGTTGTGTTTCCAGGAGCATTGGTTAGTTATGGTGGTTTTGAAAATGGTGTGATACTTTTTAAAAGTAAGTTGGCTCAAACTTCACAAGAAGTGTTGAACCAATCCATTGAAGGAGTTGAGTTTGAATTGGCTAACGCTATCAATAAGGCAGTGAACATCAATCGTAAAAAGATTGGTTTGATTACAGGTCATGGTGAGTTAGATACACTTCAATTCGCAAGTTTAAATAATGCTTTGCTTGAGCAATACAATGTCTTTAAAATCAGCCTTGAAAAGAAAAACATATTGATTGGTTATGATGCCGTGATAATTGCAAAACCCATTAAAAGTTTTTCGGAAATAGATAAATACAAACTCGATCAATATCTTATGAACGGTGGCAAAGCCCTGATTCTATTGGATAAAATGGAAGCTAATATGGATAGTGCCTCACTAGAAAATTATTTTGCAAGACCCATTGAAACTGGTTTGGACGATCAACTTTTTAAATATGGAGTGCGCATCAATACAGATTTAATTCAAGATCGTTTTGCTTCCAAATATCCTGTGGTGATTGGTCAAGTAAGCAATCGACCAGAGATAATGCAGATGGAGTGGCCTTTCTTTCCGCTCATCAATCACTATACCGATAATGCCATCACAAAAAATTTAGATGCTACACTTACCCGCTTTGTTAGCAGCATCGATACTGTAAAAGCAGTTGGAGTGCGCAAGACACCATTGTTGTTCACTTCTCAATTTACACGCAAATTAAGTACTCCAATTAAAGTAGGCATTGACGATCTACGAAAAACAAAACCAGAAAATTTTAATGCAGGTCAATTTCCAATTGCCTACTTACTGGAAGGTGAGTTTACTTCCCTATATAAAAATAGATTTCTTCCTGAAGGAATTGATACAGCTAATTTCAAATCAAAAAGTATCTCCACAAAAATAATTATTGCTGCCGATGGTGATATTGCACGTAACGATATTAACCCACGAAACAATCAAGCTCAGTTATTGGGCAAAGATTTATTCTCAGGATACACGTATTCAAATCAAGACTTGTTGCTGAATATGATGGCATACTTAACAGATGAAAACGGATTGATAACGGCTCGCACCAAAGAAGTAAAAATTCGTCCGTTAAATAAAGACAAACTCAAGACGGAGCGTACTTATTGGCAGACTCTTAATTTGATTATACCCATTGTGTTGTTAGTAATATTTGGAATTATTCGGTCGATGGTAAGAAAAAGGAAATACGCCAGTAATTGACTTTATAAAGATGAGAATCTTGAACATTATGAAATTATTGAACTCAGTGGCAGCACTAATTTTGTTAAGTGCATTATGTTCATGCGGTCAAACTATTAAGGATAAGTCAACATATCCAGATCATGTTGGAGATATTACATTCAATAAAAATGTAGATGACCCAAACTTTAAAGTTTGCAATCAAGATAGACCCCCCCAATACTACGAATTTGGAAAAGGGCTACAGTATGAAGGAGAAAAGCCAGCCATCATTAGTCATTTCAAAGAGAAATTAAAGAATAGAAATTTAAGTGGACAGACAGGCTATCTTACTATTCGATTTATTGTGAACTGTGAAGGGAAGACAGGTTTCTTTAGAATAGAAGGCATTGATAAAAATCTGGAGAAAATGGATTTCAATAAAGAATTAGTTTCTGAAATATTAGAAGTAACAAAACAGTTAAACAAATGGGGAGTTCCTTCAAGAGGTAATACTAAATTTGACTTCTATCAATATCTGACTTTTAAACTTGAGGATGGAAGGTTAATTGAAATAATGCCATGATTAAATTCAGTTCGCTTGTTTTTACAATCATTACTCTAAACAGTTTTGCTCAGCCTAACTGTAATGTTTATAAAATGAAGAATGATGAACCTTGCTATCAAGCTTGTTTGAAAGCATCGGAAGCTGCCGAACTTCCACAAGGTTCACGAAAGTCACAATTGTTATTTGATGAGGCCATCTCACAATGCCCAACCTTTGATTATGCTTATGCCGAAAAGGCAACACCATATTTAAAACGGGGAGATTTCCTTACATGGAAAAAGTTAATTGATCAAGCAGTACAGCTCAATCCACTAGGCCAATTGGGCTATAGAGGTTGGTGTAGATTTCAATTCTTGCGAGATTATAAAGGAGCTATTGCGGATTTAGAAAAGCTTGCTTCACTCACTAAGTTTGATATAGGCTATTGCCAGAATGGTGATTATCATTTGAACGTAGCGAAAGCACTTTGTTATAAAGCCTTGGGTGAAAAGAAAAAAGCAATTGAGATCATAGAAAAGCAATTGGTTCAAAAGGATTACTCACCCATGACGTACGATTATCTCCATCTCGGTGTCTTAAAAATGGAGACAGGTGACACGCAGCAAGCTATTGACTATTTAAAGAAATCAATAGCCTACAATGATTACTTAGCTGAACCATATTATTATTTGGGTTTGATTTATAAGAATCAAAATTTCAAAAAAGAGTTTAAAGAAAACATGGAGAAGGCGAAGGTCTATTACTTGAAAGGCTACAAAAGGGCTGATCCATATACACATCCAATGGACAAAATCTTTCTCTCTGATATTGAAAGGGAATTAAAAAATAGTTAATGCAAGAAAAGAAGAATAAACAACGCCTACTTTCATTGATGATCTTGTCGATTATCACACTGCTAGTTTATTTATTTTCGTTGAATGATGGGCAGCTAAAGCTTGACAAGCAATTCTTTCAAGTAGAAGATCAAACCAAGATTGATGGTGTCATCTTGCAATCAAGTAAAGGAAAGGTGGAGATCACTTATGATGGCACGGCTTGGAAAGTGAATAAAAAATTTCTGGCAGATAGGCAACTAGTAAAAGTTCTTTTCGCAACACTTCTGCAAGTGGTACCTAAGCGAGCAGTAAGTGAGAGTGTGAAAGACTCTATTAGCAATGCGATAAAAAAATCAGGTACGCAAGTAAGCCTTTATGAAGGATCGGAATTAATAAAATCATTTTATGCAGGTGCTAATGCTGATCGCACACAAACATATTTTCAACTAGAAGATAATCAGCCATATTTGGTTACTATTCCTGGTTATAGAGTTGATGCCTCGCAAGTATTTGAATTAGATGAAAGCGGCTGGCGCGATAAGCGTGTGTTCAATTTCAATTGGAGAAACTTGAAAGACATTTCAGTATCCTATCCAAAAGACAAAACACGGGATTTTAAAATTGATTTGCACCAAAAGGTTTTGATCATTCAAGAAGTTGAAATTGCTGATACCACACGCTTGAGTAATTTTGTGGACGACTTATACACACTTGCTGGAGATCAAATTATCAAGAGAGGAACATCAGCATCTATGGATAGTCTTTTCCATCAACCCGTCAGTTTTCAAGTAAGTATTAATGATATTGCCAACAGAAATTATTCATTGAAAGTATTGCAATGGAAATCTGGACAAAGTCAAATTCCAGCAATATTAAATGATTCACTACCCATGCTGTTCGACAAGAATAAAATTTTCAGAATAGCAAAAACGAGAGAGTATTTTAGAAAACGAAACTCAGAAGATTAAAATGATTCGCGCACGGTAAAATACCATCCACTTGTATTTTCACCGAAACCATAATCGACCCGAAGGTTTAATTTTTCGGTTTTATTTAATGCATATCGAATGCCACCGCCCCAGGAATACTTTAACTCTCTTATCTTAAATTCCCTTGCGTACTTAAATACTTCACCATATCCAACAAAGGCTGCCAAACCAAATCCATAAGGTAAAGGCATTCTATATTCTCCTTGAAATGCAACAAGGTTTTTATCAGTGTACCTTCCTTCAAAATAGCCACGCATGATATCAGATCCTCCTAAGATAGCCATGTTACGGATGGCCACCTCTCCTGAATTTAAGTATCCAAAGTATTGAACAGCAAATACATCTTTTTTATTTCTGACAGCCCAAAATTTCCTAAAGTCGATCACGTAATTTACATACGCAAAATCGCTACCAATTGAGCTATCAAAATCAAGCACCATCAATTGAGCGTAAGTACCCTTAGTGCAATAAAAAGCATTGTCCCGGGTATCCCACGCAATAACAACCCCAGCTCCAGAAACAATTCCACCTTGCTTGCCTGGCACATTTTCTTGATCAAAAAGTCCACCCGCTTTATATTCTAAATTATACACCTTTTGAAGTTCGTAAGAGATGCCCACATAAAAATCTTTGTACACCTTTCTTATTAATTGTGGATTGATAAAGATTTGTGAGAATACATAATTCTCTTCATTCGAGTCAGGCGTATTGTTGCCAAAGCCCCAAAACTTATCAGGAAAATGTGAATAGGTGTTGCGCCACTTCAAAATATATTTCTCATCAGGAAAATAAATATTAAACCCTAAAACCCCCACAAACTGTTGCTTTACAGTGTACAACCCTAAAGCCTCGATATTAGACGTGCGCACTAATGAATCTTTTCTGTGAGTAGTTTTAAAAAAATAACTTCCTGCTGCTCCTGCACCCCAGCCTGTTTCAATAGATTTTTGAATTAACGGAAAGTAAAGAAATCTTTTGATCTTCTCCTGCTTAACAGAATCAGATTTTTGTGCAAACCCTCTTGAATAAAGAATGGTCGAAAGAATTAATAATAACAGATATTTTGGTAGGCGTAAAGTCAAAACAATTTTCTTAATAGTTAGATTTCAACCAACGAAGGTAATCTTTAGTTCTTCTTCAAACCAATTATCGCGATTACCATCAGTCCCAAAAAGAAGTAATCCATTGTTTTAGTTGGTTCCTTAAATACAAAAATCTCAATAAGCTTAACTCCAGCAAGGGCCACGCCCATCCAAGCTGCAAAGGCTGTTGAGGCTGGTATTGTCTTCAATGAGATGGAATAACAATAAATATTGCCGATGCCAAAAACCACATACCCGATAAAAGGAAGAATTATTAAAATGACTTTCCAAGGATCGGATGAAAAGGTTTGTGATGAAATTGTTTTGAACTTATCAAAGCTGATAAATTTCAGACTGAACATCCACCCTACTTCAAACAATGAAGCTATGAAGAGATATATCCACGCCATTACGTTACGCGATTTTTAACCTTTTGCTCTGAGAAGGAACGAAAGAATTCTGTAAACCATTTCATGGTGTTTTGCCTTAGGTTAAGATAGTCATTCCAAAACTTGCGCTTTCTCAAATTGTCTTCATCAAATCGTTTCACAGAAAAGATATGTTGGAAGAAATAGTCCTTTGGATATTTGTAATATAAACCAAAATCAAGCGGTTTTTTATTGGGTAAATACGCTGTGCCAAACATCCAATCCCAAAAAGCAAACTTGGTAGAATAGTTAGAATAAAATACTTCTTTGCCTTTAGCATGATGCCATTGATGCATCTCTGGCCCATTAATAAAATATTGCCACTTGCCCGATCTCACGTTGATATTACTGTGTATGTACATGCCCCACACTGCGTCAATACACGCTTTGATCGGGACAACCATCGGATCTGCACCAAGCAAAATTATAGGCGCAAATTCAATTGTTTGATTTATAATAATCTCTACCACGTGTGAGCGTGAGCCCGCAATCCAATCCACTTGAGTGACAGAATGATGCGCTTCGTGGGTGCGCCACAAAATTTTATTATTGTGCTGCCACCGATGAAAAAGATAAATGTAAAGATCGTGCGTGATCAGAAAAAATAATACTTGCCAAACTATAGGCCAATCAGAAACAAGATGCAAAGCGGATAAATTAAACTTTACATCTAATGGCAGAATGATATAATCAAAAATTAAAATCTTGAGAAAAAAACTTTGAATAAGTGTGTACCAAACGAGATCAATCCAAAAGCCATCCCTAAAAAAAGGATAGCCTTTGGTGTATGGAAATTTTCTTTCGAGGAAAATCATGGTTGCCGCGGAAGAAATTAAAATACAAAACGTGATGGTCTCTACTGGTAGATGCATTGCTTATGCAGTTGGCAAATCACTGTTTACTCTTCTCAATCTTTTTCTAGGTTCAAGCTCGCTTTCATACACGCGCTTCACCCCATCACCCAAACTTTGTTCAATATCACGGATATCACTAACGAGACGAACCATGCCTTGAGGCTCTACAGATGCTGCATGATCTGATCCCCACATAGAGCGATCTAATGTAAAATGCCTTTCCACGAAAGTGGCTCCCAACGCAACAGCAGCAACAGTAGGTGCTAAACCAGTTTCATGGCCAGAATATCCAATCGGTGCATCAAATTTAGAAGCTAAGGTTTTAACCATGTTCAAATTCAATTCCTTGGGATTGCAAGGATACGCTGAAGTTGAGTGCGCTATCATTACATTCTTTATGCCCGTTAATTTAACTGCGTCTTCAATTTCATTTTGAGTTGACATGCCTGTAGATAACATTAACGGCCTTTTGGTTGACAAGCACTTATTGATTAGTGCCGTGTCAGTTAAACTTGCTGAAGCAAGCTTGTACATCACAGGATTAAACCTCTCTAAAAAATCTACTGCTTCTTCATCCCAAGCAGAGGCGAACCAATCTATTTTCTTCGACTTACAATACGCATCAATCTCATCAAACTCGGCTGCACCAAATTCAATTTTACGTTTGTAATCAATATATGACATTGTACCCCAAGGTGTTTTTCGTTCTTTGTCCCACTGATCGCGGGGCACAGCCAACTCTGGTGTTCTTTTTTGAAACTTCACTGCATCAACACCAGCAATGCTTGCCCAATCAATCAACTTCTTGGTGATTTCCATTGAGCCATTGTGATTGATTCCTATCTCTGCAATGATATACACCTTCTCCCCAGGCCCTATCACTCTTCCGTTATGTAGTACAACTTTATTCATAGTCAGCTTTAATTACAATTTGAATTTATTAATTACTTATTACTTTATTTTTAATTATGAACTCTGCAAATTCCCTGAATGCTCCAAAGCCTCCTCGCTCAGCGCATTGATAATTGGCGATCTCTTTGATCATGAACATCGCATCAGAAGGGCAAGCCGTTAACCCTGATTGTTTCATAATTTCAAGATCGTTGACATCATCACCTATATACGCTACTTCATTTGATTTAATTCCCAACTCAATCAAAATTTCATGCAGCTTCTCCGATTTCTCTTGCACACCCATGTGCAAATGTTTGATCTTCAATTTCTCTGCTCGCTTTGCTACAGGCTTAGAATTTTCGCGTGTGATAATTCCTGTTTCAATGTTGGCTAACTTCCTCAACCTCTCCACTCCCATTCCATCACGAAAAGAAAAACGCTTTAACTCTTCTCCCTCTGCCGAATAATAAACTCCATTGTCGGTAAGCACTCCGTCCACATCAGTGAAAAGAATTTTTATTGCTTTGGCCTTGGTGTTCAGTTCTTCAATAGTCATTCTTATTCAAAATCTAAACTCAAATTATAGTCCATCCACCATCAACAACTAGATTAGCCCCTGACATATATGAAGAAGCATCGCTTGCTAAAAACACAATGGCTCCTTGGTAATCTGTGTTCTTAGCCATTCTTCCTAATACAGTTCGCTTGCTATAATTCTCAACAAAGAAATCATCCTGATTGTTTTCTACGCCTCCCGGTGAAAGAGTATTTACTCTCACTCCTTTATTTCCCCAATAGGCTGCAAGAAATCGCGTAAAGCTTATTACAGCTCCCTTTGTTGTTGGGTATGATGCCGACTTATAAAATTTCTGAATTCCGTTTTCATCTTTATACAAATTCTGATCAGGCGCAGTGATACCATAGGTTGAAGCAACATTAATTATAGAACCGCTACCAGCTTCTGACATAACTGAACCAAACACTTGACTACACAAGAAAACTCCGGTAACATTTACGTCTAGCGATTTCTTCCACATATCAAGAGGATAATGTTCAAACATTGATTGTTCTAGTGCGAGACTAGGGTTTTCAAACATATCATTGATTGCCGCATTGTTTACCAACACATCAATCTTTCCGTAGCGAGATAAGATTTTCGCTTTCGCGGATTTTAATGATACTTCGTCAATAACGTTTACAGATATTCCTAAATGCCTTTCTCCAAGTTGTTTCGCGAATTCTATGCACGCAGCTTCATTGATATCAGCAACAATAACATTTGCGCCAGCGTTAGCCAAGGCTTCACAATGCTTTTTGCCTATAAGGCCGCAAGCACCAGTAACTATTGCAACTTTACCTTCAAGTGAAAAAATATCCATCATCTATTTTATAACAGCTTTCTCCTTAAAAGTCTTTTGAACATTGCCTACCGCTCTAAAAACAGCTTCCACAGGTTTCCCTCTTAATAAAGAAGCCAATTCATTTTTCTTCAAGCCATCTGCTAGCAAAGGCAATACTTCATCATAAGCCGCCAATGTTTTGGCAACGTCATCTTGTGTATGCGTGAAACAAACATTATGGAAACCTCCCCAAAGTATGCCACGCTTGATCATCTCTTGCTGTACAAATGATTTCATAATCAAAGGGTCGCCAGCGGAAGCATTAAAAGTAATTATCGTACGACAGTCAAAACCTTGACAAGTTGTAACCGCTGATAAGTCATGCTTTGCGACTAGTGCATTGTAACCTTCCTTCAATTGCTTACCGATTTTCGCCAATGCTTGTGGCACATTCTTGCTTATCATTTCATTAATGGTTGCCACCGCTGCTGCCATTGACAAAGCTTCTCCACCGAAAGTAGAGTAGAAAAATACATCCTTCTCGAAATGCTGAAGTACGTCTTTGCGACCTGTAAGCAACGCTATCGGCATACCGTTAGCAAATGCTTTTGAATATACTGCTAAGTCAGGCGTGATGCCAAAATATTCTTGCGCCCCACCAATTGCGACACGAAAGCCAGTCCACATTTCATCGAAAATTAACAGCGTGCCGTTGGCCTTGCAAAGCTTTTGCACTTCTTGTAAGAAATCATTCTTAGGAGCTTCAAAAATAAATGGCTCCATTATAACGCAAGCTACATCGGCATCCAATTTACTTTTCAGCGATTCAATATCGTTATAAACAAAAGGCGTTGTAAGTTCTCTTATCTCTTGCGGAATACCTTCTGCGCGACTCGTTGTTCCTATATACCAATCATGCCAGCCGTGATAACCACAGCAAATTACTTTGCTCCGTCCAGTAAAAGCACGAGATACTCTTACTGCGGCACTGCAAACCTCTGCTCCAGTTTTAGCAATACGAATACCTTCTGCGTTTGGAATGATTTTATGAATCAATTCGCTCAGCTCTACTTCGAGAGGGTGCATTAACGAGAACGTAATGCCATCTTTCAATTGCTCTATGACTGCATCATCTACCAACTTATAATTATAACCCAGTGAGATTGGGCCAATGCCCATATTGAAGTCGATGTATTCGTTGCCATCAACATCCCAGACATGGGCATCCTTTCCTCGCTTAATATATTTAGGCGCAACACCATTTACATATTGCGATGGGCCTTTGGCCATTGTTTGTGTAACGGGGAACATGATCTTACTTGCTCTTTCATAAAGCTTGTTCGATTCATCAATTGTAGGGTAATTACTCATTTAATTTTAAATTCAAATTTCAGATTCAATTAAAGTATTACAAATCAAGGTTTCGAAACTATTTCAAGCAAAGCCAATGCACGCTGGCTCAACTTGACTCCTGTAAAGCCTTCGTATTCAAGTACTGCATCTAACCGACCAGGCTTAAACCATTTTTCGCCTAACGAAAACGACTGAACGTTACCTGTTGTGCGATGCTTCAATAGTACTTCGGCAATGATAGAATAGAGTCCACCGATCTTAAAATGATCTTCTACTGCAATCACAACTTCAGAGTTCGACACTGAATCCAAGATCACTTGTTCATCTACTGGCTTTAAACAACGCATGTTAACTAAGCCAATCGATAATCCTTGTTTCTCTAACAATGATTTGGCTTCCACCACATGAGGGAAAAGCATTCCATACACCAAGAAAGTAATATCTGTTCCTGTTGAAATTACTTCTGCTTTGCCAATGGTAAAATCTTTAGAGTGAGTTAACACCGGCTTTGCAATATTGGCTCGCACGTACGATGGTGCTTTTGAATTCCAAATCTGCGGAAGCATAATTAACATATCTTCTTCATCGGCAGGCGCAAACACTTCCATATTTGGAATGCCCCTCAAAATAGAAATATCTTCAATCGCTTGATGTGTTGGTCCATTGCCATCGGATAAAAATCCAGGAATGAAACCCGTTAATTTAACTGGCAAATTGCCGATGCCCGCATCTGTTCTAATGAACTCAAATGCGCGCATGGTTAAGAAAGCAGCTAATGCATGAACAATGGGTGTTCTTCCTCTCAATGCCAATCCTGCGGCTGCGCCAAGCATGGTTTGTTCTGTAATACCCGTATCAAAAAAACGATTTTTGATCTTATCGTTTTTAGGGATATTCCTTAACAGTGCACGATTCTCAGCAGTCATAATAACAAAGCGCTCATCACGTTCTGCCATTTCGGTTATCAATTGTTCGTAGTTCATTTATCTTACAACTAAAGTTTCAGAAACTAATTCAGCAGGTTTATTATCGTGAAGTTCGCCCAGCAAAGCTTGTACTTCATTGGCATTGAAATTACAAAACCAACGATCGGCTCGCTTCTCAATGCTTGGCAAACCTTTTCCTCTTACAGTTTGCGCAATCACTACCGATGGTTTTCCTTTGCCAAAAGCAGTAGACTTGAACGCAGCCTCCAACTGGTTAAAATCATGCCCATCAACTTCCTGCGCATGCCATCCAAAGGCTTCAAATTTTTCTTTGATCGATTCAAGTGGAATCAATTCTTCGGTAGCCATGTTGGCCTGAAAATAATTTCTATCGACAACCAAAATCAAGTTATCCAATTTATAAGCAGATGCTACTAATGCCGCTTCCCAAACAGAGCCTTCATTCAATTCGCCATCGCCAGTTACCACAACAACTTTATTGGTTTGATTTCTCAAACGGCAATCTAACGCAACGCCAATGGCCACGGAGGGCAAATGACCTAACGATCCTGAATGAAATTCAACACCTGGGATATTTCTGTTGGGATGCCAGTAGATTGAATCTTCAGTGGATAAATGATTTTGAAGTCTGGCTTTTTCAATGAAACCGATCTCAGCATACAATCCATATAACGCTGGCACATCATGACCTTTCGATAAAAAAAGATAATCGCGATTGGGGTCTTGCAGATTATTCTTATTTATATTCAAGAACTTTTTGTAGAGGTACACAAACAAATCAGTGCACGAAAGTGAGGCGCCTGTAAAGCAACCTCCTTCTGTTGACATGTTCACTATATTTTCTCTTACTTTAAGGGCTAGTGATTTGAGTTCAATGATTTCTTGTTCCTTCATTAAAGTTATTGGTTGATGGTTGTTAGTTGTTGGCATTGACTCGTTCGATAATCAATCATTTACTAATTGTTTTCGTTTGCTCGGTCGTTACCGTTTTCAGTTCATCCAAATGATTTCTATACCAATTTACTCCTGCCAAGTGAGCATTGAGTTGTTGAATTTCCGGTTTCTCCTTTTCTGTTAAATTCAAAATATCTTCTAGTGAAAATGACTTATTCTTAGGATACAGATTTTCGTAAACAGCCTTTATAAATTCGTAGTCTTCTTTATAGTCAATTGTCCAGCGATGGCTCATTGAATAATTCTTACCAGATGGCCAAACAACATTCCCAATTTTAAACTTGTCAGGATTTTCCCACAAATAAGGAGTAGTATGTTCCAATTCTAACTTTCGAGTTGCGTTTTTCCAAGCAATTTCTAATGCGCCAAAACTCATTACCTCCACATCATTCCCATCGGGATAAGTTGCGGGGTGCAAGTTACTCACATAATCAAAACTTCCCTCATTCTCGAGGTAATAGGAAATAACAAAATCTATAATTTTAGAATCGATAAGAGGACAATCGGAAGGGATTTTCAAAACGATGTCACCTCCAAATGCCTTGGCAGCTTGATAATGGCGATCCAACAAGTTGTTCATATCACCACGAAAAACCTCTACCTTGTTTTCTTTACAGAGATCAACAATTGGGTTGTCGGATGAATCTTCGGTTGTTACAACTACAATAGTACCTGCCAGTTTGCTTGTTTGTAGTCTTTCAATCATATGAATGAGCAAGGGAATGCCACTTAATGGTAAAAGAATTTTTCCAGGAAGCCGGGTAGATGATGTGCGAGCTTGCACTAGCGTAATAATCCTCCCCATTTCTATCAAGCCACTTGTAAGTGATTTTCCAACGGTTGTTTTTTGGCTTCCAATGATCTTTTCATCTTCGCTAAGAATCCCTTTAAATCATCTTCGTGCTCAATGTATTCACGGCAAACTTCTGCAATGTTAGCGGCAGAAACCCCACCGTTTTGAATGGGAGCAAGCCTTTTAAGAAAATCTATCTCAAAATAGGAATGAACTTTCTTGTTCAATGCCATCCCTGTGTAAACCACGGTACTGTATTGGGTTATCAGTTCGCTGCAATTGGCAATCATGTGATTGATGTTGCCATCTGTAAAAATCAGCGTGTCTGACGGTGTGTTATCCTCTATCTCTTGAATCGCCCGATCCACAATTTCATTGGGATGCAGTTTGAAAATCATTTGCCTGCCTTTGGCTATCTTTACAGCTTGCTTGAGAAAAGCAGGCCGGTCATCAGTTCCGTAGCACTCACGAATGTCAGAAGTAGCTACAAAAACATACCCGTGATGAGGGAAATTATTATCTACAATGGTGGCGGCAATGTTGTCATAATTGATCATTCCTGTTACCAGAAGCTTTTCATCATCAGTGCCCAATTTTGAAAAGTAATCTTTGTAACCGTCAGAGGCAGTACAATACACATCACACAAATTAGCCGATCCGTTCAACGCTGTACTTCCCGCAAGGAAACCAGGCAAATTTAAGGCTCTTACAATTTTTGCGCGGCTGGTCAACACATCTACCATGCCTTCTTGAACCCAAACTGTTTTAACATGGCGGAGTGAACTTGGCACAATCAATTCGGTGCACAACACTACCAAATCATAATTATTATTATAAGCTTTGCCCGCATAGTCATTTTTTAGGTTGTGATTGTGCAGATATTTATCCGCTTTATCTTTCCAGTGGCCCGCCAAAATGGTTTGATCGAGCAAACCACTTTTTACAACCGATTTTATTAGCAGATTATCGCTAAAAAACTGACTGAAATAACAATCGTAATCGGGTAGGTTAGATGCAATCTGGTGCATCTGCGAAGTTTGATTGGGAGACCCAACAATAAATAGAATTTTCTTCATCTTCAGTTGCTAAAAGCCATTTGCAGAACCATTTACAAATTTGGCAATCTTAAAATCTTACAAGATTGCGAAATCATTGTTAGTTAGCTGTTACGCTAATGTTATTTTAAATGATCCAATAAAAAGCTACTCTAAGCGTTTTTTTGTTAGTCGTTAGGCGTCTAACTTTTATTTTAATGTTTTTGTTCCGAAGTACATAAATTTTAAAGAATTCGCTCTTTGAATTAATTACTGGGATAAAATCTGGTCGATTCATCGCTTTTTTTAAGGTATTCGAAGGGTTAGCGTTCCAAATAACAATTGCCTGGTTATCTTTACACTATCATAGTTATGGCAAAATTAAAAAAACACATTTTTGTTCTACTCGTTTCCCTCGTTTATTGGCCGGCAGAGGCACAAATCATTCAGTATGGCCTAAAAGGCGGCTTGCAATATTCTTGGATAAGTATGGATGACCCTCTTCAACAAAAAATAGTAAATAATAGCCCTGTTGTTGGATTTAACATTGGCCCCGCTGTAGCATTTAAAGTAAGGAAAAGATATTTTTTACATGCGGAGTTACTTTACTCAACTAAAGGGAAAAATGTATCAGGCATTATTGACCCATCGTTGACTGAACATGTTACCTACCGCTACATCGATTTGCCGATGTTATACACCATCCAATTCAAAAGAAATTTGAATTCTCCTACACTTAAACAGTATAAATGGTATTTAGGGGCTGGTCCCATTTTAAGTTACTGGCTTGGAGGAAGCGGAACTATAAATAATACAGAACTGGCTGAACTTGGTCTGCCCCCAATACATTATAATTTAAAATTTGGAACGAGAGGTGAGAGCAGAAATGATTTAAACACCGTTTACGTTTCCGATGCCAACCGAATTCAGGTAGGCTTTAATTTTGGCGGAGGCATAATGTTAGAGCCATTAAGCGGAAAAAAGGTGGTATTGGATGTTAGGTTTGAAATAGGCCAATCATGGCTTGGCAAAGCCAATAGTACCGATTATGTGCTGCCTGCCACGTATAATGACAATTTAAAATCAACTAACATGGGGTTGAGATTTTCACTTATGTACTTGTTTGAATCCAACCTATCAAAAAAAGTAAAGAACAAAGGAAAGACTAAGTCGGGAGAAAGAGTAAGATCTGGTAAAGGTCGCAAGAATTGATTCATTTTTTCGTTGAGAATGTAATGAAAACCAACCAAAGTATGGGAAGCCTAAAAAATATAGCTGTATTAATTTTTTTAATCATAAGCCAGTGTGTATTGGCACAAAAGCCAACGGTTACTTCAGTGAGCAAAGTATCTGGTTCATTCTCGACTTCTATAATTATAAAAGGGAGCGAATTTGGCACTGATGCCTCTAAATTAAAAGTATATTTCGGACCTGTGATTGGCACCATCAAAACGGTTTCTAACCAACTGCTAGAAGTAACAGTGCCTGCTGGCACGGCCTACGAAAACATAGCCGTTATTAATACTAGCAATGGCTTAATAGGTTATTCCAACACCCCATTTCAGTTGAGTTTTAACGGTACTCCGGGGCTTGCGGCTTCTAATTTTGGCACTGAGTTTCAGACTCAAACCAGCCCTGGTTTATACGATCTTGCTTTAGGTGATTTTGATAATGATGGACTGCCCGATGTTGTGGCGGGCTGTGACCTGTCGAATACATTAAACTTATTTAAAAATGGCAGCACAGTAGGTGTGTTAAGTTTAACCAAGTCTACCAGCAGCAGCCTTAGTACCAACAGAAAAACCTTTCACGTTATTACAGGAGATTTGAATGGCGATGGAAGAATTGATATTGTTGCCTCTGAAGGAGAACAGCAAGGAAGTTTAGGCAATCGGGTGTTTATCTACAGGAACAATGGTAGTTTTAATTTCACTGCACAAGAAATAACCATCACCGGAAGAAAAGTAAAGCGCATTGCTATTGCTGATCTTGATTTAGACGGCAAACCAGAAATTATTTTTACCAATAAAGCAGGCAATACTGTTACTGTTTTACCCAACCAAAGCAACACCACCTCAATACTGTTCGGCTCATCCATAACAGTAACCATTGCCGAGGCTGTAAGTACCGATGGTCTTGAAGTGAAAGATATTAATGGTGATGGCAGCCCCGAAATTTTAGTCAGTCAATTTAATCAAAACAGCAGTAATATTTTTATTATTTCGAACAAGAGTACTCCTGGTAATTTTAACCTATCAGATATAAAAAGTATCCCACTCACCAGCCAGGTTACTAGCGTACGATTAGCTGATTTGGATGGAGATAAAAAGCCTGATCTTGTTATCACTCGCTTTTTAGATGGAGACCTAGCCGTTTTTAGAAACACGAGTACAGCCACCCAACACAGCTTTGCAGCAAGACAATTATTTAAAACCAGTCCCTCGCCATTCGGTATCGATTTTGGGGATTTGGATGGGGACGGAAAGCTTGATATCGTTGCAAACTCCACGTTTACCACAGATGGCACACTTGGAAAAACAATTTCTATTCTGAACAATACAAGCACCCCTGGTACAATCGCTTTCGCGGATGTTCTAGCACTACCCACTAACGCCATTAATAGGCACGTAAAAATTGCTGACATGGATGGCGATGCTAAACCCGATATTGTTTTTGTGAGTGTAGATGACAGTAATAAGGGGAATGGCAACAGTATCCCTAACCAAATCTCCATTTTTAGAAATAAAACTTGCGTTACACCCATTGTAATCCCTAGCATTTCTACTACCCCGCTAGTCATTTGTACAGGAACTGCTCTTCAATTAAACGCTAGCAATAACCCGGGTACAACATACGCTTGGAAAAATGGAGCCAATGCTGTTGGAGGCAACTCACCGCAATTAACCATTACCGCTTCTGGCAATTATTCAGTAGCTGTAACTTCCGAAGGAGGCACCTGCACCGCAAGCACTGCTCAGCCTGTTGCGGTTACTGTTTCGACTGCCAGCGCAACATTGAGCCAAACACCCTCTCTAACCAGCAATGCGCCTGTATGTACAGGAGGCTCACTTCAACTTTCCATCAACAATGTGGGTGCAAGCGAATATCGTTGGAGTGGCCCTGGCTATACCTCCAATGTAACTACGCTTTCCGCGGATGAACTAACTCCCTTCACAAGCGACAATGCAGGCATTTATTCTGTAGATATAGTAAATGGAGGAACACTTGCGGGTGGTGGCTGCATAGCCCAAACTGTTACTACCGCGGTGGGAGCTGTGGATATACCAACATTTACGGTTTCTTTTAGTGGTGCGGATAGTTTTTGCAGCGGTGGCTCGAAGCTATTAAGTGTGTCGCCTGTTCTAACTTCTAGTTTCGATTACAAATGGTTTAATGCTTCAGGTGCTCTAAATGGAGAAACAAATCCTACCTACACAGCAAATGCAAGTGGCGATTATTATGCGGAAGTAAAATCAAAATTAGCGGGTTGTGATGCAAAGAAGACAACCTCTACAAAAATTACAGTGCTTAGCATTCCGAGCCCTAAATTTTCTGTTAGCCCGGCACCCTCGTGCAGCGGCACTGAGTTAACATTCAGTAGCGACCAATCGACTGTAGATCCCAAAGCCCCTACTCCTACCTACTCATGGACTTTTGGTGATAATACAACTTCTAACTTGCAGAGCCCTAAGCATACATACTTAACTGGGCAGACGTACGATATATTTTTCACAATCGATTATACTGGCTTGACGGGTTGCACTACGAAATCTAAAGTGCCTATCACCGTAGTATCCGCAGTTAAACCTGTGATAAGCTCCCCAGGCTCGGGCATTTGCGCAGGAGAATCCAAGGCATTGAAAATAGAGGGTGCTTTTAACACCATCACATGGAACGATAACACCAAAGGAAGTACCCTTACCATTACCCAATCTGGCACCTACTCTGCCAACACTGTCGATGCCAATGGCTGTGTATCCAGCGCGCAACTCGTGGTAGCTCTTAAACCATCACCCACAGTAGTTGCTGCCACGGACAAGACTTCTGTAACCCCTGGCCAAATAGCTCAACTTACTGCAACTGGTGCTGATACCTATTCATGGACACCCATTGAAACGCTTGATAATGCAGCCATATCCGTGCCTAAAGCTATGCCTATTGTAAACACCACCTACAAGGTAAAAGGCACCCTTACCAATGGTTGCTCAGCCGAGGCATCCATCGATATATTGGTAGACGGTGACCAGCTTACGCTTATGGTGTCAAATATTTTTACCCCGAATGGAGATGGCCTCAACGATATGTGGAGAATCCCTGGAATACAAAATTACCCAGATTGCACACTTTCTTTATTTGACAAAAATGGTTCTAAAGTATTTGAACAGAAAGGATACGCTGATAATACGGCTTGGGATGGTAACTACAAAGGTCAATCTGCACCAGTTGGCACCTACTATTACGTAATAGGCTGCCCTGATAAAAAATCTTTAACGGGAAGTTTGTTGTTGGCAAGGTAAATTCGCTTACTGATTTTCACTTTGATAAGAGAATCTTAAGTAAAGGTGAGCAGTAAGGGGGTTGCCTTAAATCCATACAACTGGAATCAACAACTTACAAATTTACGGATGCACAGTAAGCAACCATGACTCTTTGAAGATTGTCATCTTCCTAAATTTATCGCGGTCTGTGCGAGCTGTGTTGATGTCGTTTGATTCGGATATATGAACATACCAGTGGTTGTGAGCAGAAAGAAATCCATAGTCGGAATCTTTAAAGCCCAACTTTCGGAGACCATCGCTATACTTCTTCGCGTTAGCTTCAGAGCTAAACACACCTGCAATCACATAGTCGCCCAAGTCCATTTCAGAGCTGTGCATACCACGCTTAGCAAATTCATGACGCTCGGCATGAGGGTGTCCTTCTTCATTGTGATTCGCTAACGGGTCCTCAGCATGTAAATCTAATCGTTTCAAGCGATCTTGCTCTTCGTTATGCTGAGTGGCAGAGTCTAATACAACACGCTGTGTAGGTGTAATCTTGGTAACACGCTTATTAGTAGAATCTCCTTTCTCCAACTGATTTTGTTTGTGAGCAATCACTTCTTCAAGAGTTGATTTCTCTGTAGGCACAGCTATCACCTTCTTTTCAACTACAGGAAGCGGCTTTTTTTCAACAGGCTTTGTCTCAACTACGACTTGCTTGGTCACTGGAGTCTTCGCTTTAGCCACTACCGGTTGTTTCTTTTCTGGCGCTGGCTTTAACGTACCTATTGTATCCGAGCTTTGATTGCGGTAACGCGGTGCATTGTACAATGTATTGGTTTTAACCAAACCTGTCTTCACCTTCCTTCGGTCGTTGGCCAGCTCCAAAGCTGTTTTATGATGCTTCTTTTCCAATTCCGTATCCACAAAGGAATAATGCGGTATTTTGGTATTTCGTTTACCAAACAATATACCCAACTGTATTTCCAGCGAAGGGCTGTTAATGGAACTGGTACCACCACTAGGCAACGAGTAAGAGAGGCCCAATGCCATTAGTTTGCTGACTCTATAACCTGCTAATGCACTAATGCCGTAATTAGCTTTGTATGATGCCCCGAGGTATAACACATTGTTGAGGTGCATCAAGGCTGCCACTTCTAGCTGCGAAGGCAGAGATTTGTTGAACCGATATACTACATAGGGCTCAAACATAAATTTGCCCTTTTGATAATAGAAACGGTTGCTGGCATGAGCCACCAAATTGTCTAATGGCTTAATTTCAGGAACACCAAACGAATTGGTAGAAAGCACAAGTGGCTGAAATAAATTGGGAATAGACAATCCAAAATGAAACGTTTGGCCATGAATGGACGCGCCTAAGTTACCAATGGGTTGGAAGTTAGACTTCAACGCATTTGTGATGGTTTGATCACCAGCGTCAACATAATTTAACGCATTTACATCTACTTGGGTAGAGGCAAACCCTAATGAAAATCCAAATCTAATTGTTTGCGTGAGCGAAAGAGGCAACGTATAACCACCTGAAAAGAGTGCGGAAGACGTATTGATGAGTCCTTGTTTATCAGTGGCTAGATTAAGGCCTAAATTGACACGGTTAGGTAATGCTGTTTGTAGACTGAAATTGCCAATGGATGGGCTACCATTAAAGCCTACCCATTGCTTTCGGTAGGAAATAAACATTGAAGCCCTGCCTTCCACCCCCGTAAGCGAGGAATTTAGCAAAGCAGGATTGAAATAAAATTGTGTAAAGTTAGCGGTGTTCTGCGCGAAGCCAATCGTGCTTATTAAGAAAGCGAGAGCTAGAGTAAGAAGGTATGTGTATGCTTTCAATTAATCTATTACGAATTAACAACCACGAAATTACGAATTACGAATGAATAATTACGAATTGTAAGCCAGCTCTCCTAAATTATTAGTTGCTACTGGTAATTAATCTAATGGCTAAACAAGTGTGGGCAGTCCAAATCTTTATGAACGTTCTTGATCCGAGTTCTAAAATTCAACATCAACTCATGCGATCCTCGTGAAAAGTTTTTTACATCCGAAGTGATCCATTCATAAAAATAACCCACATATAATTTTTCGGTGATCTTTAAATTAACAAACGTAGTAACGCCATCGCCTGTGCGGAAGGAGGATCCAATACTGATCTGTTCATCAAATACAAGGTTTAAGTTAAAGTCCATGCTGATGGGCGTGCCATCTTGCACTCGCAACAGGAATGAAGGGTGCAACATCACTTTATCAGATCGTGGGTGAACCCTAAACTTCAATCCAGCATTTAAGTAATAATAGCGGGGCACATACAGTGGCTGCAAAGAGTTATTGAACAACTTATCGTAGCTGATAAGGCCAGGGACAGAAAGGCCAAAAAACATTTTCTTATCGTAATAAAAAATACCTGCTCCTACATTCGGCTTTATCTCACTGATAGTATTGAAGCTCTGATCAATTCCACTGCGCAAGTTCAATGCACTGTAATCTGCTTTATAATTATTAGCTCCTACCTGCACACCCATTGAGAATACTCCACCACTCCTGTTTTGAATAATATAGGCATAGCTGCCAAACGCACCCGTGTTGGTGTAGCTACCAATACGATCGCGTGTAATCAAAGCACCAATACCCACCTTGCCCTTATAAAATGAGCTATGCACACCAAACGTAGCCGTGATAGGCGCCCCATCAAAATTGACCCATTGATTGCGGTACGTGAGGGTAGCACTTAACTGCACGTGGCTGCCAGCATAAGCAGGATTGATCAACAATCCATTGTATAGATATTGAGCCGTAACTATGTTCTGTTGCGCTTTTGATTGAAAGGTAGCTAGTATTATTAATACAATTATAAATGATAGATGATAGATGATAGTCAATGGTCGAGAGTAGGTAAGAGGGAATTTACATCCATTTACCTTTGACCAATTCTCATTAGGTAGCAGTGTAGGTCTTGTTTGTATCATTTTATCCATGAGATAATATTGAATTAAAGCTTAAAGAGCTTAACTAAATTCATATCAACTATTTTCATTTCGTCTTTAGATAAATTTCCTAATTTTCCGATCACTAATTCTTTATCGATTGTTGTAAGTTTGCTTAATCTTATCAAAGACGTCCTTTTCATTCCGTTCTCGTGTGTAGGTTCTATTTTTATATCTAATTCCTCCTGCCACTTTATTTGAGTGGTGATAAATGAAACTGTTAAATCGGACTTAGTCTCAACCAGAATAAGCGCTGGCCTGTTTTTTATACCCGAAAGATCAGTAAAAGGGAATGGTAGCAAAACAATATCACCCCTCTTCACCTAATATTTCTCTTTTAAATCAGCAACAGAATACAAGTCTTCATCCTCTTCTAAAAATTTGAACGCCTTAGCCTCAACCGTAAGATTTTTAATCCCCTCGGTAAGGAGTTGGTTCTCAGTTTTACTCAGCAGAAAATCCGCAAAATCAGAAACCTCCTTTATCTTCTGGTTCGGCAATCTAGTTAAGTTGTCGATTGTATTCTTAATCAAAATATCTCTCGTCATTAGTAGTAAAATTTAGTTTTAAGGCCTTAATCTTTTTAAGGTTGACTTAAAGACTGTTGACTATTGCCAATTTATAATTCCTCCTTCTTACATTTCCTAACGTAACAACTCTAAATATCCCGACCGTGGTTGCGAACCATCTCGTTTATCGATAATGTAAAAGTACGTTCCCACGGGCAGTTCTGTACCAAGCAAACTGATTCCTTTGTTGGAAATTCCTTTAAAGGCAACATCCACGTTATTATATCCATTTACTTCATACACAATTGTGCCTTGTCTATTGAATATTTGTACATGGTTGTTGGGGAAATCCTGAATACATGCAATCTCGAACACTTCGTTCTGTCCGTCATTGTTACTGCTCACTCCATTGAACACTAATATCTCAGGCAGAATTTGTATTGATTTAGTAAATACGCATTTCTTTTCTGAGGTGGCCGTTACTTTGAATATGCCCTTGGGCAAGCCCGATAAGATAGATCCAGTATACACTTCTGTGCTTCCTTCAAGATCCCACTCAATGCTGGCAATAGGTGTATCGTTCAACTGGACATATACGGCCTCTCCAATATTTTGCTCACAATTAGTAGGCTTGGTTCGCACGTCAAAGTCGGGTATAATCTTGGCTACCTTTACTTCGGCCGTGGCAGGTTTCGAAACACAACCCGATATATTTTCTATTACCGTGGTAGTAAAGAAACCAGCATCTAGCCCAGTGTACATTACGCCTGAGTAATCAATTTTATTACCCACAGATTTTCCATCGTACCAGCGGAATGTATAGCCATCTATTGCTCCATCCACCGAAGCAGACAACCCACCATCTTTATCCACACAATTGGTGCGGTCGCTCAATAGTTTAATAATAGGTGCAGGTATCAAATTCTTCTTATCTTCTATCGTAAGCGTGTCGGTGTCAAAGCAGCCACTGATAATATCGGTAGCCTTAGCCGTGTATAGCACAGAGAGTAAGCCCTGCGCCTCGCTGCCTGTATAAATGCTTGGCGTTTTTATATCCTTGCCTTTAAACCAATCGAATGTGTAGCCAATGATCCCATCGTTAACGGTAGCTCTTGCCACCCCGTTCGCCTTGGCGGGATCGCAATACGTAAGCGGAGCAATTTGGACAATCTTAGGTTTAGGATACACACGTGCATCACCCACAGCAATGCTGGCTGGTTCTGAAACGCAAGTAGCGATGGTAGGATGTTTAGCCACCACCGTGAAGGTGCCTATAGGTGCTGTGTTTACCTCCTTGATAGTGTAAACAGGAGTTTTTGTTATCACCGTTGGATCTTTGGTGAAATCACCACTATACCACGCGTATGTATAGCTACTAGAAACACCTTCTTCGGTAGCTCCAAACAATGTACCGTCATCTGCTAAACAACTAGCTAGTGGCACAGAAGAAGCCAGCGCGCGAATCGTTATAGGCTCAACAGCAAATATGTAGGTATCCTTGTTATAGCAATTAGTTGCTTTGTTTGTTACTTTCACGGTGTAGGTCAATGGATCGGAGTTCAATACCCCCTCTAAACTAGGACTGGTATTGCCTACTATCAGAGGGTCTGTTAGGGTTGAGCCAGCATGCCATTCAAAATCATAACCCGAAGTATCAAAACTACCATCTGCTGAGATTTGGAAGCTTCCTGTTCTCTCTGGTATTAAGCAGATAGTAGGAGTAGTAAAGTTGTCTAATTTAATAGTAGGCAACGATGTTTTATCTATGATAATGCCTCCTGTTCCCAACGAAAGACATCCCAAGGAATTGGTAAATTTAACAGTGTACTCACCAGCCAATTGTTTATCCAAGAGGTTACCATTTGCAGCTCCATTTTTTGGAGCCCCTTTTGAGATCCCTTTAGAATCGAACCATTCGAAGTTGTATCGAGCGCGGTCGCCAGGCGTGCTCATGGTATAGGTAACAGAATCTCCCCTTACCTTCTCTGTTATAAATGTTACTTGTATGCTGCCATCTTGTGTTGGCGGACAGTTTACTTGTGGGGTAGAAGCAAGGGGGCTATTAAATTGAATAACTTCTTGGCCAATGCTTCCGCTCACAGTGCTTACGCAACCCAAGTTGGGTGTGCTTTGGTCTGTAACCGATACGCTATAATTGCCCGTAAACAAATTGATGGCCGTTGACTTATTGCCATTTTTGGCATTCGATATCAGATTCGGAATAGGGAGCGCATCATCCTTCCATTGGAAAGAATAAAGAGGTTCTTTCAAGCCTGGTGTGGAGGTGATACCATCGTTGGTTGTAACCGATGCAGAAATGCTACCATTACCCAGAGTGTTAATACATGCATAATTGGCAATGCTTGTAATGTCTACTGCGGGTTTCTCGGTTATGTCTTTAAGCTCCACTGGGAATAATGTGGATACACAACCCGAGCCAACTCCTCCTTTTTTGGTGGCTACTACTCCGTAAGTCTGGCCAGCAGGATTTGCCGCTAAACCCGGAACTGTAGGTGATAAGTAGGTAAATGAACTTCCGTTATTTGTCCATGCCAAGTAGTATGGCACTAGGAAAGGTGAAGGCCTTGGATCATCGTTGCTCGTAGTTGTACCATCATCTATCTTAATTTTTGTAAACGCACCATTCACTGGCGAGCAATCGCTTTGGTCAAGTGTAAGTACTTCAAGTACTGCAATAGTTGGTTGGCGCAAAAGCACCTCCACAGTTTGCACCTTAGATGAGCATAGGTTTAGCTTGTTAGTAACAACCAGATCGTAAAAGCCTGCCGCTATTTTATCTGCTGGCAATGTGGTAGTGTATGAAGCCACATTAGTAGCGTTTGTAATAGTTGCCAATGGATTGCTATTGGTAGTATTATATGCGTTCGGAATAAAATTTGACCACACAAAATCATACAGAGGTGTGGTAGGCGGATTGGTAAAATTGGAAGCCGCGAAATACTTTATTGAATCCGCTTTGTACACAATATTGCCAGGCGTTGAAAGTGCCACATCTTGCACTTGGAACTTTATGTTTCCTGTAAAAGGAAAAACTGTTATTGAGCCATCATAAAAAGCATCGGTTGTGGTACAGATAGTTTGTGGTGAAGTTTTAAAGGAAACCGTTGGGTTTTGACTCTTGTCTTCTATTATAATTTTGAACGGTGCTGATGCGCAACCTGCGCCTGGTTGCACGGTAGCTTTGCGAGTAGCCACGGCATAGTAACTTCCAGCAGTGCGTGCTAGGAAGCTAGCCGAATCGAGCGATATACTGTTTGTTACTACTTGACTAGCCAACAATACAGAAGGGTCATTATACCAAGTATAATCAAATTCGGTTAATGGCGGCACTACCGTAGTTCCGTTTCTGTCTTTATACGTTACATTGGTTATGGTTGAGTTACCACTCGGTGCACAGAAAAGACGGTCGATAATCTTCACTTCTTCTACAAAAACAGGTAAAGCATTTTTCAATATTTCTGTTCTGGCTGAATCCAATACGCAACCAGTGGTTTCGTTCTTTACCCTAATCTTATATTGCCCTTCCTTTAACCCTGTAATAGTTCCCGTACCTCCATCATTGGCAGGTGTTGCCACACTAGGAGGCACAACAATTGGTGATGGAAGCCAAGCATAGCTATACGTGTAAGGTAACCCCGCCAATACCGTTGAGGATGCTCTTACTGTTGAATCAGAAGCAACATAACTCAACTGTCCATCAAAAAACGTATTACAAGCAGTATTACTGAGGGTAGATAAAACGATGCTTGGATTTTTGTGCCTGTCTTGCACTTTTACTGCATAGGGAGCAGAAAAACATCCAAACCCTTCAGTGGTTGTTTTCTTAGCTATTGCATAATAAGTATCTGCGACTAAACTGGTGTAGTTGGAAGCTTGACTAATACTAGATACTGTAATTACGGACGAAGCTCCATCTACCAAACGGGGAGAAGGCACATTAGAACCAAAAGTACCTGATGTGGTCTTAAACCAATTAAACTGATACTCTGCAATAGCCGCACCTGTATATTTAACAGGCGGTGGCGATAAGGATTTGGCTGTTTTATCTAATTGAACCTCCGTGATAGTTACCGAGCCATCGGGCTTGCAAATAAGTTGATCCAACGCGACAGCTTTTGTAATAGTTACAACATACGGATTGGCATTCAAATTAACCTGAGAAGTTGAAACGCATTGTGTCGTTTCATTGGTGGCTGTTAGCGTATATGTGCCTTCCAATTTATTTAAGATATCATCATTAGGGCCAGAGCCACTTCCTATATTGCCAGTGGAGGCTGCTGGCAATACTGTATTATTAACATTAGTAGATGTAAGTGCCCACGAATAAGCAAAAGTACCACCAGTATTATCCGCCACCGATATTTTAAGTTCACCCTCTCCTACTGTTGGGTCGCACGAGGTGTTAGGGAAGGCAGTAATTGTTGGCGATGGGTTGGTATGGGTATCGTTCACATGCACTTTAAATGGAGGTGTATCACAGCCCTTGGCTTCAGTGGCTGTTAGCTTTCTGTGTGCTATCACGTAGTAATCTCCAAAACCCATTGACGGATAGCCAGTTTTATCAAGAAGCTCCCCAGTAACAGTTGTAACCCCATCATTAAGCGCACTCGGATCACCAAACGGCTGCGATGTTGTTTTAAACCAGTTAAAATCGAAACCGTTAGCACCCGTATAAGTGGGAGTTAATTGAGTTACTGGTGTTATTCCTTTTACGCTTTGATCTAACTCAATTTTAGTAACTGCAATCGAACCATCGGCACTACAAAATAGTTGATCTGTTTTACTAGCTGTAACTATGCTTAATGGAAACTTAGTGGGTGCGACTGTTATCGTGGGCGAAGTTTGACATCCACTAGTTTCGTTGGTTATTAATACTGTGTAATCGAGGCCAACAGTACCACCTTTCATGTTAAGATAGGTGTATGTAGAGCCGCCATCTTGCCCTGTTAAGGTGCCAACTGCATTATCATCAGGGCTGATTTTGTATGTATATTTAGTAGTGGGAAAGGCAGGAAACCCTGTGGTGTTAGTAAGCAATGCAACAGTTCCTTCAGCCGCCCCAGCACACGAAGTATCTGGCAAACTGCTAATGGTAGCTTGCGGCTCAACATGCACATCTTTCACTGTGGCTGTTTCTATCGGGGCAACGCAGCCAATGCCTTTACCTGTTTTCTTAGTTGCTTTTACATAATAGCTTTGAGTGTTTCCCTTACCTGTAGTAGCTCCATTGATCCAACCAGCTTGTGTGCGGTCGAACACAGTTGCCGCGATACCCGAGTAAAGTGGAGTAACTAACGTAGGGTCAGCCTGTGCATAATAGTCAAACTGGTAATCAGCAAAGGCAAAGGTAGCAGGCACGGCCGTAACCTCCACCTTACCTGTTCCTCCTGTGGCATCAATAGGCGCACAATAACTTTCATCGGTGGCTACAACTGTAATAGGATCTGGAATTTCAGGTGCATCTGGAATAATCACAATTTGATCAGTGATACATCCGCTTAGCGTTTCCTCTATAGTAAAAGTATAACTGGTATTAGAATACAAGCCACCTATGTATGGTGTTGTAATAGGCGTGCCTGTGCCTAAGGCAGCCGTATAAGCTAATATTGGAGCTGGGCTTATATTATTAATTTGGTAAATAGGTCCTGCGCCAGGCAAAGGCGTTGGCAACAACGGGGTTTCTGGAGGTACTAGCGTTGTTATCGAAAGTTGAGTTGGATCTTGTGTTACTGTCAATTTCACACTGCCGTCTGCTGCGCCTGGTATACAAGCTGTATTAGGAATAATATCGTCAATTGAAATGAGTGGCTTTTTTACAAGCGTTTTAATTGTTGCAGGATTATATCCTGTGCAACCAGAGGCATCATCATAGATTTGAACAATAAAATCACCATAAAGATTGGGAGGACCAGTGATAGGTATTGCTACTGTAGCCATAGACAATAAATTAGTTCCGAGTATTGGTCCTGTGAAAATCGGAGTGTTAGGAATACCCATATTATCCGTTTTCAAACTGTTGAAAACAGTAATGGTGTAGTTATTTATTGTTGACGCATTCTTGTTAGTTAATGAAACCGATAAGTTTCCATCAGAAAGCGCATTATCGCATTTGGTTGAATTTTGTACAGTAATAGTCTGATCGGGTGCATTTAGTGCAGGGACGATATAGGATTGCGCTTTACCACATCCCGTTTGATCGGTAACAACTACAGTATATAAACCAGGCCCTAATGCGGTCATTATAGGAGGGTTAGCATTTGTAACTGAGCCATTGTAGTTGGTTGCAGGGGCATTACCTAAATACTGACCATCAGCTGCAGGTGCGCCCGGTGTTGTAAATGAATCATGTGTCTTAATCACATTAGATGCATCGAGGAAAGTTGGCAACTTTATCTTGTTCATAAAGATAAAATCTGTGTTTTGCGGTCCACCTAAGTAGAGTTGATATGTATAAGTAAAGGGTGGTACGCCCACAGGCGAAAAGGCAGAGATATCTAACGTTCCATTGTTAGTAGCGCAACTGCTTGCCCCTGTAATAGCAGAAATACTAATTACCTTGTTGGTGTTATCAATTACGTTTTTTGTTACTGGTGAAGATAAACATTTGGTAATAGCATCTTGGATAACAACTGTATAGTTTCCAGGAACAAGATTTTTGGGATTTAAGGCTAATGAATAATCAGCAAACGTGTTAGCATCGTTAGCACTATTAGGTGAAGAAGGAGTAAATATTTTAGATCCTCCGTTTACAGCCACGCTAACAGTCGGGCTACCAACTACTGTGGCATTATTGGTTGTTGTATTATAAAGTCCTGACCCAAAAGAAGTTTCCGACTCATGGAGATAATACAAAGTGTATTTAGTTTGATCTGTTAACTTGGAACTCACTGCAACTGGTGTAGCCACTAGTATTTCCCCATTGGTTACAAAACAAGCAGTAACTGAGGTGGGTGTAATAGTAGGAACGATGGGGAAAGTTATCAGATCAGGTAAAAAGAAGGATTTTGTAGAAAGGCAACCCGTATTTCTATCTGTGACATTTACTGTATAATCGCCTTTAGCCAAACCAGTAGGTATAAGTGTTGTTAAATTACTAGTTGAGCTTGTATTAGATGTAGTAGACACCGCTGTTGGAGTTGGCATAGTGGCTGCAGTTACACCCACCCCAGAGTACCAAGTGTAATCAAAATTACCTAGCACCTTACCTGCGCTTGGTGAACCTTGGTTAGTTACATCCACTTTTAATTGCCCTAACGGATTGAGAGCATCACAAGAAGTTTGCTTGCTTACTACCGAAGTAGTAAGAGCTGGGAAAATCTTATTATCAACCACTGTGGTGCTTACTGCATTCGATACACATCCTAAATCATCGTTGGTTATGGTGGCTGTATAAGTACCTGCCTTTCGTTTTGTTAATGTTGAAGTTGTAGTAGGCACAAAAGAATTAGTAGCTGGCGTAATTGCCGGAGATGCCGTAGTAGGTCCATCGTACCAATTGTAAATGTATTTATGCCCCGGCTTTTTATTTACATCTGTTGGAACTGTGGCTATAACAGTGCCATTAAAATCGGTGGCAGGTGGTATAGCACAAATACCATTAGGAGTTGTGGATAGACTGATCACAGGCTTTGCACTATTGTCAGCCAATAGTAAAGTAGCGGGCTTCGCACAATTGGTAGCGGTAGTAGTTACAAGCACTGTATAATTTTTACCTGTGCCCCCTTGTAAAGTGCCTTGGGTAACCGTTGTTGAAAGCAAAGGAACTCCTGTTGCTGTTGTACCCGTGTACCATGCATAACTAGCTAATGAGGTTGGGGAGGTGACTGTTACAGAACCATTCTCCTTACCTACCCCAATAGCACAATTAGTAGACCCAATTGAACTTAGTGTAATAGTTGGCAACACCGTGGCATCTGCTACTACAGCGGTAATAGGATTGGATGTGCAGCGCAATGTGGTATTGGTAACCGTTACAGTATAAGAACCATTTTTTACATTGGGCAGAGTGGCTTGGGTAACGTCTGTTTTTGAGGTCGCGGTAGCGTTCGTGCTTGTGCTATTCCAATCATACCTATACATATGGTTGTTCTGCTTATTCACATCGGTGTTTTTGCCCACGAGAGTACCGCTGAATTTTACCAACGGTGAAGTAGATTCTGCGCACACATTGTTGGAGGTAGTAGTTACCGTAAGCACGGGCAATGAACTATTGTCAACCACATTTTGGGTCGCATTTGAAAGACAAGCAGTTTTATCGTTGGTAACGGTAACAGAATAGTTATTGGCAACGGCCAAACCTATAATACCATCTTGTGTGCTTCCTACCTGATTGGCATGAGTTGTACCATTTGACCAAGCATATGTGTAGCTATCTGTAGGACTTCCAATATTATTGATCACTACCGAAAGCTCTCCATTGGCAGGAGCTGAACAAGTTGTTGAAGGCGTGCTGGTAAGTGAAATATCAGGCAACGTTAAATTATTATTTACCGTAACCGTAACCGGATTGGAAACGCAATTGAGGGTTTCGTTAGTAACTGTGGCGGTGTAGCTTCCTCCATTTAGGTTTATAATTTTATTGCTTGCGCTAGTGGTTTGCCCTGTTACTGTTGCGGGTTGCCCCGTTAGCGGAGTGCCTGTGCCTGTGCCGCTATACCAATTATAGGTGTACTTGTGCCCGCCAGTGTTGTTACCATCGGTAATGCTATTTTTTGAAACAGAACCAGTGTACAGCACACCCGTGGTTAAAGGTGTACAACTTTTGTTATCTACTTTATTTAGTTTCAGTACAGGGGCAGAGCTAATATCTTGTAGCAGAACAGTGGCCGTATTTTTACAATCCGATACCTCCGACTTCACATCTACAGTAAAGTAATTGCTCGGTCCGCCTTGTTGAGCACTGAGAATGCGGTCGTGAGCACCCATAATAGAATCTGGTGCGTTCACTATTTTACCCTTATACCATTGGTAGGTAATCTGATCGGGTGCTTCTGAGTTGGGTGAGGTTACTGTTAAAGTAACCACGCCATTGGCTGCGCCACCTGGGCAATTGGTACTGCCAGTCTGCGCCACGCCAATAGTGGGTGGCACGGGGCTGTTACCAATTATCGCGTTTACAGCGGTGCTAGCACAATGTGTTATATTGTTCAACACTGTAACTGAATACTCGCCACCGTTTAGCCCTGCAATTTTATCTGTGGTGCCTGCACCTGGCACTGAGCCAAAGGTGGGAGCTGTGGCTGGTATTTTGGCTGTCCAAGAATAAATATAGTCGCTTGTACTGGGTGCTGGATTGGGGTTGGCTACAAAGGTTGCTTTAATGAAACCCAAAAAGATAGCCGCATTGCAACTCGAGTTGTCACTTTTCGCTAAACTAAGGCTCGGCTTCTGGCTCTTATCAGAAATGCTGGTAGTGTTTGTACCTGTACACGTAGAGGCAGTATTGGTAACTTCCACAGTGTAGCTACTCGCTACCAATTTGCTAATTATGTTGCTATTGACAGGCGTAGCAATTACTGGTGCGCCAGCGGTAGTGTTGCCTGTAAACCATTTAAACGAATATCCAGCAGTAGCACCATTAATAGTTGCCGATGCTGAACTATTAAGTTGTGTTACATCGCAACTAGTATTGTCCGTTTTGTTGATGTTAATGCTGTTGCCGTTCTTACCTGGGGTATTGGTTATATCGCCTATGTTTAGTACAATTCGATTCGATGGGCACTTGGTTGCATCATTCACCGCTACCAAGGTGTAAGACCCCGCAGTAAGCCCCTTATTAACTAGCGTAAAAGTAGGTTGATAACTCGGGTATTTTGTTCCTGTGCCATCAGCTGGGGGGAAAGTTAATACAGGGCTGCCCACATTGCCGTTGTACCAATAGTAGGAAAAAGTGCCTGCCGATGTATCGGTAGTGGCAGTAACTTCGGCTGAACCGTTAGCTGGATTACACGTGCTTTGTTTTACCGTTTTGGTTGTAACGTTAGGCTGTGTTTTAGCATCCGCTATGTTCACCGTTTTAGAATTAGAGCAGCCAAAATCGGGCGAACCAGCAATATTGTTGGTAACCAAAACAGTATAGCTGCCTGCTACCAAGCCCGTTACCTGAGAATTAGTAGCACCTACAATAGGGCTTACCACCGTGTTGAAACCTTTATACCATTGAAATTTATAACCCACAGTAACACCACCCACATTGGCCGAAGCCACACCGTTAGGGGTAGTAGGGTCGCAGGAAATTTGTTGGCTATCTATTTTGGTAGCTGCCACAATACCAGTGGCTGTGCCCACCACAACAGTAAATGTGTTAGATACGCAACCAGAAGTAGTATTGTTGGCCTCCACGGTGTAGCTACCTGCCAATAAGCCTGTGAACGTGGCACCGACAAAATCGGGGCTTGGCTTTTTATTAGCACCATTGTACCATTTAAAAGTGAAACCTGCAGTTACACCACCCACACTGGCCGAGGCGCTACCAGAGTTAGCAGGGTTACATTGGGCTGCCACCGTAGTTACATCTACTGCAGCTATTTGGGGTATCACCGTTTGGTCGGGCACATCGGCAGTAAGAATGGTTGTGCAATTAGAAGTTTTATCGGAAACCAATACTGAATACGTGCCACCCTTAGCTCCTGAAAGCACATTGCTTTTTGATAAAATAGAACCTGAGCCTACAACAGCACCAGAGTACCACTCGTAGTTATAATCAATAACCAGTGCAGGTGCTTTTGGCGTAACAGTCACCTTTCCATTAGGGTTACCACAATTGTCATACACTTGGTCCACTTTAATATCCGCCCCAGCGAAAACCTTAATAACAACGCCTAGTGTCACCTTTTCGGGATCGGACATACAACCTGTGGCATTGTTCACTGAAAAAACGGAGTAGGTGCCAGCCGCCAAATTATTGTATTGTGGCCCTACTGAAACTGCCGAAGCGATGCTGCCTGTGGTAGCACCGTTATACCAATAAAACGTATACCCTGCCGTTACTTGAAGAGCTCCTTCAAGCTTATAAGCTTGGGCTGAACCATTGTTGGCCGATGGTTGCGACCCGCATTTCTGTTGATCTTTAAAGGCTGTGGTGAGTTTAAAGTTGGTGGGCGTAATAAGTTGCTTTAAAAAATTATTGGTATATATACACTCTATAAACGAAGTATTGGGCTGCGTAATGGGTGTTGGTGTTGTTGTGCCATTGTCGTTTATAGATATATACAACGTAAACGTGCCACCTGTACCTTTCACATTCATGTTCTTTACAGTGAATAAAGAATCGGGTTTTAGGCTATTGATTAATACAGTTTGAGTATTGAGCTTGGTAGCCCCAGGTTTAGTAGGGTCGCCATTATAAAAAGTAATGGGAAAGTTTCCCGCCAAGGCCAAATCGCCAATATTTTTGATAGTAAACGTAACGGGAAAATCGGTGGTGGGGCAAACTGGCGTTGTAAAAGTTAACGCACCTTGAATTGTTAAATCTGTAGCGGGATAAGTTTTGCAACCTTTGGAATCGAGAATACCCGATTGGTTCAAAAAGTTATTGAGAGCGCGATTGGCACCTGTAGTACACACACCCGAAGAGAAAGTCACGATGGACGATTGCTGCACACGCGGTATGGTGAGGTCATCATTTACGTTCACGTTAAAATAGGCATGTTGATTCCATACCTTTCGGGAAGGTACCCAGGGAGTAGCGGTGGATGATTTGTACATACGTATTTGGCCTTGACCCACCAACGTTAAATCATTAATATCTTGAGCATCATCGGTCGCGCAGCTTACACATATCTCTGTAGCGCCATCGTTGTCCACATCGGCCACAATAGGGTATTCGTTGGCCGTACGCGATTTACAAACAGTAGTGGCAAAAGCATTTCCCGTTTTTCCGTCAATAATATAAAGGTTGGCCTCATCGCGGTACACAATTTCGCTTGCGCCATCGTTATTAAAATCGAATACAGTAGTGCTGGTGAAGCCAGAGGTTAATTCAGATATTGTAACGAACCATTTCAGCGAGAAATCGTCATTCAGCGCAAAGAGGCGTGAACCCGATACAAATACGGCATTCATTTTTCCATCACCGTCAATATCAGCTAGATTTACACGACCTGCACCATTGTACCAACTCGAGCCGTTTGACTGTTTGGGTTGATAGGTCTTAAAATTATTATTGGCCACATCCCAAAAGAAAATAGTAGTTGTGCTGGTGCTACTCGCACTGGTGGCTCCGTTCATCACAATGTCCAACTTACCATCCAAATTAAAATCGGCTACACTCGTTTGGCTGGTAATGTAACTTCCATTGAATTTGGGGAAATAGGTAATGCCGCCCAAGGTGGGGATATTATTAAATTTTTTAGCGAGGGCTAAAGAGCCTCCTAAACTAACCGTAAAAATTTCGCCACCCAATACTAACTCAAGGCCATTGCCTGCCAATACATCAACGGCCACAGGGCCTGAATCAATCGTATTCCAATCGCCAGTGCCCGCTACAAGCACAGCTCCCGTTTTGGCATCCAGTATTTCGTTGCGGTAGTATAGCTCGGGCTTTCCATCTTGGTTAAAATCGGCCAAGGCCAAATCATACGGTTTACCGAAGGCTTTTGTTCGCCATAAAAACGTGCCTTTACAGTCGTAAGAGGTTACATAGTAGTTTGTTCCATCGAATTCAGCAATAAAAATCTCCGCACAATTGTCGTTACTAATATTAGCAATGGCATGATCAAAATACTCGGGTTGATATAGGGTGCTAATGGTGGTTTTCACCGAAAGGTCTGAGCCCTTCAAAATGGTAATAGTTTTCTGCGCTGAATGGACTGTCACCACATCGGGCAACCCATCGCGGTCCAAATCGCCCACTACCACTACACCCAATGTTAAGCTTGCTTGATTGGGAGATGAGAAGGCCAATTTCATACCAAATGCGTTGGTAGGGGGTGGCGGTGTTTGGCATGGTTTATCTACCCCAATAAAGGAGTTGATACAGGTGGCATTGGCAGCACAATCGCCATCATAGCAGTCGATGAACCCATCGCCATCGTCATCTATACCATTACCACAATTTGACTCTTGTGCAAACGCTGCCCAAGAGATCATAACTAAAAAAACGGTTACTAATATTTTTGAAATTTTCATGTTTCGTTAATTATCGAACTCCCACCGATTTGTTTAAAGTTGTAACAAAAGTAAAGCACGGAGTAAAAAAATGTATCATCGATAAGTATCTTAAGCCTGCAATTTACCAATGATTCCCCTCATTTCTATCGAAAAATTACAGAAATAGTATTTAAGTGCACACTAGAAAACGATAAAGCCATCAAGCAGAACGCCCAAATCAAAAAAAGAGCAGTTGAAGTTACCTGCTCCGAAGCAATTTGCAACGATCTACCATAATATTACATTGGTATGTCATTGCCAAAGAACGTGCGCATTGAAGGGTCGGAAACAGGTGTTAAATCCATCTTTAAGAATCCCCGAGGTAGGAGACTGTACGAGGAAAGTGATTTTTTCATAGTTAGATTTTGCTAGATAAATTCGTCTAAAGAGAATTTAGTAACTCGATATTAGTGGTTTAAAGTCTTTGCAGTTAAAAACATCATTACCCCAAAGAAGTAATTATAGAAAGTAGTAATTCTGGTTAATAAATAGCTTTATTCTCTTCCTTCAATCGATGGATGCAATTAGAAAGTGATCTGTATTGATGATAACATGCTTTCCAGATATGTCCTTTCAAAGCGTTTTTCATTTCGGGCTGCTTATCGAGACCACCAGCATAAAAATCACCATACTGATGATCGATTAGGTATTGGTCGCAATAGCTCCAAAGTTTTTCAAACTTATTGAAATAGCCCATTTTATCTGTGGGGAATAGATCGGCCATTAGTAAAAGAGAATTTAAGCCTTCCACTTGCGCCCACCAGTTCTTGGTATTCTGGGTAATGACGATTCCTGATTTATCTTTGAAATAATATCCTTCATCAAAGAAGCCACCTAATTCTTCATCCCATCCATTGAGCAGGGCATGATCGACCATCTTTTTTGCAACACGTAAGGTTACAGTATCATTTTCAAGTTGAAGTACATGCGATGCCTCAAGCATTAAGTAAGCGGTTTCCACATCGTGGCCAAAAGAGACGTGATCAAGTTGATGGTGTTTAAGGATAACTTCTTTAGCAGAGTCAACAAACGAAACGGGTGTCCAATCAGGTTGTAGAAAAAGCACTAAGTATCCTTTTGGAGTAGTGATGGAATCGCGGATCAATACCAGCATTTCAAACAATCGCTCCCTCACCAATTCATCAGGCCACACTTGATATAACTCTGAAAACGCTTCCAATAAGTGAATGGAACTGTTTTGATCTTTGTAGCCAACATCAGAGGTTGAAGGTGTATCAAGGTTTCGCTTAATTGGCGTGCCGTTTCGTTTCAAATGTTGAAAGTAGCCTTTGGCTGCAGGGTCATGACTATTTCTTTCCAACCAATGAAATGCCTCTTTCGCTAAGTTCAATGCACTCGTATCTTTAGAGCTTTCAACGTAAGCTGCCAAAGCGAAGATCGCAAATGCATTGCCATAGGCAGTCTTAGAAGAATCGTTTTTGACATTACCCTGTTGATCGACTAATTGATAAAATCCACCATAGGTTTTATCCCACATCACGTTCTTTAAAAATTCAAATCCATGCTTTGCATTTAATTTATACTGATCTATTTCATGATGGTGAATGGAAGCTTTGGCGTTCGTCCATGTGTGGCGAGCTTGTGTTACTATCATTTTTTCCTGTTCGCCAATGGGTATAAAATCGTGAGTGAACCTACTTAAAAATCCACCATAGAGCGTATCCACGGATTGTGGATACCATTTGTTAAGCATTATTGATTCAACCTCTTGCATTTGAGAAGCAATTTTCTCTCGATCATTTTTGGTTGACTGTTTACAATTCAACAACAGCAGTGTAGCAACTGCTATTAATACCTTGGTGGAAATTTTCATCGATTTATTATGAATTAGAGATTTTCATGTTTTTTGAAAAAAATCCCAAAGGGATGAAGGAATATGGCTTGCAACGTGTGGCGAATAAAAGAACTTCGAAGGAGTGAAATAGGCCACCCCTCGGGGTCTATAAAATATGAATCACCTTTAATTGTATAATGCCTTCAGACTTCTGTTTTTCTATTGCGCAACCTTTTATTATTTAAAGATACTCAACTATGAGCGAGAATCAAGGTCGGTATAGCAATCATAAACTTGAAGTTTTAAAATTGGTCACTTATATAATTTCCTACCTTTGCGGCAACTTCATCACTCATGGTATCTATTTCAAACATTTCTTACTTCATTGGCGGCCGACCACTCTATGAAAATGCATCTATGTTCATCAAACCTGATGACAAAATTGGATTGATTGGTCTTAACGGCAGGGGAAAATCTACGCTACTGAAAATAATAAATGGCGATTTGCGCGTGAGCGAAGGCAGCATAAGCAAATCGAAAGATTGTACAATCGGCTTTTTAAATCAAGACCTACTCTCCTACCAAAGTGAAGATGCTATTCTTACTGTAGCAATGGAAGCATTCAAGGAAGCAGTAGAAACACAACGGCAAATAGAAAAGGTTCTACATACACTTGAAACTGAGTATTCTGATGCGCTGGTTGATAGATTAACTTCATTACAAGAGCGTTTTGAAGCGTTGGATGGCTACACCATGCAAGCTAAGGCCGAAGCTGTGTTAGAGGGTATTGGCTTCTCTACTCAAGATCTACACCGACCGTTGAAAGAGTTCTCGGGTGGGTGGCGCATGCGCGTAATGTTAGCCCAACTGCTCTTGTCAAAGCCCTCATTGCTCATGTTAGATGAGCCTACCAATCACTTGGATCTTCCTTCGATTGAATGGGTGGAAAGCTATTTGCGCAACTATGATGGCGCTGTGATAATTGTTTCGCATGATAGGCAGTTTATTGACAATGTTGTGAATAAAACGGTTGACGTTACTCAACAACAACTAGTAACTTATGAAGGCAACTATGAGTTCTATTTGAAAGAGAAAGACCTACGTGAAGAAATTCAGCAAGGTGCCTTTGAAAATCAGCAATCAAAAATTCGTCAGACCGAGCGTTTCATTGAGCGCTTCAAGGCAAAAGCAACAAAAGCAAAACAAGTACAGTCGAGAGTTAAAGCTCTTGCACGGATGGACATGGTAGAAGAGGTGGTGGACGATACCGCTGCCGTTAATTTCAAGTTCACCTTCAGTCAACCCTCTGGCCGGCAAGTGGTAACCATCGATAATGTTTCGAAAGCGTATGGCGATAATGTAATATTAAAAGGAAGCTCTGCAGTAATTGAGCGTGGTGATAAAATAGCCTTGATAGGTGCGAACGGAAAAGGCAAGTCAACTCTATTGAGAATCTTAGCCGCTACAGAACCTGTGGATGGTGAGCGAACTATAGGCTTCAATGTTGTTTATGGATTTTATGCACAGCATCAGTTGGAAGCCTTGCACGTGGAAAGCGAAATATTAGATGAGCTAAAGCAAGCAGGTAGCAAAAAGACAGAGCAAGAATTGCGTAATGTGTTGGGTTGTTTTCTATTTTCGGATGATGACGTTTTCAAAAAAATAAAAGTACTTTCAGGTGGTGAGAAATCACGTGTGGCTCTAGCAAAAACATTGATCAGCGAAGCTAACTTCTTGTTATTGGATGAACCCACCAATCACTTGGATTTTATTTCGGAGAATATTTTGATACAAGCCTTGCAGCAGTATAAGGGTACGTTTGTTACGGTGTCTCACAACCGCCATTTTGTAAGTCAAATCGCCAATAAGATTTGGTACATCGAAGACAAACAAATAAAAGAATACCCTGGCACCTACGATGAATATGAATATTGGCGGAAGAAGAACGAGGCCGAAGCGAAAGGCGCTCCAGTTCCTGTTAAAAAAACTGAACCAAAGGCCAAGCCAGTTCAAACAAACTCAACCAATCCTAACGAGAAGAAAATAAAATCGCTACAGCAAGAAGTACAGAAAGTTGAACGTGAAATAGCTGTACTAGAAACAGAGAAATCAAAGGTTGAAACTGAGCTTGCTAAGCCAGAAGTATATAGCGATTTCGAGAAACTCAAAAAAGCACAAGATGTTTTTGAACGAGTAGATTCTGCGCTAACACTTGCTACTAAAAAGTGGGAAGAGCTTTTGAATGGTATTGATATGTTGGAAGAGTCTAAATGATTCTTTATTTTATTAGTGGGCTTGGTGCCGATGAAAGAGCCTTTCAAAAACTTTCTCTTCCTACCACATGGAAAATAATTCATTTAAAATGGATTGAGATAGATCCCAAAGAAACGTTGGAGAGCTATGTTTTAAAATTCTCAAAATTGATTGACGTTACAAAAGACTTTCATTTAGTCGGTCTTTCTTTCGGTGGAATCATGGCTGTAGAATTGAGCAAGATAATTAAGCCTAAATCCATCATTGTATTATCCAGCATCACAACAAAGCACGAACTCCCCAAAATCTATCGCTTAATCGCTGGTTTAAGAATCAATAATTTTGTTCCGTCATATTTTCTTAACAAAGTATATCCCTTTACTTATTGGTATTTTGGAATGAAATCTAAAGAAGAGAACCAATTACTAAAGCAGATCATCCATGATACCCCACCAACATTCTTAAAGTGGGCTATCAATGAAATTGTACACTGGAAGAATGAGATTAGGCCTATTAATATTATTCATATTCATGGAAATAAGGATAGAATTTTTCCAATTAATACTATTCAAGCAGATATAGTTGTTAAGCAGGGCGGTCATTTTATGGTTTACAAAGAGGCTGATGAATTGAGTGCCTTACTGATTTTTAATTTGAAAGATTAGCTAATGCAGAAAATCTAATCGACACCTTCTTCTTCAAATACAACCTTAACAAATGCACTGTGCTTTGGTGCTGGCATTGTTCTCTGCTTGCCCTTCATCACCATCCAAATATCTTCATTAAAAGCAACATCAGGTGCGGCATCCTCTTTGTCCAAATCAAACAATCTATTTTTTGGATTGACGGAAACAATGTTGCGGGTATTTATATCAACCGAAGCATTTACACTTTTATAAATTGAGTTATTAGCTTGGGATGTGAACGAACGAAACATGGGTGTTGCTCCAGCATCGTACTGGCTCATGGGTGGCAACCCTAAAATTAATTCTATTGTGCGCAGCATTCCTGAAGTTGAATACATGGTGTGATCTACTGAGTTGCGCTTTACATACGGGCCAATAATAAAGGCCGGTGAACGATGAGCATCCACGTGATCTGATCCATTCTGTGCATCATCTTCCAATACGAATACAATAGATTGACTCCAGATTTTTGATTTGCTGAGATGTTCAACCAATCGACCAACGGCTAAATCATTGTCGGCCACTGCAGCTGTTACGCTGTACGCTCCTACTCGCGAACCAGAAGTATGATCATTACCCAATCGAACGGAATTAAATTGAGCTACTTTATTAATCGCCAGTAACGAGTCGAAATCATGCTCCCATTGTGCTTCTCTATCCACATCTTTAAAATTCAAATCGTAGCTATGATACAACTTGCAATAATGATCTTCCGTGCCAGCATAACTTGCTTTGCCATCCCATACAAACTCACCGTAGGTTCTGTACGATACATTGGCACGTTTACAAAAATCCCAAATAAAACCATTCTTAGGATATGCAATAGCTCGAGAACCTTCATAATCATAAGAGCCTCCCCTGCCACCGTAACTTGTTACCCAATTCTTTTCAACATAATCATTGGCATACGCGGCATTAGTCCAATTATGTCCATCGGCAGACACTTCGGCATCCACATAAAAATTATCAAGCAACACAAACTCCTTCGCTAGCTTATGTTGATTGGGTGTTAATCGCTCTGGGAAGATACACAAAGAAGAATCTCCGTTGCCTTCTTTTACGTCACCCAACACTTGGTCGTAGGTTCTGTTTTCCTTGATTATATAAAATACATATTTGATTGGTGATGGGTCGCCTACCTTGCGAGGGATAGGATTATTAACTTCACCATCGGCTTGTTGCTCGCGTTGCTTGCTATACGGTGTGTTCAGGAAAACAACATGAGAGTAAACAGCCAATGTACTAATGTCGGGCACATCAATAATGGAAAGTGACCCTTTAAACAATCCGCCAATGTATTCAACCACACCTTTGTTGGCTTCGGCATTGCCGCCTTTCTCTTGTGGCTTCCTTATTACTAATGGATTGGGGCCTTTCGGATTTGCTTTAGAAGTAAAACCCTTTCCGTTGGTAACATAAATTTTATTACCAATTGATTTTACGGAAGTAGGATACCAACCTGTAGGAATAAAACCTTTCGATTGACTTTGGCCTTTAATGCTGACATCAAATACAGCAAGACAATTATTATCCGCATTCGCGATGTATAAAGTTTTTTCATCTGCTGATAATGCTGCCCCGTTGGGTGTTGAACCGATGGGAGCATTCGGATACAATGAGGCGGTTATATGTTCAAATACTTTATAGGTTGAAGTTTCAATAACCGAAACGGTATTGTCATTTCCATTCGGCACAAAAAGATAGTTTCCATCTTGCGTAAAAACCATATCGTTGGGATGACTATTCGTGGCAATCTCATGTGTAATCTTTTCGTTTGTGCGATCGTAAACCAATACCTTACTTCCGCCCCAAAGAGAAATAAATATTTCATTTGTTGATGGCGATAGCTTGCATGTATAGGGCTCTGCTTCAAGCTTTTCTTCTTTCAATACTTTTCGCTCTTTTAAGTCGCATGTAAACAACGACTTTGAATCTTTTGCCACTACATACAAGCGATTCGCTTTGGTATCCACGCATAAGCCAGCAGGTGATATTTTCTCCTTTGGGTCTCCTAATTTAATCTCACCATCAGCAACAAGCTTATTATTTTCTATCCGATAAACTATAATCATGTTATCGTTGCCACCAGAAGCATAGAGAAATTTCTCATCCTCATTAAAAGCCAAGCCTAGCCACGATTTTTTTATCTCCACATTATCAAGAACCGTTTCAGTAGCTACATCAATAAGTGTAATGGCTTGTTCACTTTGTCCGTTGTTTGTAACAGCTATCAACTTTTGAGAAGGCGATACCACCAAATTAAGCGGGAGATCATCCAACGCAATGCTTTTACCAATAGGCGTGAGCGACCAGCCGTTGGGTAAGGTTACACGAGAGGCTTGTAGCTTTTTATACAACTCAGTTTGCTCAACTGCTTGCTGACTAACATTCTTAGATGTACAGGCAGCGAGAAGAAAAATTATAGCAAACAGAAGAGATAATCTTTTCATAATGTATTCAATTTCATTAAAGGTAGAAATTCAATAATTAACGGTAACAAGATTATATATTATCTAATTGTGATGTGTTACCAATGGCAATTGAACAAAAAAAGTAGTACCCACATTCACTTCTGTTTCAAACCAAATTGAAGCTCCGCAAAGTTCGAGTGTTTGCTTTACGATGGCCAACCCAAGGCCTGCACCAGTGGTTTTGGTGGTGAAATGCGGCACGAATACTTTGTCTCGCAATTCTTCATCAATACCTTTTCCATTGTCGTGAATTGAGATAATACAATTCGCTTCATTGTATTCGCAAGAGATATTAATTTCAACATGTACATTAGCTCGTTTCGATTGAATGCCATTTAAGATTACATTGGAAAACGCTCGTAACAGGATAGCCTCATCACCTACTACATTAATTTTTTGAGTGTGACCAAACTTAACATTCGCCTCTGCTGTAGTTGAAAACAATCCAATGGTTCGTTGTAGAAGATCGGTAACATCTAGTGTTTTAATTTGAGGCGCAGGCATGGTGGCAAAGGCACTGAATGAACTCGCTATCTCGTTAAGTATATCAACTTGCTTAAGCATTATATCAATAGACTTTTGAGTTTTCTCTTTGGGCACATCGCCAGTTATCAATCCTAACTCCAATTGTTGAAGGGTTAACTTCATGGGCGTTAATGGATTTTTGATTTCGTGTGCAACTTGCTGAGCAATCTCACGCCACGCAATTTCTTTTTGATTTTTTTGTAGCTCGGATTTACTTTCTTCCAGGTTGAGCAACATGCGATTATATTCATTTGCCATCAACCCAATCTCATCATTGGCTTTCCACTCAATGGGCTTGTTCTTTCCCGTAAGACTAATTTTACGGAGTGCGTTGGTGATAAATTTTAACGGAGCAATCAATCCGCTAATAGCAAAATAAGAAAGCAACGAGAAAAGTATAAAAGCAATAGAGAATACGCCTACTATAGCTGATACTACATTAATTTCAGTTTGCTCAAGTGATGAGGCGGATTCAAAAAAAGGAATACTGAGAATGCCCATTACTTCGCCCGTTATTGGCGACTTGATAGCATAGTACACCGAGTTAAATAAAAGCATCCCAATTGATTCAGAATTGACATAATAATTTTCATTGTTAACAACAATCTCTTGCCAAGCTTTCCTATCAATCAAGTTCGATATCAATTGATTTTCAAAGATCATCGGCTCACTTGAAGTAATCAGTTTTCCGTCAATTGAATAAATAGAAGCATCTATACTAGCTACCTTTGCCATCTCCGTTAATTCTACTTCCAATTGATTTTTGTAGCTAACGCCTCGTTTCCTAAACTCTTCCAATATTGGTGATATTCGTTGCTCTACTATTTTAGCTTTCGAAATATATTCAGCTTCCTTTTGGTTCTCAGCCGAAATAATAATTAAACGCAATGTTGTTAAGCTCACTAGTAGCAGCGGAATAAAAAAAGCCAAATAGACATATAACTGAATGCGTGCAGCATAGTTAAGGCGTTGTCCTTTTATAAAACTTACAATCCAAGCTACGATCAATAATGCAAGCAGTATCATTAATCCCAAAGCGATATAAAATGAAAAATTGATTACGATAAACTCCATTGGGTAAATTGGAGCTGTAATAATTGCAGTGCGATGCGGCTGGTATTCAATAGCCACATGCCTATATCCTCCATCAACTATTCCTTGATTATATAAACTTGCTTGGCCAAGCCATTGAGGGTTAAATCTTTTCTCGTAGTTAAAGTCGCCAAAACTGCTGCTAATTTTATTATTAGAAAATAGGGAGTAACTAAAATCTTTGCTCTTAAAAAATTGGATATAGCGATTGTCAACCAATAACTCTGGAAAGACTGTCTCTGGTATAACTTTCTTAAGCGAAAGATCTAGTACCACATATCCACTCGTAGTATTGCGCTTGTCTGCAATGGCGATTAAAGCAATGTACCTTTTTAACGTATCTGATGAAGGGTCATTAATGAAATAAATATCCTTGAATGATGACTTATTTGATTCAACAGCTTGATCCTTGATGTTTTCTAAGTAGGATGATTGTTGACTTGTTAGGCTATCATCATTAAACACAGCAATAGATACTTCATACCTTTCAAAGTAAGAGTTGAGATAAAGTTGCTCTATACGTTTTTGAATTAATTTTAGGCTGATTTCTTCTCCCACTAAACCTATTTTAATATCCTTGTCTTTGGCTATCGCAATTGCCGATTCGTGAAGGAGAAATTCTGCCAATATATCTTGATCCACCAAATAATTGTTGCCAAACTTAAATTGACTTTCAATCTTTTTTTCTTGGTTGAATTTATAAACACCCAACGAACACTCAATAGAAAAGGCGATGATCATAAGCAATAAATACACATAGGTTTTAAAACTTTTACTCTTATGTTGATTGGTGGCTTTAGATAAATAAGCAATCGGTAAAAAAATAAAACCAATGCCCAACGCAATCCAATACTCCTTTTCGTTGCCGATAAAGAAAATAAGAAAAGCAACAGCCCCAAACAATAAAGGGATACTAAATTTTATACTTGATTTCTTTTGTATAAATAATGCCAACCGAAGGAAAATGTGGATAAACAAATACGCACTGATGCAGCCGAATAGCAATGAAATAAAAGCACTGATTCGGTGACCGTCAAACATAAGCGAATCGGTCAACTCAAGTGAGATAGCCGAATTGTGGTAAATAGATTCTACAAATAAGTAGGGGAATAAAAAGGAGAGATAACAGATAAACACGCAGAGCGAAGTGAAGATGTATGCTTGCCCCTTTTTCAATCTGAAAACAAGTCGCACAATTTTAAACTTTCGAAAATGGAATAATAGGAACAAGCAAAGTCCTGCTACCACTGCAGAATTTATAAGTAAATCAGCAATGGAGGCATTAAAACTAGACGATGCATAATAAGTGGGATCAAAAAGTGATGACAAAAGAAACCCACGCGGAAAGTTTGCTTTCACCATCAGCATTCGTACGCTAAACGAAACAATTGTAAGTATAAGAAAAGACCATTCAACACGGTTTCGTTTTATAAAAAAAGTAAGCTTATAGATTAATATCATCAACAAAAATGTGATAGCTAACAATAAACCAAAAAGAATAAGCGATCTAGCCGAACCTTGGTTTTGATTATTGTCTTTGGAAATAATTTTAAAAAGACATTCTTGATCACCTCCTTTAATGCAAACACTACTTGGTGAATTCATATCGATCATTATTGATAAAGGAAGAGCAGCACTCCGAATAGGGCTTAGGTAATCATTGACTATGCCATACTCAAATTGAAGTGGAAGCACGAGTAACAAGTAGTTACCGTCAGGCTTTTTCCATTTCTTTAAAATAAAATCACCTTTGGCTTGATGCCTGAACCGAATAGAAAAATCTTCTTGTAAGGAATCAAGATCTGGAACAAAATCATTTTTGCTCCACGCTATCACGTTGTTCTCCTTTATTAAAAAAAAAGAAAATGAAGCCCTTGTCCAAGCATCATCTTCAGCAGAGCAGTTAAATAATTGACTGGCTTCAACATCTGCTTTGTTAAGTTCGCTTTGAAGAGAAGCTGTAACTTCATTGGCTAGCTGGGCTTTATTTGAGATGGGCATCCACCAATAAACACAGCCATAGGCCGCAAGCAACAACAAAAAAACAATGGCAAGTGCGTAAACACTCTTCATAGATAGAGGCTTGAGATATCTTCTAAAAATAGTAAATATTAATTACAAGCTATAAGGAAGAGTTGTGCCGATATCCACCAAACCAATATAAAAAAAGCACGCGAGAATAACGAAACGAAAGCGGTGTGAACAATACGGCAGCAATGCCTATCACAATTAGATAAACCTCATCGGCAGGATGAAATAACAAATAAAGCGAAACACCAACAATAACGAACAAGGCAACACTTAACGCATAGCTTACAAACATGGCTCCGTAATAAAAGCCAGGCTCTGGTTCAAACGAAGCTTTGCAGTTAGAACATGAAGCATTGGTTTTACTAAATTTTAGAATATTGGAAGCAGGGTATTTAAATATTTCACCCTTCCAACAGCGTGGACATTTGCATTGAAGCTGTGCGGAAAAGGTACTATTGATTTGCATTTTGCCGACTGCTTCTATACCAAAAAAAGGCCAACACTCCAACAGCAATATAAGGCGCAAAGAAAAGATACATTATGCCTACGTTGATACCAGCAGCAATGCCAATGTTTCCATTGCTGATATTGTTTTCCAATGTAGCTCTGCACATGGCGCACTGGGCGTAAGATTGCACTTGACTAAGTAAGACAATTACAATAAGTATACTGATTTTCTTCATTTGTAGTAAGGGCTTATCATTAAGTAAACAACCACACCAGTAATGGCAACATACAACCAAATTGGGAACGTAATCTTGGCCAACTTCTTATGCCTTTCATAATTTTGAGATAGAGCCCTTACAAAAGTAAATAGAACCAGTGGTATTACGATAATTGAAAGAAGTATATGGGTAATGAGAATAAAGAAATAGACATATCGGATGAAGCCTTCTCCACCAAAAGAAGTTTTATTGCTAGTCATGTGATATGCAATATACATCACCAAGAAGGCTGAGGACAATGATATGCAGACCTTCATTAAATTTTCATGGAGTTGGAATTTCTTGCTCTTAATCGCCACCAGAGCAGCAATTAAAGTAACAGCCGTGACACCGTTGATAGAAGCATAGATGGGAGGCAAAAAAGAGAGATCATAGCCGTCAATCTTAATCCCGAAAAGGGAAGCCACCGCTACTGGAATCACAATTGATAAAGTAATTATTAGTTTACGATATGGTTCTGGATTAAGTGCCTGACTTGACATAATTCAATATTTTTTCAACAGTATTTTCATCTCCACAATCAATCGGTCCATTTCTTCTCTTGACCCAATAGTATAATAACCCCGAATGCGCTTTTGCTTATCCACTAATACGATATTTATTTTCTCTTTGGCGATGAACGCACAATTCTTCCAGCGCCAAGAACTAATTGAATCCAACTGTAATTTAGCAACTGAATAAATAGCGTATTCCTTTTCTTCAAAAATTCCGTTTAGCCGATTTATCTCAGGTTGATTTGAATCAGCTAAGACAAATAACGAACATTCCTTCTCAACCCATTTCAATTTGTTTAATACAGAATCATTCAATACATAAGGCTTTGAATAATCATTATTACAAATAGTGGACAGGCTATCAATTCCTGTCGAATAATAAACCGGAATGTCAAATTGATTTCTGCCGGTGAGTTTCAGAAATACGAAAACAGAACTTGGCAGTACAAGGGCAATAATGAGATAGAGTAGTTTTTTGTTCATAGCGGGCATAAAAAAAGGCTATCGTTGTTCACCATAGCCTTTTTTATAATTATTCAATGATGTTAGAAATGAACATCGGAAATCTTCATGCCTTCATACACAAAGGCTACCAACATCCACACAACGAAAATCATAGGGATAAGTATTGACCAGAAAAGCACTTTCACCTCATACTTTAAGTGCATGAACTCACCAACAATGTAGCCTGCTTTGATGATCGTCATCACAACAAATACAAAAGTTTTGAATGTACCGTGTGGCACTGTGAAAGCAATCGCAAATTCAATGGCCGTTATTACTCCTAATATTCCAGCAACCGTCCAAAGCTTTTTAATCTTGGCTTTGTCAGGAGGAAGAACAGTTACTTGAGGTTCGTGAGAATGATCCATGTTAATATTTTATAAATTTTAAACTAAATAGAAGAATGTGAAAACGAATACCCAAACTAGATCGACAAAGTGCCAATACAAACCAACTTTTTCAACCATTTCATAGTGACCTCTTCTTTCATAGGTTCCCGTTACGGTTCTATAATAGATCAGGAAATTTAGTAGCACACCACTAAACACGTGGAATCCGTGAAACCCTGTTATAAAGAAAAAGAAATCCGCAAAATCGGCTGGACCGTATTGGTTTTCATGAAGGTTAGCCCCATATATTACTTTCGTAATCCACTCACCATTTATAATTTCTTTTATAGTTGTACCACTTTCTGTTCCGGTAATAAAGTGCATCCACTCCCATGCTTGGCAGCTTAGGAAACAAATGCCACCCAGTATAGTCCACAACATCCATTTCTCAACAGAAGCGCGATCCATTCTATGGCCAGCCTCTACTGCTAATACCATTGTAACGCTGCTCATAATCAACACAAAAGTCATAATACCTACGAACACCAAAGGCAAAGTTACTCCATGCAGAAAGGGTACTGAATCGAAAACCTTTTCAGGGATCGGCCAATAGGCATGCGAAAATGTAAAGGTTTCAACTGCCCCATTATAGGCTTTGTGGGCAGATCTTACCAAACCGTAAGTAACTAGCAATCCCGAAAACGTAAAGGCATCCGAAAGCAAGAAAAACCACATCATCAGCTTTCCATAACTTGCGTTGAGTGGGGAAACGCCACCGTCCCACAGGTTGTCTTGTTCTGAATCTGAAAGTTCGGCTGTTGAAGTATGAGACATAACCAATTTTAGTTTAACGATTCAATATTAGGAATACAAACAAATATATCCAAAGGCCACCTAAAAAATGCCAGTAAGTAACACATAATTCTATCTTGAGAAGGTTCTTAGAATGGATTTTAAAGCGAAAAGCAGCCACTAGCACGATGACTAAAAACACGATACCTCCCAGCAAGTGTGCTCCGTGCAATCCCGTAAGGATATAGACAAAAGAACCAGAAGGATTGCCTACCAAATAGATGCTGTTTTCAGTGAGCTGTTTCCAACCCATTATCTGACCTACCAAAAAAGCAATGCCTAAAACTGTAGTTATGGCAACCAGAATTTTTACTTTTTCTGCCTCGTCTTTCTTAGCTGCAAAGTAAGCCCACTGAATTGTCACACTACTCAAAACAATAATTACGGTGGTATAATAAAATATACTTGGCAAAGCAAAGTCTACCCAATTGCCTTCGGCCTGCCTCACAATGTAGGCTGATGAAAACGCAGCGAACAACATGCCTACACTTACCAAAAACAACCACATTGCAAATTTCTTTGCGTTCATCGCGAGGGGTTGTTTCGGCTCTTCTACAATCTTATAATCGCTTGTCATAATCTATTTAATTTTGTCCATCAAATACGCAATCTGCACAATCGGCAAGTATAAAAATGAGCCAAACATAATTACTAAAGCTGATTTTCTACTGCCCGTTTTCATGAGAGAAAAAGTAGCTGCGAAAAACGCAATGCCACATACGGTAGCCACAATGGCGCTATCAAGTCCTGTAATTCCAAACTTAGCTGGAAGCAACCCTAGCGGGATTAAGAACATTGTATATATCATAATTTGTATGGCTGTGTTTAAGTCCTTGCCTCCACCCGAAGGCAACAATTTGAAACCAGCTTTTTTATAATCGTCATCGGCCACCCACGCAATTGCCCAGAAGTGGGGGAACTGCCAAATAAATTGAATTCCGAAAATAATCAAAGCCTCGTGACTTATTGAACCAGTTGCTGCTACCCAACCGAGCAGCGGAGGCAATGCCCCTGGTATAGCACCTACAAACACTGCTATAGATCCTACTCGTTTTAATGGCGTGTAAACAAAACTGTATAACACCATTGAGATCAACGAAAGTATTACAGTCAATGGGTTGGTGTAAATCCACAAAATAGAAACACTTGCAAATAGGCAGACTATTGTAAAAATAATGGCTTCGTTTACTGTAAGGCGATTGGTGGGCAAAGGCCGGTTCATAGTGCGAGTCATGATTTTGTCCAAATCTTTTTCTATGATCTGATTTATAGAAGATGAAGCTCCGGATAACAAGAACCCACCCACATACAGCATAATCAGCGTTTCTATATTCAGGCTTCCTGTATTGGCCAAGCTGTAACCAAAGGCACACGAAAAAGCCACTAGCATAGAAAGCCGAACCTTAAGCAACTGTATAAATGCTGTCGCTTTCGCTGATATTTGATAGAACCCTTGATATCCTATTGCGCCTGTATTCATTTCAATTAATTAACATCTTGTCAGAAGTTGTGTTTAACTTCAACAACAAAAAAATTTGAATACCAAAGATAACTGTTGCCAACAACAAATGCACAGGTTGAATGTATGCGGGTATTGAAAAATAAGTCATGGTAACTCCAGAAATAATTCCACACAAAATTAAAGCTATTAAAGCAGTTGATAAAGCATTCTCGCGCTTTGTTTTGCGAAGTAGATAAATTAATACTACATGCACTATCAATACAATCCAAGAAAACGTGCGATGCAAAATAAATTCCGCTCCTAGGTTTTGAATCCATTCGGTTCGTGGCAGAATACTAGCAGCAATTCTATCAATGCCAGCCCTCACTTGTGTACCAAATAGCGTTTGAAGCAAAACGGAAGCAATGCAAATGAATAGTATTGGCTTTATCCAAGGATTGGTTTCGCTAGGTTCAGTTGTATTCATCTCATGACTTTTCCAATAAAGTAAAATCAAGAACACAACTATAAGCAATGCTAGAAACATGTGAATGGTGATTGTCCAAGTAGTTAGGTTTGTTACTACCACAATAGAACCAAACCAACCTTGAAACACCACTCCAATCAATGTTGCTAAAGAAAGATAAAAGATAGAGGGACGAATTTTTCTTAGTTTGAGAGATCTCCAAAAAAGAAGAACAATTAAAAACCCGATAACAACACCCACTAATCTGTTAAGATACTCTATCCAAGTTTTGTTGGGGTTAAAATCTTCCTCTATTAAAACAGACTTATCATCAAGTAGTTGATTGGCTTTTGACTCAAAACCTAGCTTAGAGAGCAAAGAAGCAAACTTTTTGTTCTTCTTGATTCTAACTGCGGTAAAATCTTCCTTATAAGTAGATGGAAGTTGACTGATGGATGTTGGCGGAATCCAATTACCAAAGCATTTGGGCCAATCAGGACAACCCATGCCAGAACCCGTTGTTCTTACGATTCCTCCGACTAATATTAAAAAATAAACAGCGACTAAAGTTACTAAGCTGAGCTTATTGAAACTTTTAATCGCTGTCGATTTCAATTGTTAGAAACCCTGAAAAGGTTTAGAATAAGTTTAGTGTGAACCCTTTTGTACCACTACCGAATCTTTACTTCCAAGTTCGAGTTTAATCTGCTCGTTCTCAAAAGGAAAATTAGATTCTGGTGTTTCTGAATATGGAATATGTTGTGGGATAAAGTCTTCCTTAGAACCTGGCTTACTGTAATCATAGGGCCAACGATACACAGTTGGTATTTCGCCAAGCCAGTTACCATGACCTGGAAGTCGTGGTGTAGTCCATTCCAACGTGTTCGAATTCCAAGGATTAAGAGGTGCCTTCTTACCCCTGAAAATAGCATATACAAAGTTAAATATGAATATGAATTGAGCTGAAAGTGTTATGATGGCAGCAATACTCACCAACATATTCAAGTCAGCGAATCCACTGAAAGTTTCAAAGGTAGTCCAAGTATAATATCTTCTTGGGAAGCCTGCTATACCAATGTAGTGCATTGGAAAGAAGATTAAATACACACCTATAAATGTTAACCAAAAGTGCAAGTAACCTAATTTTGCATCCATCATCCTTCCAAACATTTTGGGGAACCAATGATACACACCCGCCATCATACCGAAGAATGAGGCACTACCCATTACCAAATGGAAGTGAGCCACAACAAAATAGGTATCGTGTAGTTGAATATCAACAGCTGAATTACCCAGGAATAAACCCGTGATACCACCTGTTAAAAAGAACGAAACAAGACCAATAGAAAATAACATTGCGGGAGTAAAGTGAATATTACCCTTATACAGAGTTGTAACATAATTGAAAATCTTAACCGCTGATGGTACAGCAATAATCAGAGTAAGCAAAGTAAAGATTGATCCCAAGAAAGGATTCATACCCGTTACGAACATATGATGTGCCCACACTACGAACGATAAAATGGCAATGAACATCATTGACCCCACCATAGCTTTGTAACCAAAAATCGGCTTACGCGAATTGGTAGCAATAATTTCTGACGATAGTCCAAGTGCAGGAAGTAACACTATGTATACTTCTGGGTGACCTAAGAACCAAAATAAATGCTGGAATAGAATTGGACTTCCTCCTTGATTTGGCAAGGCCTCTCCACCAATATAAATATCAGATAAGTAAAAGCTGGTACCAAAACTTCTATCGAAAATTAACAACAATGCAGCACCAAATAAAACAGGGAACGCGAGTATACCAATAATTGCAGTGAAGAAAAATGCCCAAATCGTTAGCGGTAATTTGGTGAAGGACATACCTTTTGTTCTCAAGTTGATAACTGTTGTGATGTAGTTTATACTTCCTAACAAACTACTTACAATAAACAAGGCCATAGATACTAACCATAATGTCATACCAAGACCTGACCCTGAAATTGCTTGAGGCAATGCGCTCAAAGGCGGATAAATAGTCCAACCGCCTGCAGCTGGCCCTGTAGTGATAAACAAAGAAGTTAACATTACAGCACTAGACAAGAAGAAGAACCAATAAGACAACATATTCATGAACCCAGAGGCCATGTCTCTTGCTCCTACTTGAAGAGGGATCAAGAAATTACTAAAAGTTCCACTCAAACCAGCAGTTAATACGAAGAACACCATGATAGTGCCGTGCATTGTGACCAGTGCTAAATAAAATTCAGGATCAATTTTTCCTTCGGGTGTTAGCCAGCCTCCTAATAAGGGGCGCAACCATTCGAGATTAGCACCAGGGAATCCAAGTTGTAGTCTAAATAAAACAGAGAGCACACCACCAATTAAAGCCCACATCATTCCTGTTATTAGGAATTGTTTTGCTATTACTTTGTGATCCTCGCTAAAAACATAAGTTGTCCAAAAATTACCGTGAGCATGTTCTTCATGATTATGATCATCATGGGCATGAACTTCAGTGTGAGGATGAGTATCTATTGTTGCCATACTAAATTATATCTTAATTTGAAACAGAAACCGTTTGGACTTCAGAACCAACCTTTACATCTAAAGGAAGACCTGATTTAATCATAGCTGCTTCGCGCAAAGCTTGAGGAACTTTCTTTAAATAATCAGGATTCAATTTCAACCAAGTATCTTGAGAAGCCTTCCATTTTTCATAATCTTCCAACTCATCAACAACTACGGGGAATTTCATAGAGAAATGACCTTTGCCACATATTTCGGTACATGCCATCTCATAATTAAAATTTACATTACCTGTTTCATCTCTCATTTCTTGAGTTGTCTTCGTTGCCGTAAACTTGAAAAGAGTAGTCATACCAGGCACCGCATCCATCTTCACCCTGAAATGAGGTAAGAAAACACTATGCAACACATCTTTAGCTCTGATTTTCAAAAGCACTTGCTTGCCTTTCGGGATATGAAGTGTGAGAGACTGAAAATCATCAAATGAATTTTTATCAGTTAAATCCAAACCTAGTTGATTAGAAGCATCGATCAACCTATAATTGAATTGACCTAGCTGTTTATCTTTCACTCCAGGATAGCGTGCTGACCACAACCATTGCTGCCCAACTAATTCTATCACTTCGGCTTCCTTCTCGGCAGGCCCTGTTATATCATTCCAAACACGCAATCCTTTAAAGATTAGCAATGCTAAAACAATTGCAGGAACAACGGTCCATAAAATTTCTAAGGTGTGATTGTCGGCTATGAATTCCGCTTTTCTGTTGGGGCTGTACTGATATTTATAAGTGAACCAAAACATCGCAACGCTTATGATAATAAATGCGACAACCGTAACACCCATGGTTATCCAAAAAAGACTATCTGTTACTTTACCATGCTCTGAAGCAACTGGCAATGTGTATCCATCAAAATGCACATATGAGTACCATAAAAACCCGATAATGCTTGTTATGCTAAAAATCATAAAAAGCAATGCATTCATTTTATTATAAGGATCAGATGAATCCTTTCCCTTCACCAAACCAACTAGGCTGGAGATTCTAAAAATCATAAATAGGATGGAGAGAATCAGAACTACACCTACTCCAACAATTAAAGTCATCATATTATTAGTCTTTTAAATCTCAAACAAAATCAAATGTGGTGGTTCATACTCTCTTCCATAAACGGATGGTTTTTGGCCACTAAAGGAAATTTAGTTAAGCTATTGAGTACAACAAAAAGAAATGTTGCTGCGAATACTAATCCCAAACCAATTTCTAAAAATCCGATACCTCCATTTTCTTGCATTACACCAGGTGTAACCATATTATAAAAATCGAACCAATGACCAATGATTACAATAGGACAAACCACTTTTAGCATTGAAATCTGTCGCTTTGCATCTCTCGTCATAAACAACAGGAATGGTAGAACAAAGTTTAAGAAAAAGTTAGCATAAAATATCCAGCTATAGGGAGCCACATGAAGACGTTGGTAATAGTATACAGTTTCTTCAGGGATGTTGGCATAATAGATCAACAAGAATTGGCAAAACCAGATATAGGTCCAAAAAATACTAAAAGCGAAAACGAATTTTCCTAAATCGTGAAGATGATTAGCGTTCACCATTTTCAAATAACCTGCACTTTTCAAGTTTGCAACAATAAGTGTAATAACCGCCAATCCTGTTACCCACCAGCTAGCAAACACATACCAACCAAACATGGTACTGAACCAATGTGTATCTATACTCATTACCCAATCCCAAGCGGAAACTGAAGAACTCACAGCAAAAATTATCAAGAACACAGCTGATAATTTACGCATACTGTACCAATGCTCGTTGCCTCCATCAATATCTTCAGCAAGCATATGCTTTTTGATCATGTTGAAGAACAAATACCACAAACCAAAGAAAAGAACCATTCTTACAACATAGAATAAGGGGAAAGATCCGCCAGCTAAAGGCCAAAAGAAGAAAAGACTTTTTCCGTCAATTATTTTATCATACCCTTCGCCACCTTTCTCATATAAATCAGCGTGAGTCCAATGGAAAAGATCACCTTTCACAAGAAACCAAAGTACAATCATTAAAATACCAGCAAAGGGAATCCAATGACCAATCGCTAAAGGAATTCTTTTTATAGGAGCTGACCATCCTGCTTGCGCTGCATATTGAATAGCGATAAAGAACAAGCCAATAATACCAATGCCAGTGAAGAAAATATTGTTCTGCCAAAGTGAAGTGTAAATTCTTTTAAGCCAAGTAGGCGAGCCATGATGAGCTGCTACTGCATGTTCTGTATGTTCGCCAGCGGCAACCTCATCAGCACTTGCCACTAGATTTTTTGCTATATCAGTGGAAGCGTGTTCAACTTGCTTATGCCCTTCATGTCCACCACTATTCATGGCCATAAAAACACCTAATGCAAAAACAATTAACCCAATCAGCCCTAAGATGATGAGCTTTCTTTTTGTCTCCGATGTAAAAACGTATCTCTCTTCTGCTACCATTATTATTAGATAAGAATGTTATTTAGACTTCTGTAATGACTTCACATATTTGGCAATCTTCCAACGATCTTCTGGACTTACCTGAGAACCATGCGCACCCATTAAACCTTTACCGTATGTGATAACGTGAAATATATGGCCTTCTGTAATATTGGCATACGCATCTCCTTTCAAATTGGCAACACCAGGATATGCACTGTGATCAACACCATCAATCTTAACTCCAGCAGCTACTTTTCCATCACCGCCTCCTTTTGCTCCATGACAATGCTGGCAATATGATTCATAATAGAATTTACCTTGAAGAAGTACTGCTTCTGTAGAGTCGAGAGGGTTCACCAATTTATCGGCCGCTCGTAAACCTGTAGTATCATTAACTGCTCGGTAAGGCAACCAACCATTGGGAGTACGTTTAACGGTACGCGCTGGAGGCAATCTTAAATTCATTTTGTATGGATTGTATTGATTGGAATTGAAATATTCTCCTCGGCCGTTATCCAATGAGTTTACCCAAGTACCAGCACTCTCATCTGTAATCTGAGACAATGGTTCATAAGCTACTGAATGATACATATTTGGAGCATACTCAACTCCAGGGTGATCTCCACCTGCCTTGCATCCTAAAAGGAAAAGACAAGATGCTAAAACCAAAGTGCTTGCTATAACTTTTATCAATCGCATAGTTGGATCGTATTATATATTCTTTTCGTTTACTTCCTCTGCTCCTGATGATTTTAAAATAGAGCTAATTTCTTCTTTGCTCAAATGATTAGAACCTAGGTCAATTGCCATTACGTGCTTATCATCTGTGCTTCTTAGGTCAAAAGATTTTGGCCAGTTGTAGGGCTTCAAATCGCTTACTATCAAAAATGTACCCACCATTCCAAAAGCCGCAAATAAAACAGTCATTTCAAAAGTAACAGGAATAAAAGGAGGCAATGCAACATGATTCTTTCCACCAATAATCATGGGCCAATCAAAACCCAACATCCAGATTTGCATTAACAATGCACAGGCTGTACCCGTCACTCCAAATAAGAAAGCAGCAATTGGTAATCTGCTTCTCCTGTAACCAAGCGCATCGTCTAAACCATGCACAGGGAAAGGAGAATATACCTCTTCGATTTTAACACCTTTGCCACGAATGTTTTCAACGGCATGAAGAAGCACATCTTCATCGTTATATATTCCAACCAAATAATTTTTAGTATCCATGCGTATTAATGCTTCTTTTCAGAGGTTGTTTTAATAATACTTTTCACTTCGGCCATGTTGATCACTGGAAAGAACTTAGCGAACAATAAGAATGCGCAGAAGAAGAATCCAAAGGTCAATACATATTCTCCAACATCATACATAGTTGGGTAGAACATTGCCCAACTTGAGGGGAGATAATCTCTATGAAGCGATGTTACGATAATTACAAACCGCTCGAACCACATACCAATGTTTACGATAATTGATAAAATGAAAGTAGCTACGATATTAGTTCTTATTTTCTTGAACCAGAAAAGCTGAGGAGAGATTACGTTACAAGTCATCATCGACCAGTAAGCCCACCAATAAGGCCCTGTTGCTCTGTTATAGAAAGCATAAAACTCAGCAGGAACACCACCATACCATGCGACAAAGAACTCAGTGATATATGCAATACCCACAATTGAACCCGTAATAATGATTACAATGTTCATCAATTCGATATGATAGATAGTTATGTAATCTTCTAATTTAAATACTTTTCTTGTGATGATAAGAAGGGTTAACACCATCGCGAAGCCAGAAAAAATAGCTCCTGCTACGAAATAAGGAGGGAAGATTGTAGTGTGCCATCCAGGTATAACTGATGTAGCAAAATCCATAGATACAATTGTGTGAACCGATAATACAAGTGGTGTGGAAAGACCAGCTAAAATTAACGCTACCGATTCATATCTGCTCCAAGTTTTTGCACCACCGCTCCATCCAAAGCTGAGGGCATTATAAACAGAAGCTCTCACTTTATTTCCTGCACGCACTGCTCTATCACGAATAACAGCGAAGTCAGGAATCAAACCCATATACCAAAACAAAAGTGATACAGAGAAATAGGTTGAGATTGCGAACACATCCCACAACAGTGGCGAGTTAAAATTTACCCAAAGCGATCCCCAAGTATTAGGCAATGGAAACACCCAATAGAATCCTAACCAAAGGCGACCCATGTGAGCAAACGGGAATGTGGCTGCACATATAACGGCAAAGATGGTCATTGCTTCTGCTGCCCTATTGATTGACATTCTCCATCGCTGACGGAATAATAACAAGATTGCCGAGATCAAAGTACCTGCGTGACCAATACCTACCCACCAAACGAAGTTGGTAATGTCCCAAGCCCAGCCAACAGTCTTATTCAAACCCCAAACACCAACTCCCTCCCACTCTAACACACACAGGGAGTAAAAACCTAAAGACAACAAGATGAAGGAAACTCCAAAAGCTCCCCACCAAAGTGGCGTGGGCTTGCCTTCTACTTGTCTGCTAATATCTTCGGAAACATCGCCAACCGTTTTACCACCGGTTATTAAGGTCTCACGTATTGCTGAACTTGCTATCATAGTATCGTTAGTCCGTTAACAGTTAATGCTTACGCGTTTTCTTTTTCTTTATCCTTGTTTCTAATCTTCGTTAAGTAGAAGATGTTTGGTTTCACACCGATATCTTCCAACACTCTGTAAGCTCTTGGATTGCCAATTTTCTTGTCAATTCCATAAGGGCGTTTTTCATCTTTAGTGATTTGAAGCAATTTAGTGATTCGGCTTTCTGAATCGTTCATGTCACCAAACAAGATTGCCCCTGTTGAACAAGCAGCCATACAAGCCGTTACAACTTCCCCATCCTTTACAGGTCTTCTTTCCTTCTTTGCATTCAACTTACCAGTTTGGATACGTTGCGCGCAGAAAGAACATTTCTCCATAACACCGCGTGAACGAACTGTTACTTCTGGATTCAATACCATACGACCTAAATCAGTATTCATCGCTGGATTGGACTGATAGAACTGTTGGTTATCGTGGTATTTAAACCAGTTAAATCTTCTTACTTTATAAGGACAGTTGTTGGCACAATAGCGTGTACCAATACAACGGTTGTAGGTCATTTGATTTAAACCTTCTGTGCTATGGGTTGTTGCCGCCACAGGACAAACCGTTTCGCAAGGTGCATTGTTGCAATGCTGACATAACATTGGTTGAAAAGTTACTTCTGGATTTTCAGCAGCCTTTTCTAAGGCTACAAAATCACCAGGTTTTGCATCGCTACTGTAATAGCGGTCAATACGCAACCAGTGCATTTCTCTTCTTCTCAACACTTCATCTTTACCTACCAAAGAAACGTTGTTCTCTACATTACATGCAACCACACAAGCTGCGCAACCAGTGCATGTATTGAGGTCGATGGCCATTCCCCAATGGTGTTGTTTGTACTCATGACCCTTCCATAAACTAATATCAGCTGCAGGTACTTTTTCTTCCCACTTTGTTACTTTAGGATAGTCTCTTCCCGCATCGGCCTTCTCTTTAAACTCGGCCAGCGTTGCTTCTTGGATAACACTTTCACGACCCATGTAGGTTTCGTGAGTTTGCGTTTGAGCGATTCTATAGGCTTCTTTTGTAGCTTCTAATGTAACACCTTCAGTAACGTTAAAACTTACTGAGCCATTTACTTGTGATAAGAATGGATAGGCGTTTGTGCCAATGTTTTCGGCTACTTTACCCACTTTGGTACGACCGTAACCTAATGCCAATCCGATAGTGCCAACAGCTTGACCCGGTTGAATAATTACTGGAACGTTTACTGTTTTTCCAGCAACCGTAAGTTTACCCAATTGAACAGTGCCATCGTCCATAGTAAAACCTTTGGCTGCAGCATCTTTTTGAGAAACGGTTAAGTAATTATCCCACACTGCTTTAGTGATAGGATCAGGTAATTCTTGTAATAAAGGATTGTTAGCTTGAGAACCATTGCCAACTCCGTAGTTTTCGTAGATGGCTAATTCAAATGTATCGCTTGTAGCTTTGTAGTTTGAACCGATTGAACTCGCTGCCGCGGATACATCGCCTTTGAATTCAATGGACTTGTATTCATCCGAAGGCAATTCCAAAACACCATCGTATAAACTCTTATCCCAGAAGGTTTGGAAATCGGAAGTAGCTGTTTGTTTTTCAAAGAACCAAGTCTTCCAGTTCTTTTGAAGTATAGTGAAATACTCAACATTGGTTTCACCAGTCCACGTCAAGAAACTTTCTTGTGCTTGGCGCGATTTAAAAATTTGAGTGATCGCTGGTTGTGATAGCGAGAAAGAATTCTTCTTAGGCTCGGCATCGTTCCAGCTTTCTAAATAATGATGATCGGGTGTCTTGAATCCGCAGAGAGAAGAAGTTTCATCTTCGGTATAAGAAGTGGAAACAGTTAAAGAAACGTTCTTCAAAGCCTCAGCCAATTTACTTCCCAACACGTGATCGTAAACTGGATTGCAATTGTAGAAAATAACTCCCTCTACTTTACCACCTTCTACTTCGGCAACAAAAGCAGCAAACTGCTCATCGTTTCCTTTTCTATAATTTAATGGTTTGTTCGGAAGAATGGTAGTTCCATAATTTCCAAGCATATCATTGATGGCATTTACTACCAATTGAACAGCTTTGTCATTTGAGCCAGCAACCACTAACGATTTGCCCTTATTTTCCCAAAGTTCAGCGGCTGCCATTTCTAAGTTGGTTACGTTTTCAATTGTGCCACTTATTGATCCTTTACCAGCTTTGGCAGCTAATAAATTATACAATTGAGTAACCACCAAACCTTCTTGTGATGGCTTGATTGCGGTACGATAATCCGCATTAGCTCCAGTTAAAGACAAATTCGACTCAAATTGGAAATGCCTTGACATCTCGCGCTTTGATTCGCTCACCTCACGAGTCTTCGCATATTGTTTGGTGAATTCAATCGGGGCAACCCACGTTCCAATAAAATCAGCGGCAACGCTAACAATCACGCTTGCTTTGCTGAAATCGTAAGATGGAATCATGAAGCTTCCGAAAGATTCTTCATTGGCTTTTAAAATTCCAAAGCAAGAAACTTGATCGTATTGAATGTGTTGCGTTGTTGGATATTTAACTTTAAAAGCTTCTAGCGTAGAAAGTGTGCTTGGGCTTAAAATTGTGTTGCTTACAATTTTGATCTGACCGCCTTTGGCAGCAATCTCTGATAACTTTGCTATTACCTGCTTATCAACATCTTCCCAAGAAGCATTATCGTTGCCGATCTTTGCACCACGAAGTCTATAATTATCATATAAAGAAAGAACAGAGGCTTCTACTTGAGCACTTGTTCCACCCATCGTTACATTTGAAAGGCTATTTCCTTCAATTTTGATAGGACGACCATCTCTGGTTTTTACAACAATGCTGCAATAATCGCCACCGTTGATATAGGTAGAAGCATAATAATTTGGAATTCCAGGATCAACATCAATAGGCTTTTGAACATAAGGAATCGCCTTGCGGATAGGAGCTTCACAGGCAGCCAAAGAAACAGCGGCCATGGAGAATCCCATCATCTTTAAGAAATCGCGTCTATTGTGGCCATTATCTTCTTCGCCACCAATCACGGCAAACTCCTTATCGGCATGTTTTACAAAAGCCGGATCGTTCTTCAGTTGTTCAATGCCTTTCCAGTATGTCTTTTTGGTATTACCCATGGTTCAATTATCAATTACGAATTATCAATTAAGATTCTATACTTACAAAATTAATAGTGACACTTGGCACATTCCAAACCTCCAATGTCTTCCACTTTCATTGCTTTTTTGCTGTTGTGTAGTTCTATCAGCTTATCATAATAGGCATTGCCTTTCGTGTTTACATCTGTCTTTCTATGACAATCGATGCACCAGCCCATAGTAAGAAGGGAATATTGTTTAACCACTTCCATTTCCTGGATTTTACCATGGCAAGTCTGACACTCAATTTGACCCACATTTACGTGTTGGGCGTGATTGAAATAAGCAAGATCGGGCAAGTTGTGAATGCGCACCCACTCGATAGGTTTTTGTTTTCCTGTGTACGATGCGGTTTTAGCATCATATCCAATAGCAGCATAAATTTTTTGGATTTCAGGAGAATCTTGTTTGATCTGAGTATGGCAATTCATACAAATATTAGGGGAAGGGATATTGGCTTGTTTCCCTTTCATTACGCCTGTATGGCAATATTTACAATTGATCTCGTAAGCACCTGCATGAAGTTTATGTGAGAACGCGATGGGTTGTTTTGGTTGGTAGCCTTGTTGAACCCCAACGGTGTATAATCCATCAATTACAGTTTTGAATGAAATGGCAGCCACTAGAAAAACCACTATAAATACGAAGCCTTTGCTTTGTAAGAAGGTGGTTGCCGTGATAGGAGAATGCACTACTTCTTGATCTTCTTCTGAAAGTTCTTTTTGGTCTAAATATTTTTTGAGGGCAGAGATGATTAAACCTAAAATGATTAACAATAAAACCAAGATAAGCACCATGCCGATAACAATAGCATTGAGGTAAGTAGATGAAATAGATGTTCCTGCGCCTGCATCTCCACCAGCAGATGCTGCGGCAGCTGGAGCAGCGTCTGGTTTATCAGCCTCAGCTTTGACGTAGGCCAAAATGCCCATTATCTGATCGTCAGTGTAGCTGCTAAAAGCGGTCATCACACTCTTGTTATACTCTGTATATAAAGCTACTGCATAAGGTTCACCGCTTGCAACGACTTTAGATGAATTACGAATCCAGCTTTTAATCCAAGTAATTGAAGGAGCACGATCGTAAACACCAGCCAAGGCAGGGCCTACCAACTTTGACTTTACACGATGGCACGATTTGCAATTGCCATTGAACAAATCTTCACCTACTTTAATAACAGCGGCATCTTTAGATATTTCTTGAGCAAAAGAAGAAAGGGAAAAGAGGACTAAAAAAACTGCGAAGAGGGATTTAGCTAAACTGGGTAAACTTTGCTTCATCATGATGCGTTTAGGTATCCGGATTTATTCGGAACGCACAAATCTACACCCCAAACGCATTAATTCAAATTTATTTTCAGTTGCCCCAAGAATATTTTTTGATTTCATAAATTCGATTAAAAACACTTATTATAAATGCAATACCAGTAGTATTTTGCGAAAATAGCAGTCTTGTTTGGAATGGATTTAAATTGCACCTAACCCATATAACTATGACACCCTTTGAATATGTATCGGTTTTGATCTCTATTATTCTTGGTCTAGGGATCACACAAATTGTAACTGGACTGGCTGATCTAATCCACCAATGGGATCGCGTAAAAATTTATTGGCCCCATTTATTATGGATATTTTTGATTTTCTTCTTGCACATACAAGAATGGTGGGCTACGTACGAATTAAAGGATTTTGATTCTTGGCGGCTTACTACTTTTCTCTTTGTGATTCTCTATCCAATTATCCTTTTTATTTTAGCCAAATTACTTTTCCCTTTTGGGTTTAATGAGAACATAATTCATCTAAAGTCATTCTATTTTGAAAATTTCAGGCGCATTTTTGGTTGGTCGATTGTGTTGGTTTTGCTTGCCTTTTCTACCAATGTATTCATATTAAACTATCCTTGGGTTGATCAAGTGCCTCAACTTGCAATTGTAGTTATGTTAATGCCCATAGTTATTTCAAATACTAAAAATGAAATAACTCATAAAGTATTAGCCGTGATTATTACGTTAGTATCTGTGATAAGCGTAATCGCTACTTGGTCGAGGGAGACATCTATTATTTCGCAGTAGAAAACCTATAAACGGTAGTTTGCTTATAGACTTCTCCTGATTTCAATACTGTTGAGGGAAAGTTAGTGTGATTAGGAGAATCAGGAAAATGTTGGGCCTCCAGACAAAAGGCAGTTCTGAAATTATAGTGCTTGCCTCCTTTACCTACATCGCTACCGTCCAAAAAATTGCCAGCATAAAATTGAAGGCTAGGTTCGGTTGTAAGTACTTCCATTACTCTGCCTGAATTAGGTTCCACCACTTTAGCTGCTAAACTCAATTCATTAGCTTTTTTATCTAGCACCCAATTATGGTCGTAGCCATTACCTTTTATAATCTGCTCTTCGTGCTGATTAATGCGCTCACCAATGGTGTGAGGTTCGGTAAAATCGAATGGAGTTGCTTTTACATTGCGCAGTTCGCCACTAGGAATAAGTCCTTCATCCACGGGAGTAAATTGTTTTGCATAAATGGTGAGTTGATGGGAAAGTATATCGCCAGCGCCTTCACCCAATAAATTGAAAAAAGAATGATGAGTTAAATTTACAATGGTGGTTTTATCGGTTGTAGCCGTGTAATCAATTTTAAATTCGTTCTCATCTGTTAAGGTGTAAATCATGGTAACTGACAAGTTTCCTGGGTAGCCCTCTTCTCCATCTTTACTTAAATAAGTTAACTCAACACTGTTATTAACGGAGTCTTTTTTTGCTTTCCAAAATACATTGTGAAATCCTTTGGGGCCACCATGCAAGGCATTGTCTCTATTGTTGATAGCGAGATGATAGTCAACTCCCTCCAATGAAAATTTACCCTTGGCAATTCTGTTCCCAAACCGACCAATGGCTGCTCCGAAATAAGGATTGCCTGTGGCATATCGTTCTACTGAATCATAGCCTAAAACAATATCCGCGAAAGCGCCTTTGCTATCGGGAACAAAAAGTGAAACAACCCGCCCACCAAAATTGGTAAGTTTTAAAGAGACACCATTTTTGTTTCTCAATTCATGCACTTGCCACTGATTTGCCTCAGCTTCTGAGGTGGTTTGTTGATCATTCATAGCAGATTTCTTTTCTGTTGGTGAACAGTTACCTAGTAAGGTAATACTGATAAGCGCAGCCCATTTTATCGACTTCATTGCGTTAATGTAGGATTATTTTAAAAATATTTAAACAAAGTGAATATAAGATTACGAGCCACAAGTATCAATACTAGGCGTAACTACTCAATGAAGCAAACACTAAATTAATGATCGCTATAATAGATTAGGAATTTTTGGGTATTAAAAAATAGCCCGGAATAGAAGGAATAAAGAACCTGATACAACCATTACAACTGGAAGTGTAAGCAGCCATGCAATTAGTATATTTCTTACCGTTTCGGGTTGAAGATTTTTTATCCCTTTACTAGCTACCATAGAGCCAGCAATTCCAGATGATAAAAGGTGCGTAGTACTTACGGGCATACCTAGATAACTGGAAATGCCAATTGTACCAGCGGTGACAAACTCAGCAGTGGCACCTTGCGCATACGTTAAATGCTGTTTGCCGATTTTTTCACCAATTGTCTTTACAATTCTCTTCCAGCCGATCATTGTGCCCAATCCTAGAGAAACGGAGATTAAGGCAATCACCCCAATAGGCGCATAGTCGGTGGTTTTCTCAATCACTTTCAAGTTGAACGAAAGTGTATCCTTATCAATTTTACTGAGGCGCAGGTCATCATTTTTTAGAAAATCTTTTACGTTACGACTTAATTTTAAGAGATTTTTTCTTATTTCAAAACGCTCCGAACGAGGCATATCTTTAACAAACTCATATTTTTTTGACCATGTTGCCAGCGAAGCACTCATTGTTTTGGTCTCTGCTATTTTTATTTTATCGGATGCTGAAAGATTAACAGTATCCACTGCTTTCATTATAACTTCAATGTGTGTCAAGGGTTTATCCATGTCGCGCACATCAACTGATTCGTTCAACGCAAAGTAGCCTGGTACAATCCCAATAAGAATAAGCATTATCAGCCCTACTCCTTTTTGGCCATCATTTTGGCCATGAAAAAAGCTTACGCCTGTGCAAGTCAATAGTAAAACACTTCTTATCCAAAAGGGAGGAGGACTGTTTTTCTTGGGCTCTTTAAAAAGATCGTCTCCTGTTGCCGAATTCTTAGTTAGGTTGCGAAGAAGGAACATTAAAACTATTACCAAAGTAAACCCAATGAGAGGAGAAATAAGGAGGGAAATACCTATTTCTTGAGCCTTGCTCCAGTTGACAGCGGCTCCCGTACTTTCAGGCAGCATAGAGAAGGCAATGCCTACACCAAGAATAGATCCTACAAGTGTATGTGAGCTAGAGCACGGAATACCGAACCACCAGGTTAACAAATTCCAAAAAATGGCACTTAGCAAGAGAGCTAATACCATGCTTATGCTATGCGCAATGTTTTGATCCACTAAAGATTCAACGGGCAACAGATTTACAATTCCCATGGCTACTGTAATGCCTCCTAGAAAAACACCTGTCGCATTCATCAATCCAGACCAAACAACTGCTATGTTAGGTTTTAGTGAGTTGGTGTAAATAACAGTAGCTACTGCGTTGGCGGTATCATGAAACCCATTCACGAACTCAAAGCCGCAGGCAGCAATCAAGCAAACAATTAATAGAAGTGTGTACGAGGTATCTAAATCGAACATGAAATAAGTTTAGGATTAAAGCTTGCCTGAGCTAAAGTGAATATAGTGCCTCAAAGTTAATTTGCTATTCCAAGCCCATTGTTACCCCAATGTTAACTTTTACAGGCGGAATAATTGATAATTTGCGTGCTTTTGAAGTAATTTATCAACTGATGGAATTAGAATTGGCAGGTGAACAAATTTGGTTGTGCCATCAAAAGGCAGTCTGGCTGAAGATCCATAAAACAGTGTTGATTAGCGATTTGCACATTGGGAAAGTCAATCACTTCCGCAAATCGGGCATTGCCGTTCCCGCCAAGGCCAATGATAAAAATGTTGAGACTTTGATTGATCTCTTCAATGAAACAAAGCCCGAACGAGTAATTTTTTTAGGTGATCTTTTTCATAGCCACTATAATAATGAGTGGGAAGTGTTGGGGCAAGTACTCAAGCATTTTTCAGCTTGTTCGTTCGAGTTGGTCAGGGGCAATCATGACATTTTAAGCAGCGAACAATACAAGCGGCTTGCCATTGCCGTTCACGAAAAACCTATCTCCATTAACACATTGCTTCTTTCGCACGAACCTTTGGAGGATATTCCTATTGGTAGGTACAACTTGGCCGGGCACATCCACCCTGGCATTCGCTTGCAGGGCAAAGCACGACAATCAATGACCTTACCGTGCTTTTATTTTGGTGCCGATAAAGGCTTGATGCCCGCCTTTGGTTCCTTTACAGGATTGGCGCTGGTTACACCTAAAAAGAATGATCGGATTTTTGCCGTACTTGGAGAAAAGATATATTCAATTACGAATTAGAAATTACGAATTACAATTAGTGCATAGACTAAAAGTCGATAGCAGTTTCTGCCATGAACCCATAATAACTTAACTGATTCAACTATGCCACAATGGATTATTTACGCACTTATCTCTATGCTTTTTGCAGGGCTCACTTCTGTGCTTGCTAAGATTGGATTAAAAGAAGTAAGTTCTGATATTGGGTTGGCGGTGCGCACCGCTTTTGTATTTTCATTCATTGCCATCAATGCTTTCTTTTTTCAGAACATAAAAGAGTTTCAACTGCTTTCAAAAAAGTCAATTGTGTTTTTAGGCATTTCAGGATTAACAACGGCACTTTCGTGGATATTTTATTATCGCGCCATGAAAGTGGGCGAGGTAAGTTATGTGGCATCCATTGATAAGGCCAGTATTTTGATTACGCTTGTTCTGTCAGTCATTTTTCTGAAAGAACCTGTCTCCCCGAAACTGATTATTGGCGCTTCGCTAATAATGGCGGGCTTGATAGTGTTAGTGTATAAATAATCAATTACGAATTAGAAATTACGAATTACAATGAGTCTATAGTCACTAGTCCATAGTTGATAGCCGTTTCTGCCATTGACTATCGACCGTGGATCGACTCATCGTCTCGACACATTAATCATTAACCACTTACAATAAACCATTATCTCTTCCTTCGCTTCGGTGCTCCAGTTCCAGTTCCTCCGCTTCCTGTATTAAAAATCAAACCGATAGAAAACTCCAATCCTGTAAAGTCAACCTTGGCATCTTTATAGTCGATGGTTTTTGTTTCGAGCGAAGAATTCCCTCCTGTATAAGTGCCGCTCAACGGCAAACCCGATTGACCTTTTAAATAATTTGTTTCGATGGAGATCCCGAATTGATTGGTAACATTCACCGTCAGTTCAATACCGCCTTGAATACCAAAGCCAGGTTTGTTTTGAAACGAGAAATTAGAATTGGCCACCGTCCAATTTTCTAAACCACGGATGGCTTTATCGATGTTGCCCGCATTAAGGTTTTGATCGAATCCATAGAAAAAGAAACCACCCCCTTTTATATCGAGAGACACACGCTGGCCTTTGAATCGTAACACCAATTCAGCAGGCACATACACTGTGAAGTTGGGCCCAATAAACGATTCATTATTATTTAACGGAGTGTCTTTCACGCTTAATCCGCTCATGCGATATAATGATGCCCCAGTTTGAAAAGCGAAATGATTGGTGAAATTAAAACCAAGACCTCGAATTGAAAACGGACTGATGGGTGTTGAGAACGAGCCATGTTGTGGAATGAAATAAGAAAACGAAAGGCCTACATTTTGAGCGGATAAAGTGCAACTGATAAGCGATAACAAAAGTAGAGTGAGTGCTTTTTTCATGAGGCAAAAATAGTCAATAGTATTTAGTCAATAGTTTATGGTCAATAGTCTATGCTAAACTCTACCAAGCGTTTGAAGACAAGCCATTATTGGGCTACAAAGGTTCTAAGAATCTATAGCCAAAAAAAAATTGCAACATAGGCTCATAGAAAACAGGGGCGTTCAAGCTATGTATTCTATGTTTCTATGTGGTAAAATGCTAAATCTGTACTTTGCAATCCGAAATTAAAACTACCATGAGACAAATTCTACTCTTGTTGATTATCCCGCTTGCTTTTGCTTGCTCCACATCGCACCCAACAGCTGATCTAATTATAAAAGGAGGAACTATCTATACTTCCAACGATGCGCAACCTACCGCTGAAGCTGTTGCCATTATTGATGATTCAATAGTATATGTTGGCGATGCTGATGGTGCAAAAACATTTGAAACCAAAAATACAAAAGTGATAGACCTGCAAGGCAAAACTATGACTGCTGGCTTCATAGAAACCCACGGGCACATTATGGGATTGGGCTTTAGTGAAATGAATTTGGATTTAACCACGATCAACAATTATGAGGAGATGGTTGAGAAAGTGAAAGAGGCCATCGCGAAAGCAGAACCCGGTCAATGGATTATCGGCAGAGGCTGGCATCAAGATAAGTGGAATAAAAAGCCTTTAAAAACAGTGAAGGGTTTTCAAACACATGAGTTGTTGAGCAAAGCATCACCCAACAACCCAGTGATATTGACCCATGCCAGTGGCCATGCCATTTTTGTGAATGAAAAAGCCATGTCGCTTGCAGGTGTCAATCAACTTTCAATCGAACGGTTCAAGAAAGACCTTGGTGAAGGTGGTGAGATTGTGAAAGATGAATTGGGTAACCCCACAGGTATTTTCAATGAAAGAGCACAGTCTTTGATCTGGCAAATAGTACCTACGCGATCAAAAGAAAATTTAAGTAAAGCTCTTTCATTAGCAATGCAGGCGTGCCTTCGCAATGGCATCACTACATTTCATGATGCGGGGGCTGACAGTTCTTCAGTAGCTCTTTTTCAGGAATTTAAGAAAGATAAAAAGCTGGATGCTCGACTTTACGTAATGTTGGAAGCAAGCAACAAAAAGTATTTAAACAGTTGGTATCAGCAGGGGCCACAGATAGACAAGCACCTAACTATTCGTTCTATTAAGCTTCACTGCGATGGTGCACTAGGCTCGCGTGGTGCTTGGCTGTTGGAAGAATATTCTGATCAACTCGGTTCATTTGGTATGGCAACTCTCCCAATGGATACTGTATTAAAAATTTCCCGCGAAGGGTTAAAGTATGGCTTTCAAGTTTGCTCTCATGCCATTGGCGATAGGGCTAACAAAGAAGTGTTGGATCGGTATGAAATTGCCTTCAATGAAAACCTTGAAATAAAAGATCATCGCTTTCGCATTGAACATGCACAGCATATTAGTCCGCAAGATATACCTCGCTTTGGCAAGCTGGGCGTCATTGCCGCCATGCAAGCCATTCACCTTTCATCCGATAGGCCGTGGGCTATCAATCGGCTGGGCGAGAAGCGGATCAAAGAAGGTGCTTATATGTGGCAATCATTAATCAAATCGGGGGCTAAGGTGGTGAACGGAACGGACGTTCCCATAGAGCCAATCAATCCGATAGCTTCTTTTTATGCTTCTGTTTCACGCAAGACTTTAGCAGGATTTCCCGAAGGTGGTTATGAGTCAGCCGAGAAAATGACCCGGGAGCAAGCATTGAAAGCCTACACATTAGATGCCGCTTTCGCGGGATTTGAAGAGAAAACCAAAGGCAGTATTGAAAAAGGAAAGTTGGCAGACTTCACAATATTCTCAACAGATATTATGAAAACACCCGAGGCAGATTTACTAAAAACAGAAGTAGCCATGACTATTGTGGGTGGAAAGGTTTTGTTTGAGAAGAAGTAAAAAGTGTCCTCACCGTGAGGTTAATTTTTGTTAATTAGAATAGGCTTTTTATTCAAAGATGACCTTGCATAAGTTTTTATTTACAAGTCTTATTGTTTTGTACTGTTTTACCTATGGTAATGCTCAAGTTACTTACGGCATTCAGTTTCAAGCGCATGGTAGCCAAAAAACTGGCTTTGTAGAAGCCGACTCTATTTTAGTGCTTACTAGAGGTGGCTCAAGTTCAGAATATAAATTTAACGGCATACAAACCGTTGGGCTTTTTGTTGAATACCATCCAATACTCAATTTTCCCTTATTGCTTCGATCTGAAATAAATTATCGGTCACCAAGCTATATTTTTGGGATTGATATCCTCTATGTTAATACCAAACCAACAAAATATGGACAATTGGAAATTCCTACATTTAAGAGTCTGGGATATAGTGTAGATATTCCTATTGATATAAGTTATGCTCTTGTTAAGTCTCATCGCATACTAGATTTTGAACTAGGACTTATTGCTGGGGTTGCTATCAACTTTCAATCAAGGCTAGAAAGAGAAACCTATCCAATAGGCCAAGCGGTTGACTCACAGGGTATTTCGGATGTCAACTTTGCTTTCTATAACACAATTAGAACTAAGAACTACTTCTATAATTATGGCGTGAGGTTCAAGATAGGCAGAATTATTGCCCTCTATAGACGTGACTTACTACTTACTCAATCTGCAACCAATGATTTAAATGTTTGGGGAAATACGTACGCTTTTAGATCAAATTGGATTTACAACACAATATCAATTGGTTATACGTTACATTGGTTTGATAAGAAAAGTAAAATTGATGATAAATAAGCTTATTTCTCCTCCCTTGTTGGTGTTCTTCACTAACATGCGAAATAAACCATTTTGCATGTGGTAGGTGTTTTCACAGAACCACGAAACTATAGATTGATTGCCACTCTTGGCATAGTCTTCAACTTCATATAATGTTCATCAAATACCAGCAGAACAGACTTTTCACGGTGCTGCACACCTCCGCTAGCTTTAGCAGTACTACACTTTTTAGGTAGATGCCGTTACCCTCATGGCCTATTTATCTACAGATGTGTTGGGTTACGCTAGCAGTCATTGTTTTTGAGGTTTTGGTTTGTTAGCCATTAAGCCAATCATCATAAGCAAGGCGGTCAGAATGATTACCTGAATGATGAGAGATTTATTTACAAGTGAAATAGTATGTGTTGGCTCAATTGAAAGAAATAGTAGAATTGTAATTAGCCCTCTCGGTGCTATAAACAACAAAGGTTGTAATGGAAGGTTGGAAAGTTTAAGTTGAATCCAACGAAAAGCAAAAATAAAAAACACAATGCCTAATGCCCAAAGAAAAGTGTCAGCGTTCAAAACTTCACTTGTTTCTATTAAGTAACCGAAAAGCAGAAAGAATAATGCTCTTATCAAAAATGCTCCTTCAATAGTCAATTCCCTGAACTTGATTACCTCTTTGTTCAGCTCGTCAGGTTTGAATTTCTCAATCCATTTAAATTTTTTGAACCCGTCAAGGTTTCCGATTGACAATCCGAAAAGCAAAATAAAAATCAGTCCGGGCAGATGATAGATTTTTGAAACCGCATAAATTAAAACCACCAATAAAATTATTGGAACAAACTTTACGTGATGTTCAATTTTGCTTAGAAGAAAAGAAAGTCCTATGGTTGCTATGAAAGAAACAACAGTGATAATAAGAAGCTGTAATGCAAAGTGTACGAATGAATTTCCATCAATTGTTTCGTTCATTGCAAGGAAATTGAAAATTAAAACACCTAAAATGTCTGACAAGCTGCTCTCATAAATTATAAATTCTCTGTTGTGAACGGAAAGATTTCTTACACTTGGTATAGCAATCGCACTGCTTAACACACATAACGGGATTGCATTTATCAGACCGTCCTTAAGTCCGAAATGTCCGAAATACCTGAATGCAAACGCAAGGAGAAATGCTAAAGCTATCATTGGCAGCATAGCACCAAAAAAGGATTTTCCGATTAGGCCTAACTTAGATTTATTGAGCTCAAGTTCTAAAGAACCTTCAAGCACAATTAGTATAAGTCCGATTGTTCCTAAAACTGGAAGAGCCGTAGAGAAATCGGGAAGTTGTATTTCTAGCCAAACCGTTATTTGTCTGACTGTCCAACCTAAGAGCAATAAAAGAATTACAGAAGGAACTTTAGTTTTGGAAGATGTTAAGTCAAACACATATGCAATGAGTAAAAGAACGCAAAATGTTATAATTATTGTCACCGTCATTGGTCGTAATTATTGGTCTGTTTTAAATCTGTCATTACCCTTAGGTGTCTTCACTTCATTGCGGCTAACTAATTATGTTTGCGTAGTTGCAGGGCTTGAAACTGCGTCCTGTCTCGTTTACCAAATCTAAGTATAAAAACTAAACTTCAAATTTACACTGAACCCCAGCCATGTTACGTTTAAGCTCTTTTCTTGGAGGTGGTGGCAAATACCTGTCCTACCTTCAGAAATGTGTTTTTAGCTTTGGAAGACACCTTCGTTGGCTTTGACAGATCTCTCCTCCCCGAATGGAATGGATTCAGTTATGGGTTCATTCCAAAAAAGAATCTTGAAACAGCATAGTGAAGCAGTTTTAGATCTGGCCTAATTATATTGTCTCTTCCCTTCTGCCAGCGCAAAAGAAATTCGTTACCTTTACTGCCAAGCATAAAATAGCTCACCAATCACGTATGGCCAAATCGCAGGAAACATGGAATAAAAAGGAACTTGAAAAGAAAAAGCAGCAGAAGAAGAAGGAAAAGGAACAGCGCAAGGAAGAAAGAAAGGCCAACGCCAAAGAAGGCCAAAGCTTGGATGATATGATCGCTTACGTGGATGAGAATGGCAACCTTACCTCCACTCCACCAGATCCCAAGAAAAGAAGAATAATACACGAATCGGAAATCACCATCGGTGTACCCAAGCAAGTAAACGTAGTGCAAGAAACAGTGCGCAAAGGCACAGTAACGTTCTTCAACGAAGCTAAGGGTTACGGTTTCATCAAAGATTCAGAAACGCAAGAAAGTGTGTTTGTTCACGCCAATGGATTGCTTCACCCAATCAAAGAAAACAACAAAGTTATTTTTGAAGTAGAGATGGGCTTTAAAGGCCCGAACGCGGTTAAAGTAAAGCTGGATAATTGATACATCTTTATTTTTGAAGTTGACAGTTGGCAAACAACAGTAAACAAACTCCTGCCAATAATCTGTTTTGTCAATTGTTAATTGCCAACTATTGAGATAGTATTAGAGACTTTCAACAATACTTATCAACCCTTGGGCAAGTTCTATGCTTCCAAAAAACAAGCCTGCTCCTAGCGTTACATTCTTAACGGAAAGATTTTGTAACGCATAAGGGAAGGCAGACACCGAAGCTAGGCTGAACGAAAATCCTGCAACAACACAAGCAACCAGCGCAGGGTAAATCGGCAAGAAGTAAGCAAGCAGAAAGCATGCAAACGCCCCGATCAATCCGTAACTCAACCCCTTACCAACTCCCATTTTATTCACTTGCGTGGATAATGGCCAAGCGGCTAAAGCGGCAACACCCAAAATAAGGGATACATACAGTGAACCCTTTGTTGAGATAGCTTCAACACCATGTTTTGCTACCATCCATAAAGGAATAAAATTATTGATGATGGCCACAGCAAGGCCTAACCCAAGCCCAGCCGCAAACACATGTAAGTAATTACTTTCCGAAACTTGCGACTCCTCCGTATCACGCGAAAGCTTTACATCACGTGTGCTTTTGCGAAAGAAATAACCAGTGGCAATCAACAATACTGCCCCCATCGCAAATGTATACACTGGCCCGATGGCATCTACAAAATCAACCACCCATGGTTCGAGGGCGTACAAAAGTTCTGTAGTCAAAACCATTAACGCCATTGCGGAGGGGAGTTCTTTTGCTGGCGCAAAAATTTCTAACATGGAGTTTGCAGGACTGTGAAAAATATTCATCGAGATAAGCCAGATCACAATCATAAATGGCAATGCTGCTGTTAGGTTGATAGTAGAGGCTGCTCCAATTGTAAAAGCAACACACATAAAAACCATAGCAGTTACGCTGATACCGACAGTAAACACCACAAAATAATTACCACTTTTTTTGATCATGTAATCACCCACCAAACCTGCCGTGCCCGGGATCAAAATTAAAATCAACGCTTGCGCCACCACAAGAAAAAGAGATAGTTGCTCGAAGTGAAACAAGTTCAATAGCTTTGGTTGATAATTGTGATACGCTATCCAACTAATAACGATGGCCGCATTTAAAGCCAATAAACTATATACTTGGTTCCAATTGGTTTTCGATTCTTGTAAAGAGTGAGTTTGCATATAAATCTTTGATTAAATAAAATGATTCTATGTTGAAATTTATCAAATGTACTCGGCTATAATACATTCTACAAATCATACTATAGAGATAGCATAGAGAATAAATTACTTTTAACTTTATAAACTTCTTCCTAATTACGCAACACCTAGTAAGATTGGATTTATAAGATCATTAACTATTTTAACAAATGCCTTTAAGAGAAAATAAAGTTGCCTTGCTTGGCATTCCTTACGATTTGAATTCTTCTTTTCTGCGCGGCCCTGCCTATGCTCCAGCACGAATCCGATTGATGGAAACCGAAGGTTCAGCCAATGAATATTCAGAAAGTGGAGTGAAGATAACCAAAGGCGAAACCTATGAAGATGCTGGAGATATTGCTTTTGCCGCTACCGATACAAAGGCTAACATGGAAGCCATTTTTGAACGAGTATCGCTTGAAACAAAGACTCTTAAAGTACTATGTTTAGGTGGCGATCATTCAATAACCTATCCCATCATCAAGGCGCATTCTATTCGCTATCCCAACCTTTCTATTTTACATATTGATGCGCATGGCGATTTGTATAATGACTTTGATGGCAATCCGTTCTCTCACGCTTCACCCTTTGCTCGCATCATGGAAAATAAATTGGCGAAGCAACTCACACAAGTTGGATTGCGTACGCTCAATCCGCACCAGCGCGAGCAAGCAAGTCTTTTTGGCGTAACTCAAATAGAAATGAAAAATTTCTCGTACGATTTTATTTCTACACTTACTGGCCCATTATACATTTCACTAGATATAGATGCGATCGATCCAGCGTTTGCACCAGGTGTTTCGCATCATGAGCCTGGCGGATTGTCCGTGCGAGAAGTATTGACAATCCTGCAAAAGATTAATGTGGAAGTAATTGGTGCAGACATTGTTGAGTACAATCCTACACGCGACTACCAAAACATGACTGCAATGGTAGCCTATAAATTGATGAAAGAGTTGGTTGGATTGATGATACGGTAAGTGAAAGATGCCAAGCCCGAATGTTGGCGTATTGTATAAGTTTTAAGGAACAACAATTGAAGGCAGAAGTCTTCAATTGTTGTTTGGCTTAAAATAGGTAGTGGTCATTACTTCGTTTTCTTTACCAAAGCCATGCCGCATTTTGAACATTTGCCTGGCTTGTCTGAAACCACATCTTTGTCCATTGGGCAAACATACGAGCCTGCTAATTTCTCATCGCTCATTTTATCGTGATCCATGTGAGCAGTGAGACAATGAATAGCGCAAGCTCCTACTTGCTTATAACTTTCATGTACTTCGGCCATTACTTTTCCACTTTTGTCTTTTACATAGCAAGTGCCATTTTCTGGTGCGCTTACCGACCAGCCTTCATCGGGAGTTTTCGCGAAAGCGGAAACAAAATTTCCGTTTTTCTCCGCCTTGCCAAGCTTCTTGCCAGTCTTCGTTTCTACTAATGAACCTGTTGCATCCATGGTGGCCACCTTCATACCCATGGCATCCGTTACCACACCCTCTTTAGTTACATTACCAATGTGTTTACCACTCCCATCCGTAATTTTTCCAGAGGCATCAATTTTTGGTGCTTTATAGTTTTGAGCATACGATAGAGTGATCATCAAAAAAGCCATAAAGGCAAGCGATAGTTTTTTAATTGTTTTCATTTTGTTTATTGTTTAATTTAAAAATACTAGAATTAGTGTGAGAACATCAACATAGTTGCAGCCATTGCTACCATTAACAAATCTTCAATAATGGTAACCGTGCTCATGGGCAGATTAAAAACTGCACCTAAACAAGCACAGCGTATTTTCTTTTTATCTACAACGCTTTTAACTACTCCCAAACTGCTAAAGCCCATTACTAAAATTGTTGCTGCATTGGTAACTGTTGGATTGAAGTGAATCAAATAAGCAATTCCTAAACTCAACTCAATGAAAGGGTAAACGAATCCATAAACAGGAAATCGTATAGCCAACAGATCATACATTGAGTAACTAGAAGCAAAGCCTTTCACATCAAGCATTTTGAAAAAAGAGAAGACTAAAAAGAAACCCGCCATGAATACATTCATAAAATTTGCTGCCTGAAATTGTCCTTCATTAATGGAGACAATTCCAGCAACGCCAGTAATAAAAGCAGCGATAATCAACAACGGCTTATATGTAGCTAGCCATGATTTTCTTTCTTCCGCGAAAGCAGGCATAATATGATTTTCTGCTACCTGACTCGTTAGTTGATACTTTGGATATTCCTTCAATGCTTCCTTCAACTTTACTATTGAAATATGCTCCGTCATGTTGATAGCCGCCTCGCCTTTGGCTAAGTCAATAGAAACATGAGTAACGCCTTCTACTTTACCTAGCAGATATTTTACTTTGGCTTCGCAGCCTTCGCATGTCATTCCTGAAACTGAATACGTGTGTGTCATGGGTTATATAAAAACTTCTATACTGCAATAATACGCAGGCTAGTCGGCAAGGTAGTTACATAATTGTGGGAAAGAATTATACGTTATCTAACGCATTTCTTTTTACAGCTCCAATCTTCTTAAAGTGAGAAGGCGTTAGCCCCGTAATTTTTTTAAACTGATTTGATAGATGCGGAGCACTGCTATAACCCAATTGATCGGCAATTTCTTGCATAGAAAGTTCATCGTAAACCAATAACTCTTTAGCACGTTCTATTTTTTGTAAGATTAAAAAATGCTCAAGGGTGATTCCTTCAACTTCGGAAAATAAATGACTTAGAGAAGAGTAATCTTTATGAAGTTTTTCAATGAGGTAAGCCGAAAAATTAGGTCTGCTTTTTTGATTTGAATAGTGTATAAATTCAATAGCAACACTTTTAATTTTTGAAATCAGTCGTGCCGTTTTATCTTCAATCAGTTCAAAGCCAAGCAATTTGATTGCTTTAGAAAATTGCTCCAGTTGCTCTGAAGCCATTGACTTGGCTAATCTCACTTCACCTAAATTTATTTCTGTAGGTTCAATAGCTAACCTCTGCAACTCCTGATGCACGGCCGTTTTGCATCGGTCGCACACCATGTTTTTGATAAAGAGAGTTTGAGTCTCGATCAAAGCTATCTTATTTTAAAAATAATTACGCCTTGATCTTCTCATCTGACTCAGCACTCTCTTGAGAAATAATTGGTGCTGTTAAAATTTCAGGAACTTGTTGTGATATAATCTGATACCACTTCACCAATTTCTTAATGTCTGAAACATACACACGGCTTTCGTCATACTCGGGTAACACTGATTTAAGGAACGATTTTAGTTCAGCTGGATCGGCCTCGGAAGTAAGCCCAATATCATTACCAAAATCTTTATAGATTTTTTGGAGCACTTCTTCTAAAGAGGCAGTTCCCTTTTTTGTTGTAGTGTAGATAGATATTTCTTTCAACAGCGAAAGCTTTTGTGTGGCCGATGCCACAAGCTTTGTCTTTGCCTCATCTAATGATTCAAGAATAACACCTGCTTTGGTTGGTTTTAGTACTTTGAACAAACCACCTTTTCCACTTATTGCTGCGATTTCAGATAACTCCATAGTTTCTTTTTATGAGCGACAAAACTAATCAATTTTGGGTTGCGCCTTTATGGCTGCTCCAATAAAATCCAATATCTCCTCACGTCCAGATTTCATTACAGTTGAACTTATGAAAATGGGAGGCAGCTCTTCCCAAATAGAATTCATCTTATCAAAAAATACTTTTTTTGATTTTTCCAGTTCATTTCTGGTGAGCTTGTCTGCCTTGGTTAGCACAATGGCCAGTGGCTGCCCGCGCACACCAAGCCACTCAATAAAATCCAAATCAATTGCTTGCGGTTCCAATCGCACGTCTATTAAAATAAAAGTGCAATACAGGTTTTCTCTTTTCAAAATATAATCTTCAATCATCAAACCAAAGCTTTCGCGCTGTGCCTTGCCTGTGCGTGCATAACCATAGCCGGGCAAGTCAACTAAAAACCATTTGGCATCAATCACAAAATGATTGATGGTCTGTGTCTTACCTGGCTTTACAGAAGTTTTGGCCAAATCCCTTCGGTTTACAAGTAAGTTGATGAGAGATGATTTGCCCACGTTGGACCGACCTATAAAAGCAAACTCAGGCTTGTCTGGCTTGGGGCATTGCTCAACTTTTGTGCTACTAGTGAGAAACTCGGCAACTTTTACATCCATTCGTTTAGTTAAAGCTTTAATTGAGGTAGAAAATACTAATCAAGTAAGATTAGGGTATTTGAAGATTTTATTAGCTTCTTTTATTTTTAGCGAAATTTACTAAATTGCATGTCTGGAAGCTATTTTTTATAAGGTTTAACCATTTTTTAATATGTATCGTTGCCTCCGACTTTTTGTTTGCTTACTGCTATTTATTTTGTATTGTGAGCAGGGCTTAGCACAAGCACAAGATAAACAGCTATCCAAAGATTATATGGATCAAGCTGTAGAAATTCTTACGGCAACAAAAGCTGAAGATGTGGCACGTGACCTTTACGTTCAGGCTGCTGATACAGATACCACTAATTTCAAGGCCAATTTTGAGGCTGGGCACTTATATCTTGTTACCGTCAATAAAGAGCTTGCCACTAAATACTTTCTTCGCATTTATAGACAAAACCCAACGTATAGAATTGATTTAGAGTATTGGATTGGCAAGGGCTATCAATATGGTTTGCAGTTCGATCAGGCAATCAAGTTTTTTAAACAATACAAAAATAAAATTTCCAAAAGTACAGCTGGCCTTAGCCAAGGAATACCAGAAGTAAAAGATGTTGATAGGAGACTTGCGGAATGTGCCAATGGAAAAGAGTATGTAGCCGATCCTAAAAATTACTCCATAATCCATTTGGGCAGTGGTATCAATTCTGAATACGATGATTATGGCCCAGTAATTAATGAAGATGAAGATGAAATAGTATTTACTACCAGACGAAGGGATGGAAATAGCAACGATGATGTGGCCGATGACAACTTACCATACGAAGAAATTTTCATCACCAAGAAAGAAGGGAAAAATTGGGGAAGTGCTGTTAATATTGGCCCTACCATCAATAGAAAAACGAATGACTCCAATTTAGCTTTATCCCCAGATGGTAAAAAACTTTTTATTTATCACGATGAAGGCAATGGCGATATCTATGAATGCGATCTGCAAAAAGATGGCACCTGGGGCGCACCAATAGCTTTGCCAGATGTAATTAATTCTTCCTACAGGGAATCTTCCGTTTCCATATCAAAAGATGGAAATTCACTTTACTTCGCCAGTGAACGACCAGGTGGTATTGGGGGATCGGATATTTATATTGCCACAAGAGATAGCCGAGGCGAATGGAGTCGTGTGAAAAACCTTGGACCCGCCATCAATAGCGCGGAAGACGAAGAATCGCCCTTCATAGATTATGAAAGCACTGCACTTTACTTCTCCTCAAAAGGTAGAAAAGGAATGGGTGGCTATGATATTTTTAAAAGCACATTAGATAAAGCCACCAATCAATGGGGCGAACCTGAAAATTTGGGCTACCCAATAAACACACCCGATGATGATATTTTTTATATCGCTACCAAAGATGGCAAGCGCGGCTATTACGCTTCGGTGCGCGAAGATGGTCTTGGCTACCAAGATATTTACATGATCATTGTGCCAGAAGCTAATGCACAAGCAAAAAAAGAAACACCAGCTGAAATAATAACACCTCCTGTTGAAGAACCTAAAGAGGAGCCAAAGGTTGAGACCAAAGTTGAAGCAGTGGTAACGGAAAAGAAACCAGAGGTAAAAGAGCCTGTTAAAACACCCGTTAAGTTAGAGCCTAAAAAAGAAGTTGCTAAAAAAGAACCCATTAAGAAAGAAGTAAAGCCACTAGTTAAAAAAGAAGAACCGAAAAAAGCTGAGCCTCTAAAATATATTGTAAAAGTGGTTGACGATGCAACAAATTCGCCATTGGATGCCAAAATAAAATTGCAAGGTTTTAAAGATAATATTATGGTTGGAGTTACCTCTCCTTCCGATGGAGTTTACGAATTTAACATTACATCGGCTACGGCAAAGCAGTATCGGCTTTCTATTGAAAAGGAAGGATATGTTTTTGTAAACCAATCACTCAATATCGAAGGCACATCATATCAAGCTAAACAGCTTACAAGAACTATTTCACTTCGCAAATTGGCGGTTGGCGTAAGCTCTGTTTTACGAAATATCTATTTTGATTTTGATATGGCTTCACTTAAAATTGAATCGCACACCGAGCTAAACAAATTAGAAGCAATGATGAGGCAGAACGGCAACATTACCGTTGAAATAGGTGGCCATACCGACAGAGTTGGTAGCAAGCTTGCCAACATTAGACTTTCTCAAGCTCGTGCTGATGCAGTTCGGAATTTTCTTGTTCGTAAGGGAATAGACCCTCGTAGAGTAAAAGCTCAAGGCTATGGCAAATCGAAACCACTAGCTAGCAATGATGACGAGAAAGAAGGCCGTGAACTAAATCGTAGAGTGGAGTTTAAGGTGCTTACCAATTGATTTGAAAATTTGAAGATTCGCTGATTTGAAAATGTTGAAATAACAATTTCGACAATATTCAGTTAACCAAATACTTCTCATTCATCTTCAAATTTTTAAATCATCTAATTTTCAAATATTTAAGAATGACGGTAGTTCCTTATAAAGCAGATACTTCAAGCAAAAAAGAACAAGTGGCCAAGATGTTCAACAACATCAGTGGAAACTACGATTTTCTAAACCATTTTTTAAGTGCTGGAATTGATGTGCGCTGGCGAAAAAAAGCCATTGCATTGTTAAAAGATTCGCAACCTAAAACTATCTTAGATGTTGCCACTGGCACAGGCGATTTCGCCATTGAATCGCTTCAACTAAAGCCCACACAAGTAATTGGTGTCGATATTTCTGAAGGCATGCTTGAGGTTGGAAGAAAAAAGATGATTGAAAAAGGGTACTCCAAACTAATTCAACTTTTGTATGGCGATTCAGAAAATCTTCCCTTTGAAGAAAATAAGTTTGATGCCGTGATCGTTTCCTTTGGTGTACGCAACTTTGAAAACTTGGAAATAGGATTAGGCGAAATTTTACGGGTGCTGAAACCAGGTGGCAAATTGGTAGTGCTAGAATTTTCTCGCCCTTCTCAATTTCCCTTCAAACAATTGTATCAGTTATATTTTGCAAACATCTTACCTTTGATCGGGCGATTGATTTCCAAAGACAAATCGGCTTACACCTATTTACCCGAATCGGTGAAAGCTTTTGCAGATGGAAAACAATTTACCGACATACTTACTCTCGTTGGTTTTAACAACACCACATGCAAGCCACTTACTTTTGGAATAAGCTCTCTTTACACAGCCACAAAATAGCCTTATTTGGGTTTCTTTTGCTTTTACCCTTGTGGGGATTTGGACAATCATACAAGTGGGCCAAGCAAAACAAGGCAGCCTTTGACGATAAGCGATTGAGCTATGGCTTTGTTATTGGCCTTCATACTTCAGCCTATCAAGTCAACTACTCCGATAAATTTGTTACGCCAAAATTTGATACGCTTCATTCGGTAATGGCTCCCTCCTCTCCTGGATTTTCATTAGGCTTTTTAGCCAACTTGCGATTATATGAATACCTTGACTTGCGCCTGATGCCAAAGGCAGCATTTTATAATCACAAACTAATTTACAATTTTACCAATGATACCAGAAAAGAATTGTTGATAGAAACAACAATGGTTGAATTCCCGCTCTTGCTTAAATACAAATCGCAACGCAGGGGCAATGTGCGCATGTATATGGTGGGGGGCGTTACTCCAGGTTTTGAATTGAGCAGTAAAAATGGCGATAGCTCCATCTCATCTAGTTTAGAAATTTATCATTCTAACATGAGTTTAGATGCTGGCTTGGGCTTCGACTTCTATTTTCCTTTGTTCAAATTTTCTCAAGAAATTAGGTTCTCACGAGGGCTTTCCAATATTCTTGGCCCAACACCTGGCTCATTCAAAGATCCTATTTCAAGAATCAACACTAACACTGTTTCTGTTTACTTTATCTTCCAATAATTTTTTAATGACGCACAAAAGAATAGCCCTGATAACAGGCGCAACATCAGGTATTGGCGAAGCAACTGCCAGACTATTATCACACCATAATTTCTCCTTGATTCTTTGCGGCCGCAGGCAAGATCGATTAACTCAATTAGAACATGAATTGTCATCCACTACAAAGGTTATCACTCTTTGCTTTGACGTTCGCGATAAAGCAGATGTCAATCAAAAAATAAAATCGTTGCCCGTTGAATGGCAAGCGGTTGATATACTCGTTAACAACGCTGGCAATGCACACGGGCTCGATCCTATACAAACTGCTAATGTGGATGATTGGGATGCTATGATCGACATCAATGTGAAAGGCTTGTTGTATGTAACAAAAGAAATAATCCCAGGCATGGTGGCAAGAAACTCTGGTCATGTTATTAATCTTGGATCGATCGCTGCAAAACAAGCGTATGCTAATGGCAGCGTTTATTGCGCAAGCAAAGCAGCCGTTGATTCTATTTCAGATGGTATGAGAATAGACTTGAATCCTTACGGGATAAAAGTAACGGCTATTCATCCAGGCTTGGTTGAAACTGAATTTTCAGTAGTGCGATTTAAAGGCGATGCTGAGCGTGCAGCCAATGTTTATAAAGGAATAAAGCCACTTACTGGCAACGATATTGCCGATATAATTTTATACGTCTTAAATTGCCCACCTCATGTGGTTATTGCCGATATGGTTGTGTTACCAACAGCACAGGCAAGTGCCACTGTGGTGAATAGAAGTGTGAAGTAACTGCTTACTTTTATTAAGCAGTGGTCATGCTATCCATCTTCACAATGTGCTTACCAGCTCTGAACGGATCATTGTTATAAAAGCCAGACAATATGCGGTGAGCAATTTGCTCAATCACTAGTTCATCTTCGCTTTTGCCCTCTTTGCCTTGCCAAAATACCCGCTGCGGATGTCGCCTCATGTCTTCAACATACGCTTTCGCATGGAGATATTGGTCATTGGTAAAATTGATAGTGAAGCAGGTTTTTACTTTTTGTGTTTCCATAGTAATGTGTTTACAAGAGTAGTGCCAAAAATAGACTGCTAGATTACTAAAAATTTCAAGTTCGTGTCAAGTGCTTCGACCGCCAACGATCAAGGTTGTCCGCTGATGGGAATAGTAACCATTATTCGAGTTTCTAGCAGTTGAGAAATTAACGTAGTTTTGCCACTGCATGAGAGACTATAAAATGTATACCCTCAAGAATGGAATAAGGGTAATCCACAATCACATTACTACCACAAAAATTGTTCACTGCGGCATCATGCTCGATATTGGCAGCCGCGATGAAATACCCGACAATCAAGGCATAGCCCATTTCTGGGAACACATGGCATTTAAAGGAACAAGCAAACGCAAATCGTTCCATATATTAAATAGATTGGAAGCAGTTGGGGGCGATTTGAATGCATTTACCGACAAGGAGAAAATTTTATTCTTCGCATCGTTACGCAATGTTTATTTTGAGAGAGCTCTTGAACTCCTTGTTGATATTACGTTCAATTCCATTTTTCCACCCGAGCAAATTGAACGCGAGCAAAAAGTAATCCTCGAAGAAATGTCGATGTACGATGATGATCCAGAAGATTCACTACAAGATGAATTTGATGCTGTTATCTTCAAAGGCCACTCATTAGGCATGAATATTTTAGGAACAAAGAAGACAGTATCTTCTTTCAAGAGAAAGGATTTTCGGAAGTTTTTGAACGAGCATTTGGATACCTCCCGAATTGTTTTTTCGTGCGTGGGCAATGTAACGTATGAGGAAGTGGTTGAGCTTACGGAAAAATACTTTGGGGCAATCCCGAAAATGATTTCAAAGAAGAAACGGATTTTGTTTAAAGGGTACAAACCATCAGAGGCCATTATCAAGCGCGATATTAAACAAGCGCGTTGCGCCATTGGCAGACCCGCCTATAAATTTTCTGATCCGAAAAGGAGTTCATTTTATATGCTAACCAATATTCTAGGTGGGCCCGGAATGAATTCACGATTAAATCTTGCTTTGCGCGAAAAACATGGATTGGTTTATTCCATAGCGGCACAATTTATCACATTTACAGATACTGGCTTGTTCGTTGTTTCTTTTGGCACAGAGCCAACGCAGTTAGAGAGAAGCATATCATTAGTAAAGCAAGAGTTTAAAAAATTACGTGAAGAACCGCTTGGCAAAAAGCAATTGAGCGAAGCTAAAGAACAGATACTCGGCCATCTTGCTATTTCAGAAGAGAACAATGTGAGCTTTATGATTATGATGGCACGTAATATTTTAGATGCCGGCAAAATAACTACGCTCGATGAAATATTTGATCGTATAAAAAATACTACAGTAGATACATTGAAAGAACTATCGAACGAAATGTTGGATGAAGATAAGTTTAGTTATTTACGTATGATTCCGAAATGATGTTTAATTTCAAATTACAGATTTCAACTTGCTGATTCTTCCAAAACTAATTTTTGTAGAAATTTGTAATTCATATCTCGTAATTCGTAATTGTTAATTCGTAATTGATTCATGGAATTTATTGATCCAGCTTTACAAAATTATGCGGAGCAATCGTCATCTCACGAAAGTGAATTACTAAAGAAAATAGTTCGCGAAACACATTTGCATGTATTAAAACCTCGCATGTTGTCAGGTCATTTGCAAGGCCGCTTTCTTGCAATGATCAGCAAGATGATAAAGCCAAGAACTATTTTAGAAGTTGGCACTTACACTGGCTATGCCACTCTTTGCTTAGCTGAAGGCCTGCAATCATCGGGCAAGCTTATTACCATTGATGTGAATGAAGAGTTGGAGAAAAGAGTACGAGGCTATTTTGCGGAAGCTAACCTTGATGGGCTGGAATATATTATTGGAAATGCATTGGAAATAATACCCAACATAAATCAAACATTTGATCTAGTGTTTATTGATGCCGACAAAGAAAATTATGGAACCTATTTCGATTTGATAATTGATAAGGTTGCTTCTGGCGGATATATACTTGCAGATAATGTATTGTGGAGCGGCAAAGTATTAGACGCAAAGCCAGACAAGGATACGCGGGCTATTCTCAACTTCAATAAAAAAGTGAATGACGATGAGCGAGTGGAAAATGTGTTGCTGCCCATTCGTGATGGAATAACGATTATCAGAAAACTTTAACAAACATTTAAGATTTCAAAACCTCGAAGGTTTGCATGGCAACTCTTGGAGAGTTTTTTATACATTTGTGTTAATGAAATTTTTTGCAGCCTTTGTTCTATTTGTTGGAGCTGCTTCGTTGAACGCACAAACTCCTATTGTGCCAGATCAAATTCAATTTGCTGGCATCACTCTTACCATTCGCGATGATGCGAAAAAAGAAATCCAGAAAGATGTAAATCTATTAACACAACACGCTGGCTATTTTTCTGTAAAGACAGATAGAGCCAAGTTATTTTTTCCCATCATTGAAAAAATTTTTGAAGAAGAAGGCGTTCCTGGCGATTTCAAGTTTTTGGCTTTGCAGGAAAGTTCGTTAGTGGCCGATGCTGTTTCATCGTCCAACGCAGTTGGCTTTTGGCAGTTCAAAGATTTTACTGCAATGGAAATGGGGCTTCGCGTGGATGAGATGATTGATGAACGTATGCATGTGGTGGCTGCTACAAAAGGTGCCGCAAAATATCTAAGCAAGAATAATTTGCAATTCAATAATTGGATCTATACCCTACAGTCATACCAGATGGGAGCTGGTGGAGTAAAGAAGGCAGTGGCTGATTTACAAAATGGGGCGACAGCAATGGATGTTACCTCCGATACTTATTGGTATGTGAAACGATTTTTGGCACACAAAATAGCATTTGAAAACGGCTTGACTGGCGAACCTTCAATGAAGTTGATCACGTATCAAGCTAGCGCACAAAAAGCACTGAAAGATATTGCCAAAGATCTTTCGGTGGAAGAAGCAACACTTAAAGAATATAATAAATGGCTCAAGGCCGATTTAATCCCTGATGATAAAGAATATACCGTGATTGTTCCTGTCAGTAAATTGAATACTGATTTCAATAAGCTTTTCTTACCAACAATCAAAAAAACTAGTGTAGGTGAAACAAAGCCACCAGAAGTAAAACCCGATTCGGTTTTTCAAATCAATGGAATTAGTGCAATTCGAGCAACAAAGTCAGAAACAATAAACCAATTAGCAGCACGATGTGGCTTGCCGTTAGATGAATTTATTGAATACAATGAAATCGAATACTCGTTCTTGGTTCAACCAGGAATGATTTTTTTGAAAGGCAAAAAGAAAAATAAAGCTGAATCCGATTTCCATAAAGCAAAAGTTGGTGAAGATTTATGGAGCATAAGTCAGCTGCACGGCATAAGGCTCAAAAAATTAAAAAAATACAATCCTGAAATCAATGGTTTTTTAAAAACTGGTGAGATTGTTTGGTTGGGGTCAAAAAGGCCAGAAGTTCAAGAATTAGCTCTTGAAGAAGGCTCAGAAGTTGCAAAACTGAATAATGCAGAATCGTTTGAATGGGAGACAAAACCTCCAATAAAAGCACAAATTGACTCAGCTTCAGTGCCGCTGGTTCAAAAATTGGATGTAAGAGATTCAACATTAATACCCCCAAAGCCAGATTTCGGAAAGTCAGAATCATCACACACGATTTTGGCAGGCGAAACATTGTATTCTATTGCCAACCTTCACAAAATAAAAGTTCTTGATTTATTGAAATGGAATAACCTCAGCATTCACGATAAACTAAAGCCTGGTCAAGTGTTAGTTCTTGCAGATAAAACAGTTGTCTTGAATGATCCAAAAAATATAAGTACTACACAGTCAGTAACTTTCCACGAGGTTAAATCAAGTGACACTTTATATAGCATTGCTCGCCAATACGGAGTTACCATTCGAGATATTATGGAGTGGAACAATAAGAAAGACTTTACGTTAAGTACTGGAGAGCGTTTACAAATCCACTAAAAATAAACGCCTTATTAATGGTTTTAGGCGAATTTATTACACAGTTATCTTTTTGGTAATTAATTGGTGGCGATACATAATTGAAAAAAGAATAATTTTGCGTACTTTCATTTAAATGAACACAGATCTCTAAATGCTGATGGATACTTTGACGAAGATTACTGAATTGGTGATGTTGGTAGATGATAATGATACTGACAATTTTATCAGCAAAAGGATTATTGAAATAACAAAATTTTCAGGCAGAGTTGAGGTGAAAAACTCTGGCAAAAGTGCACTTGATTATCTTCGAGAAAATCAAAATAATGTTGAAAACCTTCCGAATATCATTTTTTTGGACATCAATATGCCCATTGTGGATGGTTTCGTATTTCTTTACGAGTTTGACAAGTTCAATGAATTGGTAAAGAATAAGTGCAAAATTATTATTCTATCTAGTTCTGATAACAAACGAGATATTGATAAAATCGTGAACAATAATCACGTTATCAAATTCATCACCAAGCCTCTTACAGAATCTGCTCTTGATGAGATCAGATTAAATAGTTTTTAAATTCATTGTTAAGGTTTATTGGTAATTTTGACCTATAAATCTTATTCCATGAAAATTAAATTTCTAAAATTATTAATATTCCTTGTTGCATTTTTTGCGATTGAATCAAGTTTTGCACAGTTCGTAAAACCCGATTCAACCTCCAATTGGAAAAAAGCCTTCAAATCAGGACTTAACCTTAACCAATCTTCTTTTTCTTCCAACTGGAAAGCAGGCGGTGTAAACTCGATTGGATTTACTGCCTTTTTAAATTTTAAAGCCAACTTTAAGAAAGATAAAAAATCGTGGGACAATGAATTTGACTTATTGTATGGCATGGTCAATAACACAGGCCAAGGCTACCGCAAAACATTGGATCGTATTTTCATTGATACAAAATACGGCTATGCAATAAATACTAAATGGGATATGTTTGTTTCTGCCAACTTGCAAAGTCAGTTTGCCAAAGGCTACAAATACGGAACAGATGCTGCAGGATTGACAACACAAACACTGATTTCCAATTCTCTTTCTCCAACATTCATCACAACAGCCATCGGTTTTGAATATCATCCAGTAGAATATTTTAAGCTACGCTTGTCACCTATTGCCCCACGCGTTACAATTGTAAATGACGCCAAACAATTTGTTACAGCAGATAATCCTACGCCCTATGGTGTTGATCCATCAGGAAGTACTCGTTTTGAATGGTACGCATTTCAATTGTTGGCGGAATTTAACAAAGACATAGCACCAAACGTTAATCTAAAATGGAGGTACGTTATGTATGCTAATTATGAAACACTTGCTTTAAGAACAATTGACCATCGATTGGATTTGAATATCACCGCCAAGGTTAACAAATTTGTAAATGTAAACCTTGGTGGCATTGTGCTGTATGACATTGATCAGGACCTTGGTGTGCAAATAAGTCAAGCCTTCTCGTTGGGCGTATTGTACACTTTTCAGAATTTTGAAGAGAAGAAATAGTTAAATTCTTTTCTATGATAGAAGTTCGTCCTATCCAACTTTCGGAGCTTGCTGTTCTTCAAAAGATTGCCATCGATTCGTATTGGCAGACGTTTGGTGAATCCACCACAGTAGAAAATAATCAACGATTTATTGAGGAAGCGTATACACTTAAGCAGTTTGAAAAAGAACTGAATGAAGTAAATTCAAATTATTACTTGGCTTGGGATGGCGATAAAGCAGCTGGTTTTTTAAGAATGCGATTAAGCGATGAAGTAAAACACTTACTAGGCGACAATACTGTTGAGCTTCAGCGATTGTATATTCATCCTGATCATCAAGGCAAAAAGATTGGTTCCATTTTAATGGACTATGCATTGGATTACGCTTCGCAAAGAAAAGTAGAATGGATTTGGTTAGGTGTGTGGGAATTCAATTTGAGAGCGCAAGCATTTTATAAAAAATTTGGGTTCGAGCGATTTAGTGAACATGTTTTTCAAGTAGGCGATGACCCACAGATAGATTGGTTGTTGAAGAAAAAATTGTAGGATTCGAGCTGATGAATCACTCATGGCTAAACATACTAATCACAAAAATCATATAAATCACAGTCATGAACAAAGAACAATTCATCACCGCCATCAACACTTCATATTCTCCCAAAGGAGCTTCTATTTATTTAGGGGCAGGTGTTTTTAATAATGAAGTTGTTGCCGAAGCAAAAGTGAACTTGCCTTTGCAGATGATGAACCGCCACGGGCTAGTAACGGGAGCAACGGGTTCTGGCAAAACACGTACGTTGCAATTGTTGGCCGAGCAATTGTCTGCCGCTGGTGTTTCTGTTTTTATGCCCGACATGAAGGGCGATATTTCTGGTATAGCAAAGGCTGCCATTTCGAATGAAAAAATAGAAGAGCGTTCAAAGTTATTGGGCATTAATTATGAACCTTCAGGTTTTCCCATAGAGTTATATTCGCTGAGCGGAAAGTTAGGGGCGCAAATGCGTGCCACTGTAACGGAATTTGGCCCAGTACTTTTATCTAAGATATTGGAGCTAAACGAAGTGCAGCGTGGTGTGTTGATGGTGTTGTTTAAATATGCCGATGACAAAAAGCTGCCGATGGTTGATCTACACGATCTGAAAAAAGTATTGAACTACTTATCGGAAGGAGAAGGCGCAGTTGAAATAAAAGATGCTTACGGAAAAATATCTACTTCTACATCGGGCACAATTTTAAGAAAGATTGTGGCACTTGAACAGCAAGGCATCAACCAGATTTTTGGAGAGACTTCGTTTGATATAGACGACTTGTTTGAAAAAGTAGATGGCCGAGGTGTTATAAGTATGTTGAATGTATCAGATGTTCAAGGGCAACCAATCATCCTCTCCACATTCATGCTGGCATTGCTTGCCGAACTTTATCAAAAGTTGCCAGAAGCGGGCGATCTTGATAAGCCAAAACTTGTTTTCTTTTTAGATGAAGCGCATTTACTTTTTAAAGATGCACCTAAAGCGTTTATGGATCAGATCGAACAAGTTATTCGTTTGATACGGTCAAAAGGCGTAGGCATATTTTTCTGCACGCAAGTAACTACTGATGTGCCAGCGTCAATACTTAGTCAGTTGGGTAATCGCGTTCATCATGTTATTCGCGCATTTACACCTAACGATGTGAAAGATTTACGAGAGACTGTAAAAACCTTTCCGCACTCAGAGTTTTATGAAATTGAGAAACAATTTACTCAACTGGGCATTGGGCAAGCGTTTATAACCGTACTAAATGAAAAAGGAATTCCAACGGAAACGGTAGTTACACATTTGGCTCCGCCAGCCTCCGTTATGGGGCCTTTATCAGGAGACGAATACAAACAGCAATTAGATCAATCTGACATCAATAAAAAATACAAAGAAGCTATTGATCCGCGAAGCGCCTTTGAAATCTTGAATGAACGATTAGTCAAAGTTGACGAAGAAAAGCAACAAGCAGTGCAAGCGCCTGCTAAAACATCTCGCCAAGAAAAAAGTACCTTCGAGGAAGTAATGGCCTCTCCTATTGTCAAGCAAGTGGGCAAAGAAATTGTACGTGGCGTTTTCGGAATGCTGTTTGGCTCCGCACCACGAAGAAGCACTTCAAGAAGACGGTATTGATTTGAAAATTGAATGATTTGAGGATTTGTTAATTCAGAATCCGAAACTCATTTAAGGTTTAATTTTACATTATCGAAATTTTTTCAAGCTCAAAAAATCTTTCCTGGATTTAAAATTCCATTTGGGTCGAAGACTTTTTTAATGCCACGCATCAAGTTTAGATTTACTTCGCTCATAGCAATATTCATATAAGGCCGCTTGGCAATACCAATTCCATGCTCACCTGAGAGCGTGCCTCCAAGGCTCACTGTAAGTTTAAAGATTTCTCCAATGCCATCATTCACTTTGGTATTCCAATATTCTTCGCTCAAGCCTTCCTTCAAAATATTAACATGAAGATTACCATCACCCAAATGACCAAAGCAAACTGTATTAAAATTATAACGCTTACCGATTTCCTTTATGCCATTGATAAGCTTTGGTAAATTGGCGCGAGGCACAACCACATCATCTGACTTAGTGAGTGTATACCAATTTACAGCCGGTGAAATGTTTTTTCTGATCTTCCATAATTCTGCCTTCTGCGCAGCGGTTTCAGCAAACAACACTTCACCACATTCAAACTTTTCAACAACACCCATCACTCGCTCGGCATCACGCATCAATACTTCTTCATCGTTGCCATCCAATTCGCAAAGCAAGTAAGCATTCATGCCTTCGGTGAGTTTGGTTGTTACCGGACTGTTCAATACTTTCTCACAATAGTCAAATGTTTTAGCTGCCGCTTCTTTTTCAAAAAACTCCATACCTGATGGCGTTAGTCCTTCCACATAAATAGCAGCAATGGCTTTGCAGGCTTCTTCGTTGGTGCTGAGTGGAATCATCATCAACACATTCTTTTTTGGATAGCCGCGAAGCTTGAAAACAATTTTTGTAATGATGCCCAACGTACCTTCACTGCCACACATTAACTGAGTGAGGTTGTACCCTGTTGAATTCTTTAACACATTAGCTCCTGTCCAGATGATTTCGCCTGTTGGCAACACCACTTGCATGTTTAACACATAATCGCGGGTAACGCCATACTTCACTGCCTTTGGTCCACCCGAATTATTAGCAAGATTGCCACCTAAAAAACAGGAACCTCCGCTAGCAGGATCGGGCGGATAAAACAATCCAATTTCTTTTACCGCGTTTTGAAATACTTCCGTTATCACGCCAGGTTCAACTGTAGCTTGAAGATTTAATTCATCGATATTTAAAATTTTATTGAATCGCTCCATGGAAATTACAACGCCTTTCTTTACAGGAATAGCTCCGCCACTCAAGCCAGTACCAGCACCACGTGGGGTAGTTGGTAGTTTATACTGATTGCATATTTTTAATAGTTCACTTACTTCTTCAGGTGTTCTTGGTTTCAAAACTACATCGGGCATGAAGGAATAGTCTTCTGTTTTATCATGCGAGTAATCATACCGCCTTTCTTCATCCAGCATCATGTTTTCCTCGCCCACAATAGATTTGAATTGATCCAAAATTGCCTCTTGAATGCTCGGTGAATCAATTACTAAAGATTCTTTCTCGTATGCCATGATGTATTAACTTTGAAGTTGATATGATGTTTACAATCCGCCACAAAAGTACATATTTACTGATTTACAAAGCGGCTCTTTTAAGCTTGTCTATTATTTTTCTTTCGAACTGCGCTTCCCGAAAAACGCGTTTAAGAGACAAATCGGTAAATGAAGTAATCAGAACTGCGAGAACTTTTACAGGAACTCCCTACAAATGGGGTGGCACTACCCGCGTAGGCATGGATTGTTCGGGGTTAACTGTAAATTCATTCAAATCAATTGACCTAACGCTTCCGCGCACAGCAGATGCGCAAGCTTTGCTAGGCCAGAAAATAAAGATCAAAGAACTACAACCCGGTGATTTGCTATTCTTTGCCACGGGCAAAAAGAAACGCGAGATTACCCATGTGGGAATTGTAACAGAATTAAAAGCCAAAGACAACATTAAATTTATTCATGCTTCTACTTCATTGGGAGTTGTGGAAACCAATTTATATTCTGATTATTTTATAAAACGATTTCGCTTGGCGAGAAGAATTATTGAATAATTGCAAAAACACAAATGATAAAATTTTTCCGACAAACTAGAAAGAGGTGAAAGCAGTTGGCTGTAATACCAATTGTTGGTACTTTTGAAAAACAAAAACTATGGGCAAGAATACTTCAATTTTACTTGGAAGTCATTTCGAGGAATTCATCACATCCGAAATTTCTTCAGGCCGATACAACTCGGCAAGCGAAGTAATAAGAACTGCTTTGAGATTACTTGAAACCGAAGAAGATAAAAAAAGCATATTGCTAAAGGCTCTTGTTTTGGGCGAGCGAAGCGGTATGGTTGAAAATTTTAACCCCGAAGATCATCTAAAGAAAATACACAGCAAGTCTTTATGAAGACTTACAGAATAAGTAAAAAGGCCCTAGCTGATCTTGAAGAAATTTGGAAATATACTTTTGAAAACTGGTCGGTAGAACGAGCAGACCGATATTATACGCTACTAATTGAAGAGATAAAGTACCTCTGCAAAGATAGCGACAGTGGTAAATCAATGAATCATGTTAAAAAGGGTTACAGAACATCTAAAGTGAAATCTCATTTGATTTTTTATCGGATTTCTGAAGGAAATAGCCTTGAGGTTATTCGGATTTTACATGAAAGAATGGATATACCAAATCAATTAAAGGATTAAAATCAATCTCAACAAATTTATGAAAACCACTCGCAGAAATTTTCTTCAAGCTGGAGCTTTGCTCACACCTTTTACGTTTATTCCCAACCTATTTGCAAAGTCGAATGCAGTTGTTAAGCCACTAGTAATATCTACTTGGAACTTTGGTATTGAAGCTAACGTGGCTGCGTGGAACGTTTTATCAAAAGGAGGTCGCGCATTAGATGCAGTAGAAATGGGAGCTCAAGTTCCAGAATCAGATCCTAAACAAAACTCTGTGGGGCTTGGCGGCTTGCCTGATCGTGACGGCCGAGTAACCCTAGATGCGTGCATTATGGATGAGAATGCCAACATTGGCTCGGTAGCTTGTTTGGAACATATTCTTCATCCCATTTCAGTGGCGCGAAAAGTGATGGAGAAAACTCCTCATGTAATGCTTGTGGGCGATGGCGCGTTGCAATTCGCGTTGGCCAATGGTTTTAAAAAAGAGAAAAGATCTATTTCACCCGAATCTGAAAAAGCATGGAAAGAATGGTTGAAAAAAGCAGAGTACAAACCCGTAGCCAATATTGAAAACCACGATACTATCGGGATGGTCGCCTTGGATATAAATGGCAACTTATCGGGTGCTTGCACAACCAGTGGTATGGCTTATAAACTTCATGGCCGTGTTGGTGATTCGCCAATTATTGGCGCAGGCTTATTTGTAGATAATGAAATAGGAGCTGCAACATCAACAGGCGTAGGTGAAGAAGTAATACGCATTGTAGGTTCACATCTAGTTGTTGAACTAATGAGACAAGGTAATTCGCCAGCCGATGCCTGCAAAAAAGCAGTAGAGCGAATTGTGAAAAACCAACCTCAAAAATCGAAAGAGATACAAGTCGGATTTCTTGCTATAAACAAGAATGGCGAGCATGGAGCCTTTGCATTGCAGAAAGGTTTTACGTATGCTTTGTACTCGCCTGAAGTACCAAACAAACTTTTCGAATCTCCTAGCTATTACCGTTGATATAAATGATTACTGGATCACATTGATTTGCCCAAACATGGTTAAGGAAGAATATAAGTACAGCGACATTACAGAAAAAATAATTGGCTGTTGTATGAAAGTCCATTCAACATTAGGCAATGGATTTCCAGAAGTAATCTACCAAAGGGCATTAGTTATTGAATTCAATAAAGTAAATCTCAGTTTTGAGCAGGAGGTGGAGATGCAAATTTTTTATGAAGGTCATCACATTGGCACAAGGCGGGTCGATTTCTTAATTGAACAAAAAGTTTCATTGGAAATCAAAGCAGTTACTCAATTAGAGAAAGTTCACTTGGCACAAGCGATCAATTACCTTGAGGCTTATAATTTAGAAATCGGACTTTTAATCAATTTTGGAAATACAAGTTTAGAATTCAAAAGGTTGATAAAGTCATCCAAGAAATCCCATAATCAAACAAATCAACGGTCATGATTATTGAAATTGTAGTCTACACAATAGAAGCGGCACTAAAAGCACAAGAAGGAGGTGCTGACAGAATTGAGCTGTGCGATAACCCGGCAGAGGGTGGCACAACACCCACCTCGGGCGTTGTGGATGTGTTACGGAAAAATTTAACCATCGATATTTTTGCCATGCTCCGTCCGCGCGGTGGCGATTTTTGCTACTCGCACAACGAATTTCATGTGATGAAAAAAGACATGTATCAATTACAAAAATTAAGTGTGGATGGTTTTGTTTTTGGCATTCTAAATCCGGATGGAACCTTGGATAAAAAGAGGTGCAAAGAATTGATTGGACTAGCGCGACCTTTGAAAGTTACTTGTCACCGTGCGTTTGACATGACACGCGATCCGTTTGAAGCCTTGGAAGATTGCATTGAAGTAGGCTTTGACAGAATACTTACATCTGGCCACAGATTAACGGCATTAGAAGGTGCTGATTTAATTGCTGAACTAATTAAAAAAGCAAATGGACGGATTTCCATTATGCCAGGTTCAGGAGTAAATGAAAAAACTGTTGAAGAAATTGTTTCTAAAACTGGCGCACAGGAAATACACTTTTCTGCAACTGCTTTCCGCGAAAGCGAAATGGTTTATAGAAATGAAAAGATTAGCGCCATGGGCGAAGAAGGGAAAAGCGAATTTCAGCTACGCACTGCCGACCCCGAAAGAATTAAAAAGATGAGGCAATTGGCAAATGATGCAACTAAATTGCACAGGTAAGAATTAAAAAATATCTTTGCACACCTTGGGGGATTAGCTCAGCTGGCTAGAGTGCTTCCATGGCATGGAAGAGGTCATCGGTTCGACTCCGATATTCTCCACGAAAAGCTGATCGTAAATGGTCAGCTTTTTTTATTTCAAGGTAGGAGTCATATATCTTATTGTTTTTATTGGCGGAACCACTGTTTTTTTTCTGGCAATTGAATCCATTTCAATTTGAAATTTATAAAAACCTAATTCTTCGACATTACAAGTCTTACTCATTGATACACTAATTCCTGATATCCCGAAAAGTCACAAAGTGTTTCAATTCAAAAATTTCCTTTCCACCAACGAGATAAATTCTGCGTACTCCTCGCTCTCTTGATCCCACTCAGGATAGGTTTTGTCTAAGTAGGTTTTTGCTTGCGCTAGTGAATCGAGCATATCAAGCCGATCAATGGCTTCGGTAAAGATTTCAAAGTCACCATGGAACAGCATTTTGGTGAACATGAATTTCTGATTGATGGAAAGCTTTTCTTTGATTCGCCCCACCTTTGTTGGAGGCACGGCCACATTAGTTGCAGTTTCTTTTAACAAAGGCAATGCCGTTTGAATTATCTCTGGCTTGGGCAATGGCTTCCGCACTTCGTTTATAACAGGGTTTATAACGGGCTTGGCAGGTATCGGCTTCGACTCGTACAAGCGTTCAACCGAGAGAGGAAATACAGATGAGAACTTGGCTATGTAGGTATCAATTTCTTCGGGAGCAAAATTTACTTCTTCCAAAATAGTATCGAGCAATGCGAACGATTCATTGCCCGTAATTGAGGTAGCTTTTTTTTCTTCAAGTTTTTCGAGAAGTCTTTCGAGAGGTGCGCGATTGATCTTTACATACTTGATGTGATTTTTTAAATCAGAAACAGATAAGGATGTTTTGCCTTGTGTATCTAATGTTTCAACAAAAAAATCATAAGGAGAAAGCAACAAATACAAAGTTTGGGTTACAGCCTTTTTTAGGAGCGGAAAGAAATCTGCTTTGGCAATAGAGATATGGTTGGATAATGTGTTTTGAAATGCTTTGAGGCTATCGACAACTTCATCGGCTTCGTAATTAAAATAAGGGCTTTTTATCTTTTGTGTTTCGGCTTGCCATTGGCTCATCAACTCACGAATAACAAACAGGTTGATCTGTTTTATTTCTGACAGAGAAAGAATTTGTGCGCCACTAATTTTTTGATGCTTTGAATAAAACTCGCTAGCTATTATGCCCGCGTAGGCTTCGCTGTAGTTTTCAATTGCTAGAAGACTTATTTTTTCGTCCATATAAATTTCGCTTCTACTGTTTTGATTCGTAAAGATAGCAATTGAAATATGCTGTGAAAGGAACGAACTGGATGGATTTTTAATTTATAGGAGGTAAAAAATATTTCATTCCTTACGGATTTCAATTATGCGAAATATCAAGTGCCCTGTATTGAAATGCAAAGGTTGAGGATGCAGTTTTGCCGATGGAATGCCGATCGGCCAGGGATAGCAACGGAAAGCCCGCAGCGCGGTGGTTTGTGTGGTGGGCGGACTTGCAGTGAATAGCCAGGTGCGAGTGAGTGGCCGCAGCCGCTTCGGCAAGGCCACTCACTCGCAGGCCGCCAAGTAAATTACAGACTGTGGTTCTTTTCAGCTAAGAAACTCTTGGTGAGTTTAGCTCCGTAATCTTACCTTGCAGTATGTTTATTGAACCGCACTTAGGAAGAAATGACAAGGCAAACAAAGCTGGCTGGATTGAGGTGATTTGTGGTTGCATGTTCTCCGGCAAAACAGAGGAGTTGATACGCAGGTTGAACCGCGCGATTATTGCCAAGCAAAAGGTGGAGATTTTTAAACCTGCCATGGATAGCCGCTATCATGATGAGCACATTGTGTCGCATGGTGATCGCTCGATAAGATCTACGCCCGTTCAGTTTGCCAACGACTTACTTCTGTTGGCAGGTAATTGCGATGTGGTGGGCATTGACGAGGCTCAGTTTTTTGATGATGCCATTGTGGAGGTAGTCAACACCTTGGCCAACCAAGGTAAACGTGTAATTGTTGCTGGCCTTGATATGGATTATGAAGGCAAGCCCTTTGGCCCGATGCCCAACTTGCTGGCGGTGGCCGAGTTCGTAACTAAGGTGCATGCCATCTGCCAACAGACTGGCGACCTTGCTTCGTTCTCTTTCCGATTGAACGACAATAAAAACAAAGTGATGTTGGGCGAAAAGGATACATATGAAGCACGCAGCAGAACAGCTTTTTTGAAGGGGATGGAGGAGCGTGGAATTAAAAATGACGCCTCGAAGTAAAATAGGGTAACAATGATTGAAACAAGATAAATCCCATATTCAATTCCCTCATGGAAAATAAAAAAGCGATAGCTATTTTTGAAAGTAAACAAATCCGCAGGTATTATGATAGTGTGAAGGATGTTTGGTATTTTTCTTTAGTAGATATTGTGGCAGCCCTTACCGATTCGGCAAATGCTACTGATTATCTGAAAAAAATAAGAAAAAGAGATATAGAATTAAACAGCTACCTAGGGACAAATTGTCCCCAGGTAGAGATGGAAACAGTATCAGGAGTTAAACGCAAAATACTTGCAGGTGCGGCACAGCATGTTTTTCGTTTGGTACAAACAATCCCATCACCCAAAGCAGAGCCATTCAAACAATGGCTTGATAAAGCAGGCTACGAAAGGATGCAGGAAATAAGCAACCCCGAACAAAGTTTGGAACGCGCAAGAGAGAATTGGCAGAAGTTGGGCAGAAGCGAAAAGTGGATTCAGCAACGAATGACAGGGCAAGAAACCCGAAATAAATTAACCGATTACTGGAAAGAAAGTGGTGTGCAAAAATCGGATGAGTTTGCTTTTCTTACCAACATTATTCATCAGGAGTGGACAGGGCTTACAGTTGCTGTCAACTGAATTATCAAAAACACAAAAGTGCTTCACAAAACTCGTGGTATTGTTTTTCGCTTTGTAAAGTATGGTGATACTTCCATTATAGTAACCATTTTTACCGAACACTTTGGCTTACAAAGTTATATTGTGAACGGGGTGCGTTCGTCAAAACCTGGGGCAAAGATGTCGATGTATCAACCGCTGACACTGCTCGACTTGGTGGTGTATCATAAAGAGAATGCATCTATTGTGCGAATAAAGGAAGTAAGGTGCTTCTACCATTATCATTCCATTTACTTAGATGTGAGAAAATCTACCATTGCTATGTTTTTAAATGAAGTGGTAAATAAATCAATCAAAGAAGAAACTCATGCCAGTGAAGTCTGTTGTTTTATGTTCGATTCGTTTGAAGTGTTTGATAAGCTCACGGCTAATTATGAAAATTTTCATTTGATTTTTTTGATCAAGCTCAGCCGCTTTTTAGGTTTTGGATTATACAATTCAACAGACATACTCACAGGCAAAATGTTGAACCACGAGGAAGAGCAGATTTTTAACACGCTTGTGAATGCTGAATACATAGATTCTATAACAATCAGCAATGCACAACGCAGAACTTTACTAGAGTTGATTCTCCAATTTTATACAATGCACACCGAAGGTATGGGCGAGATACGTTCCGTACAAGTATTAAGGGAAGTGTTGGGGTGAGGTATTGATGCTTGCAGCCACAACTCTATATTTGCACTATGAATATCTTTACAACAAAAAGCAGGATTATTATTACCTGCAAAAAACGCCTGTCAATCTATGTAGAACAGGAGGTTATTGAATTGGGCTTTACTCCCGTTCGCACATTTGCCACTGGTGTGGAATTAGAAGGTACCATGAATGATTGCATTCGCCTCAATCTTAATCTGCGGTGCGCCAGTCAAGTATTATATTCGCTGAAAGCATTTAGAGCAAACAGTCCTGATGAAGTATATGATGTGGTGATACGCATGCCGTGGGAAAGTTGGATTGCCAGCAATGGCTATCTTTCTGTCACCAGTAATGTAGATCACTTTACAGTGAACAGTAACATGTTTGTGAACGTGAAAGTGAAAGATGCTATTTGCGATAGGATAAGAAGAGAGACTGCCTTTCGCCCCGATTCTGGTCCCGACCTTACTAAAGCCGTTGTTAATTTATTTTGGAAGGAGGAACATGTCGAGATTTTTATAGATACTTCAGGCGAAACACTCGCCAAACACAACTACCGAAAAATACCCGGCAAAGCACCGATGCTCGAAGGCTTGGCAGCAGCCACAATATTCGCCACTAAGTGGGATAAAAAATCACCTTTTGTAAATCCTATGTGTGGTTCGTCTACAGTAGCCATTGAAGCTGCGTTGATAGCTACCAATCGTAGACCTGGCTTGCTTAGAACTAATTATTCTTTTATGCACATTAAAGAATATGACGAAACTATCTTCTCGCAAGAGTACCGAATGCTAGAAGAAAAAATTCAAGTGGTAGATGGATTAAAAATAATTGCCACTGATATAGATCAAGATGCCATTGATATTTCAAAAGTAAATGCAGGCTTGGCCGGAGTTGAAAAACTAATTGAATTTTCTGTATACGATTTTGAAGCCACTCTATTGCCTGATGCTCCTGGGTTAATTTATTTCAACCCTGAATATGGCGAAAGGTTAGGCGATGAAATTGAATTGGAAGTTACCTACGCTCGCGTAGGAGATTTTTTGAAGAAGAAGTGTCAGGGTTATATGGGTTATATTTTTACGGGCAATTTGGACTTAGCCAAAAAGATAGGGTTGAAAGCTAAACGAAGAATAGAGTTTTATACGAGCACAATTGATTGCCGTTTGTTAGAATATGAATTGTATGCTGGCAGTAAACGGGTGGTTGAACAGCCAGTTGATAAGCAAGATTCTAATGACTAATAAAGTGGTAGCTTCAACTTGTTGCTATTTCGGTTAAAAGTGAATTTGGGTTTGGTAGTACTTTTTCAATAAGCTTACCAATTGTTTAGTTAGCTAAGTAAGAATTTAACTCAACACCTTCTTAGCAAACTCCAAACACTTCGCTGTTTCTTTCACCGCATCAGATCCAGCAGGTATTTCATATTCCAACTCGATAGTAGCTGGAAACTTATACTTCTTGGTTTTTATCAGTGTGAGTATTTCTTTCAAAGGGGTATCGCCTTCTCCCCACTGCATGTTGATTTCACCATTTACTTTTGACTTGCGATCTTTAATATGAATACTGGTAATACGATCACTTTTCTTTTCTATCAATGCCAACAGCGTTTCCTTTGTGTTGTTGCCTCCTGCTGCAATGTAATGACCGCAATCTAGGTTCAACGAGTTGTAAGGCGATTGCGCCAAGGCTTCATCCCACGCGGTGTCGGTAGCTTGTGTGTGCGCGTGGTAGCCAATGTAAACTTTGTGCTTCGAGCCAAAATCGCCCAACCGTTTTGAATGTGTGGCTTCTTTTGGCAACTCTACTGTAATGCAGTTAGTGCCTAATGCTTTTGAAGAGCGCATAGCATATTCTATTTCAGCATCGGTGCTGGTTGGTTCAAGGCAGGTTCGTGGCTTAAATGCATAGATACTTACACCTGCTTCTTTATACATCTTACCAAATTCTTTGAATTTATCCATAGACACAGTTGCTCGCCACTCTGCTACTTGCTTTCGATATGTTGCCATCTGTAATTTTTCCTCATCGGTAAACTGCTTGCCTGGTGCCCATTTAACAGGGTTGGGCGGAATGCCAGCAAAGTCTTCGGCAGCATCGCCAATCAATTCAATAGCATTGATGTTACAATCCAAACAATATTGAAGAAGCTGTTGCGCATTGCCCTGCATACTGCGGAATGAATAGGTGATCACACCAATCTGTACACCTGCAAATTTAGAGTTGGGTTTGGCTTTTAAAGAAAATGGGCTAGCCCATGCTGTGTTACTAGCAGCTAACATACCCAAAGAAATAAGTGAGGTTGTGGTAATGAAATCTCTACGAGAAAAGTGGTCTTTATTGTGTAAAGTTGACATGATGAAGAAAGTTTTAGTAATGAAGTATTTTACTAAAATACCAAATCCGTCTTAACAAACTAGAATTAATATGTTGAGTGGCTAATACCTTATCTAACTCTATCTTAACGAAATCCAGCAACCTTACTACTGCTGGCAATGATATCTTCCCTCACGTTTTAATCTCTTCTTGGATCTGGCGGATTTCCTCCTCGCAACATTACTCTTGGCAACTCTGGCAAAAGCTTATAAAATTCTTCTAATTGATCCGGCTTTAGTAAAAATTTTAATTGTTGAAAATGCTCCAACGTGGCTCTCGCTTTTCTTTTTTCAATGTCTGCCATATTAGATTCATATGAATTACGAAGGGCAATATTTATTCTATGAGCTTTTAAAAGTTTAATGTATTCATTTAAATCTTGCTTGAAATAGTTATCAAGTTCATCCATTTCATGTCGATGCAATTTGCGAAGTTCTTCAAACTTGGATAGTTGTTGTTTATCTAAGTGAAGTCTCTCATTGATTATCTGAAACATTTCTTGTTGGCGAGGCGGTGGTCCTTGCTTCTGGATAAAAAGAAAAATAAGTGCACCTGCATTCAGCACAACAAGTAAGATCACAAGAAGCAAAAGCAATTTTTCCTTTTTCATCATTAATAGGATTCAAATCCTGATAAGTTATAACTGTTTGAGTTTTCTGAAATGGTATTTTTCCGCATTGACAGAAGTGCATACGTATTGACACTCAACAGCACTACCAATGCGAGGGCTGCCCATCGTAAAATAGGGCTAGCGCTTGCTGGCTTCTCAGCACTTATCTTTGCCTCAATCCGTGTAAATAAAAATGGATTTGGCTCAGCTCTTTGTATTCCTTTCAGGCTACCAAGAATTTCATCTTTCCAATAATCGTTTTCCATAATCAATTGCTATTAAGTTTAGACGTTAATGATTTTCATTTCCTTCTGTTTGGATAATATTTTTCTAACTCCTTTCTAAGATTAACCTTGGCACGTTGTATTAGCGACTCAACAGCCTTCTGCGAAAGCTGCATTATTTCTGCTATTTCCTTTTGGGGCAAGTCTTCCATTTGAGATAAAACGAACGCACTTTTCTGTTGATCTGGTAAACGATCAATGGCCTTGAAAAGTAGTTGTGCGTTTTCTTTATTCTCTAGCACAACACCCGGATGATTGAAATCGGGTGGTTGTACTCTAGGTGTATTGTCATCCAAAAAAAGATTGACAAAAAATGCTGAACGCTTTTTCCTTTTTCGATACCGTAGTTGATCCAACGATTTATTCACCGTGATCCTATAAATCCATGTGTTTATGGAAGCATTGCCCTTGAAGTTTTTTGCTGATTGGTGGACTTCCACAAATACATCTTGAACAATCTCTTCGGCTTCACTTATATTTTGTAAAATACTAAGAGCCGAATTATAACATCGGTTATGATATTCGTCATACAACGATTTGAACAACAGCCTGTCGCCTTTTGCTATTTGAATAATTTTTTCAAGATCGGTCAAATTCTGTAGTGCGTTTGATGTTTATCAGACAGCTTGGCTCGCAATCCTTTTTTTAAAGCTTCTATCTACAAAGCCTTGAATTATAAATATCAAAATGAAAAGAAAGCGAGCCGAAATGGGTTCCACAAAAATCCAAGCAATTGAAATTGCCCATATAAGTGGAGCCATAAAGGCACGTATTTTCATCCATCTCGCAAGCAGGGGAGTTAGGTCTTTACTATATCCTTCATTCTTGATTATTTTCACAACCATTAGGGAATGGAAAAGGCCAATCAATACTAAGTTGGTTGAATAAAAAATCCAAGCATGGTTATTACTAAAATACTCTGAGATCAAAGCGGTGGAGAATGGAAGAAGTACGATAAATAGAAGCAGCCACACCGTTAACCAAAGAAGGCGGTTATCATAACTCTTGGCAAACTTGGCCATTGAAAGATGCGCGCGCCAATACACTGCTGTTACCAAAAAACTAATGAGAAAGCCAATAAAACTAGGGATAAGATGCTTTAAGGATGCCAGCAGACCAATAGTTTCCATGTCTTCATGACTCGGAACTTTTATCTCAAGAATGAGCAATGTCATGGCGATAGCAAATACGGCATCACAAAAATTATTGATGCGGTCGGTATGAAATCTGTCGAGCATAAAGTTAAGGTTGAGGTAGATTTTTTTTACAATATAATCTTCCAACATTATTCGTGCAATTGCTAACCGTGTGTTAAATATCGATTGTCTAAATGAATTAAAAAGAGAAATATGTAGCTTTCAGTTCTAAATCACTTACACTATGAAAAAAATTGCAATTGTTTTGCTTCTGTGCTCTACGCAAGTATTAGCTCAGAAGAAGTTTGAGATCGAAAAAGGGAAAATTGATTTCAGCTCAAACGCTGTGCTGGAATTGATAAGTGGGTCAGATGAAAAAGTGCAAGGATTGGTTGACCCCGCTACTAACAACTTTGCGTTTATTGTAAACATGAGCGGGTTCACTGGCTTCAACAATGCTTTGCAAAAAGAACACTTTAATGAGAAATACCTTGAAACGGATAAATTTTATCAAGCCACTTTTAGTGGCGCTTTTATTGAACCTATTGATTATACAAAAGATGGAGATTATAAAGTGCAAGCAAAAGGTTTTTTAACTGTGCATGGTGTTAAGAAACCAAGAACCATTGCAGGCAAATTAACTATTGAAAAAGGAAGGATGATAATAGACTCAGATTTTAATATAATGTTAGTCGATCATGATATAAAGATCCCAGAAATTGTAAGTCAAAAAATAGCCACCGAGATTTTTGTAAAATTGAAATTCTTTTTGAAAGAGAAAGTTAAATAAAATAAACAGTTGGCAGTAGGCAATTGACAAAGACCAAGTATTTGCCAAAGTGAATATTGCCAACTGCCAACTTGATTTACTTCTTCGCATTCTCACCCAGCTTCATTACTGCTTCTCTTTGATCAGGTCTTACCGTTGGGTATTGAATGCCCAGTTGCTCCAAATAGGTTTTGTATTTGGATGGGTCGTAATACGTTGCTTTTAATTTTGGAGCATACTCACTCATAATCTTTTGATTCAAATAAATCGCAGGTTTATCTTTTTCACCCACCAACGGAGTATATTGAATATCTTTTGTCTGCACGTTTTTATAATACTCTTTCGCTTTCACTAAAAGCTCAGGTTTTAAGAAAAGATCAATCAATGTCATCGCTTCCACTTTTGCCCCAGCAACAATTCCTTTATGCGCAATAGGTGTTGCCATAGTGATAGCGTTTGACCAATGATGGCCGGGCAATCCTGGAATGTTAGATGGATAGTTGAGATTTATTGTAGGCACAGCCCATGATATATCGGCAATATCATCCGATCCTCCGCCAATGGCCATCAATTGGCGGCCATTTACGTTTTCAAACCCAACGGTGTATGGCAACGAAATGGTATCAAGCTTTGTAGCAAGTCCTTCTTTCTTTTTCGAATCTAATTCAATCTGTGTGGCCTTTGCAAGCAATTGATCTTCTGCCGACCAAACTGGCAATCCAACTTTCTTGATGTTACTGTAAGCGGCTTCCGCCATTGGCTTGTTGAAATAAGCTGGCCAAGCTGAGCCTAAAATCTCATACGTGAATTTTGTGTCAGTCATAAGGGCTGCGCCTTCTGCTGTTTTTATTCCTTTCTCAAATAAGGCTTTAATAGCAGGATACGTTCTTTCACGGAAGTAATACCAAACTGCCGCTTTGGATGGCACCACGTTGGGCTGATCGCCTCCATCGGTAATTACGTAATGAGATCGTTGAGTTACTTCCAAATGTTCTCGTCTAAAGTTCCAGCCAATGTCCATTAGTTCAACAGCATCTAGCGCGCTTCTTCCTCTCCAAGGCGCACCCGCAGCGTGCGCAGCGGCTCCTTCAAAATTAAATTTCACAGACACCACTCCGTTATATCCATTATCGCCATAACCTACTTTTAGATTATCGCCTACGTGCGTGAAAATGCACGCATCAACATCTTTGAAATAACCATCGCGAACGTAATAAGCTTTTGTAGCAACCAACTCTTCGGCCACACCTGGCCACAACATCAACGTACCTGAAATCTTTTCGCGCTCCATTACTTTTTTGAGAGCTAAAGCAGAAATAATGTTTAATGCCTGACCAGAGTTATGACCTTCACCGTGACCTGGTGCACCTTCCACAATCGGATCATGATAGGCAACTCCTGGCTTTTGTGAAGCCTTTGGGATGCAATCTATATCGCTCCCGAGAGCTATTACAGGTTTGCCTGACCCCCAAGTGGCAGTCCATGCCGTGGGCACTCCTGCAATTCCTTTTTGAATTTTGAATCCCTCTTTTTCTAATAGATTGGTGAGGTAGTTAAAAGTTTCCACCTCTTGGAAACCCAACTCAGCAAAGCTAAACAGCATATCGTTTATCTGCTGACCAAGCACTGCATTCTTCTCCACTTCGGCAGCTACTTCCGTTTTTAGTTTTTCTATTTTAAGATTAACAGATTGGGCAATTAAACTGCACCAACCGATGAGTAAAAATGATAGTAGTAAATATTTTTTCATAGTAGGTTAGGATTAAGTAAATCAAATTACCTAAAAGAAATTGCACTAACCTAAAAATTTGATGAGTGGTTGGGGAAACGATTGTGCAAGGATTTTTTTACTCCACTTAGGTTCAAGGCGGCAATAAAATATAAACTCATAACCATGAAGATATTTAATCTTGGGTTAAATAACTAAGCGCTTCCTCTCGTGTATCAAATGCCTTAAAATCTCTTGCCAAAATTAGATTGAATCCTTTCAATATTATTTTTTTCATCGGAGTCAGACCCACTATGCCCTGCTTTTTTATCAGATGTAACATCTGTCTGTTTACATCTTCAAAATGCCTCATTACAGTTGGTGTTGTAAAATTCTTTGAGTCGAAAGTGGTTAATGCGAAAACAGAATGATTATCCTCCAAAACAACTTTCAACGACTCATTGGCAAGGTCAATCATTTGCTTTTCTTTTAAGCCGCTAAAATCAATGCTTAGAATTTCTCTTTCACCCATCCTTATTTTTTTGATGCCGCTCATTTGTTTGGAAACTTGAAAGGATAAATTACTATTTTACGAAAGTATTCAAGATAATATTGCATTCAAAGTTTAAATGAACTTGGCTTCTTGTCGATTAATTCTGGCCATCAACCTAACGATAAGTCTATCGATTACTGGCCTTTGGGCACAATCACCAAAAATTGATAGCCTTATGGCACTTAGTAAGACACTTTCGGGCACAGAAAAAGTGAATGTTTTAAACCGGCTTGCCTATCAATGGATGATAAGAAAATACGATTCATGTAAATATTTTGCTACCGAAGCTCTTCAATTGGCTGAGGAAATAAATTATTTGGCGGGGAAATCTGAAGCGAATATTTTTTTAGGGAATTATGAAGCCCAAATTTCAGGAAATATTCCAAAATCTCTTTCGTTTTTTAGAAAAGGTCGAGCACAGGCTTCGAGGGCTAAGAATCGGGGGTTAGAAGGTTTTGCCCTCACTCAAACTGGTAATTTATACCGTAATCAGGGCAAGTACGATTCAGCCATTCTTTTTTATAATCAGTCTTTTAATGTTCTTAAGGATAGCCTTAATCCCTGGCATCTTTCCATGCTTTACAGAAACATGGGCAAATACTATGGCATACAAGGTGATAAGATTAAAGAGCTTAACTATTTGAAACGAGCATGGGTAATTCGTTCCAATCTTCCTGATTATGCCATGAAGGTAGACGCCCTTGTCTCTCTTTCTAAATGGTATGAAACCCAATCCGAGTTTGAAGTAGCCGAAAAGTACATTGTGCAGGCAGAGAAGTTTATTCACTTGGTAGGGCGATCTTGGGTGACGAGTGATTTTTATATGCAAAAAGCAATGATTCTTTTTCATCAAGGCAATGCGGTTGAAGCCCTGAAATTACTTACCAAAGCAAAATCATTCTATTCTCAAAATTCAGCATTCAGCTACTCTAAACTACTTAACGACATTGGCGAGGTGTTGGAAGAAGTGGGAGACCACGATGCGAGTCTTCTCCATTATTTTGAGGCGCTAAAGATTTCCACAGAACATGATTTCGGGAATTTAACTGTAAGAGCGCAATTAGGAATTGGCCGAAATTACTATCGCCTCAATCTGCTTCCCACATCCATAACCTTCGCTAGCCAAGCTCTTAATGCAGCCATACGGTATAATTATAAACCTGAGGAAGCAACAGGCTTGAATTTATTGGGACTTATCAAAAAGAAGGAGAAAAAATATAATGAAGCCATAGTGCATTTTGAAAAAGCCTTGATCATCCGAAAACAATTAAATGACAAAAAAGGAGAAGCCTCCACTCTTGGCAACATTGGGGAGGCTCTAGAAGGAAAAGGAGAGTTGAATATGGCGTTGGAGACCCAACTTCGGAGTTTGGCAATTAAGGAAGCTAGTCACCATCAAAGTGGGCTGGCTTGGGCTTATTATGATTTAGGAAGCGTTTATGCTAAACTAAAAGATGTTAACAATGCAAAAGCTTTTTTGGATAAGGCCGAGGCGTTAGCCAAAGAACTGCATATCTCAGCTGTTCTAATAAATGTTTATCAAACTCGCAGAAACCTTGCTATAATCCAAGGGAAAACCAACGAGGCACTTGACTACTCTTTTGTCTATGAAAAGTTGAAGGATTCTGTAGGTGGTTCTGCTATGACAAACAGAATTTTGACCCTCCAGGTTGTTTATGATTTAGAAAAGCAAAATAAAGAAATTGAGCTACTTACCTTGAGCCAGCAGGATCAACAAAATCAAATCGCTATTCAGGAAGCAAAGATTAAGCAACAGAAGTTTATTTTAAGTGCAACAGTAATCGGATTGATTCTAGTTGGCTCTTTGGCTTACCTCTCTTTTTCTTATTATAGAAAAACCACTAAGCTTAATAGAGTTCTAAAAGAACAAAACGAAGAAATTCAAACACAAAGTGAAGAACTTACAGAAAGCAACTCCACTTTGATATCCTTTAATAAAGACTTAGCGGAAAAACAGGAGGAGATTCAGGCGATGGCAGAAGAGCTAACGGAGGCAAACCAATCTCTTACTCTATTAAATATGAATTTGGCAGAAAACGGTGAAGAGTTGGCGGCCCAAAGCGAGGAACTTACAGAAAGTAATCAGATTATCTTAAGCCTGAATGAAAACCTGGAAGCTAAAGTGAATGAACGCACTCAAGCGCTAGCCCAAGCCTACAAGGAATTGGATACCTTCTTCTATCGATCGTCACACGATTTCCGAAGGCCGCTTACAACGTTTATGGGATTGGCTGAAGTAGCCAAAATTACAGTTAAAGACGAAAACGCATTATCGCTTTTTGACAAAGTAAAAGAAACAGCAGTAAACTTGGATAGGATGTTAATTAAACTTCAATCCATTAGCGATATGGGTGCCGAGCAATTTATTTATAAGGAAGTATCTATGCAGACTATTTATGAGAATACTTGGGATGCTTACCGCGAATTGATCAATAAATTTGGCATTCGAATCACAATAAGTGTTGGCGAAATTAAATCATTTCAATCGTACCCCGCTTTTCTAAAAATAATTGTTGACAATTTAGTGGAGAACTCTATTCAGTTTTGTGGCCGAAACGAACCATACATACTATTGGATGCCAAAGAAATTGGTGGTGGCATACAACTTACGGTGCAAGACAATGGTCAAGGGGTTGAAGAAGAGTATCAAAGTCGTTTGTTTGATATGTTTTTCAGAGGCAACGAACATTCCAAAGGAAATGGGCTAGGGCTTTATATTGTAAAGAAAGCAGTTGGAAAAATGAATGGCCAGATTTCATTAATAAGCAACTACCAACAAGGAACAACAGTTACAATTTGGTTTCCTTCTCAATTATCAAGCACTTAGCTTGAACAGTACTTGCTGGGTTCAACTACTGTAGCTCCACCCAATAGGCAAAATTATTCACTAAATATTACACACCTAACATCGCCATCATTATGATATGATGGGAGAAAAGTGACCTGCCTATTTTTGCAATGGATTAAAACAATAAAAAAATGAATAGGTCAATCCGAAATCTGATTATAGGCAAAAGCGGTTATATAGAGTCGGGCAATGAGTTTCGGCAGATAATGCTTTCAGGGCAATACGCACTTGTGTCGTTGCTCGTTTTGATTATTTTCTGGTCAATCGATCTTTCCTCAGGAATAATTGAGACCTCTTATATCTTTGGCAGCTCATTTTTGATTATCTCCTCCACAGTTGTTTTACATAGGAAGCAATTGCATTGTTATGCTAATTATATCCTCTTTCCCACTTTTAATATCATTGTTTTTCTAATTGCTTCCAGCGAAAATATATCCACAGGCTCGTGCTTATTTTTTCTGCCCATTGCACTTGGTTCCGTTGCTGTTTTTAATTACTCGCAAAGAAAAGTAGCTCTTGCTTTTGTCTTGTTCAGCTTTTTGCTTGGCGCTATTGTCCTATTTGGAGATTTCTCTTTTTTTACTTTCCGAAGTTATTCCGATGCTCAAATAAGAATCATCCAGATCATCAATTTGATTATTGTTTTTATTGTTTCGATGATGGCTATTTATTTGCTCATCAGACTAAGTCATTATAACACTAAGCAGCTACTTAAATCAAATTTGAAACTGGGGAAATTGAATGAAGAATTGGATAGGTTTGTGTACAGTACCTCTCATGATCTTAGGGCTCCGCTTACTTCTGTTCAAGGTCTATTAAATTTATCGGCACAAACAACCGTTGAAAGTGAAAGAAAACACTACCAGAATCTGATCATTAAAAGCCTTGCTTCACTTGATAAGTTTATCCACGATATTACAGATTACTCGCGAAACAATCGTCTACAAGTAGTGCAAGAGCCAATTCAATTAGCTTCATTGGTGAATGAAATCTGGGAATCACTTCGGTATAGCATTGATGCGCAAAGCATTGAATTCATTAACGATATTGACGAACAGCTTACGATCAAAAATGATGTTACACGCCTTCGTGTTGTGCTTAGCAACTTAATTGCCAATGCAGTTCGCTATCACGATCATCGCAAAGAGAAAAAGTACATTAAGATTTTTCATCAGGCACTGAGTACTTCATTTTCCTTACACGTTCAAGATAACGGCCAAGGCATTGCGCCAGAGTTCCAGAATAAAGTATTTGACATGTTCTTCCGAGGCAATGAATCTTCACAGGGTTCTGGCTTGGGTTTGTATATTGTGAAAGAAACCCTTGCCAAGCTTTCTGCAACCATTGAGCTTATTTCAACCCCTAGGCAGGGAAGCACGTTTTCGATTACAATGCCTATTTAATTGTATGTTCAATAGACCTATTTTATGTGACTCTCGACTCTCCGCCTTAAACATTAATTCCTCCGCTTACTTCAATGCGTTGGCCGTTGATCCATTTGGCATCATCAGAACATAAGAAGGCCACCACTCCACCAATATCATCGGCATTACCAACACGTTGCAACGGTGACATTGCACTTAGGCCAGCTTTCATTTGCGGATTGTTGCGAATGCCTGCATTATTGAAATCAGTTTCTATTGGGCCAGGTGCTACAATGTTGGCACGGATGCCACGCACGCCTAGCTCTTTGGCCATATATTTTGTAAGCACTTCAACACCACCTTTCATGGAAGCATAAGCAGAATAGCCTGGCGCACAAAAGCGAGTAGTGCCGCTGGAAATATTGACAATGCCGCCACCATCATTTAAATGAAGCAACGCTTTTTGCGTGAGAAAATAAATGCTTTTAAAATGGACGTTCATAAAGTTATCGAAGATTTCTTCAGTAACGTTGGTGTAAGGAACTGTAGCACCCATGCCGGCATTGTTGATCAGATAATCAAACTTATCTGTTGCAAAAGTAGCTTGCAAAGTTTTCGAAAGTGTTTGAAGAAACCCATCAATACCTTTGATGTTGTTGGCATCAAATTGTAAAGAACTTGCTTTGCCACCAGCGGCTTCAATTATTTTTACAACCGCTTCGGCTTCTTCTTTTTTTGTATTATACGTGATTACTACACCCAATCCTTTTTCGGCCAGACGCATGGCCATGTCTTTTCCCAATCCTCGGCTACCGCCCGTTACTAATGCAATCTTTGTTGTTGAATTCATGTTTTTATTTTAAGTGATTAAGCGATAAAGGTCGGTAGGTTAATCTCAACAAAATGGTGAGAGTTTCAGATTAAATGGTGAGCATTTCCGATGTTTCCTTCAGTTGATTCAATAATCTGATTTGCTGGCGATATTGCTTGGGTGTTTTGCCCTCATACGCCTTAAAGAACTTGGTGAAGTTAGAAGGATCGTAAGTAAGTTTGGCAGCAATTTCGCCAATAGGCGAATTAGAACTTCGAAGCAGTTCCTTCGCTATGTTCAATATCTTCTCTTCATAAAAAGAGCAGGGCGATTTACCTGTAACTTGCTTAATGGTGTTGCTTAAATGCGTAGGGTGAATATGTAATAGATCCGCCACTTCATTAAGTTCTAGCATCCGCTCGGCTTTGCCCTCAAGCAACTCATTCAAATGATTATCCATGTAAGCGAAGAATTGAAGAGCTATTTCTTCGGGCCGTGAAAGTAAGATTGATTCGTTTTTTAACATGATTTTCAAACACAAATTATGGAGAGGTTGTTCCAAAGTTAATTTTTAATTAGTCGGGTCATCGTGAAAGCGATCGCACTACTTAACACTATAATTGAGCATTAACAAATTCACAATCGACTAATTAAAATATCCTTTATCTTCGAGCTTTTAAATTTTAATCATGGCAGAGAAAAGAAAAGCCGCTCTTGGTTTCATATTTGTAACACTTCTTTTAGATGTAACTGGTTTTGGGGTAATCATACCAGTAATGCCCAAGTTGGTACAGCAACTTACTGGCGGCACCATGAGTTTGGCTGCTACGTATGGCGGCTGGTTACTAGCCTCTTATGCTGTTACTCAATTTATTTGCTCGCCCATAGTAGGTGGGTTGAGCGATCGCTATGGAAGACGGCCTGTGTTGCTTGCTTCGCTCTTCGGTTTTGGTATTGATTATATGATTTTATATTATGCTCCTACCATTGGTTGGCTCTTCTTCGGTAGAATTATGGCAGGTATTATGGGCGCTAGCTTCACTACAGCGGGTGCTTATATTGCCGATATTAGTACCCCCGAAAAAAGGGCGCAGAATTTTGGCATTATGGGAGCTGCCTTTGGGTTAGGATTTATTATTGGACCGCTGTTAGGTGGTATACTTGGCGAATTTGGTGGGCCGCGCTTTCCTTTTCTTGTAGCAGCAGGACTCGCAACCCTTAACTGGCTTTATGGATTCTTCATTCTACCTGAATCTCTTGCTCCCGAAAATAGACGCAAGTTTGAATGGAAAAGAGCCAACCCTATTGGCACTTTAAAAAGCTTATTACGCTATAAAATGATTGCCGGATTAATTGCATCTCTCTTCTTGGTGTACATTGCTGCCCATGCCGTGCAAAGCAATTGGTCGTATTACACGATGGAAAAATTTCATTGGGGGCCAAAAGAGATTGGCATATCATTAGCCGTTGTAGGTCTTTCTTTTGCATTAGTGCAAGGCGTATTCATCCGCAAGATAATACCAGCCCTTGGTCAGCAAAAAACTGTTTATGTTGGCTTGGCACTTTACGCTCTTGGCTTCTTATTGTTCTCATTGTCTACCGAAGGTTGGATGATGTATGTGTTCACGTTGGTGTATTGCTTTGGTAGTATTGCAGGCCCTGCCATGCAAGGCATAATGAGTAGTGGTGTGCCAGCCAACGAGCAAGGCGAGCTACAAGGTGGCTTTACTAGCTTAATGAGTTTGGCTTCCATTATTGGGCCACCTGTAATGAACAATCTCTTTGCTTATTTCGCTGTAGCGGATACATCCCTTTACTTCCCTGGGGCTGCCATGATGCTGGGTGCTGTGCTTACATTAGCCAGTGCTATTTTAGCTAGAAGAAGCTTGAAGAAAAACCCACCACTGGTAAAAGTAACTCAACCTGTAGTAGAGGTAGTGTAGAGCGATTGCTTCATTTCTACTAATAAAGTACGGAATAAATTCAAGCGTCATTGCGAGGGAGGAACGACCAAAGCAATCCCTAAAACATATTTTTTAATGGTAGAAAAACAATCGTCAAACAATATGAAAACCTATAATCTCATAAACCATTTAATAGCAATAATAGCTATTGCCGCCTTAGTTTGCACGCTTCAAAGCTGTAAAGAAGCTGCAACAAAATCTTCAAATACTGTTGCTGCTGCTGATTATTTCAACTATGGTGATTCCCTCGAAGCAGGCGGTGTAAAGATGATACCCATTAAAACACCAGTGAGTGAGTTTAAAGTATGGACAAAGCGCTTTGGTAAAAACCCGACCATTAAAATACTATTGCTGCATGGTGGCCCCGCCATGACGCACGAGTATATGGAGTGCTTCGAGACATTCTTTCAACGAGAAAGTTTTGAGTTTTATGAATACGATCAATTAGGTTCCTATTACAGCGATCAACCAACTGACAGCAGCCTTTGGACTACCGAGCGCTTTGTTGAGGAAGTAGAGCAAGTGCGCCAGGCTATTGGTGCCAATAGTTCCAATTTTTATTTACTTGGCAATTCATGGGGCGGCATTCTTGCCATGGAGTATGCATTAAAATATCAAACCAATTTAAAAGGCTTATTGGTGGCCAATATGGTAGCCAGTGCGCCAGAGTATGGAAAATATGCTGACGAAGTGTTAGCCAAACAAATGAAACCCGAAGTGCTAGCGGAGGTACGAGCACTGGAAGCGAAAAAGGATTTTACTAACCCACGGTATATGGAGTTACTAATACCTAACTTTTACAATGCGCATTTATGCCGCTTGCAAGAATGGCCCGATGCAATTAACCGATCTATGAACCATGCCAATGGAGTAGTCTATACAATGATGCAAGGCCCCAGTGAATTTGGCATCAGTGGCCGCCTTGCCAAATGGGATATAAAAAACAGACTGAATGAAATTAGTGTGCCTACTTTAATGATTGGTGCCAAGCACGATACCATGGATCCTAAGGCGATGGAAGAGCAAAGTAAACTAGTGAAGAAAGGCCGCTACCTCCATTGCCCAAATGGCAGCCACCTATCGATGTGGGACGACCAACAAGTGTTTATGACCGGTGTTATCAAGTTTGTAAAAGACGTGGATGCAGGAGGGTTATAAAAGCCTCTAATTAGATCAAAGAATACCATCCATTAGACCAAACTGCACCGACCACCTAGATCAAGCTTCCCGGTCTAGATAGACCAGAACATATCGTCCAAGTAGACCATACAATACCGTACAGCTAGACCATAACGTGCGGTCTACCTAGACCACAACGCGTGGTGAACTATACTCTATAAAGAGGCTAATTTACTGTAAGTACATTCCCTAAGTTGGCCGTACGTAACTCCTTCGATTTGTAGCGATTCACCCTTACCTCCAAATCGTAAGCGCCAGCAGGCAAGCCTACAGGCAGCACAAAGGTGAGGGTACTGGGTTGATTGTCAATAAAAGTAGTCACTTTAGTTTCTACACCTCCACCAGTAGGTGTAATAAATATTCCTTGCAAGGCATCGGAAGTATCAATTTTAAGATTTTGACTTGTAATGCGGGCAGTACTACCAGGAGTAATTCTATCCACACTACCACTGCTGGGGTCGGTATAGTTTTTAATAACAGGCATGGGTTTATTAGCCACCACTTTCTGTACTTGTGTTTTGGCTGCTACTTCTTTTAGTTTCATCGGTAGTAGCTATATTAAATACTACTGTGTTGCGATTAGGATCGAAAGTATCATCCTCTCCTTCAAACTCGCCTTGTATATCTTGCCCAATATAAAATAGCGGAGTGCTAATATTTTCACCCCTGCCCAAGCGGACTTTAATGGCCACCGTTAGTTCTTCCCAAATTGATAGTACCTCTGCACGAGTTACTGTGCTACCTCGGCTAGTCATGTCAGCAATTAAACATCTAGCGAGGCAATTACATCTACTTGCGTGATGGCCAAAATTTAGTACCGCTGGCAGGCAGGTTACTTTTGTAAAGAGCGTATTTAAGCATGGTATTGGGGTTTTGGGAGTGATAGATAAGTTTAACTAATTAAACTAGTTGTTAAACTTATAACAAAATAAGCTATTTATTTAAAAATACAAAAATAAAAAAGTCAATAAATATTTACTTAAATATGAATATACCTATTAACTCCCTATTGAAAGAGTGTTTGTACTTTGTGTTAACCTGCTTTCCTAGTGGTCATATTGGTAGATTTAACGCCAGAAATTAACTAATTAACGAATATTTAAAAATAACGTAACATGACATTCACCTTCTTTGCTGCAAGTGCATTACCTTTATAATGTAACATGATAAAAAGATTAAAATACTTATTGATTGGCTACTGCTTTTGTTTGGCAATACCCTCCTTAGCTCAAGATTCTCTTAATCTTGAGAAATATTACCCCAAGCCGAAGAATTATAAGATACAATTCTTTATCGGCCCAAGTTTAAATTATCTTAAAAAGGGCAATGAAGACGGTAGAAATAACAGATTGAATAAAATTGGCTATAGCTTAGGTATAGGTGTTACTCGTAACATTGGGAAACGGTTTGAATTAAATGCCAGATTGAGTTGGGAAAGAAAAGGGTATAAGCAAGATTATTTTGGAGCAGTAGACACCGTTATAAATGGGGTAAAGCAACCGTGGCTTTCTGGTACAATCACAAATGATATTACAATTGATTATACAACTTTTTCTTTAAGCCCTCAATTTAGGATAAGCAAAAACTTTACAATCAGTAGTGGGGTATATATTAGTTCGCTGCAAAAAGCAGTTGAGGTATATGATTTTTTTTATCCTACTCGCCATTTGTTTTCTTTCAATGCACTGGGAGGATATGAAGATGTTGATTATGGGATTACAATTTACCTTGGCTATTCATTGAACATTGGAAAGAATCTAAGCATTACACTTCAACTTCTTGATAATATTGGATTAAAACAGATTTGGAAGTTTTATAATATGGGCTTTCCACCTAAATATAATAATTCTTATTCTATGCAAATAGGACTAGCCTATTCTATTAAACGAACATGCAATTATATCTTTAAACCTATAAACAATTAAATTATGAAAAAAAGTTATTGTCTTTCTATTCTTCTTGCAGTAAGCTGGCAAATATCTTTAGCACAAACGCCCACTGGTACAAGCACTGGTCTATGTCCAGGGCAACAGTATACTTATTTCACTGATGCTAGTTGCACCTCGACTTTTAAATGGTCTGTAACTAATGGAGAGATATATCAACAAGGAGTTGGAACATTGGGGGCCTATGCAATTGTTAAGTGGTGGAATGAGAGTACTGGTAGAATTTCAACTTTTTGTGGTGGTTTAGATGTATCCATTAATAAAAATCCCCCGCCAGTAATTTCTGGCTCCTATAGTTATTTGTTATGTGCTGGAAGCATGACTTAACTGCCAACACAACTGATAATACAACTCAATACTTTTGGGAAATTCAAGGTACTGGTATAAGCCCTTCTGTATCAACTTCTACGGCTACCCCTCAACTCACTATTAGCTATACTAATTCAGTTGACGCCACCATTAGAATAAAAAGTTATAATGGTTCGTGCGGAAATTCGAGTGATCCATCTGCATACTATATATTTAAACCAAAGGGTAATGCGGAGCTCAATATGCCATTTTATTTTTCTTCTCCCCCAATCTGCAACACAGGTATACTAACGATTAGTAACCAACCAGCCAACACCAATCTAGTTTGGACTTCTGCCGATCCTAATAAGCTTTCTGTTAATTCTAACTCAGGTGCTCTAACAAGAAATGATTATAATTATTATGGAGCTGTTTCAATAACGGCTACAGTCTCCAATGCTTGTGGTTCTAACAGTCAAACTTCAAATGTTTGGGTGGGTGCCCCAGCATTGGGCGATGTAAGGCCGCTATATGGTAGTGCCTATGGCACCACGGTTTGTACTGGTCAATACATGGATTTTGTGTACACATCCGATTATTTGTTTCCCCAGCAGCTTTCATATTCGTGGGATGTAACATCGGGTACTCTTATTCAAGATGGGGGTTCTAGTGCAACAATTTATACTCCAGGGGCTGGCCAAGGGGTCTCTTTTGTAACATCAATAACAAATGTTTGTGGAACTAGGTATCGGTATAAGAGTTTTGCTACTGCTTCAGTTGTAGAGGGCAGTATTGTTTTGAAGATGCTGGTTTCTTATCTGTTTACCCGAATCCATCAGAAGGTGATCTCACTATTGAGTTAAATAAGAGATATGATGTTAATTCAAATAATGTAAAAGCAGTAATCACAGATTCATTTGGTGCCAAAATACATGAACAAAAATTATCAAGTAACCTCCTTCAGGTTGAAAAGCACAAACTGCAACCTGGGTTGTATTACTTATCATTATATAATAAGACAGGGCAACGAATTGCTCAAAAGAGGATAGCTATTAAATAAATAGCTAAGTGAGCATTTTGTCCAATCTAAAAAACAGACTTACATCTGCTGACTAACATCAAAGGCCAATCTATAATAGATTGGCCTTTTTTTCTCAATTAGTCTTACCTATTTTTTCTCCATCAGCATCGTATAAACCTGCCAGCAAACCCACGCATCGGTGGCGGCATAGCTAAGTTGCTTGTCGGTAAGCTCGGGCGCTTCCCAATTGCTGGTCTGTGCACCTTTAGAAATCCGGAAGCCAAGAAACAGACCCGCTAATTTTTTAACGCTTTCTACTTCAATGCCTGCTTGTTTGGTGTGTGTTATCAGTTCAACAAATCCTGCGGGCTTAAATCGTTTTAATCGTTCTAAAGCTTTTACATCATCGCGCAAAGCAACGCCTACTTTACTAATGGTTTCATCTTCCAAAAACTTGACAATCTCGGGTGTTAATCCTGTAAGGTTTATGCGAATCAAGAAGACTTTGTTGGGAATGGCAATCTGCATGAGGGCTACCTTATGCAATTGTCCTCTAGTAAATGTGGGGCGAGTCTCAGTATCAAAACCAACTGCCTTGTGTTCGCTTATTTCTTTAAAGGCCGCCTTCACATCTTCTATATCAGTTATCAACACCACACTACCCGTATAAGCACCGAGGGGCAACTCATTTATTTCATCGTTGGTAATGATAACTCGGGTAGGGTAAGGAAAACTCATTCGATCAGGATTATAAGATTGGCAAGATACGATCAGGATTGGTTAATTTGAAAATTTGATAATGAGTCTGGATCAGGATTAATTTGAAGACTCGTTGATTTGAGAATTTGATGATGAAGCCTAGATCACAATGGTAGGACTTAAAGATTGGTAGAATTAATTCATCAACGAATTACCGAATCAACTCATCAATGAATTATCAAATCAACGAATTAAATTACTATTTTGAAGTCCTTTAACTAGAATGTAAAATGGCCAACTCGCTTTTCAGGAAAAAATCACTCGACAAGATATTGAAAGATGCCGAAACAAGTCTGGCAGAAGGGCACTCATCTGGATTAAAGAAAGTGCTTGGTGTGCGCGATCTTACCTCGATGGGCATTGCCGCGGTGATCGGAGCTGGTATATTTTCAACAATGGGACAAGCTGCCTACAGTGGTGGACCTGGCGTTATTTTCTTATTTATGATCACGGCTATTACCTGTGGCTTTACAGCCCTATGCTACGCTGAGTTTGCATCACGTGTGCCTGTAGCGGGCAGTGCCTATACATACTCGTACGTTACCATCGGTGAGGTAGTCGCTTGGATTATCGGTTGGGCATTGATACTAGAGTATGCAATTGGCAATGTAGTGCTGTCCATTTCATGGAGCAGTTACTTTGTAAATTTATTGGAAGGCTTCCATATTCATTTACCTGCGTGGCTGATTACCGATCCTAAAACAGCTAAGATAATATATGAAGCTGCCTTGCGGGATGGGAAGCCTGTAGCAGAGTTGGCATGGTCAACCGCACCTATTATAGCAGGGTTAAAATTTATTATTAACGTACCGGCTTTTGTGATTGTAGTCTTCATTACCATACTTGCTTACATCGGCATAAAAGAAAGTAAACGAAGCACCAACGTAATGGTAATCATTAAACTTACAGTATTGGCTTTCATTGTTGGCATTGGTGTTTTCTATATCAATACCGATAACTGGGTGCCCTTTATGCCCAATCATTTTATTGGTGTAATGCAAGGTGTATCGGCTGTGTTCTTTGCCTACATTGGGTTTGATGCCATCTCTACAATGGCCGAAGAAAGCAAAGACCCTCAACGAGACTTGCCACGAAGCATGATTTACTCGCTGTTAATCTGCACTGCCATTTATGTTGTTGTTACCTTGGTTATCACAGGTATGATCAACTATTCAGAATTTAAAAACGTTGCCGATCCTTTAGCTTTTGTATTTGAGAAGATCAATTTGAAAAAGATAGGGTTCATTGTTTCTATCAGTGCTGTTGTGGCTACTACTAGCGTGTTGATTGTTTTTCAAATCGGCCAGCCACGCATCTGGATGAGCATGAGCCGCGATGGTCTGTTGCCTAAACAGTTCAGCAAAATCCATCCAAAATTTCAAACTCCATCTTTCGCAACTGTAATGACTGGGTTACTCGTAGCAATCCCTTCCCTATTTATTGATATAAGTATCGTAACGGACTTAACAAGTATCGGCACTTTGTTTGCCTTTGTGTTGGTGTGTGCTGGAGTTTTAAATTTACCTAAAGCTGAGAAAGTACAAGGCAAGAAATTTCAATTACCTTATTTCAATGGCAGATGGATAGTATCCGCATTGTTTATTCTTTTTCTTTACGCCTATGCTGATAGGATTAACGGAGCGATAAGCGATATAGGCAACATACCTCGCCAAGAAATTCTCTTCCTTATTTTTCTTATTGTCGCCACAGGTATTGTCGTGATGACTTTCTTAAAAAACCTTAATGTTATCCCAATCCTCGGTATGCTATTTTGCCTTTACCTTATGATTGAAATACCCGCTGCAAGTTGGATGGTATTCTTTGGTTGGATGACCTTGGGGTTGATTATCTATTTCACTTATGGATATAAGAAAAGTAAGCTGGCAGATCAATAGCAATTAATTACTCTTCACTTCAATCTCTACTCTATCGTTCTTTGAAGCCAAAGCACTTTTCTCACCATACAAAGGAATGTCGCCACCTTCAGCTTTTATACTTAACCTTTTTTCCTCCACTCCTTGATTCACAAGGTATGCCTTTACTATTTCTGCTCGCTCCTTAGAAAGCTCTTTTGCTGAACTATTGTGAGTTCTATTTTGGGCAGGATCTAACTCAAAAAATTTATCACTACTACCCCTACTGATAATTTCCCTTGTTCCTGCTCCATTGCAAAACCCATGTATCTTTATTTTGTAGCCCGCATTTTCTTTCATTAATTCTACTAGCCCATCTAGTTCGTTTTGCGAATCGGGAGTCATTAATTGAGAGTTTTTTATAAAACCCACCTCATTGAAATCTATATAGTCTCCACTTTTTACTTTAGTAAGTTCAAACGATACAATCGTTTCTTTTTGATCGAGCTTTAGAGAATCGAACGCACCAAATTGAATTGATTTATTGGTTGGCTTATATCCAGGTGCTTGTATTTTCACAACATAGGTGTTGGTTGTGTTACTTGGTTCTGGCACGTAGGCAATTTCATTCCCCTTGAAGGACTGGTATTCGCGGGCTTTAGCACTTTCATAAACATGCGCTGCACCAAGTACCTCTTTGCCAGATGCTTTATCTGCCAATTTGAATATAAACGGTTTGCCTGGTAAGGCCTCTACTTTCTCTTTTGATTTTGGTTCTTCACTCTTCAATAACGATGAATCGACCTTAACAATCTCTGCTGTTTTTGGGGTTTCAGCTGATGGTGTGTTTACAACTGTTTCCTTTTTCTCATATTGAACAGGCTCAGGTGTTTTTGTCACGGCCTCTACTTCGCTTGGCGCAGATTGATCAAGATCTCCTATAAAAACCCAACTGTCTTTATATTCTGTTTCTGCTTTAAGCTTGATGTTTAATGCAAAGGCTTTCTTCTTATCATTAGTTTTTAAAATATATACGTAATTGATACTCCTTGCTGAATTTAATGCATACTTGGGGTCGTATTTTTCTGAGACACTAGAAATCAGCGTTTCGTCTTTTTCGGCTTTTGCCAAGTATCTAGTTGCATTGTCAAGTTTGGCAAACCCTCCTATCACTACGTAGTAAAAAGGTTCGCTATTTTGTGCTGATACAACAGCGTTGGAGCTTGCGGCCAGCACGAAGGCAATTGATAAAAATTTCTTCACGTTTTGTGGGTTTTGTTGTTAAACAAAAATTAAAAAATAGGGATGTTAAGCATCCTTTCCACTCTAAAAACGTTGTTAAGTAAAGAATTTAGTTGAATATATCCAAATATCTACATTTCAAATAGTTACAAAACTATTACTTACAGGATATGCCTGCCACATAGTGGGGAATAATTTGAATGGACTCGGCAGCCGAGCTGCCCTCAAATTCTTGAATATTTTTATACTTGATTTCAGTTAAATAAAGACCCAAAAACTGTGATGAAAGTGGCATAAACGACCAATGCCATTTCTCTTCTTCATAGCCCGTGCGATTAGTTAATATTTTGGATGAATAGGGTTGGCAAAACCCATACGTTGGGGCATTCATTTTTAGCCACTCATACGTCTTCAATCCTTCACCACTTTCAAAATAAGAGTTATTAAGATTGTTTAAATCCATGTCTGTGCCCCAATGATGGCGCGAAGTGCCTGGCATTGAGCTATACTTCAAAATTATCTTGGCTCGCTCAGTGCCATTGGCAACGGTGGATAAATCTTTTCCCTCCACCAAAGTTTTCCCAGTCCACTTATTTTCCCAAATCTGTTTCTGACTTTCAAAGTTTCGGGTGGCTGAAATTATAACGAGACTGATTCCACTTTTCTTGGCGGCATTCGCCATTTTAAGAAATGCATCATAAGCTTCCTTCCTTAAAAACTTTCCACGAGCCGAACCAGCCGTGTGTTCATCACCAAGTTTTATAAATCGCGAATCGGTTTCAGGATTGAATTGACCCAAGAGGTAAGACTTGTTTACCTCTTGGCCAATCGTAATAATCGAATGGGTTAGAAATACTAAAATCAAAATCAATCGAAGCACCTGCATTATACTCTCGCCTCTACTTTATTCATAATCTTTGTCTGAACTTGTATCGACTCATGATGCATTAAGCGAAGCAAGTCTCTCATAAATCCTTCGTCAATGCCCATTGCTTTGGCCATAGCCACGCGAGTTTGTATAATTTCTTCCCAACGATTTACTTGAAGAATAGTAACGTTATTTTCTTTTTTATACGATCCAATCTTTTCAGAGATTTTCATGCGTGCTGCCATCTTAGTCATAATGTCATCATCCAATTGATCGATCTGTTCGCGCAACACACCTAAGGTATCTTTGAATATTTTATTATCAGATGTTACCGTTCTTACTACCAATCCATCAATAATTTTAGATAAGGCAGAAGGAGTAACTTGTTGCTTGGCATCACTCCATGCGGCATCAGGGTTAATATGACTTTCAATCATCAAACCAGCCATATCAAGATCTAACGCTTTTTGAGAGATCATAGCAATCAACTCACGGTTTCCAGCAATGTGACTTGGGTCGCAAATAATATCAAGGTCAGGAATACGAGTTTTTAACTCAATCGCCATATCCCACATTGGCAAATTTCTGAAAGGCCCTTTCTCAAAAGAAGAAAAACCTCTGTGGATGGCGGCCAGCTTAGTAATACCAGCTCTGTTCAATCGCTCTAGCGCTCCAATCCAAAGTTCAAGATCAGGGTTCACAGGATTTTTCACCATTACTGGGATATCAACACCTTTCAATGCATCCGCAACTTCTTGTACTGAAAACGGATTTACTGTTGTTCTTGCGCCTACCCATAAAATATTAACTCCAGCTTTCAATGCAGCCTCAACGTGTGCAGCATTAGCTACCTCCGTTGTTACAGGTAACCCCGTTTCCTTCCCTGCTTGTATCAACCATTTCAAGCCGATATCGCCAGCACCTTCATATTGGCCAGGCCTAGTACGCGGCTTCCATATACCCGCACGAAGGGCGTGAACTTTGCCCGTGGCGGCAATTTGTTTACACGTGGTAATTGTCTGTTCTTCTGTTTCTGCACTACAAGGGCCGCTAATAATAACGGGGCGATTGGCAGTTATCCAACTTGACATTGGTTGTAGGTCTAATACTTTTTTACTCATGATTTCTAATTGTTAATTGATGTTTATTGGTTGATAGTTTGTTGTGTTTACTTTTTTAAATTTTTTAATTCTATACCGTCTAGCACTCGCCTTATTTCATTGGCGCGCGACATGATTTTGTGAAGCCCTTTCGTATCCTTCTTCATCAACAAGTAATGAAACTTCTGCAAGTGCATAATGTATTCCATTAACGCTTGCCCAAGGTATTCAGAGTTTTGCTCGAAGATAGGAGTCCACATATCGGGTGAACTTTTAGCCAAACGCACTGTAGACGCGAAGCCAGAGCTAGCCAAGTCAAAAATATTTTTCTCATCCTTTTCAATATCCAGTACAGTTTGGCCTAATAGAAATGAACTTACGTGAGATAAGTGCGACACATAAGCCACGTGCTTATCATGCTCTTCGGCCTCCATATAGATTGTTTTCAAACCCAATGCATCAAATAATTGGTGCGCTGTCTTTAACGATTCATCAGATGATTTTTCGCTTTCGCAGATGATGTTGGTCTTTCCTTTGAACAAGCCAGCCAAAGCAGCTTCAGGGCCTGAGTTCTCAGTACCTGCCAACGGATGTGCAGCTACAAATTGTGAACGCTTTGGATGATTGAATAAGGCTCGACAGATTTGTGTTTTCGTTGAACCAGCGTCAATCACTAATGTTTTCTTAGTTACCAGATCAAGAATGGAGGGCAACAAGCCGACTAACGCACTTACTGGAATTGCAGTGATAACAACATCTGATGTTGCGAACGCAATATTCTCTGGTTCAATTGAATCGATAAGTCCAATTTCTAACGCTTTGCTCGCATGATTAGAATTTATATCAATACCCGTAATTGAAGTTGCAATGCCAGCATTTCGCAAGTCAATTGCCATCGAGCCGCCTATTAAACCCAAACCGATAACTGTGATCTTCATAGTTGCTCGTTGTTAGTTATTGGTTGTTAGTGTAGTAGTCCTAAATTTCAAATCTGAAATTTGAAATGCTCTAATTCTTTCCAATGCTTCATTTAGCTTTTCAACCGGGCAACATAAAGAAATGCGAATGTATCTTCTTCCTGCTTCACCAAAAATAAAACCAGGCGTGATGAATACTTTTGTTCCATACAGAATTTCATCAATCCACTTTTCAACATCTATAATTGTTGAAGGTGCTTTAGCCCAAACAAACAATCCAGACTGTTTCTTAGAATACGTGCATCCCAATTGATCTAAAATTAATTGAGCCGCTTCTCTTCTTTCACGATATGTTTTGTTCAATGCGCTGAACCAATCATCTCCATTTTGTAACGCTTGCACTGCTGCTTGTTGCAGCCCCAAGAACATGCCTGAATCCATGTTGCTTTTTACTTTCAGCACAGCATCTATAAATTCTTTCTTACCGGCTACCCATCCAATTCTCCATCCGGCCATGTTGTGAGATTTACTCAACGAATTCAACTCAAGAGCCACTTCATCAGCACCTTCAATTGACAAAATGCTCATTGGTGAATCATTCAATATCAAACTATATGGATTATCGTTTACAATCAAAAATTGATTTTGCTTTGCCAATTGAACCAACTCCGTTAATTCAGCTCTCGAAGCAATACGACCAGTTGGCATGTGCGGGAAATTAACCCACATTATTTTCACTTTCGTGAGATCAGTTCTCTTCAATGCTTCTATATCAACACCCCAATCAAGGTCTTCTTTCATTGCGTACGTTCGGATGGTGGCTCCTACCAATTTCGCAACAGATGAATACGTTGGATAACCTGGATCAGGAATCAATACTTCATCTCCTTCATTTACAAAGGCTATCGCAATGTGCATGATGCCTTCCTTAGAACCCATCAACGGAAGAATGCTATTTTCAACATCAAGTGAAACCCCATAGGTTTTTGTATAGAAATCGGCTATTGCCTTTCTCAATGCGGGTATGCCTTTGTAGCTTTGGTAGCCATGATTAGCAGGGTTTTGTGCTGTTGAAATTAACGCATCGATTGTACTTGTTGATGGTGCCAGATCAGGACTACCAATTCCTAAATTGATAACGCGATAATCAGGTGTATCCAGTCCACGCACTTCTGTTAGCTTCTTTGAGAAGTAATATTCTTCAACCGATTCAATTCTTTTTGCCGTTGTAATCATGATCTACTTGTACTCTATTTTCGCTTTTTTATACTCACCTAACACGTTCAAATTCCTCACCTGTCTTAACACCAATCGAATGGCATTATCATAATCTTTCCTACGTTTCCACTCCACATCAATGTGAATGCTGTACTGACTAGGCTTACCTATTATGGGTATAGATTGAATCTTAGACAGGTTGATGCTATTATTTTTTAACGTTGTCAACGTATCCGCAAGACTGCCCACTTCATTGGCTACTTCAAATGAAAGAGATGCTTTGTTAGTAACAATTTCCTTATTCTCTTTCTTCGAGAGAATCAAAAAACGAGTAAAGTTCTTCTTATTAGTTTCAATACGCTTTTCTAAAATTTGAAGGCCAAATTTCTTAGCAGCGTATTCGCTTGCAATGGCCGCGGTATTCCTAAGTTTTAATTCTTGAACTCGTTTGGCTGAATAAGCAGTATCATCGCTTTCGCGGATTTCGACTCCGCTTAATCTATTTAAGAAATCAGCACATTGGCGTATAGCCATAGGGTGAGATTCAATGGTTTTGATGTCCCCCAACTTAACTCCTGGTAATGCGAGCAGATTCATGTGAATAGGCAGATACACTTCGCCCACAATGCTAAAGTGATATTCCTGCAAAAGGAAATAATTGGGTAGAATACTGCCCGCAATAGAATTCTCGATGGCCATCACTGCAAAGTCGGCTTCATCGTGTGCCAACGTTTCACATAGTTTATGGAAGGTTAAGCACTCAACTGTTTCCAATGATTCGCCAAAGTAAGTGAGTGCCGCCACCTCATGAAAGCTAGCTGCTATGCCTTGTATTGCTATTCGTAATTTCTTTTTCTTTGCCATGTTTCGTTCAAGTGCTAACAAACAAAAAGTCCCGACTTAGATCGGGACTTTTTGAGTTTTTTGTTTTTTATTTTTTCAACAAACCGCTCTCTCAAGTCCCGATGAAGACCCAAAAAAATAATAAAAATAAAAACGGCTGCTGCTCATGTCTTTTAATAAAGGCCACAAGAAAGAAGAAAATATTTTGATGCGCAACTAATCCGCAAAAGTTTTAAAGAAATTTAATTAAATCGCTAACTAGTGTTAGTTGAACTTTCATATAAAACGGTACTTATAAGCATCTAACATCTTGATCTCTCCTCATAGATTGCAGTTTAAGCATTGCTCTCATCTCTGATTGTCAAAGTCAATGATTCAAACTTAAAAAGCAGTTTTGACCTATTCCATCAAAACCAATACCTTTACTTTTAAACATTCAATTTTATGAAAACTTACTTTGGGATTTTTATTCTGGCTCTCATGTTCTCTTGCAATCATAGCAAAGAGCAAAAGCACGAAGGTCATGACGATTCATCAAATGATAGTCCGAACCAAGCATTGTATGATGAAGTAATGAGCATTCACGATGAAGTGATGCCTAAAATGGAAGACCTCTATAAACTAAAGAAAGACTTACAAAGTCAACTTGAAAACGGGAAAGATTTGGCCGAAGATAAAAAAGCCGAACTCGAAAAAATGATTGCCTCTTTAGATTCAACGAGCAACTCTATGATGGACTGGATGCACAACTTCAACCCCATTCCCGATTCAGTCGATCAGGAGAAAGCAAGGGAATATCTTGAAAATCAGATGGAGCAGATAAAGAAAGTGAAGGAAGTTACTATAGAAGTGATTGAGAAAGCGAAAGAAAAACAATAGTTAAGAAGGAATAATTATACGCAATACTTTCTCAACCAATCATAGCACCTCAAACTCTTGCGCCACCACTTCTCCGTTTTCATCCACGACAGTGAGTTTATGTTTACCGATGGTAGGGTGAACGGCAATTTTATGCAACCCTTTAGTAGCTTGTTGATAAACTCCATCTAAATGCCAGAAAATAGTAACCTTGGCTGAACGATGAGTGGCTTCAAAAACAGTATTGCCCAAAGAACCATCTAGTTCTCGCGGCACGAATATTTTAGAGTTTGATTTCGGGTATATAATCTCCATAGCGGCAATAGTTCTGGGATCAGCACAGTCTTTGCGAAAAGCAGGAAGTGGTTGATAGCTGCTATTTTTTATCCGATAATAATATTCTTGCACAGGTGGAAGCACAAACCAGTTGGCATCGGTTATATTAGTCAGAGATTCGCAACCAGAATGAAGTTGGTATTTTTTATCTTTCGATAGTTGTATTTTTTTATGGAACGGACAGGCAGCGCTTTGTAATCCTGATTTAACTACCCATACCGTATCGACAGCTTCACAAAAGGTTGAGACCCTGTACCCACTTTTGGTACATACTGGTATCTCAACCATTTCCGTCTTTGGTTCGCTAAACCATGCATTGCCAGGCAGTAGCGAGAAAACATCGAACATGATCGGGGCTGCTGCATCTGTTCCGGTAAGGCCTGGTCGACCTTCCCCATCGGCATTGCCTACCCACACACCTACAACATAATCGGCATTGAGTCCAATTGCCCAACCATCACGAAAGCCATGGCTAGTTCCTGTTTTCCAAGCTATGCGCTTGGCATTGTTAAAATAACGCCAACCCGTTTGCTCGCCTGGCCTATATACTTCTTGCAGTGCCGTGAAAGTTAGATACGCAGCGGCTGCACTCAGGTGCGATGCTTCTTCCAGCGTATTGTTATTGCTATCTAAAAACTTTGTTGAATCTGCTTGAACAAAATAAGGGGGATGAAAATCAGTTCGCTGATATTTGTTTATGCTCGGATGTTCAAAGAAATTATTCAACGTTCGACCCATAGAGGCATAGGCTCCCGTAATGTCCCACAGTGTGCCTTCCGCCCCTCCCAGTATCAGTGAAAGCCCATAATGATCGGCTGGTTTCTTTAAAGTAGTAAATCCAATATTTTTCAGAAGCTCATAGAATTTTTCATAACGATAGTCGCGTAGTTCAAACACGGCTGGTATGTTGAGCGAGCGAATCAATGCCTTATCTGCAGACACGGCTCCATCATGATCTTTAGAAAAATTTTGAGGAGCAAAGCCATTAATCACGACAGGAATATCAGGTTGCAGCGTGCGGGGAAGCATCTTTCCCTCATCTAGCATGGCAGCATATAAAAATGGTTTTAAGATACTTCCCGTACTCCGAGGAGAAGTAATGATATCAACGTTTTGCTCGTGATCAGCACCCGCCTCGACATTGCCAAGGTATGCCAACACCTTTCCCGTTTTTACCTCCATCACCATTGCGGCAGCATTAAATATTTGATTACCCTTTAACCGTTGGTGATGGCTATTAAGAATCTGCTTTACTTGTTGTTGCAATGTGCCATCAATAGTAGTCTTTATTTTATCCTTGGCGGGATATTGCTTTGCCAGCCTATCCAGTAAATGAGGCGCACCTCGTGGCAACGTTACTGGATTCTCAGGGATAGGTTCGGCTTTCGCCAGATCCAACGAAAGTTGATCTAGTAACCCACTTGCATTTAACTTGACGAGTAGTCTATTCCGCTTGAGCGTTAATTTCTCTCTATTCTTGCCAAGGTGTATCAACGAAGGGTTGTTGGGCAACACCGCCAGCAAGGCTGCTTCTGCCCAGCTTAGTTCATTTGGTTCGCGCCCAAAATAACGCCAACAAGCAGCTTCAAGACCTACCACATTTCCACCGAAAGGTGCATGAGATGCATAAAGAGAAAGAATTTCCTTTTTGGAATACTTAAACTCAAGCCTTGTGGCCAATGCAAGTTCAATTAATTTCTCTATTACTGTTCGCGACTTATTTTTCCGCGCCAAGCGAATGACTTGCATGGATAGCGTGCTGCCACCACTCACGGTTTTACCTGCAGTTATATTCTGTTTTAAAGCACGAGCCAACGAAATAAAATCGACACCAAGGTGATGATGATAACGCTTGTCCTCATATAAAATAATGGCCTCTTTAAATTTTTCCGGAATACTATGCTGCTCAGGAAAACGCCACTGGCCATCTTCTGCAATGGCTGCGCTTAACAACTGCCCATGCCTATCTTCAAGCACAATAGAATAGGGGTCGGAAAATAATTGGCGGGGGAGAGAGAAGTAGAAAACTATAAGTAAAATAGAAAAAAGAATAAGAAGCTTTGCGTGCTTTTTAAACAAGGAAAGCATGTTAAAGATTAGTTTGCATATTAATCAGATTATCTAATTGTTGAGCTTTGAAAATATATCCGAAGAATAAATTCGTCATCCATCATTTTTCCATTTTTTATTGTTGGCTTCCACTTAGGCATTGCCCTTACTAATCGAATAGCTTCTTGATCACAACTCTTGCAAAATCCTCCTTTAAAAATCTCTACATTAGCGATAGCTCCATTTTTTTCAATTTTAAATTTAACAAACACATTTCCATCAATTGTGTCTTTTGGCTCGATCCACTTCCAGTTTTGTTTAATGTATGCATCAAGGTTTGGCCAACCTCCAGGAAATTCGCAATTGTGATCAGTTTCAAAATATGGTGTTTTTGACTTGGCCTCTGGTATAGGCTTTTTATCTACTTGTTTGTTACATGCCGCTAACAAGATTACTGAGACTATAAAATACTTCATCTTCTGTTTGATAATGTTTAATCATCAATTCACCACCACCACTCTTTTCACCACTTCAATCATTTGTCCTTTTTGTTTGGATGTGATACTGTGATCGTACATGGCTTCGCAGCTTATGCCAGGTAAATAAAACGTGCCTGCATAACTGGCGGTAAGCATCACCCTGAAGGTACGTTGCACGCCACTTCTCAACCCGAAGTAAGTGTACACCCGATCATCGCGTATGTCTTGGTAATCTCCCCGATCTGTTTTCTGCAAGCCTTCATCATTAGTGAGGCGCAAATTATTTATTTCCCAACCGGAGGGGAACACTTGAGCTAATGCCATGTTTTGATAATCGCCACGCAGGCCTGAATTATTAACAGTAACACTTGCCATAAACTCGGTGCCTTGTGGCAGACTGGCAACATCAAGTGGTTCACCTTTCATAGTAGTGTAAGCAATAGAAAGTGCCAGGTTACTCTCGTTTGCTGTTTCTTGACCTTGCGCGGGGATACCCGTGTTGATTACGCGTACAAACAACCCACCACCACTTTCGTTGGTAATTTTAATCGGCAACTTTTGAGTACCTTTCATCTCAAGGGCAATTTGCGAGAGAGGCAACTGAGAAACCATGCTCACCGCGTTGCTGTTGTAAGTGTAGCTGTATTTCATATCTCCTCTTTTCTCGCTTGCTACAAATTGTCCTATTGATTTTAATGTGTAGGCAATCGTCTGTGTACTCATCCAATACTGATTGCTCAATTTCGCAGAAAGTGTTTTTACCAACTCAAAGGCTTTTGTCTTTTCGTTTAAGAGTACCAGTGTTTCAAGTATGATGGCTTGATCGCGTACTTCGCTTCCATACGTATAGCCCATTTCTTGATAGGGCTTTACGGCTGTAGTTAATGAACCCACCAAACTCTTTGCTGCCTCTGGTTGCCCTGCCTTTACATAGGCTGCAGCTAACATCCATTTAGCTTGCGCAGATAGCATGTCCTGTTCGCGCAAACGGTTCATAGCACCCAACTCGGGTACACCTGCCAGCGCTAACGTGTACAAGCGATAGCTTTGCATCAATTCATAATCATAGTAATAATTCTTATTGCTGATGTGACGCCACTCTGCAGCCTTACTCTTTTGAAATTTTTTCCAACGCTTCAACATATCATCGGGTACGAAGTAGCCTTTATCTGCTGCCTCTATCAAGAAGTGTCCTGCATAGGTAGTCCCCCACTCATCGGAAGTTTCATCTCCAGGCCAATACCCAAAGCCTCCATCACGAGCATGGAACATTTTCAGTCGCTCAATAGCCTTTGTTACATTCGACTTGGTAGCTGCCTTCTCTTGCTCCGTTAATTCCTTTACAACATTAAGGTATAATTGAGGGAATGCTGCCGATGTTGTTTGTTCAATACATCCATGTGGATAATCAATTAAATACCGCAAGCGAGTACCTAAATTGATGGAAGGAATGCTGGATACTTCTAACACACTTGAATTGGTGCCCGCAATACCAATCGGCACAACAGATGCATTCCACGTTTTGCCAGCCTCTAAATACATATCAGTAGATTGAGAAACAGCCACATTTGGATTGCGCACTTCTATTTCAATTTCATCCGTTGATTGGTATGATCCACTACTTGCCCTTACTGTTACTTTGGCAATACCCGTTTCTGATTTTACAGCCAGATCAAAATCCACTGTTAAATCACCGGAAGGGGGAATAATTAAACTCTTGCTTGCTTCTCCCACTAAAGTTAATGGTCCGCTTATCTTCACTTCAATTTTAACATTCTTGATTTTCTTGTCTTGTGTAAAGAGTGTTATCGGTAGCTTTACTTTCTCTTCGGGGCCCAGCACGCGGGGCAAGGTTGCCAGCACCATCAAGGGCTTTCTAACAGGGGCAGTTTTTTCTGCCTGGCCGTAAGCTCCTTCATAGCCAGCCACTACCATCACCTTTACCGAACCGATGTACTGTGGCATCGTGAATTTTATTTCTTCACTACCACCACTTAATGTAATCGGACCAAAAAATTTCACTACAGGTTTAAAACGATTGGCCCGAGGGTCATCATCCTTGCCTTTCAATTCGCCATCACCACCTATGGCCAATAATCTTTCTATACGCGATCCGAAAGCACCCATCACATCGTCATACAAATCCCATGTTTTTACACCTAACGCTTCACGCGAATAAAAACGCTTCCATGGTTCAGGGGTTTTAAACTTCGTGATGTCAAGTAGACCTTCATCCACCATTGCCAGTGTGAAAGTCATTTTACGATTCGATTTCTCGGATACTTTAATATGCACTTCTTGCCCTGGCTCAAGCTCACTAGGCATTTGAATAATGGGATCTAAATGTGTTTCAGGATTTTCAATCCCTAACGGAATAATTCCATATAAACGAATTGGTAAATCATTTATGGTTTGAGCATGTGGTTGTATCAAGGTAACATTCACGAATACGTTGGGTGTCATTTCTGGTGTTGCCTCAATAGCAATTTTATTGTCACCCTTTTTGGTTTCCACCCATTGCGTAGAAATAATCTTACTTCCATTCTCAATAGATATCAATGCCCTGCCTTCGTCACTTCCTGGTATAGTTAAATTGATCTTTTCACCTACATTATAATTTTGTTTATCCGATGCAAAGGTGAGGCGAGTAGCACCTCCCTTTTCCTCTCGACTATTTCTTCCATAATAGCCAGGTTGATCGATGTAAACTGATTTTCCTGTACAATGGCCAGAAACAGGGTCACAGACTTTTATATAATAGGTTCCCCAATCTACTTCAGCTACTTTAAATGTCCAGCTTGCGGTTCCGTTAGTTGTATTAACAGCACCGCTTTTAACTAAACTCTGACTGTTGCTTTCAATGTAGTTGGCAATATTGTCATACGTGTTATCCCACCACCAATAGCGATTCAACTTATACAAGTAAACCTCAACACCACTCCTATTCACAGGCTTTCCATCAATATCCAAAAATGCAACATCTACTTTTTGATCTTCATCGGTGTATAACATGCCGCTGTATTTTTCTCCAGGCGGCACGCGCAAACCTACATAAGATGAATACGGATAATAGGGAAGACTAAAGCGATCAATGCTAAAGTTGCCGCTTTCTTCAAACACTTTTCCTTTAACCACGGCTGTCATAAAACCTGGATAGTCTGCCTTCTCGAGAGTTGCGTTGATCTCAGCTTTTCCTTCCGCATCTACAAAGCCTTGAAACAAAGGCTTGGTTTCAGGAGTGTAACGTGAGTTGGGTTCTTCAAAAACAAAATCTTCGTACTTCGTAAAAGCCGTTTGCCCTTTCAACAATGTTATTTCAAATTCCGATTTCAAATTTCTTCCGGGTGCACCATGTAACCAATTCACTGAGAGGTTGCCCTTTATATTGTTACTTGTAATTCGTTCTTGTCCAAAATCAAGATTAATTTTTAATCGATTGGGTTTAATAGTTTCAATTTTTATTTGTTGGCTAAAATCAGTACCTCCTACTTTAATGTTCGCCATCCAATTGCCCGTTGGCGCATCAGGCGCAGTAGCGGTAGCAAATCGATAGAACCCGTTTTGAGAAGATGATTTTACTAACCGACTGGTTACCACGCCCTGCGGATTTTGTAATTCAAAAACGATTGGATGCGAGGATGGAAGAGTCTTGTTCTTATCCTCCAAAATAAAACTAAGATACAGTGAATCGCCTGGCCTCCACACACCACGTTCGCCATATAAAAATCCCTTCAATCCTTTACTAATGCTCTCTCCTGAAACATCAAAACCGCTGAGTGAAAGTGTCTCGCCATCAATCAAGCGCATATAACCCCGTTGAGAACCCTGTTTGGCAATCACTGCAAAGGGGAAAGTTTTAGATTTGAATGTGGCTAAACCATCTGCATTAGTAGTGGTAGTATTCATCAACTGTTGTTGAAAATCATACAATTCAATCGACACACCTGACAATGGCTTAGCCGTCTTTAAATCGGTAGCTATGATGGTGGTTGTGCCTTCGTCACCTTTCTTAACGATGAGCCCGAGATCTGAAGCTAAAATATTTTTTTTAATGTTACGCGAAGACGAAAAATAAGAGTCGTCACACGCATTATCACGTTGCTCCCAATTATAATTTCCATCATAATAATCATATCCCTCGTCATTGTAATATTCGCGGTATCCAGAATTCTCCTCTAGCTCTTCGCCTTGATCGATGGTTAATTCCGATTCTGTTTGACCTTCGCAGGTGTACGCAGAGTAGGCTTTTTTAAATTTCATTGATACTTGGTAAATAGCACCTGGCTCCGTATTAATTAGTTTTGCAAGATCAAGTGTATAGCGATTCCACTTACCCAAATCTGTAATACCTGTGTTATCAAGTTGAATTGTTTTCTTCAATACATTTCTTCCTACTCGAAACATTTCTGAGTTGCCACTCAAATTATTTACTTGTAAAAACTGAAGGATATTATTTTCAAATACTTTGTTAATACTAATATCGACCGCTTTTAAATTAACGGCCTCGAAAGGTAAAGTAAGTCCATCAGTACTTGGCAGAATGCTTCCCTTACCAACAAATCTTACTTCTGGCTTTAACTGCTCAAACACAATTTCAGCAGTAGTTGGCTTTTTCATTCGATAATCGATGATGTTGCGAATACCCGCTTCTATATAAATAGTTTTTGTTCCTATTTGCCTCGCAGGCGGATAAATCCAAATTTCATTATCATGGATATCAAAGTCTAAATCGAGGGCACGCTCATCTCCAATCGAAATCAACCCATCGAGCTGTTGGCTTTCCTTGATGGGATCAGAAAATTGCAAGGCTACATATTGATTAGGATTTTGGATAACACGCGCACTCATTAGTTTAAAATCATCTAACGAAGGCACCTCTACTTTTTGATCGAGAGATTTATTCACCCCTATGCTTTTACCAGATGCAGAAACACTAACTTCAGATGCCACCTCTTTGCGCGAAACTTCTTCAATAGTGAATGTATGTTGCTTGCCTTCACCACCATGTTGCCAAGTGGTTTTAAGAGTGCTACCTTCTTGTTGCGCACTCAGCATTTTTTCAACTGCTCCATCTTCAGCATAATCAGCAGTAGTAAGAGTACCTTCTATTTTCTGTCGCTTCAATTCTGTTTTTATATATGGCTTAACATTATCGATAGTTAATTCGAAATTTTGTGGAATCACTTGGAATGAATAGTTGAACTCAGCCAATTCTTTCTTCACTTCAAATAGTTTAGATAATTGAAATGAAACTTCATACACTTGGCCTGCAGTCATGCGGGCTTCAGGTTTAAACTCAAGTGTATGATTATCTAACCAAGTAGTTTTGCCTTTTAGTGATGGGCTGAACTCAAAGTAAGATTTAGAGGTCTCCCCAACCGCAGCGCTTGAGTCCAATGCTGCTTTTGCAAAAACAATGCGAAGAGAAGAAGAGGAACTTACTACACCAGCCGTATAAGAAGTGATATATTCACCAAAGGCAGGATCAATGTAAGTAACAGCCCTTCCATTTTTATCTTTACAACCTACCAAGAGGTAAAGTAAAATGGAAATATAAAAACCTGAAAAGGTAAATTTTTGGGTGAATAGTTTTTGCATCATGTTGATTGAGGTAACAATCAAATATCCGCAAAAGCAGATTGGCATGAAACAGATATTCGTAAACTTTTTATTTACTTAATATAGCGAAGGCTGTAAAGCTAAAAAATCCGAAAATTCTGAAAGCAATGATCATTCGCTTTTCAGAATTCTCGGACTCTCCTGACTGGTTTTTTGAACCTAATCGATCAACTTAAAGAACCTGTTCCATCTGATTTTATGAGTCAGGTCTCCATATTTATTCAGCGAAAGCCAGATGAAGAATGCTTTGCCTACAATGTGATCTTCTGGTACAAAACCCCAGAAGCGTGAATCAAGTGAATTGTGGCGATTGTCGCCCATCATAAAATAATAATCTTGTTTGAAAGTGTATTGACTTACTTCTTTATTATCGATAATGAGCTTATTGTTTTCAATTTTCACATCATCATTGTGCTCATAATTTTTAATTGTTTCGCCATAGAAACTCAATGTAGAATCATTTACTGTAATTGTTAATCCCTTCGATGGAATGGTTATAGGCCCATAGTTATCAGCCGTCCACGATTGTATTTTTGAAATAGGGAATATCAAATCGTGTGGTTGATTTTGATATGGATCTATTGAAACATTAACAACATAAGGAAGTGCCTTTACTTTCTCTAACCGTTCAGGTGTAAGAAACATTTGGTAATAGGCTTGATTCTCCTGCGTGCGGCCGCGATAAGAATAATCTTCAGGGTCAAGTTCAAGCGATGCTAAGTTGCGTTCGTTGATTTCATCTTTTGAAATAACTATGTAACTGAACTGCATGCCTTCTCTATTTTTGATTGGTTGATCATTAACGATCAATTGAGCATTCACCACTTTTAAAACATCACCAGGAATACCGACACAACGTTTGATATAGTTGGTCTTTAAGTCGAGCGGGTAATCAATATTATCGTTTAGAAATTTGGGCGGCACATTGAATACCACTACATCTTCTCTATGAACTGAACTGATGCCAGGCAAGCGAAACGTTGGCAATTGAATCCAAGTTAAATAGGAAGGAACATTAGTGAACCAAATCTTTTGATGGGTTAGTGGTAACTGAAGAACTGTTTTGGGTGTGCGTGTGCCATAATGAAATTTGCTCACAAACAGGAAGTCTCCCACCAAAAGAGAATTCTCCATAGAAGGTGTTGGAATAGTATAGGCTTCCATAATAAGCCAACGAATCAGGGTAGCTGCAACTACTGCAAACACAATGGCATCAGCCCATTCGCGAAGAAACGATTTTGGTTTTGTGCTTTTCGACTCCTTTTTTTTCTCCCAAAATTTCCAATTCATAATAGTAGTTCAGTTCTTAAATAAAAGTTCGCAAATAAAGTCAATTTTAATCAGAGTTGGTTTTTGCAATAGTTTACAGTCTCCAATTAAAATTCTAAAAAGTCATCCATTGTAAGCACTCCCTTTTTTCCTCGAATCCACTCTGCCACCAACACTGCACCCTGAGCAAAACCTTCGCGCGAGTGAGCCGTGTGTTTGATTTCAATATCATCGACATCGGATCCATATCTTACCACATGCGTTCCCGGTGCGGGATCTTCTCGAAATGAGTTTATAACGATGACATCAGCAGAAGGTTTTTCTGGGTAAGCCCATTGTTTGAATTGTGGATTAGCGGCAATAATACCCTCCGCCAATGTAATGGCTGTGCCGCTAGGCGCATCTTTTTTTTGTGTGTGATGTGTTTCGTCAATAGTAAGCGAATATTCTTGACGGCCATTCATAAGCTTTGCCAAGTATTCGTTCATCTTAAAAAACAAATTAACACCAAGACTAAAATTGGAAGCATAAAAAAACGCTCCGTTTCTATGTTGACAATACTCTATGATTTTATTTTTCTCCTTCAGCCATCCGGTTGTTCCACATACTACAGGTATGCCTCTATTAAAACAAAATTTCAAATTTTCAATAGCTGCTTCAGGCTGAGAAAATTCTATGGCTACATCAATTTTTATTGCTTTACTTAACGCTTCTCTCTCTTCAACTGTATCGATAGTACCAGCAATGGTATGCCCTCTACCTACCGCAATTTTTTCAATTGCTTTGCCCATCTTTCCATATCCAACTAAGAGTATATTCATTATTCAATTACGAATTAATAATTACGAATGATAATAAAATTATAAATTCTATCATTTTCAAATTAACTAATTACAGAATCAAAACTTAAACACAATTGCCATTCCCGAAGTATTGCCAACATAGTAGTTCTGTTCCATTCTAGGTTCGATAGAAATATTAAGATTAGGATTTACCTTAAACTCCTTCAAATGGGCGTCCACATGAGCATCTACTATTTGAAGAATGTAAAGAAAACCTGCAAAAATAAGGATATAATCTCGCTGTCTTCGGTTGCCATTGCTGATATCTTCAAGTTGTGCCTTTGTATATTTTTGAGTAAGGAATTGTTGAGGTGAAGTGGAAAGAAAGTTTTCTGCTGTAACTACAGCCACTCCTGTTGCATCTGGATAATTGAGAATTGAGAATAATTGATTTTTTACAATTACATATTTTTGATTATAGAAATCAACTACCACACCTAGACTTATAAGCCCGCCATACACCAGCGGCACTTTCCAATATTTTTTGTTATAAACCTGCCCTGCTCCTGGTAAAACCGCAGAGTATAACAATGCCTTCCTAGGGTTAAATCGTTTGGCTATGTAATCAACTTTACTGATGGCCTTGGAAGTATTAACGGTATCAGGTGTGGATCTAAGAGAGTCACTATCTTGACCAAAGGCCGCATGGAGCGAAAATAAAAAGACTACGAGAAAAAAGAATTTCAAACTTTTCATCTCCTGCAATCAGAACTTTAAGATATCTAATATACGGTTGAGATCAGTTACTGATAAGAAAGGAATTTTAATTTCACCTTTCTGCCCATCACTTTTGATGTTTACCTTGGTACCGAAGTGAGATGAAAGCTTTGATTGCAATTGCATGATTTCTCTGGAATCGCTTGGTGATTCGGGCTTTGTAGCGGCTTCAACTGTAGATGTTCCTGTTGCCAACTGCCTTGCTAGCTCTTCTACTTTGCGTACAGATAAATCCTCTTGAATGGTTTTCTTAAAAGCAAAAAGTTGTGATTCAGGATTTTCAATGTTGATAATCGCCCTAGCATGCCCCATTGATAATCTGTTATCGCGCAAAGCAATTTGAATATCGGGTGGCAACTTGAGCAAGCGCAAATAGTTGGTAACAGTTGATCTATTTTTACCAACTCGATCACCTAATTCTTCTTGTTTAAGATTGCATTCAAAAATGAGTCTCTGGTAGCTTAATGCAATTTCAATTGGATTAAGATTTTCTCGTTGAATATTTTCGATCAGCGCCATCTCTAGCATTTGCTGATCATCCGCTAAGCGCACATAAGCAGGTATGCTTGTTAGGCCGGCTAACTTCGATGCTTGAAATCTACGTTCACCCGAAATAAGTTGATATTGATTGGTGGCAAGTTTCCTTACTGTAACAGGCTGAATAATGCCATGCACTTTTATAGATTCGGATAATTCTAAAAGAGCAACTTCATCAAAATACTGGCGCGGCTGAAAAGGATTTGTTTCTATTTCAGATAACGAAATCTCATTCATTTTGCCCGAAGGCTCAGGCACAGCTGCAACTATCGGTGTTTCGTCAAAATTATCAGTATCGGGTGTATCGCTAAGCAAAGCACTTAACCCGCGACCTAATGCTTTCTTTTTGCTCATCTGGATAAGTGATTTTTGTCTAAAATTTCGTGAGCCAAATTAAGGTAGCTAATCGCACCCTTGCTTTCTGCATCATGAACTATGGCTGGCAACCCGAAGCTAGGAGATTCACTCAACTTTACGTTGCGTGGAATAATAGTTTTAAAAGCGATATTTTTAAAATGCGTTCTTACCTCTTCCACAACTTGATTGCCCAACGAGGTGCGCGAATCATACAGTGTCAACAAAATACCTTCTATCTCCAGCTTTTGGTTCAAGCGTGTTTGAATGATTTTAATGGTGTTCAACAATTTGCCCAATCCTTCCAACGCAAAGTATTCGCATTGCACAGGAATAATAACTGAGTCGGCAGCAGTTAATGAGTTAATTGTTATCAAACCCAACGAAGGCGAACAATCGATGATAATAAAATCGTAGTTGTCTTTTATTTTGTAAAGCGCATCTTTCATCTTCTCTTCTCTGCGCTCAATGCTTACCATTTCAACTTCGGCACCCACCAAATCAATGTGCGAGGGAAGTATATCCAAAAATTTTAAATCGTTTTTAATAATCGCCAACTGAGGGTCAGCCCCTTCGACCATGCACTCGTAAATTCCAGTTTTTATTTCCTTTGGATTTAATCCTAAGCCAGAAGTGGAGTTGGCTTGCGGATCAGCATCCACCAAAAGTGTTTTAAATTCAAGCACGGCCAAACTGGCTGCCAGATTAATGGCCGAAGTGGTTTTACCCACGCCTCCTTTTTGATTTGCTATCGCGATTATTTTACCCATTTCAACAAAATTAATCAATTACCGACTACAATTACGAATTACGCATTAGTCCATAGTCGTCAGTCCTTAGTCTATAGCAATGCTCAACCCTCTAATTATTAAATTTTCAAATAAACGAATCATCAAATTAACGAATCACCGAATCAAAATCATTTTTTCTTCTTCCCTTCACTTGCCTTTCTGGCCTCTTCGCTCGCCTTCATGGCCTCCGAAAGCTTGTTCATAAATTTGGATTTCGTGGGCGTGCCTGTGGCCGATTTCTTTTTGTTTTCTTCTAATATGGCTTTGATTTTATCTTCATCAACAAAACGTTTGATAATGGCCTGCTGCCCAAACGTAATAAGGTTTGAAACGAAATAATAGAAACTCAAGCCCGCTGAAAACGTGTTGAATATGAACAGGAAAACGATTGGCATAATGTAACCCATGGTTTTCATTGGGCCTTCCACAGTTGTCATTTGATTATTCTGCCATGTATAAATTAGCGTGGAGATAGTCATTAATATCACGAACAAACTCACATGGTCTCCATAAAACGGTATCGTAAATGGTAGGTTCACTATCGAATCGTAAGTGGAAAGGTCATCAGCCCACAGAAATGATTTTTGCCTTAGCTCAATGCTAACAGGAAAGAGCGAAAACATGGCAAACAGAATGGGCATTTGTAGCAATACGGGTATGCAGCCGCTAAACGGATTGACCCCCGCTTGTTGATACAGCTTCATGGTATCCTGCTGTTGCTGTGTAGCATTATCACCATTCTTTTCTTTAAGGATGTCAATCTCAGGCTTGAGCAATTTCATCTTCGCCATGCCTAAATAAGAAGTGTAAGAGAGCGGTGCCAAAATTAGTTTCACAAACACCACCAACAGGAAAATTATCAATCCATAATTACCTATAAAGCTTTCAAGGAAATGGAAAATAGGAATGATAACCCACTTGTTGATCCACAACATTGGAGGCCAACCAAGTGATAAATTGAGTGAGAAATCTTTTGTTACATCAGGTGTGATTCTATAATCGTTCGGCCCAAAGTAATAGCTGAATTGCGCTTTTCCGGCCAACACATCTGCTTTAGGAATAAACAGTTTTACGTTGGCTTCTTTCACTATGGATGAATCGCGCTCGTTGCCTTGTGTGCTTATCTCGCCACCGCTAAACGTATTTTTAGCAATGATGGAATTGATAAAGAATTTTTGACGGATGGCGATCCATTTCAACGGTTCTGCAAAAGCTTCACTTTTTAATTCCATAGCCCCTTCGCTCAAGCCATCGAATTTTTCTTTCGCCAAATAATAGTTGATAGTTGTTTTGGCGCGCGAGTCCTTAATATCTTTTTCAACTAACGGAATATTATCGTGCCAAGCGAAAGTCATGGATTCGCCAGTGAGTGAAGCGTTCAATCCTTTTGATTCAATTCTGTAACCGATTTGAAATCCAGAAGCTGGAATAGAGTAAATGTGTTTTAAATAGCCGCCATCACCCAACGTGGCTTGAAAACTAACAACAGTTGTATCTCCAATTTTTGACGTAGACGCTTTGTAAAATAACGAATAGATATTAACCTCTTTGCCTTCGTACTGACCAACCAAAGCAAATGAATTTGTCTCTGGAGTTACTAATAACAGAGGCTCTTTTTTGTAGGTCTTAAAGTTTTTTAATTCGACTTTTTGTATCGTTCCGTGATTGGAAAATGATACTAATAAATCTTTTGAATCAACAGTGGTTGAAGTTTCTTCGCCTGTTAAATAAGAGGCTAAATTTCCATACTGCTTGGCAGTAGCACTATCCATTGCTGGTTTCGCAGCAAGTGTTGCCCGAGCAGAATCTCTGCTTGCCGGTGCGATAGAAGTTGTCTGCCTAGTAGCTTCTGGCGGAACAGGCTTCGAAGCAAAGAAGTAAAAGTAAACTAATAATAATACGGCAATTAAAGTTATGCCAATGGCGGAGTTCCTATCCATGATATGTTATCGGGTAAAAATATTTTTTGAATACAATTTTAAAGAAATCATCTCCTAAGGATTTGATTTTTTATGAGTTAAAGCAGCCTCCACAAATTTCACAAAGAGAGGATGAGGATTTACAACTGTACTTCTGAGTTCAGGATGGTATTGAACACCAATAAACCACGGGTGATCTTTCAATTCAACCACTTCAACAAGAGTTGAGTCTGGATTTACACCCACTGCTTTCAAGCCAGCTTCTTCAATTTGTTCTAGATATTGATTATTAAATTCATAGCGATGGCGATGGCGCTCATGAATCAAGCTTTCACCATAAATAGCATGAACTTTGGATCCCTTCTTCAATTTGCAAGCGTAGGCACCTAAGCGCATGGTGCCGCCTTTGGAAGTAATTTTTTTCTGTTCTTCCATCATATCGATAACCGGATGTTTGGTTTTAGGATTGAGCTCGGTTGAACTCGCCTCCAATCCCAAAACATTGCGCGAAAACTCGACAACAGCACATTGCATTCCCAAACAAATCCCCAGAAATGGGATTTTATTTTCTCTTACATATTTAATAGCTGCAATCTTGCCTTCCAATCCACGCTCGCCAAAGCCGGGAGCAACAAGCACGGCATCCAACCCTTCCAAGGTATGAGCAACCGTTTCTGGATTTATTTCTTCTGATGAAATCCATTTTAGATTGACTGTGCATTCATTTTGGGCACCCGCGTGGATAAACGATTCGGCAATAGATTTATAGGCATCAGGTAACGAAACATATTTACCAACCAAGCCGATAGAAACCTCTTCATTGGGATTTTTAAGTTTCCCTAAAAAATCTTTCCATTGTTCTAATTCAGGCTCGTGCTTGGTTGTTACTTTCATTTTGGCAAGCACACGCTCGTCAAGTTTTTCTTTCTTCATCAGAAGCGGCACATCGTAGATGGTATCCGCATCCATAGCCTCAATTACTGAGTTCAAATTAACATTGCAGAAAAGAGCCAATTTTTTTCTCAGCTCTGTATTGAGTGGATGTTCTGTTCTACATACTAAAATATCAGGTTGAATTCCGTAGGAAAGAAGCTCTTTAACAGAGTGCTGCGTTGGCTTTGTCTTTAATTCCTTTGCAGCTTTTAGATAAGGAATAAGTGTGAGATGAATTACCAGCGCACTGTTGGAACCTAAATCCCACCTCACCTGACGCACAGCTTCAACAAATGGCAACGATTCGATATCACCTACAGAACCACCAATCTCAGTAATTATAAAATCGTATTTTCCAGTCTCGCCAAGTGAATAGATGTGGCGTTTTATTTCATCGGTAATGTGAGGCACTACTTGAACTGTCTTCCCCAAATATTCTCCTTTACGTTCTTTGGTTATTACATTGTTGTAAATTCTACCAGTAGTAACATTGTTGGCTTGCGAAGTAGGGATGTTCAAAAAACGTTCGTAGTGACCTAAATCTAAATCAGTTTCGGCACCATCGTCAGTTACATAACATTCGCCATGCTCGTAGGGATTAAGTGTACCTGGGTCGATATTAATATAAGGGTCAAATTTCTGGATAGTAACGGAAAAACCCCTCGCTTGCAGCAGTTTACCCAATGAAGCCGAAATTATTCCCTTGCCCAAAGAAGAGGTAACACCACCCGTAACGAAGATATATTTGGCCGTAATTGACATAGCGTGACTAAAAAATTCGGGGCAAAGGTAGGGATTTGAGATTGTAAGCAGCCCTCTCTTTTTAAATTTTATTAAGGAAGACGAATTAGGGGATTTTGGCTAGTCTATTGATTTGAAAGATATACTTTATCTGGTTTCTGGTTTTATCGAAAATCTTTCAACCGAAGTATAAACCAAGGCATTGAAAGCAGAAAGAGACAATAAAATCTATAACTGATTACACAAATGCGAGTATGAGTGATGTAATTTGAGTTTATTCATTTGGTTACAAGCAAAGAAACTCCCTCCAAATAAAGAGTGTCTGGATCGAAATCTATTTCTTCGTTCCAGACAACAGTTCCGTTAAATACTTTTGCTTTTGAACAAAACGACTCGTCTTTTAAGGATTGATATATTGGATAATCCAAGTATGGCCGTAAGTCAAACATCTTTGTATCTCCATCCGAAAAGATTATTCTTAATTTATAATCAGGTTGATAAGATACTTTTAAAACTCTTTGATTCATTGTTATTTTAAAAGGATCAATTGTAAAGATTCTATTTCCATTAGCAGCCAATGACCAGTTTGCCATAAGATCATCTTTATGAATTTCTATCCACCCCGTGCTAGCTTCGCTTTATTGATTGGAATTGACCCTGCAAGTAAATTCCCATTTGGGATTTCATAAACCGCTTCATCTTCTCCATATTTTACATGAATGTGAGGAACGTGATGCTGTTTATTATCCAAGTAATACATGGATATAATAATCCCATAAAACATTGAAGTAACGGGCATAGAACAAAGTTACAGAATTTTAATAGAGCATTTTACTTTAACTTCTTCGCCCGCTCCCAATACTCATCCATCTCTGCCAGTGTCATCTCGCCCATCTTCTTGCCATCTTTAGCAGATTCCGTTTCGAGGTATTGAAAGCGCTTGATAAATTTTTTATTGGTGCGTTCCAATGCTTCTTCGGGATCAATATCAATGAAGCGGGCGTAATTCACCAACGAAAATAACAAGTCGCCAAATTCAGCCACAGCTTTTTGTTTGTCGATTGGCTTATCAGTTTCTACGTTAAACTCTTCTTTAAACTCACGCATTTCTTCTTCCACCTTTTCCCACACTTGTTCTTTCTTTTCCCAATCAAAACCAACACCACGAGCTTTATCTTGAATGCGCATAGCTTTTACCAACGGTGGCAGCGATTTTGGCACTCCGCCTAGCACCGATTTATTACCAGACTTTAATTTAATTTTTTCCCAATTGCTCTTTACCGTTTGTTCATCATCGGCAATTGTATCGCTGTACACATGTGGATGCCGCTCGATTAGCTTATCGCAAATGCTATTTAGTACATCGGCAATATCAAACACATTTGCCTCTGAAGCTATGCGAGCATAGAAAACATTATGCAACATCAAATCACCCAACTCTTTTTTCACTTCCGTGAGATCGCCTTCCAGTATAGCATCCGATAGCTCATAGGTTTCCTCAATGGTCAAGTGTCTTAGGCTTTCCAATGTTTGCTTTTTATCCCAAGGGCAATTCTCTCGCAACTCATCCATAATAGTGAGCAGACGATTAAAGGCAATAAGTTTTGCTTCGCGATTGAGGTCGGGTTTTGAGAGCGGTTGTTTCATGTAAGATTTGATAGTGAGGCGTTTTCAATAGACTTCATCATGTGTCCCTAACACTGCTTTCTTTGGTTTGTCTTTGGTAAAGTAAAACAAAACCCTAAGATCGTATTCAACTGAAAAACTCAAAAGATCTTTTAGTTTTCCTGATAGTTTGTGAGTTTTTAATTGCGGGTCAAATGGATCGTTACAAAATAATTCCAAACGAGTCCAGAATCTGTTTGAGTTGATTTTATTCTTTTTTTAAAGGCTCGCTGAATGACACTTCCATTTAAAGCATTTTTTTTAGTTCGCTTATTTTGGAGGAGAATTTTAACTTTCCAGCCTTCTCTTCTGCTTTTGCTTTTTTATAATTAGACAGAATTAAATCACGTCTTGCATCCGAAATATTATTTTCCAACAAATCCTTAATCTCCACTTTTTCATCAAGCGACAATCCGTAGATAGTTTCTATAACCGTAGTGAAATTTGAAGTTTGCGAATTCATAATTATAATTTAATGAAACAAAGTTAAGTAATTTTATTAGTGGTGTTAAAACTAGAAGGTCTATTTAAATCAGCAAAAAACCCTAAAGAGTTAGCTTAGGACGCCTCATTTTCCTTCCGTAAATTTGCCTAATTATACTAAACATAAACCTTGTGACTTTAATCAAATCCATTTCAGGCATTCGCGGCACCATTGGTGGCGCTCCTGGTGAAGGCCTCACTCCTGTTGATGTTGTGAAATTTGCGTCCGCTTTCGGCACGTGGGTAAAATCCCGCAAAGGAAAAAAGATTGTAATTGGTCGCGATGCTCGCACCTCAGGAGAATTAGTTAGCAGCTTGGTAAGTGCCACCTTGCAAGGCCTTGGTTTAGATGTGATCGATCTTGGCCTATCTACAACACCTACTGTTGAAATTGCAGTGCCTTTGGAAAAAGCCGGAGGCGGAATAATCCTTACAGCAAGTCATAACCCTGCGCAATGGAATGCACTAAAACTGGTAAATGAAAAAGGTGAATTTATTTCAGCTGCCGATGGTGCAGAAGTATTAAATCTGGCAGCCAAAGAACAATTTGATTTTGCTACAGTCGAAAAGCTAGGCTCCTATACACTCAATCATAAATACATTCGCAAGCATATCGAACTGATTAAAAAACATCCATTGGTGGATGTGAAAGCTATTCGCAAAGCGAAGTTTAAAATTGCTGTGGACGCTGTCAATTCAAGTGGAGGAATTTCGGTGCCGGAGTTGCTTGAAGAACTTGGCGTGAAGAAAATTAAAAAATTGTATTGCGAGCCGAACGGAAAATTCCCGCACAATCCTGAACCGCTTCCCGAAAACCTTAAAGAGATTTCACGTCTTGTAAAAAATGGAAAGTATGATTTGGGAATTGTAGTTGATCCGGATGTTGATCGGCTTGCATTAATTCAAGAGGACGGCAAACCTTTCGGTGAAGAATATACATTGGTGGCTGTTGCCGATTATGTGTTGAGCAAGAAAAAAGGAAACACAGTCTCCAATCTATCTTCAACAAGAGCTTTGCGTGATGTAACGGAAAAAGCAAAAGGAAAATACACTGCCGCAGCAGTAGGTGAAGTAAATGTGGTAACAGAAATGAAACGCACAAAAGCGGTGATAGGTGGCGAGGGCAATGGTGGGATTATTTTTCCCGATTTGCATTATGGTCGTGATGCGCTCATGGGTATTGCATTGTTTCTTTCTCATTTGGCGCAACAGAAAATGAAAGTATCGGAATTGCGCAAAACTTATCCAGCTTATTTCATCTCTAAAAATAAAATCGAACTAACGCCTAAGATAGATGTCGATAACATACTTGTGAAAGTGCAGGAGAAATATAAAGACGAAAAGATCAACACGATTGATGGAGTGAAAATTGATTTTGAGAAAGAGAAAGAATGGGTACACTTGCGCAAATCGAATACAGAACCTATCATTCGCATTTATGCAGAGTCGCAAAACGAAAAGAAGGCTGATGAATTAGCAAAAAGAATAATAGAAGATATTAAATCGTTAATTTGAAATTTGTAATTCAAACATGAGAGTTTACTTAGACAACGCTGCCACCACGCCTCTTGACCCCGAAGTATTCGAAGCCATGAAACCTTTCATGCTAGAAGACTACGGCAATCCATCTTCAACCCACGCACATGGACGCAAAGTACGGGCGGCTATTGAGTCAGCTCGCAAAAAAGTAGCCGAGCTTTTAAACTGTACTCCCGGTGAAATTATTTTTACCAGTGGAGGAACAGAAGCAGACAACACACTCATTACAAATGGCATTCATAGTTATAATATTAAACATGCTATCTCATCACCTATTGAACACCATGCGGTAACGCATACGTTAGAGGTTTTAGAAAAACAAGGAGTTGTTGAATTACATCACGTAAACCTAGATGCAAAAGGCCATGTGGATATTAATCATTTAGAACAACTGTTAACTCAATATCCAAACGCGCTTGTTTCTCTCATGCATGCCAATAATGAAATAGGTAATCTGTTGGATATACAAGCCGTTGGAGAACTCACAAAAAAGCACAACGTTTTTTTTCATTCGGATACAGTGCAAACTATGGGGCATTACAAACATGACATGAAGACCCTTCATGTATGTGGCATGGCCGCAGGAGCACATAAGTTTCATGGGCCAAAGGGTGTTGGTTTTATGTACATCCGTAAGGGGAGAAAAATTTCTCAATTGATTCATGGGGGTGCGCAAGAACGCAACATGCGTGGTGGCACTGAAAATGTATATGGCATTATTGGTATGGCCAAAGCACTTGAAATTGCTTATCGCAATATGACAGAGCATGAGCGTAACGTAAAGAAATTGAAAGCTTACATGATTGAGAAATTAATCGAAACTATTCCAGGTGTAACCTTTCACGGAGACTCATTGAATTTAGACAAGAGTCTTTACACCGTGCTGAATGTTTCGCTTCCCGAGTCAGATCAAAACAGTATGTTACTTTTTAATTTGGATATGCAAGGCATTTCTGCCAGCGGAGGCAGCGCCTGTTCAAGTGGAGCAAACACAGGCTCTCATGTACTTAATGCATTATATCCGGGTTCACAAAGAGGAGCTATTCGTTTTTCGTTCAGCAAATACAACACAATAGAAGAGATTGATTTTGTGGTGGAGAAGTTATCGGAAACTATCGGAATCAGGATGGCTAGGATTTAAGGATTGACAAGATGATTGACGATGAATTAACCTATAAAATAATTGGCTGTGCCATTAAAGTTCACAACACATTAGGTAATGGTTTTCAAGAAGTAATTTATCAACGTTGCCTTGCAATTGAATTAGAGAAGGCAGAAATAGTTTTTGAAAGAGAAGTTGAGCAGCCCTTATTTTATGATGGAAGACCCGTTGGTTCGAGAAGAGCAGATTTTATTATAGATAACAAAGCAATGGTAGAGTTAAAAGCAGTCATTAAATTAGAAGATGTTCATTTAGCGCAAGCAAAAAACTACCTCACAGCTTACAATCTTGAAACTGGTTTGCTAATAAATTTTGGAGGAACAAGTTTAGAATATAAACGAATCTTCAAAACGGAGCGAAAGCTATCTAGCAAATCCTATAATCCAGCAAATCATGATTCCGACAGTTAGTTTTATAGGTGCCGGCAATCTAGCCTGGCATCTCGCTCCAGCCCTTGACAATGCTGGGTTTGTGGTTACCGAAGTATATAGTCAAAATCGCAGCAGTGCATTAAATCTGACTGAGAGACTATATCAAGCTGAGTTAAAAGCAAGCCTTGATTTTTCAACAAGTAGTTCTTCCATATTTTTTCTTACCGCATCCGATGATGCACTGGAGGAGATTGCCCAAGAAATCATTTTACCCGATGAAGCAATCTTAGTTCATACAAGTGGAAGTCAACCGTTATCCATTTTGCAATATGCGGCTACTAATAACATTGGAGTTTTCTATCCGCTTCAAACGTTCAGCAAAACAAAGAAGGTCGACTTTAAAAATGTTCCCATCTTTATCGAAAGCAATTCTCCTGAAACTCAACTAGTATTAACTAATCTGGCGAAAGCCATTAGCAACAAAGTTGAACGCATAGCATCCAACGAACGCAAAGCACTTCATGTGGCAGCAGTGTTTGCTTCCAACTTTACCAATCACATGCTCACGCTTTCGCGAGATATTTTGCAACAAAATAGTCTCGACTTTGAATTGCTTAAACCGTTGATTGTAGAAACGATCAACAAAAGTTTAGAACTTGGGCCGCAAAATTCACAAACCGGTCCAGCGAAGCGTGGCGACTTAAACATTATCGAAAGCCACATTGAATTTATAAAGGAGAATGAAAATACTGCCGAACTCTACCAATTAATTACCAACAGTATAATTGAGCACTATTCATCGGAAGAAGACTTATAAAATTTAATTACCTTCACCTCAAACAAATTAAAAATGAAAAACAGAATAGTCACTATCGGTATCATCACTTTTATAGCACTTGCTTCCTACGCTCAAGAGACAAAATCTAATCTCATAAAGGCAGTTAACATGAAGCCTGCTCCTCTATATATTTTGGATGGAAAGGAAGTTGATAATCTAAAATTCGGATCTGTCGATCCCGCTACCATCGAAAGGATGGATGTTTATAATAAAAAAGAGGCAGCTAAACTTTATGGAACAAAAGCAAAAAACGGTGTCATTGTTATCACATCAAAACCAATAAGAAAAGGAAGTCCTCAATGGCGCGAAGCCCTAGACCCTGCGGTAACGGAAATCTGGGAACCTCGCGTGAAAAAAATTACACCAGGTGCCAAAGCTGGCGATGCTCCTTCTGATGCCATTGTATTATTTGATGGTAAAGACTTGAGCAACTTTATTTCATTTGATGGAAGTGAGGCTAAATGGGAAGTAAAGGATGGAGCATTCACTGTGAGAAAAGGAAGTGGAATCATTAAAACCAAACAGGCCTTTGGCGATATACAACTTCACATAGAATGGCGCTCGCCAACTGAAATTGTAGGCGAAGGACAAGGCCGTGGAAACAGCGGAATCTTCTTTCAGGAGAAATATGAATTGCAAGTATTGGATAGCTATGAAAGTCAAACTTACTCCAACGGACAAGCTGGTTCTATTTATAAGCAAAGTATGCCTTTGGCAAATCCAACACGCCAACCTGGCGAATGGCAAGTATATGATATAGCCTACACTGCCCCCACTTTTAGCGAAAGCGGAAGAGTTGTTAATCCCGCACACATTACAGTTTTCTTAAATGGAGTAATCGTACAAAACAATACTGAAATTAGAGGGCCAACAGAATACAAAGGCTTACCAGTCTATATTCAGCATGGAAAAGGTTCGTTAGTGTTGCAAGACCACGGCAACCCTGTGAGTTATAGAAATATTTGGGTGAGGGAGTTGTAAAACGTAGTAGATATGAGATTGCTTCAATCGTTCCTTCTTCGCAAAGACGCGATGAACAAATTAGAACGTCATCGCGAGGTAACGAAGCGATCTCAACTATTTTCAGTGCATTGTCCAAACAAAAAAGGGGCAGAAATTAATCTGTCCCTTTTTTGTTTCTTGTAAACTAAAAAATCTTATTGAGCTTGGGCCATTACTTCGCCTTTGATGGTTAAAGGCACTGTGCCTTGTTCCACATTGGCTGTAATTGTTATCGTTTTGTTGAATCCACCAGCATTGGCTGCATTAAACGTAGCCTTTACAAATCCTTGCTGGCCGGGCATGATGGGAGTCTTCGTCCAATCGGGAGTGGTGCAACCGCAAGACGGACGAGCATCTGTTAAAATCAAAGGCACTTTGCTAACATTAGTGAACTTAAACTCAAAAGTAGCAGGCACTCCCTGTGCAATCTTTCCGAAATCATGAGCTTGTTCTGCCCATTCAATTACAGCATAGTCACTCTTAACTGTGGCAGTGGCCGTAGCTTGTTGGCTATACCCAACTTTTGTAAGTACAACAAGTGCTAATACAAAGAAAATCTTTTTCATAGTGTTTTAAATTAATGGTTAAACTTAGGTTGATATTTTTGATGATACAAATCTCCAACAAAAACTAATTCGGTTCTGTTAACAAATGTCTAAAAAATGTTAATGACTTGTTAAACTTTTACACGATCTTTTTAATACTTGCTACCTTTGAAAGGTGAGTCGAAAAACCCTTCGTATCGTAATTCTATTGGCCGTGCTAAGTATTGGCGGCATCACCATCATTCAAGTGTATTGGGTACGCAAGGCTTTCGACCTAAAGGAAAATCAATTTAATCGCGATGTTAACTCTGCGCTACGAGCGGTGGCAACTCAACTTTACACCATTAACAAGAACGCGATTTCAGAAAACAATCCAGTGGTACAAATATCAAGCAATTATTTTACGGTGAATATCAACACGCCTATTGATAACAATCTGCTTGGCTTTCTTATCAAAAATGAATTCAAGAAAAAGAACATTACCGATGAATACGAATACGCCACGTACGATTGTATGGAGCAGTGCATGGTAGGCGGAAATTATTTCTCACCAAAAAAAATTCTCGATCAACAAGAAACTATTGCAACCATACCATTACTACAAAATGATGGCTATTATTTTGGTGTACAGTTTCCACATGTGGAAGCTACGCTTATTAGTCAAATGGGTATTTGGGGTTTCTCATCCGCTGTTTTATTTATTGTGATTTTATTTTTTGTCTATACACTTTTCGTGATTTTAAAACAGCGCAGATTATCGGAAGTACAAAAGGATTTTATCAACAACATGACGCACGAGTTTAAAACTCCGATCTCCACCATCGCCATATCCACAGAAGTGTTGAAACAACCGAGCATTATTCAAACACCCGAGCGTTTGCTCAATTATGCAACCATTATTCAAACAGAAAATAATCGCCTGCAACAACAAGTGGAACGGGTTCTGCAAATGGCTCGATTGGAGAAACAAGACATAGAACTAAAAAAAGAAGTAAGTGATATTCATGAATTGATTCAATCTGCAGTGAATAATATTAACTTATCGCTGCATGAGAAGAATGGAGCAATTGAATTGCAACTCAATGCGCAGTCTCATCAACTATTAGTTGACAAACTTCACTTCACCAACGTTATTTTTAACCTGCTGGATAATGCCATTAAATACAGCGATTCTATTCCTACAATAAAAGTCATCACGTATTCAACTCAAAAGAATTTTACATTGGAAATTATTGACAATGGAATTGGCATCAGCTCTGAAAACCAAAAGAAAATATTCCATCGCTTTTACAGGATTCCTACTGGTAACATTCACGATGTAAAGGGATTTGGTCTTGGTTTGAGTTATGTCAAATTAATTGTGGAGGCACACAAAGGAAAAATTTCATTAACAAGTGAACCAATGAAAGGAAGTACGTTTGGCATTAATCTTCCTCTGCTATGAGTGTAAAAATCTTATTGGTAGAAGATGATCCAAGTCTTGGATTTGTAATCAAAGATAATCTCATACAAAAAGGATACACCGTAACCCTTGCCATAAATGGCGATGATGGATTACAAGAATTTAACGCTCACTTATTTGATGTTTGTATTCTCGATGTAATGCTGCCTAAGCTTGATGGCTTTTCACTCGCCAAACAAATACGCGAGACCAATAAAGAAGTACCTATACTTTTTATTACTGCCAAAGGAATGTTGGAAGATAAGATAATTGGCTTTCAATCGGGTGGAGACGATTATTTGGTGAAGCCATTTAGCATGGAAGAACTTTGCTTACGCCTTGAAGTTTTTTTGAGACGATCAAAAACTACTATTACCGAAACGCTTTTCACTATTGGCACCTATCAATTTGATTTCAAAAACCTACAATTAATTCATGCCTCAGTGAAAAAAAATCTCACAGAAAAAGAAGCAGATGTGTTAAAGCTGTTATGCGAAAACAAAACTCAAGTGCTAAAGCGCGAAGATATTTTAAAAAAGATTTGGGGCGATGATGATTACTTTATGGGCCGCAGTTTAGATGTCTTTATCTCCAAACTGAGAAAGTATTTGAAAGAAGACGAACGAATCCAAATTACAAATTATCATGGTGTTGGTTTTAGGTTGGAGATTGTTGAACAGAAGTAGTGTTGATTTTTTAATCAATCTGACTATTTCCAATTACATCTTTCTTCTGCTAATCTCTGGAATTCGATCAAACAACTTAACAGCCTGCTTCAACACTTCGTTGGTTTCATTAAATACAGGGAAGAATCCGTTGCTACTCCAAATCTTTCTAGCTATTTGTGCCTTTACGTGGATTTGAAAAATAGATTTATTCTTAGTCAAGTCTTTAAGATCAGGAGTAACTTTATTTCTTTTCCCAACAATTGTAAGCGAATCAAGCATCGATGAAGAAACAGCAAAGCTTTTTAGAAAATTATCATAACCCAATTTTTCTAATTCTGGTTTGTGTACGCTAGCATAATTGAATGTGTATTCTTGCAATGAGTTGGATATATAAAGCTCATTCAAATAATGACTGTTCAGGGTTGTATCGAGCGGCACGAAATAATCAGGCATAATCCCTCCACCACCGTACACCGTCCTTCCATTAGAAGTTTTGTATTTTAAAGAATCATTAAACTTTACACTATCGGCCGTAAAGAACTCGCCATGTTTGTAGCGTTTCACCATATCCTTTGCATATTCTTGATCGGAAGATTCGTATGGCTTTTGAATCGAGCGTCCACTAGGCGTATAGTATCGTGAAATAGTTAAACGTAATTCTGCACCATCACTTAAATCAAAAGGCGATTGCACTAATCCTTTACCAAATGATCTGCGGCCTACAATCAACGCACGGTCATTATCTTGCAACGCACCAGAAACTATCTCGGAGGCAGAAGCACTGCCTTCATTAACCAACACAATCAAATCGCCTTGTTCAAATTCACCTTTGGAGGTTGACATTGCATCCGTATTAAATTTTTTGTCATGTCCTTTCGTGAAAACAATTTTCTTTCCTTCCGAGAGAAACTCATCCGCTATTTCTATCGCCTGGTTCATATAACCGCCTGGGTTTGATTGGAGGTCGAGGATAAGCTTCTTCATGCCTTCCTTTTTTAATTTACTCAACGCTTCCAGAAATTCCTCATGCGTAGTTTGGGCGAATCGATTGATTTTTATATATCCAATTTCTTTATCGACCATGTAGGAAGCATCCAATGAAAATTGCGGAATTTTATCGCGGTTGATGGTGAAATGCATTGGCTCCTTCATATTTTTTCGAAGCACTTCAATTTTAACTTTTGTTCCTTTAGGCCCTTTAAGATGTTTCATCACATCAGCATTCGTCAACTTGATACCTGCAATTATAGTGGTATCTACTTTAATGATTTTGTCGCCTGATCGCAAACCGACTGCTTCTGATGGCCCACCACTTAGCGGAGTTACAACCACCAACGTATCATGGAAAATATTAAACTCGATGCCAATGCCTTCGTAGTTGCCGCGCAAGTCTTCATTGGCGGCCTCACGATCTTTGGCAGAAATATAGGACGAATGCGGGTCGAGCTTGGTGAGTAAATGTTGAATGGCATCTTCTACCAACACATCCGTTTTTGTTTCGTCTACATATTCGTTTTTAACCAAGCCAAGTACTTCCTTCAACTTGCGAATGTCCGCGCTCTCGCCTACAATACTTTTGCCTCCTAGACTGGAGCCAATGAGCACACCGGCAGCCAGGCCGATGCACAAAACCAGTGGAAGACTAATTTGATATCGAGAATTTTTAATGTCGCTCATAAGTAAATCGAAGTAATTAAAGCCTAAACGTTTTTGCTAGCCCAAAGTTCGACCTGCAAAAAACATAAAATTCGGCATTTTTTGGCGTCCGCAAATACATCAATTTTCTTTCGAGAAGATTATTCTCTTATTTGGTGGCCGTTTTGTGAATGTTTTTTAACTTAAAAATTGACGCATTTAATGGATTGTTATATTTGTTAATTCAATAGAATATTAATGTTTAGAAATCGCACATTAAAAGAGTTGGTTGGTCAAGATGCGGTGCGCGGATATGTGCTTTTTAATTTTGGTATAAAATTTTATGAATGCGAAGAAGCCACGCTAGGCGCTGTTTGCCAGCAGCTTGGATTAAAGGTGGAGCAAGTTGAAAATGAATTTGTTTCCGCAACGCAATTTCAGGAAGGCGAGCTTCCGCTAAAGTCATATCCTGTCGATTTAATTATCGAGTATCTAAAGCACAGCCATCTCATCTTCATCAAATATAAATTGCCATACATCGGCAAGTTGGTCGAAAGTTTTCAAGCTAGTCAAACTGAGCTTTCGTCCATTGCTAAAGATTTAAAAATTTTATTTCCGCTTTTCGCGGAAGATTTTATTCAGCACATTTATCACGAAGAGGATACACTATTTACTTACATACATCAATTGGAAAATGCCAGTCGCGGCCGATACAATTATGGCGAGCTTTATTATCAGATGGAAACTAATTCGCTACATCTCTTTGCCACACAGCACGAAGCCCACGATGACGAGATGGAGGGCATTAGAAAAATCAGCAAAGAATACCGCCTTTCGGCTGATTCACCTCTACATATAAAAGTTATCTATTCTGAGTTGATGCAATTTGAAAAAAGCTTACAAACGCATGCCATCATAGAGAATGAAATACTATTTCCGAAGGCCATGCTTCTTGAAAACAGAGTGAGAAAAATGCTTGGCGAAAGCAGCAAGTATAATTAGTACAGGTTAGATGGGCAGAATTTTAGCTATTGATTACGGGTTGAAGCGCACAGGCTTGGCCGTAACCGATCCGCTAAGAATAATTGCAACATCCCTGGAAACTGTAGAAACATCGCAGTTGATTTCATTCCTAAAAAAATATTTTGAAAAAGAGCAGGTAGATGAGGCCGTAATTGGCATGCCTAAACAAATGAATAATGAAGATTCGCAGATTGCTCCACAGGTAAGAACGTTTGTCGAACTGTTTAAAAAGAACTTTCCTAACAAGCCAATTTTTTTAGCGGACGAGCGCTTCACTACTGTAATGGCTCATAGAGCCATGATTGAAGGTGGTATGAAAAAGAAAGACAGACGCGTGAAGGGCAACGTGGATAAGATAAGCGCAACGCTTATTCTTCAAAACTATTTGGAAAGCCGAAGTTAGACTGGTTTTTCACCATCAGGATTCTTGCCTAACTTTGACTTTTTAAATTCGTAACTCAAATACAAATGATTTATCCGATAGTAATGTATGGCGATGCGGTGTTGCGCAAAAAGGCGTTGGGTATAGAAAAGGGGACCGACCTCGCTGCGCTCATACAAGATATGTTTGAAACCATGTATTCTGCCAAAGGTATCGGCCTCGCTGCACCTCAAATTGGCAAAGCAATTCGTTTATTCGTAGTGGATGGCTCTCCGTTGGATGAAGAGCCTGACATGGAAAATTTCAAAAAAGCTTTTATCAACGCGGAGATACTTTCTGAATCAGGAGAACCATGGCCATTTGAAGAAGGCTGTTTGAGCATACCCAACATTCGTGAAGAGGTATCCCGCAAGGAGAAATTAAAGATTCGCTACTTCGATGAAAACTGGAAACAGCATACTGAACAATATGATGGCATGAAGGCCAGAATCATTCAACATGAATATGATCATATTGAAGGGAAATTATTTACCGATTATCTAACGCCATTAAAAAAGCGAATGCTAAAAGGCAAACTCAATGACATCAGCAAAGGCATTGTAGATACTGAGTATCGCATTGTGGCTCCAAAAAAATAATTAAATGGTTACGGTTCGGAAGGCTGGCGATGCAGATGTAGATTTTATCTACGGCTTCACCTGCGAATTGGAAGAGACCATCTTTGATCGAGATACGTTTATAAAAAATTTTAAGCAAACCGTTACCGATCCGAATTCAATAGTGATTGTTGCTGAAATAGATAGGCAAGCTGTTGGCTACTCAAGTTGTTTTAGTCAGGTGCTGCTACATCACAATGGAAGAGTTGGCGAAATACAAGAAGTATTTGTAAGTGCCAAACACAGAGGAAAAGCGATCGGAAAATTATTGGTGCGCGCTATTGAAGAGCATTCACAAAAGCAGCAGTGGGTTGGCTTAGAAGTTTGTGCCAATATAAAACGAACGGATGCTCATGCCTTTTATACAGACCTCGGCTTTCAACAAACGCATTATAAATTCACGAAATAGCTATGAACATCTCCTCTCGCCTTCCTGAAGTTGGCACTTCTATTTTCGCCATTATGTCGCGCATGGCACAAGAGCATGAGGCTATAAATCTATCTCAGGGCTTCCCCGATTTTAAAGTATCAGAAAAATTAATTTCGTTGATCAATAAGAACATGGAAGCGGGCAACAACCAGTATGCGCCAATGCCTGGCGTGGCATCGCTGCGAAACGTTATTACTGAAGTTATTCAAGATACGTATCAACACACTACAAATCCTGAAACGGATATTACGATAACCGCTGGCGGAACGGAAGCCTTATTCTCTGTAATCGCAGCATTGGTAGAGGCGGGCGATGAAGTTATTATTTTTGATCCCGCTTACGATTCGTATGCACCTGCAGTTCGGTTGAATGGTGGCATTCCGGTTCACATTAATTTAGCACCTCCAACCTTTGCAATAGATTGGGAATTCGTTAAATCCAAAATTACGGATAAAACCAAACTGATAATGATCAATACACCGCACAATCCTTGTGGTGCGATATTGAGTGATGCCGATATGAAAATGCTAGAACAAATCGCATTGCAGCATGGCATTATCGTGTTGAGTGATGAAGTTTATGAGCGCATTATCTTTGATGGCAAAACACATCAGTCCGTATTAAAGTATCCAAAATTGGCAGCACAAAGTGTGGCCGTATTCTCGTTTGGCAAAACATTTCATGCAACTGGTTGGAAGGTTGGCTATGCCGTTGCTCCAGAATTTTTAACGAAAGAAATTCGCAAAACGCATCAGTTCATCACATTTAGTGTAAATACTCCTGTGCAACTGGCGTTGGCCGAATTCATGCTCGATAAAGAAAACTATACTCACTTAGGAAGCTTTTATCAGCAAAAGCGTGATTACTTTTTGGAGCAAATTAAGGGCAGCTCATTCGAGCCATTGCCTTGTTATGGAAGCTATTTTCAACTGCTTTCTTATAAAAATATTGCCAACAAGCCTGATCGAGAAATGGCCGAATGGTTAACCAAAGAACATAAACTGGCCTCTATTCCGGTTTCTGTTTTTTATAATGACAAAACCGACAACCAACTCTTGCGCTTTTGTTTCGCGAAAAGCGAAATGACCCTGTTTAAAGCAGCTGATATTTTGAAGCGGATTTGATCTTTAATGTGAGCTTATTATCAAGCCCACCAAATAAATCACAGCAATCATAGTCCTTCTTACTGTTTCATTGTTTTTCTTTGTAAGGCCATGCAAGATTTAAAGATCACTATTATTCAGTCGGATATACATTGGGAGGACATCGGAGCCAATTTGGCCATGTTTGAAGAGAAAATTTGGCGGATCAATCAGCCCACGGATGTGATTGTCCTACCCGAAATGTTCACCACCGGCTTTTCCATGCGCGCTTCTAAGCTGGGCGAGATGATGAATATGCGCACTTTTAAGTGGATGAAACAGATGGCCGAGCAAACGGGAGCATTGATTTTGGGAAGCTTTATTGCCAACGTGCACGATCGCTTTTATAATCGACTGTTGTGGATGGAACCCGATGGCACTTTTAAAACCTACGATAAACGTCATCTTTTCCGCATGGCGGAAGAACATCATACCTATTCCCCTGGAGAAAGCCTTTTGATAGGTCATTGGAAAGGCTGGAGAATTTGTCCCTTGATTTGCTACGATTTGCGTTTCCCCGTGTGGAGCAGAAACCGGTGGAATGCAGCCTTGAAAAAAACCTCTTACGATTTGTTAGTGTACGTTGCAAACTGGCCAATGGTACGCACTAACGCTTGGGATACTTTGCTTCGCGCCAGAGCTATCGAAAATTTGAGCTACGTGGCGGGTGTAAACCGCGTTGGTATTGATGGTAATGATATTGAATACAACGGACAATCTTCTATCATTGGCCCCAAGGGCGATACCATCTTTTCGGTGGAAGAAAGTGAAGCAATCCGCACAACAGTATTAAGTGCTAACTCACTGCAATCATTTAGAGATCGTTTTCCTGCTTATTTGGATGGAGATGATTTTTCAATCGAGTTTGAAAGTGTGCCTGAAGAAGATTATTAATCTGAATGCAAATTCTTCCAGATCAGATCTTTTAGTTCTATCAAGCCTTGATTAGCTAAAGATGAAATAAAAATAAACGGGATGCTTGCTGGCACTTCTTTGCGGATTGCAGTTTTCAATTCATCATCAAGCATATCCGATTTGGTGATCGCTAAAATCCTTTTTTTATCCAATAGTTCGGGATTGTATTTATTGATTTCATTTAGCAATATCTCATACTCATGCTGAATATTGTTCGAATCGGCAGGAATCAAAAATAGTAACAGTGAGTTGCGTTCAATGTGTTTTAAAAAGCGAATACCCAATCCTCTGCCTTCGCTAGCACCTTCAATAATACCCGGTATATCGGCCATCACAAACGAAAGCTCATTGCGGTATTTTACCACACCAAGATTAGGAGTAAGTGTGGTGAATGCATAGTCAGCAATCTTTGGCTTCGCTGCTGACACAACCGAAAGAAGTGTTGACTTGCCAGCATTAGGGAAACCTACAAGGCCAACATCAGCCAATAACTTTAGCTCCAATATTACAGTTTCCTCAATGCCTGCCTCACCCGGTTGAGCGTGTGTTGGGGCTTGATTGGTAGGGGTAGCAAAGTTTTGATTGCCTTTTCCACCACGACCACCAGGAATAAAAATCACTTCTTGCCCGTGCTCACTTATTTCGCACATAAACTCTTCCGTGTCTGCTCGTTTAGCGATTGTGCCAAGTGGCACCTCAATAATTTCGTCTTTACCAAAAGAACCTGACATGTTTTGACCTGCACCCGCCTGGCCATTTTCTGCACGAATGTGCTTACGGAATTTTAAATGCAGTAGCGTCCACAATTGAGAGTTGCCACGCAAAATAATATGCCCTCCACGGCCGCCATCTCCCCCATCAGGGCCACCTTTGTCTATAAATTTTTCGCGATGAAAATGCAAGCACCCTGCCCCACCGTTTCCCGATTTTACATAGAACTTGACGTAATCAATGAAGTTGAGATTGGACATGTTAAATACGAATTACGAATTACAACTTACGAATTCTAAGAACTCATAACATGCAACTTATAACTCTTTAGTGTTTATCGATTACCGTGCAAATGCTGTTAAAAATATCGTCTACCATGCCAATACCATTTACTGAATTAAGCCTTCCTTGCTTTTCGTAAAAAGGTAATACATGGATTGTTTTTGTGAAGTATTCAGTGATGCGCTTATTTAGTTTCTCTTCTTCATCATCAACCCTATTCTCTGTTGTTCTGCGTTTGGCAATGCGTGTGCGAACTTCTGCTTCAGCCACATCTAAGGCAACCACATGATGGATTGCCGATCCATTGTCTTTCATAAATTGATCTAACGCTTCAGCCTGTGGCACGGTGCGCGGAAAGCCATCAAATAAAAATCCTTTTGCTTCCGGATTTTTCTCTAACTCTTCTTTCAACATCGCGATGGTTATTTCGTCTGGCACCAAAGCTCCGCTATTCATAATTTCTTTTACTCGTTTACCAAGAGGGGTGTCATTTTTAGTATGCCACCGAAATAAGTCGCCAGTAGAAATATGAACAAAGCCATACTTTTGAATTAGCTTTTCGCTCTGAGTTCCTTTACCTGCCCCTGGAGGGCCGAAGAGTACAATATTTACCATTGATGAGTTAATTAAAAGTCAAAAAATAAATTTTTTAAGAAAACGGATGGGCAAGATAGGGATTTTCTGAAACCACAAAACTAAATGCCAAGCAATTCTCGCAATGAATAGATTTCATCTAGAGCCAAAAAGGATAAGTTTTCGCCATCAATAATCTCAAAATTATTCTTCTCCTCTTTAGTTAAAGACTCAATTTCTTTAAACTTATCTAGTGGTACAATAAAAGCTCTATCATTACTTAAAGAAAGAAGCATGGCACTATCGCCAATGAATTGAATATCTTTGATTTCAACAACTGAAACGGCTGTCATTTTCTTATGCCTTTAACTTTTTCACTTTTATAAAATACTTCTAATTGAGAGATTAATACTTCTTTATTTTCAATTATCAATTTTTCTATTTCTGATAATTCTTTAAACTAAAATCGCCTCTTTTGTTTTCATCTAGCTTTATTTCAGGTTCGAGTCAAAATTTACAAGCTCTTTTAAAACCTCTTTGATTGTAAGTAATATGAATATGTTTTCTTAATTCCAGAATGTCAGAGCCATAAATCAGAAAGATAAAATTTTTGAGAATAAGAAGCTTGCCCATCATTAAAAATTTACGGTAGCGGTAAATAATTAGAGCTAATTTAGCACCTGCTGATAAATATCTTTGTAATTTCTCCCAAGTCCATCATAATCTAATCCATAGCCTACAACAAACTCCTCTTCTAATTCAAAGCCAACGTATTTTACTTCTGTTTTTTTTTCGCGCGAAATTTTTTTGCGCAATAAAGAGATTGCTTCAACCGACTTTGCACCCCTTGCCCGAAGGTCATCAATGATTAGCTGTAGTGTAAGCCCTGAGTCTACAATATCTTCAACAATTATTACATCTTGGTTAAACAGACTTTCTTCATGTCCAATTAAAGTCTTTAATTGACCAGTGCTTTGTGTTCCTGCATAAGACGACACTTTAACAAACGAAACCTGACAAGGCAATGAAATTTCTTTTATCAAATCGGCAGCAAATAAGAAAGAGCCATTTAAGATGGGTAAAAACACAGGCGATTTACCCTTATAGTCTGCATTGATCTGAGCTGCTAACTCGCCAATTCGCCACCTTATTTTTTCTTCAGGAATAAAAGGCACAAACTTTAGGTCTTTAATTTTCATTTCGCAAAAGTACAACAGAAGTGGCGAGTTTCTAGGTGATGATTAATTGCGATATGGCTTCCAGATTGATTAGATCAACTGTTGAAAGGTTTATTGAAAATCTTATTTTTAGCTCGAGGTTTAAACTATAGGTTAATCAACGAATTAGTAGGTATCTCCCAACGCAAACTCATTTTTTCGATACATCCATTTGCCATTAGTAAAATCGGGGAACTCAACACTTTCGCCTCCCATTTGAATGGATGTCTCCGATAAAGGTGTAATGGCACTCCAAGTAACGGCATCATACACATCTTGTGGTGTATTAGTCTTTAACTTAACAGATTCAATGAATGCGTTTAACACAAACCAATCCATCCCTCCATGCCCTGCCCCTGCTGCATCGTTACCATACTTTTTCCAGAGAGGGTGATCGTATTTGTCCAGCCACGTTTTCGCATCTTCCCAGCGATGGGCTTCTTTACTTTGTCCTTCAACGTAAATGGATTTATTCACGTCCATCCAAATACCGTTAGTGCCTTGCACACGAAAGCCTAGTGAATAAGGGCGAGGCAAGTTAGTATCGTGCTGCAATAAAATAGTTTCATCATTGGCAGTGCGAATCATTGTTGTAACAACATCGCCTAGCTTGAAATTTATTTTTGCGCTGGGATGATTCTCTCCACCAACTTTTGCCACATAGTTGTGCAGGCCGCGAGCTTTGGAAGAATATGAAACAAGTTGAGTGAACCGATTGCCACGATTGATATTGGTCATCATTGCCAACGGACCGATTCCATGTGTGGGATATAATTCTCCATTGCGATTAACGGAATGCTGAGTTCGCCATTGCGCTTCAGAAAATCCTTTCTCTCCAAACTCCGCTCCCACACCTGGATCTATCTTACCATCATTAAATTTCACTTCACGCAAGTCGTGTTGATAGCCGCCTTGCAGATGGATGAGTTCACCAAAAACATTTTGCCGCACCATATTGAGCACCGCCATTACATCTCTGCGATAGCAAACATTTTCGAGCATCATCATAGGCATGCCTGTGCGTTCACTTGTATGAACAAGCTCCCAGCATTCTTCTACAGTCATGCCAGTAATTACTTCGCAACCCACATACTTTTTCGCGTTCATGGCATCGATACACATTACAGTATGCCATTCCCATGGAGTAGCAATGATCACAGCATCTATCTCTTTGCTTTCTAATAATTTCTTATAACCATAAGGGCCATCCAAAATAATTTGAGGCTTTGGTTTTTTTGCTTTGTCAATGATAGCAAGGCTTAGATCAATCATTCGTTGCTGAATGTCGCAAATGGCAACTACCTCAACATCGGCACGATTAAGAGCAAGCTCCAAATGACTTTGTCCGCGAAAGCCAACACCAATAATACCAAGCCTTACTTTATTCTCTTTATTTTTTGAGAATAAAGAGGATGATGGAAGAATAGTAAAGCCTGCGCTTGCAACAGCTGCGGTTTTGATAAAGTCTCTGCGGGTTGTGACTGCTTTCATATTATTGGTTGTTAGATTTATAGTTGTTAGACAGTAACTATTTTTAAAGTTCTTTCATTAAAACTTCATACAAAGCAATCATTGTTTCAATGTCATGCATGTGCACTTTTTCATCGGGTGTATGAGCTCCTTCTTCAGGGGCGCCAACAAAGCACCAATCAAAAGAGAAAGGTGTGCGCTGCAATTCTCCGCCATCGCTAGATCCACTTCCTTCTACTTCAAGTTGATAGTCAATTTTATTTTTCTCAGCGATAGCAACTATTTTATCGACAAAACTCTTGCGAGGAATGTTCTTATCCCGCAAGGAAATAACAACGCCTTTGCCATGCGCTACTCCATCCGACACCCATGTGATATCAGAAATTAACGCTTGTCGTATATTCCATTTTCTATAAACATATTCTGCTAGATAAGGTACTGAGCCACCGCCATGTTCCTCCCAACAACTAAAAATGATTACACCATCTTTCAACGATTCGGCAACTTTCAATGCATTGTAAATTCCGAGTCTATCATCCAAATAAGCAGTTTGAATATAGTGTTTGCTTTCGCGGAAATTTATTTTGTAAGAAAGTGGCGTGCCTCGTTCTATCGGTCTGCCAAATTTATAGAAGGCGTGATGTTCTTTGTCAAGTTCTAGCTCACATTCAATAGCCCCTAAACTGTCGCGCCCGACTAACTTTGTTCCTGGCTCTGCATCCGGACTGCCAACCGGAAGCAATTGATTAAAGTATCGAACGGTGAAACCGACCGTATCCATATGTGCGAAAATGACTGTTCGCGGTTTTCCGAATTTCACAATGATGCAATCTTGAAACGCCTCTCCATGAATAACTTCTGGTTTTGATTTCCATTTTTTAGCATTCTTCTTAATGTATTGAAGGAGATAATTTTTCATTCACAACTCATGACCCGAAGTTCCCTGAACTTCACAAAGTTGTTTTAGTAGATCAGCATCTAATTCAAAGGAGATTTTTTTGGGAGATTTGGCCATAAACAAAAATTAGTTTACAACTTTATTGATAATAGTTACACATTCCAATTATTCATGCAATTTTTAAATTGTCCAATCGTCTATTCACGAAAATTCTAATTAGTTTCGGGAATTGGAAACACCACTATGCTAGAAGAGATTTTAAAAGCGATCCCCGTTTATTTGGCAAGCATGATCAAGTTTATTTTTGGTCCGTTGGCTGGATACGGTGCCAAACTTCAGTTAGTAACTACCATTGTTGCCACTGTTGGTGGAATGATGACAGTTGTAATTGCCTTTACTTATTTTGGGAGTTGGCTACGATCTACATTATTAAAAAGATTTTTTACTAACAAGAAATTATTTACAAAGCGCAGCAGGAGATTTGTAGTGCTTTGGAAAAAATATGGTTTGGTGGGTGTGGCCGTTTTAACTCCGCTACTATTAACGCCAATAGGGGGAACAATACTAGCCGTAAGTTCGGGAAGCCCGAAAGGAAAAATTATTATTTATATGCTTATCAGTGCCTGCTTTTGGGGAATAACTTTATCCGTTGCCACGTATTTTTTTGGTCGCACCTTTTGGCCAGATTTTATTAAGTAAATTCATTAGTTGTTTCCCTCATCAGGCAACACATCAATATCTCGTATCAAAACTCTTTTAGCAATTTTTTGAGCTGTAGGTGTGGCAGCCAATCCGCCTAAGGCAGTTTCTTTATAACGCGTCTCCATGCTGGCTCCAATTTCGCCCATGGCTTCTATCACTTCATCAACAGGAATCACACTGCTTACATCGGCCAACGCAATTTGTGCTGAGCTATTGGCAATAGCAGCCGCACTGGCGTTGCGAACCACACAAGGTATTTCTACTAACCCCGCAACGGGATCGCAAACTAAACCCAACATACATTGAATGGTAATAGCAACTGCGTTAAACACTTGGTCAATTGTTCCATCTAAACAAAACACAATCGCACCAGCACCCATGGCAGCAGCTGTTCCGGTTTCTGCTTGACAACCACCCACCGCTCCGGAAATTGAAGCTTTCTGTTCGATAATAATAGCAATGCCTGCAGCCACCATCATGGCTTCTAAAATTCGTTTGTCACTAATATTGTGAATCTCTTGCAAAGTATAAAGTACACCAGGCATAATTCCGCTTGCGCCTGCTGTAGGAGCAGCTACCACACGACCCATGCACGAGTTAACTTCTTTGGCTGCTAAGGCTCTCGATATAAGGTTTTGAAATTCTTTGGAGAGAACAGGTTTTGGATAACGATACACTTTCTTCGCACCATTATTTATCATACCCGATCGAGAAGTCATGTCTTCTTCCAAACCTGAATGAACTGCCTCCTTCATTACCTTCCATGCTTTGGCAAGGCCTTCAATTATCTCTTCACTCGATCGTCCTTTTTGTTCGGTTTCATACTCAACTACAACTTCATCCAACGTTTTACTGTGTTGATTGCAATAGTCTCGCCATTCTTCAAATGATTCAAATAAGAAAGCCATATGATTTTATGTTTACACGAATTTACTACTTTTACCTGATGTGCTTTGAGATGACATCCCGATCTAATTATTTAACTAGCTAACAAATTTATGAAACGAATATTTCTACCTCTTTTTCTACTTCTCATACTTACGCACACCTTCGCACAACAAGCCGATGAAACCACCATTAAAACTATTTTCGATGAGTCGTTGAAAAATGGTAAGTCGTATCAAATGCTGGAGCAGTTAACAAAGAAAATTGGAGCGCGATTATCAGGTTCGCCTGGAGCAGCGGCTGCTGTTGAGTGGAGCCGCCATGTAATGCAAGACTTCGATTTTGATTCAGTGTGGCTTCAACCTGTAATGGTGCCACATTGGGTACGCGGACAAAAAGAAATAGGAAGAATAGTAAATTCTAAAAAGTTGGGCACTGTTGATGTGAATGTCTGTTCGTTGGGTGGATCAATAGGCACAGGGCCCGAAGGCATTTCCACGAAAGTGATAGAAGTAAAAACTTTTGAAGAACTAGCGCAACTTGGAATGAAAAACATTCAAGGTAAAATCGTATTCTTTAACCGCCCGATGGATCCAACAAAGATCAACACCTTTGCCGCCTACAGTGGCGCGGTAGATCAACGAGGAAGTGGGGCAAGCGAAGCGGCCAAGTATGGCGCTGCTGCTGTTATCGTTCGTTCTATGGGTTTAAATGTGGAAGAGTATCCACACACAGGAAGCGTGCGCTATAAACCTGAGACAACTAAAATTCCGGCTGTTGCCATTAGCACGAAACATGCCGACATGCTTAGTAAATTAGTGAAAGATGATAAAGACATTCAATTTTATTTGGAAACACACAGCGAGATTTTAGATGATGCTCCTTCCTTTAATGTGGTTGGTCAATTGAATGGAGGTGAATACAAAGATGAAATTATAGATGTGGGTGGTCATCTCGATTCTTGGGATTTGGCAGAAGGGGCGCACGATGATGGCACGGGTTGCGTACAATCCATTGAAGTGCTACGGTTGTTCAAAACTATGGGCTACAAACCCAAACGTACCATAAGAGCCGTTATGTTTATGAATGAAGAAAATGGCTTGCGTGGCGGAACGAAGTATGCTGAGTTGGCATTATTGAATAAAGAGAAGCACATTGCTGCTATGGAATCGGATAGAGGTGGCTTTACGCCAAGAGGTTTTAGCATGAGTGGCGATGAAAGCATTAAGAACAAAGTAAGAGGATGGAAAAACTTGCTAGAGCCTTACGGGATTCATGATTTTATGCAAGAAGGTGGTGGTGCAGATATTGGCCCATTGGGCAAGCAAGGAACTTTTCAATTAGAAATGGTGCCAGATTCTCAGCGTTACTTTGATTATCATCATACGCCAGTTGATACACTTGATAAAGTTAGCAAGCGTGAACTTGAGCTTGGCTCAGCCGCAATGACTGCGGTAATTTATTTAATGGATAAGTATGGCCTGAAGTAAAGCAACTTGATACGAAGCACAAAGCTTCATTTAACCACTGAACCGCCAATTTCTTGTAGGTGCTGTTAGCTGCTGCCATACTTTTCAATTCGTCTTCGGTTATTCTGAAAATGATTCAAATCTTTGTCCATTGTAGCGATACAACCCACAGTTTCGTGTTCCAATCCAAATGTTACCTGCTTTGTCCTCGCTTAAAGAATAGACTGATGTGTTGCTCAATCCGTCTTTCTTTCCAAATTCAACAAATGATTTTCCATCAAATTTCCAAAAACCGCCTGTAGTTACGTCATTGTTATTCGTATAATCAGAACCATACCAAATATTTCCTTTATTGTCCACTAAAAAGGTAGCTAGTAATTCTTTTATTAAATTTTGAGGTACAGGAAAGTCTGAAAATGTTTTTCCATTATAAGTAAACATACCATTACGTCTGGTGCCAAACAGTAACTTTCCATTCGTATCTTGTGCTATTTTGCGAATCCAATTATCGATTTGCGGTTTGAAATTGGTTAAAGATTTTCCGTCAAATAAGCATACACCTTCAGATGATTGTGGTCCTGTCCCAAACCATAAGTTTCCGTTTGTATCTTCAAACATACAATCTACACTTTTTAGCGTTAGCTTACTGTTATTTGCAATGTATAAATTGTCTAAAAAGTAAGAAAATGATTTGCCATTATAGCAATACATACCGTAATCCGACCCAAACCAAATTGTTCCTTTTTTATCTTGAAAAATACTCCAAACTGTATTTTTACCTGACTGTGGCGTTGAAGTTCCGAAACCACTTGAGTTACTTACAGTAAATGGAATTATTGAAATAGTTTTTCCATCATACCTACTAACACCGTTGCCTGTCCCAAACCAAATATTCCCCAACTTGTCTTCTATAATGGACCAAACAGTATTGCTACTTAGTCCGTCTTTTTCTGTGAATTGGGTAAATTCTTTTCCGTCATAACGGTAAACCCCTTCGCCTGTAGTCCCGAGCCAAATGTTTCCGTCTTTGTCTTGAATAATGCAATGCACATTTTGATATTCGTTTGAGCCTTGTGTTTTGGTGAGCTTTATGTTTTTGCTTGTAAATGATGGTTGTTCGACAACTGTTTTACTTGGTTGTTCCTTCTTTGTCTGACCGTTACAAGATGTAAAAAATATAGATACTAACAGTAAAGAGAAGATTTGAATTTTGAATTTTGTCATTGTTATTTGTTGCTTTTTTTCTATTAGAGTTTTTTGGGTTGTTTCTGTTTTGCTTGCTGTCGCCAATGGTTGCAGCTAACGGTTCGGGGCTACACGCAGTGCGGGATTATTACCACTAAACTTCAATACGAAGCACAAATGTTCAACCTTGCACAAAACTGTCATACGAAGCACTACACCCCGCATTGTCGTGTAGCCCATGTTATCGGTTGCTCTTCTTTCCGTCCGAAGATGTGTCGTATCAAGTTTGCACACATTTTTTTCAAGGTGATATAAATGCCTCATATTAGTTTGTAATGTCTGGGTAAAGGTCTTGGAAAATTTCGTCAAAGTCAAACTTCTGTTTTGGAATTTCCTTATAGAATTCATTAACTTTTTTGTCAAATGTTCCTTTCTTGTCCGATTTCAAAATGATGTCCCAAAGTCCGTATCTCTTAAATGCCAACTCAATGTATTCCCAATATTCTTTATGACTATGAATTGCATTGTTTGCAAAAGCAACCCACTCAGTTGGCTTCCATCTGAAACCTGTAATTTCTTTTCGTCTTGCGGACTCAATTATGAAAAGTAATTTGTCGTGAAAGAAAGCTGCATCAACAAGTTCTCTGTCGGAAAGATTATTACAAATTGAATAAAGAATTAGGTAATTCTTTTTCTCATGGTCCAAATCAGGAAGTGTGGCGAAAAAAGTTTTGTCGTCCTCGCAAAGATTATATCCTCTCTTTAGCAATGCTTTTATTGTAGTCGGCTTGTAAATTTTGCTGTTCTCATAAACGGCTTGAAAAGCCGTTTTACCATCTACATTTCTTTCATTGATGTCCATTTGAATTTCACTGCATGAAAGAATAAACTCAATAAATGCAATGTCGTCTTGAGTTGCTTCATTTATCCATTGGAGTAGTGGCGGTGTTTTAAATTTTGTTCTGTTGCTAAAGTCCAAAGTTGAGTTAAGGACTTCCAACTCGTATTCGTCAAGTTCGCCTATCTCAAACTTGGCTGAATTGAAAACCTGTGCTTTTTTTATTCGTAGTTGTTTTATTTCTGCAATGATGTTGCTGGCTTTCCTTTTTGCGTTTGCTTGTCGTTGCTCAGCAGCTTTTTTTCGTTCTTCCTCTTTAATTTCTTCTGCTTTCTTCTTCTGGTCAACTTCCGTTTTGGTTTTATTGTCGCCAAAGTTGTAGTAATAGATTTGACGGCTCTCGTTGTCAAATTTTACTTGATGAAGTCCGACTGATTTTTTAAGCCACTTTGTAAGTAGCTTGTTGTCCTCTGTGAGAAAGGGAAATTTGTATTCACATTCAAGTTTTAGAGCTTCTGCTTTCTCGTCTAACTTGAAAAAGTTTTCAAACTTGGTCAGATACTTAATGTCTCTTTCTAAAGTTCCTTGATTGTGAATATCAAAGTTGTCAAGTATCCAAACCAAAAACATTCCGTGCTTTTTATAAAAGTCATGGCGACTTAAAATGTAGCCAAGTGATAAGTCGGAAAGTTGAATTTCAAAAACTATTTCCCTGTCATTGTATTTACAGTAAACATCAGGTCTTCTTTTCTCGTTGTCACGAATAATAAATTTGTTGTCAATGGTGATTGAAGATATATCTACTCCCTCAACTTTTGAAAGTAGTTGTCCAATTTTTGTTTTTAGCTCCTTGTGTCTTGCACTTTCCTTTGCTTGTAGAATTTTGGTAAATCCTTCATGCTCCTTAGGTGTCAATACTCCGTCTGCTAAAATGCAAAAGTCGTGATGTGGTTTGTGCTTGAAGTGTAGTCTGTCATATTTGCTACCCGAAACATTTAGGTCTTGTTCGCACTCACAACATGATAGCATTAAATCCTTTTTGTGGAATTGTCGCCTAACTTCAAAAGCATCTTTCTTTTTGTCAAACACTTCGTCCGCTTCAAGAACTTCTCCTGATAGTTTGTCAAAAGCTATTTTTATTGAGCGTTCAAATTGTCCCATTGTGTTTGTTAAAAGCTCGTCAGTTTGTTGTTAGCACGGTAGCCAATAGAGTTACCGCTAACGGTTTGCAGCTACAAGAAGTTGGCGATTTCGAAGCACAAAACTGTCTGCCACCGCAAAACTTGATACGAAGCACAAAGCTTCATTTAACTACTGAACCGCCAATTTCTTGTAGGTGCTGTTATGCCTTCGTTGTTCTTCTTTCGTCATAGTTGCGATGTCCTTGTTGCTATTTGTAAAGTTGTTAGTTTGGTGTATCTCGGTTGTCCGTATGTGTAAGGGCAAGGATTTCCATTTTTGTCAATGTTGTCGTTAATTATTGGTCCAACATTTTGAGCATTTTTGAGAGTAAAAACTTTTCTCAAGTCGCCTGAATAGCCTGGTTCTGCTTGCGTAATATAAGTTGAAAATTCAGGTCGTAGAGATAAGTTAATATCGT
>JBBRBQ010000002.1:0-307403 GCA_038205685.1 Cytophagales bacterium | reverse complement strand
CCGTACAACGATTTGCCTGAGCGGAACTGCTCCAAGGCCTTCTTCCTGATCTGTTCTAAATTAAATTGTTCTTCTTTTTTCATATAGTGTCAAAGTTGGTGTTTTTCCTTCTTTGACACAGTTCAGTTTACAGCCTCGAATAAATCTCTCCGCCCTTCATATCCCACTCACGTTTTATAAATGGTTTGAGTTCTTTTTCAAACGCTTCTTTAGGATAGGCAATCACCCGTTTTCTTTTTCCGTTTGGATAGTATTCTACCCAATCATTTACCTTTTGATTCCATTGGTACTCACCTTGTACTGCTATCTTACCCGTTTCAAAAAGCATATAATAATAACCTTCACGTTCGCCATATTCTATTGGCATGATCTCTTTTATTTTAGTGCGCTCTCCAGGATCATAGTACGTTACCGTTGATTCCTTCGGCCAGCCTTTATAATATTTTTCTTTGTCTTCAAGCAAGTCATCTTTTGTGTGGCGCATCCAACGGCCATGCTTTAATCCTTTATAGAAAATACCTTCTTCTACAACCGACTCGCCTTGCATTTTTTTATACGGTCCATGAAGCAACACTCCCTTTTTAGGATCGAACGTGGCCGTTTTTTTTACCGTTGCATTTTTAAAATCATACCAATAGATATCGCGGGCAAAGCCTGTTGGTTTTTCTGATTTCTTTAATACATAAAAAAGCTCAACAGTTACTTTGTTTTTAAATCCCTTTCGAGTGAAAGCCTTCTTAGTTTTGACGCCATAAAAAACTTTAGGTTTTGGCTTCTTCTTTTTAGTAACAATTGGTTCTTCAATTTTTTGATCGAGTTCTAAAACAGAAAATGGCTTATCGGTATCAAAAGTAAACTGACCTTCTTGAACGCGCGGCTCAGGCTTGTCTTGAGCCGACAAATAGAATGGAATAGTAAATAAGATCAGAGGGAAAATCTTTCGCATAGCGGTTAAACGAAAGTAACTAAAATTTATTTTCCCGAAAGGCCATTCCTCAACAATAATGCCTCCCGTTTCGCATCTACTGCCTAAAATCTAAATTGTGAATTAATTCCCAAAACTAGGATTAATGAGCTTAAATGGGCCAACTTAGCTTTCTGGAATAATAGGTTGGAATAAAGAAGGCAATAATTTTTATTGAATTTTAAATAGACTCTAAACTTACTTTAACGAAAAAAATAACACTGCTTTTAGTTGTCTTAATCACATACTGATTCATCAAAATGGACTGTCCCAGACCACCTACGGGAAAATTAGTCTAGTCGGAGGTGTAACGGCTAATTTAAATCAGGAAATAGCATTTTCTTATTCAGTGTTAAGAGGAACGACATAATATTGGAGTGCCTATCCTTCGTCCTCAAGCGTTACTTCTTCTGCAATTCAGTTCACGACCTTGTTAGATGCTAACACCGTAAAGATACCCAGAGCAGGCGAATTTGGCGACAATGCTCCGGGTAGTGATTTTATTTTTGTAGTCCATTAATCCTTACGATACCAAATCAACACTACGTTTTATAAAACTTGTGAGATCTGCACCAGTAAGTAAATTCTGAGAAAGCAATGCTAGATCGTAAGCTTGCTTGGCAAGTTTGGTCTTTTGCTCTTCACCTTCAGCTTTAATTATTTTTTGAATGATGCCATGGTTGGCATTTACAGCCACATTGTAACTATCGGGCATGTTGCCCATAAATGCATATCCACCACCACCCGTGCGAGCCATGTCTTTCATTCTGCGCATCCATTCACTCATAGTAACAATTACAGGTAACTCACTTGGCGATAATGATTCAACCGCTACCGTCATGTTGGTGTTGCTGATGGCTTTTTCAAAGATTCCTTTTACTTGTACTTCTTCCTCTTTGCTGAGAACGCTAGGCATCGCTTCGTCTTTAGCAATTAACTTATCAACAGTGTCACTATCTACACGCTTGATTTGTGTCTTCTCCAATTTAGGTTCGATATTAGAAACGAAGTGACTGTCGATACCTCCATCCAACACTAATACATCGTAAGATTTATCTCTTGCTGATTGGATGAACGAATCTTGCTTGCCTTTGTCGGATGTGTAGAGATATACAAGTTGATCGTCTTTATCTGTTTGAATCGGCTTTACTTTTTCTTTGTATTCATCCAATGTAAAATATTCTGCTTCTGTGTTTTTTAATAGAGCAAAGTCTTTTGCTTTTTCATAGAACTTCTCATCGCTTATCATTCCGTATTTCACGAATATGCTAATGTCATCCCACTTCTTCTCAAACTCCTTGCGATCTTTCTTGAACATATCCTGCAGCTTATCAGCTACTTTCTTAGTGATATGGGCACTGATCTTTTTTACGTTGCCATCGCTTTGTAAATAACTACGCGATACGTTCAAAGGAATATCCGGAGAATCTAAAATACCATGAAGCATCATCAAGAAATCAGGCACAACATCTTTTACTTCATCAGTAATAAATACCTGACGTGAGTATAATTGAATTTTATTTTTCTGAAGTTCGAAATCGTTTTTCACTTTCGGGAAGTAGAGAATTCCCGTAAGGTTAAAAGGATAGTCAACGTTGAGGTGAATCCAGAACAATGGATCTTCAGAGAATGGATATAGTTCTTTATAGAATTTAAGATAATCCTCGTCTGTTAAATCCTTAGGTGCTTTTATCCATAAGGGCGAAGGGTTGTTGATAATGCGGTCAACCGTAACTGATTTTGTTTTAGGCTTGCCTTCCGCATCTTCACCATCGGGTTCGCTTTCTTCTTTGGTGCCAAATTTTATTTCAACAGGTAAAAACTTACAATATTTTTCAAGGATGCCCTTCAAACGATATTCATCTAAAAACTCTTCGCTGTCTTTGTTCACGTGAAGAATAACATCCGTTCCGCGGGATTCTTTTTTAGCTGATGACAATTCAAACTCAGTTGAGCCATCGCATTCCCACTTAGCAGCTTCTGAGCCTTCTTGATACGAAAGGGAAACGATCTCTACATTATCGGCCACCATAAAGGCGGAGTAAAAGCCTAACCCAAACTTTCCTATAATGTCTTTCGCATCACCTTTGTCTTTAAATTTTTCAACGAACTCAGCAGCACCCGAAAAAGCAATCTGATTGATATACTTCTTCATTTCTTCGCCAGTCATACCAATACCTTTATCGCTTACAGTAATGGTATTTTTCTTCTTGTCGAAGCTCACTTCAATTTTGGTATCGCCAATTTCGCCTGTGTATTCGCCAATGGAAGCAAGTTTCTTCAGCTTTTGAGTAGCATCTACGGCATTACTCACCAACTCGCGCAAAAATATTTCGTGATCTGAGTAAAGGAATTTCTTGATAATGGGAAAAATGTTTTCGGTATGGATGGATATGCTTCCTTTTTCTTTCATGTTGATTAGATTTTTGAGTCAGCCGTGGCGGTCAAATATTATTCCAGCCTTAGATAGAGTGACAGAGTGGCAGAAGTGCCCAAATTAAAGTTGCTGTTATTACTCAAAGTATTAGTGTTAGATGTCAACCAACGAGTGCGGAAAAGAAATCCCCGCTAATTTTTAAATAATTAATTTCTAGAATCCAATACGGCAAACTTTCTCTGTTTATTTTTGCGGGATTTATTAAATCCCAAACCAAAATGCCAAGAGACAGAAGTATCCGTTCTATATTGATTATCGGAAGTGGCCCCATTGTAATTGGCCAAGCTTGCGAGTTTGACTATGCTGGTTCACAAGCTTCGCGTTCCTTGCGGGAAGAGGGCATCGAGGTGATCTTGATCAACTCCAACCCTGCTACTATTATGACGGACAAGGTAACGGCCGATCATATTTACCTCAAGCCACTTGAAAAAAAATACATTCGCGAGATTTTGGAGAAGCATCATGTAGATGCAGTGCTGCCAACTATGGGCGGGCAAACTGCCTTGAACTTATGCATTGATTGCGAAAAGGCTGGAATTTGGGAACACTATGGAGTAAAGATTATAGGTGTTGATATAAACGCGATTGAAACCACCGAAGACCGAGAAAAATTCAGGCTTAAAATGATTGAATTGGGCGTTGGCGTATGCAAAGGCGCAACGGCTACCTCCTTTTTAAAGGGAAAAGAAATAGCACAGGAAATTGGTTTCCCATTAGTTATTCGCCCATCATTTACGCTTGGCGGCACAGGCGGGGGCTTCGTTCAAAAAGCAGAAGATTTTGATCACGCTTTGAACCGAGGCTTGCAAGCTTCCCCTATTCATGAGGTATTGGTGGAGAAAAGCATCATGGGCTGGAAAGAATACGAATTGGAATTGCTTCGCGATGGTGCTGGCAATGTTATCATTATTTGCTCCATCGAAAACTTTGACCCGATGGGCATCCACACAGGCGATTCAATTACTGTTGCCCCTGCGATGACGCTTTCAGATGTAGTGTATCAGCACATGCGCGATCTGGCCATTAAAATGATGAATGGCATTGGCAAATTTGCTGGTGGTTGCAATGTTCAATTTTCCGTCAATCCTGAAACTGATGACATCATTGGCATTGAAATCAATCCGCGTGTTTCCCGTTCTTCGGCACTTGCTTCTAAAGCAACAGGCTATCCTATCGCAAAAATTGCCGCCAAGTTAGCCATCGGTTACAACTTAGATGAACTTTCAAATGCCATCACAGGAACCACCACAGCGTATTTCGAACCAGCATTGGATTATGTGATAGTAAAAATTCCACGATGGAATTTTGATAAATTTCCTGGGGCAGATCGTAAGCTTGGCCTTCAAATGAAATCGGTTGGCGAAGCCATGGGTATTGGCAGAAACTTTCAGGAGGCACTTCAAAAAGCATGTCAAAGCTTAGAGATAAGAAGAAATGGCTTGGGTGCCGATGGTAAAGAATTAAAAAACCAAACCGAATTACTTTACAGCTTGGAGAACCCAAGTTGGAACAGATTATTTCATATCTACGATGCCATGAAGTTAGGCATCTCTATGAAAACAATTCAAAAACTTACCAAAATAGACAAGTGGTTTTTAGAGCAGATCTATGAAATGATCGAGTTGGAGTCGGAGATAGAGAAATTTGATTTGGCCACACTACCCAAACAACTTCTTAAAACAGCAAAAGAAAAAGGCTATGCCGATAGACAGATCGCACATTTAATTGATTGTAAAGAAAGTGAAGTTCATTTAAGAAGAAGAGAATTAGGCATCAATCGCGTATTCAAATTAGTGGATACATGTGCTGCTGAGTTTGAAGCCAAGACACCTTACTACTATTCAACTTTTGATGAAGAAAATGAATCAATAGTATCCGATAAAAAGAAAGTGATTGTGCTTGGCTCTGGGCCGAATAGAATTGGTCAAGGCATTGAATTCGACTATTCGTGCGTGCATGGTGTGTTGGCGGCCAAAGAATGTGGCTATGAAACCATCATGATCAATTGTAATCCTGAAACGGTCTCCACCGATTTTGATATTGCCGATAAACTTTATTTTGAACCTGTTTTCTGGGAACATCTTTGGGATATAATCCAACACGAAAAACCAGTAGGAGTAATTGTTCAATTAGGAGGACAAACCGCGTTGAAGCTTGCGGAAAAACTTCACAAGTATGGTGTGAAGATTATGGGCACATCCTATGAAGCGCTCGACTTGGCGGAGGATCGTGGAAGCTTTTCAACCTTATTGAAAGACTTGAATATTCCGTATCCTGAATTTGGCGTTGCCACGGATGCAGATGAAGCGTTGGAAGTTTCAAAGATCATTGGCTTTCCGCTACTCGTTAGACCATCTTATGTGCTTGGCGGCCAAAGCATGAAGATTGTGATCAACGAGAAAGAACTTGAAAATCACATTCTTGATATTTGGAAACACCTTCCTGAAAACAAAGTGTTGCTTGATCATTTTTTGGATGGCGCAATTGAAGCTGAAGCCGATGCCATTTGCGATGGTGAAGATGTTTATATAATTGGCATAATGCAGCATATAGAGCCTGCTGGCATTCATTCAGGCGATAGCTATGCAGTGTTGCCTCCTTACAATTTGGGTGACTTTGTAATCAAGCAAATAGAAAATTATACCAAGCGTATTGCGCTTGCGCTGAAAACTGTTGGGTTGATAAACATTCAGTTTGCTATTAAAAATGATACAGTTTATATCATTGAAGCCAACCCTCGCGCATCGCGCACGGTGCCTTTCATTTGCAAAGCGTATGATGAGCCTTACGTTAATTATGCAGCTAAAGTAATGTTGGGTGAAAAGAAGGTGAGTGACTTTGTATTCAATCCTACCAAAAAAGGATATGCCATCAAAGTTCCTGTTTTCTCTTTCAGCAAGTTCCCGGAAGTTAATAAAGAACTCGGCCCCGAGATGAAATCTACAGGCGAAGCCATTTATTTTATTGATGATTTAATGGACGACTATTTCTTAAGCATCTATAATGATAGGAATATTTATTTGAGCAGGTAATATGGATTTAGGCTTAGATTTTTCACAGTTAAATCTTTCTTCTGATCCTGATGGGATTACACCTTCAGAAATTGTGAGCGTATTATCTAACGAAAAATCTAAACTGAGAGAAATTGAAGGATACCCAAGAGAAGAATTTTATTCTATAGAAACTGGATACAGTAACAAAAAAAGAATTCTGTTAATTGCCTCTAGGTTAATGAGAGAAAAAAGGGAATTACTTCAAATAAAAGTTGCTGATGAAGACGAGCTTCAACAATACTATTGTGAAGGATAATCTTTCTACATTTACTTATATGAATAATAACGATAATCAAAGCGAGGCAAATCCATTCAAAACAGGATCAGCAAACGAAGTATGGAAAGATTTATTAAAAAGATCAAAACCGGTGAGCAGAGTTGTTGCTCAACAAAAAATGAAAGAGGTGCTTGAACTTCAAAAAAGTAAATCGCAATACTAACAGAATGCTAAAATTGGTGTAATGCTCTTTTGGATTTACCTTTGCAGAAACAAAATGTAATAGAATGGAAAGTTTCAAAAAATTTATACCGTGGATTTTAGTTGGGTTGGTGGTGCTTTGGGCGATTAGTGCTTACAATGGCATTGCTGGTAAAGATCAAATTGTGAAAAAGGCATGGGGTGATGTGGAATCAGATTATCAAAGAAGATCGGACTTGATACCTAATTTGGTGAACACTGTAAAAGGTTACGCCAATTTTGAACAGAAAACCCTTACCGATGTAACTCAAGCAAGAGCGAGTGCTACACAGATGAAGATCGATCCTACCAATCTTACGCCTGAAAAGTTGGCTGAATTTCAAAAAGCCCAAGGTGGTATCAGTTCTGCAATTGGTAGATTGTTAGTGGTTTCAGAAAATTACCCTGAACTAAAGGCCAATCAAAACTTCTTGGATCTTCAAGCCCAATTGGAGGGAACAGAAAACAGGATTTCAGTTTCGCGCAAGCGTTTCAATGAAGCTGTACAAGATTTCAATACAAAAATTGTTGGCTTTCCAGGAAACTTAATTGCCAAGATTGGAGGTTTTACAGAGAAGGGTTTCTTTAAAGCAGCCGAAGGCTCAGACAAAGCCCCTGAAGTAAAGTTTTAATCTCTAAAGATTTATAAGTGAAAAGCCACGCAAAATGTGTGGCTTTTTTATTTCCTAGTGGCGCATCAAAGTAGGACTCTTAAAACTTCACATTTTCATAAATCTCGTTCACTCCAATGGTGTTCCCAATTGTTTGGATACTAAGTGAAGCATTGTTATCCGTAATTTCATCAAATTTCCAAGAGCCATCGGTTTGCTTGCTTGCTGTTTGTATGTAGAGATTGCTGGAGCTTATTAAAATGTATTCCTTCAACGAAGGTATCTGCATGTAATAAAAAAACTTGGTGCCACGATCATATTGCTCAGTAGATGGGCTCATTACCTCCAATATAACTGTTGGATTAGTAATAGTATCGAATTGACCATCTAACATTTCAGGCTTGCCACAAACAATACTCAAGTCAGGATAAGTGAAAGAATCAGACGATGGAATATGAATGCGCAGATCACTTGGATAAATACGGCAAGAGTTCCCTTTTAAAAAACTCTTTATTACACCAAAAACATTTGACACGATTTCATTATGAGCTAACGATGCGCCTGCCATTGCTACAACGCGCCCTTGATGGAGTTCGTGTTTATCCTTAGCTGCTTGTTCAATTATCAAGTAGTCAGTTGGAGACACATAGTTTAAAATAGGTGCAGCCATGATTTTAACTTAATTATCCGTCTTTATTCCGAAGGATAAGAACTCTCTTCCGTGCAATATTTTATTAAGCTCCCGCTGGGTTTTCATAATGTCATCCAGCGAAAGGCCAAGTTCATTATTATAAATTTTGTAGATAAGAATCCACTCTTCTCTATCCATAAATCCATCTGAGTTGGCGATAACACACATCCATGAAATGCATCGGATCTGTCTTTGCTGATCAAGCTTTTTAAGACCATTTACACATTCGTTATAAAGATGTTCTTTACCTTTTGTTGTATAGCTTTTGACTAGCGTCTCAAACTTATTCTCATCTATACCTTCGGCCTTTACCATTTTTTTACCTAGGGTAAGTTCTCTCTCCTCGATTTTGCCATCTGCGCAAATTACAAGGTAATAAAGACCTGTTATGGTTGAGGAATAATCCAACAGTAAAACATTAATTAGTAATGAAAGGTAAAAAAATGATCTGTTCTATGCAATGCCTATTTAATGCTAGGCTAAAGACTGTCAGACTGAAAGTTTAATGAACTTAGAGAAGACTAACAACTATGTAGGTAATTCCAGAAAGAACAATCAAAGTGAGCATTGTTAATAGCTCTCCTCCAAGAATTGCAACATACCCTTTCAATAATCTTTCAAACATAAATTCGCTATTTGGTAAATCTTTATTGGTTGTCTGGAGTCTCTCCTATGGTATTCACTTCTTCCACAAAATCCTTTGGTGTGGGCAGTTCTGTCAATTCGCTTATGCCAAAGTATTCCATAAACTTGGGGCTAGTGCCGTACAGTATGGGTCTGCCAATGGTTTCGGCTTTACCTTGAATTTCGATGAGTGCTTTATCCAACAATTTCTGAATAGCATAATCGCAGTTAACACCGCGAATGTTTTCTACCTCTGTTTTGGAAATGGGTTGCTTGTACGCAATAATAGAAAGTGTTTCCATGGCCGAGGTTGACAATCGTTTTTTTGATTGCTGCTTCAGCATAATGCTGATACTGGTTTGATATGCTGGCTTGGTTAAAAACTGATAACCACCTGCTGCCTTAAACAATTGGAAAGAAAATTCTTCTGCGGTAAATTTTTCTTCCAGTTTTTGAATGGCCGAATAAATATCTTCCTCGGGTACGTCTACATTAAACATTTCCGAAAGGCAAGATTTTAAGTCAACAACCTTTGCAGGCGATGGCGAGCAAAAAATCAATGCCTCGATATGATTTTGAAGAAAGTCCAAAGTGAGTTAGCGTTTAGTTTAATCCCTATTCATCATTTTCGCTTCGATTGATTGTGTGGTGTGAGGCACTGCAATCAAGCGTTCTTTTGAGATGAGTTTGCCTGTGACCGAACAAATGCCATACGTTCCGTTTTTAATGCGGACTAGAGCATTTTCCAAGTTGGTAATGTACTTCAATTGACGCGCGGCCAATTGGCTTAAGTTCTCTTTCTCGGCAGTTTCAGCGCCATCCTCAAGCACTTTCGTGTTTCCGCCAGAGGTTGAATCTGTGCCTGCATCGTTGGTGCGGTTCAACGTATCTTTTAATATCTTAAATTCCTCAGCGGCTTTTGCCATCTTAGATTTAATAAGTGTTTCAAATTCAACCAGCTCTTCATCAGAATAGCGGGTTTTATCCTGCGAATTGGAAGATGGTTGGGTAGATTTATGCGCTATAGGCCGTACCGTTGGTATCTGGAACATAGTTAACTGTGGTGAAGTTTTAGGCAGTGCCATAGCCTCTTGCTTTCTAGAGGCGGGTGTAGAAAGCCCAGCAATGTCATCGCTGGTTTCCTTAGGAGCCTTCACTTTAGCTATTTTTTCTTTAGGGGCTTTTTTATCGGCAATTGACTTCTTCTCAGGCACTATTTTCTTAGGCTCAATTTTTTTTGCAACTATTTTCTTTGCCTCCACTATCTTCTTTGGGGCTATTTTTTTAACAGGTTGAGATTTTTTGGCAATCACCTTTTTCTTTTCGGCCACCACTTTTTTGGCGGGCTTCTTGGCCACCACTGTTTTGGCCACTACTTTTTTAGCCGTTACTTTCTTGGGTTTAGCAGCTGGCGTGGTTTTCTTTGCTTTTGGTGCTGGTTTTGCCTTCGCTACTGTTTTTTTAGAAGCTTTGGTTGGAGACTTTTTTGATGACTTGGCCATAAGAATTCTCTGGGTTTCTGTTGTAAAAAAGATGTGCAAAAGTACGGGGTATTGAGTAAAACAAAAAATTTTAAAATAGCCGTTTTTAGTTGAAAAACGAACTTTCTGAATTGAAAAAGCAAATCAATTGCTCAAGTCAATTTAGGGGCTTGCCACAATCACCCGCTTTCTAAAGGTATTTACAACACCCGTTTCGTCAAATAAATCGATCCAAACTATATAATATCCCATTCTCGCTTTGCTGCCATCATCCGTATTTCCATCCCACCTAAAAAAGCCAGAATAGCCCAAAGTTTCGTTATTGGCTATTACTTTTATAAGCCTACCCTGCTGATCCAAAATTTTAACATTAGCGATAAAGTTATTTTGATCAAACGCATAATTAATCTTAGCAAAATCCTGCTGGCCAGAGTTGGGGATGATAATCTCAGGATCAACTTTTATTTTCTCGCCAAGCAACAGTTCGGTAGACCGGGCATTTGAATTTTGATAGCCAGGAGTAGCAAATCCGGATTGTGAACTTGCCGATTTCCAGTTGTTGGCATCATTGCCATTGCCTGCGAAAGATATTCTTTCTAGCGAAACTCCTTGTTCATCTTTTATGAATGAGGAATGGAAATTTTTGTTGTAGAAAAAGGAATCAATCACAATTGCACTTTTGTTAACGATAGCGATTGAACCAGCATCATCAGGTAGACTAGGAAGAGTTGTCTTCACGAATTTTTTTTCCTCCCCTTGTGGATAATTGTTTTTTAGAATAGAAGGATCAGTGGTAAACACTCGATATTGATTGGGTTCTAGCAATGATTGAGAAATAAGGGGCTGAATATTTTTTAACACTCCTGATTCAACGTTAGCAAGTTTGCAATCATTTAATGAAATGTATTTTTGAGAGTTGTTATAAACTTCTACAAAATCAACGCCTCCAGTTCGTGGATTAAAAAGAATCTCGTTGATAAGAAGATCTGAAACCTCAATTTCTTCGGGCAATGCGAAGAACAGTTGACTAAACTCTTTTTGAATTTCATTGCCAGCACAATCATAAACCCGTTGAAGTGTTAACGAATATAATTGTCGCTTTTGCAACGATGATTGAAGCTCAAGCCTGACTTGTCGTTTTGAAAGATCAGTGAAATAAATTTTTGAGATATTGATTAATGGCTCGATTCTGTACTTATCAATATCTACGGAAGTTAGATCAAGCTTTTCATCAAACGAAAGCAAAAGCACATTTTCTTTTTCAGGAAGAAGGTTTATTAATTTTGGGCCTGTTAGATCTGGCTTATTCGCAATTACTGAGTTCTGTTTTCCGGGCGTTCCTCCAACATTATTTTCAGAAGCAATCCAATTATCTTCCTCGCCACAAATATTGTTAGGATCAATCAATTCAAGTGACCAGCCACCTTGAGCTTTATCGCTGTTGCGATACCAACTTGTAGCATAGTTGAGAGAGTCAATCGTTTGGTTCTTTTCATTTCTTAAACGTAGAGATTGTCCCTCATTCGTAAGCGTTGGAAAATCTGCCATGCTTATTACTTTCCCGTAAGGCAAAAATTTAGTTGCCGATTTTGAGTTGGTAACAATTAAATATTGCTGAGGTAAAATGATTTGATGAGGAAGCTTGCTAATCGATTTGCCTGCTTGAAAACTCCAGCCAAAAAGATCGAAAGGTACTTTACTACGATTATATAACTCAATGAATTCAGCATCTGGCAGGCCGATGGCAGGAGTCGGGTCAGGCAAAATTTCTGTAATGATTATATCCTTAAAAGTTGAAGGGCTTGCAACAATGAACGTGAAAGTTTGCGATAAAGATGACATCTTATTGCCAACAATATCGGAGATTAAATTTATGGATAAGCTATTCTCAACGCCATTTTGAAACTTAGAATTGAAACTCAGCAGCAAAATAGTTTTAGCATCGTTTGAAAGTTGAAACGAACTCGGATTTCCAATTCCGTTGTTCACACTAAAATTTCCAACTACAATTGAAGTTGGATCAAGTGCTTCATCAAAAGTCAATTCTAGTTGAGAATCATTTTTAACGCTTGTGCTTAAAAGCTTCGGTGGAGTAACATCAGGATTTTTACCAAACCAAGAGTTTTGTTTGCCAGGTGTGCCGCCACTTGCATCTTGCGAAGCGATCCAGTTGGAAGCATCAGTAGAGGTTTTGTTTAAATCTATTCTCTCCAACGACCAACCACCTTGTTGTTTATCTGCATCACGATACCAACTCAAAGAATAATTTAAGGAATCAACAGTCAAACCAGTTGAACTTCGAAGAGTGATTAAGTCTCCAGAATTGTTGAGGCTAGGAAAGTTTGAAACACCAATCACATTTTGATAGGCTGAAAATAATGCGGCATTGGTTGATGCGGTAACGATCCAATATTGTTGCGGCAAAATTATTTGAGAGCCAAAGTTTGCAGTGGAAACTCCGTCAGAAAGTTTCCATCCCGTAAGGTCGAACGGATTACTGCTTCTATTGTAAATCTCAATGAATTCGGCACTTGGCAAGCCTACGATTGGATCTGGATCAGGAAATATTTCTGTCACGATAATATCCTGCGCTTTCGCTGGAATTGTGATCAGGTAATAAAAAGTTGAAATTATTGGTTGGATTTTGTTGCCGACTATATCAGCTATGTTTGAAATTATAAGTTGATTCTCAACGCCATTTTGAAACTTAGAATTGAAACTCAGCAAAATAGTTTTAGCATCGTTTGAAACTTGAAACGAACTCGGATTTCCAATTCCATTGTTCACACTAAAATTTCCAACTACAATTGAAGTTGGATCAAGTGCTTCATCAAAAGTTAATTCTAGTTGAGAATCATTTTTAACGCTTGTGCTTAAAATCTTTGGTGGAGTAACATCAGGATTTTTACCAAACCAAGAGTTTTGCTTGCCAGGCGTGCCGCCACTTGCATCTTGAGAAGCTATCCAGTTGGAAGCATCAGTAGAGGTTTTGTTTAAATCTATTCGCTCCAACGACCAACCACCCTGCTGCTTGTCTGCATCACGATACCAACTCAAAGAATAATTTAAGGAATCAATGGTCAAGCCACTTGAACTCCGTAGCGTGATTAAGTCTCCAGAATTATTGAGGCTAGGAAAGTTTGAAACGCCAATCACATTTTGATAGGCTGAAAATAAGGGTGCATTGGTTGAAGAAGTAACTATCCAATATTGCTGTGGCAAAATTATTTGAGACCCAAAGCTTGCAGTTGAAACTCCATCAGAAAGTTTCCATCCCGTAAGGTCAAAAGGATTACTGCTTCGGTTGTAAATCTCAATGAATTCGGCACTTGGCAAGCCTATGATCGGATCAGGATCTGGAAAGATTTCTGTCACGATAATATCCTGCGCTTTCGCTGGAATTGTGATCAGGTAATAAAAAGTTGAAGTTATGGGTTGGATTTTGTTACCAAAAACATCAGCAATATTTGAAAGTATAAGTTGATTCTCAGCGCCATTTTGAAACTTAGAATTGAAACTCAGCGATACAGTTTTTGCATCACTTGAAAGTTGAAAGGATGAGGGATTTCCAATTCCATTGTTCACATTAAAATTTGAAACCAAGATAGAAGTTGGATCAAGTGCTTCATCAAAAGTTAATTCTAGTTGAGAATCATTTTTAACAATTAGACTTAAAAGCTTTGGTGGAGTAACATCAGGATTCTTACCAAACCAAGAGTTTTGCTTGCCAGGCGTGCCGCCACTTGTATCTTGCGAAGCAATCCAGTTCAATGGATCAGTTGAAGATTTATTGAGATCAATTCGCTCTAGCGTCCAACCACCTTGTTGTTTGTCTGCATCACGATACCAACTCAAAGAATAATTTAAGGAATCAACAGTCAAACCAGTTGAACTGCGCAGCGTGATTAAGTCTCCAGAATTGTTGAGGCTAGGAAAGTTTGAAACACCAATCACATTTTGATAAGCCGAAAATAAGGCGGCATTGGTTGAGGCAGTAACCATCCAATATTGCTGGGGCAAAATTATTTGAGAGCCAAAGCTCGCAGTTGAAACTCCATCAGAAAGTTTCCATCCCGTAAGGTCAAACGGATTACTGCTTCTATTGTAAATCTCAATGAATTCGGCACTTGGCAAGCCTATGATTGGATCGGGGTCGGGAAATATTTCTGAAATTATAATATCATTTTTATTTTCGGCAACAGCCAAAAAATATAAAAATGGTAATGATGAAGAACCCATTGTGTTGCCTGCCAAATCCTTTACACTAGAAACAGTTAGTTGATTTTGTATACCATTACCAAAGGGCTGAATGAAAGTTAGCTTTACGGTTTTCAGGTCGGCTTGTAGGCTTGCGGATAATGGTTTATCAATACCATTATCAACTGAATAATTTGAAATGTTTTGTGAAGATGTAACCTCTAAACTTTCATTAAATACTAAGTTTAATTCGGATGATGAAATCGTGGATACTGAATTAAGTACGGGAGGTGAGGTATCAAGAATTATCGGGCCAGCATAAAAGTTATCAAAGAAATGTTTGGAGAAAAAGCTAGACGTGGATTGTGTAATTCGCAAACCAAAGAATGCACTTGTTGTAAAACTATTATCCGTTACTGTTCCTTCCGAAACATAATTATTACCTGTGCCAGTTACATCGCGTTGCAACGACCACATATTAGAAGCAGAACGAATAATTTTTATCCTCAAAATATTATTTGATGAATTAGTAATGCCATCGGTTCCATTGATTAGAATAGAGCTTGTTCCAGCAGTGCTTTTATATAAGCTTATTTCATCGGGGGTACCACCAATGCGCACAAAGTATCCGTTAGCCCCTGCCATTGTTGCGTTCGATGATGTTAAGTACACATCTACATAATTGGCACTTGAGGTGTTGAATTGCAGATTCACATAAAACTCCCATTGTGCATTCAATGCTTGGGTAGAAGGAGTGCTGATGTAGAATGTAGAATTTGCGGTAGCTGAATTTGAACGTAATTGGTTATTGATAACAGTCCAATTGTTAGCGGCATCTGGGGTCCACATAGGGTTGTTGGTAAAATCCCCATCCGAAAAAGAATCGCTCACTTGTGCTTTCAAATTAGCGCAAGCGAAAAGGATAAAAACTATGAATCCAATAATTTTCATAGCAATACTGTCAAAAGTGTTATTTTTGCCACTCTAAAATAAACAAAAGAAATGAAATTAGCTATCGTGGGGGCTACGGGCTTAGTCGGTCAAGAAGTCCTAAAAGTGCTCGAAGAGCGCAATGTTGAATTTGATGAATTGTATTTGATTGCTTCCGCTAAATCGGTGGGGCAAGTAATGAAGTTTAAGGGCAAGCAATACACCATTAAAAGCATTGAAGAAGGCTGCAAGCTTGGAGCTGATGTTGCCATATTTTCTGCAGGTGGCGGCACCTCGTTGGAGTGGGCACCTAAATATGCTAAGGCAGGCACTGTTGTAGTAGATAACTCATCTGCTTGGCGCATGGATGCTACCAAAAAATTGATTGTGCCAGAAATCAATGGAAAGGAAATTACGAGTGAGGATAAAATTATAGCCAATCCAAATTGCTCCACCATTCAAATGGTGTTGGCGTTGGCTCCTCTACATAACAAGTATAAAATAAAGAGAATTGTAGTGTCCACCTATCAGTCCGTTACTGGCACGGGCAAAGATGCCGTTCAACAAATGATGAATGAAAGACAAGGCATTGATGGCATTAAAGTATATCCACATCGTATTGATAAAAATGTACTTCCACACATCGATTCATTTTTGGATAATGGATACACCAAAGAGGAAATGAAAATGGTGAATGAGACACGTAAAATATTGGGCGACCAATCGATTATGGTTACATCCACCACGGTGCGAGTACCAACAGTAGGTGGCCACTCAGAGGCCGTTAATGTTGAGTTCTTCAACGATTTTGAGTTGAAAGAAGTAAGACAAATTCTTGAAAATACAGAAGGCGTAATTGTGCAAGATGATGTGAAGAACAATGTGTATCCGATGCCAATTAATTCGCATGGTAGAGATGAAGTTTTTGTTGGTCGCCTTCGCAGAGATGAGTCGCAACCCAAAACATTGAATATGTGGATAGTGGCAGACAATCTTCGTAAAGGAGCGGCTACCAACGCAGTTCAGATTGCTGAATTTCTGATGGAGAAAAGCTTAGTGGTTTAACTTTCAACTACTCCTACTATAAAATGGCGTCTAGTTATTAGACGCCATTTTTTTTGCACGAAAGTATATCGCAATCTACTTTTTCACCTACTCAATACCAGCCTTCACCTACTTTTGGCAATCGCTTGCCTTTTTTCGTTAGCCTTTCTATTCAAACCAGCGTTGATTTGGATATAAATTAAACAACTATGGAAACAATCAACAATCCAGAACCCAAAGTAAAGAAAAGATTAAACGAACCAAGCGGCCGCTTGTGGGTAGGCGTGGCATTCATTATTGTAGGTTTATTCTCGTTGGCAAAACGATTAGATTATGACTTGCCCTATTGGCTATTTTCATGGAAAATGATTCTAATCGGAGTAGGCTTGTTTGTAGGGGCAAGGCGCGGCTTTAAGCTTGGTAGCTGGGTAATTCCGATAATAATAGGTGCGGTATTTCTTAGTGAGGATTTATTTTTTGATTTCAATCTTCGTCCTTATTACTGGCCTATCTTGATTATTGGTATTGGCTTGGTAATCATTTTTCGCAAGCCAAGAAAAAAGGACAGAGTAATTTGGGGTTCATCTCATGATAACAGCGATGACACCATTGAGATAACTTCCGTTTTGGGTGGCACTAAAGAAAATGTGATCTCAAAGGATTTTAAAGGAGGCGAAATAACTTCCGTATTGGGTGGCTCAGAAATAAATTTAAGTCAAGCTGATATGACTGCTTCTGCCACTATTGACATTACCAATTTTATGGGTGGCACTGTTCTGATAGTGCCAGCACATTGGGGCATCAAGTCTGATATTGTCTGCATACTTGGTGGTGTGGATGAAAAGCGTGCGGTGAAGAAAGATTTCTCCGATCCTTCAAAAGTTCTTCGTTTAACAGGCACTTGTCTGATGGGTGGTGTAGAGATTAAAAGTTATTGAATTTTATTCTTGACGGGAAGAACAGATGAGATTGCTTCGGTGAGACGCCACTTGCAAAGACGCATAGAAATAAATCGGAGCTTCATCGCGAGGTAACGAAGCGATCTCAACTGTTCTACACGCTCAATTTTACAAAATACAAACTCATGAACTGGTATCTTTCTAAAATAGTCTTCAAAATTACTTCCACAAAAGAAGCAACGCTGGCTCAGTTTGACGAACAATTGACTTTGATAGAAGCAGAGAACAGCGAAGAAGCTTTATTGAAAAGCAGAATTTACGGATTGCGAGAAGAAGCAAAAACGTTGGCCGATGCAACGCTACTTTGCAAATGGGAGTTTGTGAATGTCGCTGAGTTAACCAAGATCTCGGGCTTTCATGATGGGGCAGAAATTTATTCGCAAGTACATGAAACCACTGAAGGCAACCAATACATTGATTACGTGCATCACAAAGCTGCAGCACTTCAATTAAAATTGGCTTAATTGATTTTCTATGAAGCGATCTCTACCCTCTACACTCAAAATAAGTTTGACCTTCGTTAGCTGGGGTTCGTTTTGGATTCTCATTCATGCTAGAATTATAAATAAAGCTGGGTTTAGCTGGAGCGATTCGATTGTAGATGCTTCAGTAAGCCAGACAATTCTTACACTTGCTTGCTTTGCGTTGAGCAAATCGATGCTTTCTTTTTCATTAACAACACGCAATGTCATCAACCTAATTCTTAGAACAATCATTGTAGCAATGGGTTGTGTCTATCTTAATAATTTCTTTATTCCTGAGTTTCTTTCCAGCCCTGATTACAACAAATTTGTATCTGGCACTATGTTGTTACGAGCCTCCTTTTATTGGTTAATGATCTTATTTGTAGTAGTAATTTCTTTGTCTTGGATTTTCTTTCGGGATCAGCAAGAAAGCATAAAACGAAAAGAAGATGCCGAAAAACTTTCGCGCGATGCAGAGCTTGCCAACCTACGCCAACAGTTGCAGCCTCATTTTTTATTTAATAGTTTGAATTCGATTAGCGCATTGGTTAGCTCGCAGCCTGAACGCGCGCGCACTATGATTCAACAGCTTTCCGATTTTCTCCGTGGTACCCTAAAGAAAGACGATAAGCAACTGGTAACGCTACAAGATGAGCTTAGCCATCTGCAACTTTATTTAGATATAGAAAAAGTTCGCTTTGGCCATAGGCTTGAAACTAACATCCGCGCAAGCGATGAAAGTTTGCAATTAACGTTACCCTCATTATTGCTTCAGCCTATTGTTGAAAATGCTATTAAATTTGGATTGTATGATACGCTGGAGAAAATTGAAATCTCTATAACTGCAATCGTTGAAAACAAAAACTTGATTGTTGAAATAAAAAATCCGTTTGACCCCACAACGGCTTCACCCAAAAAAGGAACAGGCTTTGGCTTGCAATCTGTTCACCGAAGATTATATTTAGTCTATGCCCAAGGCGATTTATTGCAAGCAAGGCAAGAAGAAAAAACATTTATAACCACGTTAAAAATCCCTCAATACGCATGATCAAAACCATTCTTATTGACGATGAGCCATTGGCTCGCTCGCTCGTGAGAGAGTATCTGCAAAGCCACGCCCAGTTGGAGATTGTGCAAGAATGTGGCGATGGCTTTGAAGGTGTAAAAGCAATTGCGCAGCATCAACCTGATTTAATTTTTCTGGATATTCAAATGCCCAAGATCAATGGCTTTGAAATGTTGGAGCTTATCGAACAACCACCCGCAGTTATCTTCACTACGGCTTTTGATGAGTATGCGATTAGAGCCTTTGAGACTCACGCCATTGATTACTTATTGAAACCCTTTAGTAAAGAACGATTTGATAAAGCCATTAACTCTTGGCTAGCAAAGCGAGATACGAAATCGACTACTCCAATTAAGTTGGAAGAAATTGCTACCCAGCCCGAAGAGCATTCACGCATAGTTGTGAAGAAGGGTGTTAACATTGTGATCATACCTATTCAACAAATTCATTTCATAGAAGCGTATGATGATTATGTAAAAATTCACACAGCCGATGGTTTTTACTTAAAGAAAAAAACCATGAGCTATTATGAAAAGGTGATCGACTCAACAAAGTTTGTGCGCATCCATCGCTCTTACATCTTAAACATACAAGAGCTCACACGTATTGAACCTTTGGCTAAAGATTCTTACTTGGCTTTATTGAAGAATGGAACAAAAATTCCGTTAAGCCAAAGTGGCTATGGTAAATTAAAGGATGTGTTGGGAATATAATTTCCTGTTTTGCCTTAGCATTTTAAATGCCCCACTTCCAATTGAAGCTGCGGCATTGCTATGCTATTTAATATTATTTGAAATGCTTCAGCCTCACTATTTCTTCCGCTTTTAAAAACCGCCATTCACCACGGCCCACATCTTTCTTGTCGAGGCCGGCATAAACAGAGCGGTCTAACTTTACAACGGTGTAGCCTAAGGTTTCAAAAATTCTTCGCACCACACGGTTCCAACCGATATGAATTTCTAAGCCTACACTTTTGCTGTCATCGCTCAACATGGCAATGTCATCTACCATAGCTTTACCCTCTGGCAAGTGAACGCCTTCTTGTATTTTGATAAAATCATTTTTGGTTAATGGTTTGTCAAGCTCAATTTTATACACCTTTTTTGCTTTGTAGGATGGGTGCATAAGTTTATCGGCAAGGTCGCCATCGTTGGTAAGCAGCAACAAGCCTGTGGTGTTTCTATCAAGCCTGCCAACAGGGTAGATGCGCTCTTTGCAGGCCCCAGCAACCAAGCCCATCACGGTGTTGCGCTCTTGCGGATCATCGGTGGTGGTTATAAATCCTTTAGGTTTGTTCAGTAAAATATACACAGGCTTTTCCGCCTTCAGCACCTTTTCTTCATAGCGCACTACATCGCCTTGCTTCACTTTACTGCCAAGTTCTGTAATCACCGTGCCATTAACACTTATCAAACCCATTTTAATGAGCTCGTCTGCTTCTCTGCGCGAACCAACGCCACTGTTGGCTATATATTTATTTAAGCGAGTGAGGCCATCATCAGCTTTGGGTTCGGATGATTTCGATTTGCTAAAACCTGTTGAAGCACCAACGCGCGATTGCACGAACGATTTTTTATAAGGCTTATCGAACGAATCGTATTTTTTGCGTGGAGCGGCTTCCTCATTTTCTTCATTGCTTTCAGTACGAGCAGGACGTGATGTCTTTTTAAAATCATCTTTTGTGACGCGAGGCTTTGCTGCACCTTCTTCTCGTGGTTCGCTTCTAAATTTATCTGGCCTTGAGCCAAACGAGGGTGGTGACTTAGTTTTGTCAAAAGGTTTTTTATCGCCATCTTCTTTACTGAAAGGCTTATCGAATTTGCGTGGTCCATTGCTGAATGAACCACTGCTTTTTCTGAAAGGCTTTTCGCCTTCTGGCGATTTACCGTAGCGAGGCGCACGATCATCTCTCTTGTCGTCTCTTTTATCTTCGCGCGGTTCTGTATTTCTAAAGCCAGATGGTTTTGCAAAACGTGGTGGTCCATCGGGGCGCGAGAATCGATCTCCATCAGGTCTTATCCCGTAAGGCTTATTGCTTTTGCGAAATTGTGGTTTATCTGAAAAAGGTCTTTCGCCACGGCTATCACCATTTGACTCATCTCTTCTAAACCCAGCAGGTTTTGAGTAAGAACTGCCACCTGCGCTTGAAAACCGTGGACTTTTGCCATAGGCGGGTTTCTCCCACGAGCCGTTTTCATTTCTGCCCGATGATTTCTTTTTGTTCTGGAAGGATCTTTCTGCTTCCGATTTTTTACCAAACGAAGTGCCTTTGCCCTTGCTGGTGGATGATTTTGATTTGTTGATGCGCGGTCGTGCCATGGCTCAAAGGTAAGAACAATACCAGTGCAATTGAAATTGCTAACTTTACTTATAACTAATAATTTCGATTATGTATTCCGACAGCAAGAAAATACAACTGATTGAAGAGGTTCTTAAGCTAGATAACGAAGCGGTTTTTAAAGAACCTGAGACGGTGTTGAGAAAGTCCAAAGAGAAGATCCAAAGAGAAGATCCAAAGAGAAGATCAAGCCTATACTCAAACAAAAATTTCTTGCTGAATTTAAAGAATCTGTAAAGGAGGTAGCATTTGCAAAGAAAGGGAAAATAGAACTTCAAACTGCAAAAAGCTTCATCGATGAACTTTGATGTAGAGATTACAGTTTATTTTAAAAAACAGGCAAAGCATCTCATTAAAAAGTATCCCTCGCTAAAGAACGAAATTAGTTTATTGATAGATTCTTTAAGCCACCATCCAGAACAGGTACATCTTTAGGAAAGAGCTGTTATAAAATAAGAATACCTATTTCATCAAAAGGAATTGAAAGAAATCTTGAAAATCATATCACCTCATTAGATATATCATCCACTCTTGTTGATTTGGGCATTGTTGGTTTATTCCCCTTTCAACGATTTTACTGGATTGACAATAGCAGCTTTAATGGATTGATAGCTTACCGTAAGCCAGGCAATACCAATGGCAACAATGCCAGCAAATACAAATGAACCAGCCCCCATAGAAATGCGAAATGCAAAGCTGCGCAGCCAGGTGTCCATCATCCACCAAGCCAAGGGTGTAGCTAACAGAAAAGCTATGAGAACTAACTTTGTAAATTCTTTTGAAAGCAGAATTACAACACCAGATACGGATGCTCCCAATACTTTTCTAATGCCAATTTCTTTGGTGCGCAAACTGGCGGTGTAGGCCGAAAGACCAAACAAACCAACACACGCTATAACAATTGCTAACCCAGAAAACACACCAAACATTTTACCTGACCGCTGTTCTTCTTTGTAGCCTTGCGTTAAATTCTGATCTAGAAATTCGAACTTAAATGGTTGCCCAGGCACAAACTCTTTCCATTTGTTTTCAATGGTAACAATTGCTTTTTGAAATTGATTGGGCTTTAAGCGAATGGCCACGTATGCATTACCAGCCTGCTTACCAAAGCGTTCTTTGTTATAAATCACTAAGGGTGTAATCTCATCCCGTAAGGATTGAAAATGAAAATCAGTTACTACTCCAGTGATGGTGTAATACCGAGTGGTTATACTTCCATCATCATTTTTTTGCACTTGCGATAGTTTTCTACCCACTGCATCTGTTAAGCCCATTGTTTTTACAGCTGTTTCGTTTAGCAAAACGTTTAACGAATCATTACTTTGTTTTGAAAATGATCGTCCTTCTTTCAAGTCAAATCCAATCACGGAGGCAAACTCATCGTCCATCACCATTGATTTTACGGTGAGTATTTCTGTAGAACCTTCTGGTTGGAATTGATCTCCAAAAAAATCATCCCTGTTACCTACCATAGAGCTAGTGCCAGCAGCGGCCTCTACTTCCTCCATACGTTTAATCTCTTCAATAAACGTTTCTGCTTTTTTGTCGAGGGCAAAGGCTCGCTTCACCATAAGCAGTTGTTCTTTGTCAAAACCCAAGTTTTTGTTTTGCATGTAGTTCATCTGCTTGCCCACTATCATAGTGCCTACAATCAATACAATTGAAATTGTGAACTGAAAGACGACAAGGCCGTTGCGCAGCCAAGCACCTTTACTGCTTCCTGTAAAGTTTCCCTTCATTACAACCACCGGATTGTATCCACTTAGAGCAAACGCTGGATATAGCCCTGCTAATAAACCTACGAACAGCGCAATGCCAATAAGGCCAAGGCTAATGAGAGGCGTGAAATTAAATTGCAATTGTTTTTCGACTAACGTATTGAAATAGGGTAGTAGTAAATAAACGCCTGCAACTGCCACTATAGTTCCTATCAACGAAAGTAATATGGCCTCTGTCAAGAATTGAGTTATTAATTGAATTCTAAAAGAGCCCATCACTTTGCGCACCCCTACTTCGCGGGCACGTTCGGCTGAACGGGCAGTAGCGAGGTTCATAAAATTGATGCAGGCAATCACCACAATGAGTAATGCAATAAACGATAGAATATAAACGTATTTTATATTTCCACTTGGCGTAATGGTGAATTCTAGATTGGTCGGGTCAAGGTGAATAGATGTAAGTGGTTGTAGCGTGTATATATAGCCATTGCCTGCTTTCTTATAATCTCCCCATGATTTTCCTAAGTCGTGCTCGATATGAGCAGCCGCATAAGTGTCAACCATTTTAGGAAATTTTGATTCCAATGTTTTGGGATTTGCGTTTGGCTTTAACTTGATGTAGGTGTGAGAATCAAAACTGGTGTAGTTTTCTTGATTAATAAATTGGTTGAATTGCGGCCCAGCAAGCGAGCCGATAAAATCAAATCGTAAATGCGAATCATCGGGTAAATTTTTATATACACCGGTTACTTTATTCTCACCTTGGTCACCACCCAAAAGCTTTCCAATGGGATCTTCCTTTCCAAAATATTTCTCTGCAATAGTTTCTGAAATTATCACTTGATTGGCATTGGCCAACGCAGTTTTCTTATCGCCTTTTACAAATTCTAGATCAAAAAAATTAAAGAAGGAAGAATCGGCTTGCAAGAAATAATTCTCTTCAAAGGACTTGATCTCCGAATCATTCACTTTATAAGTTATCACCGAATTTTTATTTGGCCCAAACAAATGCAATGTGCTTTCCACTTCTGGAAAATCTTGTTGTATCGCCTTCGCGAAAGAGTGTGGAATAACTGAGTAATGAGTAACATGATTGGGGTACTTTCTTTCCAGCACCATTTTATAGATGCGGTCGGCATTGGGAAAAAACCGATCGTAAGAGAATTCGTGTTGCACATATAATGCAATGAGCAAACAAGCGCACAAACTCACCGCCAAACCAAGTACATTAATGGCTGTGTAAATCTTTTGTTTGATTAAACTACGAATAGCAGTTTTAAAGTAATTTTTAATCATAGACTAAAGACGTGGTTCTTAGCGACTAAGTTTTATGATTACCTCAGTAATTACAATAGGTTACACGGAATGGAGCATAGCCTGAGGCAACGGAAATTTTCAGCTATGATCGGCTTAGCTGAATTTACCAGAAACTAATACCTTTGTTAAATAGTTAAGTTACATTATGTTTAAGATTCTCATCATCATGGCTCTTGCCGTTTATATTCTTTCCAAAATTGGGGGCTTCTTTTTTAAAGTGGGTTCAGCTTCACAACAGCGACAATATCAGCAGCGAAGGCCTGCAGATGGAGCAATCAACGTTGATTCAGTTCCTAAGAAAGAAAAAAAATCTACCATTAAAGGTGGCGATTATATCGACTACGAAGAGGTCAAGTAATCGCAATAATTCATGACACTCAATTTTTCAAAATACCAAGCCACAGGAAACGATTTTGTTTTGGTTGATAACCGAGACAAGAAGTATTCTTTTTCTGTGGATCAAATAAAAAAGATTTGCGACCGTAGGTTTGGCGTGGGCGCGGATGGGCTTATCTTAATTGAAAAGGATGTTGCTTCCGATTTTAAAATGATTTATTATAACAGCGATGGAAGCCAAAGTTTGTGTGGCAATGGCTGTCGCTCTGCCATAGATTTTGCAAGGCATTTAGGGTTGATGTCAACTACAACTAAATTCTTGGCTTACGATGGTCTTCATGATGGAGAAATAAAATCCAATGGTCAAATTCGGCTTCGCATGACCAATGTAAATGAGGTAAAAAAAATAGGCGATAATTATTTCATCAGCACTGGTTCGCCCCACTTTGTCAAGTTTGTTGACGACCTTAAAAATTACCCGGTGTTGCTGGAAGGGCAAACCATTCGCTACAGCAAAAGCTTTGAACCAAATGGTACCAATGCCAATTTTGCTGAATTTAATAATGACAATTCTATTTCTGTGCGCACCTACGAGCGAGGTGTTGAAGACGAAACCTATTCGTGTGGCACAGGGGTAACGGCCGTTGCTTTGGCAGCCTCGTACCATGGTTATCCATCTCCAATTTCCATAAAAGTAGTAGGTGGCGAACTTTTAGTTGAGTTCAAAACAACCCAAAACGATACGTTTGAAGATGTTTTTTTGATTGGCCCGGCCAAAATGGTATTCAAGGGAGAGATCGAACTTTAGTTGATTTCTTGCTTTGTAGAAATTAAAAAAGCCCCTTGTGAGGGCTTTAGAAATTTAACAGGGTGAATGACGGGGCTCGAACCCGCGACCTCCAGAATCACAATCTAGCATTCTAACCAACTGAACTACATCCACCATTTATTGTGAGGCGACAAAGGTAGCCAGCCTGTTGATATTTACAAAAATGATTTTCCTTTTGTCCAATTCTCTATAAGTTAAACTCTTTGAGAGTCAAGTTGTCCATTGGATGCGGTTTATTACTTTAGCAAAGCATATCTACTTCAACATGACTAATCAAGAGAAAAACTCAAAAATATTTTACGGAATTCTCGTTTCTAACATCTTAACTATTTTATTGATAGGTGGTATAAAACTTCTTGCTAACTACCTAGATGGTAATGGAGGCAACAGTTCTGGTATTTTTATTTTCTCAAGTTTCATTATTGTTCCGTTTCTCATGGGTCTTCTCAGTGCTTACTTCTGGCATCCGCTGCAAATGAAAACAAAGGCCTATGTAGGTTGGTCGGTAGTAAATACAATAGTTGCTGCCTTATCAAGTGCTATTTTCCTTAAAGAAGGTGCTATCTGTCTCCTTATTGTATCACCACTTATTTTGGCATTTGTTGTTACTGGGGCTCTATTGGGGCGCATACTTTATCGCAGAAAAGGAAACACGCTCAACTCGAGTATTATTGGCGTGGCTTTACTAATTCTTATGGTCGACATCTTTTCGCCACATGAAAATGTTAGCTTAGTTTCCGATACCCTGATTGTAAATGCACCTATTGAAAAGGTATGGCCAAATGTAGTTGAGTACAAACCTATATCATTAAAAGAAAACTATTGGTTATTTAAAATTGGAATGCCTAGCCCGATGCAAAGCACTGTAGATGGCTACAAGAATGGTGCTGGCCGTAAATGTATTTTTTCGAATGGCTATGTTTTTGATGAGATAATGACTGTCTATAAACCCAATGAAGAACTTACGTTTGAAGTAATCAGTCAGCCACACGATCCTGAAATTATGGGTCATATTGATATTCTGCGTGGTCAGTTTATTTTAAAAGATAATGGAGATGGCACCACCACTGTAATCGGCAATTCGTGGTATAAACTGTATGTATTTCCGGGATGGTATTTTAACACATGGGCCGAAAGCATAACCCGTGGTGTGCACTTGCGTGTGATGGAACACATTAAATTACTAAGCGAAACGCCATAATGTTTAATACTGTAGTAAAATATGGAAGCCCACTAAAGCAAGTTCTAGGGTTTTCGCATGTTTTTGATGCCCTGCTTAAAATTGACACCTTTATCAGGAACCGAAAGTTATTAGATTACCTCGATGAGATAGAGCAAGAAGTTTTATCTTGGCAAGGCACTTCCATTGGTATACATAAATATGGTGGCGTACAATTTAATAATGGCGATAAAGAATTAGGCCATGTTCATGGCAATGGTTTGTTAGATGTTTTGCTAAGCCGAAACAGAAAATCAGAGCTGATGCAACTATACCATTTAAACGATCATCATGTTTTTAAAAATTCGGGATGGGTCTCGTTCCTCATTAAAACAGAAGAAGATAAACAAATTGCCATTTTGCTTTTGAAGAATGTTTATGACCATTACAATCAATGCGATTCAAATGTAAGTCGTTTGCCTGCATGATTGTCCAACAACTCGCCTTCGTGAAATGCCAAATGCCCGGAAACAATAGTGCTTTTAACTTCCGATTTAAAAGTTACTCCTTCAAAAGGAGACCAACCACATTTGGCTCTAATGTTTGATTTGTTAACCTGCCACGGGCTGTTCAAATCAACTAAAGTTAGATCGGCAAAGTTACCTTCTCTAATAAAGCCTCTCTTTGAAATCCTGAAAAGAATAGCTGGATTGTGACTCACCTTCTCAACAATCTTCTCCAACGAAATTTTACCTTGATGATAAAACTCGAGCATGGCAACAAGGCTGTGCTGAACGAGCGGCCCACCGCTTGGCGCTTTTGAGTAGGAGTTAGACTTCTCTTCCATTGTATGCGGAGCATGATCGGTAGCAACCACATCAATACGTCCATCTAATAGTGCTTGAAAGATGGCTTGTTGATCGGTTGATTTTTTGATGGCCGGATTCCACTTGATGAGGTTGCCTAATCTTTCATAATCACCCTCATTAAACCATAGGTGATGGATACAGGCCTCGGCCGTTATCTTTTTATCTTTTAATGGAATGGGTTCAAATAATTGCGTTTCCTTGGCGGTAGAAATATGAAGTACATGCAATCGTGTTCCCCATTTCTTAGCCAATGACACAGCAAAGGACGATGACTTATAACATGCTTCTTCTGATCGTATCAACGGATGAAACTTTGCGGTCAATGTTTCGCCATATTGTTTGTTGAAGGCTTCTGTGTTGGCACGAATAGTAGGTTCGTCTTCACAATGAGTAGCAATGATGGAGGGAAATTTTGAAAAGAAACCTTCCAATGTGCTGGGATTATCAACCAAAAGATTGCCCGTGGATGAACCCATAAAAATCTTTAAGCCACATACTTTGGTTATGTCTGTCTTTAAAACTTCTTCTAAATTATCGTTGGAAGCGCCTATAAAAAAAGAGTAATTAGCTAGCGATGTTTTGGATGCGATTGAATATTTTTCTTCCAACAATTGGTGCGTAAATGCTGGAGGCACGGTGTTGGGCATTTCCATAAAACTAGTAACGCCACCAGCCACAGCAGCTCGCGATTCGGTAAAGATGGTAGCCTTGTGAGTAAGCCCGGGTTCACGAAAGTGTACTTGGTCATCAATCACGCCAGGTAAAAGATATTGGCCACTGGCATCAATCACTTTATCAGCTACTACATGTTGTAAATCCTTATCTATTTTCTGGATGTATTCGCCTTCTATAAAAACATCTGACTCAAACACCTTACCTTCGTTGACAATTTTTGCATTTAAAATCAATATCGAACTCATCTGTTTAACTAAAATTTGTGTCGCTAAATTTAACCAATCCTTGGGAAGCCTTCAAACTAAATAAGCAACTGCTTGATGCCATTGCCGAAGCGGGCTTTTCAACACCAACCGAAATTCAACAAAAAAGTATTCCGGTAATTACCGCAGGGCAAAATGTAATTGGCATTGCGCAAACCGGCACGGGAAAGACGGCCGCTTATTTGCTTCCCATTTTAATGAAAATAAAATATGCGCAAGGCAACGAACCGCGAGCGTTAATACTTGGCCCAACAAAAGAACTGGTGGTTCAATTATCGGAACATGCAAAAATTTTAGCTAAGAATACTGACTTGCGGATTGTAGCACTCTACGGGGGCGTTGGCCCTAAAACCCAGCTTGAACAAATTGCGCTGGGGGTGGATATTTTAGTAGCAACGCCTGGCCGGTTTATGGAGTTGTATTTGAAAAAAACATTTGAAGTAAAGTCGATCAAGACACTGGTGCTCGATGAAGCTGATCGTATGATGGACATGGGTTTTATGCATCAGATCAGAAAGATTTTTGAAGTGATTCCATCGAAGCGACAGAATCTTTTATTCTCGGCCACGTTTCCCGCCAAGGTAGAAAAGCTTGCGCAAGATTTTCTTGAGTTTCCAGTAAGGATAGAGATAACCCCACAAGCCACACCCTCAAAGCAGGTGGAGCAAGAGTTGTATCACGTGCCGAATATGCGCACTAAAATAAATTTTGTGGATTATCTTCTACACAAAGAAGAATTTAGTCGAGTGATGATTTTTGCACGCACGAAAGAAGCCGTGAACAACATCTATAAATTTATTGAACGCAAAGTTTCTGGTTCGGTGCGTGTTATCCATTCCAACAAAGGGCAGAACAGCCGTATCAATGCCATTAACGATTTTAAGGAAGGAAGTATACGAGTGCTGGTTTCCACCGATGTATCAGCGCGGGGCATTGATGTGGTAAACGTTTCGCACGTTATCAATTTTGATGTGCCCAATTTATATGAAGACTATGTTCATAGGATTGGAAGGACGGGCAGAGCATTGCAAGTGGGTAAAGCGATTACGTTTGTTAGCAAGGCGGAGGAATATCACATAGAAAGAATCGAGAAAATAATTGGGCAAAAAATTCCTAAGAAAGAGATACCCAAAGAAATTGAAATTGCTGAAACCACGTTTGAGGAAAAGCAATTAATGGATCGCGAAATAGATAGACAAAAGCGATGGGAAGACCCTGATTTTAAAGGGGCTTTTCATAAGAAGAAGTGGGAGGAGTAAGGTTACAAGTAGCAAAAAAGCAACTTACAGAAAACCGGTTCTCTAGTTAGAGCCAATACTTTCCGCTTGCATTTGCTTTTCATATAAGTCTCGATAAGCACCACCTTTTTCCAGTAGACTTTCATGGGTGCCTGCTTCTACCATCTCTCCATCGTTCAACACAATAATCTTGTTGGCAAGTTTGGCTGATGAAACGCGATGCGAAATAATGATTGTCGTTCTACCCTCCATAATTTTTTTCATGCTGTTAAGGATGGTGTTTTCGGTTTTGGTATCTACAGCAGAAAGAGCATCGTCAAGTAGTAATATTTTTGGTTCGCGCACAATGGCTCGCGCAATGGACACGCGTTGTTTCTGTCCGCCCGAAAGCGTAATGCCACGCTCACCCACGCGAGTAGTAAAGCCTTGCGGGAAAGACATGATGTTGTCATATACATCGGCATCTTTTGCGGCTTGTTTTATTTTGTCTTCATCAGGTGTATCTAAACCAAAGGCAATATTGTTGTAGATGGTATCGCTGAAAAGAAAAACATCTTGTGGCACTGTACCCAATTGACTTCTAAGGCTCACCAAATTATAATCTTTAATTAGGATATCGTCAATAAAAATTTCACCGCTTGTGGTGTCATACAATCTACCGATAAGTGTGGACACCGTGCTTTTACCAGAACCTGTTGTGCCAATGATAGCAAGCGATTCTCCAGTATCAACAATGAATGAAATGTTTTTCAACGCCTTCACACCAGTATCAGGATAAGTAAAGGAAACGTTTCTAAATTCTATTTTCCCGGCAAGGGTTCTCACACTATTTTTTGTGGATACTATATCGGTTTTAGTTTTCAGAAACTCATTGATCCGTTTCTGTGAAGCCTCTGCACGTTGCACCTGGCTGCTCGTCCAACCCAGCAGCGTAACGGGCCATGTAAGAATGTTAACATAAATTATAAACTCTGCGATATTGCCAAAGGAGAGATTGCCTGCAATAACTTCAACACTACCTGCATATACCGTGAGTATTGTGCTTAACCCAACCAAGCCTGTAACTACTGGAAAGAATAACGCCTGCACACGGGTAAGCTTTAGTGATTGATGTTTATAAATATCGCTCTCTTTGGTGAAGTTAGTTACCGATTCATTTTCTCTAGTGAAAGACTTGAGAACGCGTATCCCTGAAAAGGCTTCTTGCACAAACGTGCTTAACCTTGACTGACTTTTTTGTATTTCTTCGGATCGCTTTTCAATAATGCTATTCACAAAAAAGATGCTGATGGAAAGAAATGGCAAGGGCATTAAAGCAAATAAGGTAAGCTTCACGCTGATGCTGAGCATGAAGGGGATTAGCATAAAAAAAAGTGTGATCAATGTAAGACCATACATAATCGAAGGCCCCACATACATGCGCACACGCCCCACATCTTCCGAGATACGATTCATCAAATCGCCAGTATTGTTGCGTCTGTAGAAACTGAGCGGCAGTGTTTGGTAGTGTTCAAAAATTTCGTTCTTCAAATCAAACTCAACTAGCCTGCTCATTACTATCAATGTTTGGCGGACATAGTACAAAAACAAGCCGCGCAGCAGTGCCACTGCCAAAATCAAAACGGCATATAATAAAATCCCTTTTGAAAAAGTACTGTAAAAATCAACTGGGACACTGGCTTTATCAAAAGCTTTATAAGCCTTGATATTGTTGATAACCAAATCAATAGAATAGCGAACTAGTGCGCCAGGAAGAATTTGAAAAACATTGGAGACAATGATGAAGATAAGGCCAAGAATGAGCTGCCATTTATATTTATAAAGATATTTGTTGAGGTAGCTAAGTTCTTTCATGCTGCAAGGTAATGAAGTAGATGGTCAAGTTTAACAGTAAGCAACACAGCCATAAAAAAACTGGTGGCATCGAAAAAACGAAATATGATAGATTTAGTTCATAGAAAAATCTACTTGGTGTTTTTAATTTGTTAACGCTAAATTTCGGATTAGCTTCACTTCTAAATAAATTTAAACAGATGAGGTCAACAATTTTATTCCCTTTGATAATCTGCATTTTTTTTGCGTGCACGCCAGAAAAAAAAGTTGAACAATCAAACGCAACTCCCTTCCTGGATTCGCTGTCACATCACACTTTCAATTTTTTTTGGGAGCTTGCAGATTCCACTTCAGGCAACCAACCCGATCGATGGCCTACACCAAGCTTCTCGAGTATTGCCGCCACTGGCTTTGGCCTTACTTCTTATTTGGTTGGAGTAAATCGTGGCTACATTTCTCGAGAGCAAGCAGCCGAAAGGGTTGCAAAGACATTGCGTTTCTTTCAACAATCCCCGAAAGGGAATAAACCAAGTGGAGTAACAGGCAACAAAGGTTTCTTCTATCACTTCATCAACATGAAAGATGGTTTGCGGTTTCAACAAGTAGAGCTTTCAACTATTGACACGGGCCTGCTGATGGCGGGCATACTTTCATGTCAATCATTTTTTGATCAAGAGAATGACACCGAAAAAGAAATAAGAAATTTATCTGATTCACTTTTTTTGGCTGTGGATTGGAACTGGGCTATGAATGGAAAGGAAACTATGAGCATGGGCTGGCATCCTGAACGTGGATTTTTGGAGGCAAACTGGCAAGGCTACAATGAAGCGATGATACTCTATATTTTTGGATTGGGTTCTCCCACTCACCCTATAGCGGATGCAAGTTGGAAAGCATGGACAAACACCTATCAATGGGGCACTTCGTTCGGCCAAGAGCATATCAATTTTGGGCCGCTCTTTGGCCATCAATATTCACACATGTTCATTGATTTCAAGGGCATTCAAGATGGATATACAAAAGCAAGAAATATTGATTACTTCGAGAACTCAAGGAGAGCTACTCTTGCCAATCGAGCCTACTGCATTTCTAACCCTAGCGGATGGACTGGCTATGAAGAGAACGTTTGGGGGCTTACCGCTTGCGATGGACCAGGAAACAATGGCAAAGCAAATCCAAACATGGCTTACATGGATTATTCTGCCCGAGGTGCAGCGCAGTTGTACGTGCAAGACGATGGCACCATTGCGCCTACGGCAGCTGGAGGTTCAATCCCTTTCGCACCAGAAGTTTGTATACCAGCATTGCAAACAATGCGTAAAAAGTATGGTAATAAAATTTATGGACAATATGGATTTAAGGATGCTTTTAACTTAACCATTGCTTATAAAGATGGGACTGTAGGTTGGTATGACAAAGATTATTTAGGGATTGATCAAGGACCCATATTGATTCAACTCGAAAATTATAAAGACGGATTTGTTTGGAACTTGATGAAGAAAAATAAATACGTGGTAGCTGGGTTGAAAAGAGCTGGGTTCAAAGGTGGGTGGTTAAACAAATTGTAATAAAATCGATTGTGGTTAAAACATTTATCGCTCCATTTCGATTAATAGTTAAAACCATTTTTATGAAACAGTTATTGATTGCAATTTGTATCACGCTTACTTTAGGTAATGCTGTCATAGCCCAAGATAAATCGGAAGGCATTGTGGGCGAATGGCTCACGGCTGGCAAGGATGGAAAAGTGAAAATCTATAAAACAGGCAACAAATTTTTCGGGAAAATAAGTTGGGGCAATCGACCCAATGGAAAGGATACCAAAAATCCTGATACGAAATTAAGAGATCAAAGCCTCATTGGCTTGGTAATTTTAAAAGACTTTGAATTTAATGGCAAAGACAAATGGGAAGATGGCACTATCTACGATCCTAATAATGGTAAAACTTATTCATGTGGTATCAAATTAAAAGATGATAAAACATTAGAGGTAAGAGGTTACATCGGCATTTCATTATTGGGAAGAACTGAAGTTTGGACACGGTAGCTATTTCCTTAAAATTTTGATAAATTTGGGCATGGTAACATACAAAGAAAACATAACTATTAACCCTGAGGTTCGCAGCGGAAAGCCTTGTGTTCGTAATCTGCGAATTACTATTTATGATATTCTCGGGTACCTGGCTTCTGGCATGTCTGAGGATGAAATTATTTCCGATTTTCCTGAGCTTAGTAAAACAGATATTAAGAATTGCCTTAGTTATGCAGCTGACTCAGAAAAGCATACACATTTACTTCAATCGGCTTGAGATTAATCATTGATAATAATCTTTCATTTAAATTAGTCAACAACTTAGCTCCGTTTCAATTAGATTGTATTCATGTAAGAGATGTTTTGGGTATTTCGGCAAGTGATCTAATTATCTGGGAATATGCTAGAAAAGAAAGCTTAGTAATTTTAACAAAAGACAATGACTTTAACGAAAGAAGTCAATTGCTCGGGTGTCCACCAAAAGTTATTCATTTAATTTGTGGAAACATTAGCACTAAGGAAATCTGCAATCAACTGATTGCTTCAAGAGAAAACATCTTTTCTTTTGGTGAAAGAGATTTCGATAATTGCCTAATGAAAATAGTTTTTTAAAAACAGTCAATAATAATTTGTGTATATGAATATACTTAAGATTTTTCTGGCATTTTCTCTTTTGTCACTAATAATGGAATCAGGCTTTTCAAAAGAGGTAAAGCCTGAGTTCTATTCTCTTATCATTTATCGAATCAAAAATAAAGTTCAAGAAGATAAAGTAGATCAATATTTAAAGCAAGCCTATCTTCCCGCCTTACATAGAGTCGGACTAAAAAACATAGGAGTGTTTAAACCAATTGCTTCAGATACAGCAGCATTCGGAAAAGTTATTTATGTATTAACTTCATTTAAATCGCTGGAAGATTTTAATAAGATAACAACAAGCTTGGCGCAAGATCAGCAACTAGCAAAGGATGGAGCTGACTACTTAGACTCAAAATACAATGAAGCTCCCTACGAAAGATTGGAAACAGTTGTGATGCGCGCCTTCCCCAACATGCTTGCCATGGAAACTCCCAAATTAACTGGTGCAAGAAGCGAACGAGTGTATGAATTGCGCAGCTATGAAAGCTCAACCGAAAAATTGTATCGAAGCAAAGTAAAGATGTTTAACACGGGTGATGAGATTGGACTATTCAAACGCCTTGGCTTCAACGCTGTGTTTTATGCCGATGTAATTGCCGGAAGCAAAATGCCCAACCTTATTTACATGACTACCTTTGAAAATAAAGCTTCGCGCGATGAACATTGGAAAAATTTTGTTGCTGATGCTCAATGGAAGCAATTGCTAACAATTGAAGAATATAAGAACACAGTTTCTAAAGCTGACATTTGGCTATTATCACCCACAGATTATTCTGATTATTAACACTTACACTTTCACTAGATTCCAGAATTTAGTCATAATTGAAAATCCCCTTGAGCCTTCTTGGGGATTTTTTATTGTTTTGTAAAATATACTTAACTAAATATTTTATTTGATAGATAAAAAATAAAATTTAGATTTGTCTAAATTTTATGTTTACTCGATTTTTCTTTCTGCTAGGTATTACCTTACTTTCCAATACTTGTTTTAGCCAAGAGCGATTAGTAAAAGGTGTAGTTAAAGATTCGTTGACTAAAGAATCAATAAGCTTTTGCAGTATCCAAATCATCCATAGCAGTAGGGGAATCCAGACAGATGCGGGTGGTCGTTTTCAACTTTTGCTTTCACAAAAAGAGACACCTCTAACATTAATCATTTCGGCTGTTGGATATGAAACAGATACGTTGTTAATCACGCTACTAAAAGATGAGTATGAAGTTTTATTGCGATCTACAGCTAAAACACTAGACGAAATAATAGTGACTGGCGTATCAAAAGGGACTGCCATCAATGAAAATCCAGTAGCTGTTCAAAGCATTTCATCAAAAAAAATTGAGTCAACACTGGAGAGCAACATTATTGATGTGCTATCAAAAAATTCACCTGGATTGAACGCAGTGAAAACTGGCCCGAATATTTCAAAACCCTTCATTCGTGGCTTGGGCTACAACCGAGTACTAACATTATATGATGGCGTGCGCCAAGAAGGTCAGCAGTGGGGCGATGAACACGGCATTGAAGTAGATGCATATGGTTTGGAAAAAGCGGAGGTGATAAAAGGCCCTTCGAGTATTTCATTTGGCTCAGATGCATTGGCTGGTGTGATTAGTTTATTTCCGTACTTGCCTAGAGAAAAAGATGGAACAGTTTACACTAAGATAACTTCAGAATACCAGAGTAACAATGGGCTATTTGGCAACGGGTTTCGTGTTGGCTACAGCGATCAAAAATGGTTGTGGGCTTTAAGAGGTTCATCAAGACTAGCGAGAAATTATACTAATGCACTTGAGGGCAAAGTTTATAACACAGGCTTCGATGAGAAAAACTTTTCTGCGTTGATGGGCTATTCCAACCAAAAGGGTTTTACGCGTTTAAATTTTACATTCTATAACAACAATCAAGGCATACCAGACGGAAGCCGTGATTCGCTCACGAGAAAATTTACAAAACAAATTGCCGAAGGAAATTTAGATGACATTAAAAATCGCCCGATTGTTTCTGATGAAGAGCTAAGCTCCTACAACTTGAGTACCCTGCATCAACACATTCAACATATTAGAGTGTATTCCAATAATCATTATATTATTGGTGCTGGCGATATTGATGCATTGATAGCATTTTCGCAAAATGTAAGACAAGAATACACGCACCCCACAATGCCTGAGCAGGCAGGGTTAAATGTTAGACTAAATACGGTCAACTATAAAGTAGTCTACAACAATTTTAAACTATCAAAACTTGAGTATTCATTTGGAGTAAACGGAATGCTTCAAAACAATAAAATAAAAGAGGCCACCGATTTTCCAATTCCCAATTATGATCTATCTGAGTTAAGCAGTTTTGTTTATGGCCATTGGAAATCTAACCGATGGAATGTTACCAGTGGGTTATCGTTCGATATTCGTAATCTCAAAACAGAAGATCTTTATACGAATCTAAATCCAACAACAGGATTTAATCAGCTTGCATCTCAAAATACAATGGGTGCGGTTTTGCAACAATCTTCACTTGTGCAAACCTTTACAGGATTTTCCGCTAGTATTGGAAGCACCTTCCGCGCAAGCGAATTCGTCAATTTTAAATTCAATATCGCTAGAGGATATCGTGCGCCTAATATTGCTGAGATTGCTTCTAATGGACTAGACCCGGGCGCACACATAGTTTATGTTGGCAACAGAGATTTTGTACCTGAAACAAATTTGCAACAGGATGTTGGCATCACTATAGAATCAAAATCTATCTCCGCTTCTCTCAGTATTTTCAATAATTACGTGCAGCATTATATACACCTTTCGCAAGTTGTTGATGCCGATGGGAACCCCATTGAATTAGTGCAAGGCAACAAGACATTTCAATATCAACAGGCTTCTGCGCAGCTTTATGGTTTTGAAGGAACAGTTAATGTATCGCCAAAACCCTTACGGGGATTGAGTTGGCGCAATGCGATTTCGCTTGTGTATGGAAACAACACAAAAAAAGAATTTGAAAATAAGCGCACTCTTGGTCAATACTTGCCCTTTATACCACCGTTAAAAATTGTAAGTAGCATTCATCAAGAAATAAAGTTAAAGACAAAGCAAAAGCAGTTGCTCAACTTCTCATTTGAAATGGATTACAGCGCAGCGCAAGATAAATTTCTTGCGCTCTATCAAACAGAAACGTTTACACCGCACTATACTTTATTCAACTTAAGTGCAGGCACAGAGTTGGAGTTCCACGAAAAGAACAAGTTGCAATTTCAATTTCAAATAAATAATCTTTTTGATGAAGTGTATCAATCCAACTTGAGTCGATTAAAATATTTTGAATATTATTCACAATCGCCAAATGGCCGATTAGGTATGTTTAGCATGGGCAGAAACATGTGTGTGAAAGTGATTTGTTCTTTCTGAAAGGAAGCTCTCCAAATAGAATTTGTTTTTTCTTCGAGCTAATTAATTACCTTTCGATTATAATTAATGAAGGCAAAAAAGAAAATATCTATAATTCTTCTGTTGGCAACTCTGCTCTTTGGGCAAGTGGCTGTCAACTTTTTGCACTCAATCCACAACGAGCATACTGCAGCAAAAATTTTACCGGTTGGTCAAGAAGGTATATCTCAACATGGAGAGCACTGCCAAGTTTGTTCTGTTGATTTTTTACATGGATTGTTATCGCAAGACATTGTTGAGTTACAAGCTCAATCATTTGAAACTTGCTTTTTATCTCTTTATCTACAAAGCAATCACGCTTACTTCATTTCCTTTACTCAAGGAAGAGCGCCTCCACACTTAGGTTGATTTTATTTTTATAGCTCCTCGCTATCTCAGAGGCAAAGAATTTCTTTGCTTTAAAATCATTGTCAATTTAATCTTTTGGATGAAATGAAATTTTATACACTATTGCTATTAAGCCTATTTATATTTCCCCGGCAGGGATACTCACAAAATTGTTGGACTATTTCAGGAAAGGTCGTTGATGCAGATTCTCACAAAGAACTGCCACTGGCCAACATATACATTATTGAATTAAGTAAGGGCACTACGGCAACTCAAAAGGGAACCTATTCCATTACAGATTTATGTGGCACCATCACAGCGGTTTATTCATTTACTGGTTATAAAAGCGACACAATCAAAATCACGCTAACGCAGAATAGTATACAAGATGTTTATCTGGAACAAGCTACTGTAGAACTCCACGAGGCAATTATTCACGGAGATAGAGTAGATGCCACTCACATGGTTTCGCAAACGGCATCGAGTATAACAGGAAATGAATTAGTGAAGGCTCAAGGATTATCGTTAGGTGAGGCACTTAAAACAATTCCAGGAGTTTATTCACTGCAAACGGGACCAACTATCTCGAAACCCGTTATTCATGGATTGTATAATAATCGTGTTTTAATTTTAAATAATGGTGTGCGACAAGAAGGCCAACAATGGGGCAATGAACATGCACCTGAAATTGATCCGTTCACTGCTGGTAAGCTATCAGTAATAAAGGGAGCAGCTAGCATTCGCTTTGGCGCTGATGCCATTGGTGGCGTTGTGTTAGTTGAGCCTGCACCCTTGCGGAAGGAAAGTGGAATTGGCGGAGCTCTTTCGTTAGTTGGAGCTAGCAACAGTAGACTTTTGGCTGGATCGGGTATGATAGAAGGAGCGTTCGACAAAAAATTAAACGGACTTCGTTGGCGATTGCAAGGCACGCTGAAAAAATCAGGTAACTCTAAATCATCTGATTACTATTTAGACAATACTGGTTCTTCTGAAAAAGATTATTCTGCAACGCTTGGGTACGTGAAAAATAACGTTGAAACAGAAATTTATATGAGCCACTATGAAACCAAGATAGGAATATTTTCTGGCTCCGACACAGAAACTGCTGAAGATCTTCAAGCTGCCATTGATAGAACAAAACCCAATACGCCTTCTTATTTTACTTATTCAATCAACAGACCGTATCAATTGGTAAGTCATAATTTGTTGAAGGTAAAAACGGCCATTAATTTAGAAAAGTCAGGGAAGCTTGAAGTTACGCTTGCGCGGCAGCACAATGAACGATCTGAATTTGGACTTGATGCGATTAACGGATTGGATAATCCTGAATTGCTTTTAAAGATAACAACACATACGGCCGATATTATTTTCAATCACAAGCCAACCGAGCGATTCTCTGGTAGTTTAGGCGTGAGTGGTCTGCAGCAAAGCAACAACCATTTTTATGAACTCCTCATTCCCGACTATCAAAATCTCGGGGCGGGTGTGTTTATGATAGAACGTTGGACGAAAAACAAGCTCACAGTGGAAGGCGGTCTACGTTATGATTACAGATGGCTTCAGGCTTTTAACGTTGATTATTCAGGAAGCTTTAGAGATCCAATTTATAACTTTAGCAATGCTACTGGCACTGTTGGCCTGGCGTATGAAGCAACAGAGCAACTAACTTTTAGGCTTAATGCAGGCACAGCTTGGCGGCCTCCTACAGCAAGTGAATTATTTTCAGAAGGCGTGCATCAAAGCGCTGCTAGCTATGAGCTTGGGAATAAAAATCTAGCAATCGAACAATCTTTTAATCTTTCAGTCACTTCTCATTATCATAGCAATAACTTCTTTATGGACGTGGAAGTATATCAAAATACAATCAACAATTTTATCTATCTAAAGCCAGATTTAACGCTGGTGGAAACCGATCGCGGAAGCTTTGCTTCGTTTACCTACACACCAGCCGATGTTGTTTTCAGAGGAGCAGATTTGAATGTTGGTATTAAACTTTTGAAAGGTTTACAGGCAACTTCAAAGGCTTCGTTATTGTGGGCTTATAATAATTCGGCCAACGATTATTTAATTTTCACTCCACCCAATCGACTTGAAAATTCATTGAGGTATGATTGGAATCCTACAAAAGAAATTCACGGTTTATATATCGAGTTAACTAATACAGAGGTAGCAAAACAAAATCGTGTTCCGCTCAATAGCGATTATACCGCACCACCAGAAGGATATATTCTTTTCGGATTTAATACGGGAGTTACAGTTCATATCAATCACAAACCAGTGACGATAAGCTTTGGTGGCTCAAATATTTTCAATCGTTCCTATCGAGATTATATGAATAGGTTTCGTTACTTCACTAATGATGTAGGTTCAAATTATACGTTGCGATTGAAAGTGCCATTTTAAAATTCCTGAAAGCCGCACTATATTCAAGTGCGGCTTTTATAAAATAATAATCTAGCGCCAACGAATTTTATATTGGTAAATTATCCTCCACTTACCTATCAACATGTATGAGATGTGAAATTTTGATGAATAAAAAATGAAAAAGATCATTGCACTTGAAGAGGCTGGTCAATTAGGGCTTGCCATCTATTTACTATTTCTGTTTCAACTAAATGTGAACGGATGGATTATGCTTGTTCTATTCTTTCTGCCAGATGCGTTTGCCATTGGTTACCTTGTTAACAAAGCAACAGGAGCTATACTTTACAATATTTCTCATCACAAATTAGTAGCAATTGTTTTAATTGTGATAGGCGTACTAACAAAATTGGATAACATAATTCTTATCGGAATACTCTTCTTCGCACATAGCAGCTTTGATAGAATGCTTGGCTATGGCTTAAAATATTTGGACTCTCCTAACCGCACTCATTTAGGTTTTATTGGCAAAGAGAAATATAAGAATGGTTAGTGTGCCGCTACACTTAGATCTCATCCGTTCAAGATTTTGGTCTAAGACAATATTCTTTTTTTATTTCATCGCTGTTCAAAAATAATGCGAGCAATGAACAAGCTATTGCCAAGCCCGCAAATGTTACAGCGGCTTGAGTATCGTTGTAAATTGCGATTGCAAACGTTGCTAATGTGGCAAACCCGCTTGCTATGCCAACAACTAGTGCATAGCGACCTTTAGATGATTTTCTCATAGATTTCATAGACTTTTTTTGAGTTAGTATAGTGAGCCTGTTGATAATTACAGACCGGGCAATCCTTTTTTCAACTATTCAAACTACTCCTCCTCACCCAAATTATTAGGTAAAGAAACCAATGATCCCAAGAATAACGCATTCAAGAATAATTTATTTGTGCCATACCAAGTGCCTCTAAAATTGGGGTTATCCGAGAATAAAATTGTTCTGCCTTGTCCATCTGTATTTAAAATAATAGCTGCAGAATTAGCTACGCGCTTAATATCTGTTTTGTGAATGTATCCACCAATTAACGGTGTTGGGGTGTATAAGGCAATAGTGCTGTAAGGAATTTTGCTCGGTTGCAAAAAGGTGCGCCCATTTCGATAGATAGAAACTTTGCGATCAGTAAAGCCAAACCCAATAGGGTTGGTAATATCTAAGTCGACTTGAAAAATTGAACCACCAATTTGTTTTGCTCCTTCTGTGTCAACAGCGTTTTCAAAATCAATACGTTTAGGATTTTTAACGGTATCGATCACAACCAACTTCTCTTTTGCAATTCCTTGTTTGATGGCCCATTCAGAGGCTGTTTTAAATGTAATAAGTGTACCGCCAGCTTGAAGCCATGATTTTATTTTATCTATTGTTGGTTTATCGCTAGGGTATGTGCCGCTCACCATTACGAGTACATTATAATCGCTTAGCTTCGCTCGCGAAAAATTCTGCAAATCAATTTTAGTAATGGGCATGCCAATACGCTGGTCAAGCAAATGCCAAACTTCACCCGCTTCGCTTGCGGCCACACCTGTGCCAATGGGCATCACTACTTTAGGCAAATTCACTGTACGGATGGAGCCCGATCCTAAATCAATTCCCTTGCTTGTTAACCCTGTTTCCACAGGATAAAAACTAACATTGGCAGATTGACTTACTCTCTTGACAGCATCAAATAATTTATCCACATCTATTTTTTGTTGTTGAACTGAAATGACAATCGAACCATGAGGGAATGTTTGCTCAGCTCCATTTATAGTAATGGTTAAAGGCCTAAAGCTGGTGCGCACAATTACTTCTTCTTTCTGTAATTGATAAATCGCCTTATGAGCATTGTAGTCAGCAATATTCATCACGTAAGCATAATTACTTTTCGCGACTGCGTTAAGTTGTTTTTCAGGTGTCTGTTTAATTTGATTTCCTTTTACAACGGCCGTCTTTACCTCTGTATGTGGCATGTTGAATGCATGGACAAGCGACCAAGTAGAAGCATCGTAAAAGGTGCTATCGCGATAAACAATGTCTTTTTCGAACGCAGAGCGAACCATGATGTAGTTAGTCTGTTCTGTTGGCACGATGTAGGATTTCCCCTTCTCAAATGACTTACCATTTGCTGAAATAGTTTGGCCTGTTTCATATACATCAATCTGGTGCATCAATAATAAATTTATAAATGCATTCGTGCGAGTTTCATCATGGCTATCGCCAAAAACATAGCCTTTGATGGGGCTTGCTTTTGCCTGTGCCATTGCCGAGCTATAAAAATTTTGGCGAAGCTTGCGGAGTAAATCCTTTTCGCCAACGGAGGCACGGATGGTAGCCAGCGAAGCCGTAAACTGATTGCGAATGGTAAATGCAAAAGTGATTGGTATAGTAGCGGTTTCTTGCAAGTGCCCTCTCGAACTGGCTTGCTCAAACAAAAAGCCAATGCCTCCATAAAAATTTACATAGCTTGAGCCATAGCCAGGATATAATTTATCGAATGCCTCTTCAGTAAAATAGAGAGATCCAATAGAATTCATACCCTTCGAAAAGTATTCTGCAAATTTAGGATGCACTACATCATATAAGAAAGGCGGCACAATGGGGTTGTTGCTTGCATACTTTCCTGGATCGAAATAAAAAGTTGAATTAGTTCCCATCTCATGATGGTCAGTCATTACATACGGCCTCCATTGGTGAAAAAACTTTACTCGATTTCTGCTCTCTGGATGCACGCCTAAAAACCAATCACGATTTAAATCGAACCAGTAATGATTGGTTCGACCACCAGGCCAAGCTTCATTATGTTCTCTATCCAAAGGATCGGCAACAAAAGGTGAACCCTTGTGCATGTTTGCCCAATGCGTGTGGCGATCTCTACCATCGGGATTATAAACAGGGTCGAGTAATATTACCATTTGATCTAGCCATTGAAGAGTTTCTTTGTCTTCGCTTGCCGCGAGATAATAGGCCGTGAGCATAGCAGCTTCAGAACTTGAAGGCTCATTGCCATGCACATTATAACCAAGTTGAATAACCAACGGAATGTCAGTACTGCCTTCAAGATTTTTCTTGCGGATATCTTCAAGCTTTAAATGATTTGAAGGAGATGTGATCTTGGCAACTACTTGCACGCGCTCACCAATAGTCTTGCCAATTTCTTCTACCACAACCCTATCAGAAAGTTGATCCAGCAATTTGATATACTCTACAATTTTATCGTGCCGCGTGTGATGTGTGCCAATGGCATAGCCTAAAAATTGCTCTGGTGTTGGAATGTTTTTATTGAAAGAACTTGCGGTGGGATAGAAATAAGTTGCTTGCCCAAAGCAAAAAATAGGTACGCAGAAAAGTAAGATCAGTAGAGATTTTTTCATGCAGATGATTGGTTAAGTTGCCTTGCAAGGTAAACAAAGACAGGGGCTGCAGAGCAACCATTAAAATCCAATAACTACCGAATAAGGGAAAGCCTGATTTAAAAAATGCACCCTACTCTCAATCCGCCCCAGCGATGATAGTCACCTGTGGTAAACTCTTTGCTGAGTATCGATTGAAAATAGTCTATGTAAAAAGAACCGATAGAAAAAACGACTCCGGCATTGCCTTGCAGCGTGAATCGCTCAATCTCTTTGTTGCTTAATGTGTAACGACTGTCGCGATTAAAGACCAAACCACCATTCATAGTAGCATCATACAACACAATGTTTACGATTGGTTGTAGATAAAAATGATAAGTAAATTTTTGTTTTTCTATGGATAGTTTCTTTCCAGAAAAGCAACGGGTAATGGTTGAATTAAACTTACCCAACATAAATGTGCTTCCCGCTGAAAACTTGGTACTGTAGGTTCCCAGCCGTCCAGCAACAAAGCCATTTAGCAACACGTGATTGGAATGAATAATATTTTTCTCGACCCCGACTTCATAGTTTATTATCAGGTCATTTTTTATTTGGTATTGCCAGCCTTGCGGATCAGTACCCTTTATCCATCGGTGAATTGTTTTCTGTATTTGATAGGCACCTGCTACAGGGCCAATCATACCAAGCGATAATGACGAAGTTATTCGGTAACGCCTGGATGGATTAACGCTTGCGCCAAAAGTCTTTATCATCAACGATGCTGCAAATGGACGATCACCATACCTTATTTCGTTTGAACTAATGCTGGTTGGTGTGTACGCATTGTGTTCAACAGCTAATCCAACTTGATTGATATTTTCTTTTGGCGTAATCAACAATCGCGTAAGCGGATTTTTCTTTAACGTTGGGCTTATAACTTCAAGGTTCAAGCCTTGAGTATAATATAAATCGGAGTCGGTGAAATAGTCATTGTCATATTGAAACCGAATATATCGTTCAGCATCTATCATTCTATAGCTAGCGGTATTATCTATCACTTGAGAGAAAGCAGCGGTTGTGAGGAAACAAATCGAAAATCGAATAAATAATTTAACCAACATACTTCCTATACGATGTAGGCACTCGCTTCGGATTACTTATAAACCTTTTCTATCTTCTTTGTTTTGCGATGTTGCTCTATAGATTCTTTCTTATGCCCATCATGCAGCGTGGCATTTATTTCGTAGCCAAAAAGTAAAACCAATGTCAGCAATTGTATCCAAACCATTAAAGCAATAAGTGCACCGATGGAGCCATACACTTTGTTGTAGCTACTAAAGTTGGTAACGTAATAAGAAAACCCATAGGAAAGAGCCAAACCACCAAGGGTAGACATAAAAGAACCTACTGAGAAAAAACTCCAATTGTAATGAATAGATGGACCGAAGTAAAACACGCACGAAATGGCGATGAAAAAAACAAGAAACACAATAACAAACCTAACTACAAGCAATAAATAAATGGTAGCCTGATCAAGATTAAGGTGACTAAATTGAGAGATATTGGCAGTGATATAGTCGATCACAATCTGACCAACAATAAGAAGCGTAACTGTCGAGAAGAGGGCAAAGGTCATCATCAACGTAAGGCCTAATGCTGTAAATCGCATTTTAAAAAAGTTTCTATATTCTAGTGTGCTGTAACAGGCGTTGAATGCGCGCATCAGGGCCAACATGCCATTGGTAGATAAATAGAGTGCCATAATAAAACCAAATGTGAGTAGACCTCCACGATGATTTTTAACAATATCCAAAATGGTATCTGAAGCTGCTGAATAAATTGTGGGCGGCATTACATCGCTTAAAAAGTGCATGATAGTGCCAGTTGTGATCTCAGGGAAATAGTGGGATATAAAAGGGATGAGTGTAAATAAAAATATGATGGCAGGAAAAATGGCCAATATAAAATTATAGGCAACCCCATTAGCTCGATCCATAATCTCATCATCATTGAGATTATGAATAAAGAGTTTTAAAAATCTATAGAAGGAAAGATGGCCATGTCTTTTAAACCTTATTTTTTTTAGCCACGATCGGCTGGATCGCACCGAGGGAAATTTTAAAATATATCTTCTTGTGGTGAATTTCATAAATATCAAAAATAGGGAGCTACTATTTTTTGAAAAACTTCAGGGGGGCGGCAAGGTTTGCCCGTTTTCTTATCGGCAAATACTAGCAAAGTTTCACCTTCGTGAATTAGTTTACTATCCTCATTAAAAATCTGATAGTTAAATTTAATTCGTACCGTTGGCTTTTCATGAATCGTGGAGACCACCCGAAGAAGTTGATCATACAGTGCTGGTGCATAGTACCTCGATTTATTTTCCAACACTGGCATAATAACTCCCATTTCTTCCAACTCTCTATAAGTTAACCCAAGCTGGCGTAAACTTTCTACCCGTGCAACTTCATAGTACATAGCATAGTGGCCGTAATATACATAGCCCATTTGGTCAGTCTCGCCATAGCGCACACGTATTTTAGTTTCTGAAGTGTACATCAGTTTTTCTCTTGCGCTATTTTCATTTCGCGTGTTAATGCGGCTTGGTATCGTCTTGCATTTTTAGAATGCTCATCAAGAGTAGCTGCGAAGTTGTGGTTGCCAGAAAAATCTTCTTTGGCACACATGTATAAATAGTTGTGCTGTTTATAATTTAATAATGCATCGATAGAGGATACGTGAGGAAGATTGATAGGCCCAGGTGGAAGCCCGGCATATTTGTAAGTATTGTAAGGGGAATCAATTTGCTTATGAGTATTCAATACACGCTTGAGTGAAAAGTCGCCAGAGGCAAATACAAGTGTCGGATCTGCCTGCAACGCCATCCCTTTTTTTAAGCGATTCATATACAAGCCCGCTATGATCGGGGCTTCATCTTTCTTAATGGTTTCTGCTTGCACTATCGATGCGAGTATAGAAACCTCAATAGGAGTAAGCTCTATCTTCTTGGCTTTCTCCAATCGTTCAGCATTCCAGAACTTTTTGTATTCAGTGTTCATTCGCTCCACCAAGTCTTCTGGGCTAAGATTAAAATAAACTTCATAGGTGTTGGGTATAAACATGGCGATCACGTTTTTCTTTGTAAACCCTTCGTTGTTGTTTTTTATGAATGAGTTAAGCGCATCGTCAAACTCATCAGCCGAAAGGCCTGTATTCTTTGTGATTTTATCTCCTAATTCTTTCAAAAGCCGCACATTGGTGAAGGTAATTTTTACAGCTTCCTGTCTTCCTGATTTTAATACCCGAATAGCCTGTAGATTGGTCATGTTTTTTCGCAATACGTATCGGCCCGGCTGAATCTCCTTATCATAGCCAGAAAGCTTTGCCAAAAAACCGAACGAAACCATATCGTTTACAAAATTGCCTTTGCCTAGTTCGGTGAGAACTTTTTCGTAGGTAAAATCTTTTTTCACTACAAATAACCTGTCTTCACGATCGGTAAGTATGTTGGGTGAATAAATTATTTGATAGGCATAGAAAGAGAACGAGATCAACAAGATGGAGCCAACTAGAAACAGGGTAATCTTTGCCTTAGGAATTTCACTTTTCATAACTAAAATTATTGTCAAAAGTACGAAATTAGTTGCTTGTTACGGGTAACTTGCACTAGCAATGCCAGCCGAATTCATAAAAATACATCCTCTCAATCCTGAACCTCGAAAAATCCATCGAGCATGTGAAGTGTTGAATAAAAGTGGAATAATCATTTATCCTACTGATACTATTTATGGCATCGGCTGCGACCTGATGAACCGCAGGGCTGTTGAGCGACTTTGCCAAATTTTGGATATGAAGCCGCAGAAACTTAATCTCTCCTTTATCTGCCACGACCTAAGCCATATTTCTGAATATGTGAAACGCATTGATACACCAGAGTTCAAAATCCTTAAAAAAGCATTGCCAGGACCATTCACTTTCATTTTTGAATCAAGTACCAAAGTGCCTAAGATTTTGGATGTGAATAAAAAGACGGTGGGCATTCGCATCCCCGATCATAAAATCCCGTTGGCGATTGTTCAGCTGTTGGGCAATCCGCTCATCACTTCATCAATAAAAGACGATGATGCCATTGTTGAATATACTACCAACCCTGAAGAAATTTACGAAGACTTTAAACATCAAGTGGATTTGATAATTGATGGTGGCGCGGGTGGAAATGTGCCTTCCACTATTGTTGATTTTACTTCTGGTGAGCCACTGGTAACAAGAAAGGGATTAGGGGATTTTGATCAGTTCTTAAACTAGCTTAGTTTGAAAACACAGTCTCTCCATTCAACAATTTATTGATTGCGTTGCTGGTAATGATTTTGACTTTATCTCCATCTGTACCACCCATTCCTTTTTCCGAGCACCAATCATTACTAGCCGCATTAATTAGTATGCCTGATGATTTGGTTTTTTGCATTACAATAAAAGTTCCAATTGTTTCTTTGTTAAGGCGTGAGCCTTTATCATAACCAACTAGATCCACTTTATGAAAGCCCAACTCATCGTTATCAACCATCGGGAAACCATTGATATCAAAGCCTTTGATGGGTGCGCCATCATATTCGCCACTAGGCAATTTTAAAATATCGCCCCTTTTTAAAGTGAGCCCTTCCAACAAGGGAGATGAAGCATTAACAATTTTATAACCATCCCAACCTGCATCTGTTTTTAAACCATAACCACCGCGATTGAAATCTGCGCCAATGCTTTTATGTATGGAATAATTTAAGAAACTTTCATACCAGTTTACGGTTTTCAATTCTTCTTCTGCGATAGGATCAAGCTCTTTATTTTTGTGGCAAATTAGTTCATTAAGATTATCGGTATAGCGCACTTGCCACCACATGGTGTTGCCAGAAAGAATGAGCGCGTCCCCTTTTGTATCTACAAACCGATCAAAGTTTTTGCGCGCCTTTCTGGTCCAATATTCATTGTGGCCTGGGATAATTAATAGTTTCGATTTTTCGATAGAAGAATAATCGTCCAGATCACGATCGGCAACATAGCCAATAGAAGCATTGCTGAGCGTTGTAAACCATTTTAGACAGTGTACACAATTTGATTGCAAGGCAATCGGTCTTAAAAATGAAACTTTGCTAGGTCTATTTTCTGTGGAATATAAACTCTTGCCACCAGATTTTTCGTACGCATTGGCTGTGTTCTCGGGGTACACAATCGTCAAATCAACTTGTGAGCGAGTCTTTACAATAAAGGGAATTAGACGCTCTATCAAGTATATACCGCTCTTCAAGCTTTGCGGCACCTCGAATGAAACTGTTGGTGAAAATCCATATCCGTTTTCAGATGCGTTGGTCGCAATTGTTTGAGCAAACAAACCCGAAGCAATACTAAAAACCAATTTGTCATCTACATCGTAAATATCCAACCTGCAAGTTGGAATTGATGCATTGGACTGAAGGAAGGCTATTACCTTATCACTAGGAAAATAAGAAGGCTTATCGGTATAGCCGTATTGAAAATTGGGTGCGCAAGCATTGGAAGGAATAGGCACTTGCTGAATAGGAGGCTTTATTGTTACATCGTTGGTAGTGCTGTTAGTACAAGCTTCTACTATCAACAATAAACAAAAAATAAGCAGTGCACTTTGTGTGCGATACCAACTAATCACAAGAAAAATATTTCATCAAACATATAAGTCTAAGATTGAAATAGCAATTTTGTGGATAATGAATCAAGCCGATCGCCAAAGCCAAGTTGCCCTTATAGAGCCTCATTATCTACCCTCAATAGAATTTTTCTGCACGATCATAAATTTTGATAAACTACTGTTGGAAGTGGCAGAACATTATGCAAAACAAACCTATCGCAACCGCTGCTACATCAATACGGATAAGGGTGTTCAGGTGTTAACTGTGCCGATCATAAAATCACCAACAAAAATAATATTGAAGAATGCAAGAATAGATAATCAAAGTCATTGGCAAAATATCCATTGGCGTACCATTCAATCTGCCTACGCTAAAGCTCCTTTCTTCGAGCATTATTCAGATAAATTAAAAAATATTATTTATGCTCAGCATGAATTTTTAAACGAACTCAACCTTGCATTGCTGTCATTCTGTCTAGTTAGTTTGAAACTAACCATCCCAGTTTCGGAAACTATGTCTTACCAAAAAGAAGTTGGAAAAGATATTAAAGACTTTAGAAATATGATTATCGCTAAGAATCAATCAGAATCATCAACATTTTATCAACCTATATCTTACTATCAAGTTTTTGGCAACACATTTGTTAGGAATCTTTCGCTGATTGATCTTTTATTTTGTGCCGGACCTGACTCACTGCGAATCCTGAGAGCTTCACGAAAATTAGATTTGAACAAATAAAATTAGGTCGGTGTTCTTCTTGCAATATCTTTGAATGAAAAAACTTTCATCAGAGTAATATTAATCATTGTTAAACTTTACATTTACACTACTCAAATGGCAAATATGGAAGCAAAATTCTCTAACCGGGTGAAGGAAGTTATTTCACTAAGCCGTGAAGAAGCATTAAGGTTAGGGCACGATTACATTGGCACAGAGCATCTTCTATTGGGCATGATTCGCGAAGGAGAAGGTGTAGCCGTGGCGGTGTTAAAAAAATTGGGAGTTCAGTTAGAAGATCTTCGTGGCGAGATCGAAAAAATATCAAAAGGCACTGCAACTTTTCAAATCAAAAACTTAGCCAATATTCCGCTCACACGCGCTTCAGAAAAAGTGTTGAAGATTACTTATCTGGAAGCAAAAATTTTCAAAGCTCAATTAATTGGCACCGAACATTTATTATTATCTATCCTTCGCGATCCTGATAACTTAGCTACACAACTACTCAACAAGTTTGATGTGGCATATGATGTGGTGAAAGAAATGTTGGAATACCAAGATAAACAACCTATGGCTTCGTCTGACACCGATGATCCAGATGATGATTCATCTAAAATGTTTGGTGGTAGTGGATCAAGTTCTTTAGGCAAAGAGAAAAAAGGCCCAGGAGAAAAATCAAGAACTCCTGTATTAGATAATTTCGGTCGCGATCTAACAAAGCTTGCTGAAGATAATAAGCTCGACCCTATCGTAGGTCGTGAAAAAGAAATTGAAAGAGTGGCTCAAATCCTGAGCCGCAGAAAAAAGAATAATCCAATATTAATTGGTGAGCCAGGTGTTGGTAAAACAGCTATTGCCGAAGGCCTTGCATTGCGTATCATTCAAAAGAAAGTTTCACGAGTATTGTTTGGCAAACGAGTAGTTACACTTGACTTGGCCTCTTTAGTTGCTGGCACAAAATACCGAGGCCAGTTTGAAGAGCGCATGAAAGCCGTAATGAATGAGCTAGAAAAATCAGCTGATGTAATCTTATTTATTGATGAGCTTCATACCATAGTTGGTGCAGGTGGAGCTTCAGGCTCACTAGATGCATCCAACATGTTTAAGCCGGCTTTAGCCCGTGGTGAAATACAATGTATAGGTGCAACTACATTAGATGAGTATCGCCAGTACATTGAAAAAGATGGCGCATTGGCAAGACGGTTTCAAGTGGTAATGGTTGATTCCACTTCCGTGGATGAAACAATTCAAATTCTTGAAAATATCAAAGAGAAGTACGAAGATCATCATCATGTAACCTATACCAAAGAAGCCTTAGAGGCTTGCGTGAAACTTTCGGATCGCTACATCAGTGATCGTTTCCTTCCTGACAAAGCTATAGATGTAATGGATGAAGCAGGTGCAAGGGTACACATCAACAATATTCACGTTCCAGAAGACATAGTGAAGTATGAGGAGGCCATTGAAGATGTGAAGAAAGAGAAAAACCGTGTAGTGAAAAGCCAAAAGTATGAAGAGGCAGCACAGCTTCGCGATAAGGAAAAGAAATTGATTGAGCAGCTTGATTTAGCTAAAGCTCGCTGGGAAGAAAAAACGCGTACCGAAAAATATACTGTTACTGAAGATAACGTGGCCGATGTTGTTGGTATGATGACGGGCATACCGGCCAATCGTATTGCACAAAAAGAAAGCAACAAGTTGCTTGGCATGGGTGAGTCGTTGAGTGGCAAAGTAGTTGGTCAGGAAGAAGCCATTAAGAAATTGACAAAGGCAATTCAACGCACTCGAGTTGGCTTAAAAGATCCTAAAAAACCAATTGGTTCATTTATTTTCTTGGGGCCTACAGGTGTTGGTAAAACAGAATTGGCAAAAGTACTCGCATCCTATTTATTCGATAAAGAAGATACGCTTGTGCGGATTGACATGAGCGAGTACATGGAGAAATTCTCTGTATCTCGTTTGGTGGGGGCTCCTCCTGGGTACGTGGGTTATGAAGAAGGAGGTCAGTTAACTGAAAAAGTGAGACGGAAGCCTTACAGCGTTGTTTTGTTGGATGAGATTGAAAAAGCTCACCCTGATGTTTTCAATATTTTATTACAAGTGTTGGATGATGGAATTTTAACTGACGGCTTAGGCCGAAGGGTTGATTTTAGAAATACCATCATTATCATGACTTCTAATATTGGTGTTCGCGACTTAAAAGATTTTGGAAGCGGAATCGGTTTTGCAAGCAAAGCCAAGCAAGAAAATTCTGAAGAGAACATGCGCAGCACAATTCAAAACGCATTGAAGCGCGCTTTCTCACCAGAGTTCTTAAACAGGTTAGACGATGTGATTGTATTCAACTCGTTAAAGAGAGAAGACATTCACAAGATCATCGACCTTTCACTTGGAAAATTGTTTGCTCGAATTACACAACTTGGCTACACAGTTGAGTTAACGGATAAAGCAAAAGACTTTTTATCAGAAAAAGGATACGATCAACAATTTGGTGCACGGCCGTTGAATAGAGCCATCCAAAAATATTTGGAAGACCCTATTGCTGAGGAAATTCTGAAAGGTGAGATAGAACAAGGTGGAACTTTACTTGCTGATTACCCTGGCGAAGGAGATTTACTCACTATCAATTTGAAAAAGGTAAAAGAAAAGAAGGAGAAGAAAGCGGAATAGGTAGTTCAGTTAAATTTTTACAAAACCATCCATTGCAAACAGTGGATGGTTTTTTTATTCATCAGCAATGATTATTTACTGAGCCTAATAAGATTTGAAAATCTGCTAATTGAGCTTAATCAAAAATTAACCGGTAACCGAAATTAATGTTTGGCTACTCTTTTATTTGTAGCACAACTTCTTTTTTTGGCATTCGCACACCAATGGCATAGTTGAATTGCAAAGAGCCATCGGGTAATTCCTTCATAATGGGTTTGGTATATAAGATAGAATCTTGGCCAAGTCGCTGCACATTATCACTAATCTCACCATTTCCAGAGCCACTGGTGTAGGCATCAATCAACTGCTTTTCGATTCCTTTCATTAGCTCATCGCTTGGCCTAAGCGATACTATTTTTACATGATAAGCAGATTGCAATGAATCAATCGCTTTGGTATTGTTAATAGAAACTTTTGTAATAATCTTCGAAACATTTCTGCCAATTGTAAACGCAGCTTCGGTTATATCGGCTTCGTTTACTTTTTTAAGGGCATGGTCTTTCATATCCTGCTTCACTTTCTTTCGCTGCTCATCGGTAAGCGTTCCGCCACAAGCAGTTAAAATCAAAACAACCAAAACCAAAAGAGTTCTCATAGCATTTTCGTTTACTTAATTTCTATAAATTGATCTAACATCCAACCTGTAACACTTAACCGTTCGCGAGTAGCTGGCACTACTTCGTGTTCAATTAAATCGCTGCGCATACAAACCAATCGGCCAGCCAAAGGAAATATATCGTTAGTTGTATCATCAGCATGAATGCGAAGTTGGCCACCCTGTTCTTCTTTCCAATCGTTGTTCAAATATAAGATAACCGAAATTTTTCTGTGATCTTGTGATCTAAATTGATCCTTATGTTTTTTATAAAAACTACCGATGGGATAGCAAGTTAAATGCATCTCTATGTCTTTTAGGCTCAAAAATAAATTTTGGTTAAGATAAGAGATCAATGCCTTTAGCTTTAGATAATAGGATTCAAGATGAGGGTGAATAGTGGCGGTATCAATCCATCGGATATAATCTCCTCTTATACTTTCGTTTATTGTTAAGTTGTGGGCTGCCCCAACACCTGCCTTTTTAAATTGTAACAAATTATTTTTGAATTCGTCCAAGCTGCATATAGTTTCAACTTCTTCCCTTGTCAAAAAATTATCAACAACGGCAAGCCCATTTTGGGCAAGCCCATCTGCAATTTGTTCAAAATGGATTTGATCCGATAAAAGCATCGTCAAAGCTAGAAAGAATTCATTTTCTTTGTGTCATGCGAATTTGTGGCAAGAAAAATGTGAGGTTTTAGTTTACAAGTCATAAGGTAAAGAAGGCTAAAGAAAAACAAGTTGGAGTAACATAAAATGTTAAAAGAAATCATGAAAAATATAACAATAGCAGTTTTAATACTCTTAGCCTCACTCACCTCATGTGTGCCTAAAGAAGAAGTGGTTTTGCGTGACATCCAAAACATTGAAATGATAACGGGTGAAAACGGTGAACCTTTGCTAAAGGCCGATGCCATTTTCCATAATCCAAATCGCATAAAAATGGTTTTGAAGGAAATCAATATGGAAGTTTTTTTGGATGGCAAAAGCACAGCCCATTCCGATCAAAAAATGGATGCCGCTATTCCTGCCAAAGATGACTTCACCATTCCCTTAATTGTTAATCTTCATTTAAAAGAAGTAAACTTGTTAGATACTCTTTTCGGTTTCCTTTCAGGGAAAACCCACGAAGTTCGCTATTTGGGGTACATCCGAGTGAAGGTGCACGGAGTGATGGTAAAAGTGCCTGTCGATAATAAAAGTGAAATAAAGCTTAAAATATAACATCGCTGCGTGCGGATACTGGAATTGAGGTAAATTCGTTTATCTCTTATTCCTTCTATGGTTTTAGTAATTGTTTTCTCAGTGTTGTTTGTTTTGATGATGGCACTCCAAGCACGCGTGTATTTGAAGCTGAAAAAACAAGCACGCTACATCGAACTTCAGCAGCAAAAGCAGGATAACCAAAAGAAATTATTAGATCAATCGCTAGAAGAAAAGCAACAATTGATTGGGTTAGTATCGCACGATCTCAAGGGGCCTTTCAACAGAATTTTTGCGCTGGCTCAATTGCTTTCAATGTCTCCTGGCAACTTTACTGAAGAGCAGAATGATTACATTGGTAAGATACATCAGATATCATCCGATGGGTTAGCCATGCTTCGCAATCTCTTAGACAATCGTAGATTTGAAGACAAGGGTAATATTGATCTTATGATTGAAAAAATAAATTTTTCAATGGCTGTATCCAACTTAGTAAAGAATTATAGAACACTGGCCGAGAAAAAGAAGATAACTATATTACTTGAAAAGGAAGATGACTTGATGATCTTGTCGGATAAGATATCGATCAATCGTATTACCGAAAACCTACTTTCCAACGCATTGAAATTTTCACCCAAGGGTAAAAACATTTACGTTAAACTGCTTCGGTCAGAATATTTTTATGAATTAACAATTGATGATGAAGGGCCAGGTATTAGTTTGGATGATCAGAAAAAACTCTTTCAAAAATATCAGCGGCTTAGTGCGCGACCCACAGCAGGCGAAAGCTCCACGGGGCTAGGTTTATATCTTGTCAAAAATATAGTCGAGAAAATCGGAGGAAGCGTTTCTTACACTGGTGAAATTGGCAAAGGCTCGCAATTCAAGGTGCAGTTGCCAATAGAGATTACATCAGCTGAATAGATAATAATCTTCTTCTTTGCCTTCTAGTATGGCTATCAACGAATCTATCACACTTTCATCCTTTATTACATAATCGCGCACACCTCGTTGAATAAAGCTGAGCACCATATTGCCATCATCAATAGCACTAAGCATTATTACTTTGTGTTCATCTTTCAATTTTGATTTGATAGATTCGTAGAAATCAATGCCCGTCATGCCTGGCAGTTTGTAATCCACAATCATAACATCGGGTACCGTTGTCATGGCTTTCGCAGCATCTTCACCCGAAGAGAAAACACTTACTTTATAGTCAGCATTTTGACTAAGCGATTTCTTAATGAATTCGGCATAGATCTCGTCATCTTCAATCAAAAAAATAGTCATATGGGCAATTCATTTAAACTGCAATATAGCAAGCTTCCAAAAATTTTCATTCAATCTAAATGTCTGTTTTATGTAATTTTTTATATAGCTAAAAAATGCTTGATTTCTATTGTAATTAGGCTATCTCATCGATTAATATAGGTTCGTATTTTGAACTTGGTTGCTTACTTTTAGACTTTAAATGACCAATCTCTAATGGCTCTACCTAGACGAATCCTACAATTTTGGCGAATCCTAAAAAGGGTAGCCCTTATTTTGGTAGTGGCTCAATTTCTCTATATCGTTTTACTTAAATGGGTTAATCCACCCATTACTTTTACTCAGTTGGGAAGTGTGTTTGGAGGAACAGGTTTAAAGAGAGACTATGTTTCTTGGAAAGAAATTTCTCCTAATGCTGGCTTAGCCGTGATGGCAAGTGAAGACCAACTCTTCTACAAACACAATGGCTTTGACTGGAAGCGTATAGAAGAAGCGATAGAATACAACAAGAAAAAAAAGAAGAAAGTAAGGGGTGCATCTACCATAAGCCAGCAGGTGGCAAAGAATGTTTTTCTATGGCAGGGCAAAAGTTGGGTGCGCAAGGGTATGGAAGTGTACTTCACTTTTATGATTGAATTGATTTGGGGTAAGGAAAGAATTTTAGATGTGTATTTGAATGTTATAGAGATGGGCAAGGGGGTGTTTGGAATAGAAGCTGCAAGCCAAGCCTACTTTAAAAAACCCGCAAAAAAATTAACGCAGGCAGAAGCTGCTATGATTGCCTCTTGCTTGCCCAACCCGAAACGATTTAAGGTAAAGCCTTTATCGAATTACATCAACAGGCGCTACCCTGCAGTAATGCAGCAAATGAATTTTATTAGAGAAGTACCAGAGATAAAGGAGTTGTTGAAATAAATCATTTCAACTGCCTTAAATATAATTGTATCGTGTTTTCTAACCCCAAATAAAGCGCATCACAAATAAGCGCGTGACCTATAGACACTTCATCCAAAAAGGGAATGGATTCTCTTAAAAATTTCAAGTTGTTTAAATCTAAATCATGCCCAGCATTTATGCCTAAGCCAAGTGTATGAGCCGCTTTCGCTGATTCAATATAATTGGCAACAGCCTTCTCTTTGTTACTATGAAAACCAACTGCGTAGGGCTCGGTATAAAGTTCTATTCTATCAGCACCAACTATTGCCGCACCTTCTACAAATTTTGTTTCAGGGTCAACAAAGACTGAAACTCTCACGCCCAACGATTTTATCTCAGCAATAATTTCTTTTAAAAGTGATTGATGTTTGATTGTATCCCAACCTGCATTGCTTGTAATAGCATCAGGGCCATCTGGCACAAGCGTGGCTTGTTCAGGCCTTACCTCTCTTATCAATTGCATAAATCGAGCGTCAGGGTAACCTTCAATATTAAATTCGGTGGTCACACTCTTTTTAAGTTCAACAACATCCGCATAGCGAATGTGCCTTTCATCTGGTCTCGGATGCACCGTTATACCTTGCGCGCCAAAGCGTTCGCAATCCTTTGCCACTTGTATCACATTCGGATTATTCGCACCTCGTGCATTGCGAAGCGTAGCAACCTTATTTATATTTACACTTAACCTTGTCACTGATTATTTGCTTTGATGAGTTTTCTAATGGTAATTTTGTGTCGAAGGTAAGACTAACAACTAAAAAATATGACATTAAAAGAACAAATCGATGCGGATATTAAAAAGGCAATGTTGGCCAGAAGCAAAGATGAGCTAACGGCACTGAGAGGAATAAAATCGATGATCTTGTTGGCCGAAACTGAAAAGAGCGCTTCCGCGGATTTAAGTGAAGATGTAGAGAAAAAAATACTAATGAAGGCCGCCAAGCAGCGCAAGGAATCAGCTGAGATTTTTGAAAAAGAGGGGCGAGCCGAATTGGCTCAAAAAGAACTTCTTGAATTGGAGGTAATCAACCGTTATTTACCCAAACAACTTTCAGACGAAGCAATAACCGAAGAGATCAAAAAGATAATAGCTACAGTGGGTGCTGCTGGCCCGCAAGATATTGGCAAAGTAATGGGCAGAGCCACCAAACAATTAGCTGGCAAAGCCGATGGAAAGAAAATATCTGACATTGCGAAAACGTTGCTGGCCTCTTGAGTAAAATCATATAAAAACTTCAAGAATTGCCAAATGAGTTATGAAATACTTCATGTTTATTCTACTGATCGTAGGCTGCAAAAGCAAAGAGCTTGATGTGATTGTGCCAAAAGATGATTTTCTTGAAACTACTAAGTTGTCTTTGGACAGTATAAACCTTTTCTTGAAAGTAAATACTCCATTCATTTTTACTACAACTAAAGGTGATATCACAATAAAATTTACTGGAGGTGACTTTTGTCCTCAAAATGAATGCAGTACTTGCGATCCAGAAGTTCAGCTTCGAATCTTTCTAAAACATAAGTTGGATTCAATTGAGGTTCCAACTATGTCTATCTACAGGTGTTCTCAAACATTACCAATTTTGTATAAAACCGGGAAATGTACGTTTCCATATGCGATTTCTGGAGAGCCTATAAAAAGATATGGAAAGTTAATATTTAGCGTAAAGGAGCTAGCTCCTTATGCTAAAACTTCAGCAGAAGTAAAAGATTTTTATATCAACAACAAATACACTCTTAATCTTACAATATTAAATGCTTGTGATTAAGTTGCTAATGGTTTCTATTAATTGCTGGCCTCTTGAGTAAAATTGACATCGTACTTTCTATTCTGCTAATTGTTGGCGGCTATTTTGGCTACAAGCGTGGGTTTTTGTTGGGCTTGTTTTTCCTGCTAGCCATTGTGCTTGGCGTTTTTCTTGGTTTCAAGTTAATGGCGGTTGGTGTAAATTATCTGCACCGTAACTTCAATGCCGACCTAGTTTACCTTCCCTACATTTCATTCTTCATCATCTTTATTTTGGTAATTATTTTTGTGATGTTCATGGGTAACCGCTTTAAAAACTCGATGGACAAAACTTTTCTTGGCAAGCTAGATGCCATTGCTGGTGCGTTGTTAGGGGTAGCAAAATATGCCTTTATTGCAAGCGTGCTTTTTTGGTTATTTGAATCCTTAACTATTACGCTGCCAACCAATTGGACGGTCAATTCATACCTCTATCCTATGGTTTTAAAATTCGCTAAGCAGATAAATTTATTCATTGGGAATTTCGCCCCATTTTTAAAAGGGATATTTAAACAATTCTAAGGTTCGGTTTTTTTTAGTTACTTATCAGAAATTTGAGATATGAGCCTGCAAATAAAACAGGAAAGTGGGTTTAATTATGTTGACGAGGGCAAAGGCCAGGTGATTATGCTACTTCATGGCCTGTTTGGTGCACTAAGCAACTGGCAAGCCGTTGTCGATCAATTTTCAACGCGCTACCGTGTTGTTATTCCCATGTTGCCCATTTACGAAATGCCCATAAAAGAAGCTGGCTTGGGTGGGCTTCAAAAGTTTGTGGAAGATTTTGTCGCGCTTAAGAAGTTGGAAAAGATGATAGTGATGGGCAATTCGCTTGGCGGCCACGTTGGCATTTTATATACGCTGAGTAATGCAGCAAAAGTTGATAAACTAATTTTAACAGGAAGCTCTGGTTTGTTTGAGAATACGATGGGTGGTTCTTATCCTCGCAGAGGTAGCTACGATTACATAAAAGAGCGAGTGGCCTACACTTTTTATGATCCGGCTGTAGCCTCAAAAGAATTAGTAGACGAAGTATTTGAAACTACCCGAAGCATTCCGAAATGTATGCGCATTGTGGCCATTGCCAAATCTGCTCAACGCAATAATTTAGCTCCCGAACTTCATAATATTTCAGTACCAACATTGCTTATCTGGGGATTGAATGATACCATAACGCCACCGATGGTAGGCCATGAATTCAATCGCCTAATGCCCAAGTCAACATTGCATTTCTTAGATCATTGCTGCCACGCGCCAATGATGGAGCATCCAGAAAAATTCAACCTGTTAGTGGAAAACTTCTTAACTTCAAATTCATAATAGCCTAATGATTGCCGAAGAGCTGATCAACCACATGATACCTCCGCTAAAGCCCACCGATGATGGGCACAAGGCAATAGTATGGATGGACGAGTTTCGATGTAATCATTTGCCCGTGGTTGATAATGGACATTTGCTTGGATTTATTTCGGAAGAAATTATACTTGAATCGAACGACATTGAAAAAAATGTGGGCGATTTTGAGTTGATAGGCAAGCAAGCAATTGTTGAGTTAGATTCTCATTACTATGATATTCTTCGAGTTGCCAATGAAAGCAACCTCCAGATTGTGGCTGTTGTGAATGAAACCCAAACCTATGTAGGTGTAATCACGGTGCAAGAGATCATGACATCCTTCGCACAAACCGCTTCGGTGAAAATGCCAGGAGGCATCCTGGTTCTTTCAATTGATTTGATCGATTACTCCTTGGCCGAGATTAGCCGCTTGGTAGAAGAAAACAAAGCGAAGGTGCTTAGCAGTAATATTGTTGAAGACCCCATCGACAAAGGGAAAATAAAAGTTACCATTAAAATTAATCAGCTTGACTTATCGCGTATTGTGGCCACACTTGAGCGCTTTGGCTATAGTGTTATAGGCCGCTACCAAGAAACTGAGCGAGAAGAACAAGGCACAGAGCGCATTGATATGCTGATGCGTTATTTGAACATCTAACATTGTCATCTACAATGAACGTTGGTATACATGGTCGCGACTTTCAACAAAAATCAAATCGGTTTATTGAAAAGCTTCTTGATACATTGGTTAGCTACAAAGCACACATTTCAGTTTCTTCAAAATTTCTGAAACACGTTAAGTCATCTAAAGTAGACGCTTACAAGCTAAAGGTTTTTGAGCATGGCGATTCGTTAAAAAATTTAGACTTCTTTATTTCCCTTGGCGGGGATGGTACGCTGCTCGAATCGGTTACGTACATAGGCAAAGCCGAAACCCCAATCTTGGGCATAAACACTGGTAGACTTGGGTTTTTGGCTACCGTGAGCCGTGAAGATATTGACAAAGCTTTTGAAGAGATCTTTAAGGGAAACTATAAAGTTGATTCAAGAACCCTCCTTAAACTAGTAACAGATCAACCACTTTTTAATGGAATGAATTTCGCCCTCAACGATTTCACTATCATGAAAAAAGACACTTCGTCTATGATTACTGTTCATGTTTATGTAGATGGCGAGTTGTTGAACTCTTATTGGTCGGATGGAATAATTGTGGCAACACCTACAGGTTCTACGGGCTATTCCTTGAGTTGTGGCGGGCCACTGGTATATCCTAAATCAGAAAGTTTTATTATCACACCTGTAAGTCCACACAATCTTACAGCACGGCCCATCGTTCTATCCGATAGTTCAGAAATATCATTTCATATTGAAGGCCGCAGCAAAAAGTTTTTGATTTCGATGGACTCTCGCTTTGAAACCATTGATGATTCGGTAAAATTAAAGTTGAAGAAAGAGAATTTTCATGTGAAGTTGATTCAACCTAAAGGCTACCATTACTTCAATACGTTACGGCAAAAATTGAATTGGGGAATTGATATAAGGAATTAGTTTAGACCTGAGGTCTTACAATATTAAAGTTGCTATGGATACTGTTTTGAAACCAAAAAAAGTTGCGATCGCTTCGTTACCTCGCGATGACGATCGAGCCTATTTCGGTGCGTCATCGCGAGGCACGAAACGATCCAGAAAGGGCAACTATTCAAATCTCTTGATGCTGATTGCATTTATGATAGTCAGTCTTTTCAGCCAAGCTCAAGTAGAGTTGAAATCCGAAATTGGTTTTGGTCTTGGCACGTTTAACTACACAGGCGATTTAGTGAGAAGTTATGATTTTCTTAACTCACAACCCGCAGCCACGGTCTTTTACAGATCGAATATAAGTAAGGTTATCAGCATGAGAACTTCGCTTACTGGTGGTAAGTTGGCCGCGAGCGATTCAAACCCTATTGATGTTTTTGCGGCCAAGCGAGCAAATTCATTCAGCATATTTTTGTTAGAGGCTTCAGCTGGTTTTGAATATCATTTCTTGGATTGGCGCGATACCAAACGACCGTTGCGCTTTACTCCCTATATTTATGCAGGCGCTGCCATATTTATTATCTCCGGCAACACTACAAAGAATGCGCCTTACAGCAATGTGCAGCCTGCCATACCTTTTGGCGTAGGTATGAAGTATGTGCTTAATCCCAATTGGTATGTCTCACTTGAGTTTGCTATGCGTAAAACTTTCTTCGATTACCTCGATAATGTTTCGGATGGAAATGTTGGACTAAAAAATTACAGATATGGAAACTCGTTTGATAACGATAACTATTTCTTTCTAGGATTTTCAGTTACCCGCACGTTTTATAACATTCCTTGTGCGAAAAGCCCTTATTGATTTGATTGTTTTTTAAATCATACTTTTGCGATCTACAAAGTCCTTTAAACACTAAATGCACATGAAGAATGAGGATGTGATTAAGTGGTTTGAAGAGCCTGAGGAACACGACTATCCTGCGGCATTTTCATATCTCAGTTTGATTTATGAAAATGCTAAAGCACAAGAGTTGATAACTAAACTTCGCGAAGCAAAAATAACTTTCTTCAAATCGAAAGATATATTTCGGGCATCAGCCCTGTCGCTGTTGGGCAACAATAATTCCCACTTGGAAAGCAATCGTAAAAAAATTAAAGACAAAGTTCCTCTATCGCCCTTATTGCTTGTGCGCGATTCGGCCAATGGTAAAGTAATAATTGCTGATGGTTATCACAGGTTATGTGCAGTGTACTCGTTCGATGAAGATGTTGAAATTCCCTGCAAAATAGTGTAGTCTTATTTCATGCCAAAAGACTTTTCTCAATAAATAACAGCTTTATTGAGAAGTAGCCAAAGAAATAAGGGCCTTAAACTAGTACCCAAATGACTTCACTCTATTATCATGCTTAAGTATTTGGGAGAATTCGTCAAGACCTATTTCCTTTCCAAACACTTCGTAGATCAAGGTGTAGCAACCTTCATCTTTTAGGTCTTTTCTTTTCTTAAATCCCAAGCTCAATTCTTTCATCTCATGCTCAAGATAAGTGGCGTAATTCTCATCACAATTAAAGTTGATGCGGTAAGTACGAGATTGGTGCCATTTTTCTAGCAAGCTTTGCACTTTCTCCAACACAGTCAACACAATAAGCACAACTCCAGAACCTACAAGGGCAATAAAATATTCGCCTGTACCCACTGCCATTCCCAACGCTGCACATATCCAAATGGTAGTAGCGGTAGTTATACCCGAGATGCTGAATCCATCTTTGAAGATAACGCCACCACCAAGAAAGCCAATGCCAGTAACAATATTAGCTGCTAGGCGGTCTGGGTTGGCACCGCCAAGTGTAATTGAAATTTCTGTGAAAATAGTAGATCCTAAACAGATCATAATCATGGTGCGCAGCCCTGCCGCCTTGCTTCGATATTCACGCTCCAAACCAATGGCTGTACCTATGCCAAAAGAAATCAACAACCTTAAAGCAATTTCCAAGTCCATAGTTATGTTCATAGAGTAAATTCAATTATTCAAAATTAGAAAGATTTCTTCTAGTGAGTTACCATACATAAAGCAAAAGCATTTAAAATAATTTTTGAGCAACTTTGCCTAAAACTCCTGGTTATCAACTTAGATTTAAAAATCAGAACATAAAATATTTCTGATAATTTTAATAAAAGATTTTAACAATGCGAATTGCCATTCTTGATCTTTATGAAGGAGAACCCAATGAAGGTATGCGGTGCATTCATCAGTTGATCGATGAATTTAGAAAAGAGACAGGTCGTGAAATTATTTCTCAAGTTTTTGATGTGCGACTTAAAAATGAAATCGCTGATCTGAGTTTTGATGCTTACGTTTCTTCAGGTGGGCCGGGTAGCCCGCTTACAAGCGAAGGATCTATTTGGGAGCAAAATTATTTTAGGTTGATGGATAGCATTCTTGAGTTCAACGCAAAAAACCCCTTCAATCGAAAACCTGTTTTTTTAATTTGTCATTCATTCCAAATTTTTTGCCGCTATTATAATTTTGGAAAGGTAAGTAAGCGCCATGGCACTTCGTTTGGCATTATGCCAATTCATACAACTAAAGACGGAACTCATGAACCATTCTTTGCAGGATTGGATGATCCGTTTTATGCTGTGGATTCAAGGGATTATCAACTGCTATCCCCTAACGAACCCAAGATATGGAGTGGTGGCGGTACTATTTTGTGTATAGAAAAAGATCGTCCGTTCATACCTCTAGAGCGCGCTGTTATGGCCATTCGTTTTAATGAAGCATTTATAGGGGTGCAGTTTCATCCAGAGACAGATTCGGACGGCATGTATAAATATTTGCTTCGCGAGGATAAAAAGAAACTCATTATTGAAAAGCATGGAGCAAGAAAATATGAGCAAATGCTAACAATGGTGAACGAGCCCGATAAGATTAAATTAACCTATAGAACTGTATTGCCTTCGTTTTTACGAAGTGCTTTGTCAGAGTAACTTTGTGGTATGATTACTGCGATACGCAATCAATTCAATAAAAATTTTTCGATAGAAAAGTATATTGCCTTTATTGATGATTTGAATTCAGCATTCAATTTCCAAATTAAATTTCGAGTAGCTGAGACTCCTGTTTTTATTCCACTTGAGTTTAAAAAGAAATTACTTTTAGCTTCAAATGAGATAATTGATTTCATAGCACAAAATGATTTCAAAAAGCTTACTGAAAAAGCAATACCATCGGATTGTTTTGTGCCTAATGAGAATAGTCATACAAATTTTATAGCACTCGATTTCGCAATTGTGAAAGATGAGAAGGGTGAGTTACAGCCGAAGCTGATTGAGATGCAGGGCTTTCCTTCCTTATTTGGGTTTCAAGATTTTTTGGGAAGCAAGTTTAAACAACATTATAATTTGACTGACGACTTGAATAATCATTTTGAATTGTCATCAGAAGAGTATAAAGAAACGTTAAGAAAATTTTTACTTGGCAAATATGAACCGGAAAATGTAATCTTATTGGAGATTGATCCCCTGCAACAAAACACCGCAATAGATTTTATTATCACTGAAAAGATAACAAGTGTAAAGCCAGTTCACATTGGCGATGTTATTCGCGAAGGGCGGAATCTTTTTTATTTTAATGAAGGAAAGAAAACGCCCATTCACCGAATTTATAATCGTGTAATTTTTGATGAGTTATTGAAACGCACTGATCTCAAGCTTCAATTTAATTTAACGGAGGATGTAGATGTTGAATGGGTTGGCCACCCCAATTGGTTTTTCAGGATCAGCAAATACACCATGCCGTTTATAAAAAGTAAGTTTGTGCCTAAATGTAAATTTTTAAATGAATACGAAAGCTGGCCTACAGATTTAGAAAACTATGTGTTGAAACCCTTGTTCTCATTTTCTGGGAGTGGAATTGTGTTTCATGTAACTTGCCACGATTTAGATCTAATTCCATTTGGCAAACGCGAAAATTATTTGTTGCAACGAAAAGTGATTTATGAGCCAGTAATTCAAGCACCTGATGGATTGGTGAAAACTGAGCTTCGGCTTTTGTTTATCTGGAGTGAAAACGAAAGCCGCCCTCGATTGATTACCAATCTTGCCCGCCTTAGTCGTGGCGAAATGATTGGCGTTAAATTTAATAAGGATAAGACTTGGGTTGGTGGATCAGTTTGCTTTTTTGAAAACTAGATGTCGAGCCACCACATAATAAGAGAAGATCAAGAGCCTGCTCTTTTGATTATGGATGCAAATGCAATCTCACTTGAAAAAGTCAATGAGCTTTTAGAATGGAGTCCTACCATAATTGTTTGTGAAGATGCTATTGAAAAAGTGCTTGGCTGGGGAATAAAAATTGATGTTGCTGTTTTATCAAGTCTAACTTTATTTGAGGATGAATTGTCTAATCAACAACCCATTCAGTTTTTACATGCGGTTGATAAAAATTTCTTAGATGAATCTTTCAAATTTATTCTCAACAAAAAATACAAGTCTGTTAACGTTCTGATTCAGAAGAAGGAAACGTTGAATTTTCTTCAGCAATTAAATTCTGCTATAGAAATCGTAGCGTTTTGTAAACCTATCCGATGGAGTTTGATAAGGAACAATGTTTTTGAAAAGTGGTTGCCAGCCGAGACTCAAATCTACCTTTATCCAAACCTTACTTATCGAACTCGAGGATTGACAAACGAATTGAAAGTTGTTGAATCTGGGTTGATTAAAATTGAAGGACGGAATGATTATTGGATAGGAGAGGAAATATAAGTGCCTGTCACAATTCTATCCTTTCCATCAATATCTTTTATTACCGATACATGTTGAAAGTTATGATTGTGAAATAGCGTGGCTACGTCTTTTCCAAACTGTTCATTGATTTCAAAAAAGACTTTGCCTCCATTGCACAAGCACATCACAGCGTTTTCTAAAATTCTTTTGTAAAAAACTAATGGGTCGTTATTACTAACGAACAATGCAAGATGAGGCTCGTAATCTAAAACATTTTTACTCATTGCGCTTCTTTCGCTTTCACGGATGTAAGGAGGGTTGCTAACAATGCAATCAACATCACGCAAGTCTAATGACTTTCCTAAAATATCATGATGGAAAAATTCAATACTGGTTTTGTGATGAATCGCATTGCTAATTGCAACACCAATAGCTTCTTCACTTATATCAATTGCGATAATCTTTTTGTAGGGTAGAGCCTGAGCGAGAGAGATGGCAATGCAACCGCTGCCAGTACCAATGTCAATAATCCTTCCTGTTTTTTTATCATCGCCAAATGCTTTTATTACTTCTTCTACAAGAAGCTCAGTTTCTGGTCGTGGAATTAAAACGTGATGGTTCACTAAAAAATTTCTTCCAAAAAAATCAGCTTCACCTAGAATGTATTGGATCGGTTCGTTCTGATTTATACGAATTAATTCACCTGTCAAATCCACAGATTGAATAATTTCTTTTTCAAGCAGAATATCTTTTCGGGTGATGCCAAACTTTTTTTCCAGTAATAAAAAAATAATGCTTTCTATTTCTGCTGAGCTTTCGTTAAGCGTGATTTTATTTTTTAGCTGATTGAATAGTGCTTTGGAATTGGCCATTATACATTGATCTTTGATCAAGATTAATAAGATTTTGCTATTAACAAGATGAGTACAGGTGAACTTTTTATGCAACGTGCCCTTGAGCTTGCAAAGCTAGGCATCGGTTATGTAAGTCCAAACCCACTCGTGGGTTGCGTGATAGTTCATGAAAATAAAATTATAGGAGAAGGTTGGCACAAACAATTTGGTAAGGCTCATGCAGAGGTTAATGCAATTGATTCAGTTGAAGATAAGCGTCTTTTAAGCGAGGCCACTGTTTATGTTTCTTTGGAGCCGTGCTCACATCATGGCAAAACTCCACCTTGTGCTGATCTATTGATTTCTAAAAATATTAAGAGAGTTGTTGTAGCAATAGAAGATCCCAATCCATTGGTGGCTAGCAAAGGCATAAACAAACTAAGAGATGCTGGTGTTGAAGTTGAAGTGGGTGTGCTATCAAAGGAAGCTGAAGAATTGAACAAAAGATTTTTCACTTATATTAAATACCAACGGTCTTATATCATTCTTAAATGGGCGCAGACAAATGATGGTTTTATAGCTCCACTAAATCGTGAGCCAATATGGATAAGCAATGAATACTCAAGACAGCTTGTACATAAATGGAGAACGGAAGAAGATGCTTTATTAATTGGGAGTGAAACAGCATTGCAAGATAATCCTAGACTGAATGTACGGAATTGGTCAGGTCGAAATCCCGTAAGGATTATTATCGATAGAAAATTAAAATTACCGAAAACACTCCATGTGTTTGATGGATCTCAAAAGACAATCTGTTATAATTTGGAATTGAATATTGAGATGAACAATCTTGAGTACGTGAGTGTAGATGAAAAAAATTTCCTCAATAATGTTTTGCGCGATTTACATTCAAGAGGAATTCAATCAGTAATTGTGGAGGGTGGACCTGCACTTATCAGTTTATTTATAGAAGCCAAAGTATGGGATGAGGCTAGAGTTTTTAATGCACCTATATTTTTTCAGAAAGGAATTGCAGCTCCCATTGTTCATGGGGTAACAATAACTAAAGAAAATGTTGAAGGAGATTGGCTAGAGATTATTAAACCAATTCGTTAATCAAACTTTCGTCTTATACCCCAAATATCTCTGATGATTACATCTACAGAAAATTTGGTAGACTGTTGATCAACCAACCCATTTTGGGTGCTTCCGAATTTGGTAAAGAAATAGTTGAGGTTAACCGTGGCATAATTGCCAGTCAAAGGAAGCCCAGCCCCAATGTTGTAGCCCCATGAAGTGAGCGAAGTATTGCGTATCACCACATAATAATCCTCAGTATGGAAGCCCGCTCTCCAACTAATAGCCTTTAGGTAGTTGCTAGTTGCAAGATTGCCTTTCAGTTCGCCACCAATAGAATAACGAGTTACATTTTGTGTTATGATACCACTTTCGAGTTTTGCTTTTTTCCATTCTTGAAGAGATACATCCGCAGCAAGCGTAATCCGATTTCGCATGTAGGAAAAACCGAACCCATATTGGCGGGGCAAAACATAAGATGTAGTCACCTTATCAGTTTGTTGTGGTGCATTGGTTGAGGAAGAGGTCAAAATGGTTTGCTTATACCCATTCAGTGTTGTGGCAGTTCTAACTGTTGAACCTAGCGTAAATTGGCTTTCTTTTACTTTAAAAAAATACTGAATACCCAAATCGAAATTTCCACCTTGAGCAAAAAACTTAGTGCTTGATTGCAAAGACCCACTATAAATATTGGCACTTGTAGTTGCAATTTGATTGAGTGAACCAAGCACGAGAGAGGCATTGGCACCAATTGATAGGTTTTTGAGAATTTGATAGGTATTGCCTAAATAAAATTGGTTGAAACCGCCTGTGCCTGTATAATTCACTGGCAAAAGACTTGCCCCCGCAGAGATAGCTTGATTGCTAGAAACGTTATAAGATGAACTACTGAGCGGAGCAACTCCAGCTACACCGGCAAATTTTGGAGAGAACTTGAACCAATAAGTTAAACTTGAAATACTTCCAGCTTTATATTGTGTTGAAGTAGAAGAATTGTTGAATGAATTATTTTCGAAATAGCCACCAAACTCAAATATTTTTGAAACAGGAGCACCAATTGAAGTATAAGATGCTGGATTAGAAGTATTTAAATTAAGATTATCGCGCACGCCAATTCCAGTGCTACCCATAGCTCTATTGAGAGCAGACCCTCGTGATTTCAAATCGCCAATTCCATAGATAGAATAAACAGACCCTGAAATATCCTGAGCGAAAGAAAACTGTAGTGGGGCTGTTAATAGCTGGATTAGCAGCAGATATTTTAAATTCTTTATCAAATCGTATAGCAAATTAAAGGGCAAAGATAGCTAAGCCTAGTTAAAACTCAATTATGAATAATCTAAACTTAACCAGCTAGTGCCTGTAGATGCACCAACTAATGAAATTGTTTTCTAGCTTTTCAAAATAAAAAAAATTTTTTTTTTTAAGACTTAGAACAATTCAGTTCGGATTTGCATCTATGATTTAAGGCTGACTGAAATAGTTTTGGGAGTCTTCATCAGATAATATTACTTTTGCCGTTATTTCAAAAATTAAATGGTTGATCAAACTCGAAAATTGAAGTCTTTTGCCAAGCTGATGCTTGTCATGGCATGCGTTTCGTGTAATGATCAAGCTTCTAACCTGGGAGCCGATTTCGTTCAAAATTCAGCATTTGATATTGGTGTTACAGATACCCTTACTCTAAATGTATCAACCGTTTTGTTCGACAGCCTAAGAACGAGCAGCCCTGATAAATTGCTTCTTGGATATCATACTGACGAGCGTCTAGGTTCAGTTACGGCCTCACCTGTTTTTCAATTGGGTGCACAATCAGCATCTCAACTAGATAAAAATAATACCACTTATAAAGCATTACGACTTTATTTCAAAACAAGCGGATATTATTACTACGATACTACTGCTACGCAATCAGTTAGCGTTTACAGAATTGCAGAGGAGATAAAATTATACAGTGGGGGCAAGTACAATGTCAGTAAATTTGTAAATGACCCAGTAGCTTTGGGCAGTTTGAGTTTCCAGCCGCGCCCCCTTCATAACAAGGACAGCTTAGAAATACCATTATCTGACGATTTGGGAAAAGAAATTTTTAAATTATTACAGGAAGGAGATGATAAGGCACTACAGAGTTCACAATTTATCAAATACTTCAAGGGGATGGTAATTAAGCCGGATCCGCAAAATACTTGCTTTTTAGGAATCAACCCTGCGATTGAGCTGCGTGTTTATTATAATGATAAGTCAGTACTACCAAGCCAAGAAAGACATGTTGCCTACTCAACTACTGGAGGGATTTTTTTCAATAGTATTGTGGCCGATCGGAGTTCAACTTCTGTTAAAGATTTGAAAACTTTAACCAGTCCTCTAAGCACTACAAAAACGGATAATATCGCATACATGCAATCAGGTACTGGGCTTGGGTTTCGGGTACAGGTGCCTCATTTGCGTGACTTGCTGATAACCAATGCCAATTTTTCAGCATCGAGTGCGGTTTTAGAAATTACGCCAGTTAAGGGTTACAAGACTAGAACTACACCCATACCTTTAGCGCTGACAGGCTATATTGTAGATGGGCTAAATTCAATTCTTAGCCAAAGCACTTATACGGCCACTTTAGTAGACGACAATGAGAACCTGGAGCGCAACATTCGGTATCGCGTAGATATTACAAGCTTTATCAATCAACAACTACAAACCGATGTTAATAATGAAAACGGCTTACTTTTTTTAATTAACGATACCAATTTTAGAAACACCATTGCACGCATTGCTGTTGGAGATTCCAAAAGTCAATATCAAATGAAACTAAGTTTATATTTTGTAACACTTCCTAAAAATAAATAGCACCTAAATTTGAACTCTTATTAAAATGAAATTTATTAAAATCTTACTTTTTATTGTTTCGGTCTCTGGGCTGTTAGCATTTCAATCATGTAGCTCAAATCCTAACACCACCACTACTCAAGGCAATTGGGTAAAGGTACAACCCTTTAAAGGTGTGCCTCGCTCTGGCTTGGTTACTTTTACTATTGGTAACAAAGTATATGCTGGCCTAGGTTATAATGGTAAAGAATATTTGTCTGATTTTTATGTCTTAAATGGATTGATTTGGAAATCGATTGCCAGTTTTCCGGCAAATCCAACCATTAACAATCCAACACCCAATTTGCGTGAGCGAGCTGTTGCTTTTAGTGTTGGATCAAATGGATACGTAGGGTTAGGGTACAACCGCAATAATAATGGGGTAGAGCAGCAGCTGAATGATTTTTGGAAATACGATCCAGGTGCTGATAAGTGGACACAGGTAAGCAGTTTTCCAGGTGGAAGGAGATATAATGCTGTAGCTGTTGGCATTGGTGAGAATGGGTATGTAGGTACTGGATATGATGGCACAAGTTGGTTTGGCGATTTTTGGCAATACACGCCAGGCACTGATACTTGGAAGGAAATAGTTAGCTATGCAGGCGATAAGCGTGAAGGTGCTTCTGCTTTTATTTTGAATGGTAAAATGCTTTTGGCTGGGGGAAGAAATAACGGTCTCTTTATTTCTGATTTGTGGGAGTTTGATGCAGGAGTTGGATCGTGGACCAAACGAGCACAAGCAAGTAACAGTGATAATTATACCGACTTTAAAAATACTGTAAGAAGAAGCAATGCTGTGGCTTTTGCGTTTAACGATCATGCCTACATGGCAATCGGTTCCTCGCCCTCTTTAACGCTTTCCGTATATGAATATGACCCAACTACCTATCGGTGGACTCTCAAAACAAATTTTGAAGGTTCATCACGTCAAAATGCTATTTGGTTCGTTGCCGATGGTAAAGCCTATGTTGGTTTGGGTGAAGCAGGATCATCTCGCTACGATGATATTTGGGAGTGGCGACCGTTAGAAGACTACAATGCTGACGATTGATCTCATCATAAAAAAATATCTTTAAAGTTTATTGAAAAGCTCATCATTGATGAGCTTTTCTTTTGACGTACGCTCTACTTTTTTTACGTGTATTATGTCGAGTATCTTTTTGGTTAATTCTTGATTGCCTGAAACGTAAATAATAGAAGGGTTTACGCTAGATAGATCAATTGTTAAGAGGCTTTTGTTTTCATCTTGAAGATGGAAGAATTGTATGCCAGGAGCTATGTTTATATCAATTTCAGCATATTTCTTTACTGTAAGTTTTGCAATTTTAGTATGAATACTTTCGCTTGAATGCGTATTTGAAAAATCAGTCTTTACCAGAAATAGAGAGTCTTCAAAAAAATGCAGTTGTGTTGTGAGCTTAATATCGCCAATCTTTTTCTTGTAAAAGATCACCTTGCAAGTAAGTATTTTAGTTGTATTATCAATTAAATAGATAGGGTTTCCAGCTATTTTTAAGGCTTCAGCATAACTGGTGTCAAATGGTATATTAAATGGATTAAAAGTTTTTTTAGAAAGCGAAATTTCACCTTGATCGGCTTTTGGTTTAATAAGCGATACCAAACTTGATAAGTCATTGTCGATGATATTTATGTTCTCATAGTAATCTAACCAAGAGTAGCCATTGTAGTTGCTATTATAGCTGTAGTGTCCATTGTACAACTTTTTTTTGGACACCAATTTTTTTATTTTCCTGATTAATTGCTCCAACATATCAATTGGCTTTAGCACTCGCTTTATATTCTATAAATCTTCTAACCATTGCAACACAGAAACCAATCATTAATATACAAGTTCCTAACCAAAGAATATTGATCAAAGGCTTCTCTAATGTCTTAATAATTACCCAATCTTTTTGCCTTTGGTTTATAGCAAAGCTAAACTCATTTGTTTCAGGATGGATATTGAGTAAGGTAATCTTAATACCCAAATCCTTTACTTCAGATGGTATTCTACCAATTTGGCTCCGATCTTTAATGATAAAAACGGGTTCTGCATAATACAATTCGTGCTCTCCTTGAATTTTTATTTTTGCTTGTACAGCTACATCTTCTTTCAGAAGTTCAACTCCTTCAAGTTTATCCAATCGCTTTACGTCTTCAAGAACTGCCACATAGTCGTTCACAAAAAAATTCTTTCCGAAAGTAATTTTTAACTCTTCGGTTTTTCCCCAATCAACTTCAGCATCAGGATCCATTGGTGCAGCTACATGGGTATATAAATCGCTACCTAAATTTCTTTTTATATCGGGTGATGCAATTCTGCCACCCATGGCCTCATTGATTTGAATGCGTGGAAAAAGTGATGCGGCCACTTTTCCGTTTTTCCTAAGTTCAATCTCATAATAAGTATTTTCTGGATTGATGTTTATCGTGTCCTTTGAAGAGAACAATTTCTTTTCTTTGAAGAGAACATCTTTTTTGGCAACTACTTTAAAGGGATCGTTGGTTAATTCTATGTCACTCTTTTTGATGAAGCCTGATTTATTTTGAGCCTGGACACGTTCACCAAGATATTCAATATCGTAGCCTGCCATGGTGCGGGTTTCATTGATGAACAGAAGTAGGTTGTCTCTGTTGAATTCCGTTCCGGCTTCTTTGGAATACAAAAGGCCAGTATTGTTGAGCGACACCACTTTTGAATAACCTGCTGAAAAAAGAATCCCTATCAATATTAATCCTATGCCAATATGAGCAATTGCTCCGCCTGAAAGTTTAGGATTTAGCTTAAACAAAGTTAACAACACATTGGCGTTTGAAACGATTAGATAAACGCTGGCCAATGTTAAAACCAGATAAGCGGGGTCATATACTTTACCGACTGAAATAATAATGGCAAAGATTATCAACGAAAGTAAAACGGGGAACAAAAGCTGTTTCCTCAATCCAGATGAGTCTAACTTTTTCCACCAAAAGAATTGCCCTGTTCCTGAGATCAAAGCCACAGCTGCGCCAAACCACAATTGAAACTTTGAATAGAATTGGATTTGGTTTGCTGGCGGAGCAAGATTGGAAGTAACACCAACTAATTCGGAAATAGAATTATAAACTGGAATTGAAGTAGGGATTAATACTTGAAAGCCCATCAAACAGAGTGTTGTAGCACCAAGGAAAATCCAAAACTCTCGCGAGTATATAGAAACCTCTTTATCAGATGAAGGAATTTGTTTCCATCTCAAAACAATCAAAGCAATTGAAAGCACGGTGAAGAACAACAAATACACTAACAGTTGCCCAGAAAGTCCTAAATCAGTAAACGAGTGAACTGATGCATCGCCCAAAATTCCGCTTCGTGTTAAAAATGTGGAATAGAGAATTAAAATAAATACACTGATCACAAGTATGATGGATATTTTTAAAGCAGTCTCGCTGTTTTTGTAGGTAATCATAGTGTGAATGGAGGCGATCAAGATTAACCACGGCACGTACACCGCATTTTCAACCGGATCCCAATTCCAATAACCACCAAAGTTCAAGGTTTCATACGCCCAATAGCCGCCCATTAAAATGCCCAATCCCAGAACAGCGCCACATAAAAGCGTCCACGGAAGTGCAGGCTTTATCCATTCAGAATATTTTTTCTGCCATAATCCAGCAATACAAAATGCAAACGGAACGAGCGTAAGCGCGAAGCCTAAAAACAACGTGGGTGGATGAATTACCATCCAATAGTTTTGAAGCAGTGGGTTCAAGCCGTTACCATCTTTAGGCACAAACTCTGGCTGTGTTTTGAAGATCGGTGCGTCCATCGCATCCCTTAACAAAATAAAGGGAGAACTTCCTAGTTTGGTATCTATAAGTGGAATAACGATTCCGAGGATCATGGAAGCGAGAAATAGTTGAACACAACCAAAGACAACCATTACGGGGGCTTCCCAATTTTTTTGAGTATTGATTAAAACAACACCAATTATGGCTTGCCAAAACATCCACAACAAAAAGCTGCCTTCCTGCCCTTCCCAAAAGCAAGAGACCATGTATTGTGCCTGCAAGTGAATAGAGGAATGCGAATACGCATAATGGTATTCGAAGTAATGATTGTAGATAATAAAGAACAAGCTGAAGACGATTCCAAAAATAGCGATGGTGTGTATGTAGAAAGCGGTGCGAGCGTTATTTATCCAATTTCTTTTTTGCTCGAGATTAGTTTGGGTTTGTGCTTTTAAGTAAGAGAATGCAGCGATTGCTGAAGAAATAAAAGTTGTTATGATGAAGAAATGCCCGAGGTTGCCGATAAAATAATGCATAGTTACTGATTTGAAAATTTGAAGTTTTGTTGATTATAAGCTGAACTTAGTTCGAACTATAGTCAATTCATTTTCAAAATTAAACACCTGCTTTAAGTTTTTGCTCTTGGTATTTGGAAGGGCACTTCAATAAAATTTTGTTCGCTATAAATTGATTGGCATGGTACTCACCAATCACCACTATTTTTTCTGATTTGCCAAAGTCGGCAGGCACAGGTTCATTGTACACCACCTTTTGCTCTTTGTTTTTATCATCTACAAGAATAAAGGAACATGAAAGTCTATCGGCACTTTTTTCAAGCCCAATAATGTTTCCATTGCTATCTTTTTTTAAAGAACCAACCACATGAATGCTTGAAGTCTTTCCAGATTCTGCCAATTGATAAGCTTGGTCAAAATCCACGTAAGTGCTAGCATCGCCAGCGGTAGCGATTATAATACCGATAGCAACGACAATAACTCCAATGGCAAGTAGGTGTGATTTTTTCATTTCTTATTTAACCGAATGTTGAAGTAACAAAGTTAAGGCTACAGAGTTAGAAAATAGGGAATGCTTATTTTTTTTCTGGAAGGCGATTTTCCAACTTAGTAACCTTTTTATCAATCACAATCAGATAAATGAATACGCCAGCAAGAATGCTTACTATGATTGAAACCAGCACATAAATTTTTCCTTCGCTGCGCATGGTGTCTGCCATTTCAACAGGTTGAGCCAAAGAAGAAGTTGTGAAAAAAACTCCCAATAAAATCAACATTTTATTTTTCATATTCAATATCCAATATTTTCTCTTCAACAATTTTGATTCTTGTACGCAGGCTAGCAATCCAAACTCCCAACAATATCCAGCCAATGCAAGCGGGGTAAAACACAAGCCTCATTCTATTGTCGAGGTCGTACATGTTAAACCCAGGGTTGCCTCCGTTTCCGGGATGCATCGAACTAGTCATTCTTGGAATGATAAAAATTAAAGGTATCATAGCCACAAAAGCGAAGATGTTGTATACCGCACTCAAGCGTGCCTTCTGTTCATCATTTTCGATGGAGCCTCTTAAAATAAAATAGGCAAAATATACGAGTAGAGTAATGGCCGCACCATTTTGCTTAGGGTCACCATGCCAAGGAGACCCCCATGTGTAATTGGCCCAAATCATGCCTGTAAAAATGCCGAGTAGACCAAATATTATGCCTGCATTAGCATATTGCACCGAAATAATATCTGCCACCCTAGAAGGCTTGATTAGGTACTTGATTGCCTGGTAAGTGGAAACTCCAAACAAGGCAATCATAGTAAACCACATGGGTACATGGAAGTAAAGGCCGCGGATGGTTTCGTTTACAATGGGCAAACGTGGAACAGCAAATAAAAGCCCGCCAATAAAGGAGTAGATCAATAAAACAATCGACACGTATTTCCACCAATTTTTCTTCATCAAATATCGAATTAGCTGCGCCAAATATAAGGGAAGAGAAGATAGGACACGGCTGTGACCAAACAATTAATTGCAGCCAATGTAAGCAGCTCATCAAAACTTACTGAACGATCTAAGCCATCAATGCAGTTTTTAGTGATTTTAATGGCGAGAAGGAGAATTGAGATTATTACTGGAAAACTTAGAACAGCCATCAAAATGTTGCTATTGTTAGCTTTTGAAGCAATACTTGATAGCAAAGTTAGCGAAGCCGAAAACCCGAAGGAGACAAGGATAATCAGCAGTGCGAATAGAAAAACGTCTTCTATTGGGCTTGAAAAAAACACTGTAAAAAGCAGAAACCCAAAAAATGAAAGTGCAGAACAAACCAAAAATCCATATCCTATTTTAGAGATAATAATAGCGGAGGGATTGGCAATTGAGTAGTAATAGATTTCTCTCCCTTTAGTTTCACCAATAAAGCCTTTGGATATGGTGTTCACTGCCGTGAAGAGTAAAATAATCCAAAACAAGGCACTCCAACTTACAGGATCGATCACCCTGAACCCAAAAGCCAAGTAACCAATAAAGACAGTACTTAGCAGATAAATAACTAATCCTGAGATAACAGCTTTTCTGCGAATCTCTAAACTGAATTCCTTTTTAAGAAGAGCAATTATCACCTAGGCTAATGAAGCTAAATATTTATTGAAGCTTAGCAGTGCAACAATTGCGTATCCTAAACCAATTGCTATTAGTATTGATGAAACTACCGATTTTAATAAACCAGGGCTAGCTGGTTCGGTAAATTCAGTAAACCCAGAGACAACTTCAAATTCAGGTTTTATGTAAAGAGTCCTATCAATGATTTGAATCTCGTTGTAAAGGCTTATGTCTTGATTGTAAATCTCTATTGGGTTTGTTACCGCCTTATCGCTTAGAATAACATTGTTAGAACCCTGCCTGCTCTGTTGAGCCATACTTTGATAATTTTGGAATATTACTTTTTTTAGGCTGTCAAGCTTTTCAGATTCCCCTTCTAATTTTTTCTTTTTAGCAAGTAGATTAATGCTATCAATTTCGATCCTTTTTTTTATAAAATCATTATTATGAAAATAGCGTATAAGTGCAGGTTCTAACTGCTTAATAGTTTTCTTTGAGTTTACTCTAACTGTGATTTCAAAGGAATGACGGTTCTCTACCGTTAAACGGCCAACAACTTGGTCTATAAGCTTCACATCCTTTTTATCAGACAAGTTTTTTAGCTTTTCAGTTAATATCTCTAGGTCTATAACTTCTTCCTCAGAAACGAAAGGTTTTGATTTGAATGAGGAAATACTATCAGCCAATGCTTGTGGGATTCGTAAAGTCTTTGCCAGTCCCAACTTGTTCTTTTCTTCCGCAAGTAAATTAAGTTTATCAATAGTTCCCTTCAGAATGCGAGTGTTTAGATACTGCGAATTGAGAATCATAGTTGATTCATAGTATTTCTTTGAAATAATTCCTTTTGAATATAAAGCTGCAACAGTAACTGACAAAAGGATTAAACCTATAAATAAAGCTTTGTTTTGTAAAGGTATTTGTCTCAAAGTAGCAAAGCCCTTTAGAACTCCCAGACCGAGATTAGAGAAGAACTCGCCTATTTTAGAAAATAATGCTCCTAAATCAATTTCATCTGATTCAACTTTCTTTTGATTCTCCATTTTCAGTTTTAAGGTTTTAAATTTTTTAGTACTTAATTTGCGGCACGAAAATACAGATACTGCTCTCCATGTCAAAGAATCAAGAAGTTATTTTAGTTACAGGTGCAGCTGGTTTTATCGGGTTTCATTTGGCGCAAAGGCTATGCAAGCTTGGCTTTAAAGTAGTTGGCCTCGATAATCTCAATCCTTATTATGATATTGCCCTAAAGCAATCTAGGCTTGATTTATTGTTGAAAAACGAAAATTTCAGCTTTCATCAGATTGATTTTATAAACAAGCAAAAACTCGATTTCCTTTTTGAAAACAACCAATTTGATTTTGTAGTCAATCTTGCGGCTCAGGCTGGCGTTGGCCATTCTATCAGCCACCCGTATGCTTATCTTGACAGTAATATTACTGGTTTCTTGAATATTTTGGAAGCCTGCCGTAACCACAGGCCCAAGCATCTTATTTATGCCTCGTCTAGTTCTGTTTATGGTGCCAATCGATCAATGCCTTTTTCGGTACATGATAATGTAGATCATCCATTGGCTTTATATGCCGCCTCAAAAAAGGCGAATGAGTTAATGGCGCATGCCTATTCTAGCCTATATGATTTGCCAACTACAGGGCTGCGGTTCTTTTCTGTGTATGGAACTTATGGCAGGCCAGATATGGCTTTATTTATCTTTACAAAAGCAATTTTAGAGGGTAAACCTATCAAGGTTTTTAATCAAGGCAAGATGAGGCGCGATTTCACTTATGTTGATGATATTGTAGAAGGTATTGTTAGCTTATTACCTTTAATCCCTGAAAGGGATAATAATTGGAACGCCTTAAAACCCGACCCTGCTACCAGTTTTGCACCTTACAAAATTTATAATATTGGGAATAACCAGCCTATTGAACTGCTCTATTTTATTGAAGTGATCGAAGCTAAATTGGGCAGACAGGCAATCAAAAATTTTTTACCTATGCAAGAAGGAGATGTGCTAGAATCGATGGCTGATATTACCGACTTAGAAAATTTGATAAACTTCAAGCCCTCCGTTTCAATAGAGACTGGCATTGGGCGTTTCGTGGATTGGTACCTTGACTATTACAATATCAAAAATTAAATTTAAATAGGATTACATGGACAAAATTGGAATTATTGGGTTAGGATATGTTGGTTTGCCATTGGCAGTTGAGTTTGGAAAAGTGATTGAAACCATTGGGTTTGACATCAATGCCGAGCGGATAAGAGAATTGAAGGAAGGTCACGATAGAACGCGTGAAGTAGATGCTCCTGAATTAAAGGCATCTTCAAAACTTAGATTCTCCGCAACCTTAGATGATTTAAAGTTGGTTAATTATTTTATCGTAACTGTCCCTACGCCAGTCGATGAATCTAAAAAACCTGATCTCCGTCCACTTGAAAGTGCTAGTAAAACCATTGGCACTATATTGAAAAAGGGAGACATCGTAATTTATGAATCTACGGTTTACCCAGGCTGTACTGAAGAAATATGTGTGCCTGTGCTTGAAAAAGTAAGTGGTTTAAAATTCAATGTCGATTTTTTTTGTGGCTATTCGCCCGAGCGCATTAATCCAGGAGATAAGCAACATCGGGTAACCACGATTAAAAAAGTAACAAGTGGCAGCACACCTGAAGTGGCGGAAAAAGTAGATCAACTCTATCTCAAAATTATTAAAGCGGGTACGCATAAGGCATCGTCATTAAAAGTAGCCGAAGCTGCTAAAGTTATTGAAAACTCACAACGCGATGTAAACATTGCTTTTGTAAATGAGCTTGCACTGATATTTGAGCGTATGGGGATTGATACGCATGAAGTGCTTGCAGCGGCTGGGACTAAGTGGAATTTCCTTCCTTTCAAGCCAGGTCTAGTTGGTGGGCATTGCATCGGGGTCGATCCATATTACCTCACACACAAAGCCGAGAGCTTAGGCTATCACTCAGAAGTTATATTGTCTGGCCGCAGAATCAACGACAATATGGGGGTGTACATAGCTAACTGTGTAATAAAGTTAATGGCACAACATGAGTTGCCAATTAATAAGGGTAAGGTTCTAGTTCTTGGATTAACTTTTAAAGAGAATTGCCCTGATATACGCAACAGCAAAGTAGTGGATGTTGTGCGCGAATTGCAGAGCTTTGGTACTGTGGTAGATATTTATGACCCTCATGCCGATAAAGAAGAAGTTGAACATGAGTATAACCTTACACTGATTGAGAAGATTGAAAAAAAATACCACGCAATCGTATTAGCAGTAAGTCATGATGAGTTTAAATCGTTGGATTGGACTACCCTGAAAGATAAAAATACAGTGGTTTACGATATCAAAGGGTTTCTTGATAGATCATTGGTTACCGCTAGGCTTTAGCTATGAATTCAAAGAAAATTCTTGTTACTGGGGGAGCTGGTTATATTGCTGCTCACACTACCGTTGAGTTGATAGCACAAGGATATGAGCCGATTTTGATCGACAACTTTTCAAAGTCGGATAGAACTCTTTTGATTGGCATCGAAAAAATAACAAACGAGCCTGTAAAATTTTATGAAGGTGACTGTAACGACAAAAGCTTCCTTACAAAAATTTTTATTTCCGAACATGAAATTAGCGGTGTGTTACATTTTGCAGCATTCAAATCGGTTGGCGAATCAGTTCAGCAACCAACAAAGTATTATCGCAACAATATAGGGTCGCTGCTTACTTTGTTAGAAGTGATGAAAGAACAAAACGTAACCAACTTATTGTTCTCCTCCTCTTGTACTGTATATGGTCAGCCAGATGTTATTCCGGTTGATGAGAAAACCGCTTTCAAGAAAGCGGAATCGCCCTATGGCGCAACTAAACAAATGTGCGAACGAATATTGGAAGATGCGGTGGTTGCAGATAAAAATCTTCGGGTTATATCCTTGCGATACTTTAACCCTGTTGGTGCGCATCCTAGTTCTTTATTGGGTGAACTACCTTTAGACGTTCCTGGAAACCTTGTACCCTATATCACACAAGCAGCGGCTGGTATTAGAAAAAAACTAATTGTGTTTGGTAATGACTATGCTACGCCTGATGGCTCTTGCTTGCGCGATTACATTCACATTGTGGATTTGGCACAAGCACATGTTGCAGCGTTGAACAAAATGCTTTTAGGCGATACGGATGACTTGCTTGCTTACGATGTCTTTAACCTAGGAACGGGAGTGGGTGTTTCAGTTTTAGAATTGGTGAAGGAGTTCATCAAAATCACAGGTGTTCAACTTTCTTATGAGATTGGTCCACGCAGACCTGGCGATGTAGAAAAAACGTATGCCAATCCGGCTAAGGCATTGAAAATATTAGGTTGGAAAACTAAATTAAGTTACAGCCAAGCATTACTGGATGCCTGGAATTGGCAAAAGAGAATTTCAAATCTTTAAGTTGATGTTTAAGAACAAAATTCAGATGGTTGACTTGCAAAGTCAATACCAGCATATAAAAGAGGAAGTGAATCAAGCCATTCAAGAGGTGTTGACTTCAACAGCATTTATTCAAGGCCCGCAAGTAAAAGAATTTGAAAGAGCATTTTCTGATTTTCATGATCAGGCTAATGTAGTTTCGTGTGCCAATGGTACAGATGCTTTACAGATTGCCATGATGGCTCTGGATTTCAAACCTGGTGATGAAGTTATCTTACCTATATTTACCTATGTTGCGACAGCGGAAGTAATTGCCCTGCTTGGGTTAAGGCCCGTGTTTGTTGATGTTGAACCTAATACCTTCAATATCGATGTGAAGCAAGTTGAAGATAAGATAACATCACGAACAGTAGCAATAGTACCGGTTCACTTGTTTGGTCAGTGCGCTGATATGGAACCTCTGTTGGCCATTGCAAAAAAGCATAACGTAAAGATTATTGAAGACTATGCGCAGGCCGTTGGTACTGTTTATACATTTTCAAACGGGGAACAAAAGAAAGCTGGCACTATGGGCGTAGTGGGTTGCACTTCGTTTTTCCCTTCTAAAAATTTAGGATGTTATGGCGATGGTGGTGCATTAATTACCTCAGATGAGGCCTTAGCTGTTAAAATAAAAATGATCTCTAATCACGGCCAGCGAATAAAATACTATCATGATTGTATAGGGGTGAATAGCAGACTGGATACTCTTCAGGCAGCCATCCTAAAAGTAAAATTGAATTATTTGAACCAGTATGAGCAAAAGCGAAATATGGTAGCCAAGTTTTATGACAATGCCCTGGAAAAAATTTCATTTTTAGAGACTCCATATCGCTCTGCTAATAGCACCCATGTATTTCATCAATACACATTGAAAGTAAAAAATATTGATCGTGAGAATTTCAAAAAATATTTAGAAAGCAAAGGTGTGCCAGCAATGGTATACTATCCTTTGCCACTGCACTTTCAGCAAGCCTATAAAATAGATGGTGTTGGTCAAGGGTCGTTTCCCATAAGTGAAGATTTGTCAAGTCGAGTTTTGTCGCTGCCTATTCACACTGAGATGGACGAAGAGCAATTATATTATATTTGCGAAACAATTAAAGATTATAAAGGTTAATGACAACTAAGGGTTATTTTGCTCACCCCTCTGCGATTATAGACGATGGGTGTGAGATTGGAGAGGGATCAAAAATATGGCACTTTTCTCATATTATGAGGGGCTGCACTATTGCTGAGAACTGTAATATAGGGCAGAACGTGGTGATTTCACCGGAAGTAGTTTTAGGAAGAAATGTAAAGGTGCAGAACAACGTTTCGATTTACACAGGCGTTGTTTGTGAAGACGATGTGTTCCTTGGGCCATCTATGGTTTTTACCAATGTGATTAATCCAAGAAGTGCAGTCAATCGCAAAAGCCAATATTCAAAAACGGTAGTAAAGAAAGGGGCTAGCATTGGCGCCAACGCTACTATAGTTTGCGGTCATGATATTGGAGAATTTGCTTTTATTGGGGCGGGTGCTGTAGTTACTAAAACCGTATTGCCTTACGCTTTGGTAGTTGGCAATCCTGCAAAGCAAACAGGCTGGATGAGTGAATATGGTCATAGACTAAAGTTTGATAAAGAGGGCTTAGCGACATGCCCCGAAAGCGATGAAAAATATCTACTGAAGGATGGATCCGTTTCAAAAATCTAAATCATGTTTAATTCAATTACTAAAATCATGATCAATTTTTGCATAATCCTGTCAATTCTAAAATCTAATCAATCATGATCAACTTTGCACTAATAGGGGCTGCTGGTTATATAGCACCTCGCCATATGCAAGCGATCAAAGAAACAGGAAATAACTTAGTTGCTGCCCTCGATCGATTTGATAGCGTTGGCATTATAGATTCGTATTTTCCTCATGCCGATTTTTTCACTGAGTTTGAAAGGTTTGATAGACACATTGATAAACTAAGGCGAAGCGGAACAAAGATTGATTATGTTAGCATTTGCTCGCCCAATTATCTTCATGATTCACATATCCGATTTGCGCTTCGCCAACAAGCCGATGCCATTTGCGAAAAGCCATTGGTGCTTAACCCATGGAACGTTGAAGCCTTAGAACAATTGGAAAGTGAGACCGGAAAGAAAGTGTACACCATTCTTCAACTTCGCCTTCATCCAGCCATTCAACAATTAAAACAAGAGATTGCCTCGTCATCAAAAAATAATCATGAGATAAATCTTACATACATTACTTCACGTGGTAGTTGGTATCATCATAGTTGGAAGGGTGACCAATCGAAATCGGGAGGAATAGCTACCAACATTGGCATTCATTTTTTTGATATGTTGTTGTGGATTTTTGGAGCAGCCAAAAGTAGTGAACTAACCGAAGTAAGCGATGACCATGCTGCGGGCGTTTTGCAGTTAGAAAAAGCTACAGTAAAATGGTTTTTGAGTATTAACGCAAGCCACTTGCCTGAAGAAGCGAAACAAAAAGGAAAACGCACACATCGATCGTTGTTAATCGAAGGAAAAGAAATCGAATTTAGCGATGGCTTCACAGATTTACACACGCAGAGCTATAAAGAAATCCTTGCTGGAAGAGGCTTCGGCTTAAAAGAAGCAAAGGCTTCTATAGAGTTGGCACATGGGCTTAGAAATAAATAAAATAAACGCTTATGAAAAGAGCCTTAATAACGGGTATCACTGGTCAGGATGGAGCCTATTTGGATTCTGGAGAAATAAAACGAAAAAAAACTATTAGATGTTAGCAAAATAAATGCGCTGGGTTGGAAGTATCAAATTGAATTGGAAGAAGGAATTGCAAGTGCTTACAAAGAATACAGCGAGTTAATATCAAAAAACTTTAATTAACATCATTTGCATTTGCTATGGACTATCGACTAAAGACTATCGACTAAAGCATGAAAGGAATTATTTTAGCTGGAGGTTCAGGCACTCGACTTTATCCGCTTACAAAGGCTGTATCAAAACAGATACTACCCATCTACGACAAGCCGATGATTTATTATCCGTTGTCTGTATTGATGTTAGCCAACATTAAGGAGATTTTAATTATCTCGACACCAACCGATATTCATCTATTTGAGGATTTATTAGGTGATGGAAGTAATCTTGGCTTATCAATTAGTTATAAAATTCAGCCTTCACCTGATGGCTTAGCGCAAGCTTTTTTGATTGGTGAAGAATTTATCGGAAATGATTCATGCTGTTTGGTGTTGGGTGATAATATTTTTTATGGATATAACTTCTCTCAATTACTAGAGGACTCGTGCAAACTGAAAACAGGGGCAATTGTGTTTGGATATTACGTCAATGACCCCGAGCGATATGGTGTCGCTGAGTTCGATGATGACGGAAACGTATTATCAATAGAAGAAAAACCTAAAAAGCCGAAATCAAATTATGCGGTTACCGGATTGTATTTCTATGATAATTCAGTTGTAAGCAAAGCAAAGCAAGTGAAATCCTCTCCACGTGGTGAGTTAGAAATCACCGACCTTAACAGTATGTATTTGAATGAAAAATCACTTACCGTAAAATTGTTGGGTCGTGGGATGGCATGGCTGGATACAGGTACACATCAATCGATGCTGCAGGCCTCTAATTTTGTTGAATCGATAGAAGAACGTCAAGGTTTAAAGGTGGCATGCTTAGAAGAGATTGCCTTTAGAAAGGGATATATTTCAAAAGAGCAATTAACTGAGTTGGCAAAGCCTTTGTTGAAAAACCAATATGGCCAGTACCTTATGAAAATAATGAACGAAAAATTCATCAGGTAAATGCAAGTAATCGAAACAGGCTTTAGAGACTTGAAAGTTCTTGAGCCAAAGATTTTTGGGGATGAAAGAGGCTACTTCATGGAGCCGTACAATAAGCAAACAATGCTGTCTGTAGGTATTGATCTTGATTTTGTTCAGGATAATCAATCAAGCTCTAGACGAGGAGTATTGAGAGGTTTGCATTTTCAAAATGCACCCTATCCACAAACTAAACTGATAAGAGTATTAAAAGGCTTAATCTTAGATATTGCTGTTGATATTAGGAAACATGAATCAACCTTCGGAAAGCATTTTTCTCTTGAGCTTTCATCAGAGAAGAAAAATCAATTATTAGTACCAAAAGGTTTTGCTCATGGTTTTGTTGTGTTAAGTGATATGGCGGAGGTATTATACAAATGCGATGAATACTATCATCCGGAAATTGAAGGTGGTATACTTTATAACGATCCCTCATTAAATATTGATTGGCTATTAGAAGAATCAGAATTAATTCTTTCTGAGAAAGATAAAAATCATCCAGTATTAGCTGAAGCCAAATACGAATTTTAAACTATGAATATTACAACCGATTTTTTAATTGGACAACATAAGCCAAATTTTGCTGATGCGTTTTCTATAGACTATCTCTTATATAGTATCGACTAATTTTTATGAAAACAATATTACTAACTGGAGGAGCTGGCTTTATTGGTTCTAATTTTATTCCCTATTTTATTGAGAAGCATGAGGGGTACCATTTGGTTAATCTCGACCTGCTAACTTACGCAGGCAATCTTGATAACTTGAAGGAAGTAGAGGGTAATCCGAGATACACTTTTGTTCAAGGAGATATTTGTGATAGAAAGTTAGTTGAGGAGTTATTTGAAAAATATCATTTTTATGGAGTAATCCACTTCGCTGCAGAATCGCATGTTGATAATTCTATATCTGGGCCGGAAGCATTTATAAGAACCAATATAAACGGAACATTCACTTTGCTAGATGTGGCGAGAAAAAGCTGGATGAATTCACCTTTTGAGTTTAAATCAGAGTGTAATGAGAGTAAATTTCTTCACGTTTCCACGGATGAGGTATATGGGACGTTAGGTGAGACGGGATTATTTACAGAGCAAACGCCTTATGCCCCGAATAGCCCTTATTCTGCCTCTAAGGCGGCTAGTGATATGTTGGTTCGCAGCTACTTCCATACTTATGGAATGAATGTAGTGACAACCAATTGTTCTAACAACTATGGCCCTAAACAACATAAAGAGAAATTAATTCCTACTATTATCAGAAAAGCTTTGGCAGGAGAACCAATCCCAATTTATGGTGACGGAAAGAACATTCGCGATTGGCTTTATGTATTAGATCACGCAAAAGGAATAGATTTAGCCTTTCATAAGGGTAGATTTGGAGAGACATATAATATTGGAGGAAGAAACGAGAGGAGTAATAACCAAATAGCAGAAACAATTTGCTCGATTTTGGATACTCAAAAACCAAAACCAGACGGTAAATCATACAAGGAACAACTTGTCTTTGTGAAGGATAGAGCAGGACATGATAGAAGGTATGCGATAGATGCCAGTAAAATTGAAAAAGAATTAGGTTGGAAGGCAGAGGAGGATTTTGAGAACGGGATTAAAAAGACAGTAGAATTGTTTGCAAATATTTAAAAATAAGATTTTTTAAAAAACTTCGATATGACAACCGCTATTATTACTGGGATATCCGGACAAGACGGCCCCTATTTAGCTGAGTTATTATTGACTAAGGGTTATAGAGTAGTTGGTATTTTAAGAAGTTACACTAGCTCAAGTGTATCAAAATTGAGTTTCCTAAAAATCGAGAAAGACATCATTTTTGAAGAGTGCGACTTAACTGACATCTCAAGTATTATCAAAATTTTTAATAAATATACACCTTCAGAGATTTACAATTTAGCCGCTCAAAGCTCAGTTGGTTTATCCTTTGAACAACCGATAGGTACTATTCAGTTTAATCTATTTTCAGTATTAAATTTATTGGAATGTATAAGAATCGTAAATAAAAAAATCAAGTTCTACCAAGCTTCAAGCAGTGAGATGTTTGGGAAGGTTGTTAAACTGCCTATCACAGAAGAAACAGCCTTGCACCCGCTTAGCCCTTATGCTATTTCAAAAGCAGCAGCCTATTGGACCGTGGTTAACTACAGAGAATCCTACGGACTTTATGCGGCAAACGGTGTATTGTTTAATCATGAATCAATTTTAAGAAGCAGTAATTTTTTCGTGAAGAAAGTTATATATGAGTCAATAAAAATTAGCAAAACTCTTCAAAATGAACTTAGGGTAGGTAACATTGAAATCAGAAGAGATTTTGGGTTTGCGCCAGAATATGTTAAGGCGATGTGGCTTATGTTACAAAGTGACAGGCCGAATGATTTTTTAATTTGTTCTGGACAATCTATTTCTTTGAGGGATATCATTCTCCATGTTTTTAAGCGATTAAAAATTGATATTAAAAAACTTGTTATAGACCCCTCGCTATACCGACCAACTGAAATTGTGGATATCTACGGTGACAATACGAAAGCTAAGATGTTATTGAATTGGAACTATAAAACTTCTTTTTTTGACATCTTGGATTTACTTATTGAAGAGGAGTTAGGCTTATTTACAAAAACTTAAAATAAGGAGAATTGCATTAGTACCAGAAGTGTTTTTGTTTGGAACAAAATCCTATCTTTACGTAAAAAGACCTTGAAAAAAGCATTAATAACAGGCATTACTGGCCAAGATGGGGCTTACCTTGCAGAGCTTTTACTTTCAAAAGGGTACGAAGTTCATGGTATTAAGAGAAGAAGTTCTCTTTTTAACACGGATCGCATCAATCATTTATATCAAGATCCACATGAAGAAAAGGTAAAGCTAAAACTTCATTACGGAGATTTAAGTGATGCCAGTAACCTAATCAGAATAGTTCAAGAGGTTCAGCCTAATGAAATATATAATTTAGGTGCCATGTCGCACGTTAAAGTTAGTTTTGATTCACCAGAATATGCAGCCGATGTGGATGGAATTGGAACGCTCCGACTTTTAGAAGCGATAAGAATACTTGGGTTAACAAAAACAACAAGGTTTTATCAAGCATCAACTTCAGAATTATACGGGCTAGTTCAAGAAGTTCCCCAACGCGAGACAACACCTTTTTATCCACGCTCTCCTTATGCTGTGGCTAAGTTATATGGCTATTGGATTACCGTAAATTATCGCGAAGCTTACAATATGTTTGCTAGCAATGGCATATTGTTCAACCATGAATCCCCTCTTCGGGGAGAAACATTCGTAACCCGCAAAATTACTAGAGGAGCCTGTAAAATAGTGTTAGGCTTGCAACAATGTTTATTTATGGGCAACATTGACTCTAAACGCGATTGGGGACACGCGAAAGATTATGTGAGAGTAATGTGGCTGATGCTGCAACATAACAAACCAGATGATTTTGTGGTAGCCACAGGCGTTACAACCACTGTTCGGGAGTTTATACTGAAGACCTTTAGTAAATTAGGAGTTAGTCTTGAATTTAAAGGCCAAGGGATAGAAGAAATTGGGATAGTTTCAAAAGTAACTGATCCTTCTGCTAAAGTTAAAGTGGGTGATGTTGTGATAAAGATTGATCCTAAATATTTCCGACCTACAGAAGTTGAATTATTGATTGGAGATCCAACAAAGGCCAAGCAAGAGTTGAAGTGGGAGCTCGAATACGATCTCGATAAATTGGTTGATGACATGGTTTCAAGCGATTTACAATTATTTAAACGCGACCATTACTTAAAAGAAGGAGGTCATAAAGTTTTTCAATATAACGAGTAATGGAGAAAGGGTCTAAAATTTACGTTGCAGGGCATCGCGGAATGGTTGGTTCCGCCATTGTAAGGAAATTACAAACCGAAGGATATAATAACTTTGTTCTAAGAACATCCTCTGAGTTAGACTTGCGCAACCAAGCAGCGGTCGAAAAATTCTTTGAAGAAGAGAAACCTGAATACGTTTTCTTGGCCGCAGCGAAAGTCGGAGGCATCATGGCCAACAATACCTACAGGGCAGATTTTTTGTATGAGAATTTGATGATTGAAAGCAATGTCATACACCAGAGCTATGTCCATAAAGTTAAGAAACTCTTGTTTTTAGGCTCGTCTTGTATTTATCCAAAGAATGCGCCCCAACCGTTGAAAGAAGAATATTTATTGTCAGGATATTTAGAAGAAACCAACGAGCCTTACGCGATAGCGAAAATTGCAGGGATCAAGCTTTGCGAAAGTTATAGGAGACAATATGGTTGCGATTTTATTAGTGCCATGCCTACAAATTTGTATGGCCCAAATGATAATTATGATCTGAATAATTCTCATGTTATTCCAGCGTTAATAAGAAAATTTCATGAGGCGACTGTTAACAATTCTCCGACAGTAGAGGTTTGGGGGTCAGGCAAGCCGCTGAGAGAATTTATGCACGTTGATGATTTGGCAGATGCCAGTCTTTTTCTGATGCAGAACTACAATTATTCAGATTTTGTCAATGTAGGTACTGGAAAGGATCTTACTATTAAGGAATTGGCTGAGCTTATTGCAAGGCTAACTAAATATAAAGGCGACATAGTCTGGAATCTTAACAAGCCCGATGGCACCCCAAGGAAATTGATGGATACCTACCGCCTCAATAATTTAGGTTGGAGTGCAAAAACTTCACTTGCAATAGGACTTCAGCAATCGCTGTATGACTATAGGAAAAAAATTTACGCTCATGGCGAATGATAGTCTTTTTTATAAAAGAAAATAATTATGAAGAAAAATTTCGAATATGTCTTGGACATTATTGTAGTGATTTTTGGAAGACCGATTTTTTTCAAATTTTGGGGAATCATTCACTATTTATCCATTAGATTAATAGGTGTGGGAAATTTTGATAAGATGGGGGTGCTAACTGGTGAGAAGCATATGTTGGTTAGGCTATTAAGGGATAATCAAATTGAAACATTTTTTGATGTGGGTGCTAATTATGGTCAATACAGTGAAATGATTAAAAGGAAAAATAACGATGTCTCTATTTACTCATTTGAAGCCCATCCTAAAACCTTTGAACACTTAAAAAAAACTTCTTCCTTATATCAAAAATTTAACGTCTATAATTATGCAATTGGTAATCCGGAGATAGGGGATCAAAAAATTAAACTATATGATTATGATGGAGAAGATGGATCTCAACATGCCAGCGTGCATAAAGAAGTCTTTTTAGACATTTATCAAGCTAAAACAATTAAAGAGCACTATGTCGACTTAATTTCGCTTAGTGATTTTTGCGCCAAAAATAAAATCGGAAAAATTTCTTTTTTAAAAATTGATACCGAAGGCAATGAATTAGACGTTTTAAAAGGGGCCAAAGATTTAATCAATAACTCAAAAATTGATTTTATACATTTTGAGTTTAACGTTATGAATTTGGGGAAAACTAGATTTTATGATTTCTGGATCTTATTGAACGAGAATTATTCTATTTACAGACTTCTTCCATATGGATTGGCACATATTAAGACTTATGATGCAATCCAAACTGAAATATTTCATTACCAAAACTATCTAGCAAAAAGTAAAAAAATAAAAAGTGACACTTAAGTTTTGGAAGAATAGCTTTTAGCCGCAATGCTGCAAAAACTAACACAAAAAATTAATAAAATAGAGCTGCAATACCCAAGCACCAAAAAGTATTTCTACAATACTGCTTGGCTGTTTGCCGAAAAAGGCTTGCGATTAATTACTGCACTTTTAATTGGAGCAATGGTAGCTAGATATTTAGGGCCAGGGCAATTTGGGCTTTTAAATTATGTCATAAGTTTAGTCACATTATTTGGTGCATTTTTCTCCTTAGGTTTAGATCAAATTGTCATTAGGGAGCTTATAAAAAATCGCGAGAATGAATTGAGATTTTTGGGGACAGTTTTCACCTTAAGAATAATGGGGGCTATTTTAATAATAATATTTCTAGCGATTATCATTAAAATTTCAAATACAAATAGTCAAACATCTATTTTAATTCTTATTGTTGCGAGTAGCATGCTTTTTGAGGCCTTTGGAGTGATTGATTTCTATTTTCAATCCCAAGTTATCTCAAAATATGCAGTTTGGAGTCAGATGATTGTGCTAGGAAGTCTTTCAGTATTAAGAATCATTCTCGTTTACAATCAAGCTTCTCTAGAGTGGTTTGCATTTGCTTACTTGCTTGATTATTTAGTATATGCTGTTTGCTTGATCATTTTCTATACTCGCAGATCTAATTTGATTAACTGGAGCTTCGATTCCATTTCTGTGAAAGAATTGTTAAGACAGTCGTGGCCACTAATGCTATCCTCTTTAGCAGTAGGTCTATATATGAAAATAGATCAAGTGATGATAAAGTGGATGCTTGGAAACGAGGCAAGTGGTAATTACGGGGTGGCTGTAAGATTGAGCGAAATTTGGAATTTTATTCCCGTAGCAATTTGCAGCTCACTTATGCCAAGTATAATTGGCATGAAAATAATCGATGTTGTTCTTTACAGGAAAAGACTTCAAATGCTTTACGACCTAATGATTGGACTGTCTGTACTTATTGCGATTCCAATGACATTCTTTTCTGGATTTATTATTCATCTACTCTATGGCAGAATTTATGCAGATGCGGGTGCAATTTTGAGTATCTATATATGGTCTGGCATATTCGTTTTTTTAGGTGTTGCAACAAGTAAGTATCTCGTCAATGAAAACTTACAAATATTTCAAATGAAAGGGCTTCTAATTGCTGCTCTTCTTAATATTATGTTAAACTTTGTGCTGATTAATTTAGTTGGGATTGTTGGGGCCGCAGTTTCAACTTTAATTTCTTATTCATTTGCCACGTATTTTATTCTTTTATTCAATAGCAAAACAAGAGATTTGTTTACTCAATGTTCAAAATCATTAAACCTTATACGTTTAACAAGAAGACTAATTTTTTTTATAAAAAAATAGAAATGAACACACCACTTCTTTTATTAATCTTTAACCGCCCACTAACAACACATCAGGTGTTTCAGGAAGTTCAAAGGGCTAGACCGCCAAGATTATATATTGCGGCTGATGGACCGCGCAGAGACAAAGAATCTGACATTGAGCTATGTCGTAAAACAAGAGATATAGTAAAAGAAATCAATTGGAACTGTGAAGTGAACACTTTGTTTAGAGATGTAAACTTAGGATGCAAGCTTGCGGTAAGTAGCGCAATATCGTGGTTCTTCGAGAATGAAGAGAAGGGCATAATATTAGAAGATGATTGTTTTCCTCATCCTACTTTTTTTGACTTCTGTGAAACTATGCTTGATAGATACAATGATGATAAGCGAATAGTCCATATTGGAGGGGCTAATTTCCAAAATGGAATAAAATATGGAAATGGTGACTATTATTTTTCTAATTTAACACATGTTTGGGGCTGGGCTAGTTGGAGGCGAGTATGGAGCAATTATGATATTACGATGGCAAACTGGCCTCAATTCAAAAAGGAAAACCATTTGATTTCGCTTTTTCGATCACAAAAGATAGTGGCAAATTTAGAACGAGCGTTTGATCGGACATTTTCTAACAATATAGATACATGGGATTATCAGTATTTTTTTTCCAACCTCTGCCAAAATGGTATGAGTATAATACCAAATGTTAATTTGATTTCTAATATCGGCTATACGGCAGACGCTACACATGTAGCTGCGAAAAACGATCGGTACGCAAATATCCCCTTAGAGTCAATTGTTGACTACAAAGTCCCTACAATATCAAGGCCTTGTTTAGAGGCAGATAATTTTACGCTCCGAAAAGATGCAAGTGGCGGATTTTATGAGATCGAAAATTTTTTACTTAAACTAAGATTGTAATGCAGTGTAAAATTTGCAATCAATCCGCTTCTCTTCTTTTTAAAAAGAGAGTAATGAATAAATATGATGTTAAATACTATAAATGCGGGCATTGTTATTTCGTTCAAACAGAAGAACCTTATTGGCTAGATGAAGCGTATGAAAATATAATTACCTCCCTAGACATTGGTCTGGTTGGCAGGAATACTTACTTAACTAGAATCTCTACTGCATTAATAAATCAGTTCTTCAATACGTCTCAGCGATTTCTGGATTATGGAGGCGGATATGGCCTTTTCGTAAGAATGATGAGAGATAATGGCTTTGATTTTTATCGACAAGATAAGTTTTGTGAAAACATATTTGCAAAGAATTTCGATCTTGAGGATGCTGGAGCGGGTAAATTCGGTATTCTAACAGCCTTTGAATTATTTGAGCATCTTTCAGATCCTATTGCAGAAATAAAAGTCATGCTGAACTATAGCAATAATATCTTTTTCTCAACTGATCTCCAGCCATCCAACGATCTTAGCACATGGGAATACCTTATTCCAGAGACTGGACAGCACATCGCATTGTATAACATTGAGACACTAAAAGTAATTGCTAGAAAATTCAATTGTTATTTGTATACAAATAACAGAAATCTGCATTTGTTAACGACAAAAAAGATAAACACTTTTACTTATCAGCTTTTAACCAAACGAAAAGTCGCTCTCGTATACAACAGTATTTTTACCAGAAAAAAGTCGCTTTTGCAGAGCGATTACGATTCAATCAAAAGAAAATTAAATTAGTGAAATGTTTTATACCGCTGCTTGGTGTTTTACAAATGAAATTGATTTCAAAAATGCAATTCCATTTGAACCTTTGGGAGTAAGTATTAACCATTTCGGTTCTTCTATTCAGTTTACTATCGTATTCTTGGAAGGTATTGATCTAATATCTGATTTATATCTTAAGAGTTTGAAAGACTTAGGATTTAATGTGCTAGACTATACGCAAGAATTTACAAGTATAATTTCACGTTACCCTGCTATTCAGCAATTTTATTCACCATATGAACGAAATTGTTTTCTGCGTTGGGTTGCATTCAGTGAGATTGCAAAAGTTAGCAATCAAACTCAGTTCTGGCATTTAGATAGTGATTTAGTTCTTCACACCTCGTTGGATCTGCTCGCAGAAGACACAAGGGGAAAGACATTTATGCTCCAAGGTTGCCCAGTCTTTGTTTCAGTTTCGACTAACTTATGGTTTAGGCAATATATAGAAGAACTCGACAAATTAAATTCTGATATTGTTAGCTATTCAATTGAGGCAAATCGGGAAAAGGAATTGTGCAAGGCTAAGGATGTTGACTTAGCAAATGATTCTTTATATAGAAATCCAATCGGTAGTGATCAAGATTTTCTTGAGTATTTGATTTCTTCGGGCAAAATTTATCAAGATCAAGCCTCAATTATTTACAGTTCGTCCTTTTACTTTATGCAAAATCCTCTTTCGTTGAAAAAGCATCATAAATATCAACATTCATGTTCACTGAATTTTGGCGAATGTGTTGATGGTAGAATTAGTATTGGGAATAAATATGTTCCATTTATCCACTACCAAAATACATTCACGGAATTCGCATCAGTGTACATTATCCTAAAGACTTTTTTCTTTCCGGATTTTTTCATCAACAAAGTGCTTCATTTTAAGATTGACGGAGCTACATTTCGAGTAAATTTTCTTTATCGAATACTACGAAAATTCAGAAAATTAACCTACAATGTTACGAGGCAAAGAGTTATTCACACTTTAATGAAAAGAAGAAAAAGTGAAATTTGGCTTCTAAACATTCTTAATTTGCTTGCAAGATGAGAATACTTTATGATCACCAGATTTTTTCGCAGCAAGATTATGGAGGAATATCTAGGTATTTTTTCCAAACATGCTCTAGGTTAAATTCTCATCCAGATGTTGAGATTCAAGGTAGCTTATTGTTTTCAAACAATGAGTATTTATCTGGGAACAATCTCTTTGCTTCTCATCCTTTTTTAAAAAGTATTAATTTCAGAGGTAGAAGAAAGACTTATTCTTTTTTGAACAAGCTTTATTCTACTTTCTCTTTGCGAAACTCCCAATTTGATATTTTTCATCCAACCTATTATGATCCGTATTATTTGGAGTTAGTAAAGGGAAAACCTGTTGTATTAACTTGTTATGATCTGATTCATGAAAAGTTTCTGAGGAATAACAAAGCTTTTATTAAAAGTAAGAGAGAAACTTTATATCGTGCAACTTCCATCATTGCAATCTCTGAAAGTACCAAAAATGATTTGATTGAAATCTATCGGATTGATCCTTTAAAGATAAAGGTAATTCATCTTGCAAGCTCGCTTTCTTTAACTGGTGCCCAAAAAGTTCTTGTCGATGGGACGACTGACCGGTATTTTTTGTACGTTGGGCTAAGAAATGAATATAAAAATTTTTTGAGATGCGTTGATGCGTTGGCTCCGTTACTTGCTAATCAATCCGATTTATTTTTTTACTGTGCTGGCGGAGGAGCGTTTAATAATCAAGAATTGGGTTATTTCAAAAACCTTAAGATTTTGAATAAGGTAAAGCTACATCGTGGAGATGATGAGACTCTAAAAAAATTATATGCCGGAGCGATTGCTTTTTTTTATCCTTCCCTATATGAAGGATTTGGTATTCCGCTACTTGAGGCGATGGATTGTGGATGTCCCATAGCAACTAGTAACACGAGTTCTCTTCCAGAAATAGCAGGGGAAGCAGCCATTTATTTCGACCCTTACAACGTCAATTCGATTCGGTTTGCGGCAGAGTCGTTTCTAGTTGACGATAAGATGAGATCTTTGTTAATAGAGAAAGGTATTATCCAGAAAAGCAAATTTTCTTGGGATAACACAGCTTTTTCAACTTATGACCTTTATAATTCACTTGTTTAAAATCTCTGTTGAATTATCTTTTATCTAGTTAGAAAGTTTCAGCTTAAACAAAAAATGGTTAAAAATAGTTAACGTGATAAAATCGGTGATTAAAAAAGCCTTAGGTCTATTTATAATTTTTTCACCTTTTACTTCCTATTTTGCAATTTCTTCGTGGTTAAGGCTACCTGTTTTATTGCTACTAGGAGTATTTATCATTTTTTCAATAAAAATTTTATATCGAAAGAAAATCCCGAAAAGATTAATCTTTTCGTTGGACAGTTCAGATATTATTCTTCTTTTTCTATTTATTTCAATCACTGCTTCTGTAATTATTAATGGCAAGGGATTGAATCATCTATTAGCTTATGGATTTTCATTCTTTATGTACTTCGTGTTTCTGAAAAAGATAATTGATTTTGAGAAAATACCTTATTTATTCATTCTCAGGATGTTTGCGATATCTGCTTTTATTTGCGGAGTCATTATTATTTTAGATTGGACATTAATCAATTTCTTCTCAATAGGATTCAGAAAATATTTTGTGACGGTTGACCATCGAATATCCAATATGCTCTATTTCACAAAAGGCTATTTTATTACAGTCGGTGGAGTAGCCGAAGAACCTGGTAGTATGGCAATATTGATCAATATCATTTTTCCTCTAGGTTTATTATATACTAAATTAAAGGCGAGATACGGAACGTTTTTATTATTGCTAACAATTTATATACTATCATTATTCTGTTTATTTTCCGTTGCAGGTATCGTGGGGGCATTTATCTCATCAGCGATAGTTATTTTTTTTCATTTTATAAATACAAAGCAAACAGTCAGAATTAAAGCAAGAAATCTTTTTTACCTTCTCATTATCTCTACAATACTATTGTTGACTAGCACCTATGTTTTTATAAGGTATTTTGACACAGTCAAAAATACCTTGGCAGGCCAAATAAAAGATATATCAAATAAGGTCTTTTTAAGTGATGAAGATATGTCAGCGGATCTTAGGCATTCAACGTGGAACAGTGCGATAAGCAATTGGCAAGAACATCCCATATGGGGAAATGGACCTGGTGATGGTATTAACAGGTATGGTTCTGGATATCATAGTGTTTATTTAACTCTTCTTGCGGACACAGGGATAATAAGTTTCATTTTCTTCCTGTTTTTTCTATTTTTTCTATTTTTAAAATTAAACTCAATTCCTGTTTTATATAGAAATTATCTTTTTATCGGTTACTTTTCTAGCATTATACATTTTGCCGTGATTGGAGATTTCTACCATGCGCCCTTCTGGTTATTATTATTAACAATTAATCTGATTTATAAAAATGAAAATATCCATAGTCACGCCAGTGTTTAACGGTGATAAATATATAAGGGAGACAATACAATCTATAGAAAATCAAACATATTCAAATTATGAACATATTATTATTGATGGGGCTTCGACAGATAACACTTTGAATATAATCAAAGAGCACAGTAAAATTAAATGGATTTCAGAGAAAGATAATGGACAATCAGATGCATTAAATAAGGGCTTTTCATTTTCAAAAGGTGAGATTTTGGCTTGGCAAAATGCGGATGACTTGTATTGTATTGATACATTTAAGACTGTAGTTGATTTTTTCACTGCTAACCCAGAAGTAGATATCGCTTATGGATTTTATCAATTGATTGATTCTCAAGGTAAAAAAATTTGTAATGTGCACCCGATAGAGTGGAATAAATGGAAGTTTATCCATGGCCGTTTTTGCCCTGTTCAGCCCACTGTATTTTGGAGAAGAATAGCCTATGAGCGTGTAGGTCTTTTAGATACATCACTTCATTATTGTATGGACGTTGATTTTTACTCTAGATGTATAAGAGAAAATCTTGTTTTCAAAAGGATACCGCATCTACTTGGCAAATTCCGTATTCACGATTTGAGTAAAACACAAAATAAAAAAAATGAAGAAAGTGTAAAAAATGAATATAAACACGTTCTTAACAAAAACTTTGGCTTTACCTTGATTGATAGACTGTATTTTGATCTATTCCAATTTCGATCAAAAATTGCTAAGGACATAAAATTGAATTTTTTGTAGGATATGAATATTCAAGCATTACTTTTTGAGAGTTTAATTTGCCCTACTTGTGGATCAAGTTTTTACGAAAAGGACATAAACTTGGAAAGAATAAGTTGTGATAGCTGCAACACAAAATACCCATTTATCAATGGTGTCCCGATTTTAATAAACGAATTAAAAAGTATTTTTTCTATCTCCGATTTTGAGACATCAAAGAATCTATTTTTTGATGTCTCAAAATCGGGGTCTAGAATAGGCTTTTTAAGCAAAAAAATATTTCCAAGTATTGGTGGCAATAATCTTGGCAAGAAAAATTTTCGTTTTCTAAGTAAGCTGATTTCTAGCACCTATGAAGTTGCTAAACCAAAAGTTCTAATTATTGGTGGAAGTATTGTTGGCGATGGAATGTCGGAATTTATAAAGTCGAATGCTCTCGATTTAATTGAGGCTGATGTATCTTTTGGGCCTCAAACGAAGATTATTTTTGACGCACATTCTGTACCCTATAAGAATGAAACTTTCCACTGTGTTATTGTGCAAGCCGTTTTAGAGCATGTTATTGATCCAGGTAAATGTGTTGAAGAAATCTACAGAGTATTAAAGCCTGATGGTATTGTTTATGCCGAGACCCCCTTTATGCAACAGGTTCATGGTGGCCCCTATGATTTTACACGCTATTCACGATCTGGGCACAGAAGGATATTCCGAAATTTCAAAGAAATTAAAAGTGGAGCTACTGCTGGTAGTGGTACGTCCCTTGCTTGGGCCTACCAATATTTTCTCCTTTCATTATTTGGCTATAGCGATAAGATAAGACTGGCTATTAAACTTTTTGCTAGAGCCACAGGTTTTTGGATAAAATATTTTGATTATCTAACAAAATTTAATCCAAGAGACTTTGATGGGGCTTCTGGATTTTATTTTATTGGCTCAAAATCTCCTGTAACTCTTTCAGACAAGGAAGTCATAAATTATTATTCTCAAGAGTGAAAATTTGCCACATCATAACTTCATTTGGTTTTGGCGGTGCTGAAAAATTGTTAGTTGACTTGGTTAACATCCAAGCCAATAACAATGAAATAATTATTATTTATTTTAAAGGTGAACCAATTCTTAAGTCAATTCTGGATAAAAGGATTCATTTGATTAGAATCGATTTAAACATTTATTGTGCAGGAAATGTCAGAAAATACTTAATACTGAGTAAGCCAGATATAATTCACACCCATTTAGGTCATGGTGATTTAATCGGTTTGTGGGCAAGTAGAGGCCTCACAGTGAAGCGATTTTGCACTATGCACAATATTTGGTTCAAATGGGATTGGCGTGATAACATAATCTTTTTAGTCTATTATCTTTTTTTCAAAACAATTGCGAAGAATTGCACTCTGGTCGCTATCTCGGAGGCTGTATTTGAGCATATTGAGTTAAGGTTAGGCGTTGCAAATTCGAAGATCAGGCTCCTTCACAATGCGATTCCTGCTAATGAATCAAAAAATGTATCTAAAGAGATCCTTAGAAAAGAGTTTAATTTAGATGCAAATAGCTTCTGTATTTTGTTTGTTGGTCGGCTCGAAGTTCAGAAATCAGTTGAAACATTACTTTTGGCTGCAAACGAGGTGAAAACGAAAATTTCCAACGTCAAAATACTAATTGTTGGCGATGGCTCATTAAAAAATTCCCTTGAAGAAACAACCATTCGTTTAGGGATTTCCAACATTGTCACCTTTGTAGGCACTTCCATTCAAGTCAAAAAATATTTTGAGGTTGCTGATATCTTCGTATTGCCATCAGTTTTTGAAGGATTCGGGATAGTTATTGTCGAAGCATTCCGTTCTTCGTTACCTGTTATCGCAACAAATATTGAAGGACCTAAGGAATTGATAAAAAATAATTTTAATGGGCTTCTCTTTGAACCCAAAGATTATATAAGGCTTGCTGAAAATATAATGAAATTATATCAATCAAAAGATCTCAGAGAAAATATTGGGAAAAATGCATTTAAGACCTATGAGAACAGATTCAATATTGAAGATTATTCTAAAAAGCTCTTTTCATTTTATTTAGAATAATAAGTCAATAATGAAGAAAATATTGTAGTAGAAATTATGAAATAGCGGTGAAATGAAAATTATTCATATTATTGAATCTGGTGGTGGGACAACGCAATTTTTACAGTATCTGTTGGAGAATATGCCTGATTTTAATTTTTCAGTTATTTATGGCGAACGGACTTTCGGTAAGGATATCCAAACTCAACAAGAGACTTTTAAACATTGCGAATTTGTTTTTTGGAAATATGCCCAAAGGGAATTAAGCTTGATACGCGATTTAAAAGCTACAATTTTTCTTTATAGATATCTGTCTAAGAATTCGTGGGACGTTGTTCATTTACATTCATCGAAAGCAGGCTTTATCGGCAGAATAGTGTGCTTTCTCTTGGGTAGAAGATCAACCATTTATACGCCAAATGGGCTTTCTTTTGTAAGGGGAGACATTTCTTCTTTGTCCAAATACACTTATATATTCCTAGAAAAATTATGCAGCATTCTAGGGGGTAAAATTATTTGTTGTTCAAAATCAGAAGCAGAAAAATTGTTAGAAAAAAGGATAAATTGTACGTACATTAACAACGGTACTAGAATTTTTCAAAATGCCAAAAACCATGTTAGACATCATTCGGGAAAAATCACAGTCGTGACTTCAGGGCGCATAACTACTCAGAAAAACCCAGAGTTGTTCAATAGGATCGCAATGAGTTTTGAAGATAATCCCGTGTATGATTTTGTTTGGATTGGTAGCGGAGAACTGGATAGACTATTAATCTCATCGAATATTAAAGTGACGGGCTGGATTGATAAAAAGCACCTAGAATCCATACTGCTAGAAGCGGATATTTATATTTCAACTGCAGGTTGGGAGGGCCTTCCATTTGCGGTACTTGAAGCAATGAATTTTTCATTACCATTACTTTTGAGTAAATGTGTTGGGAACATCGACTTAGTAGAAGATGGATTCAATGGATATTTATTTGCTAATGCGGATCGGGCAGTTGAGAAAATAAAACTTATCTCTCATCAAAATGAAATATTAGAAGCATTTGGTAAAGGTTCAAGATTCAAAGTAGAAAATGAATTTTCAGTGGAGTCAATGACAAAAGATTATAGAGAGGAATACTTAAAAATTGCAAAGACATCTAATGGGTGAATTAAAGTTTAAGTTGCAGAATGAAAAAATTCTAAATGGATTATTAATTCTACTTCCTGCATCTTTGCCATTTCAATTGAGAGTTTCATCTACAATATATGCACTGATATCAATATTTTGGCTTTTGAAAAATTACGACTCCTTAATAAAGCTTCTAACAAGTGTAAGTGTTTTAATTTTTATTGGCGTTTTTTTATTGTCTCTAATCAGTGTTTTATATTCCGAGAATATAACCCTCAAACCAATTGAAACAAAACTTCCATTGCTAATCTTTCCATTGTTAATGTCTAGTGTAAAGTTGGATAAAAAAGTAGCTGATTTGATGTTGTTTTCATTTGTAATTGGTTGCACTCTAGCTTCTGCCTATTCAACGATCTATGCGATTTATGATCCAAGCTTGTTTGGAAGTGAAATGACATTAGAAACTATTGGTATTTCTCATGTATATTTTGGCATGTACTTGTGTTTTGCAGTTGCTGTCTTATTTTATTTTTTGATAACTAGAAAATATAGTAATTATAAATATTTCTTAATTCTACTCTGGGTAGCATTTTTGCTTACTATTTTATTTATTCTGGCGTCTAGAATGGCCATTATTTCAATTTTAATATTATTCACTATAGCTTCAATTTATTACATAAAAAAAAAGGGGAATTGGATTAAAATAGTTTCACTTATAGTCTTTATGTCCAGTATTTTTCTCTTTGCGATGAGTTCTTTTGAAAACTCAAAAAACAGGTTGTTATTTCTATTTGATAAACAAAACTATTATGTCGGTGACAATTATTGGAATAATATTGGCTCTAGGTTAAGTAGTCTCTCATGTATATTTGATGTCGTGAAAAAAGCGCCTATCCTTGGTACTGGAATTGGAGATGTTCAAAATGATCTTGATAGATGTAATACAAAAAAAGGTTATAGGACTCTTGTAAGTATGAATGCACATAATCAATTTCTTCAGGTTCTATTGTCAACGGGTTTTGCTGGATTAAGTTCTTTTGTTTTTCTTTTAAGTTACACAGCAGTATACGCATACCGCAGCAAGAGTAAATTATATTTGAGTTTTATATTTATTTTTTCACTTTGTTGTCTCACTGAATCATTGCTTGAAAGACAGCAGGGGGTCTTGTTTTATGCTTTGTTTAATTCGCTCTTCTTTTTTCACTTGTCTAACAGAACTTAGTCGTGAAGAAAGTAGATTTTCTCAGAATACTATTTTTGATTTCTATTATAGTTATTCCATTATCTCAATTCTACGCAATCCGTTTAATTTTGATCACCGCAGTATATTCTTTCGTTATCAATAAGAATATATTAAGGAATCTTAAAAATCAGTCTTGGGATATATCTTTTTTCCTTTCTGCTTTACTTATTGGAATTACTTACACGGAAAATTCAATAACTGCTTGGTCATTGCTGGAAACTAGTTTCTCTTTTTTTGCCTTCCCTCTAATTTTTAGTAAGATGGATAAAATAACACTTGAAAAGCATATTCAAAGTCTCACTTTTTTCTCAATAGGCTTATTCATAGCGGTAATTATTGATTATTGTTCTTTAGTTAACAAGCATTTTTTCATTCCTACAAATGTTAACGAATTTATCAATCTAGATCCAATTTATTACAGTTACTATCTAATTTTCGCGATTAGCTTTGGTTTATATCTGCTCTACTACGATCAGGTTAAAAAAAGTAAAGGTTTTATTGTTTCAGCTATTGTTTTCTTTTTTATCATGCTCATGCTAACAGCTGGGAACACAGCTTTTGTTAGCATTCTTTTAGTATTAGCTTTCTTTATTTTAAAATTCTTAACTGAACCGAAAAGGAACAATTATAAGATAGTTGTCTTTTGCCTTTCAATATTTTTCTTGATCGCCATGTTCTATGTTAGCTATTTCGATTTGAATTCATTTGAAGGAAGAAACTATTGGGAGCGCTTTGTGCTTTGGGAGGCCGCTATCAAAGCCACACCAAACTTACTAATAGGTGTGGGCACGGGAGATTATACGAATGTCTTAAACGACTATTATATATCTCACAATCTAAGTCAATTTTCCTTATCAAATTACAATGCACATAATCAATTCATTCAGACTTTGTTATCAAATGGAATTTTGGGACTGGTTGCTCTTTTGATCATGATGATAAGACCATTGGTGCTTTCCATTCGTTATCAAAATCCACTTGGGATTTTAGTGTTCTTTTCCTTTTTTATTTATGGGCTCACAGAAGTTTTCCTTGGTCGTTATCAGGGGGTAGTTTTCTTTGCCTTGATGCATCAATCATTCATTGCTTACTATCATAATCAGAGCAAAGTGCTTGCAGTAAAAGAATCATAATTTTAGCATCTTTGCAGAAACTTAGTCGATTACAATAGGATACTTATGTCCACTACCCTCCGCATCTTTTTCTCTATCAGTGATTTAATCTTTTTGAACCTAGCGATCTATATTTCTTATTTTATTTTGGGGATAGTAATTGAAGGAGAGCAAGCCATCAATTTCACCTATCTTATTTTGTTTAGCAACCTCGGATTTATTTTCCTAATCCTTGTTTCAAACCCGTATGGCTTTTCTAGACGAATCGGTTTCCCTAGGTTTATTAAGAGCCAGTTGAGTTTTCTTTTTATTCATTTACTTATTATTGCCTCTTTGATTTTTTTCTTTAAAAAGCATTATACTGTGAGCCAGTTGTTGATCATGTATGTCTTATTTATGACTGCATTTTTTCTGTGGAAGTTGTTCATCCTTTATTGGGTAAATGTATTCACAACCCGAACGGTAAAAGAAACAAAATTTATTACTGTTGGGGATGCTTCTTTGGCTCAAGAAGTGAGAAGACATTTTCTAAAAAACCCAGATTTGAAACATCGCTTTCTCCAATTTTTTGACAGCAGTCTTGATCTTGAGTCTGTGAAACAGATACAAGAATTTTGTAATGAAAAAGAAGTTGATGAGATCTATTGCTGCGTACCATCCGTTGACAATGTGAGGCTAAAACCACTCATCGACTTTGGTTTAAATTCATTGATTCTCATTAAGGTAATTTCAGAATTTAAGACAAAAGAACATAAACCAATTTTGCTTGAAGTAGACGATCAAGTTCCTGTTTCTAATGTTTCAATTATTCCTTTGGATGCAGTCCAAAATCAGGTCGCAAAAAGAATTTTTGATTTGACTTTTTCCGTCTCTGTTATCTTATTTATTCTCTCTTGGTTAGTTCCTCTAATTGGTTTTTTAATAAAGATCGATTCTCGAGGACCTGTTTTTTTTAAACAAAAGCGAAGTGGTAAAATGAATAGTACTTTTATGTGTTTAAAATTTAGAACAATGAAAGTAAACACGGAATCTGACGTAAAGCAGGCAACTAAGAATGATTCAAGAATTACTAAGCTCGGTAATTTTTTACGTAAGTCGAGCTTAGATGAGTTGCCTCAATTTTTCAATGTTTTACATGGAAGTATGTCTGTTGTTGGCCCAAGACCTCATATGGTAAAACATACTGAACATTATAGCTCTTTGATCAAGGAATTCATGGCAAGGCAATATGTGAAACCAGGGATTACAGGACTGGCTCAAATTATGGGATATAGAGGCGAAACCAAAAATTTAATTGAAATGAAAAATAGGGTTAAGTTAGATCGGTTTTATATTGAAAATTGGTCGTTTATGTTAGATGTTAGAATTGTATTGCTGACAGTTTTAAGCGTGATTCGCCCTAATGACAAAGCTTTTTAATAAATCTTAATTGGAATATGCTTGATCGAGTAAAGGACTTATTGAATCAGATAAATCAATTTCAAGTTGAAACTAAAGATCATCTTGAAATTTTCCGCCTAAAATACATTAGCAAAAAAGGCGCACTCAACGAGCTTTTTGAAGAATTCAAATCAGCTAGTGTTGAGGAGAAGAAATCGCTGGGCAAGGCTTTAAATGAACTTAAGCAGCTAGCTGAAGCCAAGTTTAAAGAGCTAAGCGAACAACTTGAATCAAACGGAACTGATTCTGTTGATATTGACTTAACCCTTCCTCCTATTTCCAATAAAACTGGAAATCTTCATCCCCTTAACCTAACTCGATACAGAATCATTGAAATATTTGAAAGGCTTGGTTTTTCGGTGGCGGATGGCCCTGAGATTGAAGATGACTGGCATAACTTCTCTGCGTTAAATTTTCCGGAGAATCATCCCGCAAGGGAAATGCAGGATACCTTTTTCGTTGAAAGGAATCCAGATATGTTGTTGAGAACTCATACATCCAATGTGCAGATTCGATTGATGGAAAAGCAAAAGCCTCCTATTCGTTCTATCATGCCAGGAAGGGTGTATCGCAATGAAGCTATATCCGCAAGAGCGCACTGCTTCTTCCATCAAATAGAAGGGTTGTATGTAGACAAGAATGTTGGCTTTGCTGATTTGAAGCAAACGCTTTATCACTTTGCGAAAGAGATGTATGGCAAGGACATCGAGATTCGTTTTAGGCCATCGTTCTTCCCGTTTACTGAACCAAGTGCTGAGATTGATATTACCTGTTTAATCTGCCATGGCAAAGGCTGCAATGTGTGTAAATACAGTGGCTGGGTAGAGATTGCTGGCTCGGGCATGGTGCATCCTAATGTATTGAAGAATTGCGGTATCGATCCTGAAGAATATACAGGCTTTGCCTTTGGTATGGGCGTGGAGCGAGTAACGCAATTACGCTATGGCGTTAATGACTTGCGCTTGTATTCTGAAAACGATATTCGGTTTTTGAAACAATTTAAAGCGGTGGTTTGAGTTTTAATAGCTGCAAGCTTCTGGCCTCAAGCCACACGCTGATTTGACTAAACTGCAAGTATCGCATTATGAAAAATAAAAGTATCATTCTTGCTTTGGTTGTTATCTCTTTTTGGTTTTCAGAAAGCAAAGCACAATACGCCTCATTTCCAGAGATAGTAATTAACCTTTCGTTGCCGGATTACCTGAGCCTTCGGTTGGATGGCGGAACAAAAGAATTGAACGAGCCTGGCATTCGGGGCATTATTATCTATAGACTGAACGAATCGACTTATATAGCGTACGATAAAAACTGTTCTTATCATCCGTATGATGAAACTTGCTCTACCGTGGAAGTTGACTTATCGAGATTGTTTTTAAAGGATGCTTGTTGTGGTTCTTCTTTTAATTTTTCGGATGGCAGACCTATAGGTGGTCCGGCCTCACGTCCATTGATCCGCTACAGAACTGAACTTACCGGCTCAATCCTCCACATTACGGACGAGATTATTAATTAAAAAACCTCCGAGGTTTAAAACCGAGAACAGTTAAACTGTTTGTCTCAATTTCAACAACCTCGGAGGTTTGTTTAGCTGATGCTTATAAATTATTTTTTCTGAAGTAAACTATGATGTCTGCTGTAAAGGAAGTAAACCAGCAATCCAATCACCATCCAAGTGGCTGCTACTTTAATGGTGGTAGGATCAAGCAACACAATCATAGCTGTGCATACAAGAATGCCGAGGATTGGCACTAGCGGCACTAGCGGAGTTCTAAAGGCTCTTGGAATTTCAGGGCTCTTCACACGCATAATCCATACACCAACACACACTAGCACGAAGGCAAACAAGGTTCCTATACTTGTTAAATCGCCTGCCATGCTTCCTGGAACAAACCCACCGAATATTCCTACAAAAACAAAAAGGATCATATTGGATTTGTAAGGTGTTCGGAACTTCGGGTGTAGTTCTGAAAACACTTTTGGGATCAATCCATCGTTGGACATGGAATAGAACACGCGCGATTGGCCAAACAACATCGCTAAGATCACAGAAGAAAATCCCGCAAGGATGGCAATGCTGATACCTTTCTCTAACCAGCCAAAGCCGGGCATGTAGGTTTTAATCGCGTAAGCAACAGAGGCTTCTTTACCAACGCTTGCAAACTCTGACCAGTTAGCAATACCCGTTAACACATACGAAAAAAGAACATAGAGAATGGTGCAGACAATCAGTGATCCTAATATTCCCTTAGGCATGTCTTTACTCGGATTTTTTGCCTCTTGAGCCGCAGTAGATACGGCATCGAAGCCGATAAAGGCAAAGAACACAATACCTGCTCCGCCTAACACGCCAGTCCATCCCCATTCTCTAAGGCTCTCATGGCCTGGAGTTCCTTCTGGTATAATGTATGGAGTATAGTTAGCAGGGTTGATGTAACTCCAACCAAAGGCAATGAATATAAGTACGATGGCAACTTTAATAAAAACGATAACGGCATTTAACTTGGCCGATTCGGATGTGCCTTTGATCAACACCAAAGTAATTAAAGCAAGTATAAACAGTGCAGGTAAATTAATTAGTCCTTGCGATACCGTTACATCAGTAGATAATAATTCAGTAGTTGAAACCAATGCTTCCTTTCCATTTACCATTCTTGTTACCAAATACTCCAGTGGTGAATGGCTCAGATTAAAGGGTATTGCTCCTCCCAATAAATTATTTAAATATTCGCTCCAGGCGATGGAGACAGTGGCTGCACCCAAGGCATATTCTAGTACTAGCGACCATCCAATAATCCAAGCGACTAACTCACCCATTGTAGCATAAGCATATGTATAAGCACTTCCAGCAATGGGTATCATACTGGCAAATTCAGCATAGCACAATCCTGCAAAGGCGCAACCAACGGCCGCGATTATGAAGGATACCACAACGGCTGGGCCTGCTGCTTCACCTGCTGCTGCTGCTGTGCGCACAAATAAGCCTGCGCCAATAATGGCTCCAATACCAAGTAAAACAAGGTTGCCCGCGCCCAAGGTTCTCTTCAAACCCGTGCCCGTATCACTCACCTGCTTCATTAATTCTGCTAAGGGTTTCTTTACAAATAAGTTCATGGTAAGGTTAATTGAAGATTAATATATTGTTTCCCTAAAAGTAAAAAGAATAATGTATTCTGAAACTTAATTTTTTATGGGATTAATTCGGCACAGAAATTCGTTCTTCAATTAATCTACTTCGGTATTTTAAATCTCATGCGCACGCGCACGGTGCTTTCCAACGGAGTTTCATTCTGTACAGAAGGATTCCACTTAGGGCCTTCTTTTACTAAGCGAATCACTTCTTCATCGCAGCCATAGCCAAGACCTCGCACCACTGCAAAATCAGTTAACCCGCCCTGAAGGTTTACCATAAACTGAACCGTTACTTTGCCTTCAATTTTATTTTGAAGGGCTTGCTCAGGGTACTTCAAATTCTTTTCTAAATAATTATTGTAGGCGCGCCTTCCACCAATTGGCGCAGCTATTTTTACTGGCACATCTTCTTTTTCATCAGGTTTATCAGCACCATATCCCACCACCACTACTTCGCTGAGTTGCGTAACATCAGCCGATAGTTTCACATTTACCTTCACATCTCTGTCAATAGCCACCTGCTTAGTTTGCAGCCCCATAAAGGAAAATGCTAGGTGTTGGGTGCTATCGCTCACGGTGATGGAATAGTTGCCCGCAACATCGCTAACAGTGCCGAGGGTAGTATTGGGTATGTTGATATTAACGCCAGGAAGGGGTGAGCCATCATCAGAAGAAGAGATGACACCCGTGATGGTTCGGTTACTTATTTTATCTTTAGAAATAGTTGTTGAAGAAGTTGCTAATCGCTTCGTGCGATTAGTGGCAGGCTCAGAAGCCACTTCACTTTTTTGAAGAGCCTCAGCAATAGAAACAGGCGCTGCTGCCGGTTGCGGCTTCTTTTGTTCTGGCACTTCTTGATCTGACTCTTGTGCTATTTCTTTTTCAGTTATGGTTATTGTTTCAGGCACAGCATACGCTTTCGCGGATCCAAGAGCTGATTGATTGGAAGCTATAGATTGTGTCGAAGCAAGTTGAGTTGAAGTATCTAACTTGATAACTTCAGCTTTCTTGGCGCTTGATTTCTTTTGTTTAGGTTGGTCATAAGTAAGCAATGCCTCTTTAGTAGTGGCAATGGCTGTAGAATCTTTCACTTTATTTTTTTCGATGCTTTTCACTTTCGTGGAATCAGCCGCCAGCGTTAATTCTTTTGATGAAGGTTTCTCAATGGATGGTTTGAAAATCAGATAAGAGAAGGCGATCAACAAGAGCAGCGAAGCGGCAATCCCGTAAGGCCAATAATTTCTTTTTGTTTTTGAAAGCTTGCTTTGAAGTTCACTTACCTCCGAAGCAAAATCTTCTGCGCCAATGGATTCAACACCTTCCAACGCATCGGCAAGAAACGGATCGCTCAACGCTTTCTCTTCCAACGCGTGCATTTGCTTTGCGGATAGCAAACCCCTGCGGTAGTTTTCAATATCGTGTTGTAGATCACTCACTGCGTTCCATACAGATTTTTAAATTCCGTTTCCCGTTTTGAATATAGCTTTTCACTTGGTTCATTTCAAGATGCGTAACCTCTACAATTTCTTTGTAACACTTCTCATCCAAAAAGAAAAGATGCACGCATTGCCTTTGTTCTTGCACCAACTCCTCCATACATTTTTCCAGTTTACCGAGATGCAGTTCCAATTCAGGCTCTTCATCAAGATGCATGATCAGACTGTTTTCCATAAACGCACTGGAAACATCTACACTTTTTTTTCCCTTTCGGGATCGAAGATGCATAAGGCAATGGTTTTTGGCAGAAGTGTAAAGCCAACTTTTAAAATTACTCACTTCATGATCGAGCAAGCTCTTGAGCAACTTTTCAAAGATCTGCATCACGGCATCTTTGCTATCGTCTCTATCTTTCAAATACTTTAAACAAACACCATAAACTAAGGCTGTATAGCGCGTATAAAGCTTGCCTACATAATCTGCTTCGCCCGTCTTTTTATAAAGAAGGATTAGTTCGAGATCGTCATGTTGTTCGTCAATCGTCAAGCAAATGAATAAACTCAAAAATACATAATCAGAAAAATACTTTTCAAGATTTTATGGAATTGAATAAACCTCTGCATCTCATATGCAAACAACCTAATAAAATTATGAAAACAAAGATTGGAATTCTAATGCTCGTGTTCTTATCGCTAATGGGAATTCAAGCAACGCAAACGCGCACAATTACGGGAAAGGTAACATCAGTCGATGATGGCTCGGCTATGCCGGGAGTCAACGTACTTTTGAAAGGCACAACTAAAGGCACGGTTACAGATGTCAATGGCCACTATAGTTTAGATTTAGGGAATCACTCAAGTGGAACACTAGTATTTTCTTTTATAGGCTACATAAATCAAGAAGTGAACTTAGGGAAAAGCAATGTAATCGATGTAAAATTGAAAATAGATATAAAGAGCTTGAGTGAAGTAATAGTAAGCGGTTATGGTACACTTCAAGGAAAAGTAGCAGGTGTTGCTGTTACAAGATCAAAGCATAAAAAAGCTGAATACGAAAGTGCGGATACCTTCCAAGCCGCACCTATGCAAACTCAATTTGAAGAAACCGAGAAGTTCAATACAGAAGAGTATGATGGCATTAATGAAAACATTTTTCATGAGGCATTAAAAAATCCTTTGTCTACTTTTTCAATTGATGTGGATGCAGCTTCTTACAGTAACGTTAGAAGGTTTATCAATAATGGTCAACGTCCGCCAAAGGATGCGGTGCGCATTGAAGAGATGATCAACTATTTTGATTACGATTATGAACAGCCAAAAGGTGATGATCCATTTTCAATCACCACCGAAATATCTTCAGTACCATGGAATGCGCAACACAAACTGGTTCATATCGGACTACAAGGAAAGATAATACCGACAGAAAATCTGCCTGCTTCCAACTTGGTTTTTCTTATTGATGTATCGGGCTCAATGCAAGATGACAACAAGTTACCGTTGTTAAAATCATCCTTCAAGATGTTGGTGGAACAACTTCGCCCACAAGATAATGTAGCTATTGTAGTGTATGCCGGAGCAGCGGGATTAGTGTTGCCCTCTACTTCTGGGGCAGAGAAGAAAAAAATAATTGAAGCGTTGAATAATTTGGAAGCAGGCGGATCAACTGCTGGCGGTGCAGGCATTCAGCTCGCTTATGCGGAGGCAAAAAAGAATTTTAAAAGAGAAGGAAACAATAGAGTGATACTGGCTACTGATGGCGATTTTAATATTGGTGAATCGAGCAATGGTGGTATGGAAAGATTGATTGAGGAGAAGCGTAAAGACGGAATTTTTCTTACTGTTCTGGGCTATGGCATGGGCAACTACAAAGATGCTAAAATGGAAATATTGGCAGATAAGGGTAACGGAAACTACGCTTATATTGACAATATCCTCGAAGCTAAAAAGGTGTTGGTGAATGAATTTGGTGGCACGCTGTTTACTATTGCCAAAGATGTGAAGCTGCAAGTTGAATTCAATCCTGCCAAAGTAAAAGCCTATCGTTTAATCGGCTATGAAAACCGAATGTTGAAAACTGAAGACTTCAACAACGACAAAAAGGATGCGGGCGATTTGGGTTCTGGCCATACTGTTTCAGCTTTGTATGAAATTATTCCGGTAGGGGTTGAAAGTGAATTTTTTAAAATAGATGATCTTAAATATCAAACTTCAAAAGTTGATACAAAAGCATTTCAATCAAGCGAACTGATGACTATTAAATTCAGGTACAAAAAACCAGATGCTGAGGTAAGCAAATTAATAACACACGCAGTAATTGAATCAAAAATCGCAATCGAAGATACCTCAGAAAATTTTAGATGGTCTGCAGCGGTAGCTGGATTTGGAATGCTTTTAAGAGATTCGGAGTACACTAAATCATACAGTTTTGAAAAAGTTCTTGAGCTTGCACAACATGCCAAGGGAATTGATAAAGAAGGATATAGAATTGAATTTATAAACATGGTAAAATCACAGCAATTGATGGCCAAGCGTTAGCCAACTAACGAAAAATTATAATAATTCATCGGATTTAAGAACCGCCTCTTCAAGTGAAGAGGCGGTTTTTGGTGTTTAAGCGTTTGTATTAGTTTGCTTTCCATTGATAGAAGCTTGAAATTTACAAGAATAGAATCACGACCTATGGTGAATATCAGTGCCGTTATCATCACGTACAACGAAGAAAAGAACATCGCGCGTTGTATAGATTCTATCAAAAATATAGTAGAAGAGATTGTTGTGATCGATTCCTATTCATCGGATAAGACAAAAGAAATTTGCCTTCTTAAAAACGTCAAACTAGTTGAACATCCATTTAAAAGCCATATCGATCAAAAGAATTTTGCCTTAGCCCAAGCCCATTATGATATTATTCTTTCATTGGATGCTGATGAATATTTATCGGAGGAATTAACGGAATCGATACTTACGGTAAAGCAAAATTGGGTAGGCAATGCTTACTCAATGAACAGGCTTTCTAGTTATGGAGGTAAATGGATACGTCATGGCAACTGGTACCCCGATAAGAAAATAAGATTATGGGATAGAAGGGTTGGATTATGGGGTGGAGAAAATCCACACGACAGGGTAGTCATTAATAGAGGAATCAAAATAAATCATCTTAAAGGTGATTTGTTGCATAAAGCTTATTTGGATTCGCACGATACTCTTCAAAAAGTACAACGCTATTCTGAAATTTTTGCAAGAGAAAATAAGGGAAGAAAGAAAAGCTCTTCTTCTAAAATTATTCTTCGCACTTTCTACTCGTTTTTCAAAAGCTATATTTTAAAACGAGGATTCTTAGATGGCTTTGAGGGATTGATGGTGGCCATGGCTGTTGCTAACCATGTGTTTTATAAGTATGCTAAATTATATGAGCTAAACCATCGACTTGATCTTGGTAAAAAAATAATATTAAGCCGAACTGACAATCTTGGAGATGTAATACTCACCCTGCCATTGGCTGGATATTTGAAGTCGATTGATCCAACTATAAAAATATATTTTATTGGTAAAGGATACACAAAAAATATCATCGAAAAGAGTGTTTTTGTGGATGAATTTCTCGACAAGGATTTAATTTTGAATGATCCATCCATTCTAAAATCAATCAACTCAAAAAATATTATTTTTGTTTTTCCAGATAGGCAATTGATTCCGATAGCAAAAAGTATAGGCATTGATCATCGAATTGCCACCCGCCATCGTTGGTACAATTGGATTTACTGCAATTATCTTGTTGAGTTCAGCAGGCTCAACTCACCTCTTCATGAAAGCCAATTAAATTTTAAATTGCTTAGGCCTTTCAAATTAAACGAGGAGATCGAATTAAGTGAAATACCGAAATATTTTGGCTTGGTAGCCAACTATAGAAATTTTGATACACTGCTTTCCAAAGAAAAATTCAACCTGATCATTCACCCAAAATCGAAAAACAGTGCTCGAGAATGGAAACTCGAAAATTATTATCGATTAATAGAATCACTTCCGAAACAGAATTTTAAAATTTTTATTACCGGCTTAAAAGAAGAGGCGGAAACTATGACAAATGAATATCCTTCTTTATTAACTCACCCAAGCGTGACTGACCTTACGGGACAATTTACTTTGGATGAGCTCACTTCATTCATAAACCAAGCAGATGGATTAGTTGCTTGCAGCACAGGTGTTTTGCATTTGGCTTCGGCTTTAGGCAAACGCACCTTAGGTATTTATTCTCCAATGAAGCCGATCCATCCTGGAAGGTGGATGCCGTTGGGCAGGCACTCGACTCACCTTGTTTTAAATAAAAAATGCAGCGATTGCCGAACCAGCAATGATTGTGTTTGTATCAATTCAATAACAGTAGCTCAGGTCAAAGAAAAGTTAGAGCAATTTTCCAATGAAGTGACAAAGGAAAAAGAGTTTGCTCCTTATTGATAGGATTTCATAGTAGTTGCCACTAAAATTGCAGGTAGTAAATTAGACCTGTGTTATACAAATCAATCTTAATCATTAAACGAGGTGCCTTGGGCGATATGCTGGCCGGCACTGCTGCAATCCAGGCGGTGAGATGGCAATATCCACATGCGCAACTTTGCTTGCTATCAGATGGTTTTGCCTATGATATTTGTCCTGTAGGAACTATTGTAGATGAAATTATTGATGAGAAAAAATTTCTCATCAATAAACTTGGCTATTTTAAACTATTGCAAACAATCAGAAAGAGAAAATTTGATTTGATTATTAATTTAAGATGGGTTTCTGAAGTTTCAGGATTGTTAACTCTACTAGGAGGTAGCAAATACACTGCGGGTGCTGGAACTTGGTGGCTTCGAAAATTACTAGATTTTTCTCCACCGCTTTCGCAAGATGAAGCCAATCTTCACGAGTACTTATTAAACCTTAGAATTGTTCAGGCGGTAGGTGTTGAAATGAAAGAGCCTCAACTTTTTATCAACGTAAGCGATGAAGATAAAAATTGGGTAAATGACTTTTTCTTGGATCAAAAGATAAATCCTACAGAAGTATTAATTATTACACCCATCGCAAGCACACCACTAAAAGCTTGGCTACCTGAAAGATTTGTACAAATTGGAAATCAATTCGTGAAAGAGTTTAACGCTAAAGTGTTGATTACCTATTCGCCCTCAGATATTGAGCAAGCCAATGAAATACATAAGCTGATTCCTAATTCTTTGCTTGCGCCCAAGACAACCATCAATCAATTGGCAGCTCTTGTTGCTAAAGTCAAGCTTTGTTTGTGTAATAATTCTGGAATTATGCATGTAGCTTACGCAGTAGGCACACCCGTAGTTTGCATTAACACATCTATCGGCTGGGCGCCTTACGGCAATTGGAATGTAGCCGTTACTCAGCTACCCAATCAAACATCGCAGATTGAAAATAGACGCTTAACCAACGAGCAGACTTTTGAATTGCTTAAGCAAATCTCGGTTGAAAGAGTTTGGGAAGCGCTTTCTTCCAAGTGGAAATCGCTCAATCAAAATGATTAAATTAGTTATGGGATTTTTCACATTTCACATTTCATCTCTCGCTTCTTAATGAAAGTAAGTGGCTTCACCATCATAAGAAATGCAATAAAATTTGATTATCCAATCATAGAGGCTATTCATTCTATTCTCCCGCTTTGCGATGAAGTAATTGTGAGTGTTGGTCAATCGGAAGATGAAACATTGGCGTTGATCCAGAATATCAATTCATCTAAAATCAAAATTATACAATCAGTTTGGGATGATGGCAAGCGTGAGGGTGGAAGAACCTTTGCCATCGAAACGGACAAAGCCTTTCAGGCAGTTTCAGCCGATGCGGATTGGGCATTTTATATTCAGGCTGATGAAGTAATTCATGAAAAGTATTATGATACAATCCGTGAAGCGCTTATCAAGTTCAAGGATGACAAACGTGTAGAGGGTTTACTATTCAACTACAAACATTTCTATGGATCGTATGATTACATCGGTGATTCTTGGCAATGGTACAGGCGGGAAATTCGGATCATTAGAAACAACAAAAAAATATTTTCTTATAAAGACGCGCAAGGGTTTAGAAAAGCACCCAATGATAAACTAAGAGTAAAACTGATAGATGCGTGCATCTATCACTACGGGTGGGTCAAAGATCCTCGGATTATGCAAACTAAAGTAGTGGGCTATTTTAAGTACTACTATACAGATGAGCAAATCCAATCGAACGTAGTGCTAAGTGAGGAATATGATTATGGAAAAATAGACTCTCTTTCTGTTTTTGACGAAACCCATCCGGCAGTAATGACCGATCGGATCAAAAGGTTGAATTGGAAATTCGATCACGATATTTCTAAAAAGAAAATCAAGAAGAAAGAAAAGCTTAAAAGACTGATCAAAAAATTAACAGGCATACGGATAGGCGAATACAGGAATTATAAGCTGCTTTAATACTCAATGCGACATTCAAAATGTAAGATGTCCACGCCACCATTCGTAATTGTTAGCCATTCTTAATTGATTTTCTACTATTTTTGATCCCTTTATGGAAGAAATCGAAAGTCCCCGCCAAACCTATACCGAAAAGCAAAAGAACGAAGTTTTCAATAACGAGTTTCTGCCACTCATTCACTCCATGTATAACTTTGCTTATCGGCTCACGCTTGAGCGCGATGATGCCAAAGATCTTGTTCAAGATACTTATTTAAAAGCCTATCGTTTTATAGAATCATTCCAAACAGGAACTAATGCCAAAGCATGGCTGTTTCGCATCTTGAAAAATAGTTTTATTAACGATTACAGAAAGAAAAGTAAGGAACCCAACAAAGTAGATTATCAAGATGTTGAAACGTATTACAACTCGGAGGATGTAAACAGACAGATTACACCCGACTTGAGAGTTGAATCGCTAAAGGATATGATTGGCGATGAGATTTCAAATGCACTCAACAGCCTTGATGTTGATTTTAAAACGGTTATAATTCTGTGTGATTTGGAAGGATTTAAATATGAAGAGATGGCCAAGATATTGGACATCCCGATTGGTACTGTAAGAAGCAGATTGCACAGAGCACGGCAATTGTTAAAGGAGAAGTTGAGTGAGTACGCGAAAGAAATGGGTTATAAAAATACATAAAGCTATGAGTGAATCGTTGAATCCTTTTGTTCTTATCGATGGAAAAAAGCCATCGTGCATGCAGATGCTTCAAGTAATCTTGGACGAACAAGCTACACCTGAGCAGCGTGATTATTTTAAAGTTCACATGGATAGGTGTATGCCTTGTTTCAAATCGTATAACCTGGATGCCACTATAAAAGAGTTGCTTAAATCGAAATGTTGTGGCGGTGAAGCCCCCCACGATTTGGTGGAAGGCATCAAGCAAAAGATAAACCAACAACTTTCGTTGTAATGGTGGGTAAGGCAATCATTTTTTCCGCTCCATCAGGTTCTGGCAAAACCACTATTGTACAACACTTACTCCAAAATAATAAAGACCTCGGCTTTTCTATATCTGCATCTACTCGCGATAGAAGAGGAAGAGTTGAGCAGAACGGAAAAGACTATTACTTTTTAACACCCACTGAATTCAAATCCAAAATAGATCGCGATGAATTTATCGAGTGGGAAGAAGTCTATGAAGGCAACTTTTATGGAACATTAAAATCAGAAATTGATCGTATTTGGGCATCGGGCAAAAATGTTGTTTTTGATGTAGACGTAAAAGGCGGCATCAACCTTAAAAAGTATTTTGGCGATAATGCCTTGGCAATTTTTGTAAAAGTACCGTCCATAAAAATATTAACCGAACGCCTGAACGATCGTGGCACTGAATCTTCCGAAAGCCTTTCCAGGCGCTTGTTCAAAGCAGAATTTGAAATGTCTTTTCAAGATAAGTTTGATGTAGTGCTGTTAAATGAAGAACTCGAAAAATCATTAACAGCAGCACAGCAGCTGTACGATGAGTTTAAGAAGTAAGAACTTTCCGTTTTCATTCTTTTTTATAATCTTTACGTATCATTAAAAATATACGTATATGAATACAAAATTAACATTAAGTCTAGATGCTAAAGCGATAGAATTAGCCAAGAAGTATTCGAAGCGTAAAGGCATTAGCGTTTCTAAAATGGTTGAAAATTATTTCCGAGATATTTCCTTAAGTCTGGTAAAAAATAAAAAAGAGTCTTTGATGGATTTGAAAGGAATTTTAGGGTCGGTACCCGATGATTACGATTATAGAAAAGAACGGGACGAATATTTAAAGGAGAAGCATAAATGAAGCCCATTGTGTTTTTGGATACGAATGTTGTGATTGATTTCTTTATGGCAAGAAAACCATTTTCTGTTGAAACAAATGAGCTATTCCGATTGAGAGCGGATAATCGTTTAGATTTTTACCTTTCAGCAATAACTCTCGCCAACTTGGCCTACCACGCAAGCAGAAATGGAAAAAGCCCCTTCTCTATTATAAACAGTTTTTTGAATTGGGTTGAAATAGTTGATTTAGATAAAGATATTTTCAATAAGACCATAACTTCAGGATTTAAAGACTTTGAAGATGGACTTCAATATTTTTCTGCACTAAAAGTAAAAGGAGTAGACGCCATCATTACTAGAAATGAAAAGGATTTCAAGCTCTCAAAAATTCCAGTTCTTTCTCCTAAAAAATTTTTACATCAATTCAGAAATTGAAAATCGGTCTCTTCTTCGGTTCATTCAATCCAATTCATATTGGGCACATGATTATTGCCGATGTGATGGCTCAGAATACCGATCTTGATAAAGTATGGTTTGTTGTCTCCCCACAAAATCCGTTAAAACCAAGCAAAGGTCTTCTGCATGAGTTTGATCGCTATGATTTAGTAAAGGCAGCCATTGCTGATAATTACAAATTGGAAGTTTCAGATGTTGAGTTTCACTTGCCGAAGCCTAGCTACACAGTAAACACGTTGGCTCATCTTGCAGAGAAACATCCCGCCAAGGAGTTTAAAATAATAATTGGTGCCGATAATTTGGAGAACCTGCCCAAGTGGAAGAACTATCAATTTATTCTGGAAAACTATGGCCTTTATGTTTATCCAAGGCCTAATGCCAACGAAACAAAACTCAATCACCATGTCAATGTGAAAATGATTGAATCACCTTTGATGGATATTTCTGCCACGTATATCAGAAAGTGCATCCGTAATAATAAATCCATTCGGTACCTCGTTCCTGAAGTGGTGGAGCAAATGATCCGATCCAAGCAATTTTATCTTTAGTGGAATAGCAACTTTTTCTCATTTTGAGCGTCTAGGCTTTGGTGAATAAGCGTTATGATTTAAAAAGATGGTTTGATCTTTGATTTTAAGACCACAAAAACAGCAACCTATGGCAAAATATCTTTACTTACTTTTAATGGCCGTTTGTCTTAGTGAAGTAAATGGAGGAGGATTGCGCGGCATTATAAAATCGGATGATGGTAATTTGTTGCCTTATGCTTCAATCTATGTAAAGCAAACTGGCTCGGGCTCAGCTACTGATGCGCAAGGCCGCTATGAAGTTCAGTTGCCGGCTGGTCATTACGATTTCGTTTTTCAATTTCTTGGATACGAGTCAGTCAATCGTTCTGTGGATATAACTACTGAATTTATCACGCTCGATATTGTATTGAAGACGCAAGTAATGATGCTTCAAACCGTTACGGTAAATGCGCAGAAAGAAGATCCAGCCTACACCATTATGCGCAAAGCAATCGCGAAAGCAAAATATCATATTCAACAGATTGATAAGTACACGGCCAAGGTATACATCAAAGGAAAAGGAAAACTTACCGACTATCCTTGGCTTGCCAAACGCGCATTGGAAAAGGAAGGTATTACAAAGGACAGGTTGTTTATTTCAGAATCAGTAAGTGAAATCAAATACACTCGACCCAACAAGTTTGAGGAGAAGGTGATTGCAGTTTATACACAGGGCAAGGACAGAAACACTTCACCCAATGGATATGTGTTCGGAAGTTTTTATCAGTCTGAGATCAATGAAATGATTTCGCCACTATCGCCCAAAGCTTTCTCCTATTATAAGTTTGAGTACCTCGGTTCTTTCAAAGATCAGAAGTATGAAATTAGTAAAATAAAAGTAACGCCACGATCGAAGGGTGATAATGTTTTTGATGGTGTGCTCTATATTGTTGAAGATTGGTGGAGTATACATAGTCTAGATTTCAATGCTTCTAAGTTGGGCATCAAAGTTCACATCAAACAAATTTATAACCCCATTGAAGACAAAGCTTGGCTCCCAGTATCGCAACAATTTTATGTAAACGGAAAAGTATTTGGGTTTGAATTTCAGTTTAACTATTTGGCAACCGTTAAAGATTATAAGATTACGCTCAATCCTGCGTTGCCTCAAGAGATGGTGGTAATTGATGAGAAGCTTGAGAAAGAACAAGCCAAAGAAGTAAAATCCAAATTCAGTAAGAAGAATCAGCCATTGCAACAGCGATTAACGGAAGGTAAAGAGGTGACCAATAAAGAACTTAAACAATTGGTAAAGGAGTATGAGAAGCAAGAGCAGCAAAAAACTAAAGAGCCTGAAGTAATTTCAGAAACCACCTTTAAAGTTGATTCGCTAGCTTATAAAAAAGATTCAACCTTCTGGACAGATATAAGGCCAGCACCGCTCGACAAAGAAGAAGTGCGTGGTTATAAAAAGAACGATAGCATTTCAACGGTTCAGCGCAAGCGCGATGAAGGCGATTCATTAAAGCCATCTAAAACCAAAGGCTTTCAATTGTATGATTTGTTAACAGGCGATCGATATAGAATCAACAAAACTTCTGATTTTCAAATACACACACCTTTCGGTGGATTTAATACGGTGGAAGGTTGGAACTTGATATATAAAACAAGCTACTACAAGCGGTGGGTAAAACGTGACACAACAAAGGATGATGATAGACCTGAAGTAAAGCGATTGGAAATAACACCTGTTGGCCGATATGCCTTTTCACGAAAAGTGTTGTCAGGCTTTTTGCGTGTTGATTATCGCACTAAGCAATCGCGCTTTACAATTGAGGGGGGGAAATATATTCAACAGTATAATGATGCCGACCCAATTCATCCTGTTGTAAATGATATCACGTCTTTATTCCTTGGGGATAATTTGATGAAGTTGTATGAAAGAAATTTTGTGGAGACCAATTTCCGGCAGCGATTTAACGATAAGTACACTTTCAAAGCTAACGCAACATGGGCACGAAGGCGTGAGCTAGCCAATACTTCTGATTATACATTATTCAACAAGAATAGAGACAACTACACATCTAATACTCCTATTAATGATGAGTTGGCAACTACTTCGTTCCCTGTAAACACTGCGTTTACCACTGCCGTGGGAATAGAGGCACGGCCTTGGCAAAAATATAGAATAAGGAATGGCAGAAAATTTCGTGCAGAAAATACTTCTCCATTAATCACCCTTGATTATAGAAAAGGCTTTGATGGCTTGCTTGATAGTGAAGTTGATTTCGATCAAGTAGAAGTTGGTTATAAACATGGCGTAAGGTTGGGCATACGAGGTAAACTAGATGTTGCGTTAAAGGCTGGCAAGTTCTTAAATGCTAATAAACTTTTCTTTATGGATTACCAGCATTTTTTGGGTAACCGCACATTCTTGGTTACTACTGATCCTGTCGGCAGTTTCCGTTTGTTAGATTATTATCGCTACAGCACCAGCGATAAATATTTTACTGCCAATGTTCATTATCATTTTCGTAAGTTTTTGGTTACACGCTTCCCCATGGTTCGCCTTACTGGTATTACCGAAAATGTATTTGTTAATTATCTCGCTTCGCCCACCTCAAAAAATTATACTGAAGTTGGTTATGGTATAGATGGCATCTTGCGCATTTTTAGGTTGGAAGCAATCACCTCGTTTCAGGATGGCAAGTATTTGGATTATGGATTTCGCATTGGCATCATCAGTAGTCTTTCTGTACAGTTTAATGATTGATTTGAATTCACGACATTTGTGAATGCCTATCTCTATAGATGAATTTTTTCGACTTCGCCATCAACAAATCATTATTGATGTTCGCTCAGAAGGTGAGTACGAATCTGGGCACATTCAAGGGGCAGTTAATATTCCGTTGCTTAATAATGAAGAGCGTGTACTAGTTGGTACAGCTTACAAAAAGCAAGGCCAGCAGAAGGCAATCAAAGAGGGCTTTAGATTGGTGGGACCGCGATTGCTAGAGATTATAACTGAGGCAGAAAGGGTTGCGGAAAGCAAAGAGGTACTTGTACATTGCTGGCGTGGCGGCATGCGCTCCAATAATTTTTCTCAGTTTGTTGCCATGGCCAGAATTCGTTCGCAGACATTGCAAGGCGGCTACAAAGCTTACAGACAGCAAGCATTATTATCCTTTCAAAAACCACTTCAATTAGCAATACTTTCTGGCTGCACAGGCAGTGGCAAAAGTGAAGTTCTTCAAGCACTAAAAAAACAGAATGAGCAGATCTTGGATTTGGAAAAACTAGCAAATCATAAAGGTTCAGCGTTTGGAGCGTTGATGATGCCACCTCAACCCACTACCGAGCAATTTCAAAATAATTTATTTGAAGAGATTTTAAAACTTGATCTATCGAAACGTATTTGGGTAGAAGATGAATCTATCACGATAGGAAAAAATTCACTACCAATAGATTTCTGGAAACAGATGCAAGCAAGTCCGCTTGTTCAAATGGATGTGAGCAAAGACATACGCATTTCACGTTTGGTAAATGAATATGGCATTGCTGATAGAAATGAATTTTCATTGGCTATGGATAAAATTGCCAAACGACTTGGGGGGCAACATTTAAAGGCCGCTAAAGAAAGTCTATCGACAGGTGATATGGCCTCTACTATAGATATTCTCTTAACTTACTACGACAAATATTATCTTGGAAGCTTGGATAAAAAGAAGGATAGAATTAGACTGAAACTTGAATGGGATGGAATGAGTTCTTCTGATTTTGCTAGCGAATTAATTACTTTATAATGTATGCTTGAAATAAAACTAACTCAATATTCTCACGGTGCTGGATGCGGCTGTAAAATTTCTCCTGCTGTTTTGGACACCATGCTGCATTCGGATTTACCAAAATCAATATTTCCTCAACTGTTAGTTGGCAATGAATCGAAAGATGATGCTGCAGTATTTGATCTAGGTGACGGTACTTGTATTGTAAGTACTACCGATTTTTTTATGCCCATTGTAGATGATGCCTTTACGTTTGGATCAATAGCATCAGTCAATGCCATCAGCGATGTGTATGCCATGGGTGGCGAACCTATTATGGCAATTGCTATACTTGGTTGGCCTATCAATAAAATTCCCGCAGAAATTGCTAAGGAAGTTTTAGAAGGTAGCCGAAAAATTTGTGCCGAAGCTGGTATACCCTTGGCAGGCGGCCACAGCATTGATTGCCCCGAGCCCGTGTTTGGCCTTGCTGTTACTGGCAAATTAAGAAAAGAGCATCTTAAAAGAAATGATACTGCGAAAGAAGAATCGCTACTCTATCTCACCAAGCCGTTAGGAATTGGTATAATTACCACAGCACAAAAGAAAGGAATTGTAAAAGATACTCATTTGAAAATAGCTGTCGATACCATGCTAACATTAAACAAGCTGGGTGCTGACTTTGGCAAGTTGCTTTACGTGAATGCGATGACCGATGTTACTGGTTTTGGATTATTAGGCCATCTCACAGAAGTATGTGAAGGCAGTGGCCTCTCTGCTGAAATTGATTTTGATAAAGTACCCATGTTTGATTTTCTAGAAGAGTATCTTCAACAGAAATCAACTCCAGGAGGCACACAGCGCAACTGGGATAGTTATGGAAGTAAGATAGGAGAGCTTAATGATATACAGCGATTAATTTTGGCTGACCCTCAGACCAGCGGTGGATTGTTAGTCTCAGTTGACCCCGATAGACAAGAGGAATTTGAAGATTTTTTAATAAGTAAGAACATTCAGTTAAAGCCTTTCGGGAAACTTGTTAGCAAAATTGAGAAGTCTGTAATCTTTCGTCATTAAACCTTGTAAAAAATATTTTCGTGAAGATAGAAGAAGTAACCAATCAGTTTTTTACTGCTTCGCAAGACATGAGGGCATGTAGAATTTTATTGGAAGCAGAACCTTTGCCAAGACTTATTTATCCTTACGGAATTTGCCAAAGCTCACGGAACCAGATTGTGTTGGTATGTTGGCAAGCTTCTGGCTTTACAAAAGCAGGAGGAAAGGAAGGATACAGAAACTTACAACTCGATAGAATAATTGAAGTAGAAATTCTCGACAAGCATTTTCAAAAACGTGAAGACTTCAACCCCTCAGACACACAATACAAAGACTGGGTGTTTCATATTTGAATTCAATCCTTAGTGCTTGATAATGTAAAACGCTTACATTTCCTGTTGACTAGGGTCAGAAAAGATTTTAACCCGACTAGGGCTTACTTTAAATTGATTAGATACTTATCAATAAATGTTTTCAACCCCACTCTTCTTATACCATCTTTCGAGAGAATGTCGGTTTCTAAAGGTGTGATGATAAAATTGTTTTTTGATTGCAAATCAACGATTGATTGATGGAAACCCTTTGTGATAGCAGGCGAGTTGCCATATTTTATCTCAATAGCAGCCTTTACTATATGCCCTCGGCAAAGTACTAGGTCGCACTCGGCACCTGCATGGGTGCGATAATACAATCCATCCAACCTGGTTTCCTTGGCATACATAATTTGACTGATCACATATCCTTCCCAAGATGCCCCTAGTCCTGGATGATTTATCAATTCGTTTTCCGTATTAAGGTTGAGAAGAAAATGTAAAATCCCGGAGTCGTTGATATAAACTTTAGGAGCCTTCACAAGGCGTTTGCCTAAATTATTAAAGTAGGGTGGCAAGCGTTTAATGATAAAAGCCGCTTCTAAAAAATCAAGGTAACGTTTCAATGTTGTGCCTGTTATATCAAGAGAATTGCCGAGATTTTCAGCATTCAAAATGGTGCCGTGTACATGCGCCAGCATTTGCCATAGCTTTCGCATGGTGATGGGTGAGAATTTTACATCAAACAAAAAGGGTAAATCTTTTTCAATGTAGGTTGTGATGAAGGAGTCCATCCAATCTTTTCGCAATGCGTTTGAGCGCATGGTAAGTGGAACGGGAAAACCCCCACGAAGCCAATGTAATTTGAGGCTTATCGTTTCCGGTAGCTCGTGTAACCCAATGGGATTTAAATAATGATACACTACTCTACCTGCCAAACTTTCTGATGCTCCTTTTAATAAATCGGGTGAAGCAGAACCTGTAATAACAAATCGAGCAGGCTTTTTATTTTCGTCAATCAAAGAGCGAAGTAAGGGAAACAGCGAAGGCAATCGTTGAACTTCATCAATAATCACACAATCATTGACATACGACAAAAGAAAATCTTCTGGTTCACGAGTGATAAGAGCCAATGTGCTAGGCCGTTCTAGATCTAAATAGTGAACTTTCTTTTTGAGTTTACCAGTGAGTTGTTTTGCCAGTGTGGTCTTGCCCACTTGACGCGGCCCCAGTAAAACAATGGCTGGAAAGCCGCTCAACGTGCGCAACATGGTTTTTTCTAAGGCTCTGGTAATCATACAACAAAGATACCGTTGTCCTTGAAATATTCAAATGACATTTGAATATTTCAAGGATGGATCTTTTGATGAAAATCGGTGATAAAGGTTAATGCGCGTTAAAGATCAACTATTTTGGTAGTCTCAACTTCCAAAATCAATTCTGCTCCATAGGCCATTGCAGGAGTTTGATATCCGGCTTTAAAATTCCCGGCAAGAATTTTTTCTGCAATTAATACTGAAGTATGAGCGGTTAACGAATAGCCACTCAAAGTTTCTAATCTACTGATACATTCTTTACCGCTTGCGTCCCAAACTTTTCCCCAAAGAAAACTTCTACCAGTTTCGCGTTTTTCATCGCTAGGGCCGGCTGGTTTTTTATCAATCGCTTTGAGCATGTAATTTTTTACCCAACGCATTTTTAGTAACCAATTAAAATAATTGCTCCGTTTTGCATTGGCAATCATGCTCTCTGATGCTCCAGTATAAACTTCAATATTAGGAATTCCTGTGCTTCTCCAAGCTGTAGAAATATCTCCCCATGGTATACATAATGTTTTTGTTTGGAATGATCCAAAATCAATATTCAATATTTTAGAACCTAAAGCACAATAAGTCAGTTGACCATCTTTACGGATAAGTCCACCATCACCTAGGCCTTCCGCCATACTTTTGGAAGTGCCTCGCGAGAGCCCACCCTTGCTCATGGTGAAAGCCAGTTGGAGATGTGTGGCCGAAGGCAATCTATTTTTAAGATGCACGGCTAAACAATCAGACGGCACAACATCGAAGCCAGTGCCGGGCATAATCATAATATTCAATTGCTTTGCGCGATCATCTAATTTTGAAAGAGATTCAAATACTTGATACTCTCCAGTAATGTCTGTGTAATGTGTTTGTGTTGCCAAACATGCTTTAGCCATTGTTTCGGCAGTATAGCGAAATGGGCCACCACAATGAATAACAACTGCGACTGGAGTTAGTAATTTCTTTAAGCCTTCAAGGTCGTTGCTTTCTACAACTTGATAAGGATAACCTGTCTTTTCACTTTGTTTCTTTAAAGATTCTTCGTTGCGCCCAGCTAGTACAACCTCTAAATTTTTGGATCGACATAAGTCAACAATTAAATTACCAGTATAGCCATAAGAGCCATAAACAGCAATTTGTTTTGATGACTTCATTGCTTGGCTGATCGTTCTACAGCTATCACGTAATATTGGGTTTCGCCACGCCAAGCAAATGCACCATAGCGTTTAATGTATTTCAAATTCACGCGCTCCCCAGAAAGTGAAGCTGCTTCTAAATCTTTTATCACTTGTTCGTCATTGCCTTGCACAGAAAAATCAAAAGTACTTGCTATTGGATTGGTGCCTCGCAATGCCCCAAAACTTTCCAAGTTAAGTTGGCCTTCATACGTTTTAAAAATAACCCCCTTTTTGCTGATGCGCACAACAACACCAGCGCGTACACCTTCATCATATACTGCATAGTTATAAAACAGAAAGAGAGCAATAAGCACAACGGCTAACACGCCTATAAAAATACGAAACGCTCTTTTGGATTTCCGCTTTAGCGATTGAACGAAGTTTTCATTTTCCATTTCCGAATTTTTGAGAAATCGAAGTTAAGTGCTTTTTCTGATTATTCATCTCAATCTTTAACCTCAATCTCTTTCACACATCTAAATGCATCTCCTTCTTTTGTAATACCCTCAATAGTTATTAAGTATTTCCCCGCGCCATTGGTACTATTAAAACTAACGGAAGTCTTACCACTTTCATTAATAATTAAAGTGGGATTCCAATAAATCGTTGCTCGATAATCGGTTAGCGCTGTCAAGGGATTCTGAGTTTTAAAGGTGTGAGGTGTATCAAAGCCTCGTATTTTAAATTGATAATTTTGTTCGCCCCAAGGGAAAAGCTCGTCTGTATAAATACTGATTACACCGCTATTCCGGGTTAACAGATACGTTTCAATTCTGCTGATATTACGTGCTGGTATAGTAGAAAAATATTGAAGATCAAGTGGGAAGCCATCCAAGTAAAAGGAATAGATTCTTGCTCCTGGTGGTGGCGTCCTTATGTTATATAAGAGTGAACTTGGTTGATCGATTGAGCCATTTGCTATTTGATTGCCTGGTGGCTGGTTCGCTCCACTTGAAGTTGCGCTTGATGAGTTTGACTTCTTATCCTGTGCTGTGGCATTAAATGTTTGAACAGCACTTAGTGCTGACAAATCATTGATCGTTGCTGATGTCGGTGCAAAATCTGCGTTTAAAATAGCCTGTTGAGTCCCCGCAAAATCGACCATACTTTGCAAGAAAGCACGCAAGTTTCCGTGTTGTCGTAAATCAGCTAAAGTTTTACCTTCAAACAATTTATGCATCATTCCGAATTTTCTCGAAGTAATGGTTGACGCTACCACGCCAGGTGGGTAAATTCTTTTTGCCCTCACCGTTACTTCATTTAGCAAGCTCGCATTTCTAATTTTAGTAATTGTATTGTTTATGGCTAAGTTGCCTTCTATAATTCTGTAAGAAAGGGGCTGAGCAAGTAGTGTATTTTTTAGTGGTTCAATTTCGTTCAGTTCTAGACTTACTTTTTCATCCTTCTTGTTGATACATTTTAGAATGGCTTTAGTGGTATCGGTAAAGTCTAACGTTATCCGAAATTCTTTTTCTTTTAAAGTATAAATTTTGCTAATGCTTTTTGATGGCAATAGTGTTGTTAGAGTATATGGGCCTTCATTTGTAACAGCAAATTTTTCAGGTTCTTTAACACCAGCGTGTGGTTGGTAAAACAGTGGAGTTTGATCCATAATTTTACCAGAGATGGTAATTCCTTTTTCTACAGGATGGGTAATCCTAAAGAAATTTAAAGCGTCTGCTTTAAATGGTTGGCTTAACATCTTGATTGTTGGGCTTCCTATAATATGGCTTACCGCACTTTCGTCAGTTATCGCGATGGAGAGTGAGGCTTGCTGAGGCATGTCTCCTTTGGTAATTGCAATGTCAAGGGATATGGTCTCGCCTTCATGAAACTCTTTTTTAGATCTGTTCATGATAATCTTCATGGGTGATGAGCAATAAGTAATAGTATCGATCGGCTGAGGTGCTACAAAAGTGTTGTTCGATAAAATGGGCAACGGCCTCACGAAAACTTCATTAAAGTTCAGCATCCATTGAGTATAAGCCCGTAGCGTGTAATCTCCAGCCGCGAGGTTTGACGGTATAATCAAATCACCATGTGTTTCCGAATCATTTATTTTTAACACTCGGTTATCAACAGTCTTTCCTTCAGGGCCTAGCAACTCAACATATAAAACATGGCTAAGTGAATCTGCCAAAGTAGTGCTGGCATACCGCATAAAGGCCTTCATCCACAGCGTATCTCCTGGATAATAATAAGGCTTATCTGTTTGTATATAAGTTTTTTCGAGCATGCCTTTAACCGCTTTTAGGCTCTCATTCTTTACAAATAGTAAAACCTTAGGATCAGTAGTTTTCTCTCGCGGATTTTCATAATCAACAGGAACGCTTGTCAATATTTCTTTCCGAATGCCAGTAATCGTGATTTCTTCGGGATTGAATATGCCAGTGGGAGTAATTGTTACTTGCGAAAGATTGGATTTGAGCCTCATTATTTGATTGTGGCATCCTAAGTAAAATCTTTCAAAAGGTCTTTTGAATAGAAAATGAATCTCCAACCCTTTTTTTATTTTCAGATAATACTTTCCGGAATCAACTAAAAGAAGCGAATCGGCTTCAATTTCCTGAAGCTCTTTGCGGAGCAATTTTTTAAATCTTGGTTTAGGTCTCGATGGTAAATTCCCTTGAAGAGCATAAGCTACAAACCCTTCTCTTTTTAAATTCCCACTTAGCAATGATGCAACGAAATGATTCCATGAACCTAAATATTCTTCATTCTGTTCCAAATTCCTTTGTTCACTGATGGCTGCGTTTTTAGGTTTCAGTGTATCCATTTTTACTAAACCTGTTGTGATAAGACTTCCCTTTCCTTTTTTAACTTCGACTGTAGCACCTCCTACATAATATTTCCATCTATAGCCAAGCCTTTTATTTTCAATTTGCAGTGGGGTTGTGACACTAAATGAATTTCTATTTGGAGTTTCCTTAAAAGCATGTGGATTGGTCAGGTTATAGAGCCCTGTTGTTAAAGGAGATCTATTTTGCTTTACAGCAGTAATGAATGCGTCTCCAGCATTGATGAAGCTATTGTCACGCTTTATTACTGTATTGTTTTGCTGATCTTTTAAATAAACAATAACCTTCTCTTTTTTTTCAGATGAAGTCTCAACAATTTTCAGCTGCTCTTGCTTATTGCCATAAGCAAAGCCAATGGGATATTTTCCAGGATATAAATTGACTAATTCAAACTGGCCCCACATATTGGTGGTAGTGTGGGTTAGCCCGTTGTTTATAAATACTTCTGCTCCCTCTAATGGATTACCTTTTTCATCCATCACCGTTCCTTGAATAGAAGTAAGCTCGCTTCGTGTTGCTAACAATAGGCTGGCCTCTTCTTCCGCGGGTTCAAAATTGGTTGGCAATAGATCAGCAATTCTGAGTGTGGCGAGGTAACCCATCGGGTTAAATTTCCCATTTGCTATTCTCGAAGAAGAAATTGTTAGGTAAGGATCTCGAATTTCAAGCCACGAAACAGGATATGGATATAGGGGATTGATCCTTCTTTTTTTAGGAAGCACTTTATTCACATAGGCTATTTGATAAATTCCATGACGAAGGATTTTATAGTCATGATTAGTCGAATCGAGAAAAATGTTTTCCTTTTTTGCCTGTTCAGGTTCATTAAGGAAAAAACCATTTTTAATTAATGAGGAAAGACTTTCCTTTCCACTATAAATCCTAAACCCTTCCTCGTTATAACGACCCGCAATAATGGAAGAAAATAAATGCTCTCGAGAACCTTTGTAAGTGTCAATTCTGTTGTGTTTCCACTTGATTCGTTCGCGGCTATTCTTAACTGCAAGTGTATCAAAACGCGTAATTACTAAAATTTGATGGCCTTCTGAATTCGCAAAGAACTTTTTTAAAATTAGAGTTAATTTATACCCAAGTGCTTTATTAATGATTACGATTGGCTCTCTGGCAAAAGCTTCAAAACTTGAGAGTTTATCCTTTTTGTGTGCCAGACTTTGCACAAAGGGATTTCCGGAAAAGCTTAGAACTTCTGGGTTTACAATTTCAGTCTCTAATGCGTTGGGGCTAGTGCCAATAAATATTTTTTCGAAGGCATCCAACTCATTGTTTTGCTTTTTGGTGTCGCTTACTGTTATCTCTGAAAGTAAGTTCTCAGCGGGTTTCATTTTGAAATCCACTACTTTATTTTTCCCGTCTAGTAAGTTTATAATTATCCGATTTATCTCATATCCTATGGAGGAACTGATTAATTCTGTTTGGTTTATCGGAACACCAATTATTTTGTAATTACCATTTACATCGGTGGTGGCTCCTAAAGTTGAGTTGTTAAAATAGACACTAACAAAAGGAAGGGGATCTTTCTTTAAATCATCAACAACTCTTCCGCTAATTGTAACCTTCTGGCCTAAAGCCGAAAATGAGATAATTGAAAGCAAAAAAACTAAGCGTGGCATCAAAGGTAAAGCTAAATAACTACGTAATCCGTTCGTCTTAAACAAACACGATAATCATGCCAATAAATTACAAAAAGGTAAGAATAATTTAACGACTTGCTGAGATAGCCTTTCTTTTCAACTTTAAATAGAAATACAGCGCAATGCTAATAATGAGCAATGAAATAAACTGCGAATTGGAAATGATATCTTTTATAACAAAACCCCTTTCCAAGTCGGCACGGTATAATTCTAATACACCTCGGCCTACTGCATAAAGTATTAAGTAAATTAGGAACAACTGACCATCAAATTGTTTTCTGTTTTTCATGATTGACAGGAATATGAAAATCAAAAATAGAAAGCCAGCTTCATACAATTGTGTTGGATGCAAAGGCGTATTGAGTGGTTCGGCTTGGCAAGCAGCATCAACATACGTTACTCCAAAGATGCTATCCGTGGGTTTGCCGTAGCAACATCCCGCAAGGAAACAACCAATCCTGCCAAAGCCATGAGCAATGCAAGCTGTTGGCCCCATAATGTCAAGCATACCCCAAGTTGATAGTTTATTCTTCTTAAAGAACCAGAGCATGGTTGGGATGGCGAAAATCAACGAGCCGTAGAAAACAAAACCACTGCCCGATAATAATTTTCCTGGCTTAGAAAGATAGTACGAAGGGTCTTCAAAAATCATAAAGAACTTACCGCCCACAACGCCCGCAATCACTAAGTAAATGAATAGTGTATTGCATTGATCGAACGTAAGATTATAAAGCTTCTTCGACTGAAAATATAAATACGTAAACCCAACCACTGCTCCAATGGCAATTAAAAAACCATAGCTATAAATCGTAATAGGTCCGATGTTGAAGAGAACTGGATACATAGCTGTGATTAAATGATTTTGTTGATAAACATGATTGCTATCCAAACTTGCTTAGTACTTTCGACTAACAACTTTGAACTAATTTAAACAGTCATTATCTCAATCTCTTTTTTCTTCATCAAGGCATCAATCTTGCCGATAAATTCATCCGTAAGTTTTTGCACTTCAACTTCCGATGTTTTTACATCGTCTTCTGGCGCGCCTTTTATTTTTTTTATGGATTCATTCGTGTCTTTGCGGATGGTGCGAATGCTTACTTTGCCATGTTCACATTCGGCACCTACTTGCTTTACCAATATTTTTCTACGCTCCTCAGTAAGCATGGGTATGTTAATAATCACTTGCTGACCGTCATTCTGTGGGTTCAACCCAAGATTGGCATTGAGTATCGCTTTTTCAATTTCTTGGATCAATCCTTTTTCCCACGGCTTAATAAAAATGGTTCGCGCATCGGGCGTGTTCATAGATGACACTTGGCTGAGAGGAGTCAAGGCTCCATAATAAGATACCATAATGCCATCAAGCATGGAGGGGTTGGCTTTGCCCGCTCTTATCTTGGATATCTCATGACTTACATGGCTGAGCGATTTATTCATCTGCTCTTTTGCATCTTCAAGGTACAACTCTATTTCTTCCATAACTGTAACTATTTCAGGTACGAATTACTGATTTTAATCTTTATATAAAACAATACTTTTTAACTAATCAAAGTGCCAGCCTCTTCACCCTGGGCAATCTTTAACAAGTTGCCTTTTGTATTCATATCAAAAACAATAATAGGTAATTTATTCTCCTGACATAAAGTAAAGGCTGTCATATCCATGATGTTCAAATTCTTTTCATACGCTTCCTGAAAAGAAAGCGTTTTATACTTTACCGCATCAGGAAATTTCTCAGGATCTTTAGTGTACACGCCATCCACACGAGTGCCCTTCAATACTACTTCTGCTTGCACTTCAATGGCACGTAAGCTCGCGGTTGAATCGGTAGTGAAGTAAGGGTTACCAATGCCCGCGCCAAAAATCACAATCCGTCCTTTTTCCAAATGCCTAATGGCTCTTCTTCTTATAAATGGTTCACATACTTGTTCCATTTTTATTCCCGACATCAAGCGCGTATACATTCCGTGTCGCTCAAGTGCACTCTGCAACGCCATAGCATTTATAACAGTTGCCAACATGCCCATGTAATCGCCTTGCACACGATCAATACCCAATGCCTCAGCCTGCCCACCTCTAAAAATATTGCCGCCACCAATTACAATAGCGAGCTCAACTTTTTTCTCCACCAATTTCTTTATTTCGGCAGAATATTGCTCCAGCACCGCAGGGTCAATATTGCTATGTTTTGAGCCCGTCAGCGCTTCACCGCTAAGTTTGAGGAGTATGCGTTTGTACTTCATGGCGAGTTTGTGATGGTTAAAATCCCGTAAATATAGATCAGGATTCAATGTTGTTAAGTTAAGATTAATTTTTTTTGTGGATTTCTTTTGATAATAACTTGGGCGGCTGCCCCCGAGGCGGAGGGCACCAGGCTCTCCACTTCAAGTCCGTCCGCACACAAACCAACCCACTTCGGGCTTTCCGTTTCTATCCTTGCCGCTCCCGAACTCGCTTGGAGTTTCTCAGACAAAAGTTGCCAAAAGGATCGCCTAGATTTACTTGTAAACTTTTGGAGGATTTTCCAGTCTGCACACTAATCACTTCGCCCACTGTACACTTCTTGCTATATTTGTTATCATAAAATAGCTAATGTATGTCAGCCGTAGAGAAAAAACTGATTAGCGAAAAAGAATACCTCGCTACCGAGCGCAACGCTTCTTATAAAAGTGAATTTTATAAAGGTGAGGCCTTTGCCATGGCTGGAGCTTCGAGAGCCCACAATGTGATTGTAGTAAATCTAACAAAGTTACTTGCCGTTAAGTTATCAGGAAAGGGGTGCAGGCCTTATGCAAACGATATGCGGTTGCACATTCCGCTCACCACACTTTACACCTATCCTGATATTTTAGTAACGTGTGGCAAAGAAGAGTTTTTGGATAACGAATTTGATACACTTCTAAACCCCGTTTTTATTGCCGAGGTTCTTTCACCTTCCACTGCTGATTATGATACTGGTAAAAAATTCATGCTCTATCGTTCTATTCCCTCGCTAAAAGAGTTTTGGGCAATTTCATCATTTGAGCATCGCCTGTTAAAACACGTAAAAAATCCAAATGATAATTCTTGGATACTTTCGGAAACAGTTAATCTGGCAGATTCTATAATGATCGAAAGCCTTTCGCTCCCTGTTTCTATTCAACAGCTTTATGATGAAACAAATCTTTAAGATTAGGTAACCTGCAATTGACTATTAACCGATTGCTTTCGACTAAAACTCTACCAACACCTGTCCCTTCTCAACACTATCCCCTTTCTTTACCTTCACATTTTTTACGGTGCCTTCACCGGGTGCCTTTAAAATATTTTCCATTTTCATAGCTTCCAAAATTAAAAGCTGATCACCTGCTTTTACCACGTCACCAGTCTTCACTTTTAAATCAATAATCAATCCTGGCATGGGTGCTTTAATGGAATTGATTTTAGTGGATGCAGCGGCACTCATTCCCATCTTCTCCAACAGTAAATCAAATTGATCTTTTAATCCAACGGAATAAGTATGGCCATTGATTTTAATAACAAATGTTTTGGTAGAAGAATCATGTTTAACAATTTCCGCCTTATAACTTTTATGTTGATGGAGAATATGAAAGTAGCCATCAGAGATTTTCACCAGATCCCACTCAATAGATTTTCCATTCACAACAAAACCTTGATCGTTGGAGATTATCTCAAACTCCTTTCCACTTACAGTTGCTTTTTGCATAAAGTAAAAATAGTAATTAGTTAGATGCCACTTTCTTATAAATGCCCATTTTAAATTAATTCTCTTACATTTGCAACGCACTAGAAAAGTCTAGGGCAGGGGTGCCAAAAACACGGGCTGAGATTATACCCATAGAACCTGATGCCGGTAATGCGGACGAAGGGAGGCAAAAATTAAACTGTAAGCATGGTACGTTCCCCGATGTGCCAGCGGGTTTAAATTATTTTAAAAAAATGTTAAATGTAAAAATGATTGTGGCGTTGGTCACGATGTCGCTGTGCGCGCGCGCGCAGTTCACGCTTTCTGGTAAGGTGCGTGATGCAAAGACAAACGAAGCATTGGTAGGTGCGTACATCAAAATTGATGGAACACAAAAAATTGCATCAAGTAGTGCAGATGGTTATTATGAACTGAAGGATTTGCCTTCTAGTTTAATAACACTTCGTGCATCTTTTATTGGTTATTCAGAAAAGAAAGTAGTAGTTAATGTTAATGGATCGACAGCGATTGACATACAGCTAGAAGAAACCGCACAGATAACGGATGAGGTGGTGGTAACAGCCACTCGTGCAACGGAAAAGAGCCCTACAACTTTTACAACATTAGATAAATCAGCAATCCAAAAACAAAACTTTGGCCAAGACTTGCCGATGCTGTTGAACTGGACACCTTCTGTTGTTACTACTTCTGATGCTGGCGCAGGCGTTGGGTACACAGGCGTACGTATCCGCGGAAGCGATGCCACTCGCATTAACGTTACCATTAATGGAATTCCTTACAACGATAGCGAATCGCAGGGAACTTATTGGGTAGATATTCCAGATGTTTCATCGTCTACACAAAGTATTCAGATTCAACGAGGGGCTGGCACTTCAACCAATGGCGCTGGTGCATTCGGTGCTTCCATCAATTTGCAAACAGCTTCACGCAATGACAAAGCGTATGCTGATGTTATTAATACCTATGGCTCTTTCAACACGCATAGGCATACGCTGGGCTTTGGTTCGGGCCTTATCAATAATAAATTCACTTTCGATGGCCGCCTGTCTTTGATTCAGTCCGATGGATTTATTGATCGTGCAACTTCCAATTTAAAGTCCTACTACACTGCTGCCAGCTACTATGGAAAGAAATCTATTCTAAAGGCAATTGTGTTTGGTGGCAATGAAGTTACCTATCAAAGCTGGTATGGTGTACCTCAATCGCGCTTGAATAATGATACGAATGCAATGCTAGAAACGGCTGCTGCCGAAGGATGGAATCAGGATCAAACAAATAATTTATTGAATTCTAATAGCCGAACGTTTAATACTTACACTTATAAAAATCAAGTTGATAATTATAGTCAAAATCATTATCAGTTGCATTACTCGCATCAATTCAATTCTTCCTTTTCTGCAAATGCTGCATTGCATTATACGCATGGCCAAGGATATTATGAGGAATTCAAATATGATCAATCGTATGACAAGTATGGATTAAATAACGTGGTGGTAAACGGACAACAAGTTACTTCTAGCGATTTGGTGAGAAGGCTGTGGTTGAAAAACGATTTCTACGGTATTACCTATTCTGTAAAGTATGAAGAGGAGAAAGTTTCATCGCTTCTTGGTGGAGGTTGGAACAATTATATTGGCGATCACTTTGGTGAAGTAATTTCGGGCACAGGCATTATCAACCCATATCAATATTATTTTAATACAGGGAAGAAAAATGACTTCAATGTCTTTTGGAAAACGAATTATCAACTCACGGAAAAATTGAATGGATTTTTGGATCTTCAGTATCGTGCTGTCTCGTTTCATGCCAATGGAAAAGAAACTGGTGATTTCAATGTGGGATCCAACTATAATTTCTTCAATCCAAAATTTGGATTGAACTATACTCGTTCATCTAATGATTTTTTCTATGCTTCCTACAGTGTTGCCAATCGCGAGCCATCACGAGATGATTTTGTAAGCGCACCTGCTGGTCAGCTTGCCAAACCGGAATCATTGCATAACATTGAGGTAGGATGGAAATGGAAAAATAGTACTTCGATGTTTAATGTTAATTACTACTTGATGGATTATACCAATCAGCTAGTGCTTACTGGAAAACTCAATGATGTTGGAGCTTCTATCCGCACTAACGTGGACAATAGCTATCGCGAGGGTATTGAATTGGAAGGAGCGACAAGGCTTTTTAAAAAACTAACTTGGGGTGCTAATGCTACTTTCAGTGCTAACAAGATTAAGAACTTTACTGAAGTGGTTTATGATTATGGTGTAAACTATGACGAGTATAATGCTGTGGAGCGGAGCTATCAGAATACCGATATTTCTTTTTCACCTAACCTAATTAGCGGCTCTTCATTGACTTACACTATTGTGAAAGGATTGGATGCCACATGGCTTTCAAAATATGTTGGTCAACAATATTTAGATAATAGCTCCAATGAAACGCGCAAGATTGACGGCTATTTTATTAATGACTTTCGTCTTATTTATTCAATTCATCCAAAGCATATGCGCGAAATTTCTTTCTCATTTTTGTTGAACAATGTGTTGGATGTAAAATATTCATCGAATGGCTACACGTACGGTTATTTAGGTGGGGGAGCAGAAACTCGCCAAAACTATTACTATCCTCAAGCGGGTAGAAATTATTTGGGTATGGTTGCATTTAGATTTTAAAAATTGTTGAATTCCCCAAAAGTATTGTAACAGCTAAAAATCTTTTGGGGAGTTTATAACTTGTGGCTTTACCACGAAGCCTTACCTTTGGGTATGGCTTTACAGTATGCATCGTTCTCAGCATTGTTGCGCCTAACTAGGTTTGGCAACCTCATAATCATTGGGCTTGCGCAGTACTTTACGGCATGCTTCCTGCTGGACAGAAACAATTTTTTTGATTGGCATCTGTTTCTTCTTGTAATGGCTACGCTACTTATTGCTGCTGCAGGTTATATTATCAACGATTATTACGACATAAAAATTGATCTGATCAACAAACCCGAGCGCGTAGTAATCGGAAAGAAAATACCACGAAGGGTAGCGTTATTTTTGCATACACTTTTATCCATGTCGGGCGTGTTCATTGCCTTTTTATTGAATTGGAAAGTAGGAGCTATCATTTTTTCTACGTCATTTTTATTATGGTGGTATTCTAACAGTCTGAAACGCCAACCCTTTATCGGCAACTTTGCTGTGGCACTTTTGATTGGACTTTCTATTGAACTTGTCAATGTTTTGTACGGTGTAGAAAGTTATCTCGTGACAGTATATTCACTGTTTTCTTTTTTCATGACACTCTTACGTGAGATTATAAAGGACATGGAAGATTTGAAAGGTGACAGTTCTTTTGGTTGCCAAACTTTGCCAATAGTTTGGGGTTTACGAAAAACAAAATTCTTCATTTACTTCTTGACGATTGTCTTCGGTATTTTAGTAATAGTATTAAATCATTTCTTTATTAAACTACCACTTTATTATTTTATAGCATTTCTGTTTATACCATTGGGAATATTGCTGATACTATTGATTCGTGCAGATATGGTAAAAGATTTTAAACTATTGAGTAGGCTGTGTAAAGTGATTTTATTGCTGGGCATACTCAGTATGGTTTTTGTTAATCAATAAATAGTTAGATTTATGAGTAAGGTTTTTCGTATCGCGATATTCGCTTCAGGGAATGGAACTAATGCAGAAGCTATACTAAACCATTTCAAAAGCCACGCTAGCATTAAGGTCGCTTTTATTGCCTCCAACAATCAACAAGCTTATGTTTTAGAAAGAGCTATAAAGCACAATGTGTCTTCGCTATTCTTTACTAAAGAAGAATTTAAAGATTCATCCTTCATTGTAAATAGACTGAAGGAACATCATATAACTCATATAGTATTAGCGGGCTTTATGTGGTTGGTACCAAAGTATTTGGTGGCAGCATATCCAAATAGAATAATCAATATTCATCCTGCCTTGCTGCCATCGTATGGGGGAAAAGGAATGTATGGAATGAATGTACATGAAGCAGTGAAAGCTAACAATGAAAAGCAAACAGGTATTACGATACATCTCGTAAACGAAAAATATGATGATGGAAAAGTGTTGTTACAAAAGATTTGTAGCATTGATCAAGCAGATACTGCCGAAGATATAGCGGCTAAAGTTCATCAACTTGAACATGAATTTTATCCCAAGCAAATTGAAAATTGGATACTGAGTTAGACTTTGTCACGCCATCTCGCAAATCTAATTTTCATGAAATCATGATTTAGATTTTACTATCAATTCGTAATCTTCCGATTTAGGAAACGCAGAAAATATATTCTGAACAAGTTCATTTGGTACTGCTAATTTTCTTTTTACAAGATCCATCCAAGCTCCATCAATGTTTAGAATAGCAGCTAGCGTTCCGTCTTCTTTATTAAAATGATGCCGTAAACTCCAACGCGAAAAATCTGCAGTTGATTTTACCATAACAACATCTAACGTAAGAGCATCATCCAGCCTGATTTCTCTTTTAAAGATAGCTTCTTCGCGGAAGAGAATGGGGCCAATCTCTAATTCCTCAAGCTTGCCCAAGGTAAGACCACCTTCGCTCAGCACCATCATGCGCATAGCGGCACCATAATCGTAATAAGCAGAATGCCGTAAGTGTCTGTTAGCATCCATATCCGACCAACGGACTTGCATGGATCGTTTGAAGTGTTGCATCTGATTTGTTTAGTAATGTATAAAAGTTGTCGGTTGCAAGTTATATGTAATTGAAAAACATGGATGCCTAGGTTGTAATCTTTATTTAGTTTAGTTCTCAGTCCAACTCATGGGGTAATTAGAATCAATAAATTCCAACGAATCCGTTGTAAGCCAGAGTGGATGAAAGGTATCAATCATCACCGCGAGCTCATGTGTTTCCTTAGCACCAATACTTTTTTCAACCGTTCCAGGGTGAGGCCCATGAGGCAGCCCACCAGGGTGCAACGTGAATGACCCACGATCGATACCTTTGCGGCTCATAAAATTTCCTTCAGCATAATAGAGCACTTCATCGCTATCAATATTACTGTGGTTGTAAGGAGCAGGAATTGATAGGGGATGGTAATCGAACAGACGTGGCACAAAAGAACAGATTACAAAATTATGAGCCTGAAATGTTTGATGCACAGGCGGTGGCTGATGAATGCGACCCGTAATCGGCTCAAAGTCGTGAATTGAAAATGCATAAGGCCATAAAAAGCCATCCCACCCTACAAGATCTAAAGGTGAATAGTCATACACGTATTGATGCAGAAAGCCTTGCTTTTTAATCTTCACTAAAAACTCACCCTTGCTTATATCTGTTATTAATTCATGAGGAGGACGAATATCGCGCTCACAATAAGGCGAGTGTTCTAACAATTGTCCAAGTTGACTTCTGTATCGTTTAACGGTCTCAACTGGTGAGCTACCTTCAATAATTAATAATCGTAGTGGGCCTTCTTCAAATTCTAACTTATAAATTACAGTTCGAGGTATTACAACATAGTCACCTTGCTTAATATCAATTGCGCCAAATTGAGAAATTAATTTCCCTGCGCCATCGTGCACATAAATTACTTCATCGCCTTCAGCATTTTTATAGAAATAGTCCATCTTGCGCTGCGAGGGAGAACAAATAGAAATTGCGCAATCATTGTTCATCAACAACACTTTTCGTGCGCTCAAATAATCAATGCCTGTACTTTCAACTTTAGATGTATTGAGATGTGTTTGTCTCAATGCATAATTTTCAATTCTCTTTGGGCCATACGGCACTGGGCTTTTTACTTCCTTGATGCGTGTTGGTGCATTGATATGATAGAGGTTGGAATAGATGCCTGAAAAACCTTCAGAACTTACCAACTCTTCTTTGTATAGGCTTCCATCAGGCTGCCGAAATTGTGTGTGGCGCTTATGCGGAATGTTGCCAAGGCGATGATAAAACATAGCTATTGCGATTTATTTGGACTGAGGAGAAATAGATTGTCGAAGTTAATAAAATTCCTTTTGTAAGAACATTTGTCATCTTAATTTATGGGAATAGAATAGATAGGGGCATAATTTATTTTTATCTACTCAAAGCCTTTCAATCCTGCCATTACTCCACTAGCTTTGTTAGCTAATTATTAATGGAATTTTTATGGTGGAAATACTTCCAAGCTTGCAAGCAATTGAACTAGAAGAAAAATTTGGCGCACATAACTATCATCCGCTTCCTGTTGTGTTGAACAAAGGCGAAGGTGTTTTTTTATGGGATGTTGAAGGTAAACGTTACTTCGATTTTCTTTCTGCTTATAGTGCCGTAAACCAAGGCCATTGTCATCCGCAGATAATCCAAGCTTTAATTACGCAAGCAAAAGAGCTCACGCTAACTTCGCGCGCTTTTTATAATGATAAACTGGGAGTTGCTGAGAAATATGTGTGCGAACTCTTTGGCTATGAGAAGGCTTTGTTTATGAACAGTGGAGCTGAGGCTAACGAAACAGCTATAAAACTTGCGCGCAAGTGGGGTTACACCAAGAAAGGTATTCCAACCAATCAAGCAGTTATTGTTGCCGTTAAAAAGAATTTTCATGGAAGAACTACTACCATTATTTCTGCCTCTACTGATCCTTCTTCACAAGATGGTTTTGGGCCATTTATGCCAGGCTTTGAAATTGTAGAGTATGATAATGTACCAGCACTTGAAAAGGCGTTGGCAAATCCCAATGTATGTGCACTCTGGATTGAGCCCATTCAAGGAGAAGCGGGTGTATATGTGCCTGCGGATGGCTATTTGAAAGCAGCCGAGAAATTGTGTCGCCAACACAAGGTGTTGCTAATGATGGACGAAATACAAACGGGTATTGCACGTACCGGAAAAATGCTGGCAAGTGATTATGAAGATGTTCGCCCTGATTTATTAATACTTGGCAAAGCCTTGTCTGGTGGCGTTCTGCCAATATCATTAGTCCTGGCAGATGACGAGATCATGTTGGTGATTAAGCCCGGTGAACATGGTTCTACGTTTGGCGGAAATCCTTTGGCAGCGGCAGTAGTGATAGCTGCTTTGCAAGTGGTGAAGGATGAAAAGTTAGCGGAAGAAGCCTATCGACTTGGAATAATTTTTCGTGAGCGGATGCAAAATTTGATCTCTAAAACCAATCTTGTAAAATTAGTAAGAGGCAAAGGTTTATTAAATGCCATTATAATTAACGATTCGCCTGAAAGCGAAACAGCTTGGAATATCTGTTTGAAGTTTGCCGAGAATGGTTTGCTTGCCAAGCCTACCCATGGAAATATAATAAGACTTGCGCCACCTTTAGTAATTACGGAAGAGCAGATTCATGAATGCTGCGACATCATAGATCGTGTGATTTTAAATTTCAAAAAATAGTACAAATATTTTTGTCTCTGTTTACTTGATGAATATCACTGTATTTCTTTTTCTTTTCCAATTCGCTTTCATACATCAAGAAAACCTAATCATAGAAGGTTATTGCAGCAAAGTTTCGGTAAGCACTGGTGATTCTCTTACTCTCTTTGTAAACGCAGGCGAGAAGCGGGATAATTATGATCTTAAACTTTTTGATTTGCAAGGAAAGCAAGTAGCTACTTACAAAGCCAATGTTTTTTCACAAGAACCCCAGCATGAAAAACCTTGGGAAAATGGCTTTGGGTACAAGCCATCTTTAAAAATTAAAGTGCCTAATTTAAAGAGTGGCGTTTATCAATGGGAAGATAGAATTCCACTCATCATAAAAATGGCCAAGCCTAATATTGTTGTAGTGTATAACTCCAATCGTGAAAACGCCTACTGCAATGGTGGCGGAAAGAGTCTCTATTCTTTCAACTCATCGGAGTTTAAGCCAGCTAAAAAAGTCTCGTTCCTTCGGCCTATGCGATTGCCCAAACATGCCGAACTTTTTCTTCGTTGGTTTGAAACGCAACCCTTCAAGGATGTAGGTTATATTGCAGATGTTGACTTGGATAACTATAACGCATGGGGCAATGCAGAGTTGCTTATAATAACTGGCCATAGTGAGTACTGGACATTGCAAGCCAGAAAGAATTTTGATCGGTTTGTGAACGAAGGCAAAAACGTAATTGTACTTTCAGGTAATACTATGTGGTGGCAAGCGCGATACAACAAAGAGAAAACTCAGATGATTTGTTATAAATCAAAAGACGATGATCCAATCGTAAATAAAAAATTAAAGACCATTAATTGGAACGAACCGAAGTTAAACTACCCAATCACCAAATCAATTGGTGTGGAGTTTCCTAATGCAGGCTATGGCCGAAAGACTGATAAAGGGTGGGATGGATTTAAGATACTAACGCACTCACCTCTGCTTGAAGGAACAGCATTAAAAATTGGGGATGTACTTCCGCTCCCAAGCGATGAAACCGATGGAGTTCCTGTGCTTGGCTTTACACATGATGGCCATCCCATGGCGAATATCAAAGCGCTAGGTTTTGATAAGATGGAGATTGTTGGCTACGATAAAGTTTTTCGATTGGAGAAAGAAGGTTATGCAACCTGGGTTGTTTTCAAACGATCAAAAACTTCTGGGATCATTATCAATACTGCTACCACCGACTGGTGCTCTTCACAAGGCATCAGTAATCAAGACGTGAAGACGATCACATTAAATATGATTAGAAAATTGATGGCTAAGCAGAATGTGTTTTCCGCTGTGGAGACCGTTCATGCAAAGAAAGAATAACTCTTTGATGACATCATTTCTTTTTAGGAGGAGCCTTCCGTTGATTTTGCTTTCTGTACTCGTTATATTTCTTACCGCTTTTCCCTTTTGGACCACCCGTGCTGGCAACCTCCCCTTTATCACGACCAAAAACAAAATTTAACCCTGCACGCAAACTGAAGGTTTTTGTGTTATTGATATAGTTGTTCAGATTCTGGGATGAGATAAGCGATATAGGTGCATTTAATAGATTATCACCCACTAGATAAAATTGAAATGGCGAAAAGTTTAATGATAAGCCTGCTCCTAAATTATTGGCTGACCGCTCCGCAATCGTGTAACTAAGAGACATACTGGCGATACTTCCAAAATGTTTGTTGATAGAACCTGTCCATCCAGTATTTACACGGCCACGGAAGGTTTCGGTGTATAGAACAGCCGCCACATTTAAATTCTTAATCAATTCATAATTACCGCTCAAATAGATTTTAGAAGGTAGCATTGTGGAGTACGAGCTACCCTGCGTCTCCTTAAATTTAAACCGGTTTTTAAGTGTGTCACCTATGCCTCCGGTGAAATCGGTATTACCCTTTATCAATTTTTGCGCATCAATGCCCTGAAATGTATAAGTGGCTTTAGTCTTGTCCAATGAGTATTGATACACATCGTTTGTCCATGAAATTTGTCCAATGTCAATAATACTCGCTGCAACAGAAAGCTTATCGGTCAGTTTTAAGTTAGCACCGATATCAAATGCTACTCCATTGTTCTTTAAGTAATTGCTGTACGATTTATTAAAATCAAAACCACTTTGAGTGGCCGCATAAATGCCAGAGGTATTTGCTAAAGCATCTGCGGAGGCAGTTATTTGAGTTTCATCGACTGTGATAGATATACTTGAAGTTTCTGTAGTGACGTTGCTAATTCCTTTCAAGTATTTGAAACGAGCACCCACAGTTAGTTTATCCATTACTTTATATGAGGCGCCCAATGCAGATTCAATATAGGATAGGCTCTCAACTTGCGGAGAGAAAGTTACTGTTGTGCCAACAAACTGTGTGTTCCCATTAATGACTAATGATAAAAAATCTTTAGGAAGCATTGATCGGTTATAGGCTTTACCAGTGACACTAGCCGTGATGTACAATGCTTTTATTTTAATACCCAATCTAAATAACTCAACTTGGGTGGTTTGAGTAATGTAGTTCTTGTCCGTTAGTGCATTGCCGAATTTTGATAAATCAACTTTAACACTATCATTTTTTTTAGTGATCAAATCATTGTAGGAAAATCCGTTATTGGTATAACCCAAAACAAATGATGATGCAAACCCTACGGTAACTTTATAGCGAGGCACAAAGGCTGGATTATTGATGACCACTTGAGGCAAACTATTCATACTATATAGTGTGCCTTCCATTTGTGCGTACACGGGAAGAGTGGCAAGAGAAACCACTAACCAGGCGATTGATTTTTGTAGCAGCTTCATAGTTTTATGTTGAAGTTAAGTTTAGCTGCTATGCCTGTCTCTACAGTCATTTTGTATTGCGATCTAAATTTTACATCTATTGCATTGCCACTAGCATCTTTCGATGTACTCATAATGGCTGCAATGATAATATACTTGGCAGTAAATATTTTATTAACCTTCTCTTTGAGTATCGGTATGGTTTGTTCAGAAAGAGTAGCCTTTTGTAAATCGCCTGAAGCAGTTACAGTACTGCCCTTAATAAATGATGTTTGTGAAGTGTCAAGAAGTTGATCTTGGATTACATAATTGCTATCCGTTAAATAAAACTGAACGCTGCCATCCAAAGGCATCTCGTTGGTGATTTTTATTTTCAATGTAGCCTCACTAATCTGCGATTGATTAACGCTACTGAGATCAATGGCTACCGTATCGCCCAACAATATACCAGAGGCTTTGCCATACAATGGAATGTTTACATTTAACTTCACCCGCACCTTACTGGTATCTGCTAAGAAATTAGCACCTGAGGTAACTCCTTTATTAACCGTGGCAGTGGCCTGATAATAAAGTTGTGTTGGGGCATAGTTTATTATCTGATTGGTATTGGTAATAGCAATGTTGGTAATAGCTGATGAACCGAGCACTGTAGGTGCATTGATTAGCACAGGATTGGCGGGATTTAGGGTAAGCGTGATCGGGCTTGCATTTGATTTGCGAGCTTCAAAGGTTTTATAATCTACGGTTACGGGCACTCCATAATCATTGGAAACAATCAGCCCTATAGTCGGCTGCGCCAATGAAAGCGTTGCCTTGTTGAGAGAGTTTCCATAAGCCCCTATGTCTATTGAGCTTGAAGGTATGGCCACACTTTGTTCGCCAAAAAAACCTTTGATGTAGCTGAAGTCCATCCCAGTTAAAGATAATTGAACATTAGCTTTTGTACCAGCAACAATGTTTACCTGGCCGGATGTTTTTTTCAATACAAATGAAATATTAGCAGTAAATTTATTCTTGTTCAGTTTTACAATATAATTAGAAAGTTGTATGGTGGGCAGCGTTCCTTTGCCCGTAAGCGTTAAAGGCAGGTTAGTAGTTTTTGATGTGAAATCGGGGAGAGAAACCGTCATCTCATAATTCACATTTGAGTTGGGAGTCAATGATGTAGATACGGTCAACTGACCAGATTTAAAACTTATTTCACTTAATTGTTCAGGCGTTAAGTTTAAATCGACAAGGGTAGAAAGATTATTTAAAACTGCATCTTGTGGCACTTGGGGGAGATTAACAGCTGCAAGGACAATAGAGCTTGTAGATGTTGTGTTGGGAATTTTAAATTTATCACGAATATCTTGCGATAACAAGTTCTGGGAATACACTAAACTGAGCAAACCGTCCTTATCAGTTTTTATGTAGGCAGAATCTTTGTCGCTTAGAAAATCCTTTATGGAAACGCTACCATACGTAAGCGGTATTGTTACAGATGGATTAATATCAACGGATGAAAGTTTATAGTCTTTTTCATCAACGCAAGAAAAAAGCAGAACAAATAATAAAAGGCAAATGCATTTTGTCTGAATGCCAGTGGCTACAATTAGTTTAGTAAACCAGAAAAAATAAGCAGGCTTATCTCGTTTCATAGGCGGGGTTTGGGTCTAGCACAACTACTTTAAGCTGGCCTTTAGAGTCTTAAATATCTAAATAATAACTGAAAGTAACCCTTAGCCAACACGAAAATTGTGTTGCATATCTAAAACCTACCGCGCTTGCTTATAATGCCCCCGTTTTGATCGCTTCTACAACAGTTGGGTCAAGCAGAGTAGTAGTATCCCCCAGGTTAGCCATATCGCCCTCTGCTACTTTGCGCAAAATTCTTCGCATTATTTTGCCCGAACGTGTTTTGGGTAGGCCACTTACAAATTGAATTTTATCGGGCTTGGCAATAGGGCCAATTATCTTCGAAACAATATCTTTAATTTCTTTTCGTAGCTTTTCTTCTTCCTGCGGTTTTTCATAACAAATTACGAAGGCGTAAACACCTTGGCCTTTTATATCGTGAGGATAGCCAACCACTGCGGTTTCGCACACAGCCGAATGCTCATCAATAGCACTTTCAATTTCTGCTGTTCCTAAATTATGGCCTGATACAATAATAATATCATCTACTCTTCCTGTGATTCTGTAATATCCATCTTGATCGCGCTTGCAGCCATCACCTGTAAAATATTTTCCCGCAAAGGTGGAAAAATAAGTTTCGCGAAAGCGTTGATGATCTCCATAAATTGTTCGTGCAATGGAAGGCCAAGGAAATTTTATAGTGAGCCTTCCTTCGACATTATTTTCCATTAGCTCTTCACCTTTTTCACTCATCACAGCAGGTTGCATGCCTGGTAGCGGCAATGTGGCAAAGGCTGGTTTTAATGGGGTAACACCAGCAATAGGAGATATCATAATCCCCCCAGTTTCTGTTTGCCACCACGTATCCACGATTGGACAATTATTCTTACCGATATTTTCATGATACCAGTGCCATGCCTCTTCGTTAATGGGTTCGCCAACGGAACCTAGAAGCTGCAATGAGGACAAATCATGATCGGTAATAAAGCTAAGGGGTGCTTGTTGCAAAGAGCGGATGGCAGTAGGAGCCGTGTAGAATATATTGACTTTGTGTTTTTCGATCACTTGCCAAAACCTGCCCATGTCTGGCCACGAAGGCACGCCTTCAAATATGATTGTAGTTGCTCCATTAGATAACGGACCGTATAGGATATACGAATGCCCCGTGATCCAGCCAATGTCGGCCGTACACCAATAAATTTGATTGGGTTGATATTGAAAAACTGTTTGAAATGTATAACTGGAATAAACCATGTATCCGCCACAGGTATGCACCATACCCTTGGGTTTGCCAGTAGAGCCAGAGGTATAAAGTATGAAGAGCATATCTTCCGCATCCATCACTTCTGCTTCACACTGAGTGGATTGATTATCAACTACATCATGCCACCAAAAATCACGACCTGATTTGATAATTACCTTGCCTTTTGTTCGCTGAAGTACAATTGCTTTTTCGATGGAAGGACATTTGATCAAAGCTTCATCAACAATACTTTTAAGATCTAATGTTTTGTCGCCACGGTAAGCGCCATCAGAAGTTAGAATTAATTTGCAACCTGAATCATTGATACGATCAGCCAATGAACCAGCGGAAAAGCCCGCAAACACTACTGAATGCACTGCACCTATTCTGGCGCAAGCCAACACAGCATAAGCAAGTTCGGGCACCATTGGTAAATAAATACAAACGCGATCGCCTTTCTTTACGCCCAGTTCGCGCAGCATGTTAGCAACTTTGTTTACCGATTCATGAAGCTGCTGATAAGTGATATTTTTGGAAGGCTCATCAACAGAATTAGATTCCCAAATGATGGCAGTTTGATTGGCAAGTTTGGGTAAATGTCTGTCGATACAATTTTCAACGATGTTTAATTTTCCACCAGAGAACCATTTCACTTCTGGCTTATTAAAATCCCATTCTAAAACAGAATCGTATTTTTTCTTCCAGGTGAAAGTGTCTGCAATGGCCGACCAAAATTTTTCAGGTTCGTTAATGCTTAATTGATATTGTTGTTGATACTCTTCGAAGGTGGTGATGGGTGACATAGTAGTATTTGAAATTTAAAACTACATCAAAAAAGCAATTGAGACAATATTCTTGTATGACGAATGTATGAGTCTATGAAGTTTGGAGAATTCAATAGATTATTTCTTCGTCATCTTTAATTGCTCGATATGAAATTGTTTGATCTGATAAGGATATTTTTCATAGAGAGCGTTATCTTCATTAATTGTAAATCCTCTCTTGAAATCAGCCTCACATTCGGTAAGTAGTAGCTGCGCTTGTGCGGATTGGTTTGTGTTGAACAGTGATATGGCTTTGTAATATTTCGCATCCGAAAAGTTTGTATAATCGATCAGGGCTCTATTGAAATAAGCAAGAGCTTCTTTGTGCTGTCGCATTTCTTGCAAAGCAATGCCAGCATAAAACAAATCAAGATAGTGCACCATTTTTCTCCACTAGTCGCTTCCACTTGCCTAATACTTTTATTGAGATAATCAAAAGCCTTTTGGTACTCATTAAGCTGGATATAGCACAGGCCGATGTAAAAATTATAGGAATGATCCATCACATAACCATTCTCGCTTTTAAGTTTTTTTGACAGGATAAAATCATCAAGTGCTTCGGTATAATTCTTCGCAAAAATACATTTCATAAAAGCCCTATAATCAATATATTTTACAGGAGCTAGTTCAACTGCTTTGTTCAAGTATTGAAGACCAACGGAATATTTGCCTTGTTTATATAATGGCATTGATTTTTGTTGATAAAGATATGCTATGGTTGGATTAAGGGCTATTGCCGAATCAATGTACAGTTGATACTCAGGAGCAAAATACCTGAAACGCCACGCTCCGTTTTCTAAATACTTTGTGATGATCTGCTCTTCTGATAAACTTTTATTTTTTAGTGCTAATTTTTGCTGACCATGTGTTGAGTAAGCTATCGCGAGTAAGAAGAAAATTATTGTATTTAATTTCACAGTTGGTTTTGTTTTAACTTTTGATTGCTCTAATCATCTCTCTCTTACCCGGTGGTCCTGATAATGCCTCAACAGAAAGACCAGTGAATTTCAAATCTCGTTTTAGTTGACCTTTGGCACAATAGGTAACAAAGATGCCATCTGGTTTCATTGCTTGAGCTACTTTGTTTAGCATGGGTAATTCCCACATTTCGGGTTGTTTGTTAGGAGCAAAGGCATCAAAGTAGATGAGATCAAACTCTTTAACGCCTAAATTGATTTCCTGTAAAGTTGTTTCCCTCTTCTCTAGTATAAAGTTAGAGGTTATTCGTATGGGTTGATTCCATGTTGAAGAGTGAATTAATGCAAATAATTCTTTGGCCTCAGCAAAATCAATATCATTTGGATAATTGAGTTGATCAGCCATTTCTTTACTGATAGGAAAAGCCTCTAGCGAAACGTAATGAATTTCTAACGTTGATTTAAAAATATGATGGAGTGTGAGAAAGGCATTAAGGCCAGTGCCAAAACCTACTTCAAGCAACTTTATTTTAGTAGGATTTTGTTTGTCAATCAGAAACTGCAATCCATTTTGAATAAATACATGAAGCGACTCTCGCACAGCTCCATGAACGGAATGGTAGGTTTCATTTAACTCTGTATTTAGCAATGAATGAGAGCCATCGGATGTAGTGATGAGTTGAAGCGGCATGGATCAACAAGATTTATTGATTCTTAATATTACCTCAGTTCTAAACTCAATTGTTTTTAATCTTTTGTTATTAAAACCACTGCATACGCATTCAAGCCTTCTCTTCTTCCAACATAGCCAATGGTTTCGTTGGTGGTGGCTTTAATAGAAATATCGTCTTCGCTAATATTCATTAACGGAGCCAAAGTTTTTTTCATTTCAGGAATATGTGGACTGATCTTAGGTTGCTCCAGTGTAATCGTACAATCAACATTGCCAATGCTCCAGCCTTTTTCTGTAAGCATTCGTGTAACATCTTTCAAAAAGAATTTACTGTCCATTCCTTTCCATCGATCATCGTTGTTAGAGTAGTGAAATCCAATGTCGTGCATGTTGGCCGCGCCAAGCAAGGCATCACAAATGGCATGTATCAATACATCGGCATCAGAATGGCCAACAGCTCCTTTATCGGCAGGAAGGTGAATGCCACCCAGCCATAAATCTTTTCCTGTTTCCAGTTGATGAACATCAAACCCCAAGCCTACTCGTATTTTCATTTTAATAATAGATAAGCTAGATGCCGATAATGATGTGTTTGAATTATTTTGATAAATTGTTCAGAATTGTAATCGATATGGTTCAACATTTTGATTAGCGTAGCTTTAAGATTTGAAAGATAGGTTTGCACTATATCAAAAAGAATGGAAGGGTCTATACCTCGGTATTCGTGGACTAAATAATTTCTGAATCCTTTATTTTTACCCACGGAGTTTCAGGAAAAGACTTCTTTAGAGCAGGATCGATTTTTTTTGACTCCTCTCCTATAACAATCAAAAGATTATAGGTTGCATTAAAATTTAATTGATCATTTGCCTCATAAAATTCTTCAGGACTTTCAAATGACTTGGTATAAAGAACTATCTTTTCTATTGCTTCTAAGATAGTTAGTACATATGCCAAGTTCTTATCGCTAAACATAAATAATGTTTGGTTCTGCTTTTACGCGAATGGCAGGGTTCATATACTTTAGTCGGACCAAATCAATTTTTCTGTTAAGTTTATTTTGGAGTGATTTTTCTAGCTTTATTTTTTCGTCCAATTTTAGATAGTGACCACTCTTCATTTCATAAGCTATATCAATGTCGCTTTTTTCTGTGGCTGTATCTAAAACGAAACTTCCAAATAGACCCAATTGATCAATAGAATAGATTCTTTCTAAGTTTGATTTCTCAGATTTTAGTATCGCTAATATTATCTCTTTGGCCATACATCAAATTTAATGAATTGCTTGATAATACATCACACTTGCATTTGTCTCCACCAAAATCTCTTTTGCCATTCTGTTAATGTCGCTTGCAGATATGTTTTTTATTAAGTCTGCTTCTTTATTAACCAACTCAGCATCTCCCGAAAGGGAAGCGAAGGCCAAGTTCATGGCACGGTTCATCACTTCCACTTGGTCGAACTCCATAGTGGCAAGTGTCTGATTTTTTACTTTTTCAAGTTCGCTATTTAACACGCCATCACGTTTAAAATTTGTGAGTACTTCTTCCAGCGCGGCCTCTGCCTGATCGAACGTAACGCCTTCATTTATTCGTCCGCTTATTACCAACATGCCAGGGTCAATAGTACCCATAACAAAGGATGAAATGGAAGTGAATATTTCTTTTTCTTTAACAAGCGTTTGATAAAGTCTACTCGATTGCCCACGGCTCAAAACATCGCTCATTAAATCGGAAGCATAATAATCTTTATGGAAACGACCTGCCATGTGATATGATTTGTACAACGCGTTGGCAGGCACGTTAGCTTTAATAGTTAATGTTCGCTTCTCTGTTTGTCGAGGTTCAGCTAAAAGTTGCCTTTCTCTTTTTTTTCTTTTTGGGATTGGAGAAAACCATTTTTCGGAAAGCTCTTTTACTTGATCTACAGTAACTTTACCAGCCACCACCATAATGGCATTGCTGGGCACATAATGTTCAAAGAAGAAATCTTTCACATCTTGCATGGTAGCGTTTTCAATGTGGCTTATCTCCTTCCCAATCGTAGCCCATGTGTATGGATGAACTTTATAAGCAAGTGGTCTTAGCTTGAGCCACACATCACCGTAAGGTTGATTTAAATAGCGCTGCTTAAATTCTTCAATCACCACTTTGCGCTGCACTTCTAGCACATTAGGATCGAACGATAAGCTCAACATACGATCACTCTCCAGCCAAAAAGCTGTTTCAAGATTGGCGGCAGGCACAGTTAAATAGTAGTTGGTAATGTCGGTGCTGGTGAAAGCATTGTTCTCGCCACCCACTAATTGCAAGGGTTCATCATAACTTGGAATATTGGCAGAGCCACCAAACATTAAATGTTCAAAAAGATGAGCAAAGCCAGTCTTTTCGGGGTGTTCATCACGCGAACCAACATCGTACAAAATGTTCATCACGGCAATCTGCACGGTAGGGTCTTCATGCACTAACACGCGCAGACCGTTTTCTAAAGTAAAGGCTTGATAAGGTATCATAGAAAGAGTAAAAGTAGGAAAGTGAGAACTAAGAATAACAATTTCTTTTGGTTTAAAAATTCATCTTCTATATTGATCTTTAATCATGAGTTCGCGAAATGAATTATCCACTTAAGTATTCCATTCAGTCAGTTAGCGAATCCGCAGTTTGCATAAACTTTGGCAACTCAATTGATGCTTTAATCAACGATCGTGTTCATGCTTTTTGCCATCATCTAAAAAAGAGTTCAGCCACTCAATGGATCGATATTATTCCTGCCTACACATCGGTTACAATTATTTATAATGCTATAGAACTTAGGAAGCATTGTTCATCAGCTTATGAAGTTGTTAAACAGGAGATTGAAAAGGCAATTGCTTCTTGCGATTGGAATAAAAAGGGTATTGCGCGATTGGTAACTATTCCTGTTTGTTATCACCCAAATGTTGCTCCTGATTTAGTCAGGCTATCAAAAGAAAAGAAGATTAGTATTGAACAATTGATTTGGCTTCACACCACTCCAACTTACCTTGTGTTTATGATTGGCTTTCTACCGGGGTTTGCCTACATGGGTACTATTGATAAAAAATTGATAACACCTCGACTGGAAAAACCCCGAACGACTGTAAAGGCGGGAAGCGTTGGAATTGCCGGAGAACAAACGGGTATCTATCCGCTTGATTCACCAGGTGGTTGGAATATTATCGGCCAAACCCCGTTAACCTTATTCGATGCTGATCGCAAAGCACCTGTGCTGTTGCAACCGGGCGATCAGATTAAGTTCAAGTCGATTTCAATGGATGAATTTATGAGCTTTGATAAAAATTCATTTAACGTCTTTAATCTATGAGCCTAGAAGTTATTCGATCGGGCTTGTTAGATACCATTCAGGATGTTGGAAGATATGGACATCAACATCTTGGTATTAATCCAAGCGGAGCAATGGATAAAACTGCTATGCATTTTGCAAATGCTTTAGTTGGCAATGTTCACAATGAAGCAGTCATAGAGATGTGTTTTCCTGCTGCAACATTTGTGTTTAACAAAGAATGTCTAATCGCCTTGAGCGGTGCTGATTTTGGAGCAACCGTTAATGGGAAACCAATACAAATCAATCATCCCATTGCAATACCGCGAGAATCAGAATTAAAATTCGCAAAGAATAATTCGGGTTCATTTTGCTACATGGCAATACAAGGCGGCATTGAAATTCGGCATTGGATGAGTAGCGCAAGCACTAATCTTAAAGCAAAAGTTGGTGGAGAGAAAGGCAGGGCTTTAAAGAAGGGCGATGTGCTTTCTTTTCGGAAGACAGATTTTATTGCTTCCGAACTTCTTGTTTTTCCGTGGAGTGTTTCAACTTCTTTTTATAAGGAACCAACGCTAATACATTGTATTAAGGGCGGTGAGTTTGATTGGCTAAATAAATCATCGCAAGAAAAATTAATTACCAATCCATTTACTATCACAACCTTGAGCGATAGAATGGGTTATCGTTTTCAATCGGAGTCTTTAAGGAAATCTATCAATGAAGAATTACTTTCAACAGCAGTTCAGTTTGGTACAATTCAATTGTTGCCATCTGGTCAACTGATTTGTTTAATGGCTGATCATCAAACCACAGGTGGGTACCCAAGGGTTCTTCAAGTTGCTCAATCGGATTTGCCAAAACTTGCCCAACGCAGATCGAACGAGTCCATATCGTTTAGATTAATAAGCTTACAAGCAGCTGAAGACCGATTGATTAACCAACATCAACAATTACAACAAATTCAAACTTCTTGTAAATTACGTCTCAATCAATTTGTAAGTGAAAAGTATAAGCGTTGATTTGAATTGTGATATGGGCGAAGGCATTGGCAATGATGCAGCCATTATGCCATGGATAAGCAGTGCCAACATTGCGTGTGGGTATCATGCTGGTAGCGAAGCCACGATCAAAGAAACCATTTCACTTTGCCTGAAGCATAACGTTGCAATTGGTGCACATCCTGGGTTTGATGATAAACTCAACTTTGGCAGAACTGCGATTCAACTTTCCGAAAGTGAATTGTATGATTTAATCACGATCCAACTTTTTGTAATCGATTCAGCTTGTAGAAAGCAGTCCGCTGCTTTACATCATGTAAAAGTGCATGGCGCTATGTACAATATGGCCGCTGTCAATAAATCCATGAGTCTTACTATCGCGCAAGCTGTAAAGGATTTCAATCCCTCCATGATTTATTATGGATTGAGTGGCAGTGAAATGATAACACAAGCGAATGCAGTTGGACTAAAAACAGCCAACGAAGTTTTTGCTGATCGAACCTATCAACTCGATGGCACACTAACCCCACGTTCGCAAAAGAATGCCTTGATAGCATCGGAAGAAGAATCGCTTAATCAAGTGATGCAAATGATTTTGAACAAAACAGTAACAACATTGAATAAAGAAATTATTCCGATCAAAGCGGATACAATTTGTTTGCATGGTGATGGTGAGTATGCTGTTCAAATCGCGAAAGCAATTTATGCTAAGTTGAAAAGTGAAAATGTTAGCATAATGTCAATCGATAAATAGTGACAACCACTAAAAACAAATCGGCTATTTTAGGTGCAGCTTTTTTAATGGCGACTTCTGCTATTGGCCCTGGGTTTCTAATCCAGACAACGGTATTCACGCAACAGCTTCTATCCAGTTTTGGGTTTGTAATTGTTATCAGCATTCTATTAGACATTGGTGCACAATTAAACATCTGGAGAATTTTAACGGTGAGCAATATGCGTGCGCAGGATGTCGCCAACAAAATTGTTCCAGGCTTAGGTTATTTTTTAGCAGCTATTATTGTATTGGGGGGATTGGCTTTTAACATCGGCAACCTCGCTGGTTGCGGACTTGGCACTGAAGTACTTTTTGGAATATCACCTGAGGTAGGAGCAGCCATCAGTTGCATAGTTGCACTTCTACTTTTTTGGATGAAAGAATTTGGTAATGCCATAGATACGTTTGCCAAATCGCTTGGCTTAGTAATGATCTTGCTCACGCTTTATATCGCGATAAGTTCTAATCCTCCGCTTATGGAAGCAGCGCATCGAAGTTTTATTCCAGAACGAATTGATCCGTTGACAATAGTAACGCTTGTAGGTGGTACAGTTGGCGGTTACATCAGCTTTGCAGGTGCGCATCGCTTGTTGGATGCCGGTGTTACTGGCATCGCTAGTTTGCCTCAAGTCAACAGAAGTGCAGTAAGTGGAATTGTGATTACAGGTGTTATGCGCATTATTTTATTTTTAGGTGCGCTAGGTATTGTAACCAGCGGAGTTGTTTTGGCAACAGGTAACCCTGCAGCATCTGTCTTTCGGGCAGCTGCAGGAATAATTGGTTATAAATTTTTTGGACTGGTAATATGGAGCGCAGCCATTACTTCCGTTGTGGGTTGTGCCTATACTTCCGTTTCATTTATAACAAGTTTCCATTCAAGCTTTCAGAAATATCAACGGCATATTATCTCTGGTTTCATTTTGTTTTCAGCAGGTATATTTATTTTGGTTGGCAATCCTGTAAAGTTATTGTTGATGGCGGGTGCAGTAAATGGCTTCGCATTGCCCATTGCATTAGGTATTATTTTATTGGCAGCTAATAATCGAAAAATTGTGAAAGAGTATAAGCACCCTGTGTGGATGCAAATAATTGGCTGGTTAGTTGTTTTATTAATAAGTGTAATGAGCATACAAACCGTGATAAAATTCTTACTATGAACAAAAACTCACTTACAGTATTTTGTTTGATTTTGGTATTCTCCACGCATTGCAAAAGCCAGGTAACTTCTGAGCGTATTAGCAATCCAATTATGGAGGGATACTTTGCTGACCCCACCATTATCAAACAAGGCAAGTCGTTTTATATTTATGCTACTATCGATCCATGGGGAGGAGATGAGCTTGCCGTTTTTGAAACGGTCGACTTTAAAAAATTTAAACGCCATCACTTAACATGGCCAACTAAGAAACTGTGTACAAGCTCAACATCAGGTGGCGCTATGGTTTGGGCACCCAGTGTTGTAAAAGCACCCAATGGAAAATTTTATATGTATGTATCGGTGGGTAGCGAAGTTTGGGCTGGTATAAGTGAGCACCCTCTGGGGCCGTGGAGAAATGCTAAAGTGGATAATACACCTCTAATAACAGCCAATGCAAATCCTGGAGTTCACGCCATTGATGCCGATTGTTTTATTGATACCGATGGCCAACCCTATTTGTATTGGGGCTCTGGCTTGAATTGGGTAAATGGTCATTGCCTTGCGGTGAAATTAAAACCGGATATGATTACGTTTAATGGAATACCACGTGACATCACACCTCCCAATTATTTTGAAGCACCTCACATGCTCAAGTACAAAGGTAACTACTACTTAATGTATTCGAATGGAAAGGCAATTGATGCTACATATAACATTCGATATTCTGTAAGCAGCAGTCCTTTCGGCCCGTGGAAGGAAGGGCTCAACAGCCCCATATTATCTACCTCTGCCGATAGCACGATCATTGGCCCAGGCCATCATACTATATTCCAAGAAAGAGATCAGCTTTATATTCTCTATCATAAAATCTTTCCGCAAAAGAAAGATATTGTTTTGCGCCAATTGTGCTTGGATTCTTTGCAAATTGATTCGTATGAAAATGTCAAAAAGGTAAAATCGGTTGGTATAAAAGCGTTCAACTAATTTTAATTGAAAAGTAGCTGACTAGAAGCCAGATAAACGATACGATAAATTTTGTGAATTTAAGAAGCCACTCTTAGCTTTAACCGCTTGCTCAATTCATCAACAGAGTTTTTGAAGTTGGCATCTGTTTTCATCATGTCTTCAACAGATTCTAATGCATGGATTACAGTGCTGTGATCGCGGCCACCAAAGTTTTCACCGATTAGCGCCAGCGTAAGTTGTGTGTATCGTTTGCAGAAATACATGGCCAACTGGCGTGGAATTACTATCTCCCGCTTTTTGATTTTCGCCTTGAGAGATTCGATATCCACTTTAAAATATTCGGCCACCATCTTTTGGATAAAGTCAACGCTTACATCGGCTTGAATTTCTTTTACGATGTTACGCAATACTTCTTTGGCCAAGTCAAGATCTATTTTCTTTTTGAGTAAAGTAGCGTGGAAGATCAATGAATTCAGCACGCCTTCCATATCGCGAAGGTTGGTATCTACACTAAAGGCAAGGTACTCGGCAACTTCGGACTGAATATCAATTCCATCCGATTCCATTTTATTATGAATGATGGCAAGTTTAGTTTCGAAATCAGGCTCTTGCAAGTCAGCGGTCAACCCCCATTTGAATCGCGAAAGCAGCCTTTCTTGGAAGCCTTTCAAATCACGAGGCGGGCAATCGCTGGTCATAATAACTTGTTTGCCCGATTGGTGAAGTTGATTGAATATATGGAAGAAAATTTCTTGCGTTTTTTCGCGACCTGCTAAAAACTGAACATCATCTAAAATCAATAAATCTACTTGCAGGTAGAAATTTTGAAACTCCTGCATCTTATGATTTTGAAGCGCATTCAAAAATTGGGTTGTAAAATCATTTTGATCTACATACAAAACAATCTTAGAAGGAAGATTTTTCTTGATCTCATTACCGATAGCTTGCACCAAGTGTGTTTTACCAACACCAACACCTCCATACAACATCAACGGATTAAACGAGGTAACGCCAGGCTTTTTTGCTACTGCAATACCCGCAGATCGCGCCAAGCGGTTGCAATCGCCCTCAACAAAATTCTCGAATGAGTAATTTGGATTGAGCCGTGAATTTACTGTTTGAGGATTTAATGCCTTAAAACTGAAAGGCGAATATTCTTCGATGTTGCCATTGCCATTTTGTACTTGCGCATTGCTGCGTTTCATGCCAGCACCATTGGGATAATTAACCGATAATTGAGGGTTACGCAAATTGCCGCTATCAACCACCACAGAATATTCTAATCGGGCAGATGCGCCCAGTACCGAATGAATGGCTTCTTTCAACACAGGTACATAATGCTCCTCCAACCATTCGTAAAAAAATTGTGAAGGCACTTGAATAGTTAAAGCCTCACCTTCGGCACGCAGAGGAATTATAGGCTTAAACCAGGTATTGAAGTTTTGCTCGTCAACGCTTTGGCGAATGAGATGAAGACAATCGTTCCAGACAGTTGTAGCGTTTACTTCCATTTATACTTGCAGGTTGTGGTGAAAAATTAACTTTTTATTTTTGAGGGGAGACAAAGGTGTAAAAAATATAACCAACAAAAAAACAAAAAATGCCTCTCAAAAATTAAGATTTATTTCTTGTGTTACGACTTGTTTTCAACAAAAAAATTGCTTTACTGAGAACTTAATATAAACTTGAAAAAACATTCTGAACCACGTAATGAGTGATCTAGCTTCTCCTGATTTTGAATTCCCTATAACCAATAAAGAAGACTGGCTAAGGGCTGCTACCATTGAATTGGGTGGAAAAAATTCAATTGAAACGCTTACCAAAAAAATCGCAGGATTAGTGATCAAACCTTATTACGATGAAAGCGATCGACAGCAAATTTTTCCTTCAATTACTTCTTCCAATGATCCATACTTAGGCAATAGAAAGTGGCTTAATACTCCATTGGTAGCAGTGAGTGATACCAAACAAGCCAACTCTCTGGCACTTCAACATCTACAATCAGGTGCTGATGGAATTATTTTTGAGTTGGTCGAGAATTGCGATGTTTCGCTTTTGCTTGATTCGATGGAATTAGAGTATTGTTCAGTTTCTTTTGTTTTAAGCAGTGAACAAGTAAATACGGTTGATAGCTTTCAAAAATATCTCCAACAGAAAAAATATGATTCAGAAAAAATTGTAGGAGAATTATTTTGGAAAGATGCTATTGCCAATCCAAATGAATTAGCAAATCAATTTCTGGCTTGGAAAAATTTTCGTCCACTGGGTTTGATTTGTACCAAACAAGAATCAGCGCAAGCTGAAATAGCAAATTTGCTTGTTCGATCAGTAGGCTTATTTGATCAGATCAAAGAAACTTCCGTTGGATTAAATTCAATTGCCTTTCAAGTTCCGATTGGCTCAACTATTTTTGTTGAGATTGCCAAGTTAAAAGCCTTGCGATTGTTATGGAGCAATCTCGCTCACGCTTATGATGTTCCTAATTGTGCAGGTAGGATCAATGGAGCTACAATAGCACAAAAAGATACAGCTTATGAGCCGCATAGCGCGATGCTTAGCAATACCTACTCAGGTTTGATAGCAGTGTTAGGGGGTTGCGATAGTATGACCATTCTTCCTCATGATTCGGCCAATTCAATGCAGGCAAGAGTGGCTCGCAATGTATCGTCCATTTTGCGTGAAGAAGCAATGCTATCAAGGGAAGCTGATCCTACTGCGGGTTCTTACTATTTGGATAATTTGATTGAACAATTGTGTAAAGATGCATGGGAAGAGTTTACTGTTAAAACAAATAAACCCAACTTCTCCAAAATAGCTTACAATCATTTTGCAACCCAAGTAAAACAGAGTTCAAAAGCAATTGGTGCGGCAGGCTTGCCTCCATATACACGTGGGCCGTATGCCACTATGTATGCCATCCGCCCATGGACGATCCGGCAATATGCGGGATTTTCAACAGCTAAAGATTCAAATGAGTTTTATAGAAAAAATTTAGCCGCTGGGCAAAAAGGTTTATCCGTTGCATTTGATTTGGCTACACATCGTGGCTATGATTCCGATCATCCGCGAGTAACAGGCGATGTTGGCAAAGCAGGTGTTGCCATCGATTCGGTATTGGATATGAAAATTCTATTCGATCAAATACCCCTCGATAAAATGAGTGTATCCATGACAATGAATGGTGCGGTGCTTCCAATACTTGCTTTTTATATTGTGGCTGCGGAGGAACAAGGAGTTAGACCAGATCAATTAATTGGCACTATTCAAAACGATATTTTGAAAGAGTTTATGGTGCGAAATACATACATCTATCCGCCTGCGCCTTCTATGCACATTGTGGCTGATATATTTGATTACTGTTCCAAGTACATGCCCAAGTTCAACAGCATCAGCATTAGTGGCTACCACATGCATGAGGCTGGTGCGCCTGCACACATTGAGTTAGCCTACACGCTGGCAGATGGATTAGAGTACATACGAGCAGGCTTGAAAGCGGGCATTGCCATCGATGATTTTGCCCCACGCCTATCGTTCTTTTGGGGCATTGGTATGAATTTCTTTACAGAGATTGCCAAGATGAGAGCGGGAAGATTCCTGTGGGCGAAGATTGTAAAAGAGTTTAATCCTACTAACTCTAAGTCAATGGCGTTACGAACGCATTGCCAAACTTCGGGCTGGAGTTTAACGGAGCAAGATCCATACAACAACGTTACGCGCACGTGTATCGAGGCACTAGCTGCAGTGCTTGGTGGAACACAATCACTCCATACCAATTCGCTTGACGAAGCCATTGCATTGCCTACCGATTTCTCAGCACGCATTGCTCGCAACACACAACTGTATCTGCAAAATGAAACAGGTGTGACTGATGTGGTCGATCCGTTGGGTGGATCTTTTTATGTCGAAAAATTGACAAAAGAATTGATTGAGCAAGCATGGAAATTAATAGAAGAAGTAGAAGCCCTTGGCGGGATGACAAAGGCAATTGAAAGTGGTTTACCTAAAATGCGCATTGAAGAAGCATCGGCACTAAAGCAAGCTAGGATTGAGGCTGGCAAAGAAACCATTGTTGGGATGAATAAATATCAAACTGATGAGAAGCCCGACTTTGACACATTGGAAGTTGATAATACTTCTGTGAGAAATGAACAGATCGCACGATTAGATTTATTAAAGTCTGAAAGAAATAACAGTGATGTTGAAGCATCTCTAAATGCGATTACCGCTTGCGCGGAAACCGGAAACGGAAATCTATTAACGCTATCAATAGAGGCTGCTCGCAACCGAGCCACGCTGGGCGAAATATCCATGGCAATGGAAAAAGTTTTTGGTCGCTATAAAGCAATCATCAAATCTATTTCAGGTGTATATTTAGGCGAGATGAAAAATAGAAAAGATTTTACCGAAGCACAACTACTATCCGATCAGTTTGCTAAATTGGATGGACGAAGGCCGCGCATTCTTGTTGCTAAGATGGGCCAAGATGGACACGACCGTGGGGCGAAGGTAATTGCCACGAGCTTTGCTGATCTTGGTTTTGATGTTGATATCGGGCCTCTATTCCAAACACCAGAAGAAGTGGCGATGCAAGCTGCCGAAAATGATGTGCATGTGATTGGGGCTTCAAGTTTAGCAGGCGCACACAAAACGTTGATACCTTCCCTTATAAATTCACTCAAGAAAATTGGTAGACCCGACATTATGGTTGTGGTTGGTGGTGTAATCCCTGAAAAGGACTATGAATATCTAGCTTCTCAAGGCGTTGTTGGAATTTTCGGACCAGGCACGCCAATAACAGAAGCAGCAAAATCAATCCTACAAAAGCTTATGGATAGGCACTCCACCGAAGGCTAATACCATTCCACGATAAGTAAAGTTGTAAGTCTTTTTTTCTTAGTAACTTTAACATCTGTAATTTCTAAGCTTCTTCATAACCGAGAAGATTAGTACAACCTGAAAGAAATTTTAGTAGATAAAATCCAGTCAAAATGAAACTTTCTATAGCATTTTTAACTCTCTCACTTCTCATTTACACTCCATCGCTACTAGCACAAAAGCCAAATAAAGCACTTGCCAAATTTGATAAGACGCTGGAGACTATTGAGGCTAGCTACGAGCAGGGCAGTTATAACAAAGCCTTAAAGGCTTTGGATAAATTTAAGGTGGCCACAGAAAAAAAATTGGGAGCCAACAATCAATACACGCCAACCTACTATCTCTACCAGGCTAAACTCAAACTCGCTGCAGGGATAGTGATTGGGCTAGAATCAATCTTAGATAATGCCATTCAGTCAAGCGCTACTATTAACAAAGATAACAAGCTGAATCACGGCCTAGTGTTACTGCAAGTGGGTGAAATTTATAACCAAAATGGAAGTTATCGTTTGGCTAAAGAAAACTTGTTTACAGCCAACAACTCATTGGAAAGTGGTCAATTTTTTAAAGATGGTGTAAAGGCTCGATGGGAATTGGCTCGTGCCGAAAGCCAAACAGGGCAAGGCTTTTTTAGAGAAGCAATAGAGTTGATAAAACAGAATGAACCTTATTATATAAAACGGGCCGTAAAACAAGAGAGCTTTGTGGATGATAAGGGTAACCTTACTAGCCGAAAGCTAACGCCCAAAGAGCTAATTCAACGCAACAACGAATACGCAAAATTATTAACTCAATTAGCCGAAACCTTTGGACACCAAGGAAATTTGAAAAGTGCAGATTCCGTATTTGCTTATGCCGCCAATTGGATTGATAAAAATTTAGGAAGAACAAGTTTAGCGTATGTAAAGAACCAAGTATACAATGCGGAAGTGTTAGTTGAAAATGGAAATGAAAACCTCCCACGCGATCTTAGCTACATTAGATTATTAGGATTCCTTAAGGCCAGTCACCAACCTTCTCATGTGCTTGGAATTAGGTTATATGAAGATTACTTGTCGCAACTTATAGAAGTGGGTGGTGCACCTTATTTTAATCTGAAAGCAGAGTATGAAAAAATGATTACAGGCAACTATGGCAAAGAGAGCATTTATAAGGTGCGATTAAAAGCTGTTGAATTTGACTCGAAGTTAGATAGAGACAGAACTCGAAATTTAGAAAATGATGCCAATGTCTTGATCAGTCAAACTACATCTCTGCCTAAGGATAATATTACTCGAGCTGAAGTAATTGATTTTCTTACAACTCTCGCCATTATAAAAAAGAATTATGTGAATGCGGAGAGTTACATTAAAAGCGTCATCACCATCAAAACAAATTTATATGGTGAAGATGCTCCCGAAGTGCATTTGTCCAAACTTCGCTTAGCGAATTTTTATGTCAACTTCACAAATAAGATAACAGACGCTGCAAAAATTTATGAAGAAAGCTACCCCATTGTGGCCAATGAAATCGGGGCTTGGCATAAGGATCATTTAGATATACTCAACCAAATGGCTACTCTTTTTGAGCTTACAGATAGGTTCAAGGAAGCTACTGCCACGCTTGACAACGCATTGGACGTAGCCCGATCGAAATACAGTGATACTGATTTTCAATATGGCATAGAGCTTACCAACATTGCAAAGCTACAGATCAAACTAGGTCAGTATGAAAAAGCTGAAGAAAACCTTGACCAAGCATTGAAAATATTAAAAGAATATAGAACGGATTATGACAGAAAAATATTTTTGATCAATGCCATAGAAACACAAGCGGTGCTTTTTGGTATTAAAGGTATGTTTGACGAAGCAGAAGATGCGCTCGACCGCTCTGCTCGTATTATTATAAAATCAGATAAGCTTGCTGGCATTGATGAATTAACAACTGCGAAAGAGCTTTCCAGTTTATACATTCAACTTGGAGAGTACTCTGATACTGAAGACCTGTTGAAAAAACTGATAAAAGAATATGAAAAGCTTTATGGCACTACAACATTGCGCTTAATTGAACCTCTTGTAAACATGGGAAGGATTCAATTGTTGAAAGGTGATTATACGGAAGCAGAAAAAATTGCCATACGAGCCAATCAATTGGCAGTAAGTGTATATGGCGAGATATCCACTAAAACATCACCCACACAAAAGTTGTTGAGTGAAATTGATTTTACTATTGGTGATTATGATCGTGCACAAAGCAACATCCTTAAAGCATTGGCCAGTCAAGAAAAACAATTTGGACGTAACCATATTGAAGTGGCAAAGTCAATAGCTCAACTGGCGTTGATAAAATTTAATAAGGGCGATAATCAAGATGTAGAAAAGCTAATGCTAGAGGCCCGCGACATTATAGGTAAAAAACTGGGAACCAACAATCCACAGTATGCCGAGGTGCTCAAGAATGTTGCTGTTATTTACATTGCTAATAAAAATTATACTCAAGCATTCAGTTCGCTCACACAAGCCGAGGCTATTTGGAAAAGTAAGACAGGCGCAAAAAATAATATCAACACGGCTGCTATCTATACACTTACTGCTGATGTCTATTATCAAATCAAAAATTATAAAAGGGCTGAAGAATTTTATTTCAAAGCACGCGATCTGTATGAGACCTTCTTTAGCAAAACCCATCCAGAATATGTGAAGATACTCTCCAAGCAAGCTCGTGTTTACTACATGAGCAAAGACTACAAGCAAGCCAAACGAAATATTGAAGAGGCACTTACCAATTATGAGGCCTTCATCAAAAAATATTTCCCGACCTTGAGCGAAAGAGAGAAAGCAAAGTATTGGAATACTATAAAAGGCGATTTCGAATTTTACAATACGCTTGCATTCAGCAAGATTGAGGATTTTAGAGATGTAACATCCAAAGTTTATAATTATCAGTTGCTTACTAAAGCATTGCTGTTAAGCTCATCCATTAAAATAAAAGAGCGGATCCTCAACAGTGCCGATGAAACATTGAAGACAACATACACTGAATGGCTAGCCAAAAAAGAATTGTTGACCAATGCTCTTTCTATGAGTCCTCAACAATTGGCATCAAATAGTATCGACCCAAGTGTTTTAAGTAATGAAGTAGAAAAATTAGAAAAAGAATTGAGCGAAAAATCGGAGTTGTTTGGGCAAAGTTTTGAGAACAAAAAGATTACATATGAAAACGTTCAAAAATCGCTTGCACCAAATGATGTGGCTATTGAAATGGTGCGCTATCGTCACTTCGACCATAAATTCACTGACTCTATTGTGTATGTATGCTTATATGTTAAAAATGATAACGCTAGGCCAAAGGCTATAAAATTACCTGAAGGGTATAGGCTCGAAAGCAGGTTTTATAAATATTATAGAAATAGTATAGTCAACAAAACGGTAGATGAATATTCTTACAATGCTTTCTGGGAACCTATCCAGAAGGGCATTGGTCAATACTCTACTATTTATCTATCGCCCGATGGTGTTTATAATTTGGTTATCCTTGAATCGATACCCACGCCTGATGGCAAGTACGTAATTGATAATTCCAATATCGTAATGGTAAGTAATACCAAAGATCTTTATCTTAGAAAAGTAAAATCGAAAAGTGTTGCAAGCATTAATCAAGCTACTATTTTTGGCAATCCTAAATTTTACCTTACCGCTTCCTCAGATGAGAAAATAGCGGCTTTACCTGGTACTGAAAAAGAAGCCAATGAATTAGAAGAATTGCTTAAACAAAAAGGCTGGAAGACAAATCAGTATGTGGAGACTTCAGCTACTGAAGAGCGGGCAAAAGAACAAGAAAGTCCTAAAATATTTCACATAGCCACCCATGGGTTTACACCCGAAACAGAAGCCAAAAAGGAAATAAGTGAGCTATCAGAAACAGAGGCTGAGCTTGCAAATAACCCACTATTGAAGACGGGATTATTGTTGAAAGGTGCGGGTGATTTACTAAATAAAACGAAATATAATTACAATATAGAAAGTGGGATTCTCACTGCCTATGAGGCCATGAGCTTGAATCTAGATAGAACCGATTTAGTGGTACTAAGTGCTTGCGAAACAGGTTTGGGAGAAGTTAGCAATGGTGAAGGTGTGTATGGTTTGCAGCGTGCATTTTTGGTAGCTGGTGCAAAAACACTTATCATGAGTATGTTTAAAGTGGATGACGAGGCCACTCAAAAACTGATACTTAATTTTTATAAAAAATGGCTTACCACAGGCAACCTTAGAGCTAGTTTTATTGAAGCTAAGAAGGAGCTTCGGGTGGAGTATCCAGAGCCGATCTATTGGGGATCGTTTATGATGATTGGGTTGGATTGAAAGAATTTACTTTTACTTATATTATTTTTTATCATCTTTGATAATGTGATTGCTCATGCAACACAGTTAAGCCTATGATCACCTTATCGTAATATCTTCTTTTCATAAGAAGATATCTTTTGTCGAAACACACTTCATTCAGAAGTATGCTTCCACCATTACTATCAAAAATCGATATTCAATCTTAATCATTTCCATCAATGAATTTCATAAAAAACATACGATTACTATTCACATTATTTAAACAAGCCATAAAAGGCGATGAGCAAAACTTTACAGAGGGCAGCATCAACCGTGCTATATTTCTTCTTTCCATACCTATGATTTTAGAAATGGCAATGGAGTCACTTTTTGCCGTGGTTGATATATTTTTCGTGAGCCGCCTTAATGATAGCAATGTCGTGGCGGCTGTTGGCTTAACCGAATCACTATTGGCCATCGTTTACTCCATTGCGATGGGCTTGGGCATGGGCGCCACTGCCATGGTAGCTAGACGTGTAGGTGAGAAAGATCCAAGTGGTGCAGGTACTGCAGCCGTTCAGTCCATCTATATTGGCTTGGCCGCATCCTTATTGATAAGCTTTACAGGAATTTTCTTTCACACTGATTTACTCGCCATGATGGGCGCATCAACAGAAGTTATTCAAGTTGGCTCTGGCTATACTCATTGGATGATGATAGGAAATTTCTCCATCATGTTTCTCTTTATAATCAACGCGATATTTCGTGGCGCAGGCAATGCAGCAATTGCTATGCGTTCGCTGTGGATAGGCAATATTTTCAACATGGTGCTTGATCCAATCTTTATTTTTGGATTTGGCTTTATTCCAGCATTTGGAGTGGAAGGTGCTGCCATTGCCACTAACATTGGCCGGAGTGTTGGTGTGCTGTATCAATTGTATCACCTTGCTGGTGGCAAGAGTGTAATTAAGATTCACCTTCAAACTTTGCACGTTGAGTGGAACATCATCGTAAAATTGTTAACTCTATCACTGGGTGGCATAGGGCAATTTTTAATTTCCTCTGCCAGTTGGGTTTTTCTTACCAGAATAATGGCAACATTTGGAAGCAGCGCTGTTGCTGGTTACACTATCGCCATACGGGTAATTATCTTTACAATACTTCCCTCATGGGGATTGGCCAACGCTGCCGCAACCTTGGTAGGCCAAAATTTGGGAGCCAAACAACCCGAACGCGCAGAGAAATCAGTGTGGATTGCAGGCCGAATGAACATGATCTTTTTAGGATGTGTATCGCTGTTCTTCTTCTTTATCTCCGAACCTATCATGCGATTTTTTGCCCAAGAGCAATTGGTTATTGACAATGGAACGCTTTGCCTTCAAGTAGTTGCCTTTGGATATATACTGTATGGATACGGTATGGTTGTAACCCAATCTTTTAATGGAGCTGGCGATACAAAGACTCCCACCATTTTAAACCTTATAGGATTTTGGGGCTTTCAAATTCCATTGGCTTATAGCTTGGCAATACTGTTGAAGCTCGGTCCACTTGGGGTGTTTTTGGCCATTGCAATAGCAGAATCCATTATGGCCGTTACGGGGATTCTTATTTTTAGAAGAGGTAAATGGAAGGAGGTTAAGATTTAAGTTGATGGTCTATGGCATCTCAATAGAATAGTTAAGATGAAATCAATTCCATAAATCAAAAATTGCTTTGCTTAAAGTTGCCTCACTTTGATATTGCGATAAACGACCTTGCCCGCATTCTGTAGACCAATATGTCCTGATTTAGCCATCCCGTAATTCGGAACCTTAGCCCATTTTCCTTCCGACTTGCGGGTGCGCCAATCATCGCTCCACAATTCGTATTCAACCACTTTTACATTGTTTAGCCAATGTTCTACGTGTGCATTGTTAACTATAATTTTGGTGGCATTCCATTCACCTGTCGGTTTTAACTGCGCACCTTCCGGGGCATACATGGCATAGGTGGCGCTTGTGTATTGGTTGGGTTTCATCTTTTCAGGCCAACCGGCATCGTCCATGACTTGGTACTCAGGTGCAGATTCATATATCGGCCCACTCAAACTATCATTCTTTACATGATAAAAGATCCCCGAACTGTTTGCTGGTTCGATTTTCCACTCCAAGTAGAGTTCGAAATTATCGTACTCATTTTTTGTGATGATGTCTTGATTGGCGTCCCAGCCTGCTCCCGATGCCTGCAACTCGTTGTCAATTACCTTCCAGCCAATCATTTCGCCACCATTGAACATTTGCCACTGATCGAGGGAATTATCCTTGAGCAAAGACACCCATTCTTGGTTTTGTTCTTCGTGAGATGAATTATCTTCTTGAGTTTTTTTGTCCGATGAGCAAGCCCAAGTGAGAATTGCAAATACGGCTATTATTATACGATTAATAGTTTTCATCGGTATAGATTTTTAATTTTTATAAAAGTAAAAATATTCTTTATTGCTACCATTACAATGTTTAATCATTCCTTATAAAAACTCACTAACAGGTGCAATAGTCCCCGACATAGCCATTAATTTAAGCAAAAGATTTATACCAAATCACCTAAAATCCGCTTTCATTTGAATATTTGGGGTTACTGTAAGTTCTGTAACTCTTAAACTGTTCTGTATAATTAATTGCTCTGCCAATTGATCAACCTTCGTGAAATTAAATTTTAACAAATGAATTTAAAAAGAATTTTTGGTGGCCTTCTTACTATGCTTGGCATTGGCGGGCTAATTTACACGGCCATACTTTTTATGAATACCGTTGGGGCCAACAGAGATATTCGGGGCATGATTATCTTTGGCGTTCTTGGAATCATTTTCTTTATCGCAGGCATGAGTTTAGTGAGAACCACAAAAGATGAGTCGTAGCAAGGGAAAATAAAATTCCTCCATTGGCGACTTAATCTTATTTCCTCTTCAACAACGCCATATAAAATCCATCAAAGCCTTGCGATGGATAGACCATCTCTTCCTTTATAAATTCAAAACGGTCGCCATGTGTGGTGAGAAACTTTTGTACTTGCTCCTTGTTTTCGGAAGGCAACAGACTGCAGGTAGCATACACCATCATGCCGCCCGGCTTCACCATTACACTATAATCAGCTAATATTTTTTGTTGAAGCAACTTCACTTCGTTGATGGATTCCAACGAAAGTTTCCACTTGGCATCCGGGTTACGCTTCAGTACACCCAAACCTGAACAAGGCACATCTAACAATACACGATCTGCCGAGTTCTCCAATCGCTTTATTACTTTCGATGAATCGATCAAACGTGTTTCAATATTACCAGCGCCTGCTCTGCGCGCCCGTTTTTTTAGTTCATCCAACTTCCACTGCTCGGTATCTAATGCAATAATGCGTCCTTTGTTTTCTAGCAGCGAAGCAATGTGCAGCGTTTTGCCGCCAGCACCCGCGCAGGCATCTACTACTCGCATACCTGGCAGAACTTGTAAGTAGGGTGCTATCAATTGCGAGCCTCCATCCTGTACTTCAAACAAGCCATCTTTAAATTGTGGGCGGGTAAAAATGTTTTGTCGCTCGGCCAATATCAATGCGTCTTTAAATTCTTTAGGGGCTTCTGTTTGAATGCCTTCTTCAACTTCTAGTTGATGCTGAAGGGCTGCTCGAGAAACTTTTAACGTGTTCACGCGCAATACAACTTTCGCTTGCTCATTCAAGGCAGTGGCTTCTTTGTCCCACTGCTTGCCAAGTTCCGCTTCGCCCAATTCATCCAGCCAATCGGGTAGCGACTCTCTTAGCTTGCGAGTGTTTTCTGCTTTGTCATAATTTTCCCAAAAATGTTTTTTGCTAAGATGTTCAAACTCTTCCCACACCGGAAGTTCCACTTTGTTCCAGATGCACCACGCACCGAGCAAGCTCCAAAAATCTTTTTCATCTGTTTTGGTAAGCACGCGAAACAATCTGTACCAACGCACAATATCATAGGTAGTTTCTGCAATAAATCGCCTGTCACGCGCACCCCATTTTGGATTTTGTTTTAATATTTTCTCAATCACTTTATCAGCATAGCGGCCTTCTACGAAAATGGAATCCAATCCGTTAATCACTGCTTCGCATAAGTTTCTGTGCAGTTCTTTTGGATTGCCTTTGCGGATTGGAGTTTCTTGTGTGAAGGGCTTTCGATTCATTGGTTGCTAGTTGTTAGTGGGTAGTTGTGGCAATGTCAGCTAATTACTATCAACTATTCACCATCAACTATTCAGAATTTTGCTGTAATTTAGACCAGATTAATCACGAATTTTTATTCACCCAAAAAAACTTTATTCCATGCAACGAAGAAACTTTATTAAAAATGCTTTTGCCAGTGCGGCTTCGGTAGCTGCGCTATCGTCTACATTCACATCCCAAGCAGCAGCTTTGCCAGCGGCCAAGCCTTTTAAACTCAACTTTGCGCCACACGATGGCATGTTTAAAAATCATGGCGGTGCGGATTTTACTGATCAGATTAAATGGATGAACGATCAAGGCTTTAAGGCCATTGAAGATAATGGAATGCTGGGGCGCAGCGTGGCCGATCAAGAAAAAATTGGCAAGTTGCTTTCTTCATTGGGCATGACGATGGGCGTGTTTGTGGTAGATGGTGGCGAAAACTGGAAGACATCGCTCACCACTGGAAAGAAGGAATTCATTGATAATTTTGTGAAGACGTGCAAGACGTGTGTTGATACCGCCAAACGAGTAAACGCAAAATGGATGACTATTGTGCCGGGCTTCTATGATAGAAACCTGCCGATGGATATTCAAACTGCTAATGTGATTGAAGCATTGAGAAGAGGTGCTGAAGTATTTGAGCCACATGGATTGGTGATGGTGCTTGAACCTTTGAGCGATACACCTGAATTATTTTTGCGTGGAGCTGACCAATCGTTTATGATTTGTAAAGCTGTGAAAAGTCCGGCTTGTAAAATTTTGTACGACATCTATCACATGCAGCGCAACGATGGTAATTTGATAAAAACAATTGAACGTTGCTGGGATGAGATTTCTTATTTTCAAATAGGAGATAATCCTGGCCGCAATGAACCTGGCACTGGCGAGATCAATTATAAAAATATTTTCAAATACATTTCAGGCAGAGGATATAACGGAGTGTATGGAATGGAGCATGGCAATTCTAAAAAAGATAAAGAAGGTGAATTGGCTGTGATTGCCGCGTATAGAGAAAGTGATAATTTTTAATGATAGAATTGACGATGAGCTATAACAAAGTGAATACTTTACAACAGGTGGATAGATTGGAAGTGGCCACGCACTCGGCCAGGGATAGAAGCGGAAAGCCCGAAGCGGGTGGGGTTAGCGCGTGGGCGGACTTGGAGCGAATAGCCCGCCCGGCCGCCAAAAGAAATCTATGTATAAAGTGTAGTTGGATTTTATTTATTTGTTGTTGGTTCCTATCAACTCAATCATACGCACAGTTTGATCGCTTGCTCAAAAAAGCGCAAGACAAAGGCAAGAAAGCTTTTGAAAACAAATCGGATAAAGCCCGTGATAAGCTGGACTCAACTGATTTTATCTTTGCCATTTCGGTGATTGATAACTCGGGTATGATGAATATTCAAGATGCTGGCGAGAATTTTACCAAAGGAGCTGACTTACTTTCCAATAATCTTAAAGACGATAACCAAGTTACCTCTGCGCAGAAGATGCGCAACACCATTGATCTGGGTGAAGGACTTTATCAGAAGCGTTTCTACAAACAGGCTGAGGTTATTCTAATGGAAGCCAAGCTTGGCTTTGAAGTGAACAACATAAAAGAAAACATAAACTACAGTAAAGCCAATGCCGACTTGGGTTTGTTGTATGCTACCATGGGGCGTTACTCAACTGCTGAATTATATACGAAAGAAGGCCTTGGGTTGCGGGAGCAATCATTGGGTAAAAATAGCAAAGCATATTCTTCTTCGCTGAATAACTTGGCCGTGTTGTATCAAGAAACTGCCCGCTACAACGAAGCTGAGATGGCCTTCAAAGAAGCAAGTGATTTAATCAAAAGCCAATATGGCGAAGGCAGTCAAGAACATTCGGTAGTGTTGAACAACGAAGCGATTTTATTTTTTAAGATTGGAAGAATTGAACCAGCCATTCAAAAAATACAAACCGCGATCGACTATCTTGAAAAAGGAAATAACAAGGGAATAAAAAATCAGATTGCACTGCAATCAAACTTAGCGTTGCTATATCAAGCTGGATCGAAATATACAGAAGCGGAAAATATTTATTTGAAATTGGAAAAAGCATTAGGAACTAAAAATCCTTATTATGCTGGTGTGCTTGATAACTTGGCGTTGCTCTACATTCAAATGAATAAGCTCGATAAAGTTGAAATGTATTTTAAGCAAGCAGCCAAAGTGTATAGCGATAAGTTTGGTAACCAAAACCCTAACTATGCAAAAGTACTCAACGACTTAGGGAATTTCTATCGCATGCAAGGCCGCTTTGATGAAGCTGAGAAAACCCTCAGTGAATCGCTCACCATTCGCAGCAATGCGTTGGATGCAAATCATCCAGACTTTGTGAAAGGACAAGAAGACATGGGTATTTTATATTGGAAAAAAGGCGATCTCGCGAAAGCGTTAACGTATTTGCAACCTGCTATGGATAAATCAATCGACTTTATCAATCGCTATTTTCCACCGATGAGTGAAGCTGAGAAGACAAGCTATTGGGATGTGTTGCAGCCGCGCTTCCAACGGTTTTATAATTTCGGGTTGGAGGCCGTGGCTACAAATCCTGAGATAGTAAAAGAACTCTATGATTACCAAATGGCAACCAAAGGCTTGTTGCTAAGTAACACCAACAAGGTGAAGCAAGCTATTTTTAAAAGTGGCAATGTTGAATTGATAAAGGATTACTCAGCTTGGCTTGATAAGAAAGAAACACTCGCGCGATTGTATTCGCTTTCAAAAGATGAATTGAAAGAACAAAAGATCGACTTGGCTACCTTAGAGCAGGAGGCAAATGCATTGGAGCGTTCACTATCACAGCGGTCAGCAGAGTTTTCGCAAGGCTACTCGGCAGAGAAAACAAGTTTTTCTCAAGTGGCTTCTTTGTTGGGTGATACGGAAGCATTGGTGGAATTAATACGCATACGAACATTCGATAAAAACTTTACCACCGATTCAAAATATGCGGCATTGGTGCTTACTAAAAATGCGGTTGTACCGAAGTTGGTTGTGCTTGATAATGGCAATCAATTGGAGACACGGTATTTAAAATTTTATAGAAACGCCATTCAACAAAAAGTAGCCGATCAATATTCGTACGATCAATATTGGGCTAAGATTGATGCAAGCATAAAAGGGAAAAAGATAATTTACCTTTCATCGGATGGCGTGTATAATGAAATCAATCCCAACACGTTGAAAAAAACAGATGGTGATTTTGTGATCAAGCAATACGACCTAGTCAACATTGGCAACTCGAAAGATTTAATTGCTCTTAAAAATAGAAAAGTAAGCGCCTCGAAGAAGCAAGCTTTTCTTTTGGGCTTCCCTGATTATGGAGGCACAGCCGTGGCAGCTTTACCGGGAACAAAAATTGAGATAAATGGTATCGATGCCATTCTTAAAACTTCGGGTTATCAAATTAATCGTTATGAACAGAAGGAAGCAACGGAAGCGAGGCTTAAAGGTATTGCTGCTCCTGCATTAGTTCACATTGCCACACATGGATATTTTATGAAAGATACCGAAGGTAGTGGCGTTGGCGTTAATAAAGAAAGCGCAAAAGATAATCCGCTTTTGCGATCGGGGCTATTGTTGGCGGGGGCTTCTAAGACTTTGTCGGGAGAGATACTGCCCAACTTAGCCAGCAATGATAACGGAGTACTTACGGCCTATGAAGCCATGAACTTAAATTTAGATGGAACAGATTTGATTGTGCTAAGCGCTTGCGAAACTGGCTTAGGTGATGTACGCTCGGGCGAAGGTGTGTATGGCTTGCAACGCGCCTTTCAAGTGGCTGGTGCAAAAGCTTTGTTGATGAGCTTATGGAAAGTAGATGATGCAGCAACTCAAGCCTTGATGACTAACTTTTATAACAACTGGATAAAAACAGGCAATAAAACACAGGCCTTCAAACAAGCCCAACTTCAATTAATGCTGAAGTTTAAAGAGCCTTATTATTGGGGAGCTTTTGTGATGACGGGAATGTAAATTTTAATCAGAAAAAATATGAAGCTGGAAAAATTAATGGAAACTGTCAGAGAGCTTCCTCAAGAATTTGATCTTGAAGAATTGATGGAGCGATTAGTTTTTATTGAAAAGGTTGAAAGAGGTCTTGATTCTTTACATAAAGGAAGGACTATTTCTCATGATGCCGTTAAAGAGTTGATAAAGGAATGGCAAAAATAATCTGGACGGAAATTGCTTTAGAAGATTTGAGATGCATTTATGAGAATATTTCAAAAGACTCAAAGGTATACGCTGATAAGTTTATTTCTAAAGTAGTTGAACGTGTAGAGATTCTTCAAAGCTTTCCTAATTTAGGAAGAGTTGTTCCAGAATTCAATATTGAAACTACCCGCGAATTAATAATTGGAAACTATAGAGTTGTTTACCAAGTAAATTCAGAAAGTGTTGGAATAATCAGAATTCATCACTCTGCAAAACAGTTAATTAATTCTTAATGACTTTAAAAGAAGCCCAACTACAAGTAGATCAATGGATCAAAACTACTGGCGTTAGATACTTCAATGAATTAACCAACACTGCTATACTCACTGAAGAAGTGGGTGAAGTGGCGCGCATCATGGCAAGGCGTTATGGCGAGCAATCAGAAAAAGAATCAGATAAGAATAACGACTTAGGTGACGAGTTGGCTGATGTGCTTTGGGTAGTTATTTGTCTGGCGAATCAAACTGGAGTTGATCTTACAAAAGCCTTTGAAAAAAATTTAGAAAAGAAAAATACAAGAGATAAAGAAAGGCATCATCAAAATCCAAAACTCAAATAAATCAATTAGCAACTAATACTCCATTACTAAGTCTAGGTAAAACTTTGTATTTATCTACTGTCAAACAAAACTCAAAATCTTTGTAGATGTTAAGTTTATTCAATCGCTTTACGTGTGATGATTCGCTCAGAAATTTTGCCATATCATGTTTAGCAATATTCCATAAGTGTTGAGCAGCAAGCGGTGCATCACAATCTTGACCCAAATGATCTTTCAATTTTTCAACTACAGCTCCTGCAAAAAGTGTATCTTCTAAATTCACTCTGCCTTTCCAGCCAGCGCAAACAATCAAGGCGGAGTTTTCTCCAAGCAACAAGTATTTTATTACTGAATTAAGATTTAGAAATGAACCGATAATGACTTCTTTCGCCTCTTTCGATTTTTCGATGGCTTGTGTACCATTCGTGGTAGTGAATGCCAGCTTCATTCCAAGCACTTGATTGTCCAAATATTCAAAAGGAGAGTTGCCTTTATCAAAGCCTTCCACTTTTTTTCCATCCCGCTCGCCAGAAGTGATGTAGCCGCGAGTTCGCATCTTTAAACATTGATCCAGATCGGCAAACGGAGTGATGCTCTCCACGCCATTGGCAAAAGCTGTGACCATGCACGAAGTAGCCCGTAGAATATCAACCACAACAACAGTTCTTTCGCGCACATCGTATAAGTGCATGAGTTCTGGCGAAAGGCAAACGTCTATTGTTTTCATTTTATTAATTTGATGATTTGATAATTCGGTAATTCGTTGATGATGTGTTCATTTAGCGAACTACAGAATCAACTAAGTAACGGCATCTTACTTACCTCCGCTTTCAAAGCCTTGCCTCTTATATCTACAAATATCTCTGAACCAGGAGTGGCGAACTGAGTAGTAACATATCCTAGCCCAATGCCTATGCCTAACACTGGCGACATTGTGCCCGAAGTTACTTTTCCAATCACTTCACCCAAAGCACTCTTGAGTTGATAGTCATGCCGAGGTATTCCTTTATCAATCATTTTGAAGCCAACAAGTTTTCTTGTTACGCCTTCTTCTTTTTGTTTTTTAATGGCAGCTGAGTTGGTAAACTCCTTAGTGAATTTCGTGATCCACCCAAGTCCGCCTTCTATCGGTGAGGTAGTGTCGTCAATATCATTGCCATATAAACAGAATCCCATTTCTAAGCGAAGAGTATCGCGCGCGCCCAAACCAATTGGCTTAATACCTACATCAGCTCCAGCTTCGAAAATCGCATTCCATATTTTCTCAGCCACTTCGTTGGGTACATAAATTTCAAAGCCACCTGAACCTGTATAACCTGTGTTGGAGAGAATTACATTATCGATTCCAGCAAACGGGCCAATCGCAAAATGATAATATTTAATGGTTGATAAATCAATGGAAGTTAATTTTTGAAGAACGCCAACAGCCTTTGGCCCTTGCACAGCAAACAAGCATAATGAATCGGAAATATTTTTCATCTCAACATTCTTGATGTTGAACTTAGAAATCCAATTCCAATCTTTTTCAATGTTAGATGCGTTCACAACTAAGAGATAATCATTGTCTTTAATTTTATAAACAATAAGATCATCTACAATTCCACCCGTCTCATTAGGCAAGCATGAATACTGAGCTTGGCCATCTATCAATTTACTTGCATCGTTGCTAGTTACACGCTGAATTAAATCAAGAGCTTCGGCACCCTTCAATGTAAACTCGCCCATGTGGCTCACATCAAAAACACCCACACCGTTTCTCACAGTATTGTGTTCTTCAATATCAGATGAATAACGCACTGGCATGTTATATCCTGCAAAGGGCACCATCTTAGCGCCAAGCGATTCATGTAAATTATTGAGAGGTACTTTTTTTATTTCCATGATTTAAGAATGTTTGCAAAAGTAAGAAGAGATTTAGGTTGCGCCTAATTTGGGATGACTTGAAAAATAGTTGGGTTTTCCCGGATAAACTTTGAAAAGGACGAGGGGCTAATCATCTCTTTAAGTTTGTCAAGAGATTCTTGAGCATAATCATCAAAACCAAGACTGGCCGCCTCCACAATGTATGCTTTTAATATTTTTGGTGAACCTGGATTGATAGAGATAGCATTCACTAATCTATTAAAAGCTTTTAGTTTATCAGGTGAGTTTTGTTTTACATACTTGATGCCTGCCAACGTTGCATCTTCATTGAAAGGATTATTCTGTGATAGCCATTCATACTTATTTTTTGCTTCTTCTTTGTTGCCTGATAAGACTGTAAGCAAAGCTTCATAATACACCTTATTAGTTTTTTCAAAGTCCTTAAAATAGATTCCGCCTTCCAATTGTTGTTTTAGCGTGGGCAAGTCAGGCAAAGCCGCCAGCAGTTGCAAATTGAAATGAAGTACGTCATTGTATGTTATCTTATTTTGTAAGTTAATGTCTTGCAGCTTTGAAATCATATTGGCCGCAGCTTGAGGCTCATCTACCCTCCATAATTTTTTACTTCTATCAAGAATTGCTTTTGCTTTGAAATCGGTATCAACAATAGTGGCAATTACTTTATTGAAGGTGATTGTATCCAACACTGGAATTCTAAAATAAGTGTATTGATATTTTTGCAGATCGTTAAGTGATGCTACTTCTTTAGCTGAAGTAGAATATATTTTTAGGAATGATTTAGCGATTGATCGAAAGGTTGTGTCGCTTGAAGTCAACAGTTCTTGCCAGGCAGAGGTAGCACCTTTTTCATCGGCAAGTGTTGATAAAGAAAGGGCTTTACCGAATTGACCTGCCTCAAATTTTTGATCTAAGGCATACTTAAATTCGGCTAATGCTATTTCAGCATTGCCTTGTTCAAGCGCCCACAAACCAAGGGTATTATACATTTTTCCGCTTTTATCGATGAATGCGTTTTCGCTCAATAAGTTAAATGCTTTTTGAACTTCACCTACAGCATAGTAGGCTTGCGATACCGCTTCTAGCAAAGAGGCTTTATAATATTTATTGGAAGGTTTTCTTGCTAGCGTAATGATGGAATGAAGAAATGCAGTGTCAATTTTTTCATGCCGATTTAAAATATAGTTGTTGAGCAGCGTGGCTTCATATACAGTAAGCACTGAATCTTTTGCTTGCGGAAGATCAATTGCCAATTCGATTTTTTGTTGACTGGCTAACGCTAGTGCATTTGTCTTCGCGCCTTTTTCATTTAGACCAACTAATCGAGTAAGCGAATCTGCTGGAAAAGCAAATTTGAACTTTGCCATTAGCCCAACAAGATTAGTTTCAGCCAACGATCTTGTTGAAGAACTCTGCTTGGCCTTATCCATCGAGAGTAATGCAGAGTCTTGCAAATCAAGCTTAGCATAACTCAAGCCAAGTGCATTTAATAATTTACCACTTTCAGGAAAATCGCTAAGGCCTTTCAGTAATGTGTTGTTCGCTTGTAATTCTTCTCCATCTCTATCTTGTGATGCACTTAAATTGAGATAAGATAGTTCAGTTGGCCTTGTGTCTTCTGCTAATTCATAATGCTTTTTCTCTTTGCTCAATTGAAGCTGCTGTGCTTGCATGCTGGCAAGGGCATAATGTGCATGGTGATTTCTGTTAGAATAGTTTAACGATAGACCATAATAACTTTCTGCAGCTTGTGCATCTCCTTCAAAAGAATAAACATCGGCATTGGCATTGTAATAGCCTGCAAATAATTGATGCACAGAGATAGAATAAGTAGAGTAAGCAAAGAAGGCAAAGGTTGCTATCAACCCCGCAAGCCTAAAAGTAAAGTACGGCATGGTGTTAGGGTTGTACAGTACTTTGTAAACTTGAAGATTGTCAGCAAGCATGGACGCAAAGTTGGCAAACACATAACAGATAAAAATCAATCCGTAGCCAAGGTGCGCATACATAATGGTATCCTTCATCAATTGAAGAGGCGGATCATTAGCAGTCGCTAAAAAGAAAGAGATAGTGGCAAAGCAAACGGCAGCAAGCGCAATAAAAAAATAACTGGCTAGTGGAGCAATTGATAAAATGTTTGAATATAAACGCTCACGTTGGCGAAAGCCCCATACACCGAGAATGGCTGAGACTGTTAATAGCAAGAATAAATTCACGGTAAGAAAATTCCAATGAATAAACCCTTTGCGCTCGGCATAGGTAAGCGAAAGGTTGATCATGTAGATTACGCTGATAATAATAAAGTGCCTTAAGCTGTTGGTTTGTTTTACTCCTCTAGAAATTACGTTGACAAACAGAGCCAGTATTTCATGTGCAACTGTAAAAATAAATGCGATACTCAGCACAACACCGGCAATCATACCATTTGCAGCAAGGGGTTGAAAGGGATCTTTAACTGGAGAGAAGAAAATTAAACAGAGTAGAAAGGCCGCAGTTAATAAAGCAAATGAAATTAACCTGATTTGAAAATTCGTAGTGCGATTAAAAGATGCAAAGTAGTAACTCAACCCACCATATAAAACCAAGACTGCCATGGTTGGAATTTTATTAGATTGATTAAACAACGCAACAGCCTCTAATCTAAACCCAACAATAAACAGAATGAACAAACCCATGCCAGCAAAATACCAGAAGCGACTCAGTGTTGTAATAATGCTAAGCAACACAATCATGGCGCAAGCAAGCACACCAACATAAATGTAACCTGTAAGCTGATTCAGTTTGAAAGGCCCGCCTTTTAATTGCTCGAAGATGAGAAAGCTATCGCCAGTAGTAGTTAGTGAAATGCCTGCGATTGAAAAGGTGTGAAGGGCTACCTCTTGCGTTTCAAGTTGCTGGTATTGCTCGGTGGAAATGGCTGGCGCTGGCGAAATAAAGGATGTAAACCAGAACAGACCTAATGAACCAATACCCAACAAAGAAATTATAAACAGCAAATGCCTGTAGTTGGCTTGCCAGTTTTTCCAAAACCAAAGTTGATTCATAGTTTATTTTTAAACTTGGGCAGCAAAAATACCGATTGCTTACCATTTTGAAGGCATCGAATTTAGCGATATGCTATAAAGATTTTAATATTACTTGATTTCAAATTTTACGTAAATTTGATAGGTCAATGTCAACGGTTCAAACGCCAAATCAGTCGTTGATAAGACCTTTTCACCTGACCGAATACTTGCCACTGACGCTGATAATGAACGTTTCTCGGCTGGAGACAGATATTCGTTAATTGTTTCTCTTACAGAAATGCATCACCAAGATTTTTATTTAATCCTCTTAATAATTCTTTTGCCTTTATTTCCGCATTCTTGATTGCTTGAACTTGAGTTTCCAACTTGTAAGTCTCAATATCGGTGTGAGTAACTTCCTTTACATATACAGAATTAATGCTTAAATCACTAAATCTATCTAGGAGTTGTCCAAAGAGTTTAAAGTCATTTATTTTTAAAATATATCTCTTTGTTATCAAGAGATTGGGATCAAGCCTTTTCACTTTCGTAAGATTACCCTTTGTTCCAAAAACAGTAAGGTTAGTTTTATCTATCCCAATATCAGTCAATGCCAAAAGTAGATCGCTCTCTAATTTTTCAATCTGAATTATTTCCTTATTCTTTTGATATTCTTTTAGTTCAATTGTCAAGTAGATTAAGTTTGGTTCAACTTTCTTCTCAGCTCGTCCGCTTATTTCAATAAACCTTTGCTCACCTTGTTGACCAAAGGCAAAGACTGTAATGAATGTAAATATTATAGTAAACCTCTTCATAATCTTATATTTTTGATTTGCATTATTCTTAATTGTATCAAAAAAATGAGGTTACCTCACTTCTCCGAAACGATATTAAACTCCACGCGTCTGTTGATTTGCCGGTCGGCTTCTGTTTTTTCATCTGCAATAAGTGGCCTTGAACTGCCAACGCCTAGTGCGTTAATCCGTTCATTGGCAATTTTAAACTCTTGCAATAGATAGGCTTTTATAGCTACCGATCTATCTTGTGAAAGCTTAACATTGTCTACTTCTTTTCCTTGCGAATCTGTATGGCCAATGATATTCAATTTCACTTTGGGATGATCGATAAGGAAGGTAGCAAGTTTATCAAGATCGTGATGCATGGATGGCAAAATATCTGCCTTACCATTTTCAAACTCAATGGTTTTAAATTCAATGCGCTGATTAATTGGGTCGGTTACTTTATTTACAGTAGTATCTCCATCCAGAAAAAACCTTTCTTCTATTCTAAAAAAATCATCTCCTTGAATAATGAGTAGATAATTACGTTTGTTGATTAAACTGAAATCGAACGAGCCATCTTCACGCAAAAACTTAGGTGCAACTTCTACGCCTTTATCTAGATCTATTACAGAAGCAATGCCTGTTTCAGGGTTGCCTGTAACAGAATTCTTTAACACGCCCGTTAGTTTAGCGGTAGCCAATGGCTGAGCTTCCATTGGCAGTGGGAAAGAATATAAATCTAAATTCTTAAAATCATCTTCTTCCGATTTGGCATAATATAAATTGTTAGATCGCGCATCAATCGTAAAATAATATTCGCTACCAGCACCGTTCACTAGTGGACCAATGTTCTTTGGCTCTGTCCAATTTTTCTTTTTTGTGTAAGTAGATTTATAAATATCAAACTGACCAAAATTTAATGGCTCTGCATTCGAACTAAAGTATAAAATGTTGTACCGATGATGAAAGAATGGGCTCACATCATCACCTCGTGTATTGATGATTGGCCCCAAATTTTTTGCCTTTTGCCAAAGACCTTTTTTATCTTTTACAGTATAATAAATATCGGATTGCCCGAAGCCATCCAATCGATTCGATGCAAAATAAAGCGTATCGCCTGTGTGAGAAATAGAAGGCTGAGAATCCCAACCAATGCTATTTACTTTTGAGCCTAAGTTTTTTATATCACCCCAAGTGCTATCTTTTTTTAGCACGGCAACATATAAATCGCAATCCCCAATACCTTTGGGTGCGTTGCAACGCGAAAAATACATCTTCTTTCCATCGCTACTCAAGCAAGCAGAGCCTTCATTATAAATTGTATTAATGCTCTTTAGCTCAACAGCAGCAGTCCATCTTCCATCTTTTTGTCTGCTTAGAAACAAGTCTTCATCGGCCGATTTTCTGTCTTTATGTTTATTTCTTTTTGAAGTAAAGAGCAATATTGAATCTGAATTACCCACCACAGGCCCATAATCTTCTTTACTGGAATTGATCTCACTACCCATATTTAGCAGCACGCCTTGAATGGGCTTTAGTGTATCAATTTCTTTTCTGTAGTTGATCAGATTGTAGTAGTAATCAATAGGCGCATAATATTTTTTCTTGTCTCTTTCAACTGAATCATATTGCTGTTGAATAGTAGTAATGTCAGCACTTGGCTTGTGATGTTTTAAAATCAGTTTATATAATAAAATAGCTTCGCCTTTGGGACCATATTTCAACGAAAGTTTTGCGAGCCTGGCCAATGCGTCAACATTCTTTCTAAAGTTATCGATGCCAAAGTTTTTTACATAGGCTCTCAACTTAGGGTACAACTCCTCGTCCTTCTTTTCTTTGTCAAGTTTTCGTATTTCCTTCAGGGCTTTATCATCTTGATAATACGATTCAACATTTACATTTGGGAAAGTGAATATGTCAGACTGACTGTATGTTACAAGCGAATCGCGCAAGTTTACTGCCGAAGCTTTAAATTTTTTCTTTCCGAATTGAGCTTTCGTGGTAACTGAGAATCCTACCAAAAGCAGGGGAATTAGAATTAAACGAGAGTTTTTCACGCAGTCTACTTAATACGTTTTTATCCAATGTACGAAAGTTGAAACTTTTTTATTGCATTTACAACGCTGTTGGCACTGCAATTGAGTTACTGGGTCTTAAATAAATTTTGTTGTAGACGCAAATTATTTGTGTCAAATTGGCATCCAATCATGTTTAAAACTTTAGAAATTACACCCCTCGTGCAAGAAGATCAAGAAGAGTTGATCCAGTTAATTAATCCAGATCAAGAATCGGATTTAAAGGCGGACGATTTACCAATCGAGTTAAGTATACTCCCCATTAAGAACACCGTTCTTTTTCCTGGAGTTGTTATTCCCATCACGGTAACACGCCAAAAATCTATTCGCTTAATAAAGCAAGCTAATTCTGGACTTAAATTAATTGGCGTAGTAGCACAAAAAAATAAAACTGCGGAAGAGCCTGTGCCCGATGATCTCTATCGCTTTGGTACTGTTGCCAGGATTATAAAAATGCTGGTGCTGCCCGATGGAAACACCACCATTATTATTCAAGGTAAAAATCGATATTCCATAAAGGAGTTTACTAACGAGGAGCCTTTTCTTACGGCCAAGTTCGATCTGCAACCCGATATACTTGTAGATATTAACAGCAAGGAGATGAAGGCACTTGTGCAGTCGTTGAAAGACGCGGCACTTAAAATGTTGCGCTTAAACCCAGAGATTCCGCAAGAAGCACAAGTGGCGTTGGATAATATTCAAAGCGTAGCTTTTTTGATTCACTTCCTCGCATCGAACTTAAATGTAGATGTAGCTGATAAGCAAAAGATTTTAGAGATCAATAATATTTCTGATCGTGGCACTTTGCTGTTGCAATACATGCTGAAAGAAATTCAGATGTTGGAAATTAAAAGTGAGATCCATAAAAAAGTACACACAGATATTGATCAGCAACAGCGTGATTATTTTTTGCGCCAACAAATAAAAGTGCTTCAAGATGAGTTGGGTTATGATGGCCCCGATAAAGAAGTAGAGAAACTTCGTAAACGGGGTGCAGAAAAAAGATGGTCGCCACAAGCAGCAGTTCATTTTAGCAAAGAGTTGGATAAACTACAGCGCACCAATCCGCAAGCCCCCGATTTTCCTATCGCTATGAACTATGCAGAGTTCATGCTCGATTTACCATGGGATGAATTTACATCAGATAATTTTGATCTAAACAATGCCAAGAAAGTGTTGGATAAAGATCACTTTGGGTTGGAGAAAGTTAAGAATCGAATTATCGAATACTTGGCTGTATTGAAGCTAAAGCAAGATATGAAAGGCCCGATACTTTGTTTATATGGCCCGCCAGGTGTAGGCAAAACTTCCTTGGGCAAATCTATAGCTAAAGCTTTAGGAAGAAACTATGTTCGTATGTCGTTAGGTGGAGTGCACGATGAAGCGGAGATTCGTGGCCATCGTAAAACTTATATTGGCGCCATGCCAGGAAAAATTCTGGCGAACGTAAAGAAAGCAAAATCATCTAACCCTGTATTTGTATTAGATGAGATTGACAAGGTACGATCAGAGTTTAGGGGTGATCCCTCTTCTGCTTTGCTAGAAGTATTAGATCCAGAACAAAACAATGCTTTTGGCGATAATTATTTAGAAGTAGAATACGATTTATCAAAAGTGCTATTCATTGCTACCGCGAATTCATTAGACTCCATTCAACCTGCGTTGCGCGATCGTATGGAGATTATTGAATTAACGGGCTATACGGTAGAAGAGAAATTGCAAATCGCGGTTAAGCATTTAGTTCCAAAACAATTGAAAGAGCATGGCTTAAAAGCTAGTCAAGTTAAATTTGGTAAAGAAGCATTGTTGAAAGTGATAGAATCTTACACACGCGAGTCTGGTGTGCGAAGTCTTGAGCGCAAAATCGGCTCGGTGATAAGAAGTTTAGCGAAAGCCGTGGCAATGGAAGAGGCATTTGAAAAAGAAATTACGCCAGCTTACGCCATAAAAATATTAGGGGCAGAAATTTTCGATGAAGAATTGTATCAAGGCAATGATGTGGCGGGTGTTGTTACTGGCTTGGCCTGGACACAAGTAGGAGGCGATATTTTATTTGTAGAATCTAGTTTGAGCAGGGGCAAAGGTGCCCTCACTATCTCTGGCCAACTTGGTGATGTGATGAAAGAATCGGCCGTAGCCGCTTTATCTTATCTGAAATCAAACGCTGAAAGTTTAGGCATCGATCATAGAATATTTCAACATTACGATCTTCATATTCACGTACCCGCGGGAGCCGTGCCAAAAGATGGCCCTTCAGCTGGTATTACTATGCTTACTTCACTTGCCTCCATATTCACACAACGAAAAGTGAAAGCTAACTTAGCGATGACTGGGGAGATCACTTTGCGTGGAAAGGTATTACCTGTTGGTGGCATCAAAGAAAAAGTATTGGCAGCCAAGCGCAGTGGCATTAAAGAAATTATTATGTGCAAACGCAACCAGCGCGATATCCAAGACATTGAAAAACATTATGTAAAAGGGTTGAAATTTCATTATGTGGAATCTGTGAGTGAAGTGTTGGATATTGCTTTGCTTAATGAAAAAGTGGCCAAGCCAATTCAGTTTGTTATTGAGAAACAGCCTCAAGTTGCAAGCTTCTAGCTTCAGACAGTTTTGAATATTAGATAAGAATCTCTACTGCTATCAAAGAATAATCTTACAACTCGCATTGAATAGTTTGTAGCTATAAGCGTACAGCCAAAATAAATACCATGCTAAATCCGAAATTTTTAACACCCCAGCAGATCGTACAAGAACTCGACAAATACATTATTGGGCAAAATGAAGCCAAGCGCAATGTGGCTATTGCCTTGCGTAATCGCTGGAGGCGTATGAGTGTGCCCGCTGATTTGCAAAGTGAAATTGTGCCCAACAATATTTTAATGATTGGCGCAACAGGTGTAGGTAAAACGGAGATTGCTAGAAGGCTTGCGAAAATTGCTGATGCTCCTTTTGTAAAAGTCGAAGCTTCGAAATTTACTGAGGTTGGCTACGTTGGTCGTGATGTTGAAAGTATGGTGCGCGATCTTGTTGAGCAATCAGTGAACTTAGTAAAGAGCCGTAAGAAAGAAGAAGTAAAAGAAAAGGCTGCTTCTATTGTTGAGGAGATTATTTTGGATGCGCTGATTCCTCCCATGAAAGCAAAGCCTGGCTTTGTATCAAGCAATGCTGATAATGATGAATCGATAAGCAGTGATGTTGAGTTGAATGAAAAAACACGCAATCTCTTTCGAGAGAAGATTAAAAGTGGAGAGATGGATCAGCGTAAGATTGAAATTGATGTAAAACAAGGCGGAGGAGGTAATGTAGGTATGATTGGTGCTGGTATGATGGATGAGGTATCGATGATGAATTTGCAGGAGATGATCGGTGGCATGATGCCCAAGAAAGCAAAGAAGCGAAAGGTAACGGTTGCTGAAGCGCGTAAATTATTGTTCGATGAAGAAGCTGCTAAACTCATTGATATGGATGAGGTGAAGGAAGAAGCAATTCGCAAAGCAGAAGAGGCAGGCATTATTTTTATTGATGAGATTGATAAGATAGCCTCGGGCGCAAGCAAGAAGGGCGGTGGGCCTGATGTAAGCCGCGAAGGTGTACAGCGCGATCTATTGCCCATTGTAGAAGGCAGCACTGTGAACACTAAGCATGGCGTTATAAAAACAGATCACGTACTCTTTATAGCTGCCGGAGCGTTCCATATTTCAAAACCTTCTGATTTAATACCCGAGTTGCAAGGCCGCTTCCCCATTCGTGTGGAGTTGGATAATTTAACCAAGGATGATTTTATACGCATTTTAAAAGAACCCAAAGGTGCACTTACCAAGCAATACAAAGCACTGTTTGAAGCGGAGGGTGTTGCCATCACGTTTGATGATGAAGCCATTGATGAATTAGCTCAACTGGCATTTACCATCAACGCGGAAATTGAAAATATTGGAGCTCGTAGATTGCAAACTGTAATGAGTAAGCTGCTGAACGAATTTTTATTTGATGTGCCTGATAAGATTGCTGAGAACTCAACTATAAGAATTACCAAAGAAATGGTGAAAGCCAAACTTGATGGGTTTATTAAGAATAAAGATTTGAGTGAATATATTTTGTAGAAGATTATAATTTAAACCTTATTTTTTGACTACTATAAGGTGGCCTCTTCTCACAGAATAGTAACGTTTATAGTCTTGTTAATTATTGAACCATCAGCTTTACTATAAATTCACTTCCCTTGCCGGGTTCAGTAATCAAATTGATTTCGCCTTTCAATCGGTCGACTAGGATTTTAACAATGGCTAGCCCAAGACCGTTAGAGCTCTCTCCTGCTGTTGGCCTAGCAGTAAGCTTCTTGAACTTTAGATAGAGATTTTTCTTATCGCCTTCTGAGAAACCAGGGCCTTGATCTTTAACAGATATTACCAAGAAAGAATCTGACAGGAATAACTTAACCAGAACCTGCGTGCCAGAAGCAGAAAATTTCAAAGCGTTAGAAACTAGGTTATCCACTATTCGGCTAATATAATCTGTGTCTGTCGTGATAGGAATATTCACTTCGTTCTCAACCACTATCTGTATCTTTTTTGCTTCCGCAGATATACTAAGAACATCAATTTTTGATTGGATCAACTCTTGAATATTTACCAATGAAAGTGTAGGTTCAAATTGATTTTCTTCAAGTGAGGTAACATCAAGAAGATCGGTAATCAAACTATTGCCGGAGTTAGTTGTGTCTTTTATCAATCGAAGATAGTTCAATTGATTTTCATTCAAGTTACCCTCCATTTCCAGTATCCGCGCAAGCGCAAAAATTCGGTTGATGGGCGATTTTAAATCGTGTGCAACAATACTCATCAATATATTCTTTTCATGATTGAGGGTGGACAGCTCATCATTGGCAGCTGATAGATTTTCGAGTTGCAGGGTAATCTCTTTATCTTGACGAAGTATCTCTTTATTTTGAAGTTCAAGTTTAAAGTTGTCTCTCTTTTTTTTGCGACTGTAGAGCCATGATAAAAATGCCAAAAGGCCTATGAACATGGCGATGAGCAGCAGCAGTAAATTTTGAGTGCGCTGTTTGGAGATTAAGATTGTGTTCTGCTCTTGGGTAATTTTTAGCACTTTATTTTCGCGCTCTTTTTTTTCTAACTCAACTTTGAATTTTAGTTGATCAACTTCTCTTTTCAAATCGGTGTTCTCCAACTTCTGGTCAAGAAATTCATAACGATTAGTGAATTTTTCTATATTGACTTTATCATTCCGCTTCTTATAAATTGACAATAGGCGAAAAGCTGCATCGCGCTGGTAGGAAGCTAACCCAAACCCTGAGGTATCAGATTGTATCTCGCTCAATATCGAAATGGCTTTATCTTGATTATTTTTTAAAATATAATAGCGCGCACTTAACATGGAAGACCTTAAAAATAATTTATAGTTTTTTCCATTCTTAATGAGTTGCAACACTTGCAAAGCAATTTGAAATGCGCTATCCGGCTGGTGCAACTCAAACAAATTTTCGGCTATGCCTAGTTTTATCTCAGCCTTTGTAAGTTTATCCTTTACTTGACCTGAAACAGAATCTGCCTGTTTTAGTTTTTGAAGTGACGTTGTATAATCTTTTATGCCTTGGTACAATAGGCCTAGCTCCATATAAGCAGAAGCCAGTGTACGCTTGTCTCCAATTTGTTTTCTCAACTCCAAGGCACGTGAAGACATTTCCAATGCTTCACTATCATTACCTTGCGATCGGTAAACATTGGCCAAACTTCTGTATACGTAGGCTAAGCCTGGATTATCATGAATGGTTTCAAACAGAGTGCGCGATAGATTAAAGTTTTCGTAAGCCCTCGCCAAATCGCCCAAATCATAAAATGCTCGGCCCAAGTTATTGTACGCATGTGCCAATTGCAATGAGTCGTTTTGCTCGCTCGAAACTTCAATGGATTGGTAATAATAATCCAAGGCTTTTTTATAATCGCCTTTATTGGTGTAGGCCAGCCCAATAAAATTGAGCGGCTTGGCAAGTCCTGTTTTTATTTTTATCTTCTTGCCTAGATCAAACGCACGGTTGCAATAGAGAAAGGTGCTGTCTTGCAGCGATATTCTATACTCGAAACCAATGGTGCAAAGTACATCAAACTGCTTGGCTGGAGTTTGTTTGTCAAGCGTTTTGCGCAAGCTATCAATAAGGGTAATGTTTTGCGCAAACAGCGGGGAACATACTAGTATGTAAAACAAAATTGTTCCGCCAATTCTCATTTTGTTCATCAAGCCAATCCCCATGACAACAAATCTAACCGAAATAATTTGCTGCTTGATTTGAAAACGAAAATTTAATCTTCTTCTGTAAAGTTCAAATCGCGATCAAAGGTTTCATCAATGAATTGGAAGGCAATCAATGCAATTACAATGGTTAACAAACCCACAGCCAAAGCTCCATAAATTACGCCAACTTGATCGCGCATAAACTTGAATAAGAAAGTAAGCGGCACCACGGTGAACCTAATAAAGTTGGGCACTGTGGTAGCCACAGTTGAGCGGAGGTTGGTGCCAAATTGCTCGGCAGCGATTGTTACAAACATGGCCCAATAGCCAATGCCTACACCCATTACAAAGCAGGTTATATAAAAAAATTGCTGGGTAAGGATAGGCATAAATAGATAGAGTATCATAAATACTGTTGTCATGCTGATAAACAGCAACACTACTTTTTTGCGCGATCGAAAAGCATTGCTGATGAATCCCGTAAGGATATCGCCCAAGGCAAGGCCGAGGTATGCATACATAATGGCGTTGCCTGCTTTGATGGTGTCTTGAATGCCCAAGGTTTTAGCAAACTCCGGTGAAAATGTTACCAGTATGCCGATGACAAACCAAATGGGTAACCCAATAAAGATGCAGCCTAAAAACTTAGTGAGTCGTTTTCTATTGTTTATCAATTGCAAGAAGTTGCCCCGCTGCACTTTTTTGTCTTTCATTTTTAAGAAGATGCCCGATTCGAAGATGCTTACACGAGCAAGCAACAAAAGCAATCCCAATCCGCCCCCGATAAAATAAGCGGTTCGCCAATCAAAATAACTAGCAACATAATTGGCAAGCACCGCGCCCATTAAGCCTACCGCAGCCACCAGGGTAGTGCCATATCCGCGCAAGCGTGTGGGCAATATTTCTGAAACCAGAGTAATGCCAGCACCAAGTTCGCCCGCCAAGCCTATGCCTGCAATAAAACGGAGAGCTGCATATTCATGCACGTTGGTAACAAAACCATTGGCAATGTTGGCCAGCGAATACAGTAAGATAGAACCAAACAGCACGGAGAGCCTTCCTTTTTTATCGCCCATAATGCCCCAGATAAATCCGCCAATAAGCAAGCCCGCCATCTGCCAGCGAATGAGAGACTCGCCTTGCTCTAGCATGTTGGCTTCATCTATACCTAACGACCGAAGGCTAGACACACGCACAATGCCAAACAGCAACAAATCGTAGATGTCTACAAAGTAACCGAGAGCTGCAACTATTACAGGTATGCTAAAAAGAGGCTTGAGGCTTTTGTCTTCCATTTATTGAATGATGATTTTTCAAAAATAGGAAATATATTCAGTCGTGCCATTACTCAAAATGGTGACACACTAGTTAACTAGCTAAAGGCGAAATCAAATTAAATGGCGAAGAATGAAATGGAGGCGAGTTATGTATAAGGTTATTTGAAAAAACCATCGAGTGTTTTTTATCAGCATAGAATTTTTTGCGACTTTTATTAAGTTCGGGAGTATTCTCATAAAATCCCAACTACCATTTATCTTTGCCCCCAAATGAAGTTTAACCTTACGGCCAAAGATCCGCATTCTAAAGCACGAGCTGGTATACTCACCACCGATCATGGCGAAATACCCACGCCAATATTTATGCCTGTGGGCACCGCTGGCTCGGTTAAGGCGGTGCATCAGCGCGAACTTGAAACCGATATTGATGCCAAAATAATATTGGGCAATACTTACCATCTTTATCTTAGGCCAGGCATAGAGCTACTTGAAAAAGCGGGTGGCCTACATAAGTTCAATGGTTGGAGCCGCCCACTGCTTACCGATAGTGGCGGCTACCAAGTGTACTCGCTTGCCGCGAACAGAAAGATTACCCATGAGGGCGTTACATTCAAATCGCACATAGATGGCTCGAAGCATTTTTTTAGCCCCGAATTGGTAATGGATATTGAGCGATCTATTGGTGCGGATATTATCATGGCCTTTGATGAGTGTACACCCTATCCTTGCGAATATGAGTATGCTAGAAAGTCAATGCACCTTACTCATGATTGGCTCAAGCGCTGTGTGGCTCGTGTTAATGAGACTCAGCCTAAATACAATTATAATCAAACGCTTTTTCCGATTGTGCAAGGAAGCACGTTCAAAGATCTGCGTCAACAGTCGGCAGAGTTTATCGCCTCGCAAGAGCAGGAAGGCAATGCCATTGGTGGCCTTTCTGTTGGCGAACCGCATGAGCTTATGTATGAGATGACGGACCTAGTCTGCAACATTCTTCCTGCCGATAAGCCACGCTACCTTATGGGTGTTGGCACACCTGAAAATATTTTGGAGTGCATTGCATTAGGTATTGATATGTTTGATTGTGTAATGCCCACGCGCAATGCACGCAATGGCATGTTGTTTACCACACAAGGCATCATTAATATACGCAACGAAAAATGGAAAGATGACCTTTCAGCCATAGACGAAATGCTCGGTGGCTATGCAAGTGGGTTTCATTCGAAGGCGTATCTTCGCCACTTAATTATCAACAAAGAAATTTTAGGCGCGCAAATTGCTTCTATTCACAATCTTACTTTCTATTTATGGTTGGTAAGGCAAGCGCGAGAGAAAATAATAGAGGGCACTTTCGTGGAATGGAAAAATAAAATGGTGAAAATGGTAATGCAACGGCTTTAAAAAACTAGTTGTTAGATTTTAGTTGCTAGTTGCTAGTGACTACCAACAACTACCAACCAACAACTACCAACCAACAACTAACTACTCCAATGAAGATCATCGACAAATACATTATCAAAAAAATACTTTCCACTTTTTTCTTTGTGGTAGTAATGCTGTCGGCTGTTATTGTGGCCATCGACATCACCGAAAAGGTAGATAAGTTTTCTAAAAATAATTTAGATACACTTACCATCATGGGCTACTATCAAGACTTTGTTCCATGGATCGCGGGGTTGTTAACTCCCATTACCGTGTTCATTTCCGTTGTGTTTGTTACTTCGCAAATGGCAGGGCGCACTGAGATAATTGCCATACTGAGCAGTGGTGTAAGCTTTCGCAGATTTCTGTTTCCGTACTTTCTGGCCTCGGCTGTAATTGGCGTGCTAAGTTTTTTTCTGAATGGCTGGGTGATACCACAATCAAACCTTTCTCGCTTGGCATTTCAAGCCAAGTACTTCGACAATGTTTATTATTTCGACAAGCGAAATGTGCACATGCAAATAGAACCCAATGTGTACTTGTATCTACAGAATTATAACAACCAATCTAACACAGGCTATCAATTTACTTTGGAGCGGTTTAATGATAACAAGCTTATTGAAAAGCTTACTGCTGATAACATTGCGTGGGACTCAGCAAAACACAAGTGGATTTTAAAATATTGGAAGATAAAAAAGATAGACAGTATTTTTCGTGTAACAAGTAAGGCGGAGAAAATACATTTGGCGCGCGAAGGTGAAACGATGGATACCACGCTGGCGCTTTCACCGAAGGATTTTGAAAACGACAATCGCCAATACGATGGCATGACCATTCCTGAATTAGATCAACACATTGCGAAATTAAAATTTCGTGGCTCAACAGGTGTGGAGCAATATGAAGTAGAGAAACAAATACGATACTCTGCACCCTTCACAATATTTGTGTTAGTGTTTATGGGAGTAATAGTGTCATCGCGCAAAAGTAGAGGCGGCACGGGCTTTCAAATTGCGTTGGGCTTTATGTTAAGTTTCGTTTTTATTTTATTCTTTATGATGTCGCGTACGTTTGCTGAAACAGGTTCACTTTCTCCTGTATTGGCGGCCTGGATACCCAATATTGTCTTTACTGCCATTGCTGCATTCATGTATAAATATGTGCCGCGTTGATGCCGAGCAATCGTGATTATTTAAAGCTCCACTTCATTGTTTTTTTGTGGGGCTTCACAGCCGTGTTGGGCAAACTAGTTTTAATCTCATCAGTTGAAATGGTTTTCTACCGATGTGTACTGGCATTCTTAGGTATTGGGGTGTTAATAATTTTTTCAAAAACCTCATTAAAAATCTCCACACTCGATTTGGGCAAAGTGCTCATTACAGGATTTATTGTTGCCCTTCATTGGCTTAGCTTCTTTGGTGCAGGCCGCATTTCAAACCCATCTACTAGCCTTGTTGGTTTTGCCACCTGTTCCCTTTGGGCAGCACTGATTGAACCAATTGCCAAGCGGAAAAAAATTAGCGTTGTTGAGGTAGGGTTAGGCCTTGTTGTAATTAGTGGGCTTGTAATTATTTTCAGTTTCAACTTTCAATATAAACTTGGTTTGTTGCTTGCTATACTTTCAGGATTTACAGCTGCTCTATTCAGTGTTATCAATTCAAAATTGGTGAGCCGAGTGCATGAATACACTATTACCTTTTATGAAATGTTGGGTGCAAGCCTTGGTGTGCTTTTGTTTTTTCCTTTGTTCACAACCTTTGGCGGAGAAACACCTTTTCAACAAGCTCCTTCTTTATCCGATTGGTTTTATATTTCACTCATGGCCTTTGCTTGCTCAGTGTACGCCTACACGGTGAGTATTGATTTATCAAGGCGCATATCCGTTTTCTTTATTCAACTTACGCTAAACCTTGAACCGGTTTATGGAATTATTTTAGCACTCTTGATTTTTGGACAACAAGAAGTGATGAACCTAAATTTCTATATTGGCACGTTGGTTATACTGGGTGCTGTATTGAGTTACCCTTTGATTAGAATGAAATTAACAAGGCAATTGAAAGAATCAGACTAATTGAACACTGTCTGATAAGCAATCATTGTTTCTTAAATGCAGTCTTCACTGCCTTCTCCAATTCTTCTCCCGCCTTTTTCAAACTGGCTTCTACTTCTTTCCAGCGTTCTTTGTTTTCGGCTTCGTTCTTGAGTTTTTCAGCAGAGACTTTTAGCTCTTCATATTTCTTTTTCAAGTCGGCTTCTACTCGCGTGCCAGCTTCTTTGGCTTCTACCAAAAAAGAATCTACTTTTTTACCAAAGTCTTTAAAGAATTTTTCGGCTGTGCCTTCTTCAGTTGGTTCCATATATTTTAAGCGTTTAGTTTAAAGTTGAATTTTGAATTAATTCAAAGTTAAGGCTAAAATAGTAACTTTGGATGTTGATAAATTACTTGGCGAAGTGCTTCGGCAAGGGATAGCAGTGGAAAGCCCGAAGTGTGCCGGATGTGTGCGGGGACGGACTTGCAACGAATAGCCCGACCCGAGGAACGAGGGATGCCGCCAATTAATTATCAATTATAAGAGATGAATTGACAATGCGTACTATAAACTTATAACTCGTGACTAAAAAGCTTTTACTATTTATTTTCATCGCGATACTTTCTGTTGGGTGTGCGTCACACAAAAAAAAACCGTATCGCAACACTACAAAATTAAAACCTGGTCAACCTATTCCTTGTCCTCATAAAGATTGCTAATGATGCGTAAGATCATTATCGCCATTGATGGATTTTCGGCCTGCGGCAAAAGCACTACCGCCAAAGAAGCTGCGAAGTCGCTGGGCTATCGCTATATCGATTCGGGTGCTATGTACAGAGCGGTAACATATTATTTTTTGGAACATCACGTGGCGTTAACCAACCCGAGGGAAGTGTCTAAAGCATTGGGCGAAATCAAGATAGAATTTCACGTTAGCCCGAAGGGTGTATCAGAAACTTTTTTGAATGGGTTGAATGTGGAGAAGAAAATCCGCAAGATGCGAATCTCTGAAAATGTGAGCCAAGTGAGTGCTATAAAAGAAGTGCGTGTGGCAATGGTGGAGCAACAGCGCAAGCTGGGCAGAGATAGGGGCATTGTGATGGATGGCCGAGATATTGGCACGGTAGTTTTTCCTGATGCCGAATTAAAATTATTTTTAACAGCTGATATTTTGGTGCGTGCTTGGCGAAGACAACAAGAACTTTTGGAGAAGGATGAGATGATTGAGTTGGATGCTATTGTTGCCAACTTAAAAAAGCGCGATGAAATTGATAGCACCCGTGCGGAGAGCCCACTGGTGAAGGCCGATGAAGCTATTGAACTGGATACCACACACGTAACTATTGAAGAACAAGTAGATGAACTGCTTCGACTGGCTTTTACGAAGCTGATTGGCACCTACAGGTGAGTTATTAAAAGAGTGTCTATCTCTTCTGCGATCTTATATTTTTAAACTTATAATGACAATGAATTTTTAAACTTACCCTTTGTGCAAAACTTTTTTAGAAAAATAATTCGATACTTTTTTAGTGGCACGTTATTCATTGTTCCATTAGTGGCTACGGTTTACTTTATTGTAATGAGCTTTCGTTGGTTAGATGGTTTGTTACAATTGCCCTACCCGGGCATTGGCTTTGCTATTATTCTTAGTGCTATTACAGTATTTGGTTACCTCACTTCCAATTTCGCTTTCAAAACTTTTGCCAATTGGTTCGATCATATTGTAAACAAAATACCGTTGGTGAAGATTATTTATTCTTCTGTTAAAGATTTATTGGCCGCTTTTGTAGGCGAGAAAAAGAAATTTAATAAGCCTGTGATTGTGTGCATTAATAAAGAGAATGAGTTACATCGTGTTGGCTTTATCACGCAATCCGATTTAAGTGAATTGGGTTTAAATGATATGGTAGTAGTTTATTTTCCGCAGAGTTATGCAGTAGCGGGCGATCATTTTTTAGTACCCCGCGATAGCGTAAAACCATTGAATGTATCTGGCCCAGCCGCGATGAAGTTTATTATTTCGGGAGGCGTAAGCGGATTTAGTGAAGGATAAATAAAAGAGCCAAGTAAACTACTTGGCTCTTTTTTAAAAGTATATAGAAACCTATTTCTGCTTACTTACTTCAGGCCAATTTTTATCGGCCTTCTCAATCAATTCCTTTTGATTCTTTAGCCATTCTTTTTTCACATCCCCATTGTAATTAAAGTAAAGTTTGCTGCCTAGCACCGTCCAAGTGTCAGACTTTGTAGGTGCTTTATGCCCATCGGCTGTGCCATATGCGCAATAGCCACCATATTGTGGCGAATATTTTTCGGGTTGATCTTTAAACTCTTTTGCGTTTTCTTGGGAGGCGAAATGCCAAGTGGCTCCATTCCAAGAGTAGGCAATTTCTTTTTTGCCTTTCACTGGTTTCTGCTGTTTGAAAAATGCAACGGGGTCATAGCCATCAATGGCTCCCTCCTTCGTGGTAAACACTTCGCTACTTTGAGCCATTAATGCAGAAGATGAAGCTATTAGCAACACAACCGTGAGCAACTTAATTTTTTTCATAGCAATTGTAAGTTTGTTTAGATGAAGTTACAACACAAAAATAGTTTTTCGAGTTGCCTTTCGGTGGTCGTTAAAGCGACATGTTGTATCACCTTATTGATATACATCATTGTTATCTGTCTTTGAAAGGTGAAGTAAGAACTCGGCCAGCTTTTTGGTTACCGCCTTAAAATATCGCTCGCCTTTTTCTGCAGTTGCTTGGCGCGGATCGCCAACACCTGTGTCTTTTGTTACTTGCATCCATTTACGCTCTGCCCAAGCCCATCCTTCTTGCATGGCTTTGAATTTAAATTTTTTGGATGCACCATCTCCTGCTTCCGAAAGTGGTAAAACCAAATCGGGTCGAAGATATAAAAGCAAGCTCGTTTCCATCTCGCCAGCATGGTCATCTTTGTTTTCAAAAAACAATTTTTGATCGATAGATTGAAACCAGTTGCATGAGCTGAGAAACATCTTCGGAAATTTTAATCCCAATTCTCGAATCATGGTTTTAAAATCATTGCCACCATGGCTGTTCAATATCACAAGCTTGTGAATGCCTTGACGATCGAGCACTTCAATCACATCTTTTAAAATCATGAACTGGGTGCTTGGGTTCATGTTGATATCCAACAATACATCAAATTGGCCTGTATTAACACCAAAAGGAATAGACGGCAACACAATTACTTTCGCGCCTTGCTCCCAAGCAAGCTTCGCGCTTTCTCCCGCAATCAGATCAGCTTCAATAATATCGGTAGCGTAGGGCAAGTGGTAATTATGGGCTTCCGTTGCGCCCCAGGGCAGCACGGCTAGTTCAAAAGATGAATCTTTAATTGTTTTCCAATTGCTTTCGGCAAGAATGTACGGTCTCATAAATTATAATGATATGGTAAAGTGGTAAATTTCATAGTGTCAGTAAATCATTTCAAATTTGACAATATTAAAGTTCATCTAACCAATATTCGTTTTAGCGCAACTTAATTCACTTGAACGATATTGAGTAAGGAATTAAAATATTCACACTACTTTCAAACATAAAATTATACTACGATGCCAACTATTCCTTATTTCTTAACAATCAGAGCAAATAGAAGTAATAAATCACCTTTTGCTTCCTATGGCTTTCTCTTTTTGCTACTCGTTTTGATCACAACATCTTTATTTTCATGCGATAACTCATCCTCCAAGCTAAAGTTAGAAAACGATTCATTACGCAACCAACTAAAGGCAAGTAACCAAGTGATTGCTATGCTAAAGACAGTAAATGTATTATTGGATTCAATTGATATGGCGCGCAATTCTATTCATTCAGTTTCAGGTGGCGACAAAACTGATTATAGCGATCGGATGATCGATTTGAAAGACTACATTAAAAGAACTGAAGAGAAAATCAAGGAGCTGGAATCATCCGTTGTTGATACTGACGTGAACAAAGAATCGTATATGATGATGATTGATGCGCTAAAGGAAGAACTCAAGTTTCGGCAAGAAGAAGCGGGTACTCTAGAAAAACCATCTTCACGAACAGAGGAAGATTTAGACAATGAACATTTAACTGAAATAGAGGAAAAGCTAGAATCCAAAAAGAACGAATTGAAATCGTTGGAGCTACGAATAAAAGAGTTGGTGCGCACACTCAATATCTCAGAAGCCGACAGTTACTTTGCTCAAGCTGCCGCCATTGAAGAAGCGGCTAAGCGAACCAAATTGGCACCTCATAAACGCAAACAAACGTTTCAAGAAGCACTTGATCTTTATGAGAAAGCCCTAAAAGCCGGCAAGAAAGAAGCCAAAGCAAAAATAGAAGAGTTGAAAGAGAAGATTTAAGAATTCTTAAGCATTAACCGACTTCCATTAAACCTAAGACAATTTTTTCACCACCTAGCAATTATCTCACCTACCTATTCTTTAGCTTTAGGTTTTTGAAATTACTTTGGAAATAGCGGGTTATATCGTCTCGGTTTTTATTGGGTTATTATTAGGTCTGTTAGGTGGTGGAGGCTCTATACTCTCTATACCTATATTGGTTTATTTATTTGAAATAGAACCAGTCAAGGCTTCGGCTTATTCTCTTTTTATAGTAGGTGTTACAAGCTTTGTAGGGGCCATCCCAAAATATCGCAATCACTTAGTTAAGATAAAAACTGGTCTGCTCTTTGGCATACCCTCTATCATTTCAATCTTCAGCACACGCAAATGGATAGTGCCTGCCATTCCTGATATAGTGTATCAAACATCTTCATTCATTCTCACCAAACGGATATTGCTGCTTGGCATCTTTGCGATGCTCATGTTAGTGGCCTCAATTCCAATGATTCGCGGTAGACGAGAAAAGGAATACAAAGGCGAACACTTTTATATTGTTCCTATAATTCTAGAAGGCATTGTTATAGGTTTCCTTACGGGATTGGTTGGCGCAGGTGGTGGCTTCTTGATCATACCTGCATTGGTGCTGCTCACGGGCTTGCCTATGAAAACAGCTTCGGGCACATCGTTGTTTATTATCGCCATCAATTCATTGATGGGTTTTGCGGGTGATTTAACGCACACTGTTATGGACTGGCCTTTTCTTCTTTCGGTTACTGCCATCGCCATTGTGGGCGTTCATTTCGGTAACGTATTTTCTAAGAAAATCTCAGGTATAAAGTTGCGCAAAGCTTTCGGCTGGGTTACACTTGCAATGGGTTGTTGGATATTATTTAGGGAAATTTATTTAGTGAGATAATTTAACTTTACAGAATCACGGTTCAAATACTAGCCTCTAATTTCATGTCAACCAATACTAAAAAACTTTTCTTGCTAGATGCTTACGCACTTATTTATCGGGCTCACTTCGCGTTCACAAAAAATCCGCGCATCAATTCTAAAGGCTTAAATACTTCAGTGCCTTTTGGATTCACCAATACGTTGTTAGAAGTAATTCAAAAACAAAAGCCAACGCATATCGGAGTTGCCTTCGATACATCAGCTCCTACTTTTCGTGATGAAATTTTTACAGAATACAAAGCCAATCGACAAGAGACTCCTGAAGACATTCGCTATGGTGTGCCTAAGTGCAAAGAGATAATACGAGCGTTTAATATTCCAGTGTTGGAGTTGGATGGCTTTGAAGCTGATGATGTAATTGGCACACTTGCAACACAAGCCAGCACGCTAGGTTTTGATGTGTACATGATGACACCCGATAAAGATTATGGACAGTTGGTAAAGGAAAATGTTTTTCTCTACAAGCCCGCATACATGGGCAATGCTGTTGACGTGATGGGAATAAAAGAAGTGTGTGAGAAATGGGATATTGAAAATGTAAATCAAGTGATTGATATACTTGGCTTGCAAGGCGATGCTTCAGATAATATTCCGGGCATTCCTGGAGTTGGACCTAAAACTGCTGCCGATTTAATTAAGCAGTTTGGTTCACTTGAAAATGTATTGGCCAATAGCAGCCAACTGAAGGGTAAGTTAAAGGAACGAGTTGAACAGTTTGGAGAACAAGCCTTGCTATCAAAAAAACTAGCTACCATTATTTTAGATGTGCCTATTGAATTTAGCGAAACCAATCTGTTATACACTTCTCCAGATATCGATAAACTCAAGCCTATACTTGAAGAGCTTGAATTCAAAACCATGATACCGAGAATTTTTGGCATGGTGGCATCACCCGCAACACCAATACCACCAGTATCCAACGAAGGATCGCAGCTTTCAATGTTTGGTGGTGCAAGTGAGACTACTGAAAGTATTGAACCTATAAGAAGAAGCTTTGATCCATCATCGGTAAATTATAAAACGGTATCCAGTCAAAGTGAACAAATCGTTTTGGCGGATAAATTATCTACACAAAAAGAATTTTGCTTGGAAGTAGTTACCGATGCTGCTGCTAATTTTGATTATAAAATCACACAGATAGCTTTCTCCTTTGCGCTAGGCGAAGCTTGGCTGGTAGAAGTAAATGATTCTAGCGAAATACTTTCTCTTTTTAAGAAAGCACTTGAAAATGAAAGTATCAAGAAAGTAGGTCATAATATAAAGTACTCTATTCTTGGGCTAAAGAAATATAACATCCATGTAAAAGGGCAGTTGTTTGATACGTTACTGGCACACTACATTATGGAGCCAGAATCTTCTCACGATCTTTCTATTTTATCCAATCAGTTTTTAGAGTATCAATTGCAGGCCGAACAAGAAAATAAAGTGAATCAGCTGTGTGAGCGTGTAGATGTTACTCTTCAACTAAAATACAAACTTTACAAAGAGCTTGAGGTAAGAAGGCAATCGCTATTGATGCGTGATATTGAAATGCCTTTGCTAAGTGTATTGGCAGCAATGGAATTTGAAGGTGTAAAGATTGACGAAGGCGAATTAAAAACACAAGGAGATTCGTTGCGCACCGACTTAGAACAATTGCAGAAGGATATTTTTTCTTTGGCAGGAACGGAGTTTAATATCGGTTCGCCCAAGCAACTAGGCGAAGTGCTTTTTGATAAACTAAAATTGTTAGATAAAACCAAGAAGACAAAGACTGGTCAGTACGCCACGGGTGAAGAGGTGTTGAGCAAGTTGGCTGATGAACATGAGATAGCACGCAAAATTTTGGAATATCGTGAATATGAAAAACTACGCTCGACTTATGTAGAAGCGTTACCCAAAATGATTAGTAAAACCGATGGACGAATCCATTCTGATTTCAGGCAAGCGGTGGCGGCAACGGGAAGGTTGAGTTCTAACAATCCTAATCTTCAGAACATTCCTATCCGCACAGAAAAGGGGCGAATGATTAGAGGAGCATTTGTTCCAAGAAGTGATGAGTTTCTTTTTATGTCTGCCGACTATTCTCAAATTGAGTTGCGCATAGCAGCTTCTTTTGCCAACGACCTCACCATGATTGAGGCGTTTAAAAATAAGCGCGACATCCACACCACAACGGCAGCCAAAGTATTTAAAGTAGCCTTGGAGGAAGTTACGCCCGACATGAGGCGTAAAGCCAAAGAGGTGAATTTTGGAATTTTGTATGGAAGTACGGCATTCGGGCTTTCGCAAAATCTTAATATCTCAAGAACGGAAGCCGCGGAAATAATTGAATCTTATTTTACTGAATTCTCTGCCATAAAGCGATACATGGACGATGCCATCAACATGGCACGTGAAAAGGAATATGTGGAAACTATTCTTGGTAGAAGAAGGTATTTGCGCGACATCAATTCACGTAACATTACTACTCGAGGTTTTGCAGAACGCAATGCAATTAATGCACCTATTCAAGGCAGCGCTGCAGATATTATTAAAATCGCGATGATCAATATCCAGCGATGGCTGCAAAAGGAAAACCTGAAAACCAAAATGATTCTTCAGGTGCATGATGAATTAGTTTTTGATGTCCACAAAGACGAGCAAAATATAGTAAAGCCAAAAATAGTTGAGCTAATGAGGGGTGCGGTAATGCTGGAAGTGCCAATGGAAGTGGAAGTGGGGATAGGCAAAAATTGGCTGCAGGCTCATTAGTATTTTTGAGATGCGCCAAACTCTCTAGTAGTTAAAAGCGCTTGTAGTTCTGCAACTATCAGTTGGTTAAATTCTTGTAAAGTTCAGAACTTTATTATTTTTGAATTACATTTGCTGCGCTTTAATTAAATCCTCCTATTTATTCATTGTGAAGGCTTCAAATCATTACTTTTCAAGGTTGTTGATTTATGTGTTGATCATCGCCCAGTTAGCAGTAATACTGAATGATTTTCCTGTATGCGATACTCAAATCAATTCTTCATTCAAAGCCAAAACCGCGAAATTAAAATTCTTTGTTTTAGAATCTGAAATAGTAGACGGAGAAGAAGATAAATCAGATTTAAGTCCGCAACATGTTTTGCTTACTCGTGCCAATCAACTTTTGTTCACGAGCCACCTAAGTTGTTCATCTATACAATTGGGAGATTTCAAACATTCATATCAGCACTACCATATCTATTTGCAGAATCACTGTCTGCTTATTTGAAGAACCGTTCCCTCAAGTATTCAGTCTATTCCAAGATTGAATTGGCAATTCTTCATTCATTCATTTTAATTTTTTATGAACAAAGCAATTCACCTACTCTGCTTTTTTTTATTAACTACCCTAAGTAATTTAACGCTAGCGGAAGTGGCAGATTCAGTAGTTACACTGCAACAGGCCAAGGCGCGCTTATTGAAAAAGAATTTCTATTTAATGGCCGCGTATTATGAAATCAATCAAGCAGAAGCGCAATTAATTCAAGCTAAGGTTTGGCCTAATCCAGTTTTCTCATTCAATCAAGAAGCCTACAATAAAAACGAAAAGAGTATACTTAACACCAACAATCAATTTGAAGCGCAGGTAAGTCAGGCATTCTCTATAGCTGGCAAACACACCAACATTGTGAAGTTGGCGAAAATTAATATTGAGATCAACAAATACCAATTTCAAGATGTGTTGCGAAGTCTGTTATATGATTTACAACTTACGTATAACAACCTTGCGGCATTAGAAGAAAAAGAAAAACTATATACCGAAGTGTTGACGAGCTTCAGCCGCTTATTAAACACTACAGAAAAGGAACTTCAAGTGGGGGCAATTTCTTTAACGGAGAATTTGAGAATAAAATCAGAATTTATTGCGTTGAAAGCGCAAGCGTTGGACAATTCAAATCAACGAGGTTCAGCACTTTCGCATCTACGTACATTGCTGCAATATCCTTCGGATACTGTAGTAAACGTGGAGCAAAAAATCCCACTCTTCAATTCAGTTATTGAAGTTGACACACTTTCTTCACACGCATTGAAGTCGCGACCGGATCTAAAGGTGAATCAGCTTCTCCAACAATATCAATATCAGAATTTCAAACTTCAACGCTCACTTGGTGTGCCAGATTTAACGTTAGGCTACGATTATGATAAAGGTGGCAATTATCAACCGAACTATTCAGGTATAACATTGGCTTTGCCGTTGCCGATTTTTGATCGCAACCAAGGCCGAATTAAAGAAGCGCAATTCGGAATAAAACAAGCTGGACTTCAACAAGATTATCTAAAGATCACCATTTTAAATCAAGTGAGCCAGGCATATCAAAAGTATAAATTGAATAACGAGGGATTGGCAAATTACAATGCTGATTTTATAAATAAGCTGGATGAGTTGAACAAACAGGTAAACTTGAATTTCAAAAAGAGAAATATTTCTTTACTTGAATTTATAGATCAACAGCGCTCATTCATTACTACCAAAATTCAAGAAATTGAATTGAAGCAAAGCTATCTTGATAGCGTGAATGAATTAAATTTTTTAGTAGGCGAACCCATCATCGAAGAATAAATAATCAACACGAAAGACTGGCATGAAAAATATTTTTTTATTACTACTCTATATAACATTAGGTTCATTGCTCGTTTCCTGCAAAAGCAAGAAGCATGTAAAAGAAAACAAGCCAGAACACTTAACCAAGCTAATGTTGAGTGGCAAACAGCTGCAACATGTAAAAGTTGATGAAGTCAGGTTGGTGCCTGAAGCCGATCAATTAACGGCTGTAGGTGAAGTTTCTTTTGCTGAGGACAATGTTGTACGGATTTATCCGCTCGTCAGCGGCACAGTAGAAAATGTAACTGTATCGCTGGGCGATTATGTAAACAAAGGTCAAGTGTTGGCAACATTATTAAGTACCGATATAAGTCAATACCAAAGAGACTATAACATTGCTAAATCAAATTTAGAAGTAGAAGAAAAAAATCTATCGCGTTCGCAAGAACTTTTCGCAGCGGGCATGCAATCAGAAAAGGAATTTGCAACATCAAAAAAGGATCAAGCCAATGCACTTTCTGAATTCAATGAGCGTAAACAAATACTTGAACTGTATGGAGGATCAGTAAACGACTTGGATGCCCGCTATCAAATAAAGGCACCAAAATCGGGTTTTATTGTAGAACGTAAAATAACAGAAGGCACCCAAATTCGAAACGACAATGGCACCAACGTGTTTACTATATCAGATTTGAAAACGGTATGGGTGTGGGCCAATGTTCACGAAAGTGACATAGCTACAGTTCACGAAGGTGACAATGTGGTAGTGCGAACCATTGCTTATCCTGATAAATTTTTTGAAGGTACCATAAAGAAGATCGGCACTATGTTAGATCCTGATTCTCGTGTTATAAAAGTGAGAACTGAGCTAGTCAATAACAACGGACTATTAAAACCTCAGATGTTTGCTACCATTGGTATTACATCCAAGCAATTGCTAAAAGTTATTGCCGTACCTAAAACAGCCATTGTATTAGAAAGCAACCGCTACTTCGTAATGCGCGAAGTTGAGCCTCAAAAGTTTGAAAAGGTTTCAGTCTCCATCGGAAAAACATTTGGTAATTTTTATGAGATACTCTCTGGGCTAAACGTTGGTGATAAAATTGTAATAGAAGGTTCGTTGTTTGTGCTCACAGCTTATAACCAACTCTAACTCCCTTATATGAATTCATTTATAAAAGGGCTTATTACATTTGCCCTCAAAAATAAACTGATGATCTTCTTAATGACCTTGCTGATAATAGCGGCCGGCATTAGAAGTTTTTTGATGACACCCATCGAGGCGTTTCCTGATGTTATCAATACACGCGTGGTAATAATCACTCAGTGGCCAGGACGTAGTGCTGAAGAGTTGGAGAAATTTGTTACTATTCCGATAGAAACAGAAATGAACGTGGTGCCTCGTAAAACTAGTTTACGCTCCATCTCTCTATTCGGATTATCTGTGGTTACGTTATTTTTTGAGGATGAAGTAGATGATTTTAGGGCAAGACAGATGGTGAACAATCAACTGGTGAGTGTTGATTTGCCTGATGGTGCTGATGCTGAAATACAACCACCCTCTGGCCCTACTGGAGAAATTTATAGATATACGCTTGATGGTCAAGGTAAGAAAACAGTTCGTCAGTTAAAGGAAATTCAAGATTGGGTTATTGATAAAAGATTGAAGGCTGTGCAAGGAGTGGCCGATGTAGTAAGCTTTGGTGGGGAGGTGAAAACATATGAAGTTACCATTGACCCTAACAAACTTTCAGCATTTAATTTTAGTGCGAAAGATGTATTTGATGCCGTTCAAGAAAATAATGGAAACGTGGGTGGCGATGTGGTAGAGATAGGATCGCAAGCTTTTTTAGTTAGAGGAGTTGGTTTGATTAATGATATAAGCGATATAGAAAATGTCATAGTAAAGAATATTAATGGCACGCCCATCTTTGTTAAGGAGATAGGAAAAGTAAGTGAAACATTCAAACCGAGGCTTGGAAAAGTTGGAAGAGGTGACGAGCCAGATGTAGTGGAGGGAATTGTCTTATTAAGAAAAGGTGAAAATCCGAGTCAAGTATTAAAAGACTTGAATATTACTATTGCCGATCTTAACGATCGTATTTTACCTGATGGAGTTAAGATCAAAGTATTTTATGATCGCACTACATTAGTAAACCTAACAACAACTACAGTAATGGAGAACCTAATTGTAGGCATGTTGCTGGTAACCTTTATTCTGTCCATTTTTCTATTGGACTGGCGTGCAACACTTATGGTAGCAATAATTATTCCGCTAGCACTTCTCTTTGCCTTCATTTGCATGCGCCTTCGGGGCATGTCTGCCAACTTACTTTCTATTGGTGCTATTGATTTTGGAATAATCATTGATGGGGCTGTGGTAATGGTAGAAGGCGTCTTCGTATTTCTGGCGCACAAACAGCATGAGCTTGGAAGAGAACGATTCAATTTAATGTCGAAGATGGGGTTTGTAAAAAACATTGCTATCGAAATGGGCAAACCTATTTTCTTTTCAAAACTTATTATCATCACTGCACTACTACCCATTTTTGCCTTTCAAAAAGTAGAAGGCAAAATGTTTTCTCCGCTTGCCTTTACTATGGGTTTTGCCTTACTCGGTGCGCTTATCTTCACACTTACACTCGTTCCCTTGTTGTGTAGAATCTTATTAAACAAAGATGTGAAAGAGCGCTCTAACCCTCTCGTGAGGGGCATGGAGAAAATTTATAGACCTACTTTATTTTGGTCGCTGCAACATCCTATATTAAGTATTGCCTTTTCCATTGGAATGTTGGGCATGAGCTTAATGGTAGGCCAACAATTGGGCTCAGAGTTTTTGCCCCAACTGAATGAAGGTTCTATTTATGTGCGAGCGAGTATGCCTCAAAGTATTGCCTTTTCTACGGCCAATGCGATGAGTGAAGGCATGCGCCATATCTTTGAAGGCTACCCTGAAGTAAAAGGAGTGATCTCACAAAATGGCCGGCCGAATGATGGTACAGATCCAACTGGTTTTTTTAACGTTGAGTTCTTTGTTGATCTCGAACCCATGGATGATTGGGAAAGAACTATAACAAAAGAAGAGATCATTGCTGATATGCAATCGAAATTGGAAAATGAATACCCTGGTATTGTGTTTGGATTTTCTCAACCTATATCCGACAATGTGCAAGAAGCTGTTTCGGGTGTAAAGGGAGAAATGGCGATCAAGATTTTTGGGGATAATTTTGATAAGCTTGAACGCATTGCCGACAGTGTGAAGAACATAATGGAGAACGTGGAAGGTGTTCAAGACCTTGGGATATTTAAAAGTATGGGACAACCAGAACTTCGAGTGGAGATTGATCGATTGAAACTCGCACGTTATGGAGCCAATATAGCGGAAGCCAATAATATAATTGAAATGGCAATTGGGGGTAAGAAGGCAACCGTGATGTATGAAGCCGAACGCAAATTTGAAATACGATTACGTTTCTCACCTGAGTTCCGCGTAAGCGAAAAGGAAATTGGTAAACTGCTTGTGCCTTGTACCAACGGCACAAAAATACCGATGCGCGAAATTGCTGATATCAAATTACAAACCGGCCCAGCGTTTGTCTATCGAGAAGGTAACTTACGATTTATACCCATTAAATTTTCGGTGCGTGGCCGCGATTTGGGAAGCACAATTGCTGAAGCGCAAGCCCGAGTACAGAAGGCAATAAAGCTAGATCGAGGTTACGCCATGACTTGGAATGGCGAGTTTGAAAACCAAGTGCGAGCCACAAATCAATTAAAGATTGTTGTTCCCATTTCAATTGGCTTAATATTTATGTGGCTATTCTTCATGTTCAACTCCACCAAGTATGCTGGCATTGTGCTTATGAATGTTCCCTTTGCGCTTATTGGAGGAATCTTGGGATTATATTTTACAGGAATCAACTTTAGTATATCAGCTGGCGTTGGGTTTATCGCTTTGTTTGGTGTGTGTGTGCAAAATGGCGTTATACTAGTTTCGGTATTTAATAAAAATAGGGATTTGGGAATGCCGTTGGAAGAAGCTATTTTTCAAGGAGCACTTTCACGTGTACGCCCAGTAGTGATGACTGCCTTGATGGCAGGCTTAGGATTAATGCCTGCTGCTCTTTCCAATGGTATTGGTTCGGAAACTCAAAAACCATTAGCGGTGGTTGTCATCAGTGGGCTTATTACTGCAACAATTCTTACTTTAATTACTCTCCCTGCCATCTATAAAGTAATGGGCAAGCCAAAATTCAATGAGTATTCAATGATTTGAAAGGAAATGAAAAACCTTGAAGTTTTAAAATTGTTCAAAAGCTATAGTGAAAACGGGTCTGAATCAGACCCGTTTTATATTTACTTCTTTCGGATAATAATATCGCCATTATAATTTTTAATGGTAAACTCAGGACCGCCTCCGTTTACTTCACCTTTTACCCATTCGTCAACTACTACTTTATAAACCCCAGCCTTTACATCTTTCTTTTGCACGGGGCCATTCTTTACAACATTCATATCGAAGCTACTCAACACTTCGCCTTGTTCTGTCTTCATTTTTAGAGTTGCTTTTAAGGTTGCGGGAAACGTAAGGTCAACATCCCCATTAAAGGTAGAGAAGGACATGGGAGTAGCTTCTGTAACTTTATCAAAAGTTGCTTTTATCTCGCCATTGTATGAAGTAGCCAATACAGAACCCGAAATATTTTCTGCCGTAATCGATCCGTTAAAATCACTAATCTCGATAGCTCCTTGAATGTTATTAACCACTACATCTCCATCATTATAAGTACTTAGCTTTAGATCAAAACCTATGGGCACTTCAATAGTAAGGTTGATCTTCTGATTCCAAGAACCAGAAATAACTTTTACATGATTGCCATCCTCAGAAACTTCAAGATCCAAAGATCCTCCGCCAATTCTCTTTAACCCGTCTTTTACTTTCCTGTTTTTTTCTTCGTCCTCTCGGTCTTCTTCATGTGCATATTTTACCAACACATCTTTACGAGGCGTGCCCTTTACCGAAATAGAGCCAACATTGATTGTGGCTTCTAATTTACCACGTTTGCTCGGGTCTGTTAGTGGCACTGCTATGTCGTTGTTCTGTGCCATTGTTGAAACAATACTTATCAACACTATTACTATTATTGTTAATTGCTTTTTCATTGTCTTTATTTTTTTAATTTGTTCTTACTGCTCTTTTACTATTACATCTCCATTGAAAGTTTCAAAATTGAGATTCACTCCACCATTGTTGATTTTAAAGCGACTGTTATTTACTTTGTACTTCACGCCATTAGAGTGTTGTTCCTTTTCTATTAGGGCTGGAAGTGACTCAAGTTTATCAACATTAGTAAACAAGTCGCCATTAAAACTTTTGAAGCTTAAATTCGCAGCTAGTCCTTTTTTAAATAATGCATTAATATCTCCGTTTAGTGTATAAAAATTGCAATCTTCTGAAGGATTGCCCGCATAATCTAAATCCACATTGCCGTTGATAGTGTGCGCATACGATGCTCCCTTCAATGATGATAGCCTTATACTTCCATTGATATTATTGGCCTTTACAATACCACTAACACCTTCAATAGAAACATCGCCCTCGTTTATGGTTGATACTTCTACATTAATCCTGTAAGGCACTTTAATAATAAAATTCATAGTGTAGCTATACGGACTATTGCAATTGCCATGATTGCAATCTGAATGGTACGACCATCTGCCTTTGTCGCTCCCTTCATGACTTTGATAAGTAAACGAATTGCATCGCTCTGATGAATAGACAATCAATGAATCGCTCAAATCTTTTAAACCAAGTTGAATTTCTTTTTTGCCTAACTCCAACTTTTCGTTTGTCTTAGCTTTAATAGTTCGTTCAACTTCAACTAATATCTTACTTCCATCATAACCTTTCACTGTTATTGAACCATTGATATTTCCAACTATCAACGTATTGTGTGGGAACAGCTTTTCAAAATTTAGCTCTTTCACAATTTTATCTGTGAAGGTTTGTGTTTGCCCATCAATTGAAAAGAAGATAATCGATGATGCCGTTATTAAAATTTTAAAGTATTCGTGAATTCGAGGCAATACTTTTATTTTCATTTTTAAGATATTTTTAGATTAATACATCAATGCTTTTCTTAATTCTTTCTTTCACTTCTTTAGGAGTGTTCTCATTAGCTAATACTTTTTTCAATTCCTTAACAGACGATTTTTCCTGAATGGCTACCATCAATTCTGCTAATGCTACTTGTACGAGCGGAGAATCTTGTTGAGAAATGGAGCGCACCAATCCTTCTCTTACCATTGAGAGATTTGAATATCCTTGAAGCGCATCGAGAGCAGCAAGTCTTACATTGATATTCGGATCAGCATTCAGTGTTTTCAATAAGGCTGCTGTTACTTTGGTGCTAGGCCCATTAATGTCTTGCGTTAGACTTACGGCCTTTAAGCGCTCCGTTGCCGATTCTTTTTCGAGTAATGAAATCATCATCATCTCTTTCAATCCCTCTACCTGTTGGGTGAGTTGTTTAACTTCACTATTCTCAGTGGGTTTATGAAACCAATAACCACCGAGGAATCCAACTAATAAAATTGAACAAGCCAATGCTAATCTTGGAAACAATAAACTCCATTCCGGAATTGAAAAAGAGACGATTTTTGATTTGCTCTTCTCTGAGGCCAGCATTTCATAAAAGCGATGATCTAAATCAATTGATGGTGATGGATCTGCCTTACGATTTATTGTTTCATCCAACTTAATCAAAGAAGGAAAGCTATCGAAGTCAATCTTGCCTTGCTCAATCATTTTTTCGATCAACAAGATTTCAGCGTTGGTTGCGTCACCACGTTCATACTTATTAATCAATTCAATTATGTTATGCTGTTCCATACTTAATAATGTTTCTCCAACTGTTGATAAATCGTTTTCAAGTCTTGCAAGGCCCTGAAAACTTTTACTTTCACCGTTCCCTCTGTGCAGCCCAAGAGCTCACCGATCTCAGCGTACTTTTTCTCTTGGTACTTACTGAGCAACAACACTTCTCGTTTTTCTTCAGGTAGTCGGCTCATGGCGATGGCCAGCAATTCCTCATCTTCTTCTTGTTGAAGTTCTGTGGCGCGCGTTTCCGAATGGCCAATTCGTTCGGCTTGTTTATCAATCGGTTCTTGTACAATCTTATTTTTCCTGAAGTGGTCGTTTTTCACATTGCGCGCTATGTGAAACATCCATGTGCGGAATTCCCCTTCGACTTTGAAGAGATGACGATACTTTAAAATCCGCACAAAAGTGTTCTGAACTAAGTCCTCACTCAACTCTTTGTTACGCACCATGCCCATGAAGAAGCCCAACAGCGGCCGCTTGTAGCGTTCATAGAGCAGGCCAAGTTTGTCAGGATCGCCATCCCGAACCTTCGCCATCAAATAGTTGTCAGAAAGTGTTTCCAAGTCTAGGGTTTCAAGCAGGGAAACTACGTGTTTTTTAAAAGGTTACAGAGAACATAGAATACTGTTTCGTACGATATGAAAGTTTTTTTCTCGCTCTTCTAAACTTTCGGCCTACTTATTGCATCTAAGTGGTAATTTATTTTCAAAATAATCAACCGTTCAGGTAAAGTTCACGTTAATCGAAAGAAATGAAGAAGGCGGAATATATAATGTTGGTTTTTGCGATGGTTTCCATCTCATTTTTAGGCTTTGGCCAAATACAAGACGAGCATTTTCCTTTGGCAGCGGGCTTAGATCCCATTAAATCCGCCACTGTTTATCCTAATCCAGCTACCGATTTTATAATATTGAAGTTGGAATTGCCGAGTGCCAAGCGGATCAAATTAGCCTTCCACAACATAATTGGAAGTACAATCGAGGTTGAATCTGAAATTTTAGACGACTTTGAAATTAAAATCAAAACCAAAGATTTGCCTGTTGGGTATTATTTAATTGCCTTACGGGATGGCGATTCTCCGGTGCGAGCTACCTACAAATTCTTGAAGCGATAGGTTTTGATTTGCTCCATTCTCTGAACAAACAAGTTTAATTCCTTACTTTTCTGATCCCTTAATTCGGATCTGTGAATCAATACATCCTTACAATCGACATCGGTACAACCAGTACCAAAGCGTTTGCCTTCATCCCAAAAGGATTGGCCTTAGGGAAATATCAACAACCGTACCCTACCTCTTACCCTCAACCCAATTTTGCGGAACAAAGTCCTGATGAAATTCTTTCAGCAGTTAAGAATTCAATCAAGTATTTAGTCGATAAAATAGGATACCAACCACTGGCGATTGCATTTAGTAGTGCCATGCATAGCATTATGGCCATTGATAGAAATGGAAATGCATTAACTCAGCTAATAATATGGGCTGACAACAGAAGTGAACTGCAGGCTGAGGAAATTAAGAATTCTGATTTGGGGAAAGAAATTTATGAACAAGGAGGAACACCTATTCATCCAATGTCACCTTTATGCAAACTGCGTTGGTTAAAAGAGAAACAACCTGAAATAGTTGAGCGAGCAGATAAATTTATTTCAATCAAAGAATATGTTTGCTTTAAATTAACAGGTGAGTACGTTATTGATTATTCCATTGCATCGGCCACAGGACTATTAGATACCAAAAATTTAATTTGGAATTCCAACGCCTTGCGCTACTGCGGAATCTCATCTCATCAACTTTCTACCCTTTGTGATACTGAGCATAAACTTAACCTTCAGCCATCTGTTGCAACAGAACTTGGTCTTTCAATTGATATACCGATTATCGTAGGTGCTTCCGATGGTTGTTTGGCCAATCTCGGAAGCAATACCTTAAACATTGGTGATATGGCAATTACCATCGGCACCAGCGGTGCTGTGCGAATGGCCTCTTCACAATTCACAGTTGATCCGCTACAGCGAACCTTTTGTTATTACTTATCTAAAGAAAAATTTATTGTAGGTGGCGCTAGTAACAATGGTGCAGTATTGTTGAATTGGTTTAACAATTCACTTTTGATGAATACTCAATCGGCTGAAGATTTTATAAATGATTGCTTCTCAGTTCCTTCATCGGAAGGACTTATTTTTTTGCCTTACGTGATGGGTGAACGAGCTCCGTTGTATGATGCCAATGCAAGAGGTGCATACATCGGGCTCACCATAAAACACAACCAAGCACATTTAAAGAGAGCCTTGATTGAGGGCATTTGCTTTGCGATTAAAAGCATTGTGATGAGTGTTGAAGAAGTTGTAACATCGGCCAATCGTATTTCAGTAAGTGGAGGTTTTATTCAGTCGCAAGCGTGGGTGCAGCTATTGAGTGATGTGTTGGGCAGACCGCTGGAGATAGATGGTAATGAAGACGCCTCGTCTGTGGGTGCAGCTCTACTTGGTTTTAAAGCTCTCGGTATTGAAGCCTTATTTACGTCTCAATCACAAAAAGTATTTTATCCAAATATGAACAACCATGACTGCTTTAATAAAGAGTTTATCATATTTCAATCTTTATATTTTTCTTTAAGAGATGAATTTAAAAAAATCAAGCGTCTACAACAATGACTATGATTAAAATGTCTAGGCATGTTAAGGCTTAACCAAAATATCTATTTATCTAGATTCTAAAATCATAAACTCGTAAGGAGATAATACAATAACTTTTTGATCTGATCCAATTGATAATCGTTTATCCGTCCAAAGCTCATGAAGGCTTGAAGCTTTTATGCCGCTTTCTTTAATTGCATACCAAGGCATGCTCGCGGCCTTATTTGAAAAATTGAAAAGACAAAAGAGTTGTTTCTCTTCAAGAGTTCTTACGTAACCTGCTATATGAATATTATGAGTATTGAGCCACGTTAAATTTTTCAGATCGGAAAAAACCGAATTGCCCGCCCGAATAGTGAGCAGCTTTTGAGTGGCACTAAATATTCTATTTTCAATCGTTCCGCCAGAATTGATCTTGTCGTTCTTTGCCCAATCAATAATAGGGCGATGCATCCATCGGTTATCATAACTCTTGCCAGGGTCGTTCAGATAATTGTAATCGTTTGTATAACCAACTTCATCACCATAAAAAATCATGGGTACACCGCCTAATAAAAAACTATGAGCTTGCATCAACGAAATTCTTTGGATGGCAGCATCAATTGCGGAGGGATCATTCGTATCAATGGCTTTTTCCAATCCACAAAGTGAGGCAAGCGTTCCGCTGATGCGTGCATCTCCAGTTTTAGGATTGAATCCAAATAAGGCACCCATGGCAGTGGAGCCTTCAAAAATACCAGAATAATAATTCTTCATAAAGCTTCGATGCATCTGCGGATCATAGCCTGCTTGTTGAATCATCGCATCTTCATATCCCAGCCCAATATCATCGTGGCATCGCGTGTAGTTGATCCATGTTGTGCCTAACGGTTTTTGTAAAAGATCACGCTGGGCAGCCAACATTACCCGTGTTTCTCCTGTGGCTAGCATATCCCATTGTAACGCCATATGGGTGGCGTTATAAGCGAAGTCGCATTCATGGGCTGTGTATATTCCTGAGCCAAAGTATTTCATAATTTCTTTGGGAGCTACAATAGCTTCACCGAGAATAGCCATGCCTGGAGCGGCTACTTCTACACACAGTTTAATAAATTGAAGAAGGGTATGTGCCTGCGGCAAATTTTGAGATGATGTACCCAATTGCTTCCAGATAAATGCAGGCGCATCAATACGCAGCACATCCACACCAAGGTTGGCATAGAAAAAAATGGTAGAAAGCATTTCTTTCAACACAACAGGGTTAGTATAATTCAAATCCCATTGGTAATAATTAAAAACAGTCATCACCCATTTGCCAGATTGTTCATCGAAAGTAAAATTGCCGGGAGAGCTTTCGGGAAACACTTCAGGCATAGTTTGTTCAAACCGATAGGGCATGGTTCGATCATCGTACATGTAATAGTACTCTTGAAATTCTTTCTTTCCGGCTTTAGCCTTTTGAGCCCATTCGTGTTTATACGAAGTGTGATTTAGCACAATATCAAGCATGAGATACATGCCTTCATTATCCATATTTTCTCTGACCTTATGTAAGTCATTTATTGAGCCAAAACGTTTATCGACTTCTCTAAAATTTGATACTGCATAGCCCCCATCACTTTCGCCTTCGGGGCTTTCAAATATTGGCATAAGGTGAAGTAGATTAACACCCAATTTTTTAAAATAGGAAAGCTTATCGCTCAAATTTTCAATGTTTCCGCAAAAACGATCTACATATAAACTCATTCCTGCAAGTGAGTTGCTTAAAAACCAATCGCTAGATTTTTCAGCATCGCGCTTTTTCATTGCTTTTGGCCTCTCTTGATGCGCGACAATTATGCCATTAAGAATCTCATTTAAAACCTTATAGTTTTTATTTCCTAATGGATAAATATCATTATAGAGCGCTACCATAGAATCGATATTGGCTATTGCTCTTGTATAGAATGAATTGTCTGCTCCTAGCAAATCTAGTTTAGCTTTTAAGAGCGTATCGTTGAGTTTGGAATGGATAGTTTGATTGTACACAAATAAGGATTTTGATAATCGATTTTAAAAATGATTGAAAAGATAGTTACTTTAAACAATTGTAAGCAAATCAATATGAATGGCTTTGAGAAGCTTTTTAAAAAATTATTTTTTATTTCAGGATTGTTACTGTTTTCGGGTTGCGTTGTACAGAAAAATCTGATTCGTAAGCCGCAATTTATTGAAGGCGTCACTATGGGCACCACCTATCACATCACCTATTTTGAAAAGCAAAGAATAGATTTCAAGCCTTCTATCGATTCGATTTTAAAAAAGGTGAATCAATCTATCAACAATTATGATCCACAGTCTGAAGTATCGATGTTTAATCGAGCCTCTTATTCATATCGGTTTTCGTTGCCTTACTTCTATACTCCGTTGAAAGTTGCTAAAGAAGTTTACAAAAGCTCGCGCGGTGCATATGACCCAACTGTGATGCCGCTTGTGAATGCTTGGGGGTTTGGTCAACATCAAGAAACAAATCCAAACAAAGTACAGATCGATTCATTGCTAGCGATTGTGGGCTTTGATAAGATTAGCTTTACAGTGGATAGCGTTTATAAAGCTGACCCACGAATGCAGATAGATTTTGGTGGAATTGGCCAAGGCTATGGAGCAGATGTGATTACGGATTTTTTACTGACCAAGGGAATTAAAAATATGCTGGTTGAGTTAGGAGGGGAAGGCATGGCAATAGGAATAAATTTAGAGAAACAAACTGAATGGGAGATTGGTATTCTTGATCCTAATTCTGATTATGCGCATCAATCCATAAAAACTGTCGTGAAAATAAAAGATAGATCGTTTACAACTTCAGGAAGCTACGCCAACTACCGTGAGATTGATGGGGTAAAGTATTCACATATTATCGATCCTAAAACAGGGAATCCAATAACGCATAGATTATTAAGCGCAACGGTGCTTGCGAAAAATGCAACTACTGCAGATGCTTGGGCTACTGCCTTAATGGTGGTTGGGCATGAAAAAGCAATTCAGTTATTAATTGAACATAAAGAGCTTGATGGATTTTTGATTTATTCTGGTACTGATGGAAAGCAATTAACGTATGCAACTGATGGAATTAAGTCATTCTTAAAAACAGTTCATTAGTTTATGAATCCTGTAAACCTTATAATCCTTATCTAATTTTGAATTTTAATTTTTGAATAGTTAATCAATGGAATTTAATAGTATAATACTTTTTATTGTCGCTTTTGCTGCAGGCTTGCTTGCATTCTACGTTCCTAAAATCAGCAACGGCAATTATAAACTTGCCTTGGTATTTGCTGGTGCTTATCTTTTCTCCATCACCATTATTCACATACTACCAGAATTATTTCAGTACAAAAGCAACGCAACAATGCTCGCCATTTTTGTGTTGGCCGGATTTTTTTTACAGCAGTGCCTCGAGTTTTTTTCATCGGGGGTTGAACACGGGCATATCCATAAACATGCCTTGGGCAGCGCGCATAAAGAGTCATCGGCTGTCTGGGTTTTGCTGGCACTTGGCGCGCACTCATTGTTGGAGGGAAGTTTATTAGTACATGGCCAATCTTCCGAAACCGATCACCACTCGCAAACGTTGTTGTGGGGCATACTTTTACACAAAGCTCCAGAAGCATTTGCACTCATGTCGGTATTGCTTTGCGAATTAAAGAGTAAACAGAAAGCATGGATGTACTTAGTGATTTTTGCGGCTGCATCGCCTGCTGGTTTGCTTGCCAGTAACTTCATGTTAGAGAATAACTTCGTTTCATCCCAATCATTTATCTATGTGTTTGCGTTGGTGTCTGGCAATTTTCTGCATATTTCCACCACCATTGTTTTTGAAAGTAGTGTGGAACATAAATTCAACGCGAAAAAAATTGGTGTTGCCTTGATAGCCGCCATGGTAGCAGTTGTCGCTGAAACTATTTTGTAAATTACTTTCAGTCTTCATATTTTTTAGTGCATTGATAAGTCTTTGAACAAAAGAATCCTGTATTTTTGAAACTTAATTGATCACGGTGAAAAAAAACCTAGTTAACATTGGTACGGTGCAGATGAGTTGCACTGCAAGTCCAGCCGATAACCTTTCAAAAACCATTTCTAAAATAAGAGAAGCCAGTGCCAAAGGAGCACAGATTGTTTGCTTGCAAGAATTGTTCACGTCACTTTATTTTTGTGATGTAGAAGATTATGAGCATTTCAAGCTGGCTGAGGCAATACCTGGGCCAAGTACCGAAACACTCGCCTCTGTTGCCAAAGAATTAGGAGTTGTTATTATCGCTTCCCTTTTTGAAAAGCGTGCTCAAGGTATTTATCACAACACCACTGCCGTGATTGATGCAGATGGTTCTTACTTGGGTAAGTACCGTAAGATGCACATACCTGATGACCCTGCTTTTTATGAGAAATTTTATTTTACGCCTGGCGATCTTGGTTATAAAGTCTTTAAAACAAAATTTGCAACCATTGGCATTTTAATCTGCTGGGATCAATGGTATCCGGAAGCTGCGCGGATTACTGCCTTGATGGGTGCTGAAGTTTTATTCTACCCTACTGCTATTGGTTGGGCAACATCACAGGATGAAGCAACTAATACCGAACAATATAATGCTTGGCAAACAATACAACGCAGTCATTCAGTTGCCAATGGTGTGCATGTTGTGAGTGTGAATAGAGTGGGCTTCGAACAAAATGGCGCAATGAAATTTTGGGGCGGATCTTTTATCTCTAATCCTTTTGGAACAATTCTTTACAAGGCATCACATGACGAAGAAGAAGTAAATGTTTTGGAAATAGATTTAGAAAAAACGGATCGCTACAGAACACATTGGCCTTTTATGCGCGATAGAAGGATTGATTCTTATCAGCCGATTACGAAGAGATTTATTGATGAAGAATAGTCTGAAAGTTAGTAAAGACGGTAAAGTCTGAAAGATGTAAAGTTTAATAGTTAGAAAGACAGTTGTAGTTATGGCATTTAAATTTGAAAAGTTAATTGTTTGGCAAAAGGCTGTTGACTTAACTGTATTTGTTGATGCCGTAACAAAGAAATTTCCTAAAGACGAACTATATATCCTAACATCACAAATAAAACGAGCTGCTGATTCTGTAGCATTGAATATTGCAGAAGGCTCGACTGGGCAATCGAATGCTGAGTTCAATCGGTTTTTAGGATTTTCATTACGATCGAATATCGAGGTTGTAAGTTGTATCTACTTAGCAAAACGAAGGAGCATAATTTCAGATGACGATTTCAATAAAATTTATGCTAGCTGCGAGGAAATTTTAGTGATGATAAATGGCCTACGTAAATCGTTAAAAATTAATTAATGTCACAACTCGACTTTCCGACTTTCCGACTAAATGACTTTCAGTCCTCTCAAGGCTACCACTTCCCTGCAGAATTCGCTCCTCACACTGCCACTTGGTTGAGTTGGCCTCATAAAGAAGCATCCTGGCCTGGAAAAATTGAAGCAATTTATCCTATTTACTCACAGTTTATTAAACTTGTGGCCGAAGGTGAATTGGTAAACATTAATGTTGCCGATGAAGCGATGGAACAAATTGCTAGAACTCATCTACAAAAAGTAGGAGCGGATTTTTCAACAATCAAATTCTTTCATCACCCAACAAACGATGCTTGGTGCCGCGATCATGGCCCCGCTTTTCTCATCAATCCAAGTGAAAAAAAGAAAATAATTGTTGATTGGGGCTACAATGCATGGGGAGGTAAATATCCACCATTTGATTTAGACGATAACATTCCAACATTAATCGCCAATCATTATAACATTCCAGTCGTTTATCCAGGCATTGTAATGGAAGGGGGTTCTGTTGACTTCAATGGAGTAGGCACTTTATTAACTACAACCTCATGCTTGCTAAATCCTAATCGCAACCCTCATTTAAATCAATCTCAGATTGAAGAATATCTAAGAAATTATTATGGTGTATCCAACATAATTTGGCTGGGTGATGGCATTGTTGGTGATGATACTGATGGACATATTGATGACATTACTCGGTTTACAAATGAAGACACTGTTGTAACTGTTGTGGAAGAAAATAAACAAGATGAGAACTATCATCCTCTACAAGAAAATTTGAAATTGTTAGGGAAGGCAAGATTAGAAAATGGCAAGCAACTCAATGTTATAGAATTGCCAATGCCAAAGGCCGTTGTGTATGAAGACATGCGATTGCCTGCTTCTTATGCTAATTTTTATATCGCAAATGACTATGTAGTAGTACCCACTTATCGTGATAAGAATGATGACAACGCTTTGTCAATTTTACAGAAGTGCTTTCCGGATAGAAAAGTTATTGGCCTTGATTCGTACGATATTATTTGGGGCCTTGGCTCGTTTCATTGTTTAAGTCAACAGGAGCCGAAGGTTTAAGAGCTAAACGGAATCGATTGATTTGGATTGATGCACTGGTTGATTCTGAAATCAAATTCGTTTGTATCATCTATTTTTTCAACGGCATCAAAAAAAGAAATTCCAACCTTAACACTATTTTCTCTACACGTTCTTAAAAACCTATCATAGTAGCCTTTTCCATAACCAACTCTATTGCCACTTTTATCATAGGCAAGCAAAGGCACAATAACTAAATCAATATCGGTTGGATTAGTTAACGTTCCACTAACCGGTTCTTCTATTCCCAATTTGTTGAGTTCAAGGTTGCTATTGTCATCTAGGTAATAACTCACAAGCGTATTGTTCAAATCAATTTTTGGTATTGATATTTTAATAGAAGGGAAATCTTTTTTTAATCTATCGATAATCAACCACGTATTTGGTTCTTTGTTTTTTAATAGCGGCAAAAAAGCATGAATAACTTTTATAGATATTAAGTCAATTGAGGCGAAGAATCTTTCGCGGATTTGAATATTGTTGTTTGAGTATTCTTGATCGGTTAAAGCAAGTCTTTTCTGCAAGAATGATTTCCTAAGCTCCTGTTTCGTCATACAAAAAGACATTGAACTGAAAATCGAACGGATCGAAAAGTGTTAATAGTTTTTGAATAAACAGCGGATCTTGTTGATAAAAGTTTAAAAAATTATCAGTTCGTTCTTGCAAGCTTCCTTTCGGGAATAAAGAATTTTTAAGTGCTTCAATTTGACCAAGTTTTTCTGAATGCAATCGCTTTTCAGCCCTCATCAATTTATGCTCAATCTTAGCCAAACTGTTAGTTGCTTTTTTGTTTTCTGCGCTAACCATTGCAGAAAGTGTTGAGTCTACTTTATTGGATCGCTCTTTCAATTGAGTAAAAAGCTCTTCAATAATTTTCAATTCTTTGCCCACCGATAAATCGTGCTGCGTATTTTTTAAAATCCAATGATTGAACAAAAAGTTTTTCTCTTCAAATAAATCTTGTAATTCAAGACCTGTTTTACCGAATTTTCTAACGGAAGGATAGTCCATCACCAACGCGAAATTTCGCGGCAGCAAAACGGGAAAAGGAATTTGAAAATTCTCGAATACACCCTTTAGCTGCAACCAATAAACTAACTCGGCAGGACCACCTGTGTAGGCAAGATTAGGTAGAATTATTTCCTGATAGAGCGGACGAAGTATAACATTTGGACTGAATTTTTCAGGAGTCTCATTGATCATTTTTAAAATCTCTTCTGAAGAAAATCTTAACTCTGTGTCAACTACTTTAAAACCATCATTGTCTCGCTCAATCCTACTTCTAACGTTTTTATCTAAATAGAAATGATTGATTTCACGAGCATTCACTTGCGTGTGATACCCAAGCGATTGAAGCTCATTACTTGTGTGATCGACTAATTTTTTTGGGGTATTGTTAAAAAGATCATCGTGAATAACGGATGCAAAGAGTGTTTTGAATGAACGACCATCGGCATCTATCACAATCAATCCTTCTTCGCCAAAGAGTGCGTTGATGTAATGACGAACCGCATCTGCGAGTGTTTTATTTTTTGAGTAAGCTTCTTTGAAAACCGAAACATCTCCAGGAATTTCATCTGCCAACTTCTTTAAACTAGCAGGATCAAATCGGCCAACAGCTCCAGTTTGATTTGTTTCCCAAACGTATTTTTTACCGAGCAGATTGAAATACTTTATCTCTTCATAATCGTGATCTTCACTGGCCATCCAGTAAACAGGAACAAAATTGTATTCAGGATACGTCTCTTTTAATTTCTTACAAGCATTTACAATAGTGGTAATCTTATAAATAAAATAAAGGGGTCCTGTAAAAATATTTAATTGATGACCAGTCGTGATTGTGAATGTCTTGCTATCAGTTAATCGTGAAATATTTTGCTCAACAGCTTTATTGATAACTAGATTCTTGTATTGTCTTTGTAATGTTTCAACTAAAACAGTGCGATTGGCTTGAGGGAAAGAAGAGGCTTTATCAGTAAGTTGACCTTTAAAATTTTCGATATAAGGAAATCGATTGTAGAAGGAGTGTAGTTTTTTGTTTTCTGAGATGTAATCAAGGAAAAAATTTGAAAAAGAATGTGTTGCAGTCAGCGGTATCTTTTTACAATCCATGATGTGAGGTTTCTCTGTTAGTCGTTTGAGGTTAATTAGTAACGATAATCCTGTTGAACAGTTCTGCTTTAAATCTTAATGAATTGTTAATGCTCAACAACTTCTCCGTGAAGATCAAACTCTGTTGCGCTGGTTATCTTCGCATTTACAAAATCGCCAATTCGTAAATAATCTTTCTCAGCATTGATAATAACTTCATTATCCACTTCTGGCGAATCAAATTCTGTTCGTCCAACAAAGCTTCCTTCTTCCTTTCGATCGATTAAGACTTTAAACGTTTTGCCAATCTTCGCTTGATTTAGTTCGAGCGATATTCCTTCCTGAAGTTCCATGATTGAGGCTACCCTTTCTTGTTTTGTCTCCTCAGCAATATCATCTGCAAATGAATAGGAATGCGTGTTTTCTTCATGTGAATAAGGGAAAACTCCCAGTCTATCGAAACGTGAAGTTTCTATAAACTTCATCATCTCATCAAAGTGAACTTCTGTTTCCTGGGGATGCCCAGCTATAAGTGTTGTACGGATAGCAATGCCCGGCACTTTTGATCGGATGGTTTGCAAAAGCTCTTCTGTCTTCTCGCGAGTTATGCCTCGCCTCATTAGTTTCAGCATTTCTGTAGAACCGTGTTGCAATGGAATGTCGAGGTATTTGCAAATGTTGCTTCGTTCATTCATAACCTCAAGCACATCCATCGGGAAGCCCGCGGGAAAAGCATAATGAAGTCTTATCCATTCAATGCCCTCCACATCCGAAAGGGTCTTTAACAAATCAGACAAATTTCTTTTCTTGTATAGGTCCAATCCGTAGTAAGTTGAATCCTGCGCTATCAGCAATAATTCTTTCACCCCTTTCTTTGCAAGATTCTTTGCCTCAAGCACGAGTTCTTCCATCGGGCGACTAATATGTTTTCCGCGCATTAATGGAATGGCACAGAATGAACACGGCCGATCGCAACCTTCCGATATTTTTAGATAAGCAAAATGACTTGGGTTTGTAAGAATGCGCTCGCCAACCAACTCTTGCTTATAGTTGGCATTGAGTTGTTTTAAAAGTCTTGATAAATCGCGTGTGCCAAACCAAGCATCTACTTGCGGAATCTCCACTTGAAGATCAGTTTTGTATCTCTCGCTCAAGCATCCGGTAACGTAAACTTTTTCTACCAAGCCTTCCTCTTTCGCATCTACATATCTCAAAATAGTATCAATAGATTCCTGCTTCGCATTATCAATAAATCCGCAGGTATTAATTACAACAATATTGGAGTCGTTCTTTTTAGATTCGTGCGTTACATCAACGCCATTGCCCTTTAATTGAGTCAATAACACTTCCGAATCCACTAGGTTTTTTGAGCAGCCGAGTGTTACAATGTTTACTTTGGTCTTCTTTTGGCCTTTGGTTTTCAAGTTGTGCTTGTAAATGAATTGGCAAAATTAAGGAAAAATACATGCCTTATTTGATTCGCACGGATTGAGTAATCAAACAGTCTCTTTTACTTTGTGTCGAGAACTGATTTTATGACAAAAGCCGAAATCAAAAAAATACTTATTATTCAGTTTCGCCCTTTCGGGGATTTGATTCTTAGCACGGCTGGCACTGAATTACTGAAACAACATTTCCCTCAGGCTCAACAGCATTTTCTTGCCGAACCTCCATTTGTAGATGTACTTGAAGAGCATCCATTCATCCATAAAATTATTTACGTAAAAAAGGTCACAAAAATTCATCGCTTTCTTCGCTTTGCTGATTGGATGACCGTGCGGAAAGAAAAATATGATTTAATAATAGACTATCAAAACGGTTCAGAGTCAAGACTTTTTCTGCCATTTTCAAGAGCAAAATATAGATTGGGATGGGGCAAAAGCAAGTTCGATTTTCTGCTCAATTTGAAAGCCAATTATCAGCAGGGTGTATATGCTGCCATCCGAAACCTCGCTATGCTGCAGCCTTTGGGCATACAGGCAAACAGTTGCCAACTTTACGTAACACCTTCCCAAAAAGGCATTCAACTAGCTACCAATTTTTTTAAGGAGAACAATATACTATCCACGAAAGTGATTGGAATGGCTGTAGGATGCCGTGACGCTAAAAAGCAATGGCACTTGGAAGGATATGTATCGCTTATCAAGAAAATGATGGCGCTTCCCAATGTTCACATCATTCTATTTTATGCGCCCGATGAATTAAAAGATTCCACAGAAGTTTACGACAAGGTAAAATGCGAACAAGTTTCTTTGTATGTGCCAACTGGCTCTCTACGAGAAGTAGCGGCATTGCTGCAAAAATTAGATTTATTGATTTGCAATGAAGGCTCACTCAACCATCTTTCGTGTGCTACTCTAACAAAAACCCTTTGTCTAATTGGTCCTTCCGACACCTCCATGTGGTCTCCGCAAGGCTATTTCCCCGAACATTACCACCTCGATAATGATGGGAAAAGATGGGAGAAGGATTTTGGGTTAACAGTGGATACGGTTTTTGAAAAAGTTTGCCAAATCTTATAATTGATTTATTAAGAGGGGTGATAAATCAGATTGAATCAATCTTAAATCTTTGAATCTTAAATCTTGAATCTTAATCTGTTCTATATTTGCAAATTCAAACAGTAGCTGTGAAGTACCTTTTATTGATTTTGTTGGTGATTGTGATGGCAAGCTGCTTTAATAAGGGCGATTGTGTGAAAACCAATACAGATGGTGTGAAGATTATCTTCAGAAAAAAGCTAAACGGCAAAGCAGACACAGTTACAATAAATTCGGTTTTTGCAGTTGGTTACGAAACAGCTTTAGTGAACACTTCTTCTGATGTGTTCTCCACTTTTATTTTGAATGTTGATCCAAATAAAAATCAAACCTATTTCATTTTCAATTACACAAAGAAGGATTACAATAAAGTTGTTACGGGGCACAGGGATACACTAAAACTAACCTATCGCCCGCTTGCTCGAGTTAGTGCTACCGACTGTGGTGCCTTCTTGTACTTCACCGATCTCAATTTTATTAAAGTAAAAACAGGTTTTGATTCCATCAAGATTGTGAACCCTCAACTTCTCAAGGATGCCCCGATCAATGTGCAGATATTTCTTTAGCCTGCTCACCGCAATCATTTGCTTCAATGCCGTGGGTCAAAAGAAAGCTGACCCTGCTGATACGTTGATGTATAAATATTTGCCCACCGGGTTGCGCATTGGTACCGATGTGTTAAGCCTCATAAAAAGCAATGCAGATGCTACTGTAAAGCTTTGGGAAGTAAATGCTGATCTGGATTTTAACCGCTATTACCTTGCGGTAGATTATGGAAGTTGGGCCAAGCAAATGACCATTGATAACGCAACAAAAAACAACAATGGCGACTATCAAAATAGCGGTAAATATTTTCGTGTAGGTGTAGATATAAATTTTCTATTGAAGGATCCTGACAAAAACATGTTTTTTATGGGCTTCCGGTTGGGGCAAGCTAGCTTCGATCACGCGTTGAATTATTCTCTGGCTTATACGGGCCCTTATGCAGTTGGCCCAATACCAATGAAAGTTTCGGCTTCAGGCGTAACAGCCAGTTGGACAGAAATAACAACAGGCCTTCGGGTTAAAATCTGGTCAGGGTTTTGGATGGGTTGTACTGCTCGCTTGAAGTTCTCGCCAAGCTATAAAAACAGTCCCAACTTAGTGCCGTATGATATTCCAGGCTATGGCTTATTTGAGCAATCAACCTATTGGGGATTTAACTATCAGATGTTTTGGCGGTTTCCCGTAAGGCAATTGAAAGGAAGGCCGAAAGTAATATCCGATAAGGCAAAATAACTATTTCGCGAAAAGAGAATCTACAAACTCATTCTTGTTGAACACCTGCAAGTCGTCCACCTTTTCGCCAACACCGATGTACTTTACAGGGATTTTAAATTCATCTGAAATACCAATTACCACGCCTCCTTTGGCGGTGCCATCCAGTTTGGTGATGGCTAAACAAGTAACATCTGTTGCTTTGGTAAACTCTCTAGCCTGAATAATTGCATTTTGTCCGGTGCTGCCGTCTAGTACCAACATAATATCGTGAGGCGCATCGGGAATTACTTTTTGAATAGTGCGTTTTATCTTGGTTAGCTCTTGCATCAAGTTCACTTTCGTGTGAAGTCTTCCTGCTGTATCAATAATAATCACATCAACGTCTTTTTCAACCCCAATTTTTACAGCCTCGAAAGCCACAGCCGATGGATCGGTGTTCATACCTTTTGCCACCACTTCGGCACCAACTCGCTCACCCCAAATCTTCAATTGATCTACTGCTGCCGCTCTAAATGTATCAGCTGCACCAAGTAAAACGGTTTTGCCTCTCTTCTTAAATTGCGATGATAGCTTGCCTATGGTAGTGGTTTTGCCAACGCCATTTACGCCCACCACCATAATCACGTAAGGCTTTTTGCCTGCCGGGGTTTCAAAATCAAGTGTTTCTTGGTTGTTGCTTTCGGTGAGAAGTGCAGCAACTTCTTCTTTCAAAATTACATTCAACTCAGCAATGCCAAGGTATTTGTCTTTGGCTACTCGCTTTTGTATACGATCGATGATTTTTAATGTAGTATCAATACCAACATCTGATGAGACGAGTGCTTCTTCTAGATTATCCAGAACCTCATCATCAACGGTAGATTTGCCGATAACAGCTTTGCCGAGCTTGCTGAAAAAATTTTCTTTTGTCTTCTCTAATCCTTTATTAAGGGATTCTTTTTTTTCCTGGGAAAACAAGTCACTGAGAAAAGACATTGAGAGCGAGATGAAAGGTGAAGAAATTAAAAAAGTCCCGTTTGGGACTTCTCTAAAAACAAAAACAACTTAACTTATTTTTTGGCCAGTGTATCTTTTACAAGATCGGTAGGCACAATTTCTTCACGGAAGGTGTAAGCACCTGTTTTTTCAGACTTTACGGCCATTATTACTTTGGCATAAGTCTTTCCGTCAGTTTTCTTGAGTGTAGCAACAACTTTCTTTGCCATGGTTTATTTAATTTCTTTGTGTAAAGTTACTTTTTTCAAAATAGGATTGTATTTCTTCAACTCAATCCGCTCAGTGGTATTTTTTCTGTTTTTGGTCGTGATATAACGACTCATACCTGCACGACCAGTAGCTTTATGCTCGGTGCATTCTAAAATTACCTGAATTCTATTGCCTTTCTTTGCCATTGCCTTTTTATATTAAAATTTTGCTGAAAGCATTCCTTTTTCGCGTGCTTCTTTCAACACTTGGGTGATGCCGTTTTTGTTGATGGTTTTGATTGCCGTAGTAGAAACTTTTAAAGTAATCCACTTATCCTCTTCAGGGATGTAGAAACGCTTTGTTTGAAGGTTTGGGTAAAACCTACGCTTCGTTTTATTGTTAGCGTGAGAAACCTTGTTTCCTGATTGCGGACGCTTTCCTGTAATTTCACAAACCCGTGCCATAAGATATTAGTTAAACCCCCTCTCTTTTGAAAAGGGAGTGCAAATATCGACAAATCAGCGAGAAAATTCCAAATTGGTTTGAGAATATTGAGAGATTTAAGGAAAATATCTCTTGAGAATTGAAAAAAGCATCTCAAATAGTTAAGTAAAGCGCAGCCAAGTTATCGTGTTGCTGTTTTCTAGCAGTAAAATTGGTTGGCACCAACTTCTCGTTTAATTTTAAGCGCGTGATACGAAAATCCCTAACCTATCTTTTATTACTAAGCATGACGCTGCATTGCTCCAGTCGGCTTGGGTTGTTAGATCAATTGTACCAAAACCGTCATCAAATTGGGTATTCATTGGGTCTACTTTCGGAAATTCCCATTGCCATGTGCAGCGGTGAATATGATTTCGGAAGAGGACTCACTTTTCAAATGACAGATGAAAAAGGTAGCACCCTGACCCATCTTACCATAGCAAATGAAATAAATCTGTTTGTTCCGGTAGAATTTGTATGCCTTGCCAAACAATCGGGTTTCCAAATTGACCAGTTATTAAGCAGCTATAAATTAACCCATTATCGATCTCCTTGTTTGGATATTTTCCATCCGCCCTCAACTTTAGCCCAATCTTTTCTCGGATAATTTTTCTAGAAAGCTCTGGTTTTCACTAGTGTCTTCTACTCTTTTTTCTATTTATCTAAATCTTTAAACAAAATAAAATGAAGAACTTTTCATTCCTCACAATACTATTTCTATGCATTTCGATGAACACTTTTGGTTGCGAAATATGTGGCTGTGGCAACAGCAATTTCCAGATTGGTCTTCTACCTAATTTCCAAAAAGGCTTTGCTGGTTTGAGATATTCCTTTTCGGAGTTTAACTCCAGCCTTCGATCAGACGCCACGCAATTCAGCAACGACTATATCAAGTCAATTGAACTTTGGGGCGGGTACAATTTCAAGAAGTGGCAATTGATGGCTTTTGTTCCTTACCTATCGACTAAAAAAGAAAGTGATGATGGAAGCATTACCTCAAGCGGGCTAGGCGATGCAATGGTTTTGGCGAACTACAAGATTCTAAGTAAAACCTTCTTGAGCAAGAACGAAAAAACATCCTTGCGTAATGAATTACTCATTGGGGGTGGAATTAAATTGCCATCGGGTGCCAATCAAGTTGATGTGAACAGTTCAGACTTTAACATTGGAGATTTCAATTCGCAAGCAGGCACAGGAAGCGTTGATTATATACTTAACTCAACTCACAACTTTTCATGGAACAAAAGTGGAATAATAACTAACGCAGCCTACCGCATTAATACGGCCAACAAACAAGAATATCAATTTGGCAATCGCACCTATCTGAGTTCTTCTTACTATTACACCTTCGCGCAATCATCCATTAAAATAATCCCGAGCATTGGTATCAATTACCAAAGCAACTCAATCAATTCTTTTGCAGGAAATAATGTGGACGATAGCCAAGGGCACATTCTTAATTCAACAGTAGGGATTAATCTGGTTCGCAAAAAAGTTGGTGTCAACTTATTGGCATTTATCCCTACTTCTCAAAATCTATACGATAATCAAACCAAGTTGCAGAAGAGGGTTCTTTTTGGAGTTACTTATTCATTTTAGTGGTCTGTTGACAACAAATTACCTGAGCGGAATTAATTACTGGAACAATTTCCAATCTGCACTCTGGCACCGGTGGCGGTTTTAATGCCATTGGTGCCAATGTTGCCGGCAGCTAAAATGATGTTGCTTTCTGTGCCTGTGCTTGCCAAATGCACATTGAGGTAAGCGGATAATTTCAATAAATCTTTGTAGGTAACTTTTGTTTCGTCTGCTAGTTGGGTAATGATTGTTTCGCTGATACCTGTTTGCGAATTGACAGGTTTAAGAAGAGAAGCAACGGGTGCGCCATCGGCAGACACATCGCCCAAGTGCATGTGTACTGGCAACAATGCAGATCCATCTGTTCCTGATAGTTTCACAACTATTGTGGTAGTGCCATCTTTTCGTTCTTTAAAAGTAACTGTACCACTTATGGCGTATTTCGAGGCTTGCACCAAACCATACGATGCTTGATTGCCAGTGAAATCAGAAACCACTTCACTTTTTTGGCATCCCGCCAAAACTGCTATAACCAACACCCAATAAGCTTTCATATTTTTCTGAAATTATTATTCCATAATGCAAGATAACGAAAATGGCGAATGTGTATTTTAACCTGAATCTTAAATTAATTACCAAAAACCTTCTTTATCAACTCTAAAGGGTCTAGCTCAGCAAAATCATCGATTACAAAATCGGTTTCAAAAAGTTCTTCTTTAGTGTGCGTGGTGGTAATGCCCACCACTTTTGCGCCTGAAGCTTTGCCAGCCTTCACACCCGAAAGCGAATCTTCAAACACAATGCAATTAGCAGGCGCGAAGCCCAACCGCTCGGCTGCTTTAATATAGATTTCTGGGTTTGGCTTGCTATGCTCAATATCCGAATCTTTCAAAATAGTAGAGAAATACTTTTCGGTATGCGTTTTTGAAAGCGTGAACACAACGTTGGATTGAGGAGCAGAAGTGCCTATGGCGCGAGCAATGTTGTATTTATCCAACAGGTCAAGAAAAGGAAGTAATCCCTTCACGGGTTTGATGTCGTTTTCAAAAAGCGTTCGGTAAAGTGCCTCTTTCTCTTCCGCGAAAGCGTGAATGGTAGCCTCGGGTAGTTGGCCAAACAAGTTGGTGAGCCACTCTTTGTTAGTTCGCCCGTAGACTTTGTTAAGCAATTGCTCGTCCGTTAGATGATAGCCGTGCTTGGCGCAGAATTGGTTGAGGGCAATTTTATGATAAGGGTTGCTATCAACAAGCACGCCATCCATATCAAAAATAAAAGCATGAGAATCCATGAAAAATAAAGAGGATTAGTGAACGATAAATTTTTTATACACCTTTTTGTCGGAGGTGGTAAAGGTAGCAATGTAAATACCTGCGGCAAGGTTCGCCACTGAATAAGGATAGGGTTGATTGGCGTTTAGCAACATGATTTCAGATAGTGGCTGACCGTGAATTGTAAAGAGTTGAAGGGTGATGCTTCTATCTGCTTTTATGGTGAGCGTTTCTGCTGTACCAACTGGGTTAGGATAAATATCAATTACGGGTTGGGAAGGCAACTCTAACGCTTCATTGCTTTTTAATACGATCAGTCCGCCTGTGATGGTACCAACAATTATAGCAGGTTGGATAGTAGAATATAAGTTTGCCGCCACAGGCCAAATTCTTCCGCTCAACTTTTTATTGGTGAGAGTGCTTGTAAGTGGATCGATAATAAGCTGATTGACACCAACGGCTTTGGCTGGTTGATTGCGGTAGTTATCGTAAAGGGTAATGAAGCCAAGCTGATTGCCAACAATCAATTCTTCTTTGCCATCGCTGTTAAGATCGCCCACTGAAAGAGATAAATTTTGTCGGTCTGTGCTGCTGCTCAGACCAAGATAACTTGCAGTCCTTAGCGCATAGTTAAAGCTGCCCTTGGGGCCGAAGTTAATCCAATATTCAACAGCACCAGTAGAAGTGCCGATCAGTAAATCGGCAATGCCGTCTTGATTTACATCGGTAGCCAGGGCGTTTTCATTTTGCAAAAATGTATGCTTAGTTGAAACCAGTTCTTGGCCTTGCACATTTAACCCAGCAGCATTTTTATTTGATAAATAATACAAGGTGGCGAGGCCATCGGAAAGGCTCGTGGCTATAAACACAAAATCAATTTTGCCATCGCTATCCATATCGGCAAACTGAGGTTTATAGTTGGAAAGCCCCTTGTCCATCGTTGAAAAGTTTAGATAATCTTGTGTGATTAATTTGAACGAAGGCTCGCTGGCAGTTCCAGTATTTTCATAATAAAAAAAAGAAGTGTTGGGTTCATTGCCATAGCTGCCCACAATCATATCCAAGTCTCCATCGGCATCGGTATCAAAAAAGGCAGGCACTGAAGAATCGCCCACATCTACCATTTGATCTTGCAGAAAATTATTCTTCACGAAAGTGAAAATAGGTTGCTGAATAGAGCCTGTGTTTTTATAGAGCCACATGGTTTTATTAAATGTTGTAGCAAAGGTTGTGCGTGTTGAGATATTGGATGAGGCGACAAGATCGGGCACACCATCGAAGGTTACATCTTCATAAAAGGCAGCCGGAAAAACATCAAAATTGATTGAATTATCTGATGGGAAAATAGTTGAAGAAGTCATTAGGGCATCAGTTTTTGTGCCTTGGTTGGCAAGTAAATAAAGATTGGTGCAATCTTCCTCTGTAAATAGTAAATCACGATCACCATCATTATCCACGTCAATTGCAAGTAGAGATTTACCAGAGGCGTGGGACAGCCTTCCACCAAAAGAAGGGCATTTTATTGCTTGCCCAAAAATAAAATCACCACAATCACACTCTTCAAAACCGCCCCAGTTATTCGTTATCTTTTTAAACTGCATGGAGTCAGCTCTTCCAGTATTCTCGATGCTCAAGTTTTTATGATATTCGAGCGAGCCTATACCAGAAAACCGAGCAACAAGAATATCCAGATCTCCATCTCCATCGATATCATCAATGGAAGAAATATCGCTACCGTTTACTTGCAAGTTGATGTTGCCATTAAAGCCAACGGTGAGCAGAGGTGTGCCTGAGTTGTAGGCGCGCCAAGTTATTTTTTGTCCGGCCTTGGTTATGTTGGTATACACTTTCATCCCGAAAGGGTCGCTGGTGAAAATATCTTTTTTGCCATCACCATTAAAATCTCGAAGCAGCATCCATTGGTTTACATCTGAAGGAAAAAGTGTTTCGTATTCTGGTGCGTACTTATAGCTTTTCTCTTTGTTGAGAAACGTAACAATCTTGTTGGCCGTGCGCTCAAAAATAACCAAGTCTTGCAGGCCGTCTCCATTCAAATCCATCGTGTTGATTTGAGCAGAATTGATTCCGCCAGCCCAAGCCAACGAAAGATTTTTGCCATCTACCTCTACCGGAATGCTTTGATCGATGGTGTAGGAGAATTGGGCTTGCGCAATGAATGAACAACTTGTGATAAAAATTATGAGAGTAAAAATGCTGTATCTCAACTTACCACTTGCGTGAGGGATTGAAGCGGAAAGCCCACAGGGGTGCGCCTCGCGCCCCGAGGACTTGAAGCGGAAAGCCCGACCCGTAGGGGCACGCCCAATTATATTTAACTTAAAAGTAAACTCCATTAACCAATTAATTAACTCAACGAATTACCGAATCAACAATGCAACGAATCAACGAATTAAGAAATTACCAAATCAACGAATTATATTCGCAGCAAGTTAATCTTTAGATATAAGCTTTGCATGAACAATACACTTTATAAGTATTTTTTGGAATGTGATACTGTTTGTACTGATACACGCAACATCAGCAAGGGGTCACTTTTCTTTGCGTTAAAAGGCCCCAACTTCAATGCCAACGCTTTCGCGGAAGAGGCGTTGGCCAAAGGCGCGCGCTATGCCGTAATTGACGATATCAACTTCAAAAAAGATGAGCGGTTTGTTTTGGTTGATGATAGTTTAATAGCACTTCAGCAATTGGCTCGCCATCATCGCGATCAATTGACGATACCCGTGATTGGCCTTACGGGATCTAACGGCAAAACTACTAGCAAAGAATTGATTAATGCAGTGCTAAGCCAAAAGTTTAAAACACTTGCTACCAAGGGTAATCTCAACAATCATATAGGTGTGCCCTTAACAATCTTGTCGATTGATTCGTCAATAGAAGTTGCCATTATTGAAATGGGAGCCAACCACGTGGACGAGATTGCAGCCTTATGCAAAATAGCAAACCCCACGCATGGTTTTATCACCAACATTGGCAAGGCGCACATCGGCACCTTCGGTGGATTTGAAAACATTATAAAAGGCAAGACGGAGTTATATGAGTACTTAGCTAAAGGCCACGGAGCAGTTTTTATCAATTCTCAAAATCCAATTTTAATTGAACAAACAAAACGATTTGATTTTTTTAAATCTTTCTTTTATCCGGACAACTGTGAACTAATAAATGCCGATCCCTTTCTAAAAGTAAAAGCCCAAAACGGAAAAGAAATAGCCACTCGCCTAACAGGTGCTTATAACTTTGAAAATATTGCTATAGCACTTACACTAGGTAGTTATTTTAATGTTGATGAACACTTAGCTAACCAAGCTGTAGCTGAATATGAGCCGGGGAATATGCGATCGCAGATTATGCACAGAGGAACGAATACCATTATACTTGATGCCTACAATGCCAACCCTACTTCGATGGAAGCTGCGATACATAACCTTTCGGGGATAAACGCTGTTAGAAAAATTGCCATACTGGGCGATATGTATGAATTGGGCGATGAAGCTGAAGTTGAGCATCGAAAGATTGGGCAATTGCTAAGAGAAAAAAAGATAACCGAAGCGTATGTAGTGGGGGAATTAATGAAAGCTGCTAAAGTGGAGAACGATCAGATAAATTATTTTTCGGCTAAGCAAGAACTGATAGAAGCACTAAGGAAAAACCCGATAACCAATGCAACCATTTTGGTAAAAGCTTCGCGCGGCATTGGGCTGGAGACGATAGTGGAGAGTTTATAAATATACTACAGATTCAACATTTACAATTTTAACTATGGACTTTGCACAGATTTTAAAATTTCTGAACACATTAGCCAAGAATAACAACCGCGAATGGTTTGAAAAAAACAAGCCTGTTTATCTGCAAGCGAAAGCTAACTTCGATGAATTTCTTGCAGCGTTTTTAATTGAGTTAATAAAAGTAGATGAAAGCTTCTCTGCTCTCAATCCAAAGAAATTGGGCTTCCGCATTTATCGCGATGTGCGGTTCAGCAAAGATAAAAGTCCGTATAAAATGAATATGGGCGCAGGGTTTTCACCTGGAGGCAAGATGGAACAAGAACCTGGTTACTATCTGCATATTCAGCCAGGTAACAAAAGTTTTATTGCAGGCGGTATGTATATGCCCGAAGCCGATAAGTTGGCAAAAATCCGACAGGAAATAGATTACAATCCAGATAAGTTTTTATCAGTTTTGAACAACAAGGCGTTTAAAAAATCATTTCCCGCTTTGGATGTATTCGATAAGTTAAAGACTTCACCCAAAGGGTATCCGAAAGATCATCCCCAACTGGAATTATTGAAACATAAAAGTTTTATTGTGTCGCACCCCTTTACCGATGAAGAAGTAAAGGATAAAAAATTCTTAAAGCAATTAACCAATACAGCAAAGACATTAAAGCCATTGAAGGATTTTTTAGTGGAGGCAATTGAGTAAGGCTAGGATGCGCCTTTAGAGATAATATTTAATAACTTTCACCGGAGTCGAAATTTACATGATGCTTAAAGTTCTCCCATTTCTTTTCTTTCTCTTTGGCAATATTACTCTTTGCTTTTCGCAAAATAAAACAGGCTTCTATTTTGAAACGGCAAGTAAAAAGAATTGTGTTCATTTGGTTCGATCTTTTGATGAAAAGAACAGGTATTGCATTACCGAAAAACCCATTATTTATGAGACGGAATTTGAAAGTATAAGTACTATTGAATATGATAGTTCAAGTCATACCAAGTCAGTAAAACTCAAACTCTCAAAGAAGGGATTTGAAGCCATTAGATCAATATCCATCACATTTCCGAATACTAAATTACTATTGGTGGTTAACGGCAAAGCGGCAGGGCTTTTTAATCCGAATGGTATCCTAAAACAAATTCTTCCTATCAGTGGCTCCATCGATTCCCCCGAAATCGATTGGATAGTTGAGAACTTAAGAAATGCAGGAAAGAAGTAGGATAATCATCCAGCTCAATAAAGCCGACAGCTTTATGAATCTTTGTTGAATTTGCATGAGCCTAGCTATATAAAGATGTTACCTTTGCTTTCATGGAATTACTGTATCTCTTGATTGGGGCTAGCATAGGAGGAATTATTGCATGGCTGTTGGCACGATCAAACTATTTGAAGGAAAGTCGCCACACGCTTTCATCGGTTTATATTGAGCAAGAAAAAAACAAGTCTTTGCAAAATCAACTCAACGACATAAAATTTTTGATGGAGCGCGAGCGCAAATCCGTATTGGATTTAACCAACAACTTAGCGGCAAGCGAAGCTGACAATCGAAATCTAGAAGAAAAAATTGACGAGCGTAAGCACGAGATGATGGAACTGCAAGAGAAGTTTACGGCTCAATTTAAAAACCTAGCCAATGATATTTTTGAAGAGAAAAGCAAAAAATTTACAGAGCAAAACAAATCCAATATTTTTGATTTGCTAAAGCCGTTGGGTGAAAAAATTGTAGACTTTGAAAAGCGTGTGGAGAGTTCTCAAAAAGACAGTATTGCCAGAAACTCTGCTTTACGCGAACAATTAGAAAACTTACAGAAGCTGAATGTGCAAATGACACGCGAAGCGGAAAACCTAACACGAGCATTGAAGGGCGATTCAAAAACACAAGGTGCTTGGGGTGAATTTATTTTGGAAAGCATTCTAGAAAAATCAGGCTTAGAAAAGGATAGGGAATACACTATTCAAGAATCTTTCACTACAGCAGAAGGTAGACTTCGCCCAGATGTAATTATCAGGTTGCCTGAAAACAAGCAAGTGATTATCGACTCGAAGGTGAGTTTAACCGCCTATAATAATTTTGTTAACAGCGAAAACGAACAAGATAAAGCCCTTGCTCTTAAAGCACATTTAATTTCGATAAGGCAACACATGAAAGGCCTTGCCGATAAAAAGTATCAAAACATAACCGATGGTGGGCTTGATTTTATAATTATGTTTATACCCATAGAGCCTGCCTACATTTTGGCGATACAAAGTGAAAAAGGCTTATATGAAGAAGCTCTTGAAAAGCGAATCGTTTTTGTAAGCCCTACACTATTGATCCCCTCATTGCAACTCATTAAAAATGTTTGGAAGCAAGAGAATCAAAATAAAAACACCTTGGAGATAGTGCGACAGGTTACGGCACTTTATGATAAGTTCAAGGGCTTTGCCGATGACCTTATAGACCTTGGTGTGCAAATAAAAAAATCGCAAACATCGTATGAAGGTGCTATGAATAAATTATCAACAGGCAATGGCAACCTGATACGAAGTGTTGAAAAGATTAAGAAGTTGGGAATTTCACCCACAAAAAATATTGACCAACGATTGGTCGATAGATCTATTGACCAAGCCGATTTGTTTGAGTAAAAGTGAGCTAATCAATAATAGTTGTTCGCATCTCTAACGCTTTCTCTTCAACAGCAACTGTACTAAACTTTATTTTACTTCGGCCTATAAAAAGTATAATCAATCCCGCCAAGGTACAGCCAGCCATTACGCCAGCCATGGGCAATGCGGTGGTGGCATGCAATAACCCAACGAGTGCTGCTGCCATTGCGCCCAGCCCCATTTGTATGGCTCCCATCAGAGCGGATGCTGTTCCGGCCTCTTTACTGAAAGGTGCCATCGATAAGGCTGCTGAATTGGGAAAACTAAACCCTTGGCAACTGAGAAATAAAAAGATGATTGCTATGGTGCCAAACAATCCCAATACGTCTAAGTAGCTTCCAATAAACAGGGCAATGCCCAACAAGGTTTGGATGATCAAAACTGTTTTCATTATTTGTTCACTGCTATATTTCTTCAAGATAAAATTATTTAATTGACTGCTGGTAATAAGGCCAGAAGCGATCAAGGCAAATATCCATCCGTATTGTTGTTCGGTAACGTTATACAAATCCATAAACACAAAAGGGGAACCTGATAAGTAAGCGAACAAACCTGCTGAAGCAACTGCCCCTGTTAATGCATACGTATAAAATTGAGAATTTTTAATAACAGATAGGAAGCTTAATAATATGGGAGCTGGCTTCAACGAAAAAGTAGGATCAGGCTTTCTGCTTTCTGGCAACCATATTACAACGGCCATCAAAATCAAAAGTGTAACCACTGTGAGAATGATGAATACAGAATTCCATCCGAAGTAAGCAACAGTATAGCTTCCTACAGTGGGGGCTAAAATAGGGGACACGCCAAGTATTAGTATCATCAATGAAAATATCTTTGCGTTTTCGTTGAGTGGAAAAACATCGCGGATAATGGCACGAGGAGCAACGGAACCAACGCAGCCACCGAGTGCTTGAAACAACCGAAACACAACTAGTGTTTCAATAGAGGTAGAGATGGCGCATCCAATCGATGCAATAATGTAGATCACTAACCCAACTATAAGCGGCATCTTTCTGCCAAAGCGATCGAGCAATGGACCACATATTAATTGGCCTAACGAAATACCAATGAAGAAACTAGCCAACGAATAGGAAACGTAATCCACAGTAGTATTCAAATCTTTGGCAATAGCCGGAAAGCCAGGCAAATACATGTCAATTGAAAAAGGCCCGATGGCGGACAATAATCCTAAAATCAAAATCACTACAAAACGTTGCTGCTTATCCATACTCTTAAATTGGCACGCAAGATAATCAATCATTAATTTGAAGATTTGATGATTAGAAAATGAATTTCAAAAAACATTTCTGTGCTAGTATCTGTCTTATGATTAATTTTAACTTGGGATTTTATAAACGGACATCATCATGGACCAACGCATCATCAATCTCTTCGATGAATACACACACAAGCCACTTACACGCGAAGAGTTCATTAAAAAATTAACAACCCTTGCGGGAAGCACAGCTGCCGCTATGGCTGTATTACCCTTATTAGAAGTTAATTATGCAAATGCTCAAACCATACAGCAAGAAGATGAGCGGCTCTTTACGGAAAGAGTAACGTATAAAGGCGAAGATGGAGATATGAAAGCCTACATCGCGCGACCCAAAAAGAAAGGGAAATATCCTGCTGTGATGGTGATCCATGAAAATCGTGGATTGAATCCACACATTGAAGATGTAACTAGAAGAATGGCATTGGAAGGTTTTCTTGCCATTGCTCCCGATGCGCTTTCGCCATTGGGCGGAACACCCAGCAATGAAGATCAAGCTCGAGAACTGTTTGGCAAATTGGATGTAGCCAAAAACTTAAAAAACTTTATAAAAGGATTTGATTATTTGAAGACTAGAAAAGACTCGACTGATAAGTTTGGGTGCATTGGCTTTTGTTGGGGTGGAGCAATGGCAAATCAATTGGCCGTGAATTTGGCTGATCTAAAAGTGGCCGTTCCGTTTTATGGCCGCCAGCCAGATACTGCCGATGTGCCGAAAATAAAAGCCTTTGTTCAACTTCACTATGGTGGTTTGGATGAACGCGTAAATGCTGGCATACCCTTGTATGAAGAAGCGTTGAAGAAAGCAGGCACTCGCTACGAATTGTTTATTTACGAAGGTGCTCAACACGCTTTTCATAACGACACAGCTCCAACCCGTTATAATGAAGTAGCTGCTAAGCTTGCTTGGAGCAGAGCTATAGGTTTGTTTAAAAAAGAATTAATATAAAATGAAGAAGACTTTTTTTCGATTGCTAGCAGGAATTAACAAAGTGATAATTCCTCGCTACAGTAAAAGAGATTTTACGAAGCTGTCAAAATTTGATCAGGCACTAGTTGCTTATCGATATTGGGTAACGTTGAACGTGTTGGATTAATTTTCAATGTGTAAATTATCGATTAGTCATGAAAACTCTTTCATTGACTAATCGATAATTGATCCTTAATAATTACTTTCTCGAGCGGTTTCCAAACTCATCCAATCGCTTCATTTGATCCTCTTTTAAAATAGGTTTTAACTTTGTGCGAAGCGAATCCAACACTTTTTTCTCTTGCGCCTGATAGCTTGCTCGCAGTGTCTCCATTCGTTTGGCAGCTTTATCAACCAATGGTTTCATTTTTACTTTTTGAACACTATCCGCTTGCGTGATTCTGTAAATCTTATCTGATAGATTTCGCTTGCCATCTTTCTGATCATAGCCTTTATCTCTTCCGCTGTGCCCTTTGCCATGATGACCGCCACCATGGCCACCTCGCTGCGCAATACTTGCGCCCGTTAAGCCTACTGTTAACAATAAACTCACCAATGCAATCTTTACTAGCTGTTTCGTTTTCATATTCTTTCTTGTTTGACATTTAGACAGCACGAGTCTGGTATTTATTCCATTAGCAAAGGATTATTGCCTTCACTTGTAAATCCTGATAAATAATATTGATATTGTGGTAGCATTGATATATGAATGGAGTTTGGGTTAAAAGGAATTTTCTTTGGGCTGTAGTACTTGCCATAGGTATTCTATTGTTGGGCAATATTTATTTGATTTACCAAAACTCGCTGGTAATTGAACAAAATCGTCTTTTGCAAGAAAAGGCTGAAGCCATAAAAGTAAACACTCTTGATATTTCAAGAAATCTGCATCTGGTGGATATGGGAGCCCGAGGCTACACACTAATACGGAAAGAGGCTTTTAAAAATACTCTAGATAATGGGTTAAGGGATAATGGTTTAATTTTAGCTAGGATACGCAAATTATTAGAAGCTCAAAACTTCCCAATGAAACCTTTTTATGAGATGAGTGAAGGCTTGGATCTATACTATGGCCAAGTGCAAACAATCGAAAACCATTTAACTGCAAACCCAAACGACAATAGCAAGTTTATTAAATTTCTAGAAGACGATCCGGGATCACAGGCGTGGCAGGCCTTCAAGAAATTCTCAGACATAGTGAATGCTTTTGAAGACAAGATTGCCATTGAGGCAACCCTTCGTTATAAAATGGCATTGAAACAAAGCTATTGGCTGCAGATCTTACTTTTTATTGTGGCTATACCTACATTAGTCTATTCCGCCTACTATGCTTCCAACGTATTAAAATATTCTGAACAACTTAGAGAAGCCGAAGCCAAAAATAGTCTTCTGTTGGCCAACCAAAATGAAACACTGGAACGATTGGTGTATGAGCGAACCATTGAGATATCTACACAGAACGAAGAAATTGCCGCCCAAAATGAAGAGTTGGTTGCGCATACCGAACAACTGGTGTCTCAACAATCTGAAATTGAAAAGCAGCGCGGCTCGTTGTTTATTCAAAATGAAAGCTTGAAAGAGGCAAAGCAGACAATTGAAAAGCAAAGCAGCGTAATCCATCAGAAAAATGAAGCCTTGCGAAGTGAAGTAGAAAAGCAAACTCAAGATTTAAAAGCAACGAATCTCGAATTGCTAGAACAAAACAGTAGGCTTGAACAATTTACCTACATCATTTCCCATAATTTACGCGCACCCATGGCCCGCATCATTGGTCTAGCTCAAATAATAGATTTAGCTAAAGAGCCTGAGGAAATTATGGACCTTGTTAATAAGATGGCTCTATCTACGAGAGATCTAGACATTATTATCAAAGACTTGGCTCAGATTCTGGAGATTCAAAAACGAAATACCCAGCTATTTGTAACCATCGATTTGAGAGATGTGATAAACAAGGCAACCGACAGTTTAAAAAGAGAGATTGAGGAGGCAGACGCCTGCATAAATGTTGCTCTTGAAGGTGATACGACTCTTGATACCATTCCATATTATATAGAAAGTATCTTTTATAATTTGATCAGCAATGCGATAAAATATAGACAGCCCAATGTTGCACCTTCTATCACTATTGCGTCAAACACTTTGAATGGATATACCCATATTAGTATTTCTGATAATGGACTTGGTATTGATGTTGAAAAATTTAAGGACAAATTGTTTTCACTCTACAAGCGTTTTCATTTTCATGTGGAGGGAAAAGGCATGGGTTTGTACTTAGTAAAAACCCAAGTGAGTGCTTTAGGCGGAAAACTCACCATTAATAGCAAAGTAAACGAAGGCACACGCTTTGATATTTCTTTTAAAAGTAGATAGTCGTATCACCGTTGAAAGTGACACAACTATTTAAACGATCTTAACCCAACTGCTTTGCCAACAAATCCAAGCCTTCTTTGAATGTATGTGGTTTGTATCCTAATTCTTTTTTTGCTTTGGTGATAATAAAGCCAGTCTTCGGTGGCCTTCTGGCGGGTTGTTTAAATTGTGTTGAATCAGTTTGAGTAATAAGGTTTTTGTTCAACTTAAAAAATTCTGCTGTTTGAATGGCAATGTCGTAGGGTGTCATCATTTCTTCTCCTGAAATATTATAAATGCCAACAGCTTTTCCCTTGGCAGCCAATGCACAGCCCAAAGCCAAATCTTCAGCCAGTGTGGGCGTGCGCCATTGATCGTTCACTACATTTATTTTTTTACCTTCTTCTAAATTTTTCTTTACCCAAAGCACAATGTTACTGCGACTCATATCTTTAGTAACGCCATATACTAATACTGTGCGAAGAATAGCCCATTGCAAAGTTGAATTGATTACAACTTGCTCTGCCGCAAGCTTGCTTTCACCATAATAACTTATTGGATTTGGCACTGCTTTTTCATCTAGCGGCCCAGCACTTCCATCAAAAATAAAATCAGTGGAAACATGAATAAAGTGAGACTTTATTTTCTCTGCCGCCCGTGCAAGATTATCAACGGCTGTAACATTATTAAGCCAACACGTTTCACGCTCTATTTCACATTGATCCACCTGTGTCATCGCAGCAGTGTTGATAATTACATCTGGCTTTTCTACAGCAATAATATTTTCAACTTGCGTTGGATTTGTAATATCCAATGGGCAAAATCGACCGTTGATTAATTGAATATTTAATTTATTGCGTGTGGTAGCAACAAGCTCTAAAGATTTATCTTGATCAAGCAATAAGCAAAGTTTTTGGCCAAGTAAACCATTGGCACCAGTAACAAGTATTTTCATTTTGAAGGATAAGTATAACCGTATTCTTTAGTAATTCTTTTTTTCGACATTTCTTCTACCGAAACAGTCATGGCGAAATCATCAACAGGTCTGTTGGCATTATCGGTATGAAGCATAGCAATCTTATCAATGATGTCAAGCCCTTTAATAACTTTCCCAAACACAGTATATTGATTATCCAAAAATGGTGCGCCACCAACAGTAGTATAAGCCTTCATTTTTTCTTTTGAAACCTCAATTACAATTTTTATCCCAGTTTCTTTTTCAAGTTGAGGCACTAAACCAAGTACTCTTTTTTGAAACGCATCAATTTGCATTGTCTGCTGCATCAATGTTAGTGAATCGCGCAGAGCTTTATGGATAGGATTTTGAATGAACTGACGTAAAGCGAGACCCAATTTTTGTTGGTCGATTTTTAAATCTTCTACTTCAGCAGCATTCATCACTTGGCCTTGCACTAAGTAAAATTGACTGCCACTGCTAGCTCGTGTCGGGTTCTCAGGGTCGTTTAATCGTGCAGCAGCGAGAGCACCCTTTTCATGAAAAATAGCAGGATTTATTTCTGCTGGAATGCTATAGCCTGGGCCTCCATTGCCTAACACTTTACCAATTTGTTTTGAATCAGGATCGCCACCTTGAATCATGAAACCTTTAATCACACGATGAAAAAGTGTTCCATCATAATAATGCTCTTTGGCAAGCTTAATGAAATTTGCTTTGTGCTGTGGCGTTTCATCATATAAAATCGCAATCATGTCACCGTATTCGGTTTTGATAGTGATCACAAAATCCGTATCGTCATTGGTACAACATGAAAAAATTAAAGTAAGAACGAAAAAGAAAAAAAATCTCTTGGTCATAGATTGAAATAGTAACGCGTAAAAGTATAAAAAACTATTTGCCTACTCTATGCTATCAATTTTAGAAACCAAAAAATAATTCTTCTTAGATTCAAAATATTATTGAACTCAAATTGTTTTCAATAGAGTGGTTAACTTTGCTGCTTGAAAAGATTTTTTTTAATTCTATCGTTCACCTTGATTTACTTTCATGCCTTCTGCCAGTTAAAGCAGTTAAGCCTTGAGGGGCAAGCTTTAAGTAAAATCAATAAAGGTAATTGGGCAAAGGCTGAGCAGTTGTTGCGCAAATCGCTCAAGAAAAATACTATAAATCCTGAGGCTAGATATGTTTTTTCCACCCTGTTTTTATTACCTGCCTATCCAAAGTATAATATTGATTCTGCCCATTTCTATGGATTGCAGTTGATGACTGACTACAATCGCTCGACCTTGCGAGAGAAAGAAAAACTGAAGCGCTTTCCGCTGGATAGTTCGATCATTGTAACCTTGTTAAAAAAAATTGAGAGCGAAGCCTTTGGTGTAGCATCAACGATTCACACTGAAAGCGACTATAATGAATTTCTAGAAAAGTATACTGATGCAAGCGAAGTCCGCAAGGCAATAGAGTTGAGAGATGAGGTAGCCTATTCTGATGCCTTGCGCTTGAACACATATCAAAGTTTTCAGCATTACCTCAATAAATATCCTAAGTCACTTCGAGCAGCCGATGCGCACAATCTGTATGAAAAATTAATCTATGAAGATAAAACAAGAGATGGCAAACTAAAAAGTTTTGTTGCTTTCTTAGATAACTATCCAACCACTGTTTATCGCAATGAAGTTGAAAAAATCATTTTTGAAATCACTACCGCTTCTGGCGAGCCTTCTGCTTTTCAAGCGTTCACTAAAGCCTATCCAAAAAGCAAACAAGTAAAGAAGGCTATCGATTTACTTTATTATCTGAATGATGAAAGTCAAATACCCGAAATAGTAACCAACGATTCGCTTCAAGCAACTGCTAAACTCAAGAAGGGATATTGGGTGCCCATTTTAAAAGGGGATAAATTTGGATTCATTAATCAAGAAGGTGTTGAACAGTTAGCTCCGCAATTTGATGGCCTTGATGATGCTTATGCCTGTGGCAACATTACTACTGATTATCTTATTACCTCCGCTGGTTTATTTAGTCGTAGTGGTAAATTAATTTTAGATACGAAAGCAGAAGCCATTGAAGACTTGGGTCTTGGTTTTCTTAAAGTAAAATCAACTGATTGTTGGCGCGTGGTGCATGAATCCGGGTTTTCGTTAATCGACTTGTGTTTGCAGGATGCCAAGGTTATTGCATCGCGCTTCATTGCTATAAAAGAAAATGCTAAGTGGACACTTTTAACGCTTGCTGGTAGAAGATTGTCTCCATCTACATTTGAGGATATTTACGCAGAAGATGAACTTATTATTTTCTCAAAAAACGGGAAACGCATACCAAAATCAAGACAAGAAATAGGTGCGTGTGCTGATGGTATTGCATGGAGTGAATCACTCGTATTTGATAACGTAAAGGCGCTTGGCCAAAACCATTATCTTGTAAGCAACGGATCGTTGCAGGGCGTGCTGTCCGCTTCGCTCGATTATATAGTTCCGCTTGATAGGCTTATTATTTCGCAAACACCGTATGGGTTTCTCAATCAGAAAAATGGAAAAATGCAACTCACAGGTATTTCAAATGAAATCGATAATCAAGATTTTGTTGATGTAAAGTTTTATCGCAACTGGATAAAGCTCGAGGAGAAAAATAACTTGATGTTGTATGATGGAAAAAATAAACAGACTATTGAAACTGGATTAGATAGTCTATGGTTTAAAAATGGCCTCGCTTTCACAAAGAAAGGTGATTCTTTAAAAGTATATCTAACTACGTTAAATGTAATTGCGCTCGAAGCCGCCTCGGATATACAATTTATAAAGTCTACGGATAGCACACAGTATTTTTATTCAAGCCGAGCAAAAAAGAAAGATGTTTTTGAAATTGCAACTGGCAAGAAATTATTTTCGATTAAAGTGAATGCTATTGAGAGTATTGGTGAAGGCATTTTTCTGGTTGATGAAGAAGGCAAGAAAGGACTTATCAATAAAAGTGGTAAAGTTTTATTGCCGCTAGAATATTCAGCCATTATACCAACGCGAAAGAATTTTATATCGCTTTTAAAAGATAAAAAATTTGGATTGTATAATGTTGAAAACAAAATATTGATTAAGCCATTGTACGAAAGAAATATAATTCCCTATTCAGAGAACAAATTAGTGGCATTCAAAAATGGATTCTTTGGTTTTGTTTCTTGGAACCTGAAGGAAGAAAGCAAATTTGAGTTTGATGAAGTTCAGTTTTGGAACGATTCGGTTGCAATAGTAAAGAGAAATATGTCTTGGCAACTCTACAACATCCCACAAAAAAAAGTTGTGCTTGACGAGATTAAAGATTTTCATTACATCATCAACCAAAAAGAGAAAATTATCATTGTTCACCAGGCTGGCTATTACGGTGCGCTTAGCAATACGCGAGGCATTTTGTTACCGATTACCTTTAGTGATATTGTAAATCTAGGCTCACCTGAAAGCCCTCTTTATTTTACTGACAAGTTCTATGAAGAGGCGGACATTCATGTGGTTGTGTATTACGGCAGCAACGGCAAGCTTCTACGTAAGCAAGCATATGAAACAAAAGACTATGAAAGAATTTATTGTGAAGAGTAATTCGCTTCAATCTTCACATAATAGTAACAATGCAGCGTTGGTTATTTTTCTAACTTGTCGGCTCAATTTGTTAAGTCTATGATCCGAATATTTACCTCGCTGCTTTTCTTGTTAGTTGCTTTTACAGGCATGAGCCAAAACACACCACGCGAAAGGCCTAAACTGGTGGTTGGCATTGTGGTTGATCAAATGAGGCAAGAATACCTCTATCGGTTTGCACCTAAGTTTGGTGAAGGTGGTTTCAAGCGATTGATGAATGATGGCTTCATGTTAAAGAATGCGCATTACAATTATGTGCCAACCTATACTGGGCCAGGCCACGCTTCTATCTATACAGGTTCAACACCTGCCGTCCACGGCATTATCGGCAACGATTGGTTCGATAAGCAAACAAAAAAGAATGTGAATTGCGTAGAAGATGATCGCTACAAACCTGTTGGCAATGATGAAGGCAATGGCGATGTGTCTCCATCTCGTTTACTTACAACTACTATTACCGATGAACTAAAATTGTTTACCCAACAAAAAGGAAAAGTAGTTGCGCTATCAATAAAAGACAGAGGCGCAGTATTACCGGCAGGCCATTTACCCGATGGTGCTTATTGGTATGATGGCAAAAGCGGAAAGTTTATTACCAGCAATTATTACCGTGTTGCTCTACCAGAATGGATGAACACCTTCAATGCATTGAATCTTGCCGATCAATATTTATCAAGAGAATGGAAGACCACTTTCCCGATCAGTCAATATACAGAGAGTAGCCCTGATGATTCGCCTTACGAGGGAAAAATGAAAGGCAAAGAGAAGCCCGTGTTCCCTTATAATTTGAAAGACCTTCGCGCTGCCAATGGAAACTTCGATTTGATTGGTGCTACACCTTTCGGTGATGATTTATTAACAGAAGCCACGAAGGCCGCAATTGATGGTGAAGGACTTGGTAAAGATGATATCACTGATTTTTTAGCTGTATCATTTTCTTGTCCAGATTTAGTAGGTCATGCTATGGGGCCCAACTCGGTTGAGATAGAAGACATGTATATTCGTTTGGATAAAAACGTAGAAGACCTCTTAAAAAAATTAGATAAAACCATTGGTGTAGGTCTGTACACAGTTTTTCTTACAGCCGATCATGCTGTTGCTGAAAACGCTCAATATCAAAAAGACAACTCCATTCCTGCCGATTTTTTCAAAGCAAAAGAAGTGGAAGCAGGTCTAACTGAATTTCTTCAAAAGCAATATCCTGGAAAAAAGATTGTAGAGAAAATAAGCAACGATCAAATTTTTATCAACCAAGAGGCTTTTGGTGCTGAACTTAAAACTGCTGGCCTCGATATGCTTATTGCCACCGAACTAATCACAAAATACCTAATGGCAACTCCAGGAGTGGCACAAGTTTATTCGGAGGCAACGCTTCGGCAGAGCAACTATGAAGAAAAGGGAATTAAAGGAATGATTGTGAGAGGGTATAACCCCAAACGAAGCGGCAATATCGCTTTTGCGCTAGAGCCTGGTTGGTTTGCTTGGGGGGGCACAACAGGCACTACTCATGGTTCGCCCTATACTTACGATACGCACGTGCCTGTTGTGTTCTATGGGTTTGGTGTAAAGAAAGGCTCAACCAGTAATTATCATGCTATTACAGACATTGCTCCTACGCTATCGGTGTTGTTGAAGATTAAATTTCCCAATGGCTGCATGGGGCAACCAATCAGTGAAATCTTGGATTGATTTTAAGTGATGTTATAACCTGTTTGCGCATTTGCTGTTGTTGGGATTATATTTGTATCTATGTCAACAACCAATTTCCATTTCTCAACTGATGCTGAGCCTCATCGCATCCGCACACTTCAAATACTCAAGCAATATCCTGAAGTGAAAAAACTAATGGGCAAAAACCCATTGACCATTTTCGCCATCATTGGTTTGGTGGGTGGCATGATAGGCATTTCTTACTTGGTGAAAGATTCTGCTTGGTGGCTGGTGTTATTAGTGGCTTACGGAGTGGGAGCATTTTTTAATCATTCACTTTTTGTGATGATCCACGAATGCTCACATCATTTGCTTTTCAAAAACAAAACCTTGAACAGGTTTGCAGCTATGGTTTCCAACCTGCCACACGTTTTTCCTTCTGCTATTTCTTTTGAGCGTTACCATATTAAACACCATTCTTTCCAAGGTGTGCACGAACTTGATGCCGACTTGCCCGATTATTGGGAAGCCAAGATGATTAACAATTCAACTTTTGGTAAAGCCTTTTGGCTATTATTTTTCCCCGTATTCCAAGTGATACGCACATTCCGGTTGAAAGAAATAAAACCTGTTGACGGATGGATTATCACCAACTGGGTTATTCAAATTTCATTTAACGTTGCCATTTGGGTATTCTTCGGCCCCAAAGCGTTGATCTTTATGTTAGCGAGCTTCTTCTTTTCAGTGGGGCTTCATCCGCTTGGCGCAAGATGGATACAGGAACATTTTCTTACGATAGATGAAAACCAAGAAACCTACAGCTACTATGGCGGATTGAATACCGTGGCTTTCAATGTGGGGTTTCACAACGAGCATCACGATTTTCCTTCGATACCTTGGAATAGGTTACCAGAATTGAAAAAAAGTGCACCTGCATTTTATGATACACTTCATTCGCATAACTCATGGACAAAACTATGGCTGCGCTTTTTGTTTGATAAAAATATTTCGTTGTACAGCCGTACCATGCGTAACGAGCGTGGCAAGGTTGCCTTAACGGACGAATCAAAGCCCGATATGGATTTGGTTTCTAAAAGACAAGCCGTTGCAGTTGAGGTATAACTGACTTCTCAATTATACTTTAATATTAAAACCTCTAAGGTCTCTTTGCTGTGGCAAGAATATCTTGGAGGTTTTTTCATTTTTAGGATAGCCACCAACTATAGATGCTAGTCGGGTTTACATAGCTACTGGAGTAAACTACCCAGTTGATAAGCTGCTGCAAGCAGTTGAGGCCTTCCATCGCATAGTTAAAAATGATTAATGTCTAGTTGCGAGTGATTAATGCCTAGTTGACATTGATTAACGGATAGTTGATATTGATTAACATCTAGTTGAGACTGATTAATGCCTAGTTGAAAGAGATTAATACACAGTTAATAATGTTGATCGTAGCGATACTAGGTATAGTTGATCGATGCGTTAGGATTGTCGAAAAAATCCGTGGTTGGTGGAATGCAAAAAAAAAAAAGGGGGGGGAGCCCCCTTTTTAATGCCTTTTTTCTTTCCCTACAAAATCTATAACCTCTAAATTCCAATTTTTTGTCCTTCTTACTGTATAATTAAAAGCAGGTCCAACGCTGTGATTAGTAAAAATGGTTACTAATAAAATGGATTCAACACCTACAAAAAGAGCTTGTGTGCTTATGGATTTGTGAGATGATATGGCATCGTTTTCAACTTTTGCAAACAATCCACAACTAATACCCATAAGCACACAGCCAATTACACTTGCTCCAACTCTTCTTCTTCCAATTGCTTTAATCGAATCCAGACTGAATGTTTTATTATTTACTTCAATTGTACTATCAGTCACATTTCTAAGGATTCCCGCCTCATGAGTGCCATTTTGAAACTCTGCTCCTATTCTGTCTCCCGGTATTATTAATACCATTACTCTTTCATTTTTATAGAAAGTTAACTTTATAATCTTTTGAGCGGAAGAAGTGCAGCATAGAATAAGAAAGCAAAAGCAAAGAGGTATCCTCATTTAATTTATTACACATTCACCAGTACTACAAATCTTCAAACCCCATTCATCATCCTCTTGGCCACAAGAGGCTCCATAGCATTTATCTTGAGCCGCTAGTACTCCACCCCAGATTGCCCCTCCTATTCCACCTACAATTGCCCCTGCAACAATTGCACCCGCTTCAGCCGTTAGTCCTGCACCGACAACCACACCAGCATAACTACCAATAAAATCTACAGCAGCAAGCAAAGCAGCACCTACTGCTGGAGCAATACCCTAGCCCTTTTAAAAGGGTCGCCCAATTTAGCCACAGCTGTGCCAAAATAATAAAACGATCTTATAAAAAGCAAGTCGTTTTAAACCCTCCTAAAAGTCGTTTTATTATTTTTTGCTTAGTTGAACGATGGATCGCTAGATTCATTGTGGTTGTGTCTCTTGGCTCATTTTGTTGAGATCAGGCAAAGTAATACCCTGGTAAATATAGTAAACGTATAGAGGCGTGAAAATCCATCTTATAACGAGAAAGAAATGCCTTATGTAGGGTTACAGAAGATTGCATTCAAAGCTCAACAACTTGTAGTTAAGTAATGCCAACTAACCCCCCGAAAGATGTGGCGATGGTTTTACTGCCCACTTGCGTTAATTATAGTTGCATAGCTTAGGTATCTACGAAAAACCGGTCTGTATTTAATCCGCGGGCATATTCAGAAAAATTAGCTGCGTTTTATGGCGTAGCGGTTTTTTCTACCTTGCGTATTGAATAGTTGCCTTTATGAAATTCGTCCGCAAAAAATATTCTGATAAAGTCCTGAAATCATTGTACGAAGAGCTGCTTCGGCCTCGTATGATAGAGGAAAAAATGTTGATTTTACTAAGGCAAAATAAAATCAGCAAATGGTTTAGTGGCATTGGGCAAGAGGCTATCTCGGTGGGCATTGCGCAAGCCCTTGAGGAAGATGATTACATTCTTCCTATGCACCGCAACTTGGGTATTTTTACAGGTCGCAAAATTCCTTTCAATAAATTGTTTGCTCAATGGCAAGGCACTATGAAGGGCTACACAAAAGGGCGCGATCGCTCTTTTCATTTTGGCACCAACGAGCATCACATTGTGGGTATGATATCGCACCTTGGTCCGCAAAATGGTGTGGCCGATGGCATTGCATTAGCTTCTAAAATAAAACAAGAAAAGAAAGTAACAGTAGTTTTTAATGGCGATGGTGGCACAAGTGAAGGCGATTTTCATGAAGCTGTTAATGTGGCTGCCGTGTGGGATTTGCCTGTGATTTTTGTGATTGAAAATAATGGTTATGGACTCTCTACGCCTAGCAATGAACAATTTCGCTGCAATTATTTTGTGGACAAGGCGATCGGTTACGGCATTGAAGGCGTGCAGGTAGATGGCAATAATATTTTGGAGGTATATGATGTAGTAAAGTCACTAGCTGAAAGCCTTCGCAAAAACCCACGACCTATTTTGTTGGAGTGCCTCACCTTCCGTATGCGCGGGCACGAGGAGGCATCGGGCACTAAATATGTTCCGCAAGAATTGATGGATGAGTGGGCCAAGAAAGATCCAATAGAAAATTTTGAAAACTACTTACTTCAACAAACTGTGATTGATGCTAAGTATGTTGAACAGATAAGAGAAAAAATAAAACGCGAAATTGAAGAAGGACTGGAAGATGCTTTTCAGGAAACCCATCCCGAGGCTGATACAACAGAAGAGTTGCAAGATGTGTATGCCCCCTTTGTTCAAACTGTTGTTGATCCCCTTACGGGAAGCGTTACCGAGAAGCGGTTTATCGATGCCATCAGCGATGGGCTTCGCCAAAGCATGGAACGGTTTCCGAATTTGGTATTGATGGGGCAAGACATTGCAGAGTATGGTGGCGTTTTTAAAATAACCGATGGCTTTGTAGAGAAATTTGGTAAAGGCCGAGTGCGTAATACGCCCATTTGCGAATCGGCCATTGTGGGCGCTGGCCTTGGCCTGTCAATCAAGGGTATGAAGGCCATGGTAGAGATGCAGTTTGCTGATTTTGTTACCGAAGGATTTAATCAAATTATAAATAACTTAGCCAAAACACATTGGCGTTGGGGTCAAGTTGCCGATGTGGTGGTACGCATGCCAACGGGGGCTGGCACTGCTGCGGGGCCATTTCACAGCCAAAGTAATGAAGCGTGGTTTTTCCACACCCCGGGGCTAAAAATTGTGTATCCTTCCAATCCATATGATGCAAAAGGGCTGCTCAATGCAGCTTTGGAAGACCCCAATCCATATTTGTATTTTGAACATAAAGTTCTGTATCGATCCATTAAAGAAAACATTCCCGATGATTATTATACCATTGAAATCGGGAAGGCAAAATTGATAACAGAAGGAAATGATGTATCAATTATTACTTACGGAATGGGTGTGCATTGGGCAAAAGAAATTTTGGACACTATGCCCAACATAAGTGCCGACTTGCTTGATTTAAGAACCTTATTGCCGTGGGATAAAGAGGCCGTTGAGATGACGGTTTTAAAAAACAGCCGAGTGTTGATTTTGCATGAAGATACTTTAACGGGAGGAATAGGGGCAGAAATAGCAGCCTGGATTTCCGAACATTGTTTCAACTACCTTGATGCGCCCGTGATGCGTGTAGCCAGCCTTGATACACCCATACCATTCGCGCCCACGCTAGAAAAAAACTTTTTACCAAAAGATAGATTGAAGGGAAAAATTGAAGAGTTGTTGAGGTATTGATTACAATTATTAATACTTCAAAATATCGTTCAGTGTTTTTATAGCAAGTGTTATTTCTTGTTTATCTACCGATCCTATTTTTCTTACCAATCTTTCTTTGGAAACCGAACGAACATGAAACATGAGCATTTCTGATTCTTCGGTTAATCCATTTGTTGTGTTGGGAATGAGTATTGGATTGCCCTTATAACGTTTTATCTTAGTTGTTAATGGCACTACAATTACAATAGGTACGTGTTGGTTTAACAAATTGCCACTTAATACTACAACAGGTTGCAAACCTGCTTGTTCACTTCCCTTGACGGGATTCAAATCAGCATACCAAATTTCGCACTGCCTCACTCCTCCAGCTGCTTAAAGTAATCGGCCATACCTTCTTCGGCTATTTGAAGTGTATCCTCATCTTCCGATAATTTCTTGTACGATTTCACGTAATCCATCTTTTCAAGATGCTCCAAGTATAGACTCAGAGCTGTTTCAATTAGCTTGTTCTTTGGAATAGCCAACATATTTGCTCTTTCATTGAGTTGTTTAAGGAGGGAATCTGGTAGCGTGCTTGTGAATACCGCCATAGTTTTATACATATAATTAACAAATATAAATTATATGTATAGAAACCCAAATATCATTTTGAAATTCAACCTAATAAAATTGGAAACTTGACTTTTTTTCGGCTTCAATATTTTATCTTACCTTAGCTAGCTTAAACTGTAATTGTTGAATTACAATATCATATTCAGAGCAAAATATATACGAGTTGGGCTTGTTTTGGCTCTCTTGTTTTTCTGCTTTTTCTCTTCTTTTGCCCAAAACACGAAAGGAGATAGGCCTGTCTCCAATCAGCAACAAGTAAAAGAATCGCGCGCACGCATAAAAGACCAGAATAGAAATCGCACATCTAGCTACCGTAAATCCGTAAGTAGATTAAAGTCCCAAAAAAGCTCTCCTTCATACCGAGCAAGCAATGTGTATCCTCAAACCAGCCCGTACGTTGGTAGAAAATCTAAAGGAGGAGATAGGCCAGGCAAACCCATTGGGCCAGTTATTAATACTCCATCAGGAAATGGAAAAGATAAAGTATGGAAAGGCAATGATCAGGGTAAACAAATACGGCTGAGCGCAAAGCGAACAGAGAAGGCAAGAACCAAAAGCAATGTTTTTCCCCAGCCTACGGAATACAAAAGATACTTAGCAAAGCAATCAAAGAAGAAAGGAAGTGATAGGCCTTGGAGCGGAAATGACCAAGGAAAAGAAATACGACTTAGCGCAAAGCGTGCAGAGAAGAAAAGAAGTGAAAGAAATATTTACCAGCAGCCAAGTGAATACAAAAGGTATATAGCAAAGCAATCAAAGCGGAGGGAGAAGCCATGGAAAGGAGATGCCACAGGGTCACCCATTGTAAAGCGTTATCCAAAATCGGGGCGATCGCAAGCTGCGCTTAGAACTGCTTCAGGCGATTTGCCAATTCGAATGACGCCAAGGAAATCGGAAAAATTTCAGAGTACACAGCCACCTTTTGGCGGTGCCTATTCAGCCTCAAGCAACTACGTTGTAAGAAGAAAAAAGAATGTGTATTGGGGCAAGTTTAAAAAGGGCGAAAAACCTTTTCTAAGAGATATAGCAGGGCTTCGCTTACGCAGAAAAAATTATAGCAGCAAATTGCCACCACTGTCACGTCAACAACTAGCGCAATCAAAAAGCCGGTCAGGGAATCCTAAGCTTACGGGAGGTGTTGGACTTGGCACTCCTACTAAGCGTGATGTAGCTTGGCTGGGCGATCCTAACAAAAGTAGCCTTAGAAAACCCTCCTTAAGAAATAACCAAAAAGCGGGAACCAATCCGTTTATTGTTACCGACTCGCAATCGAAAAAATTAGCTAAAAGAAACAGTGCTATTCCTGCCAATGGGGTGCTATCAATCAGTGGTAGCAAAGGTGTTTCAAAACGATTGCCAGCGAGGTACAAGGGAGATGTTGGAGCTGGGTATTCTGGCAATATAAAGAACACTAAATACAACCGTGGTTTCGATCCATCAGTGCTCTATTCAGGATTTATAAAGCGAAAAAATTTACGCTCGCCATTTTCCCCGCAAGGGGCTGATTTTAGAGGTAGCATAAAAAGTGGCAGGCCGCTCAAAGGTGGGGGTAGCATTAGTGGGCAACTTCGCAACAATAATGATAAATCTGTTACTGATAAGTTTATCGTAGGTCATGATATTTCGCACAGCTATTCGGGCTTCATAAAGGGAAAGTTTGCTCATCCACCCTATTCCCCTCAAGGGGCTAACTTTAGTGGAAGGATTAAAAGCAGTGCACCAGAAAAAGGTGGAGGGAGCATAAGTGGCATATCATGGAATAACAAACAACAATCCGTCACAAAACTGCATAACCATGCCTACCAAGGGTTTGATTTTTCGGGCAACACAAAAACTTCTAAACCTGAAAAAGGAGGAGGGAGCATTAGCGGTGGGATGTGGAATAATAAAGAAACATCCACTACAAGATTACGAAGCCACGCCTATCAAGGCTACGATTTTGCTGGAAATAAAAAGGCCAACAAACCTGAAAAAGGAGGCGGAAGTATTAGTGGCCTGATGTGGAACAATAATGAAAAGCCAATTGCAGGAACTTATGCAAACAACCCAAGAGCAAGTACTGCTACATCAGGTAAAATTCCGCTTTCGCGATTCAGGAAAGATTACATACAAAGCCCTCATGCCAACATCGCTTCGTCTTTAAAAAGGAGACCACTTTCTTCTGCGTTGGCAGTAAATGGATTCAACTCAAAAATGAAATTGAAACGAGAATATGTACATAACCCAAAGAGTGCAGCTTTGGCGTTAAAGGTTTTATCGCAACCGAAAGCGTATGCCAAGATTGGAGACTTTCAAGGCAACAAAAAAATGTGGAAAGCTTCAGGTAAAAACCTCCACCCTGATGCTCAATTTGCTCACTTAGGCCAAAGCAATGTGAAGCAAGATCGAACTTTTATGACCAACATTAAGTTAGTGTGGGCGAAGATGTTCTTCAAGAAAAACGAAACACAACCGAAGGCTGCCAAACCCGATGAACACCCCCTTCGCTACGATAGAAAGGAGAAAGACATTTGGAAGGCTCTCTACGATTATAACGAGTATAAAGGAGTAAAGAAATGAATTGGAACCAACTTACAACACTTAGCCAATTAGATGCTATTGTAAAGGAATCAAAAGAAAATACAGTATTGATTTTTAAGCATAGTACACGTTGTTCTATAAGCCGCACTTCCCTCAACCGCTTGGAAAGAAATTGGAAACAAGAGGAAGTGGGCAACACAAAGCCCTACTATCTTGATCTTATTTCCTATCGGGATATTTCAAATGCGATTGCCGATACCTTTGGAGTGGAGCATCAATCACCACAAGTATTGATCATTGAAAATGGTAAGGCAGTTTACAATCAATCGCATTTATCTATTGATTTTAATGCTATCAAAGAAGCACTTCCTATCAAAAATTAAACGTCACAGTTTGTATTACTGTATCTGAAAGGCTCAATGCAACAGGACAAGTGAGAGCTGCTCGTTTCAACTTCAACTTTTGTTCTTCTGTGGCAATCAAGTTGGGGTGACTAAAAATTAACTGTATCTCTTTTATTTTTCGTGGGTTTTCAGCCATTAGTTTGGTTACTTCAGAGGTAAGCCCCGTCAATTCTATGCCCTCACGGTTTGCCAAAATGCCCATGAGGGTCATCATGCAACTGCTTAAAGCTGAACAGACCAAATCCGTAGGGCTGAAGGCTTCACCTTTGCCATTGTTATCGAGAGGTGCATCGGTAATAATTGTGTTGCCCGATTGCTTATGAACAGCCTGTGTTCTTAATGAGCCTTTGTATTCTGCTGTGATTGTTGCCATAATTAAACTAAAGATTTATTTTTTGCGTTCTTGTATTTGAATTTCGGTTAAATTTATCCCAAAGAATTCAAATTGATGTCTGCTTTAAAGTTTTTCTTGGCTTTTTTAATTGTGTTTGGTAGCTTCCATTCCATAAAAGCGCAAACACAAGATAGCTATGATTATGATTCGGAGTTTACATGGGGCATCAACAAAAATTCTTCAGGTGGTTTGATTGGAGGCTTCACCTTTAAAAAGGCACGCAAGCTCGCCAATAGAAATATACTGGAGACCTATGGGCTAGAGATAATGAACGTGAAAAACCCTGAAGAGACAAGGTATCCCTCATCACGAACGGGTAACTACTTTATTTTTGGTAAAACAAACTACCTCTATGCACTGCGGCTTCAATACGGAAGAGATTTTATTTTCTTTAAGAAAGCTCCTCAACAAGGAGTAGAGATTAAAGTGGTAATGGCCGCTGGTCCTTCTATTGGTATAGTTGCTCCATATTACATTGACAGAGCACTAGACAATAGTCGATTTCTCTCTGTTACTGAACAATATGACCCAAACAACCCAAGACATGCTTTTCCTAATATTAATGGTACAGGCAATCTTCTTCAAGGTATTGGTGACTCTAAAATTCAGATGGGAGCTAACGCTAAGCTAGCTCTTAACTTCGAGTTGGGAACTATTAAAAGCCAAGTAACGGGTTTTGAAGTTGGCTTTTTGGTGGATGCTTATGTCAACAAAATTATCTTGATGCCGGCATCTCCAAACAATTCAGTATTCCCAACTATCTTCTTCACTCTCTTCTACGGCAGTAGAAAATAAATCATACTATAAAACCAAGTGCTAATCCAGCAATTATCAATGCCCATGAGGGGATCTTGGTAAACGTTAAAATCAGGAATGTTCCTATCGTGATGACATAGGTGGAAATGGAATTTTCCAAAGGCTGAAATAGTGTTAATGCTGCTGCCGCGATTAACCCAGCACTAGCTGCGTTTATGCCTTCCAACGAAGCGCGAATGTGTCGATATTTTTTAAGACTATCCCAAATCCTGATTACAAAAAAAGTAAGAAATGTACCTGGTAAAAATATTCCAGAGGCTGCCATAAACCCGCCTAAAATTTGACCGCCAATTCCATATTCGCGCATGGACAATGAACCAATATAAGCACTAAAGGAAAATACAGGTCCAGGCAATGCTTGCATCAAACCAAATCCTGATAAAAATTCCTCTGACGACAAATAATGCTTGGGGGCGTATTGCACAAATTCTGTGTAAAGCAATGGTGTCAGTACTTGGCCGCCACCAAAAATTAAACTACCGTTGCGATAAAAATTTTCAAACAGACGAATGGGTAACGCTTTTGTTATGCTTCCAACAACAGCCGCTAGTATTAATACTCCAGCCCATAAAAAGAAGTTATCCCAGCGTACATCAAATTTCTTTTTCTCTTCACGCGGATAAATTTTGTAGTTGAATGCAGTAATCAATCCTGCGGCTAATAATACGATAGGGAATATGAAAGGAGTTTTTATAAAATAAGAGACCACGCCAGCGGCCACTAAAATAATTAATCCACGAGTACGGGTTACTGTTTTTAAACTTATGATGTAGGCAGCATAGCTTATAAAACCAACAGCCATGGGTTGAATGAAACGGGCAAAGTTGAGAGAAACCTGTTTTTGTTCAATGTTGGCAATAAGAACACCAGCAAGAGTCATCACTGTTACTGATGGCAACATCCAAATAAATAAGGTGAGGTAAGCAAGCTTGGCCCCGCCCAGCCTATATCCAATGGCACTTAGGGTTTGTGTGGAAGAAGGCCCCGGGAGAATTTGACATAAGGCATTTAACTCTAGCAACTGATCTTCGGTGATATAGCCCCGTTTGGTTACCAATATTTTTTGGAAATGAGCCATGTGAGCCTGTGGCCCACCAAAACTGGTGACTGCCAGAAGAAGAACATCTTTCAAAAAAACGATATACCGAAACGGTTGATCCAAAATAGACTTTGATTATTTCTTTAACCCAATCTCTCTCAAACGTTCATTCAAAAAATCTCCGGCAGTTATATCGCTCCAGATTTTTGGATGTTGACTGTCTATACATTGAGGCAGTGAAGCCAAGTTAACCTCCGATCGCGGATGCATAAAAAAAGGTATTGAATAGCGCGGTTGGTTCATTAGTTGCCGAGGCGGATTTACTACTCGATGAATAGTTGATTTCAATTTCTTGTTAGTCAATCTTTCCAACATATCTCCCACGTTCACCACCAATTGTTCGGGCAACGCGGTAATGGGTATCCACTTGCCATCATGGCGAAGCACCTGTAAGCCATCAGCACTAGCACCCATTAACAAGGTTATCAAATTAATATCGCCATGCTCTGCGGCTCTTACGGCATCGGCAGGTACTGCATCCGGATTTTCTATGGGGAAATAATGGATAGGTCTTAAAATACTATTGCCATGTTTTACTCGGGCATCAAAATAATTTTCGTCCAAGCCAAGATAGAGTGCGATGGCTCTTAACATTTCAACACCTGTCTTCTGTAAATTTTTATATGCTTCAAGAGCGATAGATTCTATTTCGGGCAACTCAATAGGCCACACGTTATCGGGGTATTCTTTTTTGATTGGATCACCGTCTTCTACCAATTGGCCCACATGAAAAAATTCCTTAAGGTCACCTGTATTCCTTCCTTTGGCGTGTTCTTTTCCTTTGCCAATGTAGCCACGCTGACCAGCCAATCCGGGTATCTCGTACTTTTGTTTTACCTCATCGGGTAAAGCAAAAAATTGTTTAATGGAAGAATACAATCGCGATGAAAGATCATCGGTAAGGTAATGGCTGCGGATGGCAACAAAGCCGATGTTGTTATAGGCTGCGCCAAGTTCAGCTACAAATTTTCTTTTCTTTATTGGATCTCCCGAAGTAAAATCGGCAAGGTCTAGCGAAGGAACGTGATCGTATAAAACTTCATTCATAATTTTATTTTATTGAAATGAACATGAAATGCAAGCTAATTATTTTTGACTAAATTTACCTTTGTTGAAACCAGAACATCACATCTGAGATATTAACAACCACTAACGATCAATAAACAATAATTTATAAAAGCATGAAATCTATTAGCCGAAGAAAATTTGTACAAGATTCCTTAAAAGTAACAGCTGTTGCTTCCATTGGGTCAGCCTTTATTTTTGATTCAACTAGTGCGATAGCCACCCCAATAGCAACAGCTTTGCAATTTGCACAGATTCCATTGCCTTATGCATTCAATGCACTGGAACCACACATTGATACCATGACGATGGAAATACATTATGGCAAACATCATGCAGCTTATGTTAAAAATGTGAACGAGGCCATTGCTGCCGATAACATAACGTTTGCTACAGAGAAGGAATTTTTTGCCAACGCATCCAAGCTTTCCGCGAAAGCGAAAAACAATGGAGGTGGAGTGTGGAATCATAATTTCTTTTGGACAAGCATGAAGGCTGGCACAAGTGTGCCTTCCGGAAAATTGTTAGATGCTATCAATGCCAACTTTACATCTCTTGAAGAATTTAAAAAGCAATTTACTGAGGCAGGTATGAAACGCTTTGGCTCAGGCTGGGCTTGGCTTGTAAGCGATAATGGTAAATTAAAAATAGGATCAACAGCCAATCAAGATAACCCTTTGATGGACACCAGCGAGTTGAAAGGCACTCCATTGCTTGCGCTTGATGTTTGGGAGCATGCCTATTATTTAAAGTACCAAAACAAACGAGTAGATTACATCGCTGGCTGGTGGAATACGGTGAATTGGGAAGAAGTGGCTAAAAGATTGGCTTAGAAAACAGTTCTCTCATTATTCCTTTCTCACTCTACTTATGTCTATTTGATAATGGCCGGACTATCCTTTGATGTACTTCGCTACGGCAAAAAGTATAAGCTTACCAACTATGGTGAAACTTTTGAATTCACAATTGAGCAAATGCTTGTGAATGGAGATTTTAAAGTGAAAGATCATACCACGCTGGAGCGTTATTTTTTAAAAGACCTTATCAAGTTTGGCACTGGAAAAGATTTTGAGATAAGGGAGATTGAGGGCTAAACTTCTTTCTGGAACTCAAGCCTCATTCTCCATCAACTATTAACTTTCAACCAACAACTTTTGAAATGCAAACAAGAAATTTAGGATCGCAAGGAATAAAAGCATCACAACTTGGGCTAGGCTGCATGGGCATGTCTGAGTTTTAGGGAGCTACAGATGATAAGGAATCCATTGCTACCATTCATCGCTCACTTGCATTAGGTATAACATTTTTAGATACGGCTGATATGTATGGGCCTTACATTAATGAAGAGTTGGTAGGCAAAGCCATTAAAGGAAAACGCCACGAAGTTACTTTGGCTACTAAGTTTGGCATCGTAAGAAACCCGACAGACCCTACAATGCGTGGCTTTAATGGCAAGCCAGAGTATGTAAAGTCTTCTTGTGAAGGCAGCTTGAAGCGATTAGATGTAGACGTGATTGATTTGTATTATCTGCATCGTGTTGACCCCGCAACACCCATTGAAGAAACTGTTGGTGCTATGGCAGATCTTTTGAAGGAAGGAAAAATAAAAAGTATAGGCTTATCGGAAGTGTCAGCAAAAACATTGAGAAGGGCTCATGCTGTGCATCCGATCACAGCAGTGCAAACGGAATATTCACTTTGGAGTCGCGACCCAGAAGATGAAATCTTAACTACTTGTAAGGAACTAAACATTGCTTTTGTTGCATACAGTCCGCTTGGGCGCGGATTTCTTACCGGACAAATAAAAAAGTTTGAAGACTTTGAGCAAACCGATTTTCGTAGAATGTCACCACGATTTCAAGGCGAGAACTTTCAAAAGAATCTTGATCTCGTTATAAAACTTGAACAACTCGCTTCTAAAAAAGGTTGTACTGTTTCACAACTAGCTCTTGCTTGGGTAATGGCACAGGGCGATTTTATTTTCCCTATTCCAGGAACAAAACGTATTAAGTATTTGGAAGAAAACTTTAATGCTATAGATATTTCTTTTACCAAAGCTGAGCTTGACGAAATCAATACCGTTGCCCCAAAAGATGTTGCAGCAGGAACTCGTTACCCCGAAGCTGGGATGAAGTTTGTGAATGGTTGAAATCTGGAACTTATGCTTTAAGATTGAAACGAATCAGTGAAACGATTTAAGTGAATCTAAATTATTTTCCTCCAACCAATACCTCAAAATCAATATCCATAATTTCGTACTTCTCCCACCCAATAAAATCATAGTGCCACCATTCGTAAGGATAAATTTGAAATCCGTTGGATATCATCACATCTCGCAATAATTCTCTGTTCTTAGCTTGAAGTGGAGTGCACTTATCATACGATTGATAAGATCGTTCAGTAGCCTCATCATAAGCAGAAGGCATATCCAATTCTTTGCCTGTTTTCAAATCTAAAATAGTAAGATCAAGGGCGCAGCCTCGATTGTGCTTAGAACCACGCCAAGGTGCGGCCACAAAAGTAGTATCGCGCAAAGCAGCATAGAACAAACAGGTGACAGCATACGGTCTATATCCATCAAATATTTTTAACCCTAAGCCTTGCTTTTTAAGGTCAGCTTGTATCTTTTTTAAGGATTCAACTACTGGCCTTCTAGCAAAGGCTGCTGCCATAGAGTACACCGGCCTTTTCGCTAAGTTATTAGGTGTGGCATACGTTATATCTAACACAACTGAGGGGATCACTTTTTTAATTTCAATCAATTCACTTTCGCTATTATGAGCTACTGCTTTTTTGTAAGCATCAATGGTATTGATGATGGGGAAGGGACAGTTTTGCGCTGTTACATTAAAAATAGATACTTGGATAAAGAAGAAGACAAGGAGATTTTTAAGATTCATAGCTTTAGGGTTTACAGCTAAGATAGGCAGATACAGATAGAGAAGCGAACGACCTTATCAAATTTTCAAATCAACAAATTTTCAATTTGTTATCTTCGCATCCAACTTTATGGATAACAGACCTCTTGCAAAGCGAATCAAATATAGTTTTCTCTATTATGGGGTTTTGTTTCTGATTTGGCTCTCTAATTTTTTACCTAGAAAAGTTTGGCTAAGTGTGTGTGGCTTTCTTGGCAGAATTGCTTATTACTTTCTTGCTGAAACAAGGAAGTTGGTGAAGGCACATTTAACGCTTGCTTATTCAAAAGAGAAATCGCCTAATGAAATTGATAAGCTAAGTAAGAAAGTTTTTACTATGCTTGGGAAAAATGCTGGCGATATTTTAAGAGCAAGACGAGTAAAAACCATTTCTGATCTTAATAAATTTTTGGTTGTGCATGGTATGGAGAATTTTCAAGCAGCATCAACTAAAGGCAAAGGCGTTATTTTTCTTACGAGCCACTTAGGTGCCTTTGATCTTCAAATAACAGTAATGGCATTGCATGGATTGAAACCTAATATTATTGGAACCCCTTTGAAGGACGCAAGACTCAATGAATTATTATTTGACTACAGAAATGCATACGGAGCTGTGGCAGTGGAGCGTGGCAAGGAAACCTTTCGGTTGATAAAGGCTTTGAAAAGTGCAGGCTCTGTAGCGATACTTATCGATCAGGACACAAAAGTTAAAAGCCGTTTTGTTAATTTTTTTGGAATGCCTGCCGCCACTCCCGTGGGTGCTTCGATATTGGCAATGAAGACAGGCGCAGCCATTGTGCCAACTTATATTTATCTCAGTGATGATGGGATGCAACACATGTACATTCTACCCGAGATGCCATGGGTTGAAAATGACAATGAAGAAGAAAGCATAATTGCTAACACTCAACGCTATACTAATTTTATTGAACAGGTTGTGAGAGAGCACCCCGAGCAATGGGTGTGGATGCACGAGCGTTGGAAGACTAAGCCAGGAGAGGAAGTACAATAGATTAGCCATCTAACCATAAAACGGTTGGAATATTTTAATTTTGAAATACAACAATCACCCAATGGGTAAAATGCAGAATGTATCCTTCAAAAGTATAGATGAATTTATGGAATTCATTCCTGAAGATGAGTTGAAGATTGTAAATATGCTAAGGCAACTTGTGTTTGATTGTATACCCGATGCTTTAGAGAAATTATCGTTCAATGTGCCTTTTTATAAACGACACAAAATGGTTTGTTTTATTTGGCCAGCGTCTGTTTTTTGGGGTAAGAAAAAAACGTATGAAGGTGTGCGCTTTGGCTTTAACAATGGATATCTCATCAACGATGAAATTAAATACTTAAGCAAAGGAGATCGCAAACAAATTTATTGGAGAGATTTTGTTTCAGTGAAGGACATTGACATAGATGTTTTGAGATCGTATATCTATGAAGCAATCGTACTTGATGACAAAACAAAATTCATAAAGAAAAAATCGGCCCAATCTTATTTGAATAAATAATTGTTAAAGAGTAAGAGATTGAAGTCTTTGCAGAATTCAATCTCTTACATTGATTTTCAAGTTGTCAGCTTAAACTTTATAGGGATCACCATTCTTACAGGTACTGTTTCATGATTTTGCATTGCTGGTTTCCATTTCGGCAAAAGTGATATCACTCTTATGGCTTCTCTATCGCAGGTGGCGCTTATTCCTTTCACCACTTCAATTTGTGTAACGCTTCCAAATTCATCAATCACAAACTGAACGTACACTATTCCCTCAGTTCCAATTCTTCTATCAATGGCTGGGTAGCGAAGCTGTTTTCCTAAAAATTTATACATGCTTTCCATACCGCCTTCGTAAGCTGGCATTACTTCGGCAAAGGTTACAATCTTCTTAGGCTCAATAATAACAGGCATTTCCGCAGGTATTGAAATGGGATCGTCACCAATTGAAATATTGCCGTTACTAGTAACGGTGCCAGATAAACTTGAATCTACTGGCTTTTCAATCTGAGCAACTTCTACCACATCTTTTTTTGTAACCACTGGTACAAGATTTTTATTTACTGATTTTACGATTGGCTCATTTTTCTTTTTGGGGTTAGTAATAATTATTGGCTTACTATGTAATTCTATTGGCCCTGGAAGTTTACATGTTATTTTCGGAACAATTTTATTCTTTATCCCAAACTGTGATGCTATTATTGGAATAAAAAATACAACCACACCAATGGCAGCGCAAATAATTGCGGCTATTACAATGTTTCTGTCATAGTCTTCGCGCAAGCGATATGCGCCATACATTTTGTTTCTGTTTTCAAATACCAAATTATTCCAACTTGGTGTTTGATTGTAAGTTGATTGTTGCATACTGAAGTGGGTTAGGTTGAGAAATCATTTACCTAATAAGCCTTAATAGTTTAAAAAGTCACAGTCATAATTTCTGCTCCCTTGAAATCATCAGTACGAAACCAATTGAACGAGTATCTTGTTACAGGAATTCAATACCTTCGCCACAATAATTAACCCATTAACGATGAATGAATTTTTAGCAAACCTTTTTCCAGAAGAATCAACTTTACCAGCATCTGTACAACTTTCTGCCGATCTTGAGCAACGTGAATATTTAATCAACGGTGAGCTGGTAGTTTGGCAAGGCGAACTTAACCCTGTAATGAGTCCCGTTTTTACTAAGAAAGACGGAGTGTTATCTCAAAAGAAAATTGGAAGCACACCATTGCTTACGTCAAAGGAAGCGCTAGCTGCTTTAGAAGCAGCAGTGAAAGCATACGACCAAGGGCATGGTGCTTGGCCGCTGATGCCTGTGGCAAATCGTATTGAGCACGTTGAAAATTTTCTCAACCAAATGCGCGCTAAGCGCACCGAAGTTGTCAATCTACTTATGTGGGAAATTGGCAAAACGCAAAAAGATTCTGAAAAAGAATTTGATAGAACCTGTGATTATATAGTTGATACGATTTCAGCACTGAAAGATCAAGACCGCAATGCTTCCCGCTTTGTGCAAGAGCAAGGTATTATGGGTCAGATTAGACGGATGCCATTGGGTGTGGCATTGTGCATGGGCCCTTTCAACTATCCGTTGAATGAAACATTCACTACGCTAATACCAGCCCTGATTATGGGCAACACAGTAATTTTTAAACCTGCCAAATATGGCGTGTTGTTGGTGAAGCCATTGTTGGAGGCTTTTAAAACTTGTTTCCCTGCTGGTGTTATTAATATTATTTATGGCCGTGGCCGGGAAACAGTAGGCGCACTAATGGAAACTGGAAAGATAGATGTGTTTGCATTTATCGGTACCAATAAGGGAGCCAATGATTTGAAACGCTTACACCCGAAGCCGCATAAGTTAAAAGCTATTTTAGGATTGGATGCAAAAAATCCTGCTATTATTTTGAAGGACGCAGATATTGATAATGCAGTTAGCGAAAGTGTGTTGGGCTCGCTCTCTTTCAATGGACAGCGTTGCACTGCGTTAAAAATAATGTTTGTTCATAGAAGTATTGCAACAGAATTTATTCAAAAGTTTAATATCGCCATAGCCAAACTAAAACCAGGCATGCCTTGGGATGATGGCGTATCGCTCACACCCCTTCCAGAGCCTGGTAAGACAGACTTCTTAAGAGAGTTAGTTGAAGACGCCAAAAAATTTGGCGCGAGCGTAATGAACGAACATGGTGGAGAAGTGAATGAAACATTCTTTAACCCTGCGGTTGTATATCCTGTAAATGAGAAGATGAAATTATATTCTATCGAACAGTTTGGCCCTGTTGTTCCTATCGTTCCATTTGATGATGTGCAAGAAACAATTGATTATGTGGTGAACTCTAACTTCGGGCAGCAGGTAAGTATTTTCGGAAAGGATTCGCAACAAATCGCTCACCTTATCGATGCGTTCTCCAATCAAGTTGGAAGGATTAATTTGAATGTGCAATGTCAACGCGGCCCTGATTCATTCCCTTTCAACGGAAGAAAAGATTCTGCGGAAGGAACATTATCAGTGGCGGATGCACTTCGTGTGTTTTCAATTCGCACTATGGTGGCTACCAAGAGCAATCCATTGAACAAACAAATCATCAGCACGATTATCAAGAACCGTGAATCGCAGTTTTTAAGCACCGATTATATTTTCTAGAAAATAAAAAGAGATCAGTTGTTAAGCTGATCTCTTTTATTCATCATTTTTTAATAAAACTATTTGCTCTCTTTTAATTTGTTCAACTCACCTTGAAACACATTTAAAAAATTCTTCTGTGTATCAGGCACATTCTTAATCGCGATCTCCCAATTTTTAATGGCATTCTTTTTATCACCTATCGCGGTGTAACCTCTTGCCAATCCCACGTAGGTGGTAAATTTTTCTTCTGGATGGGTTTTAGCATTGAATAAAAATATTTCCATTGCCTTCTCCTTTTTGCCAGAGGCAAGCAACGATCTTCCATATTGATGAATATTCATTACGGTAACGCCTGGAAGTTTTATACCTTTATCTAATAACTTATTCGCTTCCTCTTCTTTACCCAAAGCAGAAAGAATAGTAGCTTTTGTTTGGAGTCCGTTAAAATCTTCTGATCCCCCGAAGTTTGGATTCATAGCATTATCAGCCCAACCTAAAGCTTCTTCTAGGTTGATTTTGTTTTGCGCAGCAAACTGGGCAGCTGTTGCCCAATTCTTTGAATCAAAGCCTGGTGAAGAGCGAAGCTCATTTCTAATTTGTGAAATGTAAATATCCTTTACATTAGGCACTTCAATTTTAAAGGGCACTCGCTTGTTTTCCCATTGAAGATAAGCGATGGTGGATGTGGGTTGCTTATCTTCAAAGCTGTAGGTAAGCCATTCAGTGTAAGGTGCGTCCTCAAGTGTTGTTGAAACGCGAAGAGCATCTTCTTGTTCGCTATAGAAATAACTACCCCAACTGGTTGAGTTCTTTGAAAAAACCCAAGTGGAAGGGCCTTCTTTCGCTACCGCAAGAAACAATCCATACGTTCCTGCTTTAATGTCTCTGCCTCCAACTTTCACATCGTGCGAAAAAGTTATGATGGTGTTTTCATTAGCTCCAGCTCGCCAAGGTGCTGCCTTGGAAGAGCCAAAGCCCTGATCGATAAAACCATAATGAACAAGTGCGCCCCAAATATGCCCTTTGCGATCTTCACCATTCGAGCCATGAACATCTGGGCTACTATAAGCAATGGTTACTTCTACAGGGCCAATAAATTGAGAAACTTTTGAGTGTTGATTGTCTCCGCTCGGTGGATTACTGATCTGCGCAAGCGCCATGCCTGAAATCAGCATCCCGAAAAGGATGGTTAAAATTTTTTTCATGTGTTTTTTAATTTAATGTAGTGCTGTTAACGGAATGAATCCACATAAGATTCAAATAAAATGAAGGTCGGTTTATTTCGGTTTTAAACCCGCTTCTTTTTTTGTGGGATAACCATTCGCAGCGATGATGGCTGGATAGTAATGTTAAATTCTTTTGTCGGACTCATGCCCTCACCATCGATATGATAGGCCATTGGCCGTGGTAAACGCAAATAAAGACTCTTGGCTTGTTTTATTTCAACTAATCGCGAACGGTGCAATTGCCCCGTAAACAACTGATACCCGAACCCAAGACTTTCAAGAAGGGATATTTTTTTAATAATGCTAACATCAATCAAATGGTCGCATACAGAAGCATGAGGTGCTACGCGCGCATTATTGCCAAACTGTGAAGAGTTGGCCAATGAAATCATAAACGCCTTTCGGGGATAATCAGCTCCATTGATAGTAACATTGCATTCAAACTCATGAAATCTTTTAAATTCTTGTAACACCAATTTGCTATAGCCTATAAAACCACGCTTGCCATCTTTGCCAAATAGGCTTGCCACATGCCCATCAAAGCCAATGCCTGATACATTCACAGAAAGTTTATTGTTTACCAAGAAGGTGTCCATTGAAATCACTTTTGTAGATTTGATCATGGAAAGTGACTGAATGAAATTCATGGGAATCCCTAAATGCCTTGCCAGTCCGTTACCAGAACCCTTGGGAATTATACCCATAGGAGTATTGGTGTGAACGAGACCCTGTGCTACCTCGTTAACAGTGCCATCTCCGCCCACAGCAAAGACTGTATCAAAGCCTTGTTGTGAAGCTTCTCGTGCAAGCTCACTGGCATGACCTCTTCCTTGCGTAAACTCTATAGAGCATTCGATGTTTAGCTTACCACACAAGGTAATTATCTTCCCTTCCACTGAAGGTTTGTAGCCTCCACCTGAAAATTTATTGATAATAAAAAATACCTTCTTACTTTCGGACATGTAATTGTGAATGAGACAAAATTAATAAATCCATCTCGCTTCTCTTTATGGAATTTAAACATCGTAAAATAAAATTTAAAGCTTGGAACTTGGAAGACCAATTGCTAGTGAGGTTGAACAGCATTGATTGCAATCGCGGTGAACTGGTAAAGAAAAACCATATCCTTTTGCAGTTTACAGGGTTTGCCGATCAAAATGGAGAAGAAATTTATGATCGCGATGTATTGCTGATCGACTACGAAAAGTTTTTAGTCTTTTGGGATGATGACAAAAAAGGGTGGTTCTATAATTCAATCGATAAGCCAAAAGGAACGTTTATTTTTCAACCAGCTATTGCAATAACAATGCGCAGGTTTTGCTCACACTTTGAGTTGATGAAGAAGAGTGACTAATTTGAAGATTTGATGATTTGAAAATGAAGGTAATTTTTGCTGCTATGAGTAGATTACATTTTTAAAATTCTCAAATCCGCGAAATTTTAAATTAAAATCACCTCTTTAACTTACTCTCAATATAAGTTACCGCTTGATTAATGGTTTGCATTTTCTCAGCATCATCGTCTGGAATTTTAATTGAGAACGTTTGTTCAAAATCCATTACTAATTCTGCATAGTCAAGCGAATCGATGCCAAGGTCTTTTACAAAGTTGGCGTTGGGAGTTATTTCAGATTCTGCAATCCCCAGTTTATCTACTAGTATTGCCGTTATCTTTTGATGAACATTTTGCATGGTGCAAAGCTAAAAATCTTTAATCAATTCCGTACGATGAAATAAATTTCAAAACCTAAGAAAAAACTCCGTTCCTTCGCCAAGGGTTGACTTTACGGTGATTGAGCCTTCATGTTGCCGCATGATTTGGCGCGATAAACTTAACCCAATGCCAGAGCCTGTTTTCTTGGTGGAGAAGAAGGGTATAAATATTTTTTCTAATGCCTCTGGTTCAATGCCTGGTCCTGTATCTTTAACAGTGATAACGGGCTTTTCATTTAAGTACGAGCTTAATATAATTTTGCGTTCAACTTGCTCATCAAATGATTGAATAGCATTTTTGATAAGGTTGATTAGCACTTGTTCAATCATACTCTTATCTGCCTGTATAGTAAGGTTAGCGGGTTCAATTATAAGGCTGATAGAGACATTGGCATCTGCCAATTCTTTTTTGTGAAGCGTTGCCAATTCTTCCAACAAACGTTTTACTTCTATTGTGCTGATTTTGGGTTTTGGAATGTGGGTAAGGTTACGAAACTCGCGCACAAAATGAATCAGTCCTTCACTTCGCTTGGTTATGGTAAGCAGCGATAAGTGCATGTCCTCCAAATCTTCTTTTTTAATAACAGAATGGTTGGGTTCACGTTCCAATCTATGTTTTAAATCTTCTTCTACAATCCCCGCAAGGGAAGAAATAGGAGTAACCGAATTCATGATTTCGTGGGTAAGCACACGCACCAAATTTTGCCACGCTTCCATTTCTTTTTCTTCCAATTCATTTTGGATGTTACTCATAGAAATCAACTTGAGCTCATCGCCACGTAGTGTTAGCTCAATGGCAAAAATGGATAGTTGCACAGATTCATCTCCTGTTTTGATGCGGATCAATTCGCGTCCGCCTGTCTTTAGTTGCTTAAAAGCATCCACCAATGGTTCGCTAATTTGCTTTAAGTCTTCAAGTGTATCGGCTTTAGTTACACGCAACAATCGCTTGGCCGCGCTGTTTATAATTTGAATACTTCCATCCTTTTTAAAGGTGAGAATACCAATACCCACGTGCTGTACTATGTTCTTAAAAAATTGATAATCTGAATCGCGTTCGGTACGAATGTTTTTTAGTTTAGCCAATGCTTCGTTCAATTCGCTTTGAATTCGTTTCGTGTTTGCATCTTTGCTATCGGTTTTGTAGGAAAACGAAGTTTCATCAAAACGCATTGTATCGAAAATTGAAGCGAAGTTACTCGTGGGTTGCTCTACACTTTTAATTAAATGCGAAACCTGAAATGCAATGGCTGCAAGCAACCCCAGAGGAAGTAAATTAAAAATTGATTTATCGTGAATAATGTAAGCAAACGCAAAAACGCTGGCCAATAAAATAGCAATGCGTGTGAACAAAGGCGAGCGCCAATTAAACTCCATATTTTTCCATCCTGCGGTAGAGTGAAGCACGCGTGAGCCCTAACTCTTCGGCAGCTTTCGAGATATTGCCATTGTGCAACTGAATTGCTTTTACAACAGCAGCTCGTTCAACTTCATTTAGTTTGAGTGTATCAGACTCAACAGCATCGTTACCCTTACTACTGAATAAAAAATCGCCTTCTTGAAGTACGTTCGCATCAGCCATAATCACGGCTCGCTCCAGCGCATGTTGTAGCTCTCGCACATTGCCTGGCCATGGATATTTCTTCAACTTTATGATAGCCTCGGGGGTTATCGATAACACTTCCTTTCTGTATTTTTTAGAATAGTAGTTTAGGAAATGTGTGGCTAGCATTGGTATATCTTCCACACGCTCATACAGCGCGGGTATTTGAATTTCAACGGTATTGATTCTATACAATAAATCTTGGCGAAATTTACCTTCCTTCACCATTTGCACCAATGACATATTGGTGGCACATATCAACCGAATGTCAACTTCCATGGAAGCATTTGCGCCCACGCGTGTAACTGTTCGCGATTGCAAAGCGGTAAGCAATTTGCTTTGCAAATTCATGTTGAGATTACCGATTTCATCCAAAAATAACGTTCCGCCATTGGCCAGTTCAAACCTTCCCGGTCTGTCTTCGCGGGCATCCGTAAAGGCTCCTTTCTTATGGCCAAAGAGTTCACTTTCAAAAAGTGTTTCGGTAATGGCACCCATGTCCACCGAAACAAATGAGTTGTCTTTTCTTAGCGACTTTTGATGTATAGCCCGAGCTACTAATTCTTTGCCTGTTCCATTTTCGCCTAAGATCAAAATGTTGGCATCAGTCTTTGCAACTTTGTCGATCAGATTAAAAACATCTTTTATGGGTTGACTTTGTCCAATAATATCTTTGAAAGGCTGACTGATTTGCTCTTCCAGCATTTGCTTCGCTTTCTTGAGCTTGTCAACTTCGTTGTAAGATTTTTTTAATTTGATGGCGGTAGAAATGGTGGCGATTAACTTTTCGTTTTGCCAAGGTTTGAGAATAAAATCGGTAGCACCCTCCTTCAAAGCGCGAACCGCCATTTCCACATCTCCAAACGCAGTGATCATAATTACTACGGCACTTGGATCTTTTTCTTTGATTATGCCAAGCCACTCAAAACCTTCTTTACCGCTGGTGGTGTCTTTGCTGAAATTCATGTCGAGTAGAATAACATCGTAAGTGTCGTTATTCAACATGAATGGGATTTTGTTGGGATTTTTCTCTATGATAACGTGGTAGCCATACTTTTTGAGAAGCATTTTTGCAGCAAGCAAAACATCTTCATCGTCATCAACCATTAAAATTTTTCCGCCTTCGTTCACAATAGTTTAGGTTTGAGTAATTGACTATGAGAAAATTGTGCCAAAGCAAATGCTGTCCACCCGTATACTTTTATTGCACTTGTTTGTACTAAATATGCACAAAGATGTTCAAAAATGAACAGAGATGGAATATCCATCTTGTTAATTCCTCCATTTTCTGTTATCACTACCAATTAGGAAAAACTCGGTAGTTAAAACGGATAAAAAATCTCCTAGTCTGCCAGCTTTTGGGCTTAACAATTAAAATCCATTAATAGAAATGCCGAAAGTAAAAGTATCTGCGGAGGTTTTAATGCTAGGGTTTGTAGCATTTGTTGCAGGACCTTTGTTGGCAGAAAACAGTGGCGACAGATTATAAAACCAAAAGAAGTTGAAGCCGCCAACACCTAGTCGGGTGTAAATTCCATAGCGAATTGGGTTTAGCCCATGGCTTTGCTCATCAAATATTTTTTTGGTTTCGTTATTTTCTGTGTATTTTATTTTTGTGAATGATTGATAAAGTACGCCAACTCGGCCACCTAATTCAATGCTTAGACTGCCTGCAATATCTTCCGGCTTAGTGTCATAACGAAATCCAATTGGAAGGTCTAAGTAATTGGTAATAAGCATACTTTTAAAAGTGCCAGGATAGGTTGTATTGGCCACTACCATTGAATAAGAACCATCTGGCTCGGAGTTGTGACTTAACGTGTAATTGTTAGAAAACTTGAATCGCTCTAAGCTTAAACCAATGCTTGGCACAAAACTCAATTTTGATTTTCCGAAACGTAGAGGATATCGATAATACACATTGACAGTGCGCGAACCCCAAAAGTCTTGCTCAAATTTTTCAGGAGGGCTAATGGCACGGTTAAAACCAAAATCAAGTATAAATGACCCAGGTATATCGGGCATGGCCACCTTCGAACGCTTTTCTTGAGCGGAAGCAGAGAAAATCGCAAAAAATAAAAACAATAGCACGGCTAATCTTCTGGTCATGGTCAACTTTTTTTATAATATTTTTAACTTACTAACGGCAAGAGGGCGCAAAAGTAGCCTTTTTGTTGGTAGGGCAAAAATACTGTTTTTGCCTTCTGCTTTTATCTTTTATCTTTGTCGCTCTTTCATGGGCCTGTAGCTTAACTGAATAAAGCATTTGACTACGGATCAGAAGATTTGGGGTTTGAATCCCTACAGGCTCACTTAAAAAAATCTGCCAATTTAAGTCCCACAACAGTGGGACTTACTATTTTAGACCTAATGATGAAACTCAATTGAAAATGGTTTTACGTATTTTTAATATGTAGAATTAATTTACATCAAAAGGCATTATTAAAATTATAATGCTTTTTTGAATACCTTAATATTCTGCTGATATTGGTAAAATTTAATGAAGGATTTGGTAACCAGTCCTTCTTATTTTTATAAGAGTGCCAACTAAAATTAATTACAAGTGCGGGGTGTTATTTGTTTTCTAGTGCTTTTCCTTTTTAGAACTTTGCTTTATGCACAAGCCCCTACCATCAATTCCTTCGCACCTTCAAGTGCCTTAGTTGGCTCACAAATAATTATTAAGGGAACTAATTTCAGCACAACTCCTGGCAATAACGTAGTCTATTTTGGAGGAGTAAAAGCCAGTGTTACAGCTAGTGCTGCTGGGAAACTAACTGTTGTTGTGCCCAGTGGCTCCACTTTTGATTTTATTTCAATTACGGTAAATGGATTAACGGGATTTTCACAAAATCAGTTTATTCCCATTTTCAACAATATAAGTACGCTAAGTGCCAATAGTTTTGCCAACGGTATTGATTTTACTTCAGGTTCGCCAGAGGGAGTTGCAATTGGTGATTGATGCCGATGGTAAAACGGATGTGATTGTAACCAACACATTAGTAAATACACTTTCTATACTTCCGAATAAAAGCGCACAAGGCATACTTAACTCAAGTTCGCTGGGCTCAAAAGTTGATTTTTATATTGGCTTGGGAAATGCCCCTAAAAATTTGGCGATTGGCGATCTGGATGGCGATGGAAAGTTGGATGTAGTTACATCAAATCTTAACAAAGGCACTCTTTCTATTTTTCGGAATACATCAACGGTTACTGGTTCAATTAATTCAAGCACTTTTGCGCCCGTCCTAACTATTTCGCTAGGCACTGCACCTACCGATATTAAAATTGCTGATGTAGATGGTGATGGAAGATTGGATATTGTTGTATTAAGTGCTGGCAATAATACAGTGTCTGTTTTTAGAAATTTAGGATTGACACCTCTTGTTCGTGATTCTTTTTCACTGCCTGTTGATTTTGGAACTGGCTCTGACCCAGAACAATTGAATATTACTGATTTAGATGGAGATGCCAAGCCCGAGTTGATTGTGGTTAATACTATTGATGATACATTTTCGGTTTTACAAAACGTAAGCACAGCAGGTTCCCTATCTGCCAACTCATTTGCTGATAAAGTTGATTTTATAACAGGAAATTCTCCAGTCGGCTTAGCTGTGGCTGATTTTGATGGTGATGGCAAAAAAGATATTGCAATAACTAACAATGTAACTGACAATACGATTTCAATTTTTAGAAATGTAGTATCGAATGGAGTAATCGCTGCCAATTCGTTTGCTGCAAAAGTAGATTTAGCGACAGGAAATAGCCCGGTTGGATTGGCCGTTGGCGATCTTGATGGAGATAGTAAGCCGGAAATAGTGGCAGTTAATAATGCTGACGGAACGCTCTCCGTTTATAAAAATATTGCCACTGTTGGAAATATCTCATCGTCTTCTTTCAATCAAAAAATTGATTTTACAACTGGGGCAAACCCAGCATTTGTAAGTATAGCCGATATTGATGGAGATGGCAAACCTGAATTGATTGTGACAGGCAATGGATCAAAATCAACAGTAACAATTCTTAAAAACGTACTTGGAGATGGCATAGCAATACCGCCAACTATTGTAACAACACCAGCAGCACAAACCATTTGCAGTGGCACATCTACGGGTATAACGTTTACCAACCCAAACGCTATTGCGGGAACAATGTACTCTTGGACTGTCGTTACTTCACCCGGCTTAACTGGTGCGTCAAGCGGATCGGGTGCTACCTTGGTTCAAACATTAACAGCTTCTACTGCAAGTGAGACTGCAACATATACAATCACCCCATCTGCGAATGGAGTATCAGGAACTCCTATTGCTGTTACAATTTCAGTAATCAATTCAACCCCACCAGCTCCAGCGGTAAGTAGCTCATTAAATTATTGTCAAGGCTCCCCAACAAAGGCATTAATAGCCACTGGCGATAATCTTTTGTGGTATTCAGCCTCATCGGGCGGAGTTGGGAGTTCAACAGCCCCAGTTCCTTCCTCGAGTGCGGTCTCAACTGTTAGCTACTTTGTAAGTCAAACGTTATCGGGTTGTGGTGAAAGCGCTCGATCACAAATTGATGTTAATGTCTTGCCTTTAGCCTCACTTAGCAGCAGCTTAGCTCCTCAAGCTATTTGCTCTGGAACTGCTTTTTCTTACACACCCACCAGCGCTACATCAGGTGTGAGTTTTTCATGGAAGCGAGCAAATATATCTGGCATATTACCAGCGTTGGGAGGGGGCACTGGCCCTATCAATGAAACGCTTGTCAATTCAACTGCCTCGCCTATTGTGGTGGATTATAAGATTGTAGTAACCTCTACTAATGGTTGCACCAGCGCCCCACAAAGTCTTTTAGTTACAATAAATCCACTTCCTGCCGGGATGCCCATTATCAGTGCTGCAATCTCTGATCAAGCTCTGGGATCACCATTTACACTGGCAACCAAATCGAATAGCATAGGCGCACAAAGTTATTCAGTTACAGCTATTGCAACCAATGGGTTGATTGCCTCTGCTGGTAATCCAGTTAATGGTTTAGGAAAATCTTCACTCGAATTAACCGATGATGCATGGACTAATAAATCCACCAGCATAGTAAAAGTAGTTTACACAATTGTGCCTACAAGCAGTGCGAATTGTCCCGGTTTACCTTTCAGTGTTACTGCCAATGTTCAACCTAATATAGTGTTTGACGTGGCACTTGGTACGGCTGACCTAAGTGCTGCCGCTAACTCTGAATCTTCGTTGAATAATGGAATCAATACAGAACCCATCATCAATAGTAGTTCAACGGATCGTGTGGTATTAGGAACTACTCTAAAATTACTTAATAAGATTACAGGATTGAATGAGCCTTTTCTCAATGGATTCTCGATAGGGTTTAGCAATCCATACAATGGAATTTTAAAAAACTTCCGAATATATCAATCAGCCGATGCTTCGTTCGATATTAAAAAGGATGTATTGGTTTCATCAACATTAACGCTTTCTAATAAAAGTGTACAAGTGCAATTGACTGCTCCGCACGATTTAAGCTTAGGTGCCGTTACTTATTTTTTACTTGTTGATGTCGATCCCTCTGCATCAGTTAGCACCTTGCCAATTTCAGCATCACTTTCGCGTTCCTCAATTTCAATGAGCAAGGGAGCGGTTTCAGGTGCCGATGTTGTTGGTAGAACCTATTCTTTCATTGACAATACACCCCCGTTGGCAATCAAGGTAACTCCCTCTAATGGTGCAGTTGAAGTGCTGGGTTCTACTGCTCTGTCAATTGAGTTCAATGAAATTGTAACCTCACTAGATGGTATGGTATCAATTTTTACCTTGGATAGGAGAAAGATTGCCGATCTAGTTTTGCCTAAATTATCGCCCACAACGGGTACACTATTTATTTTTCCAACAAATGGAGTCTTGACAAATGGCACAACTTACTATGCCACCATTAAAGCAGGAGATGCCAACGCTAAAACTGGCTTTGTTGATAATGCGGGTAATGGATTTTTAGGGTATTCAAAAATTTCTGAATGGGCTTTTACAACTAATGATCCACGGCCACCCAAATTTGTTAAGACAGGAGCAAAAGATAAAACTCCGTTTCTTAAAAATGATTTTCTAGATTCAACCCTCGTTGGGGGAACTCTCCAAGTAGTACTCGATAAAGTTGGCAAGGTTTATTATTTGGTAACTCCCTCGCCTTCAGTTCAGCCTACATTCAATCAGGTTTTTGATGCCACTAAATATCCCAATACGGTTGTAGCATCCTCCTATGTTAGCGTAATAAGAGATAGTGCATTTCAATTTGGATCGCTGTCTGCAACGCTTATGGATGGCATTAGTTATGACATTTGGCTGGCTGGCGAAAATAGTACTGGTGTAAGAATGAGCGATGCTGCTATCGAAAAAATAACTTTTGTGGCTGGCGATCCTATATTGGACATTAATAAACCACTCTTGATTATTTCGGAGCCTAAAATAAATCCTATTTGCCTTGGCGATTATCAAACCTTACCATTTCCGATAAGTATTTCAGAACGATCTTCCAATGATTTTCCTCTCGACCCTATAGTTAATTCAGTTCGTGTTGATCAAAATTTTAATATCATTTTGCCAGTAGGTTTTGAGTTCAATGCTAAGGCGCCTAAAGACACCGTTATAGGCATTGGTGCAGATATTGCGATCAAGTCTTTTAGCTATGTATCCAATTCAGTTTTAAGTGTGGTTTATTCAATATCAGCAACGGCAACGCGCGATCGAATTATAATTCAAGGGTTACAAATAAAAGCAACGGGTACGGTTAATACCCTTGGCAGAATTTATAGGGTGGGCGGCAATGGATTAAAACAGATTCCGGATTTTACAACGGTCGGAGTTTTAAGAACCTACTCTATAAGTCCAATACCATTAGATATTTATGATATAGCTACCAATAGTTCTGTTACTGTTTCGATTGCCAACAACGTTACCAAATTAAGTTTGAGACCCCATGTTGATAAAACAATGTACGGTTCAAATATATTTTCAGGTGATGGGGTAATTGATGATGAGTTATTTCCTGCTGCCGCAGGACTTGGGCTGCATACATTACAATTAATGCACACCGATGTTGAAGGATGTGTGGCCTCATCAACTAAAAGAATTAATGTGTATGACTTTACTAAAGCGGTAGATGGCTTGGATACATTATATAACATTAACTCTCCTTTAAAAGTAAAAATAAAGAAAGACGGAAAAGGTAAAGGAGTATTCTATAGGTTAGATTCTTTGATCCTAATAATACCCCCAAACACGTCCAATAATTTTGGGCTGCCAGTTAGTCAAGCATTGAGTGCCCCAGATGCGGCTGGTACTTATACATTCGATCCATCGGTGTTTAATACGTTAATCAATCGCAAAAAATTTGGTGCTGTGGGTGGTCGCTTGGGCACATTGCTTTTTGTAGGTCGATATAAAAATCTCGTAACTAACCTCTCTGAAATTTTCATTCAATCAGTAGGTGTTTATGTGCCACCACAAACAGCCGTTGGTGTAGTTGATAAACAAGGAAGACATACCTCAGACGTATATTGTGAAGACTTAGGAACAGTAAAGCTAATTGGCTTTCCCCAACCTGGAGATGATATTATAGGGTTCTTCACTCTTAATAATGTCAAGCCAGCAGCTAATTCCGGATTGCTTGATCCGTTAGATGGCAATGCATCGTTGTCAACTCAAACCATTAAAAAATCTACAGGGTATGGCACTTACACTATTCGCTACATTGCCCAAAACGTACGCACCAATGGGTCGGACACAACTGCGATCACAATTAAAATAAGTCCTAAACCACTCGCCAATTTCATGAATAGCATTCCATGTGTATCTCCTGATACCGTTAAATTTGAAAACATGTCTGCTATGCCAGCAGATGCCACAACGGGATCGGTAACTAACTATTTATGGGATTTTGGTGATGATAAGGCCATAGGAGTCAACCGTACTTCTATTAATGCCAATACGAACCATGTCTTTACAGATGCTCGTACGTACTCGGTTTCACTTACTGCCACATCCGATCTTGGATGTAGTTCTGATCCAATCGTAAAAACCATAAAAGTAGGGGCGAACCCAGTTGCTAACTTTTCATTCACAGGTGTATCCACAACCGATCCTATCAACTTTACTGATTTTTCAACTGTAGCATTTGATAATATTGTTTCACGTAAATGGGATTTTGGAAATAAAAATGATAGTCTAATTGCAGCGACTACTTTCAATCGCAAATTCTCAACTGCGGGAGTTTATAATGTAAAACTTACCATTATAAGTTCCATTGGTTGCGTGCGTTCAAAAGTTTTGAAAGTAGGAGTAGTGCCGCGTCAAATCTTAACAACTACGTATCAAGAAAATTTTGAAGCTGGCGATGGTGGATGGCAAACTCTTAGAAGCCCTGCTAATACTGGGTTAGTGCCATCGTGGAAAAGAACTTCATCAAACGCAATTATAAATTCAACCATTAATAATAAGGCTATTTGGAAAACAGAGAACTTCAATGATACATATGATCAATCAGAGATTTCTTATTTATATTCTCCCGCTTTTGATTTTTCTGCGCTAAGCAGACCTGTCATCTCATTCAATCTCTACCACCAAATGGATGTAAAAGACAGTCCCAATGCATTAGATGGGGTGGTTCTGCAATACTCAATTGACGATAGAAATATTGCGGATTCTCTAAAAGATTGGAAGTCTACTCTTGGCGCATTTTCAACTACTTCTCCTTCGGGTTATAATTGGTACACAGGTCAAGGACTGCCAAGCAAACCAGGTAACCAATCAAAAGGAGATTATGGATGGACCAAATCCGATTCAATAGCCAAGTGGAGAGAAGCTAGACATGCCCTTGATACTATTGGAAGAGATGTAAATAATCCTTCGAAAATTGATTTAAACGTGCGTAAAAAAATTGTCTTCCGCTTTGCCCTAGGTAGCACTGACAAGGTTAAAGCAGGTGTAGGCTTTGCGCTGGATAATGTGAGATTGGGTAGCCGAACTCGTACAATTTTGCTCGAGAACTTTAGGAGCTTAAGTAATACTAAGGAGGATGCGCGCGGGAATATTGAAAAAGCGGAAGGCAGTGTATTAAGAGACTCCACTAAACTCGGTAAAAATGTGGCGACAGGAATAGATGTGGTACGGATGAACTACCACTTAAATTTTCCCAACAATGATCCGTTCAACCTTGACAATCCCAACGACCCAAGTGCAAGAGCCTTGTATTATAATATTACCCAAACACCACGTGTACGAATGGATGGAACAGTAAACGGAAACGGGAAATTATTTTCAACATGGACAAATCAATTTAGACTAGAAGCTTTGAAGTTGGCATCAGCTGATATAAAGATTACTGCGCAAACCACCACTAAAGGCTCTATCCAAGCAAGTGTTACGGTAGTGGCAACTAACGGCTCGTTGCCCAAAGAAAGTACAGTTTTATTAGTGGCTGTAGTAGAGCAGAAAATACTCAAAAGCGTACTAAGCAGTCAACAGAGGGCACTTGATCTTACTAATGACAACGCTTTTGATTTTGTTGTGAAGAAATTATTGCCTACTACCTCTGGAACAAAATTGACTTCTGATTTGCAACAAAATTCCTCACAAACTTTTGGCCCGTTTGAATGGATACCAGAACCTACACGATTATACCCAGCCAGTACTAACGCCAAACCAAATTTGGCAGTAGTAGCATTTTTGCAAAATGGTGTAACAAAAGAAATCTATCAATCAGCCATGGTGCTTAATCTCAATTATCCTGCCGTAGTTACTGGATTGGATGATATGGGAGTTGATGATATTTCTATCTATCCATTGCCCGCCAATAAACAATTAACAATTTCATTGCCAAACCCTAGTGCTAATACCACAGAGCTACAATTTATTGATCAATTGGGGCGAAGCGTGATGAACGATTTTATAAGTGCTGGGCAACAAAGTAAAGTTATTGCCACCGAGCACCTATCGGAAGGTTTGTAGATTATTCAGCTTAGTGATAGAACTGGTAAAATCTTCCGCAAAAAAGTAGTAATAGTTCACGCGGAATAGAGAAGCGTTACCGAGCTTTAGGTAGCCTGAAATCAGAACAACATAATCATTCCACCAAAGCCAACTACAAAGCCAACCAATGCGCCAACTAACACTTGGCGCGGTGTATGAGCATTCAGTTGCAAACGAGCAGCCATTATTAAGCCAGCAGCTGCAATCAGTACTATAGTAGCATAAACTAGCGGTTGTCCTGCTAGTTTACTTAATGGAAGAATCAGACCAACTGCTCCCCAAATGGAAAGGCTATGAACGCTGATTTTATAAAAAAAAGTTATCACGCATGTAACGACAACCAGCGAAGCGGTGATCATCATGATTTTAGAAAAATTTATTGAGAGCTGAATGCGATAGTAAAAAAGAGCAGCCACCATTACATACAATATTGCAATAAAAATAAAAGGCGTTGTGCGATCTTTACGGTCGTGCATTGTCAAAGAAGAAATGATTTTGAATTGCTTAAAAATCAATAGATTCAATGCCGGCAGCACAAAGGTGATGCAAAAAATAACACCTGCAAAAAGCCAAAGTTTATCTTTAGGCAACATAAGCATCGGTGGAAATAAAAATCCAAGTATCAATACAAGATATGTTGTAAGCAAAAGAGGGTGGAAAAGAATGGAAATGAATTGAGATATTTTGGTCATAATCGTTGTTAGTTATTAGTTGATTGTTGTTAGAAAGCATAGCCACTAACTATCAGCTAACATTTTACATTTCCTTCCTCAATCGTGCCACAGGTATGTTAAGTTGTTCGCGATACTTAGCTACTGTTCTTCTGGCAATGTTGTAACCCTTTTCATTCAATAGATCTTCCAATTTATCATCCGACAAAGGTTTGATTTTATCTTCAGCTTCAATCAAGTCTTTTATGATTTGCTTTACCTCCCGGCTGCTTACTTCTTCGCCTGAGTCGGTAGTAATGCCTTCTGAAAAAAAGTATTTCAGTTGAAAAATTCCAAAATCAGTTTGTATGGCTTTGCTGCTGGCCACGCGGCTCACGGTTGAAATATCCATGTCGATCATTTGCGCAATGTCTTTCAAAATCATCGGCTTCAGTTTGGTTTCATCGCCTTCCAAAAAATAATCGTATTGAAAATCAATGATGGCGCGCATGGTGCGCATTAGCGTATTTTGCCGCTGCTTTATAGCATCGATAAACCATTTTGCTGCATCCAACTTCTGCTTTACGAAGGTTACTGCTTCTTTTAATTTTTTATCCTTCTTATCACTTTTATCATACGCTTTAAACATATCGGTATAAGAGCGACTAATGCGAAGCTCTGGTGCGTTGCTCGAGTTGAGTGACAGTTCCAACTTACCATTGTTATTGCTAAGCATGAAGTCTGGAATGATGTATTGATTTTTGATCATATCGGCTGTGCCCTCACCACCTGGCTTTGGGTTTAGCCTAATAATCAACGTGATGGCATCTTTGATATACTCTTCATCATCAAGATCAAGCTTTTTCATAATCTTGTCGTAATGCTTTCGAGTAAACTCCTCGTAGCATTCGGCAATTATTCGTCTACCCACAATCACATCCACATCTTGGCCATCATCCATTCGCTCCAATTGCAACAACAAACATTCTTGCAAGTTTCGTGCGGCAATGCCAGCGGGGTCAAAGCTTTGTATTTTCTTTAAGATCTCTTCTGCTTCTGCAAGAGTTGATTCAATGCCTTGCGAAAAAGCCAAATCGTTTATAATAGACTCCAGCTCACGCCTTATGTAGCCATCACTCTCTATGCTACCCACCAGTTGCTTGCCAATCGTAAAGTGCCTATCGCTCAATCCTAAAAACCCTAATTGGGTCATCAGGCTTTCATGCAACGAAGTGCCCACGGCAATGGGCAGCTCACGATCTTCGTCATCGTTGCTGTTATCATTTTGGGTCTTGTAGCTACTGTAATCGTCCTCACCCAAATAATCTTTCAAGTCTACTTCTGCTTCCGCAGGAGTTTCCTCTGCAGGCTGTTCAGTTTCTTCACTTTCGCTATCAGATTGAGGTGGCTCCTCATCAGCGCCTTCTTCCAATGCTGGGTTTATCTCCAACTCTTCTTCAATGCGACTTGAAAGTTCAGCTGTAGGTACTTGCAACAGTTTGATAAACTGTATTTGCTGGGGCGACAGCCTTTGTTGTAGATTTTGACTAAAGCCTAATTTTTGCATGATTTCTGTTGCTTACAAAGTTAATTCGATAATTCGGTTAATCATTAATTCGTTGATTCGATAATTCGTTAATAACTTTGAACCTTGAACTTTAAACTCTGAACATCTGAACTTTCATGAAACGAACTAAAATAAAGGAACTGCTTTCTACAACACCTACTTCTCAAACAGTAATCGTTAAAGGTTGGGTGCGCACCTTTCGCAATAGCCAATTTATTTCCATTAATGATGGCTCTACTATTGAAAACATGCAAGCAGTAGTGGAACTAAATTCTGTTGAGGATAGCTTGCTGAAGCGCATAACTACTGGTGCTTGTGTGTCGGTTACGGGCGAACTGATTGCCTCACCTGCCAAAGGCCAAACCGTTGAAGTGAAAGTAAAGCAGTTGGAAATTTTAGGCGATTGCGATGCAGAGAAATATCCGCTACAGCCAAAAAAGCATTCACTCGAGTTTTTGCGTGAGATTGCTCACTTGCGCTCGCGCACCAGCACCTTTGGCGCAGTAATGCGTGTGCGCCATGCCATGGCTTTTGCCGTGCACAAGTTCTTTAATGATCGAGGTTTTGCTTATATTCATACACCCGTTATTACGGGATCGGACGCAGAAGGTGCAGGCGAAATGTTTCGGGTTACCACGATGAACGCAAAGAATCCTCCACTCGATGAAAATGGTAATATAAATCACAAAGAAGATTTTTTTGGAAGAGAAACTAATCTTACCGTCTCTGGTCAGTTGGAAGGTGAAACTTATGCATTGGCGTTAAGCGAAATCTACACCTTCGGCCCTACGTTTAGAGCAGAGAATTCAAACACCACTCGCCACCTTGCGGAGTTCTGGATGATTGAACCTGAAATGGCTTTTTATGACATCAACGATAATATGCAGCTTGCCACCGAACTGCTTCAATATTTAGTAAAATATGCGTTAGACAATTGCAAGGAAGATCTCGACTTTTTAAACAAGCGTGCCGAGGAAGAGGAAGCAACTAAGCCCCAAGACAAGCGCAATGAACTGGGCTTGTTGGAGCGATTAAAGTTTGTAACTGAAAACGATTTTCAGAAACTGAGTTATACCGAGGCTATAGATATTTTACGGAATTCAAATCCTAACAAGAAAAAGAAATTTCAATACCTGATTGATAAATGGGGCGATGATCTGCAAAGCGAACACGAACGGTTCTTAGTGGAAAAGCATTTTAAGAAACCCGTTATTTTGTATAATTATCCAAAAGAAATCAAGTCGTTTTATATGCGCCAAAACGATGATGGAAAAACTGTAGCGGCTATGGATGTACTCTTTCCAGGCATTGGCGAAATTATTGGTGGCTCGCAGCGTGAAGAGCGTTATGAAAATTTAGTAAGGCGCATACAAGAATTGAATTTACCCGAAAAAGAGTTGTGGTGGTATATTGACTTGCGCAAGTTTGGCAGTGCGCCCCACAGCGGTTTTGGCCTTGGCTTCGAGCGATTGATTTTGTTTGTAACAGGAATGACCAACATTAGGGATGTGATTCCTTATCCACGCTACCCGGGCAATGCGGAGTTTTAGTTATTGCTCTGCTCTTACAACTTTTTTTGCTTTTTTGCCCTTATGTTGTTTCGCTGCTTTGCGTGGCGTATAAACATAATCGCTTTCATAAGTAGGGCAGCTAACTTGTTGTGAAGTGCAAGAGGAAATCAAGATGGTTACAATAAGAGCTAAAGTAATTCTGAGTTTCATAAATAGGGTCGTTTTAAAAAGTTGGGGATACTTACATGTGCTAATCTAGCTAAACGTGGCCAATTGAAAAGAGTTAATTTACCACCAATCTTACAAGAGATTTATAAAATTGTATTTGGTAAATAGTTAGTCTGTTAAAAATTAATGCCCATGCCTTCTTTAACTTTTGTTAAAATCCTTCCCATTCTTATTTTTATCAATGCTTGTGCCCAAGTAGAAGAAAGCAACCTTAAAAAGCACATTGAAGTTTTGGCTTCCGATGAGTATAAAGGCCGTGGCACAGGTGCTGAAGGAGGAAAAAAGGCGGCATCGTACATTGAAAAGCAATTTAAGTTGATTGGACTTTTGCCAAAAGGCGAAACGAATTCTTTCACGCAATCTTTTACTTTTAAATCGGGTATACACAATACAGGCAAAGAAGGAATAACTTCTAATGTGATTGGATTTATTGATAATGGCGCAGCCACTACTGTTATTATCGGGGCGCACTACGATCATCTAGGGATGGGCAATGAGGGAAGCTCGTTGGATGCTAACCCAGCAAACAAAATTCATAATGGCGCGGATGACAATGCTTCGGGAACTGCTGGTGTTATTGAGTTGGCGCGATACTTTCAATCCAATAAGCTGAGGGAGTCAACTAACTTTCTATTCATCTGCTTTAGCGGAGAGGAGCTTGGTTTGTTAGGCTCGAAATATTTTACTGAGCACCCTACTATCGACTTGTCCAAAATCAATTATATGATTAACATGGATATGGTTGGCCGACTTGATCCAATAACTCATGGATTGGTTGTAAGCGGTAGTGGCACGAGTGCGGTGTGGGAACCACTTCTGCAAAAGCTTTCCAATGATAAAGTAAATATCAAAACAGATTCATCGGGTATGGGCCCATCCGATCATTCTTCTTTCTATTTGAAAAAAATTCCAGCCTTACATTTCTTCACAGGCTCTCACTCAGATTATCACAAGCCTTCAGATGATTATGATAAAATAAATTATAATGGAGAGAAGGAAGTGCTTAACGTTATTATTAATTTGGTTGAACAATTGAACGGCCAACCAAAATTGACTTTCTTAGCCACTAAAAATAAATCGATGGAAGCAGCAAGATCATTTAAAGTTACGCTCGGGATTATGCCCAGCTATAGTTCTAAAGAAGAAGGGTTAGAGGTTGATGGAGTAAGCGATGGCAAACCCGCACAAAAAGCTGGCATACAGGCTGGCGATGTAATTGTGCAATTGGGAGAGCTACCAATCAAGGATATTAATGAGTACATGGAAGCACTCGGGAAGTTCGAGAAAGGCCAAACAATTTCTGTAAAAGTGAAACGAGGAAAAGAAATAATACTAAAGAATTTAACCTTCTGACTTTAAAATTAGAAGGCTAAATCACTTCTTCTTATACCTCTTTCCCAACCTAGACACTGCTGCTACATTAAAGAAGCCAATCGCTTTCGATCCATTGGGATTGGCATTCTTGATATTAGTGGAAACATTGGCCAAAGGCTTGGAGAATAATTCAGCAAAACCCCCTGGCCTCTCCGTTTGAATGACGAGTTCATTGAGATAATTGAAGCTTGCGTAGGTGATTGAATGAATTTGCACATCAATTGAGTCTCCATCCACAAAGGGCGAAAGATTACCAGTTGCTCCTGATGCCTCGTCTTTATCACGTGAGTTGATGCCTCGTCTAATGGGTGGAATAAAAACAACGCTATCCTGGTAGTCGCCACCACCAGGCGAAAACCCGCCATCATAAGCGAAATTTATTTCAGATGGCTTATTCAAAAGCACACTGTTTTTAAATGCTTTTATCCAATAACAATCACCCGCTCCCTTATTATCAGTAGCCCAAAATTCGCCACGTGTTCTTGATTTGGCATCACCAATTTCTTTATCGCTATCAAAAGTAATACTATCAATTCGGGTGGTGCGATTCATTTTAGAAACGGCTTCAAAAGTTTCGCCCTTTAGCTTCACGCTAAGTTTGTAGCTAGCTCCAATCTTACCAAAAGCGATATTACCAGTTGGTTTCCATACATAGTTTCCAACAGTTTTATCATCCTCATTAAACTGATACACTTTTCCTAGGTTATCCGAAATGGTTATAGTCGCCCCTGATACGCCCACGGGCAACACATTATCTAAATATGGTTGAGTAGTAGTAAGCACTATTGTTTGTGTTTCGGGCATGTTGTTGATCCACGCATCTACTACTAAAATAGGAGTAGCACTCTGCAATGTTGGGTTAATCTTATCCTCACAACCAACAAAAGCAAAACCAATACCTGCTATGATTAAAACACTAGCTATTTTATATTTTCTATTGAAATTCATATTCATTAAAATTTAAAGTTATAAGAAATAGATGGGATAACGGTACCTATGATGGCCAATTGAGTTGCCTGTGATTGCAACGCCTGACCAGAAGGGAACCGCGCATCTGTTTGTGAGAAATAAATTGAGAAAGGGTTTTTATGCGCATACACATTGTAAAGCCCAAATACCCAATAGTCCGTATTCTTTCGAATGCTTCCATCGCGGTGGGTCTTACGGCCTTCAAAGCGAAATGAAATATCGAGCCTATGATAATCAGGTAAATGAACATTGTTGCGACCTTCTTGTGCATTGTATGGAATCAACACGCCTTGCACCACATAACGTGACGTAGGGAAAGTTGTAGGAGTGCCAGATGTAAAGGCAAAGTTGGCCGATACAGACCACCGTTTATTTATATCATAAAACCCAGCAATTTTAAGGTTATGGGTTTGGTTGTAACGCGTTTCATACCATTCGCCTTTGTTGATGCCATCTACTTTTAATTCTGATCTGCCAAGCGTATAGCTTACCCAACCAGTAAATCTTCCTGTCTTCTTTTGAAAATACGCTTCTACTCCATAGGCTCTACCTTTACCAATCAACAAATCTGCTTCTAGAAATCGGTTGATCAACAAATCGGCTCCATCAATATAGTCTACCTGATTTTTGGTGTAGCGCAAATATCCTTCCAACGAAAATTCATATTTCTTCTCTTCACCAATTTCTTTAAAGTAGCCCATGGTAAATTGATCGCCCACTTGTGGTTTGATATTGTTTGAGCTTGGATTCCAAACATCCAATGGATTGCTGGCCGTGGTGTTAGAAATTAAATGTAGATATTGTGCCATCCGGTTATAACTTCCTTTCACGGAGCTAGAGGGTGTTGTTTGCACTTTGAAAGAAAGCCGTGGTTCAAGGTTATCATATTGTGCAATGGTTTCACCACTTCCATAACTTTTAATTTCAACTACAGAGCGTCTAATTCCAGGAATGGTATCATTCAATGTATAGGAAGTGCCTGGCCCTAAGTATTGAAAGTGCGAAAAGCGCAAGCCGTAATCAATTGAAAGTGCATCAGAAATTTTTTGGCTGTTGCCGATATGAAGAGATGTTTCAAGATTATATTTCTTGTCGATACTAAAATCAACAGGCTTGCCATTGGTTACGCCAAATGCATTGGCGGGTTCAAAAGTGTAGTAAGTAAGCTCCCCACCAAAATTCAATTCATTGTCGCTGTTGATGTAATAGGTGAATTGTGGTTTAAAAATAAAATTAGAGATAGAAGAATTCCACTTAAAGCTATTGCGTTCATCTTTGCCAAATGCAAGGTTGTAATCATACTTGCTGTACACCAATGTTAAGTTAGAGAATAGTCTTTCATTGTAGAGATGGTTCCATCGAGCAGTTCCAGTGGTATTTCCCCAATCAAAACCTTGTACTTTATCAAACTTAAATATATCACGGCCAAAGTATCCGCTCAAGAAGACCTTGTTCTTGCGGTCGATATTATAATTGGCTTTCATAGTGAGGTCATAGAAATTCAAGGCGCCACCATCTTTTAAAAACTGTAACGCTGGTCTTGCCAAGATATCGATGTACGATCTGCGCAAAGCAATAATAAAGGAAGCCTTGTCTTTTATAATCGGTGCCTCAATTGCCAAGCGACTGAAGATGGTACCCACACCACCACTGGCTTCAAATTTTTTACTGTTGCCTTCTTTCATCCGTACATCAAGTATAGAAGCCAAGCGGCCACCATAACGCGCAGGCACTGCACCTTTATACAGCTTTACATCTTTTACAGCATCTGGATTGAAAACGGAGAAGAAGCCAAACAAGTGCGATGAATTATAAACAGGTGCTTCGTCCAACAAAATCAAATTTTGCCCCACGCTACCGCCTCGCACATTAAAACCCGCAGCACCTTCACCCACTGTGCTTACACCAGGCAATAGCAACAAACTGCGTATTACATCTACTTCGCCAAGCAGTGTTGGGATTTTAGTAATGGTTTTAATATCCAACCGATTGGTGCTCATCTCTGTATTGCGCACCGTAGGCTGGTCTGCTTCTGCTTCCACTACTACTTCTTTCAGTTGTGTGCTTTCGGAAGCAAGTTCTACGTTAACTTGTACATTCTTGTCAAGCGTTACTGGCCTAGCAGCGGTGAGATAGCCAAGATAGGTAACTGAAACTGTGTAGCTGCCAGGGGGAAGAGTGATGGAATAAAATCCATACTCGTTGGTAAGAGCCCCATTATTTATTTCTTTTATATAAACAGTAGCCCCAATTAAAGCCTCTCCATCGGAAGCATCTTTTATATAGCCGTTGATGGTGAACTTATCAAGGCTTTGACTATTGGCAGAAAGAAAAAAAAGAGAAAAAAGAAATGTTATAGTGATCGTAAAAAACTTCATTGGCAGGTTTATGATTTGAACAATTGGCAAATGTGAGGATGAATCTCCGTTTAAATTATTTTTTATCCACCTATATATCGTTTTAAAGCCTAAAATGTTACAGTACTAGCTACAATACTTCTATATTAATTTTTTGTTACCACTTGATGAAATAACGAAACAACACCTTAACTTTAAATTTGAAGGTTTCAATCGAATACAATGCTATGGATTCATTCAACATCAACAGAAGACATTTTTTAAGAGGAGCAACCGCTTCTTTGGTTCTTAGTTCGCTTGGCTTGCGCGGAATGGATATTGTTTATCCTGAAAAGAATTATAAAGTCGCATTAATAGGTACAGGCTGGTATGGCAAAAGTGATCTGTTTCGCCTTATGCAAGTTTCACCCGTTGAGGTGGTAGCTATTTGTGATGTAGATAAAAACAATTTAGCTCAGGCCAAGCAACTTATTCAGCAAAGACAACCCAAGGCAAAGCCAGTAACGTATACAGATCATCAACAGATGCTGGCCAACCATGAGCTTGATATGGTGCTGATTGCCACGCCCGATCATTGGCATGCACTTCAAGCTATTGATGCAATGAAAGCAGGCGCGCATCTATATCTGCAAAAACCCATAAGTGTTGACGTGATGGAAGGCGAAGCTATTGTGGCCGCTTCTAAAAAATATAATCGCATTGTTCAAGTTGGCACACAAAGAAGAAGCACTCCACACCTGATTGAAGCAAAAGAAAACATTGTTGACAAAGGCCTGCTTGGAAAAATAGCACACGTAGAGATGTTTTGTTACTACCACATGCGTTCTAATAATAATCCTTCGGTTCAACCCATCCCAAACTTTTTGGATTATGAAAGATGGTGTGGTCCCGCGCCACTGCTTCCTTATCGTGGCCTACCGCATGGCGGCTATTGGCGTGGCTTTATGGAATATAGCAATGGCATTGTAGGCGATATGTGTGTGCATTTGTTGGATGCGGTGCGCTGGATGTTGCAGCTAGGGTGGCCCAAACGAATTTCGTCAACCGGTGGAATCTACATTCAAAAAGAAGGTGCTAGCAATATTGCAGATACTCAAACAGCCCAATTTGAATTTGATGAGCTGAATTGCGTTTGGCAGCACCGCGCATGGGGCGTGGCCGATGACCCACAATACCCGTGGGGTTATAGACTGATAGGCGAAAAGGGCACATTGGTGTGCAGTCCGTTTCAATATGATTTTTACCCTACTGGGGAAGGCAAACGCATCCACAGCGATGCGTTGTATGAAAGAAAAAAATTTCCTGAGGACTTAAAAGAAGATAGAATTGAAATCCATACCGCACCCGCTACCCGCCAGCACTTTTTAAACTTACTCCAAGCCATTGCTGAAAACAAAAAACCAGTGGCCACTGTAGAAGAAGCTCATATCTCAACAGCTAGCTGCATTTTGGCTAATATGGCTATGAAAGTGAACAGACCTCTTGTTTATGATCCAATTGGCAAGATTGTTTCAAACGATGCGGAGGCAACCCAACTTTTATCACGAGATTATCGAAAGCCTTGGGTGCATCCTTGAACAAAGATTAGTTGTTAGTTTGACCAAAAACAGAATTTAAAGGCTAGAAAAGCCAAATTTCAACGTTTGGGATTCTCCCCACACCTTTCGGGGCCTATCCCCAGCCTTGCGGGATGCTCCCCGAGTGTCGCGGTATCGATACCCTAGGGTTGGGTATAAGTACCACACCTTACGGGATCAATACCCTAAGCCGCGGGATATAACCCCAACTATTCGGGATTGATCCCCAAAGGCACGGTATTTATCCCCCATCGCTTGGGTTCAATCCCGCGAAAGCGGCAACAACAACTAACGCCTTGAGGCTTCTATATTTTATAGTAATCGCCTGCCAAACACCGAAAATCACTAGCTTTGGCGTTCATTTTTTGAATTACGGTTTAGCCTAAAATTGTATGTGGGATAAAATTGCGCTTGGAATAATCCGCTTCCGTCTGCCTTTAATGGTGGCCATTGGGCTAATCACCATTGTTATGGGATATTATGCCAGCAAGGTGCAGATGAGCTACGATTTTGCTCGCACCGTTCCACTGGACGACCCCGACATGGTTTTCCTTACTAATTTTAAAGAACAATTTGGCGAAGACGGAAACATTATTGCCATTGGCCTGCATGATAGTGCGGTGTATAAGCTCAATAACTTTGACCGCTTTCGCGGATTAAACGCAGCCTTCAGAAAAATTTCTGGCGTAACAGAAGTATTAAGTTTGCCGAGACTAAAAGTAATTTTAAAAGATACCGCTCATTCCAAATTTTACCTTTCCGAACTCTTCCCAAAAGAAATAAAATCGCAAGCCGAGCTAGATAGTCTGCTCGCAGTACTTCGCGATCAAAAGTTATATTTTTCACAACTCATTAATCCAGGTAACGGAGCAACCCGCATATTAATCTCAGTGCAAAAAGAAGTGATGAATTCTGCGAAGCGCATCGACCTTACCAATGCCATCGATTCTGTTGGTCGTGCGTTTACAAAAGACACAGGCATACAACTTCGTTATGCAGGCTTGCCCTACGTGCGCAGTCAAGTAGCAGTGCAAGTGAAGGCCGAGATGAGTTTATTTCTCTACATGACGGCTGCTGTTACGGGCATCATTATGTTCTTGTTTTTTCGCTCGTTCAGAGCAGTATTGTTTTCCATGATTATCATTGGCATTGCTGTGGTGTGGGTTATGGGCACGCTCTCGTTGTTTGGTTTTAAGATTACGCTTCTTAGCGGATTGATTGCTCCCGTTATCATCACGATAGGAATTACCAATGCTATTTATTTACTGAATAAATATCATCTTGAATATGCCAAGTATCGCGACAAGACAAAGGCCATTGCATCGGTAGTAAAGAAAATGGGCTTGGCAACTTTTCTCACCAATCTTACTGTTGCCATCGGGTTTTTAACATTGCTCTCAACCGACATTATCATACTCCGTGAATTTGGTATTGTAGCAGGCATCAACATACTCACATTATTTTTGATAAGCTTGATAATGATACCGAGTGTGTTCTCGTGGCTGCCTGCACCAGAACCCAAGCACATGAAACACTTGGACTTTAAAATCATGGGTGCTTTTGTAAAATTGATTGATGTAATTGTTCACAAAAAACGTGCGTTGATTTATATCGCTTCAACAGCCATTGCCATTATTTCAATAATTGGAATTTTAAAGTTGGAGTCCATCTCTTTTATGGTGGATGATCTTCCAGAAGAAAGCCAAATCAAAAAAGATTTGAAATGGTTTGAAGCCAACTTCAGTGGCGTAATGCCGATGGAAATTGTAGTTGATACGGGAAAGAAGCGAGGTATTTTAAATGTGAAGAACTTGGCCAAGATTGATGGCTTTGAAAGCTTCTTAGACTCAATAACAATAATGTCTCCACCGCTTTCGGTGGTAAGCTTGGTGAAGGCCTCGAAGCAGGCGTTCTATAATAGCAAGCCTGCTTATTATACTCTTCCATCCAAACAAGAAAGCGGATTTATACTTCGCTATATGAAAGGGCAAACTGATAACAGCGGCTTGTTCAAATCCTTTGTTGATTCTACTTTCCAGAAGATGCGTATCACATTACAAATTGCTGACATCGGTTCTAAAAAATTGGATTCGCTTGTATCAAAAGTGATTGAACCTAAGATAAAACAAACTTTTGCCGAAACTGAAATAACAGCTACGGTAACAGGGACCACAAAAATTTTTATTAAGGGAAATAATTTCTTGATCGCCAATCTGCAAGAGAGCTTATTGCTGGCTTTTATCTTGATCACACTTTCTATGGCCGTGTTGTTTGCCAACGTGAGAATGATTGTAATCTCACTCATCCCAAATCTATTGGCATTGATGATCACGGCTGGCATCATGGGCTATTTCGGCATTCACTTAAAGCCAAGCACTGCATTGATCTTTAGCATTACGTTTGGTATTTCTGTCGATAACTCCATTCGTTTTTTGGCAAAGTATAGGCAAGCGTTAATGTCAAATAATTTTCTCGTTCCAATTTCCATTACCGAAAGTGTTTTAGAAACGGGCAAGAGTATTATCTATACCTCCATTGTATTGTTTGCAGGCTTTATAGTATTTGCTTTTTCTCAATTTGGAGGCACTGTCGCATTGGGTGTACTTACTTCCACCACGTTGGTAATCTCCATGTTTACCAATTTGATTTTACTACCAGCATTGATTATGACCTTTGATAAGCCAAAGAAAATTAAAGGTGAGCATTTGCCAATTGATGATTTCGATACAAGTGAGATAGGAGAAGAGGATATAGATGGGAGTAAGTTAAGGGTGAAGGAATAATAGTATTGGAGGATATTTATCGTAGGTCGGGCTGTGAAAGAACTCTCCCAAGAGTTCAACAACTAAGTATCCAAAGAGATACTTAAAAATTCTTGAGTTACTAGATGGTATGATTAAAGTGCTAAACTTTACCTTTCTCCAAATACTTAATAAGCTTACCGGATGGTGTATTAGACTTAGGCTTAAATATCAGTTCATTTCCAAAGACAATGAAGCTCTCTTTGGCACGTGACACCGCGACATTTAGAATGTTCGGTTTATTGTCACGATCAAAGAACATCACCGGTACATCACCTTCATCATAAACGGATGAGAATAAAATAATTTCTCGTTCAGCTCCCTGCAAGGCATGAACGGTTCCAATTTTCATTTTACCAACCTCGAAACCTGCATTCTTAAGTTTGTTTACCAATAAACGTTTCTGTCCTTTAAACGGAGTAATGATGCCAATGACATCTTCAATTGTTTTGCGAGATTTAGATTTATCTTGGTTATAATGATTTTCAATTTTAGATTTATTAGTGATAAGCCATTTCTTGATGTGCTCAGCTTCAACTTCGTTTGAACGATCCTTGTTATTCACTTGAGAACCGCCTTCACTATGGATTAATAACATTGGTGCAAACAATTGACTTGGACTTGCTTTCCCCTTCATTGGTTTCAGCATACCTTCATAAGCGAGGTCATTGCAATAGGCTATGATTTCATCATAACATCTTCGATGCTCTACGAGCATCATACCTCGCTCTTTTAACTTGTTCAATGGATCAAGAATATCGCAAGCGTTTTGAGCCATTTTCATGATCGAGCCATTTGAACTAAGAAAACCACTATCAGACAGTTTTCTATGAATCACCTCTTCGACATTGGACATAATTTTTTGTCTTACAAGATTTCCCATGTCCATCTTAGGCGTCATGTTCCATACAGGTTCGATCTGTTTCACGTCACCTACAATCACTGCTTTCTTCGCAAGTCCGAAAATAGCCGTTCCTATTTCAGGGCTTACCTGACCGGACTCATCTACAATAAGTAAATCAATAAAGGAAGTCATGGGAGGACTTTCCCACTTAGGAGTCTTATCATCATTATATCCAACTCTATTGGAATAAGAGAAGAACTTCGGTGCCATATAAAATGTGCTCACAAAGCAGGGCGTAAGCATTGCACGCGTTCTCCATCGTTCCATCTTGTCACCAAGTCCATTATTCAATTCTTTGCGATTGAGTTGGCCAGTCATGGTGTCCAGCCAGCGGCCTTCCCAATAGTGAATGGCAAGATGAAACGCTTTATGTCTCAGGGAGACATCCACTTCATCAAAGAAATAACCAATGTTTTTATCTGACTTTAATTTAGTGTACTCAATATCCCACATCAGCTGCTCATTGTCCGGTGGGTTATGAAGTATTTTATTCTCTTCCTTCCAGCGCATCCAATTTTTTAAGTAGTTCTCTATCGCAATAACAGCTTCTATTTTTTGTTGAAGAAATTCTAAAAGATTAATTCTGGATCGATAATTAAGTTCCTTTTGATTTAACTGGAAATTTCTGAAAATTGCTTTTACTTCCAGTTCTCTTTCTTTGATCCATCTCGAAAATGAGAAAAAGCAAAACAGCTTTCTGACGAACGGCTCATGATCAAAATACGATTTCACTTTTGCCTCCAATGATTCAAGTTCTTGTCTTTGTTCATTCCAGAATTGTATGCTGTGGTATTGATTATCGTTGATGGGGCTGACAAAGTGAACTATAAAACTGGTGATGGCTTCACTTAGTTTTTTCCAGAGATTGCTTCCATTTTCAAGCGATGATTTGATCTCAAGGATTTCCCGCTGCAAAGCATCTGTTAATTCTTGCACTTGCAGGTAATTCTTACTGAGATAGACGTTACCTCTTTGCAGATAACTATCTTTAGCGCGACTTACATAAGTTGAGGTTTCAATAGCAGAGAAAGTACCTGGAGCTTTCCCAAGTTTGATGAAATTCAAATTGGCGAGTTCTTTTTCCGATTTGTCATTGGCAGGGAGATAAGAAGCATATCCGGAGAAGTCGGGTAGCCAGCGATCTTTTAAATCCGTCAGATTACTGTCGGCCTTAATAAAACTTTCATTAATGTTTGTCACTGCCTGATTGTTCGCAGAGCACGCAAGGATTAAGGGCGCCTCCTTTCCTCTAATGGCTGACAGTACAACTTCATTCGCCACAATACTTTGTAATAAAGTAGTCTTACCTGTTCCCGGAGGACCATTAACTGCAAACACCAGCGCAGCACTTGATTCCAAATAGGTATATAAACTTTTTCGCTGGCTGATGCTCAGTGGAAACAGATTACCCATTTGGCCAAGGTGTTGCAGATGGCCTTCAATAAAGTCTTTTGCTTTTATTGGTTCACGGTTAAGTTGATGGTTATCCAGCGTGATAAATTGGTGAAGCAAAGGCGGAAGATTTTCTTCTTCCAGTAGATGTTTATACAAATCGATGATGGCTATTGCAGCTCCCACTTCTTTGTCAGGAACGACTACGGTTGTTTCCCGTAGAACCAGGTGATCATCGACATGATAATCAGTAAAAGATTGCTCGGTAAGTTTTTTAAAGATGTCTTCAACGTACTCCACATATACAGGCCAGCTTTCGATTGGCTCGCGCTTCAATGCAGCCGCCAGATCAATTTCATCTACTGAGCTGAGAACAAAATCGTAAAATTCATTACCAATTGGACTTAAATATTCTCTCGGTATCAAGGGAAAGTATTCGTCAGGAACGTGAAGTTCTCCTGTTCTATGCAAGTTTGCGGGTATCCAAAATGGATACAGACTTTTGCTGTTTCCCATGTACTGCAGGTTTTCAGGAATGGGGTTTACTTTGAAGGGCGAGAATATTATTAAAATTCTTTCCAGCCGTTCCCATTCAGGGCTATCTTTTCGCGTGATTCCTTTTTCCTTGTTCCGCTTTTTCTCTTCGTTTTCAAACAAGACATTCGTAACAGATTCTTCAATCCTTCCGGTATAAAGAGGATCAGCGATAGGTTGATAAGAATTGGATGGAGACACATCAACGGACGCACGCATAGCATCTGCTAGATTATTCTTCCAGTACGTAAGTAATCGTTTCTCTAAAGTCATGAATGCAACGAGATTGAGTTTGAGTGAGATGTTTCTCAATGTAATATCAAAGTCTCTCATTTTCCCTATGTATTAAAAATAAATAACCCTCCGGCTCTTGCATTTGTGCTTGTTTGTGTTTTATTTTTATATAACAATCAATTAAAATTATCCACCTTAAACCACCCCTGTTATGCTAAATCAAATTTCAGCAGTACTTAGCGATGCCGATAAAGCGGAGATAAAGGCTAGCCTAGCTGCACTAGAGGCCAAAATGCCGTTCTTAAAACCTATAACTGTAAAACAGACCATGGATCGTCAAAACCTGGGCGATAGTAAAGACCAAGTATTGAAGGGCATAAACGCCATGAAGCTTCGGCCTGATATTATGAGAGGCACTTTTATGGTGGCCGAGTACTTTAAAGACCTGGAGTTTCATGGCCAATTGTATGAGCTGCAACAAGAGCTAGCTGCCCTGCAAGAAAAGTTGAACGGCACTATGGTGTGGCTTGGCCAAGATATGATGGCCAACACCCGCGAGGTGTACGATGCCCTGCAGCGGGAAGTTAAGGACGACCCTTCGCTGCAGCCCCTGCTTGACGAAATGGCCCCCTACTATGCCAAAACCAAAAAGGCCGATACCACACCGCCCACGCCTGTTAAATAATAAGTTAATCGCTATTCATAATAAGTTAGTTAAAGCCTAAAAGCCAGTTTCCAGTCAATGGAGCTGGTTTATTGCTTTTAGAAGATACTTTTTATATCTCTGGAGATATGTTTTTAGCCTCGGGAGATACCCAGAATGCCCAACGAAGCATACAGACAGCCTAAGAGGGCATTCAAAATATCTCCTAAGATAGGAAATGAGTCTAGCGAGGCATTTTTTATGTCTCTGGGGGTATTTTTAGTATCTTGGGAGTGATGGCACATGGCTCGGGAGATACCCTACCATGCCTCCCCAGGTATAAAAAGACATTCCCTACATATTCGAGGGCTTACCTGATCAAAACGCCAGGCAGCTCTAAAAATCCCAAGGGTTAACTACTGTTAGGTTTAGTATGTTTTTGAAGTCAACCGTATTGCGCGTAAGTAAGCCACCGCTATGAACTAATGCAGTTGCCGCAACAATGGCATCCGGAAGCTTTAACTTAGGGTGTATTCTTCTTATGGCTATTGTTTGATCACTGACCTGATCGGTAACATAGTGCATGTTACCTTTTAAAAGGAAATCCGCGACATCCTCCAGTACTTTATCAGGGGCATTAAATCCAAGTACTTCCATTCGAGAGATAATAGAGAAATGAAATAATTCATTGAAAATGTTATCTAGCTTTCTTTCGGCAGAACCTGAAAACTTCTTGCTTAAATAATCAATAATTACGTTTGAGTCTACTAGGTACGATTTTGCCATTCTTCTCTTGACTTCTTGATACCTTCTTGCATGGGCTCGTTTAACTCAGTAGGTATTACGCCTTTGTAGTCAGATGGCTTCCTTTTTGGACTGGGAAGATGTTCGCTTGGTGTAAGCATTTTTATCAAATCCAACGATTCCAATTCCTTCAAAAGGTTTATGGCCTTTTCATTTAGAATATTGATGGTTATTGTTCTCATATATCCTTTTGTTTTACCAACTACCAAAATTAACGAATTCACCGAATCATTTGCAAACTTATCGCTTGGCCATGCACCAAAAACAATTAATAAACTCTCCAAGATCTCTTCGCTTCCATAAAAAGACCTTGGAGAGTTGCGGTTCATCGGCTGGATTCAGTTGCTGCCAAATCCCGTATTCTTCCTAAATTGCATCCTTATTTTTTATACCTGTGAGTAAGTACAACGAATACAAAGACCTGAATTTTGCCACTATCGCATCTGATATTCTTAAGTTCTGGAAAGAAGAGAAAATTTTTGAAAAATCGGTAAGCCTTCGCGAAGGCCAGCCTGCTTTCACTTTCTATGAAGGGCCACCTTCAGCCAACGGCACTCCCGGCATACATCATGTAATGGCACGCACAGTGAAAGATTTGTTCTGCCGCTACAAAACATTGCAAGGCTTTCAGGTAAAACGCAAAGGAGGCTGGGATACCCATGGCCTACCAGTAGAATTGCAAGTAGAAAAACAATTGGGCATCACTAAAGACGATATCGGTAAGAAAATTTCCATTGAAGAATACAACAACAAATGCCGCGAAACGGTAATGATGTATAAAGATCAGTGGGACGAACTTACTGAGAAAATGGGTTATTGGGTTGATCTAAAGAATCCTTACATAACCTATCAAAAAGAATACATCGAATCGGTGTGGTGGATTTTAAAACAGTTCTACGATAAAGGATTACTGTACAAGGGTTACTCAATTCAACCTTACTCGCCATCAGACGGCACAGGTCTAAGCTCGCATGAATTAAACCAGCCAGGTTGTTATAAAGATGTAAAAGACACGAGCGTTGTTGCTCAGTTTAAAGTTATTAGAAATGAAAAATCTGAATTTCTCTTCACAGGGACAGATCGAGAAGTATTCATTCTTGCTTGGACTACAACGCCTTGGACATTGCCATCTAATACAGCGTTGACAATCGGAGAAAAAATTAGTTACGTTCAGGTAAATACCTTTAATCAATACACACATTTACCGATTAGTGTTATCCTTGCAAAAAACCTTGTCGGAAAATATTTTTCTGAGAAGAATCAGTCACTAAAACTTGGGGACTACAAAGCTGGCGATAAAGCGATTCCTTTTGAAATAGTAAAAACATTTACTGGAAAAGAGTTGCTTGGCCTTCGCTACGAACAATTGATGCCTTACGTTCAGCCTTTGCACGATAAGGGAAATGCTTTCGTTGTTATAGCTGGCGATTTTGTTACTACTGAAGATGGAACAGGTGTAGTGCACACCTCGCCTACGTTTGGTGCAGATGACTTCCGAGTAGCCAAGCAAAATGGTGTTCCTCCGTTAATGGTACTCGATGAGAATAATAATGAAGTGCCTACTGTAGATAAGAAAGGCAAGTTCGTTACCGAGATTGGCAAGCAATTGCAAGAGGGCGTTGCACAATACAAAATCAAAACGCACAAGCCTTTAGGTGCCGATGATTTTTATGTGAAAAATTATACTGATGAAGACGAAGCGCATCCTGATTATAAAAACACGGATGTAATTATCTCCATCATACTTAAAGAACAAAACAAAGCTTTTAAAGTTGAGAAGTACGAGCATACCTATCCACACTCATGGAGAACGGATAAGCCAGTATTGTATTATCCGCTTGATGCGTGGTTCATTAAAACCACCGCGCTGAAAGATAAAATGGTGGCCGTAAACAAAACCATCAACTGGAAACCTGAATCGACAGGCACAGGTCGTTTTGGTAATTGGTTGGAGAACTTGGTGGATTGGAATTTATCACGTTCACGCTACTGGGGTACACCGTTGCCGATATGGAGAACAGCAGATGGCAAGGAAGAAATTTGTATTGGGTCAATTGAACAGTTATCAAAAGAGGTTGAGAAAGCAAAAACTGCAGGAGTCTCAAATCTGAAATCTAATATTTTAAATGTAGAATTTGATTTACATCGCCCTTACGTTGATGAAATAATTTTAGTTAGCTCGAATGGACAACCTATGTATCGTGAAACTGACCTCATCGATGTGTGGTTTGATTCAGGTGCAATGCCTTACGCACAATGGCACTATCCTTTCGAGAACAAAGAAATTTTTGAACAGGCTTATCCAGCCGATTACATTGCTGAAGGTGTGGATCAAACACGTGGTTGGTTTTTTACGCTTCACGCGATTGCTGTGCTATTAAGTGAGAGCAGTGAGGACATCAAAAAAGTAAATGCAAAAGTTGGCAACAACGGCAAGGCTTTTAAGAATGTAATCTCCAACGGACTTGTGCTTGATAAAGAGGGCAACAAAATGAGCAAGCGCAAAGGCAATGTTGTCAACCCGTTTGAGGCATTGGCTAAATATGGTTCTGATGTGGTGCGCTGGTACATGATTGAAAATGCGCCACCTTGGGATAACCTAAAGTTTGATGTTGCTGGCATTGAAGAAACTCAACGTAGCTTTTTCGGCACATTGAAAAACACTTATGCTTTCTTTGCGCTGTACGCCAACATTGATGGCTTTGTTAAGGATGAAATGAACAATGTGCCTTCGAGCAAGCAAACACCTTTGGATAGTTGGATCATCTCAAAATTGCAATCATTAATTATTGAAGTTACCGCAGCGTATGAAGAGTATGAACCCACAAAAGCAGCGCGCGCTATTCAAGATTTTGTAAACAATCAGCTTTCCAATTGGTATGTGCGTCTCAATCGTAAACGTTTTTGGCAGCCTACTGCCGGAGGCCGCAATGAGATGAACGATGATAAGAGAGCCGCTTATGAAACGCTCTATGAATGCTTGATGGTGGTTGGTCAACTGATGTCGCCCATTGCACCGTTCTATGCAGAATTCTTATATCATAGCTTAACAGATAATATCAGAAGCAAGGCCATTGAAAATAAAACTCCCCTTAGATTTGAATCTGTTCATCATACGGAATTAACGAAGGCAGTAGATGGAAAAATTAACAAAGAGCTTGAGCTATCAATGCAGTATGCGCAAACTATTTGCTCATTGGTGCATTCCATCCGTAAGAACAGTAAGATCAAAGTGCGTACACCACTTCAAAAGATTTTACTCCCAGTACTTGATGGAAAATTTGCTCAGCGTGTGAGAGTGGTAGAAGACATCATCAAAGCAGAAGTAAATGTGAAGTCCATTGAATATATTGATGATACTTCGGATTTGTTGGTAAAGAAAGTGAAACCAAATTTCGCCAAGCTGGGCAAACAATATGGTGCTAAGATGAAAGAAGTGTCAGCCGTTATCAACTCGCTTAGCAAAGAAGAAATTAATATCCTTGAAAAGAAAAATGCACTTACGAAAAATGAATTTGATTTAGTGTTGGATGATGTGTTGATAAGTTCTGAAGATATTCCTGGTTGGGCTGTGGCATCGGAAGGTACCATTACAGTTGCCTTAGATATTACACTTACCGAAGAGCTAAAAAAAGAAGGCATCGCTCGCGATTTTGTGAATCGTATTCAAAACATAAGGAAAGACAAAGGCTTTGAAGTGCTAGATAAGATTGGGATAACAGTAGAAAGTACCGAAGGAACTGTAAACAATGCGCTTACCGAATTCAAGGAATACATTTGTGCCGAAACCCAAGCGTTGAGTCTGGAGTTTAAGGATCAGCTTATCAATGCAACAGAGGTAGAGATGGATGAAGCAACCATTAAAGTGGAGGTTTTCGTTAAACTTGCAAAATAAATACCTTTGAGAGTATGGATATAGAAGTAGAAAAATCGGAAATTCTCAACTGGGTTATTAGTCAGGCTATCCATAATAATTTTACAATTATTACAAATGATAGCAAATTCAAACTCTACCCCGTTCAATTACTCTAAATCAATGAAAGTCATAAAATATTTTTTAATAGCACTATTTGTAATTGTAATAGATCAAGCCAGCAAGTTGTTAGTGTTTAAATACATGTACATCCATCAAGAAGTAAATGTATTGGGCGATTGGTTTCGAATACACTACCTACTTAATCCAGGCATGGCCTTCGGCATTCGTTGGGAAAATGAATTTGGCAAATTGGCTCTTACCCTCTTTAGAATTTTTGCCATGTTTGGGATTGGATACTACCTCATAAAGATGTTTAAAAAGGGGGTACACAGTGGCTTTCTGGTATGCATGGCCTTGATACTAGGTGGTGCTTTAGGCAATGTTATAGATAGCACTTTTTATGGTGTATTCTTGAACAATGCCCCTTTTGAATCGCCTACAAAATGGTTTCACGGGCAGGTGATAGACATGTTGTACTTTCCTCTGTTTAGCGGCCAATTACCTGAATGGATTCCTTTCAAAGGTGGTGAAGAGTTTAGTTTCTTTGATCCAGTCTTTAATATTGCCGACTCCTCAATTTTTATTGGAGTTGTAATTATTCTTTTAAGACAAAAGCATTTTTTTAAGGAATCTAAGTTAGAAGATCAATCAGAAATCGATCAAATTTCCAACGAGCATCAATCTACCGAAGGCCGTATTATTGAGACTAATACAGGCACTTCATTAACAGATTAAGAAAAAAGAAGAAGTCACTAGCCAAAGTACTATTGAGATTTTGCAAATTCCGTTTATCCTTTCCATATTTGCAGCCCTTTAGAAATAGAGGTTAATCATTACCATTATGAAGCGTACCTTTCAACCCTCCAGAAAGAAAAGAAAAAATAAACACGGTTTCCGCGAGCGCATGGCTACTGCCAATGGTCGCAGGGTGCTTGCTAGCCGCAGAAGAAAAGGCCGCAAGAAACTTACCGTTTCAGACGAAAAGACTCTTAAACACAAGTAATCGTTTTACTGTAACTTGCCCTTTGGGGGATTATCAGTAATCTCATGGGCAAGCATACATTTTCAAAACACGAAAAACTTACTAAAGAAAGTTGGATAAAGGAACTCTTTGAAAAGGGTTCCTCTTTTAATTTGTACCCATTCCGCATTGTGTTTAAAGATCATCCTGCCTTGGATGCTACAACACATCAAGTACTCATTTCTGTTTCTTCGCGTAATTTTAAACGAGCTGTAGACCGAAATTCAGTCAAAAGGAGAATCCGTGAGGCGTATCGTCTCAACAAAGAAATACTTGTTATTCCTAAAAAGCTGCTGCTTGCTTATATTTATGTGGCGAAAGAAATTTTGCCCTCTGCCATCATTCATGAAAAGCTCATCCGTGCCAACGAAATGATCGTTAAAAGAAATGAGAAAGCAAGTTGACTTATGATCGAAAATAAAATTACCAAGAGAAGATTTTCAAAAGCTTTCAAGTTAGCTTTTACCTCTGGTCTATTATTTTTGATATTCGCTTTTGTTTCTCCTGGCGAAAAATATTTTGAGATCGCCAAAAGCATCGATATTTTCTCCACACTTTTTAAAGAAGTGAATGCTTATTATGTAGATGAGGTAGAGCCTCGAAAGTTAATAAATACGGGCATTGCTGCCATGTTGGAATCACTCGATCCCTACACCGATTATATTCCTGAAGAAAGCATGGAGGCATTCAGCATCCAAACCACCGGGCAATATGCTGGCATTGGCGCATTAATAGGCATTATCAACAGCAAAACAATTGTGACCGAGCCTTATGAAGGATTCCCCGCCTTTAAAGGTGGGATAAGAGTAGGCGATGAATTGTTTTCTATTGACGGAAAAAATGTTGAAAGTAAATCTACAGCCGAAACAAGTGCCATGCTAAAAGGCAAACCCAACACACCCGTTGAAGTGGTTGTAAAACGATTGGGACAGTCAAATCCCATTACGTTTAAGCTTATTCGTGAAAAAATAAAAATTAATAACGTCTCCTTCGCTTCAATTATTGGGCATTCAATTGGCTTTATTAAACTCGATGATTTTACGCCAGGTGCTGGCAAAGAAGTGGAACAAGCTGTGATAAAACTGAAAGAACAGGGCGCGACAAGTTTCATATTAGATTTGCGCAACAACCCAGGAGGGCTGCTTCATGAAGCAGTGAATATAGCCAATGTATTCATTCCAAAAGAAAAAGAAATAGTATCAACCAAAGGCAAACTGCAAGAGTGGAATAAATCCTATATAACGCTAAATCAACCTACCGATACGCAAATCCCACTAGCCGTTTTAATCAATGGCAATAGTGCTTCTGCTTCCGAGATTGTGGCTGGCGCATTGCAAGATTATGACCGCGCCATTTTGGTCGGGCAAAAAACGTTTGGAAAAGGGTTGGTGCAAACTACAAGGCAACTTCCTTACAATGCACAGATCAAAATAACCACGGCCAAATATTATATTCCTAGCGGAAGGTGCATTCAAGCGCTCGATTATGCACACCGTGCAACGGATGGCACCGTCAACAAGTTTGCCGATTCGCTTAAAGCGGAATTTAAAACCAAGGCAGGTAGAAAAGTCTTTGATGGTGGCGGCCTCGATCCTGATATTGCTGTTTCAGATTCCGAATTATCGCCAGTAGCTGTATCACTTATTTCTTCAGGCTTAATTTTTCAATATGCTTCCGTTTTTTGTGGAGAGCATCCAACTATCCCAACATCACTTATCAATTTTAAGATAAGTGATCCCGATTACAATAAATTTATTTCTTGGGTAAAGGAGAAGAAGATTAGCTACCCCACCGAACTCGAAAAGCAATTGACATTGTTGATAGAATCTTCTAAAAAGGAACAGACGTTAATAAATCTTCAAACCCAATTGCTTGCTTTAAAAGCAAAAGTGGAACAAAACAAAGCCAATGATTTTGTGCGATTTAAAGATGAAATTATTCATGTGCTTGAGCAACAAATTGCCTTTCATTATAGACTCGACAAAGGGTTAGTAGAAGCCTCATTGAGCCGCGATATAGAAATAGCAGCCGCAAAAAAGATTCTTAGCGACTCAACTTCCTATCGAAAAATCCTCCTAACACAGTAATGGCTGTTATTCTATCCATTGAATCATCAACCACCGTGTGTTCAGCCGCGCTGCATAGCAAAGGCGAGCTTCTTGCATCGGCCGAGTTGCATATCCCGCAGTCAGCTTCAAGCAAATTGGCCATCATAATTCGCGACTTATTTGATATAAGTGGTACAAGCAAAAAAGATATTGCTGCTATTGCGGTTTCATCTGGCCCTGGCTCCTACACAGGTCTAAGAATTGGCGTTGCCTTAGCGAAGGGAATGTGCTTTTCACTTTCTGTTCCATTGATTTCTATCAACACGCTTGAGCTAATGGCACACCAAGTAAGATCCAACGGAGTGCAAGGCGTTCTTTGCCCCATGATTGACGCACGAAGGATGGAAGTCTATTGCCTTTTGATGAATCAACACAATCAAATTATTGAACCAACTTCTGCCACCGTGGTGGATGAAAATACATTTAAGAATCAGCTTGAGTTGGGATCAGTTTATTTTTTTGGCAATGGATCAGTCAAATGCAAAAGCCCTATCAACCATCCAAATGCTGTATTTTTGGATGGTGTTTCTCCATCTGCTGCCAGTATGGGATATTCGGCATTCAAAAAATTTGAGCTTTCCCAACTCGAAAACCTTGCTTCATTCGAGCCATTGTATTTGAAAGAATTTCTGGTTAAAAAACCAAAAGAAAAAGTTTAGTGTTGACAAAGCTTAAGCAGAACTTGTTAAATAAAATATATGAGTATCGATAAAATAGATGATTCTCTAGAATCTGTTACCCCCTCTCTTTTGGAGAGGGGGCTAGGGGGTGAGGCCATTTTCAACCATGTTACAAACAGTCCTCTTGTCACATTCGACTTAGAAGAATATTATACTCCAGGTGAAAGAGTTCTCTTCGATTTAAAAGATTGTCTATTTCAAGAAATCATCCTTCGCGAAAAAGATTTTCGGGATTTTATTAAAAATCATCCATGGCATACTTACAACAAAAAATATGTGGCTATTACATGCTCTGCCGATGCCATTGTTCCCACTTGGGCATTCATGTTGCTAACTGCGGCACTTCAACCTTTTGCAGCAAAAATCAACTTCGGCTCGATAGAAGAGCTTGAAAGTGAGTTGTTTAATGATAAACTCAAAAATGTCAATTGGCAACAATATCAGCATTCCAAAGTGGTAATTAAAGGATGCAGTAAAGTAGAAGTTCCAATTTCCGCTTATGTATACGCAACCGATAAACTTTTACTAGTGGCCAATAGCATAATGTTTGGCGAACCTTGCAGCACCGTACCAATCTTTAAAAAGAAAAAGAATTAGAAGGGCTACAGTCGCACCCTCGCCTTTGTAGAGGTGGCAGGAGGTTAGGTTTGGGCGGCTCACAAACCTCTGAGACAGAGGCTTGTGATCGGGCTATCCACTGCAAGTCCGCCAGCCACACAGCCCATCACACTTCGGGCTTTCCGTTTCTATCCCTGCCGCATCAAAAAAACTTTTCAACAACTATTTGCAAATGTGTAAACAGTAGTTACCTTTGCACTCCCAAAACGGTGTAGGGGGCTAAGGAGAGAGGAGGGATGAGGAGAAAGAGCTTTTAAAGACGGACGAGTTTTTAGGGGATAAATTTGGAAGAGTTGGAGTCAGTAATTCAAAAGAGGATTACGGATAG
>JBBRBQ010000001.1:0-494949 GCA_038205685.1 Cytophagales bacterium | reverse complement strand
AGATTTGTAATCTGCAATAATTCATTTCTACAATGCATCTTCCGATAAAGTTAAAAGCCCGTTTCTCGTTCCATAATGATCGCAACCTCAAACATATTATGGCATTACAAATGCCCCTTTATCTTTAGTTCGACATGCCCTACGGAACATGTCGAACAGCGGAGCGCAAAACCCGTGTTACCGCCAGTATTATCTAGCCCTAGTCGTGTCAACTTTTGAGTGTCTAAATACTTCCTTTGCTTTAAATGGTCTGTCTGCATAACTAAATAATGTTATGAAGCTGTCTCTTTTCGATACTTTTATAGAATCGGAAATGTCATCTACATTAACCTCCTTGGATGTTACTCGTATTGAATTTTTGTCTGTCCACTCAACCTGGTTGTCTTTATAGTAGCCTTCGTCTCCGTACGACCCTACTAAAAAATTAATTGTAACTACTTTTTTACTCACAGTGTCGTAAGTGAGATAATATAAATCAAGAATGCCTGCCTCGCCATTACCTAATATTGAAAAAACAATTTTGTCATCTATTTGTCTATGGTCTATGAAATACCAACCGTTTAAATATTGGTCACATTTCAATTTTTTGTTGTCAAACTCTGGAATAGGTAACCCTTCGAACCACTTTTTAACAAAGGCAGTGTCTATTGCTTTATACTTGCCTAAATTTCCTATTGGCAATTTATTTTGTTGTTCTATAGAGTTTTTTAGAACAAATTCAATAGGAAATGTCTCTTGAGGTCGGTCTGTCGAACAAGCTGAAATTATACAAATTAAAAAGATAAAGCTAAGTCGTATCATGTCGTCTTTAATATTGGCGGTAACGTTTCATATTTATGATGAAAGGGGCGATTGAACTGCGAAACTATCCCCCGAAGCAAGCTACGCAGGAGAAACAAACAACGACCTGCCAACAAACCCCCTTTTAGAATAAATATGATGTTGGGTGCAGTACAATTAGTCCACACACAACGCGTCTGTATTTTTATCTTTAAAGGCTTTATCTCTATTAACTTCTGTAATTTGTCCGTCTTTAGTAACTAAGTACAAAACAGTGTAGTATGGATGTTCTCCGCACCCAAATAATTTATAGTCAAATAGGCTTACATAATAACCTCCCTCAAATTCCATTACAGTTGAAGTTTTTATATTTGATTTAAAATAAGTGAATTCCTTTTTGAAAGTGGACTTGTCAAAAATCGGATAATTGTCTGTCATGATTATTGCATAACTAAGTGCTTCCTGATAATTTTCTATTGGAGCATAAAGTTCTCGTAGCTCAAACCTATCCGCTATTTTTTTTAATTTACCTTTGATATTCACCACATAGCTTGAGCAAAAACAAAACATTCCTTCGCTCTGCCATTCTTTGTCGCAAGTGCCGAAACAAGTAGTTTCAACTTTTACAATCGGATATTTAGGAATTAGACCACCTAAGAATTCAGAAGTTTGACCTATCTGACCTGCAAATTCTTTCTCAATTGTATTTCGAAACAGAGAGTCAACATGCACTGTTTTTACATTGTCAAATTTGTCATGAATTGAATGATTGTCACAAGCAGATAGTACAAAAAATATGGTAATTATGATAAGTCTCATCGATTTATTTGTATTGCACCCAACACAAAGATTTATGTTATTAGGCGAAACTCCAAATTTTCTACAATCTTCATTTTCAGCATGTTATAGTTATACATTTTGAATTGTCGTTGGGTCAATCCAATCTTACTAATCTATGGTCTCCCGTGTTACCAGATCGTATAATGGGCTAACTATGTTCACCAATTTGTTTCGGCTTACAAAAGTCCAAACTTGGCTTTGTCCATATTTATTTTTAAGGTATGTAATGCTTTACTGTGCTTTTTTTAAAATTGTTGCCAATAGGTCAAGTCTTTCCTAATCTACTCCCTCACCCCGTTACTGTAGCCATTACATCATCGCTCCACGGGCCAGTTTCGCCACGGGTGTTTTCCCAGCGTAGCCAATAGTGGGCGGCTTTGCCTGCATCTACCCCATCAAAATGATACACATAAGGTGTTTTGGTGTCAGTAGCAATATAAGTTAGCTCTTTGGGGTCTTTGGGTACATCGCCCAGCTTCATCCATATCTGGCAACCACGCACACCTTCGGGCTTAGCCAAGCTTCCATCTTCATCGGTAAAGCTTATGGTGTGTTCTAGCCGCTTGCTAGTGTCAACTTGTGCTATTGGCTTTGTTGTGGGCACCGGTGTTGGCGTTCGGTTAGTACTGCGGGCGGTTATGCCCAAGGTGTTACGGTCTTGGTCGGTTAGGGCACTTTCGGGTATGTCGTCATAAATCGCTCGCAATGTTTCCAGCAAATCATCTTTGGCAGAATCCTTATTATCGATACTTGTTTTGGTGCGAGTATCAGGATTTTGAGAGATTGGGTAAGTGCCATTCCAAGCGGTAAGCCTTGCAACTAAGTTGGCTAGGTTAGTGGCCGAAACAAGTAAGCGGGCAGCATTGGTTTGCAAGTAACCACCTGACTGCTGAAAGTAGAGGTTTAGTTCACTTTCTTGGCGGGGGAAGGGTCCATTTTTTGACATAATTGTGTTGGTTTAAAAGTAAATAGTGAGAATGGTTGGGTTTTTGGGGCTTTTTATGGAATTAGGCATTCCGTTTTACAAAACCAAGGCTCCGTTTTCAAATCCCCCGTAAGGGTTTTCAAATCTGCTAGTGTGGTCTGCTTAAACGCTGACTTGGTGTGGCTATATCTTGCTTTCGTTTTCAAATCCGAGGGTTACGTTTCGAGTTTTTAAGAGTGCGTTTCAACTTTTGGGAGCGTGGTGTTTACATCCGCTTAAATCGTTCTGGCTCGCTACACTATATTCAGCTCTGCCTTTGCGTTTTGCCAAGCAAACGAAAATCATCTTCTGTCAATTCTTCTCTTAAAAAATAACCAGCTCGCAAGCGCACAATTAATGCCTTACATTGGTCAGACTCGGTGCCGTTGCCAATAAAAATAACGGGGGTCTTATTGTTTTGCGTTAGGTTGCGCAGGGCGCGCACCATTTCCATACCGGAAATCAGGGGCAGATCGAGCGCAGCCACTATAATATCATACTCTTCCATGCGGCCAGCAAAAAGGCCATCGGCTCCATCGCTAGCATAGTGCACTATGGCGTGGCCAAAAAAACCTTTTACTTCGGCTATCACTTCTGGCTCTCTGTGCACCAGCAACACTTTCATGTAATCGCTCATTGTATTTTCCTTTTAGCTGCCAACAAGTTGGAGAAAAGGAAACTAAACGATTTTGAAAAAAGAGGTGAAAAACCGCCTTCTTTTCCGCGAAAGCGTGATTGGGATTAATTTTTGATGTTTTGGTCTAGGGATAACCCTAGAAAAATAGGGTTATCCCTAGATGGAATTAGTCGATAAATCCGTTGTCGTAGGCAAATTTTATCATGCTCACGGTATTTTTTAAGTTCAGCTTCTTTTGGATGTTTGCTTTATGTGCCTGAATGGTTTTTTCGGCCACGGATAGCTTAGTGCTAATGTCTTTTAAACTCATTTCGGAGCAGATGAGCATGAAGATTTCACGCTCTCTGTCCGTCAGTTCGCCCAGCTTACTAAAGGAAGGGCGTTCGCTTTTTAATTTCACGCTGCGCCTCATCATAGCCACCATCAAATCGTTGTGGTAGTAATCTTTGTCCATTACCGAGTTGATGGCACGCTCCAATTCATCGGCACCACAGTCTTTCAACATAAATGAATGCACGCCCATCTCAATCATGTGCATCATGTACTTGCTGTTGTCGTGCATGGTAAGTATGATGATTTTTACATCGGGATATTTTTGCCTCAGTATCTCAGCAGTTTCAACCCCATTCAGCACGGGCATATCAAGATCTAGCAGCACAAGATCGGGTGGAATTGCGCTTTTCTTAATCAAGTCGAGGCAGGCCTGCCCATTGGCAGCATCCACAATAGTGCCAATGCGCTTAAAGCTAACGAGCAACGAGATCAACGCTTGCCTAAAAAGGGTGTGATCGTCCACCACACAAAGATTAATTTTCTCCATAACACATGCCTACTCGTTGCAATAGTAAATCTTAAATCTGAAAGCCCAATACTATTTATTGCCATAGGAAATAAAGACACAAAGTTTTACTCTATACGATTTTGTGCCAGTGTATTGTGGTAATTTTTATATTAGCTAAACATCGATGAATCAAAATTCCAAAATCTTGCTAATATTGCCTTTCGTGAAAAAACATAATAATGGCAAATAGAAAAATTTCAAAATTAACACAGAGTGTGCACACAGGCTCGCATGGCGATCCGCTCTACAAGGGGTTGGTTACGCCCATTTATACCTCATCGGCTTACGATTATGATAGCGAAGTTTTATATCCACGTTATTACAACACGCCAAACCAAAAGGCAGCTGTTGAAAAACTAGCCGCGCTCGAGAATGGAGAAGATGGCCTGATGTTCAGCTCGGGTATGGCCGCTATTATGACAGCCATGTTCGCCATGCTGCGGCAGGGCGACCACATTCTTTTTCAGAATGATTTGTACGGTGGCACACACCACGCAGCATTGAACGAACTGAACCGCTATGGCATTGAATATAGCATGGTAGATGTGGCCAACCTTAAAACCTTTGAGGCCTCCATTCGCAAGAATACAAAAGTGATTTATATCGAAACGCCTTCTAACCCCCTATTGAAAATAACGGATATTGCCGGTGTCGCCAAGATTGCCCAAAAGCATAAACTGGTAACCATTATTGATAACACCTTCGCTTCGCCCGTAAACCAAAACCCTATTGATTTGGGTATTGATATTGTAACCCACAGTGGCACCAAGTACATTGGTGGCCATAGCGATTTGGCTTGTGGTGTTGTAATAGCATCAAAGAAACTTACGGCCAAAATAAAATTAAGCGCCTTGCATTTTGGTGGTAGCTTAGATGCCAACACTTGCTACTTAGTTGAGCGAAGCTTAAAGACAATTGTGCTGCGTGTAAAACAACAAAACACTAATGCCCTTGCCATCGCGAAATTTTTAGAGACCGACCCGCGCGTTGTAAAAGTGAATTACCCTGGCCTAAAAAGCCATCCTGATTATGCCCTAGCAAAGAAACAAATGCCAGGTGGCTTTGGCGGTATGTTATCGTTTGATGTAAAAGGCGACCCAAAAAAAATAATGAACAAGCTGAAATATATTAAGCGCGCTGTAAGCCTTGGTGGGGTGGAGTCAACCATCAACATGCCCGTGCATACATCGCACGCTAAGCTTTCTGCAGAAGAAAGAAAGGCGGCTGGCATTTCAGATAAACTAATGCGGCTATCGGTGGGCATTGAAGATGTGAATGATTTGATTGCTGATCTAGATGGGGCATTGTAATGAAAATTCGTTTAGCATCTATTTCTGACTTGCAGTCAATCGTTGAGTTTCAATTGGCGATGGCACTTGAAACAGAAAATATTCAGTTGGATAAATCTATCTTGATTAAAGGTGTTGAGAATCTTTTCAATGATCCCGCCAAGGGAAATTATTATGTGGCCGAAGAAAACGAACAGATTATTGGTTGTTTGATGACAACTTACGAATGGAGCGACTGGCGCAATGGAACAGTGTTATGGATTCAATCTGTTTATATTCACAAAGATCATCGAGGCAAAAGTGTGTACAAAAAAATGTACGAACATATTCAGCAATTGGTAAACGCTTCCGCGGATTATAGAGGCATCCGTTTATATGTGGATAGAACCAACTTACCTGCTCAACAAGTATACACCAAGCTCGGTATGAATGGCGAGCATTATCAAGTGTTTGAGTGGATGAAGTAAATTTCACATTCAAGATTGATTATTCCACTTCCACCACCATCTCTACTTCTACGGCCATGTTCATAGGTAACGCATACATGCCAACAGCTGAGCGAGCATGCTTTCCTTTATCTCCAAAAACAGCGACCATTAAATCCGAAAAGCCATTGATAACTTTGGGTTGATCGCCAAAAGTCTCCGTGCAATTAACCATGCCCAATACTTTTACAATTCTCTTCACTTTATTAAGATCGCCTAGTTCATTCTTTAAAGTGGAAAGAATTGACACGCCTGTTTGTTTGGCCGCTTCATAGCCTTGCTCAAGCGTTAAGTCTTTGCCTACTTTTCCTGCTGTTATGCTTCCATCTGGTTTAGATGGACCATGACCAGATATAAAAATTAGATTCCCTGTGCGTACGGCTTTTACATAATTTGCAATTGGCTTGCTTGGCGGCAAAAGCACAACACCTAAGTCCTTTAATTTTTTATCGAAATCAATTTGTTGAGCTAGCAAATTATTAAAGATGAAAGCTAGCAACGCAACTGTAATGAGTTTCTTCATGATAAAGATATTTTATACAAGGAAGGTAAAGATATTATAACTACAATCCTTACTTTTAAAAATGATTTCAAAAGTAAATCGCTGCCCTTGGTGCTTGGGGTTTGAGCAATACATAGAATACCATGACACAGAATGGGGCGTGCCTGTACACGATGACAAAGTCCATTTTGAGTTTTTAATTTTAGAGGGTGCACAAGCTGGGTTGAGCTGGTCTACCATTCTAAAAAAAAGAGATGGTTATAGAAAAGCATTCGCGGATTTTGATCCAACGAAAGTTGCCAAATTCACAGAAGCTAAGTTGGAAAAGATTTTACTCGATCCAAGTATTGTAAGAAACAGATTAAAAGTATTTGCGGCTGTAACTAATGCCAAGCTTTTTCTTGACGTTCAAAAAGAATTTGGCAGCTTCGATAACTATATCTGGGGATTCGTAAATAACAAACCAATAGTAAGTAAAAGAGAAACATTAAAAGACGTTCCCGCCACTACTAAAGAATCGGACGCATTGAGCAAAGACTTAATAAAGCGCGGTTTTAAATTTGTTGGCAGCATCGTTATCTATGCGCACATGCAAGCGTGCGGCTTGGTGAATGATCATCTGAAAAGTTGCTTTAGATTTAAGGAAACTAGCAAGCTACTCTAACAAGTACTTTATCATTGCATAAATACCTAGTAGCAGCAGAGTAACGCCAGGCGCCAATTTAACTATGCGGTTATTTTGAATGTAGCCCGCAAATTTATTCGCCAAATAAGTAAATATTAGCAGCAAGGTCATCACACCAAAAGCAGTACCCAATACATAAATGTGCAGATGAATTTTATCTGGAAGTGATAACCAGCCTTGTGCTTTTAAGTAAGCGGTTATCCCAATCCAAAAAGGTATGGCCATCGGGTTAAGTATACTCAACACTATGCCTCTTCTAAAACCACTTTCGTTGAATCGTTCGATAGCTTTAACGGGTGTGTTACTTGTCCAAATAGTTAATGTGCCTAACACCAGCATAACCACGGCCGTTATTAACTGAAAATTCTTTACAACCATTGGCGATCCGGTTACCCAATGCTCAAACTCAACACCGATCCACGCATAGGGATACTCAATAATGGCGACAGCCAACGAAAATCGGAGAGCGATATTTATCTTCTTTTCCAACCCCAGCTGAAGCACACATAAGTTGAGGGTACCGGGTGGAATAGAGCCTATGAAACTAAAGAAAAAACCAACTGCAAAAACGTATATATATTCCATCTATTGCGATGAAGTCAACGCCTTAAATTTTTTGTAATGGGCTTTACCTTCGCGAAACGAAATATACGGAATCCCTCTTCGATAGTTCTCTTCACTGATGCGATAAATGTTATTCCAATGAGTAAACAACACGGTGATAGCTTCCCAAAATGAAAATGCAGGGTCGTAGATATGAGCAGGCTCGGCCCCACATCCATTGAGTTCTACAATTTTCACATCGCCAACTTCAAGTGCTTCTAATGATGAAGTTCTCAAATCAAATCTTCCAAAATAAAAACCCTCGATCTGCTTGCTGATTTGGTCGAACGATTTTGAAAGCGTGGGATTGATAAGGTGATTGTAATTTAAAAACTTGGTGCCCAAACAATGATTACCAATTGAAACTAATTCCTTCTTTTGATTAGCTGGCAGCACGACTTCCAGTTGACCTGTGTATTTTTCTTTCAGTATCAACCATTGAAGCTTGGCGCGATCATTAGTCTCAATCAATTGTTTTAACGTTTGCTTGCCATCGCCAATTACATGAAGCATTTCTTTTCCTACAATTGATACCACTCGTCCTAAACTTTCGCTTGGATATCGAAGATAAAATACACCGAACTCTAATGGCAAATCAACCAACTCTTGGACTATAAAATCTAACTTGATCTGCTGCAAATATTTCAGAGCTTCTTGTTGGTTGTTAATGATGTTCACCATCCAACCTCGCTCGCCCAAGTCGGGTTTAAAGATCAATGGAAATGAAAGGTCTTGCTCTTCAATCAACAATATCAGGGCCTCCAGCGTTGTTGGCACTTTTACTAAAAGTGTTTTTGGCTTTACTGTCGATGGCACTTTTTCGAGCACTTCAAATTTAGATTCACCAAACATGCCTCCCATTAAAATACCAGGGTTAGAAGCGGAGAAGAAAAATATAGAACGCGATTTTAATGATAGCCAAAGCCAATATGGAAAGAGGGGCGCTTGAAGTATGCCAAAAGGCCAATACTCCCAACTCCGTAATTTTATAAAAAATTTTGTTTTTAGAATTTCCTTAAAGAAGGTCATCTATTTATTACCGATGCAGTTTCCTCTTTATAACGAATTGTGGAAGCGGCCACACCAAAATCCAACGGAAGTTGTATGTAGTATGCCACTTGTTTGATACCAATTTTCATAATGGCCATGTGATGCACAGCATGTTCAATGTTGTAAGATAATTCTCTGAAATAATTGGTAGCAATGATAACACAATCAGCATGATTGCCCGTGTAGCCAACTTCCAATTGCATTTCTCTATCCGTTGTTTGGACTGAAATAAATTCCCTTATTTTATGAATTGCATTGAGAGCGATGTATTTATCATTCTCGATTAATTTATCGTGAACGCGATTGTCGTAATTCACCATTCCTTTTTGAAACCCATCTTCCAAACAAATAAAAAACTCTAGGGTGTGTCTCAAATGCTGGCCTAGCGTTGCACCGCTCAAGGTTTCGCTTGGCTTCGAAAAATCCTGTTCTTTTACTTGCAGAACAAAATCTTGTAACTGCCCAAGTATCTTAACACATGTTTCAACCAATTGCATACAGTAAACTTAAAGGGATAAAACTAAATATCAAAATCACGGCTACTCAGCATATTTATTCCACTGCTTATCGGCCTTCTCTTTTAGTGCCTTTTCATCTTTGTTCCAATCCTTTAAAGTATTGCTAGTCCAAAAATTATAAAACAAGTAAAGCTTGCCATCGATAATCTTGTAGGTCTCAGTGTCGACTTTAACCTTCTCTCCATTTGCACCCATTGCATAGGCACACCAACCACCATAAGCAGGTTCGTATTTTTCAGGCGAAGCCTTAAATTTGCTAAGGTTAGCTTCGTTCACAAATTGATAGGTCACTCCTTTGTAATTATATTTTATGGACTCTTTTCCTTCCTTCGGTTTTGAGTCGAAATAACTAACAGGATCATAACCTTGAATAGCCAAGGATTGTTTAATGTTAAAGTTCTTCTTTCGGCTGGCTTCTGTTTGCGCAATGGAAGCAAATGAAGCAGCGATGAGCAGCGAAAGAACGAATAGTATGTTTTTCATAATCATGCAATTTGACAATTGTAACGGAAATGATTGCAATTGAGGTTAAAGCTAATCACTGTTTTGTCGGAGGGGTTACAAATGATATATACAAAAGGGGCACTTCAGCAGCTTTTATAAAAAAAGCCATTTGAACTAGTCCAAATGGCTTTTGATTCTATATTATTGATTGCGCTAGAAAGTATATCTTACATACGGCACAGGAAAAAAACCTTGCTGATATTGATTGACAATAGTATTTGTTCGCGGGTTATAGTTTTGCAAAAATATGTTTTGGTTGCCTGTTAGATTTTGAAAGTCTAATGAATACTCCAACGTGCTTCGCTTGTATTCTTTCCGATAAGCTATTCTAAAGTCCATTCTAAAGTAAGGATTTTGCTTTTCGCTCCACGCCTTGCTTTCGGTATACACTGCATAACCTCTCTTCTTAGATGCATTGAAATCTAATGGCGTTAAATACTTGCCTCCAATAGTTGTCGCCTTAATATTAAACGTAAGGTAATTTTTGTTTCGACCCACTCTAAATTCTTTTCCCGCCAAGGCATTGAACACATATCCTGTGTTGTAAACAGTGTTGCGTTCTACATTATCACTGCCCTTGTATTTTGAATCGAACAAAGAACTTGTTATCAAAAAGTAATAGCCCTTGCTAAAAAAGCGTTCCAGCGTAAGTTCAATTCCATAGTTAGTTCCAGTACCGTTGCTCACCAAATCAACGCGGTCTGATGGTGCGAAACTTGTGCCTGTATTAATGGCCGAAAAAGCAGAAGGCTTTCTCTCTATTGGAATGTTGGTTAGTTGTTGATAATACGTTTCTGCTTTCAATCTCATGCTTTCAGAAAAATTCAAATCATAGGTAAGTACATAATGATTGCTTTCGATAAAATTTAGATTTTTGTTAGGATAGCCTTTCTCAGTGGTACTCTTCGCTTGAACATATGATGTATAAATTGAGGGAGCTTGGTGATGAAGTCCATAACCGACACTCAACGATTGTGATCCATTGATTTGATACGTGAAACTGGCGCGTGGCTCTACCACGGTTTGGCCATTGAGACTATAGTTTTGCAGATGCGCGCCTGCACCCAAAGTAAAGTGTGGACTAAAGCGATGCTTCCATTGCGAGTAAGCTTGAGTAAGCACGTTATTCTCATTAATGTTTACACGCACTGTGTCTTTATTCACGTTGGCGAAATAGTCTTTGTTGAATAAATCAAATGAAAGATAATCCATATAAACACCGGACGTAATCGAGTTTTTAGAATCGAATTTGGTGCGTGTATAAAATACAAAAGAGGTTTTGTTGGTTTTAAATTTAGACTCAGCTTGTTTGAACTTACCCGTTACCGCTAAGGCAGCATTCCGCGTAAGCGAATCGGCCGTAAACGATTCATCGGTAGAACTGTAACCCAATGTTACTTTTGCAAAGGTTTTTGATGATAGGTTACTCTCATAACTAATACCATTTATGTTAGTTGCATAGGTAGGATATGAATCTTGATTTTCATTTCCATACAGATCGCTTGAGCTTTTGGTCAAGTCTGTTTTACTGCCCAACAGTTCAATAGAACTATTGCCATTGATTCCGAAGAGAACAAATTTTCCATTCTTCTTTCCTGGGAAAGTGAATTTATAATTTAAGTCTTGATAGTTGGGCGTGTTGCCCCCTGTACCAAACTCGATTCCAAGTTTTTGAAAAACTCCCAATGTTGAATACCGGTAGTTGATAATAAAAGAACTTCTCTTACTTTTTGATAGCGGCCCCTCAAGCCCAAGCTCGAAACCATTAAACCCAATCTGCGCTAGCTTCTCTAGCTTTTGATTGTTCCCCTCCTTCAGCTTAATATCGAAAACACCTGCTACCGCATTGCCATATTGCGCGGGGAAAGCACTAGTAATAAAATCCGACTTATCGAGATTGTTGCCGTTGAGCATACTTACGGGGCCGCCCGTACTTACTAGCGCGCCAAAGTGATTAGGATTAGGTATGTTCAAACCTTCAAGTTGCCACAGCATTCCTGTAGGCGAATTACCTCGCACTACAATGTCGTTACGTGAATCATTGCCGCCAACTACACCTGCAAAATTGGCCGCCATGCGCGAGGGGTCGCCTAATGCTCCTGCGTAACGTTTTGTATCATCAACATTAAAAGAGCGTGCGCTTACCGCAGCAAGGTCGTTATTGGTAGCTGTCTTATCGCTATTTGGGTTATCTGTTACCACCACTTCATCCAATTGCCTGATACTTTCCGTAAGAGCTAAATTCAGCACAACTTCTTTACCAGCAGTAACAATAACATTAGGGATTGTCTGTTCTTCATAACCCAAATACGATACCCTAATCGTTTGCCTACCCAATGACACATTGGCAATTGAATAATTCCCATCAACATCCGTTGTTGCGCCTATTGATGCAGCACTTGCCACCTGAACGGTTGCACCAATAAGAGGAGATTTACTTACTTCATCGACCACTTTTCCGCGGAGCGTTTGTGTCGATTGTGCAACTGCTCCCAAAGAAATAAATAAGGCTATCATAAATAGGGATACACCTACATATCTTCTTCTACTTTTAAAATTTGTTTTCATAGATTATTGTTTTCTGTACTGCAAAAGTGCGGATGAATGATGCCATTGCCATTGATCTAAGTTAAGTAAATAACAAAGTTTAAATTATTAAACTGAGATCAATTGATCTAGGTTAAGATCAACGACATATTTATTTACTTAACTAGGATCAATGTGAGTGTACGCTATACTACTCTTTGTACAACATGCCCACTTTTAATGGCATGCCATCTAAAATAAGCAGGCAAGCAGTGGTTGCTTTTATGATCAGGCAAGTTTCAACTGATCTCTATAAAAGAAAAATAATTTTCATAATAGGGGGAGAAGCCTAAACTACAGCCGCTTGGAAGAAGCCAGTCTTTTTCTGATTCTACTCAACGACTCAGGCTGTATGCCCAAATAAGAAGCGATATAGTGCTGAGGGATATTGGCAATTACTTTTGGTCGGGTTTTCATAAGGTTGAGATATTGATCTTCCGGGCTCAAGAATAGCATTGATCTATTACGGTCAGCTATTCCAATAATAATAAACTCTGCTATCAATCTTCCAAATTTTTCCCAAGCAGGTGCTTTTTTATAAATCATTTGCATATCCGCATAGGAAAGCAACAAAACCTCAGCATCCTCAAGTGCCTGATGCGATTCTATCGATGGCCTTCGCGTGAGAAAGCTTGAGTAATCAGTTAAAAAATTCCCGTCAAAGAAGAAGTTGTAAGTGACGTCCTCATTGTTGACCATACAGGAGGAGCGAAAATGGCCTTTATTGATAAACGAAACATAGTCGCACACTTGACCCCCCTTTAACAAATAATTGTTTTTGGAAACTTCCTTTTTTGTCAACCGCTGCATGAACAATTCCAATTCCTCCTCTGAAAAGGTCGCAAACCTAGCGATGAATTCCTTTATCTTTGAAAAATCAATTGTAGAATCCATAAAAATTTATTTACAATTAATCAACTTTAACTTGGAGATGAGATTGATAGAAGTAACTCACAATGGTTTGTGTATAAATGTATCAAAAAAGTAAAGACTTATAATGAAAGAAAAATTGCTTCGTTTGATCCTTAAACTCTAAAAGTAAACATAGATTTAAACCCTACCTTATGAAAATTCTTATCCCCATCTTTTTTTGGTTGTTGTTATTGTTGACTTCCTGTAAAGAAATTTCCTTCAAAGAACCTCAGCCGGCAGGTGTTTCATCTTTGAAAGAAATTCCTCCGGAGATTCGAGGAAAATACTTGGCTCGCGATAAATCAACTGGCGAAAAATTCGATACACTTATAATCGAATCGTGGGGTTATCATTTCAAAGATAAAGACGATAAGGATTGGCTGGGTAAAGGAACAATCAGCGATTCGCTGACAATAAAATTTTATAAGGACTACTATTTTGTGAACTTCCGCTCGGGCGATCAATGGGTGCTTCGCCTTATCAAAAAGAAACCAAGCGGCATTGAATTCTTATCTATCAATATTCAAGATGATAATAATCGTAAAGCAATGGTTAAAAAACTTTCAAAGCGATTTGGTCTTAAAGAAATCGAGAAAGGAGAAGATACTTTTTATCAGATCAATCCGACACCAACCCAATTAATGCAGTTGATAAAAGAAGGATATTTTTCGGGTGGTGAATTGACGAAAATAAAATAGAGTTGATCCGCAAAGCGAATCAACTTTATACCGAATTAACGAATCAATTCTTCTTTCTCTTCAATAAATTCTGGAGTTTATTTTGCAATTGAATTACTGGCTCCTCCGTTTTTGCCTTCGTTGTGTCTTGCACCTTAGCAGTATCTTTCTTGGGTGTTCCGCTTAGTATATTTTTCAATACATCCTGTGGTTTCTCCCCTGAAAGAACATCTTTAACAGCATCTTGTGTTTTGGTTTCTACCGCTTGCGTTACTGCTTCTTTTACTTGTTGTTTTTGCTCGCTTGTTACCAACGATGTTTTTGGATTTGCAAATGTTCCGCCAACACCAATGGTCAACGGAATCATACCAGATGAATTGCTTAAAAGCCCAGAGAACTGGCCACCTAAACCTTGCAAACTAGAAGCAGGTACATTCATCTTCAATGTGTAATCAACTGATTGATCTAGTCCTGAACTTCCAGAAATAGTAGTTACATAGTTTCCGAATTTTACATCAAATGGTTTTACACTAAGACGTCCGTTAGAAATTGCTGCAGACATCAATACATCTTTCAAGGATACGTTATCGGTATCATTTAATTTAGTGAGAGACGTAACTCCCGAAATCAATTTCGATTGCTTCACTGCAGCTTCCGCGATCTTTATTAACCCTGCGCCATTTACACTGGCCAAATTCGGCATCATGTTTTGCATTAGCTCACCTGTAATTTTAAAATCCGTGTTAAAATTTCCAGTTACAAGACCAGCTACCGGAGCATAGGTTTTTACAATTGAAAATGAGCTTGCCGCTTGTTGAATTGCGAGGTTCTCAATCTTCAATGCGAAATCATACTTTGGATGCTTGATGTCTTTTGGATTGTATGCACCAGTAACTCCAAACGTACCGCCCAACATATTAAACTTCACACCACTCATATTCACAATTCCATCTTTCACAATAATATCGCCCACTCCGTTGGTCATTGTGTATTCCATCATCTTCACAGTTTTCAAATTAGAGCTTAAGGTGAAGTCAATGTTTTCAGGTATTTGCATCACTTTCAATGATGTGGTGTCTTTAGCACCAGTAGGTGTAGTAGAGCTTGTCATAAATTCATTCAAGTCGAGTAAAGTCGAATTGAAATTCACTTTACCACGTATGGTTTCCTTGTTCAATACAAAACCAATATAGTTGGATACTAAACCTGTAACAGAAAAATCGCTCCGGCCAATTGTTCCCACCATTTGTTGAAGAGCTATTTTTTGAGGATCAAGTGTAACATCTGCCTGACTTAACGTAACAGCGTATGGTAAATCTTTTGAACTGAATTTAAAATCTCGCAAAGAAGCTGTGCCACTTGTCGGCAACTTATCAAATCGCTTGGCTGTAACATCGCTCATCTTACCTTTTGTTTCTAGATTAGCTTTTACCTTTCCAGCGATAGTCATTCCGGCTAATGGAAATATCTTCGTCATCTTTTCAAGATCAACTCCTCCATTTGCCTTTATATCCCAAGTATAATCATCCAGGTTTTGTACGGTTGCAGAAGCCTCCAACTTTTCACCATCCAACATCATAGAAAAATCGGCAACATTAATTGTTGTCTCCGCCATTTTACCTGAAGTATTCTTTATGGTGGCATCAAAATGCATCTGCTCCAATGGCAAAGGGAATTGTTTAGTCTTTGCATAACCATCTACCAATTTCATGGATGCGTTTATGGTTGGGATTGTCTTTTTCAAACTATCATAAATACCGTTGGCAGTAGCTTGCACTGAATAAATACCTTTCATTTCAAGACCATCCATTGGAAACATTTTGGTGAGTTCCCCAAGATTCAACGATGCTTTAAGACTAGCATTCATTTTAAAATTCTTTAAGTTTTCGATCAGAAGAGAAGCGTCAACTGGGTTGGATCCAAAATCCAAGTGCATCTTCTTTAAATCGACAACAGTGTTGGCAATCACGCCATCTTTATTGTCAATCAACAAATCCATATTAATGTTATTGATTGCTGTTGGCAATTGTGGATACTTAAACATAGCATCTTTAACTTTCAAATCAACATTAAAGGCTGGCATTTGCTTTTCGCTGTATGTACCTTTAATAAATCCACCAAAAGCCAAATCTCCTTTGGTTTCAATGCTTCCAAAATCTTTTGTATAAACACCTGGCACTATAGAGAGTAAACTCTTGAACGAGTTGTCTGGGCTTTTAAAGCTGATGTCCATGCCAAAATTGTCAGGGTTCATTTTAAACCAACCATCAGCATTCAACGCAAAGTCGTTTACTTTCGCAGCAACCTCTTTAAACGTAAATTTGCTTACACTTTCGCTCACAGAAATAATGCCATCAACTTGCGCTCTTTTATTTGTTAAAAGTTGGTATGGCCCAAACGATGTAGTAACAGTATCAGCAACTGTGTGAGTCTTTAAATCAAAAACATCTTGCGTAAAATCTCCACTACCTGTGTGGTTTAGACCTTTTATATCAAGAAAATAAGTTAGCCCTTGGTCATCATATACTACAGAGCCATCGATGATTTCCCAATGATCTATACCAAAAGAAAACTTGCTTGGCTCACTAGGTGCAGCTTTCACTGTATCGGTAGATGGATAGGTAATTAAGTAATTGGCTTGCCCATCTTTCAATACCTTGATATTTATTTGAGGTCGCTCAAGTGTAATACCTTTTACTCTAAGGTTATTGCCGAACAACAAATCTTTCAGGTTCAATTCAACACCAAAGCGTTCTACCACAAACAAATGCATTCCATCAAAAGGAGCATGATTAAAAACTCCCAATTCTTTAATTTCCACTGTCACGTTGGGGAAATTTTTAAAAACCGTAAGGCTAAAATTATTTACATCGAACACAACATCTGCGTTGATGGTCTTAGCGAGTTCCTTGTCAATAGCGGCCTTAATGTCGTCTTTAAAAACGATCGGAATTATGATAGCTGCCGAAACCAACAGCACTATAAAGATGGCAAGTCCAATCAATACTCTTTTTACAATTTTCATGGGGAATCAGTAGTTTAATAAAACAAAATTAATCAAATCAGTAGTGTGATTTAGGCTGGCTCAAAAAATTATCAAAATGATAAACTGTCTTCTATATTAAAACCATTTGAGCATCAGGTCAACGATTCGCTTCATGCCTTTGGTATAAGGCGGATAAAGCAAATAGGACACCGTAAAACCTCGCTTCTGCCGCAAAACAGGCTTTTCATTTGAAAATGCCAGGAAACCAGCATGGCCATGCGACTTGCCTATGCCGCTGTTATTCACCCCACCAAAAGGCAAGTTGGGATGGGTAAACTGCATAATACATTCGTTAATACAAACTCCTCCAGCAGATGTTTGATTTAATACGGTGGATTTAAACGTTGTGCTATTGCTAAAAATGTAAAGTGCAAGAGGTTTCGGCTTGCTATTTACAAGTTGAACTACTTCTTGACTGTTTTTAAAAGTGATAATCGGAAGTAGAGGTCCAAAAATTTCCTCTTCCATAATCTTTGATTGAGGTGAGACATTACTCAAAATGGTTGGTGATATGAAATTCTCCTTTGAATTAAACTCACCCCCAAGCTCAACCTTCGCACCGTTGTGAATTGCATCATCAAAGAGCAATTTGATTCTACTAAAGTGCCTACTGTTTACTATTCTTGCGTAATCAGCAGAAGTTTGCTTATCCTTTCCAAACAATTTATCGATAGCTTCATTTAAATCAAGAATGAATCGATCTTTAATTTTTTCTTCCACTAAAAGATAATCTGGAGCGATGCATGTTTGCCCATTATTAAAAAATTTTCCAAACGCAATTCGCTTTGCTCCATCTTTGCTATTGACGGTAGAATCAATGATGGCAGGCGATTTGCCACCAAGCTCAAGTGTAATTGAGCTTAGATTTTCAGCTGCCGCACGCATTACAATTTTCCCAACTTGTGGGCTTCCCGTAAAAAAGATGTGATCAAAAGGGAGCGAAAGCAATTCGGTTGTAGTTTCAGCATTTCCTTCAATTACAGTTACATAATCATCTTCAAAAAGTTCTTTTACCATACTTTTAATTAACGATGAAGTATGAGGCGTAAGCTCAGATGGTTTAATAATAGCTGTATTACCTGCTGCAAGGCAAGAAACTAATGGACCAATTGCCAAATTGAAAGGGAAATTCCATGGCGAAATAATAAGACAAGCGCCTTTTGGTTCAAATAAAATCTCAGATCGTGTACCTAAATAGGTTAATGTCGCATCAACTTTTTTCGGTTTGGCCCATGCACTCAAATTTTCCAATGCTAACCTAATTTCGGCTAAAACAGGATAGATTTCTGTTGTGTCAATTTCTGGTTCTGGTTTTCTAAAATCGAGATGAATGGCTGTTTTAATTCGGTCACGATTATTCAAAATCCAGTTTTCCATCTCATTCAGCTTGATTCTTCTATTCTTGAGTGAGTCTGTTTTGAGTGCGAAACTCTTTATCCTAAGCTTTTGAAACAAGTCGTTTTTGTAGTTGCTTTCTATCATATCAATAGGAGATAAATCACAATTTCAGTAAAGAATTATTAAGGATACTTGTTCAATATTAATTTAATGTTAAATTTATGTTATCATTTTAACATTTAGGTAATATGAAAAAATTCACACTTCTCATCCTACAATTGATTGCTCTCAACGGATTCTCTCAAAAGACTGAAATTCTTGATGGACTAGCTCAGATGTGTACTGAAACAATAGACCAAGTTGCACTCAAGAAAAATGTACTTGAATTTACTGATAATCTAAGCTCAAGAAGGTCAACATCAGATGTCCAATTTCTTAAGAAAGTATTCTATCGCGCTCACCGTAAGTTTTTAAAAGATTACCAACCTTACAGTTCTGTTAACCAGCTTGTGAACAATGGAAGGTATGATTGCCTTACAGCCACTTCACTTTATTCAAGCATTTTAGAAGTTTTAGGCTTCAATTTTAAAATAATAGAAACAAACTATCACATCTTCATACTTGCCGAAGCTGACGGAAAAGAATTTCTATTGGAAACAACAGATGGATTCGCAGGATTTATTAGTAGTGAAGAAGAGATTTCAAAGAGAAAATTGAAATACCAAAACAGCGCATCATCCAATTACAATAACTCGTTCAATTATGATTTTCTTTTGTTGAATGAAGTTAAAGGCAACCAATTAGCAGGCCTCCTTTATTTTAATCAAGCTGTTAAAGAATTTAACCTCCACAACTGGACTAGTTGCTTAGCTTTGTTAGATCAATCTCAAAAGATTTATCCCTCGCCCAGAATTAATAAAATTAGAAAATTTGCTTCTTTTAATTCTTACTCAACAACTGATTTTCCTAAACAATTGAGCTCGATTAGTGAGTCAAAGAATTAATTCAAGAAATTAATTCTCTAAAATTCTTGCTTCTACTCTTCTATTCTGCGCACGTTCTTTTGCATTGCTACCTGTGTATATAGGCCTTGTACCTCCAAATGCTTTGGTCTTTACTTTATTCTTTACAACACCTTTTGTAAGTAAATAATCTCGCACCGCCTCCACCCTTTGCTCTGAGAGCTTCATATTTAGCTTTGCTGTTTGTTTATTATCAACATCTGTATGTCCCTCTATCTGAATAATCATTTTCGGATTATCATGCAACATTTTCGCAACATCATTCAATTGAGCATGTGAGGAGGCACTAATTTTATCACTGTTTTGTGCAAAGATTAAATTGTTCAAGGGAATTACCTTACCAACTGTGTGAACTGGTTCTTCCACCTTAACAGCTTCAGCAACTAGCTCAATATCTTTTAAAACTTTTCTATCAGCGTTGGCCGTTGCTGGGTCAACTGTAGCTTTGTAAACTTGAAATCCATTAGCTTGAATTGTAATGGAATACTTCTCTCGGTCGAATAAAGCAAATGAGTAAGTACTACCAGTCAATACCCCAACCTTATTACCATATGGTAGGCTTTGATAGGATAAGTTAGCCACTACTGGTTCTTTAGTAATAGCGCTAATTATCTTGCCTTCTGCATAAGTAGTAGTATCAGATTTTTGAGCAAAACTTGAGATAAAAGATCCCAATAAGACGCATACAATCAAATGTTGCCTCATGTTGAATTACATTTTTATTATTTTAAATTCTACACGTCTGTTTTTCTGCCTTCCTTCTGGCGTATCATTTGTATCAATCGGATTTCTTAATCCAAAGAACTTCATTGTAATTCTCTGATTTTGAATTCCTTTACCCGCTAGATAGTTTGTTACTGATTTGGCTCTTTGTTCTGAAAGAACCATGTTGTAAGCATCTCCACCTATACTATCTGTGTGGCCAGCAATTTCAACTGTCATTGCAGGTTTTTGCTTCATTAGATCAACAATTCGATTCAATTCTGGGAATGACTCAGAACTTAGACTTGATTTTTTATATTCAAAGAATAGATTATTTAAGGTTATTTTAGCATCTGGTGCCACAGGAGTTAAAGTAATTGGATTCAAGTTGGCAACACCATCTGCATCTGGTTTTCTTTGTAACAGAACATCTGTATTGGCTAAGGTTTTATCAACCTTTAATTCACGGAGGTCTAAACTCTGGCTTGCAGCTAAAAATCCTTCTGCCTCGGCATGAACACCATAATTTTTACCACCAGGGAGATGTATTTCATAATTTCCTGTCTTTCCGTCTGATTGAGTAACTCCCACCTCTTTGCCAGTAGCTAAATCCTCGTAAACGATTTTAGCTGAAACTGGTGACTGTGATTTAGAGTCTAGCAATTTGCCTTTTACAATAATAACCGGTTCTGGTACAATCAGAACTGGAAGCTTAACTCTAAAGATGTCAGTGTTGCCTTCAGTTACAGCTCTCGAATAATATGCATATTCACTAGTTGATGGGATGTTAAAGAACAAATCGTCTAATGATGAATTGATATCTGGACCTAGATTTTGCGGTGATGACCATTTAGTCCAAGTATCATCAAGTCTTTTGGTCAAATAGATATCGGCTCCACCAAATCCACTAAATCCTGTCGAAGAAAAATAAAGTGATTTATCATCAGAGGCTAAAAAAGGACCCGTTTCGTCACCAAGGGTATTTACAACTTCCCCTAAATTTAAAGGTTTAGTCCAAGTGCTATCCTTCTTTACGAAGCTCACATATAAATCTCTATCGCCTTTAGAATCTTCCCTTTCGGTTGACATTAAAAGCACTTTGCGTGTATTTGCTAAGAAATAATTAGCTTTTTCATTATAGTTATATTCATCTTCAATAATAATGGCTTTGGGTTTTGTCCAAGAGTTGCCCACTTTAGTACTAATTGACACCCCCGCCTGCATTTTTCCCTTATCCGAATATCTATTTCCTAATAGCATAACTACGGCTTGACCGTCTGGGGTGGCAGACGAAACTGAATTCACAAAGTTGGCAGATTTATTGTTGAACTGAGGCCCCATATTTTTAGCCAAATTCCATTTGCCATCATCACCCAATTCCGAAAACCAGATATCTTCAGTATCCTTAACACCTCCAACGTTATCAGGGTGATTTTTTCTACTGAAATAAAGGGTTTTTCCATCTGGGGAAAGAATTGGGTTCAACTCGCTCACATCGCTATTAACATTTTTATCTAGTTGTTCTACCAAAATACCTTTTGCAAGTAATGCTGGGAGGTCTAAATTGGCTTGGATGGGGATATTTGATTCAGTGATTGCAACGGCATCAATAGAAAAATAATCAGTAAGGGCTTTGCCATCAAACTCTAATTTTATGGCAGCTACTTTATAAGACGTTAGTGGCAAAGCAACATATTGCATTTGCGATTTTTTTGGAACTGGCATCGGGTTAAAAGTAAAGGCAAGTGTTTCTTTACCAGCCTCATCGTAGGTATATACTTTAAACAAAGCTCCTGGGTTGTACGATTCCGCAATGGCGATTTGTTGAATTTGCATCGGGGTTGCAAATCCTAATTTTATCCATTCATTTCTTTTAGGTCTTTCTGGTGTCCATGCGTTAGGGTTTTGGCCACCTGCAGGAAGAACATTAGGTTTGCCCAAAGCTTGCTGTGCAGAGTATTGAGTAGGTGTAAGCTCTGATGAAAAGCCAATCACTTTTGATGCCCATTGAACCGTTTGGCCGTAAGCAGTTACACTTATCAACCCTGAAAACAAGATAAAGCCTAGAAGTTTACGCATAAAGTACAGATGTTTTGAAAATCGAATTTAGTGTTAAAACTAATTAAAAAATCTTATTATCTGAAATAAAATTTGATTTTGGTTTCACTACACCAAATCCTGTCTTATAACTATTCCATAGAGGACTTGTTGTAAAGAAGGAATCCCATGTGGAGTAGCACTCCAAGTTGGTTTTTTGGTTCGTCATAATAATTAAGACTTAATGAAATAGGTCCTATAGTTGAGTGCAGCACAAAGCCAGCTGTGCCTGTAAAATACAATTTGGTAAAATCATCTTGAAAAACAGGTTGCTGATTATCATCTGAAACAATAGCTCTAAGGGGTTTAAATAGATATCCTTCCAATCTAAAATCCAAATTGCTTCTCAATGAAAACACGTTCCTCCATCCACCCGCGATATAGTTAAACGCCCTAAATTTCTCTAAAATAAACGTGGGGCTGTCTTGCAAAGGATTAAAAGCTGGTGCGTAAATAATAGTGCCATAATAATTTGAAAAGAATGGCTGGTTCGATAATACGCCCTCCAATAAATATCCTGAACTATATTTTCCTGTTCTGAAGTACTGCTGAGCAGATGCCTTCAGTCGTACCCATTTCCTATTTTCGCTTTCTAGAAACTCCCTATTGGTAGTGCTTCCCGGAGTAAGCGTTTCCTTAACACTGAACCAATTGAAAGAGACACTGAAAGAATGTCCTAAATTGGCATATTGCTTTTTATTAAGTGTGTTGCTCATCAATGCTAAACCAAAAGAGCCTCCACTCAACCTCAGTTGATCCAGTGTATCGGATGAGATCAATAATTTAGTGTTCACATATTTGTCGTCATTGTTAATAAAGGCACCATGCCCTACAATCTTGTACTGCTTGCCTACTGGAAGACCGATGTTTATTCCAATCTTTCTATCGATTCTACTAAGCGTTGTAATGCTGCCTTTAAATATCAAATCTTTGCTATCCTGAAAACTCCATGAATTGAAAGTTGCTTCTGGTTCCACATAAAACCTACCCAAAAGCGGAATATCCATTCTTGCTTTGACTTGTGCGGATTTATAAAAACTACCTGTATAAAAGTTAGCAGAGGTTCTGATGGCTGCCGTGTTAAATGAGTAATAGTTTATTCCTAAAAAAATATTGCTAATGTTTCTCGTGGCTATAACCCCACCAAAATCTACTTGAAGATTATTTTGAGGCCTTTTTGCTAACAATAGATTGAATTTTGAATTTTCCTTATTGTATTTTAAAGAGGGGTAAATTGTTTTGAAGTAATCATCTGAAACCAACTTATAGTAACCGGATTTCACATCGCTAAGCTTAAGTTGCTTTTTGCCATTTCTAAAGAATTGATCAAGGTAGTTTCTCTGATTTTCGGTAAACCCAGTATAAATAACTTTATCAACCAAAATTGGTGGAGCTTTCTGGATAAATTTATTCCTTGCACTTGCCACTTCATCACGGTTTCTTTTGATTAATACTTTTGATTTAATTTCACTCATCTGCCGCATGGTTTGGTTGTAGCCGCTATCAATCATAGCTTTTGCATCGGTGAAATCAAAGGCTGTGTATTTTTTTAAATTGGGTTGTATATATACGCCCGATGCTTGAATCATCGAGGGATCTGATTTATCCAGCAGCATGTACAAAAGGGAATACTTAATTAATTTATCATCTTCCCCGAAGGGGTATTTATCATATATTTTACTGGAAACATTTACGCCAATAATAACGGGAGGGTTAAATTCTTTTTGAGCAACATCAACCGGAAAGTTGTTGTATACGCCACCGTCATACAAATACATTCCGTTTACGCGAATGGGGTTATAAAAGAACGGAACAGTTTGTGTTGCTCTTAATGCATCGGCCAACTCGCCCTTTCTTAAAATAACTTGATTTTGTGTGAAAATATCGGAGGCCATGATCCGCAGTGGCACGAATAAACTATCAAAATTATTTTTTGAAATTGCTGAAGGTTGAGCCATTCTTTCAGCGAGTGCGAAATTGAGAGATAGATCGTTGGCTATGCCTGTATTTAAAGAAAAGTTAAGAGTAGAATCTAATGATAGATTCAACTTTACAAAGGAAGGGTGAATATCATTTTTGTTGTAGTAATAGTTAAATCCCTTCTCGAGCCTTCCATTTACCCACGCCAAAAAATTCTCAGACAAAATCATTTCTTCAATTTGATTGGGGCTCATGCCCGCTGCATAACAGCCGCCAATCACGCCACCCATCGAAGTACCAACGATGTAATCAATCGGGATTTCATTTTCTTCTAGAGCCTTTAACACACCCACATGAGCTAGTCCTTTCGCTGCGCCTCCGCTTAGCACAACGGCTACCTTTTGAGAAAAAGAGGCAAAGGAAATAAGGTTAAAAAGAAAGACTAGTGCTACAGCTCTCATAAATTTGAAGAAGCAAAGTTGAAGCAATATCTTCTATAATTCTTCTAAAACACAGAAAATTGTTATTTGATGAAGTCTCGGTATTTCAGAGACACACAGGTATATCAATGCTTGTTTCTTCTTTTAAGAAAGGGATTGAATTCAATCGGGAGATAAGTTCTTCTTTAACCAGATCAAACGCATCCATTTGATCTTTCCGCACTGGCATGGAGGGTGGTAACTCAACCCGAAGTGCATCTACCTGAATTCCATTTCGCCAAAACCGATAACAAACGTGAGGGCCCGAAGCCAAACCTGTACTGCCAACATACCCTATTGTTTGACCTTGACTTACACGCACACCGGGCGTCATTCCCGTTGCAATTCTCGACATGTGTAAATAAGCAGTAGTGTATGTAGCGTTATGACGAACCTTAACATAATTTCCGTTGCCGCCCTTATATTGAGCTTCCTCTACAATGCCATCACCAACTGTTCTAATTGGTGTACCAGTTGGTGCAGCAAAGTCAGTACCTAAATGGGCTCGAAACACTTTAGCAACTGGATGAAAGCGGTTCAAATTATAACGAGAGCTGATGCGTGTAAACTCAATTGGATATTTCAATAAAGCCTTACGCAAGCTGTTACCTTTTTCATCAAAATAATCTATACCATTTCCTTGATCGAAAGGAAAAGCATAGTAACTGTTTCCAAAATGCTCAAAATAAATCCCTAAAATATTGCCCACGCTAAAAGGTTTCCCTTCTACTTGATTCTCTTCATAAATCAACTTAAACTTATCTCCCTTCTGCAACCGTTGAAAATCTACTTGCCAACCAAATACATCCACGAACTTATTGGTAAGCTCAGGTGAAATGCCTTGCTCATCGATGGTTTCATATAGAGAAGATGAAATTTCGCCTGTTATCGTTTTCTCCACGGTAACTATTTCTCGTTCACAAGCTTCAACAACAAGAGTATCCTTTAGATGAAAAATAAAATAATTGACAGGGCTAGCTTCATAGATAATCGCTTTCGCGGATTTTAACGAATCTGTTTCTGTCAATAAAGTGTATTTGTTGCCAGCCACCACTTTTCTAAAATCAAAAAGCTGGCGAGGTAAAGTGTTGAGTTGCTGCAATACTTTTGAATGAACAAAATATCCGTCAAGCAAATCAGCAAAATTTTGATTTCGTTTTATTTTTTCCTCCAACACGTCAACATTGTTCACCATCATTCCATACAGAATTTTGGGTTCTTCTACTTTTTCTAATTGAGCAAGTGAATCTGATAATTCATAATCCCCTTGACGGGAAAATAATGCCGTGTGGTCATCCAAAAAGAACACTGTTATTACTAGACATGTAGCAAGAATAAAACCGGCAGAGATTTTTTTGAGTAAGTAGATTTTCTCTTTTAACATGCACCTGCCGCTTTAACCATAAGGTGCAAGTTTAGTGTATAATTCTTACTTGAGGAAATTTACTTATTAGGAAGCGGGTTACTTATAAAGCTCGTTATACTTACTCTTAGCCGATTCCAAAAATTTAACAAACTTTTCAGGACTGCGATCAAAACTGTATGGCGAAACCAATACGCGCTCATCTTCACCAACCAAAACATAAAAAGGCTGTGCGTTATTTTTAAGTTTATCGATCTGTAAGTCGGCATTTTGTTTGCCAATGGTCTTCTTCACCTTTTTATCATAGGTAGAAGTGTACCATTCACTTTCGGGAAGCTCAGTTTTGTCATCCACGTAAAGTGCAACTACTACAAAATCATTTTTCAATCGCTGCAATACTTGTGGATCGCTCCACACCACTGCTTCCATCTCTCTGCAATTTGTACAACCATGCCCCGTGAAATCTATAAACAATGGCTTGTGCTGTTGGCGTGCGCAGGCAAGTGCTTGTTTGTAATCGAAGTAGCCATTCAGTCCATGAGGCAAGTGCAAAAATTCCCCATACTTTGGGCTTTCGCAGATTTCGTTGGGCTTGTCTTTTCTGTTGAGGGCAACCAAATCAAAATCATGTGTGGATAGCGGTGGCAAATAACCAGCCAATGCTTTCAACGGTGCGCCCCACATACCAGGAATTAAATAGATAACAAACACAAATGTGATGATGGCCAACATCAATCGCGGCACGCCCACGCGCTTATCCTCCACATCTTTGCCAGTATCGCCAGGTAAGCGAAGGCCTTTTAATAAATAGATGCCAATCAATGTACCAATCACAATCCAAATGGCAATGTTGATTTCTCGGTCGAGTATATGCCAATGGAAAGCTTGATCGGCAATGCTAAGAAATTTGAATGCTAAGGCAAGCTCTAAAAATCCCAATACTACTTTTACAGAGTTCAACCATCCACCTGATTTTGGTAGCGATTTCATCATGCCCGGAAACACTGCGAACAATGTGAAGGGAATAGCAAACGCCAGCGAAAATCCGAACATACCTACAATGGGTTTTAAAAATTCACCACCCGCTGATGAAACCAAAATACTACCCACTAACGGACCTGTGCAAGAGAACGAAACCAACACTAACGTGAAGGCCATAAAGAATACACCCACAAAGCCACCTTTTTCAGCTTGCTGATCTACTTTGTTAATGAAAGTTCCCGGAAGGGTGATTTCAAATAATCCTAAAAAAGATAAACCGAAAACCACAAACACGGAGAAGAAAATCAGATTGGGTATCCATTCTGTAGATAAATGATTGGCAGTTTCAGGACCCATTAGCGGGGCCAATAATGCACCGATCAACGTATAGATAACTACTATTGAAAGCCCGTAAAATATTGCCAACGATTTTTTCTTTCCCGATGTGAAAAAGCTTACTGTCATTGGTATCATGGGGAATACGCAAGGCGTGAGCAACGCTGCAAGACCAGCCAAGAAAGCCAAAATGAAGAAACTTAAAAATGATTCTTGCTTGCGTTCATTCTTCACTAAAGTTTCATCAAGCACAGGCCCTTTTATTTCAGCGGTGCTTACTTCTTTTTTAGATTCCTCGATGGCTGGGATTGGGTTAACAATTGGCTTTTGTTCAACTGATTCCTTGATAGTTTCTGTGCTTGTTTGTTTTTGTTCCTCTTTTGATTTAGTTGTTGATCCGCCTGTTACTTTCAAATCCGCGAAAGCGAAATCTTCGCTGAACGGAATGCACTTGCCATCTACTTCAGTGCATACTTGATATTCGTAGTCACCTTCAATTTTAAGACCTGTTGATTGAATTTTTATGCGTTGTCTAAATTCGCCATGCTTCTTAAAAATTTTTACATCGCAGCCAAATACTTCATCGTGCTTTAAGATAGGATCAACGGGAACAATCTTGCCAACAAGAGAAAAACTTTTGTTCGCTTTGAATGTAAAGGTTGTGACCATTGGCCCGCAGGAGGCATCGAAATCGCTTGAGTAGAGGTACCAATTTTTATCGATCTCCGCTTTGAATATGAGATCTACTTCATCTCCTACTTTTAAAGTTTCAGACGAAATTGAAGTTGTCCATTTGGCTGGGTGAAGAACTTGCGCTTGTGTAGCTGTGGCGAGAAGAAGGCAACTCCAAAAAATAATTTTATTCATTGTACTTAATTATGCTTGCACGAAGTAACGAATCTACGAATCAATAAGTTTGTGTTCATGCAACTTGTTGCAAAGTACACGACAAAAAAATGTTTTAGCCTGGTTGAGAATAATGTTTGTAAAATGTAACAATGGTTTCAATCCCTATTAAAAAATTCTTGATTCCATAATGTTCATTAGGTGAATGGAGCGCATCTGTATCTAAGCCAAAGCCCATCAATACGGTATCTAAGCCAAGCTCTTTTTTGAACAAAGCCACAATAGGAATACTGCCACCATCGCGAGTGGGTATAGGCGTTTTGCCCCAGACTTCTTCAAAAGCTTTGGCCGCTGCTTTAAAGGCTTTGCTATCTGTTGGGGTTACGGCAGGCTCGCCACCGTGGTGTGCCGTCACTTTTACCTTTACTGATTGGGGGGCGATAGAAATAAAATGGTTAGTGAACAATTCTGTTATTTCTGCTGGGCTTTGGTTTGGCACTAACCGCATCGAAATTTTAGCCGATGCCTTTGATGGCAATACCGTCTTTGCTCCTTCTCCCGTGTAGCCTCCCCAAATTCCATTTACGTCTAAAGTGGGCCGTATGCCTGTGCGCTCAAGCGTTGTATAGCCAGCCTCGCCTGTTATCTCATCAATGCCCAACTCTTTTTTATATTCAATTACATCGAAAGGTGCTTTGTTAATTGCTTCGCGATCTTCAGTAGACAACTCGGCTACGTTATCGTAAAATTTAGGTATTGTAACTCGACCATTTTCATCGTGAAGGGAAGCAATCATTTTGCTAAGTACGTTGGCCGGATTGGCAACTGCACCACCATATACACCTGAATGAAGATCGCGATTGGGGCCTGTAACTTCTACCTCCATATAACTAAGCCCGCGAAGGCCAGTTGTTATTGAAGGCTGATCAAGTGATATGATTGAGGTATCTGATATTAGAATTACATCTGCTTTTAATTTTTCCTTATTCTCTTTTACAAATGTTCCCAAATTATCAGAGCCAACTTCTTCTTCGCCTTCAATCATAAATTTGATATTGCACGAGAGAAGATTGTGTTTCATCAAAATTTCAAAAGCTTTGATGTGCATGTACATCTGGCCTTTGTCATCGCAGGCGCCACGGGCATAGATTTTTCCATCGCGAACTGTTGGCTCAAAAGGAGGGGTGTTCCAAAGTTCTAATGGATCGGGTGGCTGCACATCATAATGGCCATAAACAAGAACTGTTGGCAATAATTTATTGATGATCTTTTCGCCATACACAATTGGATGGCCTTTGGTTTCGCACAGTTCTACTTTATCAGCACCAGCTTCTTTCAGTTTTTGAACAATGTAATCAGCAGCTTTGCGCACATCACCTTTATGTCTGCTATCGGCACTTACAGAAGGGATGCGGAGAAGTTCAAATAGTTCGGCCAAGAAGCGATCTTGGTTGGTTTGTATGTATTGGTGGATCATCAGTCTGTTTATTCTTTATGATATTTTCATTCTAAGAACATTACATTTTTCAATATTTAAAATGAACAAATATAGCTGTTGTTCTTTCGGGTGAGGCAATCGTTTCTATCCACAAACAAGTCAAAAATTACCGATTAATATGTCTTGCTTTACTTTTGTTTTCAGAAATTACTTTGCTCAACATTCTTCTAGGAGGTAATTCAACCGATTTCGCTAATAAACGTTAGGGTTTTCAAAAAATATTTTGTTCTATTTTCCATTGATTTTACGAAATCAAATTTTTCATTTGTTAAATTTAACAGATTAAAAAGTAAGTAAAGCAGTGAAAGAAGAATTGAAAACAGGCTTATACCGACAGCAATTTGAGCATGACTCATGTGGCGTAGGATTTATTGCCAACATAAAAGGAAACAAATCTCATCAGGTGGTTGCGGACGCGATCACCATGCTCGAGCGTATGAATCACCGAGGGGCATGTGGCTGCGAACCAAACACGGGAGATGGTGCAGGTATTCTAATTCAAGTACCCCACGAATTTTTTACAGATGAGTGCCGAAGGCTTGGCTTCAAACTTCCTGCCTATAGTCATTACGGTGTTGGGCTCGTATTTTTTCCGCGCGATCCGAAAGTAAGAGAAGAATGCCGAACGGTTCTCAATCGCAAGATTAAGAACATGAAAATGACCTTGCTCGGTTACAGGGTATTGCCAACGGGCAATGCCGACTTGGGTGAGTCTGCTTTGAAGTCGGAGCCAGTGATGGAACAAGTGTTCATCAAACGCCCAGACATGGTGACAGATGCCGATGAGTTTGAGCGCAAACTTTTTGTGTTAAGAAAATATTCAACACACATTATTACTGAATCGGTTAAAGGCGTTGACAATCAATTTTATTTTTCATCCCTATCGTATAAAACCATTGCTTACAAAGGGATGTTAACTTCGCTTCAGTTGAAGCCGTACTTTCCTGATCTGGAAAATGAAGAGGTGGTTTCTGCTCTTGCCGTTATTCATTCTCGCTTCTCAACTAATACATTTCCATCTTGGCGGTTGGCACAACCTTTCCGATACATCGCACACAATGGCGAGATAAATACTGTTCAAGGAAATATCAATTGGTTGAAAGCGAAAGAAGCTTTTTTCTCTTCCGAATACTTTACTCAGGAAGAATTAAATATGATTCTTCCGATTTGCAATCCAGCACAATCCGATTCTTCCAATCTTGATAATACAATCGAGTTGTTGGTTCACGCGGGTCGATCATTACCTCATGTCATGATGATGCTTATACCCGAAGCATGGGATGGCAACGAGCACATGAGTCAGGAAAAGAAGGACTTTTATGAATATCATGCCAACCTAATGGAGCCGTGGGATGGGCCTGCCTCTATCACATTCACTGATGGAAAGATTGTAGGCGCAACGCTGGATCGCAATGGACTCAGGCCTTCACGCTACATAGTTACCAGCGATGACATGGTGGTAATGGCATCCGAAGTAGGCGTGTTGGATATCGATCAATCCAAAGTAATTACAAAAGGCCGCTTGCAGCCTGGCAAAATGTTTGTGGTTGATTTGGAACAAGGTCGCATTATCAGCGATGAAGAGTTGAAGAAAGGAATCTGCAACAGACAACCTTACGGGGATTGGATTAAAGAAAATAAACTAAGACTACAAGACCTGCCCGAACCAGGTGGCAGTTTTCATCGATACGATCCATCTACGTTATTAAAACGCCAAGTTTCCTTTGGTTATACTAGCGAGGATTTGAGAATGATCTTATCTCAAATGTGCGAAACTGGCAAGGAAGCCCTGGGTTCAATGGGTAACGATACCCCCCTGGCAGTGCTTTCAAAACAGGCGCAGCATCTATCAAGTTATTTCAAGCAGTTGTTTGCCCAGGTCACCAACCCACCTATCGATTCAATTCGTGAGCGATTGGTAATGTCATTGGCATTGCACGTTGGTGGTTCGTTAAACTTATTGGAAGAAACGCCAGAGCATTGTGTTACACTAGAGTTGCCAATTCCTATTTTATCTAATAAAGATTTAGAGAAGATCAGGTACATCGATCATAGACATCTTCAAACCAAAACAATCTATACTTATTTCAAAGCCGATGGAAAACCCGGCTCCATGGAAAAAGGGTTGAATCGAATTTGTCAATATGTAAGCGATGCGGTTGAAGATGGTTTCACTATTATAATTTTATCAGACAGAAGCTTTGACAGCGGTCATGCGCAAATACCTTCGTTGCTAGTAACGGCAGCAGTTCATCACGATCTTATTCGTAAAGGGCTTCGTGGAAAAGTAGGGTTATTAATTGAGGCTGGTGATGTGTGGGAAACCCATCACTACGCTACGTTAATTGGCTATGGTGCTTCTGGTATCAATCCTTATCTCGTTTTGCAAACCATTTATCAAATGATTGGCAACCATCAATTGAAAGAAGGCTTAACAGATGAGAAAGCTATTTATAATTATACCAAAGCGGTGTCGGGTGAGTTGCTGAAGATAATGAGCAAGATGGGCATCTCCACGTTGCAATCATATCATGGTGCTCAAATTTTTGAAGCCCTTGGATTAAGCAAAGAAGTAGTAGATAATTATTTTACAGGTACTGTTTCCCGCATTGGCGGATTAAGTTTGGATGATATTGCTGAAGAAGCATTGATCAAACATCGATTGGCTTTCCCTAAAACAGCTAACGCCACGCAAAAGCTTGAAGTTGGCGGAGTATATCAATGGAAGCAACGGGGTGAGGCACATTTGTTCAATCCTCAAACTATTCACTTACTTCAACATTCAACCAAGACCAACGATTATTCTGTTTTCAAAAAATATTCTAAGCTTATTAATGAGCAAAGTGAACGAGCCATCACACTTCGCAGCTTATTAAAATTCCGTAAAGGAAAATCAATTTCGATTGAAGAGGTTGAATCCAAAGAAAAGATATTCAAACGTTTTGCAACGGGTGCCATGTCCTTCGGTTCCATTTCGCACGAAGCTCACAGTACACTTGCTATCGCTATGAATCGCATTGGTGGCAAAAGTAATTGTGGCGAAGGTGGGGAAGACGAAATTCGTTTCAACCGAAAGGAAAATGGCGATTGGGAAAACTCTGCCATCAAGCAAGTTGCTTCCGGAAGGTTTGGAGTAACGAGCTATTACTTAAGCAGCGCAAAAGAACTGCAAATAAAAATGGCACAAGGCGCAAAGCCTGGTGAGGGTGGACAATTGCCCGGTCATAAAGTAGATGATTGGATCGGTCGCGTGCGACATTCAACGCCTGGAGTTGGATTGATTTCACCTCCACCTCATCACGATATTTATTCTATTGAAGATTTAGCGCAGCTTATTTTTGATTTAAAGAATGCCAACGAAGATGCACGCATTAGTGTAAAGCTGGTTTCTGAAGCGGGTGTAGGAACAATAGCTTCGGGTGTAGCCAAAGCTCATGCAGATGTAGTTTTGATTTCGGGACATGATGGAGGAACGGGGGCATCGCCCATTAGCTCCATTAGACACGCAGGTTTACCTTGGGAACTTGGTTTGGCAGAAACGCATCAAACGTTAGTAAGAAATAAATTACGTGGTCGCATTGTACTCCAAACCGATGGACAGATTCGCACAGGTCGCGATTTGGCAATTGCTGCTTTGCTTGGCGCGGAAGAATGGGGTGTAGCAACGGCAGCACTGGTTACCACGGGTTGCATTATGATGCGCAAGTGTCATCTAAATACATGCCCTGTTGGTGTTGCCACACAAAATAAAGAACTGCGCGCACTCTTTACTGGCAAGCCAGAATATGTTGTCAACCTATTTCATTTCTTGGCCGAAGAGCTTCGGGAGATTATGGCAGAGCTTGGCTTCCGCACGATAAATGAAATGGTTGGACAGATGGATCGCCTTGAAGTGCGTGAGTTAGACGATCATTGGAAATATAAAAATCTTGATCTCTCTGCCATGTTGTTCAAAGAGCCATTAAGTTTGGATACCGCATTGTACAAGCAAGAAGAACAGGATCATGCAATTGATCAGGTGTTAGATCTTCAATTGATTAAGCTCGCTCAGCCAGCACTTCAACATGCTGAAAGTGTAAAATTTAATTTTCTGATAAACAATCGCAATAGAGCAGTCGGCACAATGCTTTCGCATGAAGTATCGAAAACTTATTTTGGTCAAGGTTTACCTAAAGATACCATTCATTATAAGTTTAAAGGTAGTGCGGGTCAAAGTTTCGGAGCATTTGCAGCGCCTGGTATCACCTTCGAACTTGAAGGCGAAGCCAACGATTATTTTGGTAAGGGCCTTTCAGGTGCTCAGCTTATTCTTTATCCCGACAAATCGATTAAGTATAGCGCATCCAAAAATATAATTGTTGGTAACGTGGCGTTTTATGGCGGCACTTCTGGCGAGAGTTATATTAGAGGATTGGCAGGTGAGCGCTTCGCTGTAAGAAACTCGGGTGTGAGCGTTGTGGTAGAGGGTGTTGGTGATCATGGCTGCGAATACATGACAGGCGGAACTGTGGTTATTCTTGGAGAGACGGGAAGAAACTTTGGAGCTGGCATGAGCGGAGGAACTGCTTATATCTATGATGCCGCCAAAAACTTTATGCGCAATTGCAACATGGAAATGGTAATGCTGGATACGCTCGATGAAGAGGATGAAAAAATTCTTAAGACCATGATCAGCAATCATTATCAATTGACCGAGAGTGATGTTGCTACTGCCTTATTGAAAAATTGGCCAATATCATTCTCACAATTTGTTAAAGTAATGCCGCTCGATTATAAAGCTGTACTAGACAAACGTAAAGCGGAAAGCAAAGCTGTATTAGAGACACAAGAAGCAAGACATTAAATACATACTACTTAATACTAACCACTATTCATGGCCAAGCCAACAGGATTTTTAGAATTTGAAAGGGAGCTTCCTAAAAAGCGCGACCCTAAAAATAGGATTCAAGATTATAAAGAAGTTGAAAATGGTTTCGACTTAAAAGTTACTCACACGCAAGCATCTCGCTGCATGGATTGCGGCATTCCATTTTGTCACCATGGCTGTCCGTTGGGTAATATCATACCAGAATTTAATGATGCAGTGTATCAACAAAACTGGAAGCTGGCGTATGATATTTTAATCTCTACCAATAATTTCCCTGAATTTACAGGGAGGATTTGTCCTGCTCCATGCGAGGCATCATGCGTGTTAGGCATCAACAAGCCAGCCGTTGCCATTGAGTATATCGAGAAATCAATTATTGAAAAAGCTTTTGAGAATGGATATGTGAAGCCACGCATCCCAACAAGTCGCACAGGAAAGAAAGTAGCTGTAATTGGTTCGGGGCCTTCGGGCTTAGCTGCTGCTGCACAATTGAATTTCGCTGGACATACCGTTGTTGTATTCGAGCGTTCAGACGAAGTGGGTGGCTTACTTCGCTATGGCATTCCTGATTTTAAGTTGGATAAGGAAATTGTAAAGCGCAGAATAAATTTAATGCAAGAAGAGGGCATTACTTTTCTTACCAATGCCAACGTAGGCGTTAATGTACCTATATCTCAACTTCAAGACGAGTTTGATGCTATTGTTTTGTGTGGTGGTTCTACCATTCCTCGCGATCTTCCCATCCCCGGAAGGAATTTGAAAGGAGTTCATTTCGCGATGGATTTTCTCACACAACAAAATGCTCGTGTAGGTGGCAAGTCAATAAAAATAGAAGAAATTTTTGCTACCGATAAAAACGTGGTAGTAATTGGTGGTGGTGATACAGGCTCTGATTGCGTTGGTACTTCCAACAGACATAAAGCAAAATCAGTGAGCCAGATTGAGATTATGCCAAAGCCACCAAAAGATAGAACTGAAACAATGCCATGGCCCAACTGGCCAATGATTCTCCGTACATCAACATCGCATGAAGAAGGGTGCGAACGAGGCTGGGCAGTTGTTACCAAAGAATTTGTTGGCGATGCCAAAGGCAACCTTACGGGATTAAAATTGGTAGATGTTGAATGGAAAAAAGCAGAGCCCGGAAAGCCACCATTCACTGAGGTAGCAGGTACTGAAAGAATCATTCCTTGCGAATTAGCTTTGCTAGCGATGGGTTTCCTGCATCCTCAACATCAAGGGTTGCTAGATCAATTGGGTGTTGACCACGATGAGCGAGGCAATGTTAACGCACATAAATACAAAACCTCCGTTGAAGGAGTTTTTGCCGCTGGCGATATGCGTAGAGGTCAATCGCTTGTGGTGTGGGCCATCAGTGAAGGTAGAGAGGCGGCACGTGTTGTTGACGAATATTTATGCGGAGTTTCTTATTTGGAATCAAAAGAGCTGAGTATGTTATCAACTATGTAAAACCAAACACTACCATTATGTCGAAAACATTTAGAAACCGTTTTGCTCTCGGCTTTGTATTCTTTTCTTTTATCATGATGGTCTTTTCTCCTTTCGGATCGATAGATCCTACCCATTCGGGGTTTTATTTGAGTTTATTCTCTGGCATGATCTGGGTTTCATTAACGTTGATCCTATTCAGCAAATTTGATGTGAAGAATTCTTGATCTGTTACCTCTCAAATAAATTCTTATCTAGCCCAGGTATTAAACTCATCGCGTTTTTGTAATAGATCTTTTTTAGCACATCATCTGGCAAGCCAATGCCATACATTTTCCAAAAAGCGTGATAACGTTTATGGTAAGGAAAATATTCGTCTTCCGTTTCGAGAACTCTAAAATAGGTTTCATATTCTTCAGGCACCCAACTGTCTTTGCCGAACAAAACCCTGTCTTGATATTTTGTTAAGAATGCTTTTGCTGCCCTTGGTTGCCTTCCCAACTCGGCAATCACAGCACCAATCTCCGTGTACATGTTAGGGAACTGATCCATCAATTGGCCTAATTTTTTAAGATTGCTACCGTACCAACCTAAGTGTGCGTTAATAAATTTAGTTTTTGGATGTTTACGAAAGATGTTATGTTGCTCGGCAATAATGGTTGCCCACTTTACCGAATCTTTATCGTGCCTTCTTCCAGGATGCAGCTTAAGCTCCAACCAACGTTCATTGTTTTTATCAATAGGTTGCCAAAATTGTTTAGGGTCGGCAGCATGAATCAACACAGGAATACCAAGTTCACCGCACTTGGCCCACACTGGATCGATTCGAGGATCGTCAATTGAAATGCGATTGCCCTTTTTATCTTTCGCAAACATGCCCAGCGTTTTATAAATCTTCAGTCCTTTTGCTCCTTGTTTCACATCTTGTTCCAATTGCTTCACAGTTCGGCTTGTCCAATCGGCATCATCCATGCCATTAAAATCCACATTGGTAAAAAGTATAAATCGATTGGGGAATCGGTTCTTTATATTCTCAAGTGATTTTTCAAGATGATCTGCACCAGCACCAAAACCTCTTCCACTTAGGTTGTTCATTATGGCCATGTTCAATTTATCCATGGCCGTAATAAGATCTTTAAGATCAGAACTGTTCATATCACCTTGATGATTATGAATATCAATGAATGGAAACTTTGCTTTCGTTACGTGATGTTCTTCTACCACCAATGTTGATGGCGGCTCATATTCTTCGAAATCCATTTTCATGTCCAACGGTTTTTCTTGAGGCGGTTGGGCATGCGCTAAGTTTGAAAACACAAGTAAAACTATGATGGCTGGGACTTTCATTTTATTAATTTTGGTTGAGCTATTTACGGAGATTCAATACAATTAGTTTTGAAAAAATGATAAGTGGCATTCTTGCTTTTTACAACATAGTCACACGGATTTCATAGAATTGTTCTTACCAATGAGTGTGGTTTCTGATTTTAAGAGTTATTACCTTGCACGTTGAACAAAAAAATTATGCGCCATTTATTTTCATTTGCAATACTTCTCTTCTCTTCGTTCAATTTAGTAATTGCACAAAAAGATCCGTTAGAAGTTGCTAAAAAGAAATTCAGCGCCAATGATTTTATTTCCGCGAAAGCGGAGCTGAACAAACTACTCGAACCCACAATTAAAAATAAAGAAGGTTATATTTTACGAGGTCGTGTAAAGATGGCCTTGAAAGATTTATATGGTGCCATTGGCGATTTCAATTTTGCTTTGGATGCGGACTCCACACAAGCAGAAGTTTATAATTATAGAGCCGAAGCGAAGATCAGTTTGGGTGACAATGAAGATGCCATTATCGATCTTGATAAAGCCATTAAATACAATCCAAAATACGAGGCAGCTTACACCAACCGGGGTTTCGCAAAATATAATTTAGAAGAATTGCAAGGTGCTTATTTCGATTTTTCTAAAGTGCTTGAGCTCGGTACACCCAATGCTGATAAATATTTTAATCGTGGTTTGATAAAAGCCGAGCTGGGCGAATATATAAGCGCGATAGATGATTATACAAAAGCTATTGAACTTGATAAAACCGATGCCACATTGTTTAATCACAGAGGTGTGGCCCGCTACAATACAGAGAATTTTAAAGACGCTGTAGCAGATTATAATCAAGCTATTATACTCGATGCTAAAGATGCTGTGAAGTATGAAAACCGGGCATTGGCAAAATCGGCATTAGAAGATTTTAAAGGAGCATTGGAAGATTACAACAAAGCCATTGAACTTGAAGTTGACCCTGAAACTCTAAACCTTCGAGGCGTATTAAAAAACAATTTGCAAGATCATGATGGTGCCATTGCCGATTTCACCAAAGCTATAGAGTTAGATGCCACAGTACCAACTTACTTTGACAACCGTGCCTTGGCCAAAACAGAGAAAGGAGATTTTGCCGGAGCGTTTGATGATTATTCTTCTTCCATCGAATTGTATTCTTCTGATAGCGAAACTTATTATCAACGGGGTTTAGTAAAATTACAAATGAACAACAACTACGATGCATGTTTGGATTTTAAACGAGCCGATGAGTTGGGTTCTAAAGATGCCAAAGCCGCAATCAAAAAAAATTGCAAATAGCCGATGCGGATTGCTATAATCCTCAATGGAATTTCGCAGAAAAGAAATTTTTTCTTCACGAAGTTTTATCCACAGCTAAAAGAACAGTTTGAAGTTGAGTTATTTGAAACTACATATTCAGGTCATGCTTTCATACTCAGCAAAGAAGCTGTTGCCAATGGCTTCGATACAATTTTAGCGGCAGGTGGCGATGGCACGTTACATCAAGTATTAAATGGTATTTTACAATCCAAAGCTAATATACACCCTGCACTTGGGTTAATTCCATTGGGTTCGGCCAATGATTTTGCACGGGCAGTTGGTCAACCCACTTCTGTAGAATACTTGATAAGTCTTTTACAAAAAAATTCTCCTAACTTAATTGATGTAGGCCAAGTGAAATGCCGAGATAAAAAGGGTGATGAAGAAACTCGCTACTTTATTAATGCGTGCAGCCTTGGTATGGGGCCGTTGGTTGTAGAGCGATTAGAAAAAAATCGAAAAAGATGGGGGCCAACTATTTCCTATTTATCAAGCATACTCACAACGTTTCTCACACACAAGCCTCAACATATATTATGCAAAACAAATGAATGGACTTGGCAAGGGAAGGCGAGAGTTGTTGCGCTGGCCAACGGCATTTCGTTTGGCAATGGAATTTACATTGCTCCCGATGCCATTCAACATGATGGCTTGTTAAACTCATTTATTGCTGAAGATGTGCCTCTATGGAAATTCCTTCTATATCTTCAAACTATCAAATCAAGAAAGAAAATAATGAATGAACGCATTAGCTACAAAACAATAACTTCAATGGAGCTAACATCTACTTTACCCTGTGCGCTAGAAGCCGAAGGTGAAATTATAGGATTTCTTCCCGCCACAATAGAAGTACGTCCATCTTTTTTAAAGTTCTTTAAAGAATAATCTCTTAAACTTCTAAGTCAAAAAAACACTAAGGGTACAAGAAACTACTTTTGCTGTAGATGCTTCTCTAAAATGGGGAGTAGTTTTTCAAGTTTGAATGGCTTCACCATGTGATCATTCATTCCTGTTTCAAGAATTTCTTTGGTGTGCTCTTCTTTATCAAAACTAGTAACTGCAACAATTACAATGTTTTTATTGTACTCATCATCAATATCTCTAATCCAGCGCACAGCATCTAAGCCATCTTGCACAGGCATTTGTACATCCATCAAAACAAAATCATAGCACTTTTCTTTGAGGGCTTCAATAGCATCGTGGCCGTTGCCTACACTTTTAAAATTCATGCCAACAGAACTTAATTCTTTCTCTACCATTATGCGGAGAAATGGATCGTCATCAACAATCAATGCACACAAGTTTTTATAGGAAATCATTTTGCGTTTTATTTTTTAACTACTAGTGTACTGGCAATGATATCATGCAATGCCTGCTTTTTATCGGTGAAGGCTGCCATGATGTAGCCGATAAATAAAATAAAGGCAGAAACTAATTTACCTATATTTCTTAGAACTGCTTTTCCCAAATCAATTCTATTGCCATCAAGGTCAACCACAATAATACCTAAGGCTAGCTTGCCAAGGCTAGCTTGATATTTTGAAGATTCCATAAGGGAAAAATACAAAATAGAGATTACGGTGGAGATGGCTGATAATGCTGCTACCGCTGCAATGAATACGCTTATCATCCTGAAAAAATCTCCCGGCTCATTGGTGTCAAAATTCTGAATATCGCTTGCAAAGCTAAAGCCTATTGCCGCTAATAGTGGGATTATAAGTATTGACCTGACAATGCTGATAACAATGCCATCGATGATAAGTGCTAAAAAACGTTGCCCGAAGCTTGCGTAGTTAGTATTCATGGTGTTGGGTTTAGGTGATTAAAAGTATGAATTTCTTTCGGCTTTAAAATCTTTTGTTTGCGCATAACACCTATTTGAATCCTGCTCCAAACAGAAAAAGTAAGCTTCTTAATAAATTCATAGGAGGTGGTTCACAATCGATTATTAAGCCTTAAATCTAATCTAAAATTATTTCAAACGATTGAATTGCGATATAAAATAATGTAGCTTCGCTAAAACGATTTTGTTATGATGGCTCACCCTTGGTTAAATCTATATCCTTCATATCTCCAACCCGAAATTCCCGAACTGCCCTTTCAGTCATTGGTTGAACTCTGTGGCAACAATACCAAAAAGTATGGTCAATGTGTTGCCTTTGAAAACATGGGCAAACAAATTTCTTATCAAGATCTTGATCAGCTTTCAACTTCATTTGCCTCCTATCTTCAAAATGTAGCGAAGCTAAAACCTGGTGATAGAATCGCCATTCAACTACCCAATGTTTTACAATACCCGGTTGCCATGCTAGGTGCTTTAAAGGCTGGGTTAATTGTGGTGAACACCAATCCACTTTACACTCCGCGTGAAATGCAGCATCAATTTGTTGATAGTGGCGCAGTGGCAATTGTTATCCTTTCCAACTTTGCTAGCAACCTCGAAAAGATTCTTGATAAAACTTCAATCAAAACTGTTTTGTTAACAGACTTAGGAGATATGCTAGGTGGACTGAAAAAAGTGATCACCAATTTCGTAGTGAAAAAAGTGAAGAAGCTTGTGCCTGCTTATTCTTTGCCACAAGCTATTTCATTTAGCAAAGCGATTGAGCTTGGGAGAAATAAAACCTTTGCTGCTCCCACTATAAAAAAAGAAGACACTGCCTTTTTGCAATATACGGGTGGCACTACGGGCCTCTCGAAAGGTGCGGTGCTTAGTAATAGCAATGTGTTATCTAATATTATGCAAGTGCAGCCCATTCTTAACAATAGTAACACAGGCGTGTTGGCTGTTGGAGAGGTGGCGGTACTGCCTTTACCTTTGTATCATATCTATGCGTTAACTGCTGCATTTGTTTACATGGCAGGGGGGTTAAATAATTTGCTGGTTACCAACCCACGAGACTTGGCTGGCTTCATCAAAATTTTGAAGAAACCTTTTCATACCATGATTGGTGTGAACACACTGTATAATGGGCTGCTCAATCATCCTTCGTTTGGTGAAATAAATACCAGTGCTATCAAGGCTTGTTCAGCTGGTGGCATGGCGTTACAAGAAATTATTTTTCAGCGTTGGTTAGATAAAACAGGTATCCGCATAAGCGAAGGGTATGGATTGAGTGAAACGTCACCTGTGCTCACATATCAAATCCCCGGCAAGGAAAAAATGGGAAGCATTGGCATACCGATACCAAGCACAGTAGTAGCTATTATGGATGATGATGGCAACCTGTTGCCTGCTGGCGAAACAGGAGAGCTCTGCGCTCGAGGTCCGCAAGTGTTTAGTGGGTATTGGCAAAAAGATAACTCATCTGTTTTTCATAAAGGTGATTGGTTTAAAACTGGGGATATTGCCATAATGGATGAGCAAGGATATTTCAAAATTGTAGATCGTAAAAAAGATATGATTTTGGTTTCTGGTTTTAATGTGTACCCTAATGAAATTGAAGGCGTAGTAGCAAGCCACCCTAAAGTGTTGGAAGCAGCAGCGATTGGCGTTGCTGATGCGCACTCTGGCGAAGTAGTAAAAATCTGTGTGGTAAAGCGCGATCAATCATTAACTGAGGAAGAGCTTCGCGAATACTGTAAAGAAAACTTCACAAGCTATAAACGGCCTAAGTATATTGAGTTTATGAAAGAGCTTCCCAAAACTAATGTGGGAAAAATTTTGAGACGATCGTTGAGAGAAAATATGGAAGTAACAGCTTGATTTTGTTAATTCGAGCTATTTGCCATTTTTTCTGCCGTTTCTGCAATTTTTAATTGATTGATAAATTCATCTACCTCGCCATTCATCACGGCAGGCAGGTTATGTTGTGTATACCCTATACGGTGATCTGTTATCCGACTTTGAGGATAATTGTAAGTGCGTATTTTTTCAGAGCGGTCGCCACTGCGCACTTGGCTCTTTCGCGAAGCACCAACTTCGGCTTGCTTTTTTTCTACTTCGCGCTCATAAAGTTTTGCGCGCAGCATAACCAAGGCACGCTCACGATTGCCAAGTTGGGAGCGTTCTATTTGGCATGTCACCACAATTCCCGAAGGCTTGTGAGTCATCTGCACTTTCGTCTCTACTTTATTTACGTTTTGCCCGCCCGCGCCACCCGAGCGCGAGGTAATTACTTCTATATCGGCAGGATTAATTTCAATATCCACTTCTTCCGCTTCGGGCAATACAATCACAGAAGCAGCTGATGTATGCACCCGCCCTTGCGTTTCAGTGGCGGGCACACGTTGTACGCGATGCACACCCGATTCGTACTTGAAAATTCCATAAGCACCTTCACCTTCCACGCTGCTAATTACCTCTTTGTATCCACCGGCTGTTCCTTCGGTTATATCTAAGGCAGCCATCTTTAAACCCACCCGATCGCAATAGCGCTGGTACATGCGCCATAAATCGCCAGCGAAAATAGCAGCCTCATCACCGCCTGTGCCGGCCCTTATTTCGAGAATGCAATTTTTGTTGTCGTTGGGATCCTTTGGCATCAAGAGCTCCTTAATATCTGCCTCTAAGGCATCTCTTTTTGGCGTTAGTTCCTCCAATTCCATTTTGGCCATTTCGCGAAGCTCGGCCTCTTTTTCAGTTTCCAGTACTTCCTTCGCCTGTTGCAAATTATTGAGCACTACAGCATATTCATCGTACTTCTTCACTACTTTTTCAAGGTCGCGATACTCTTTGCTCAACTCCTTGAACTTTTTCATATCACTCATTACCGCCTGCTGGCCCAAAAGCTGACCTACCTCTTCAAATCTTAGCTTTATTTCTACTAACTTATCTATCATAGCTTACATACAAAAGATTGCAAAGTTACTAAAAGTTGGGTGACACAACTTTTATGGTTTCGAGTTGTTTATCAAATCAAAAAACAATCCACTAGCTTTGTATTAAAATTGAACCGCCATTAAAAAGTTTGAAATCCCATCGTATTATCAATCTTCCATTACTGGGAAGATCAAGGAATCGCGCAGGCTAAAGGATCTGCGCAAGCAAGATTTTTCGCCAACTATATTAGATTTTGGCTCGGTGCAATTTGTGTTGGCACGCCACTTTGGCTTTTGCTATGGTGTGGAAAATGCTATCGAAATAAGTTATAAGGCCATTCAAGAAAACACTGATAAAAAAGTTTATCTGCTCAGCCAGATGATACACAACCAAGAGGTTAATAACGATCTACAAAGCCAAGGCATAAAATTTATAATGGATACGGATGGCTCGCAGTTAATACCGTGGACATCGATTAACAAAGAAGACATTGTGATAATACCAGCCTTTGGTACCACACTTGAAATAGAAAAGATATTGTTGGACAAAGGCATTGAAGTTCACCAATACAATACTACCTGCCCATTTGTAGAGAAGGTTTGGAACAGAGCACAAAAGTTGGGGAAAGAAAACCATACCGTGATAATTCACGGCAAACCTAACCATGAAGAAACACGAGCCACTTTTTCGCACAGCGCAAAGGGAGCAAACTCTGTTATTGTGCAAGACATGCAAGATGCGGTTGAGCTTTCAAATTATATTTTGGAAAGCAAGCCGAAGTTAGAATTCTATAAACAGTTTGCCGGAAAGTATTCGCATAATTTTGATCCTGATAAAAACCTTGAAAGTATTGGTGTAGTAAATCAAACCACAATGCTTGCCACCGAAACGCAGGCCATCGCAGATTTTTTGAAAGAAGTGATGACAAAAAAATATGGCAAGGAAAATCTAGCCCATCACTTTGCTGATACGCGCGACACGCTTTGCTATGCCACCAACGATAATCAAGATGCCACTTACGAACTTTTAAAAACAAATGCTGACTTAGCTATTGTAGTGGGCGGATACAACAGCTCCAACACTTCGCATATTGTGGAGTTGTGCGAGAGAGCATTTCCAACATTTTTTATCAACTCTGATGACGAAATAAAATCGTCAACAGAAATCCATCATTTCAATTATCCAAGAAAAGAGAAGGTGACAACCTTTGGGTTTATTCCTGAAAAGCAACCCGTTAAAATTGTACTAACTAGCGGAGCATCTTGCCCCGATACGTTGGTGGATAGAGTCATGCTAAAGCTACTTGGATTTTTTGTGGGGGCTAAGTCGGTAAAGGAAGCTATTGCTTCATTCCAAAATATGAAATGAAGGTGACTCGCTTACTTTTTTTACTTATCCTTATCGTTTTTTTTGTTGATGCCAACGCTCAAGAAAAGAAGTGGAATGACTCTACCAAAGTTTTAAACGAAGTTGTGGTAAAAGCCTATTCGCACAATCGCCCCATGTTAGAAATACCAACTTCCGTTGGATTGATCGACACTAAAGCACTTGAAAGGTTTAGCAACACAAGCTTGCTGCCTGCAGTAAACACAATACCTGGTGTGCGCTTTGAAGAACGCTCACCTGGCAGCTATCGTTTGGCTATTCGAGGAAGCTCATTACGTTCGCCTTTCGGTGTGAGAAATGTAAAAATATATTGGAATGGATTGCCTCTAACGGACGGAGGAGGTAATACGTATTTGAATTTGATCGACTTTAGTTCAGTTGATAACATAGAAATTATTAAAGGTCCGGGTGCAAGTATGTACGGTGCAGGCACTGGCGGTGTTATCTTGTTAAATGGCGTGACAAAAAGTATAAATCAGTATCAATTTTCATCGGTGGCAGGTAGCTTTGGTTTACTGAGATATAATGCTTCTGCACAAGTAGCAAATAAAATGAACAGTGGCAAAATAGGTTATGCTCATCAACAATCAAATGGCTATCGCGAGCAAACCAACATGACACGCGATGCTGTGAATTTGGATTTGAACTGGAGCTTATCATCGCAAAGCAATTTGGCAACCACTGTTTTATATTCCGATCTGTTCTATCAAACACCGGGTGGCTTAACCAAAGTCGAATATGATCTTGATCCGCGCCAAGCGAGACCAACAGTTGGCAAAGCAGTGGGTGCCGTGGCTCAGCAAGCACGGGTGAATAATAAAACTGGTTATGTTGGGCTACTTCACGAATATGAGTTCAATAATCATTGGACAAATAAAACGGGAGTATATGGCTCCTACTCTCAATTTATTAATCCATCCATCCGAAATTTTGAGATACGAAAAGAAACCAATTGGGGCGCACGAAGCGAGACCCATTACTCATTTGAAAAAAATAATTGGAATGGTAAAGTTATAGCTGGAGGAGAGTTTCAAAATTTTAACTCGCCCGTTACTGATTACGATAATAATCTCGGGCAGCAAGGCAATGTGCAAGTGGATGACAAACTATCCGCAACTACAGCCTTGCTTTTTGTTCAAACAGATTTCAATCTACCTAATAATTTATTTCTTACTGTTGGTGCAAGTAGTAGTTATTTGCGATACTCTTTCGAACGACTTTCTGATTCACCCACATTAAAGCAGATAAAAAATTTCGACCCCGTAATTTCTCCTAGAATCGCATTGCTAAAAAAATTGAGTCAAACCATTTCGATTTATGGAAGTTATAGTCAAGGCTTTTCAACGCCAACACTTGCTGAGGTTCGCCCTTCCACCAATACGTTTAATGCTTTATTGAATGCTGAACGGGGCAATAATTTAGAGCTCGGTATAAAGGGATCAGTGATTAAACAACTACAGTTTGAATTAACTGCTTATCAATTTAAGTTGGATCAAACCATAGTGATTCAGCGCGCTGCCGATGGAGCTGACTATTATGTAAATGCTGGAAACACATTACAGCGCGGGGTTGAAGCCTTTGCTCGTTGGTCGCCAAAAATTCTTAACAAACTCAAGCGCTCATCTTTTAACGTATGGAGCAGTTATACTTTTAATCCATACAAGTTTGAAAATTATATAACTACAGGAAAAGACTATTCAGGAAATAAATTAACAGGCACCGCTTTAAATACGTTTATTGCAGGACTCGACTTTGCTATAAATCGATTTTATCTAAACTCAACTTTTAATTATACAAGCGCCATCGCTCTTAACGATGCCAACACTGATTTTGCTAATGAGTATTACTTACTAGGAAGCAGAATAGGTTACAAGCCAACTACCATTATAGAAATTTTTGGAGGTGCTGATAATATATTAAATCAACGATACAGTCCTGGTAACGATTTGAATGCTGCTGCCGGAAGATATTACAACGCGGCAGCAGGAAGAAATATATATGCAGGAATTAAAGTTACATTGGCAGCTAAGTAGTCAACTTTATCTTTCCAAGTTTGAGATAATTTTTTTACATCATTGGCCCACCATAAACACTGCGTTAGAAAACAACATTTTGCCATTCTCCCAGAAGCTGCGAAACATCGGGTCGTCAACAAAATAAACTATCTGGCCTTTGCCTTTGTCTTCCACACCAAACACAAGCGTGTTCTCCAATTTTTTATTGATTTTATATCCTGCAAAGCCGATAAGTGGTTTTGCTTTTCCTTTTATTACACCAACGTTCCAAGCGTTTTCTAAGAAATCGTAATGCTGCTCGTTGGTTTTTAACGAGTAATAATTTTCGCCCAAGCCAAACGCTAGTGGATGAGTTCTGTCAAGCGATACTTTGTAAACAGCTCCAAAAATATTATTTGATAACTCTTTGCGCTCAGCATCACCATATTTTAATATGCCTTCTTTCTCCTTAGCTTCCTTATCCTTTTTCTCTGCCTCTTTTTTCTTGTCTTCCGTTGCATATTCTTTCAAAGCAAAACCTTTTTTATCGGCAATGGAATTTAACCCACCTGCAAGCGCTATTAACTTACCTCCATCACTAACCCAACGCTGAATCATATCTAGCGTGCCTTCATCTAACAATTTATAATTTCCATCGGGTACAATCAACACTGTATATTTCCACAAGTCAATAGTCTTGAAATAATCTGTACCAATTACCGAAACAGGATAATGAATTTGTTGCTCAAAGAAATGCCACAAGGAGCCGTGGTTTAAGGAGGAGGTTTGATCGCCACCTAGCAAGGCAATTTTAGGAGCTTTAATATAACTAACATCGCCCGAACCAAAGTCGGCACCCTTATCAGCAAAGCCTGTTGTTGTTGTGTTGATTACTCGTCCAAATGTTTTTGCTGTTGACTGAACAAGATTATCAAAATCAGCAACCACTTCATTGTTTCTTCTTGTTACAATCAATGTGCCTGGCTCAAAAATTTGATTGTTGAACGTGAACGATTTCATAGCATATCGTACTCGAACCCCATTCTTAATCAACGCTCCAAGAAACTCAACATCTTTTAAACTTTTGTAAGTGAAGATATAAGCATAAGGCTTCGCTGCAATTGTAGGTTGTTGAAATGCTTTGGCTTGATATGCTTTGGCAACATCTACCCTTTCATTTAAAGCAAATGCCTTCAAATCGTAGTTGTACATCAAGTTCCACGCAGTGATATCATACGTTGCAGAGTCGGTGAGTTTTGTTGTTGGTTCAAAAACAGTAGTAATGAACCTGCCTTTCGGTTGATGAATATTGACAACAACATCTTCGGTTGCAAGCGTAAAATTAGTTTGCGCCTGAGTTTGGTAATCAAAACCTTTAGCTGGTCGTGTAGCAGCCGCGTGTCCATATTGTATGCTGTGTGTATCCATCCACGCGGTTATCTTAGCAAGCTTGTCAACATTGTTATCAGCTTTGATTACGTATGTTTTGTAGGGAGAAGGATTGTTGATAGTCTCTTTGTTGAACTTTTCAAATTCATCTGCCAGCTTAGTTGCATTTAATGAGGATGCTTCAATAGTTGACATACCTGTAGCATAGTGATGGGCAATGCGATCCTTCAACGTCATCGGGTCGCCTTCTTTCGTGGTTACATTTAATCCTGACCCAATGCCACCTTGCTCGAAGGTCATACCAATGGCTCCACTGTATGTGGGATATGTATCGCCATAGCTTGGATAGTACAAATCAAATCGCTCTTTAGTGAAGTACAACCAACCTTGTTCATCAAAATACTTGGCGTTATTTCTTCCAATAATAGTTTGAAATTCTCTTTGCCAGTTGCTAATAACTTCGTGAAACGGCTCGGCCGCTGGGGCAAAGTAATAAGGAGTATTATAACCTTGTTCATGAAAATCGACATGCACATGGGGTAGCCATTGGTTATAGATTTTTATTCTTGCTTGCGATTCCTTTTGCACTCCCCAAGCCCAATCGCGGTTGAGATCAAACAAATAATGATTTGCCCTTCCGCCCGGCCAAGGTTCACGATGCTCGCGCGCTTGCGGATCAGGATTGGCAGGAAAATTTCCATATTGATTAAAGAAATTGGCAAAGCGATCGCGGCCATCAGGATTGATACACGGATCTAAAATCACCACAGTATTTTTCAACCATTCTTTTGTTTTTGCATTATCGGGGTTTACCAATTCATACAATGTCTTCATCGAAGTTTCAGTAGAATTGGCCTCGTTGCCATGCACGTTGTAACTCAACCACACAATGGCCACTTTGGTAGAAGGCGTTCCGGCAATAACTCCCGCTCTCTTTAAATTATCCTGACGGATCTGTTCTAAGTTTTGAAAGTTTTCGGGCGATGCAACAATGGCATAAATCAATGGCCTGCGTTCATAAGTTTCACCGTACTGTTGCACCTTCACATTGCTTGCTTGTTCATCTATATAATTATAATACTCTACCACTCGATGATGGCGCGTGAATTGATCTCCCAATTCATAACCCAAAAATTCTGAAGGGCTTTTTATTTTTGATTGGCTATGACCCGCTAAAGAAATAACTAGAAAGGCGATGAATAAGATTTGCTTCATACAATGATTTTTATTAGATGCTAAATACAAATTAGTTTTGATAAAAATAATGGATTTGTGGTTCGGTGGTCAAATCTTTTTCCCTTTCCATTTTCCAGATTTCATATAAAAGAAAGCCATCGTAAACATGGAAACCCAATACACCCATTCGCTTCCCCAACCCCATACGATGGAAAGCTGCCAATGCTCAAGCACGAGATAAACGTAGATAATGTAAATAACAATTGTGATTAACTCAATTATCAAGTTTACTTTGGTATTACCAGTGCCAGTAACGGCATTGAGCCAGATTGTTCCGAACGACATCATTAACAATGCTAGTGAAACCATTCTTATAACAGGAACTCCCTCTGCTATAAACCCATCGCCTTGTCCATAAAAAGAAAGAAAAACCTTTGGAAACAAATTGAGCAATAAAAATAAAATAGCAGATACGCTCACACTTAAACGCACCACCTTTCTTATGAGAGGCATTACTTCTTCCTCTTTGCCTTGACCAATAATGTTGCTCACCATTGTATTGGTTGTGGAAGCGAACGCCCAACAGAAAATCCCGAAAAGGCCGAAGATGTTGCGCATGGTATTGGATATTGCCAACGCACGTTCACCATGATGCTCTAACAAAATATAAAAGTATTCCCACGTTATTATACTGATGGCATATTGTGCAATTAAAGGAGCCGACTGGACAAGAATCAATTTTATAATCGATCTATCAATAACTTTGTTTTCATAAAATGAAAATTGTTTATGAATCTGTTGGTAATGAATCACTACATAAATAACTAACAGGCCTGTTGCCTCAGCAATAATGGAAGCATAGGCAGCTCCATTAAAGCCCAATGCTGGTAAACCAAAATGGCCGTAGATCAATCCATAATCTAAAATGATATTCGTTAACGCTTCCGATAAAGTTCCCCAAACCAGTAGCTTGGTTTGATTGGTACCCACTAGAAGAGCGTTCCTCATTATATATAAATACAGGAATGGCAAGCCCCAGATTCGTATTAACAAAAAATCAATAACCAGATTGGCAGTACTGCTTGAATGAATAACGGAGCGAAGAATAACAGGAGCAAAAAGATAGGTAAGTGCAATACCCGCAATAGCAATTGAGATAGCTATCCAGATTCCGTTATAAAATATCTTCCCTATTTCTTTTGGTAAGTTTTGTCCTGCTCTTCGGCCGATAAGAGATTGAAGACCGTTGTTGAGGCCATTGCCAATTACTGCAAAAATGAGATAGTAAACTCCTGTGATGCCTGCACTAGCAAGTTCTTGTTCACCTAAGCCACCCAGAAAAACATTGTTGGTTATAAAATTTATTTGAGGCACAAGCATAGCCAAAGAAATTGGCAGAGCCATTCCGAGTATTTGTTTGTAGCCTGTCTTTATCTGTAAACTGCTCATGGCAATAAAAAGCCCCGAAGGTAAGTCCGGGGCTATAATTTTTTACAAAGTATTTTCACTGGAAGCGAATTCCAATTACCAATTCACCGTAGAAAAAAAACTTAAGCTGCTTTTGAAAGCTTGTCTTCTTTTACTTGGTTGGTTCTCACTTCTTTCGATTCGAGATCAAACCATTTCACTTCTACCAGATTTCTTTTCAGATACTTGAACACTTCCATCACTTTGCCATCAATCTTGCTGCGCACGCGCTCGCCTTTTCTAAACAATCTTCTCATCTATAATTAACATTTAAATCCTAACAGCATAAATATACTCACGAGCATAGTCAGAATAAATACCCGATAAGGTAAGTAAGTCACCAGCTTTCTTTTTCTTTACAATTTCATTGAATTCTTTCACTGACTTCACTTCAACATCATTCACGTGTGTGATAATAAAACCCTCCTTCATCTCCGTATATCTAGCAATTTTACCATTTTCCAATGACTTTACCTTTACGCCATTGTTAAGTTCTAGTTTTTTTAATGCCTTTTCATCAAGATCCTCCAGTTCAAGACCCAAAGAAGCCGATGCATTTTTTTCTTCTCGCTTCACAGTTCCTACTTTCCCTTCACGATTTTTTAACGTAATGGGTAGCGTGATAATTTTCCCTTTCCTATTCACCGTTACCGATACCTTATCGCCAGGACGCTTTAAGCCAATATAGCTTATTAATGCATTGCTTGACTTAATTGTGATCTCATCGATCTTTACTACAACATCTCCTTTTTGAATGCCTGCTGCTTTTGCTGCACTCTTATCCGCAAAATCGCCAAAGCCAATAACATAAGCACCTTCAGTTACATCTAAGTCTTCTTGTTTTGCCAAATCACCAGTAACTTCTTGAAGTTGAATTCCCAACCAACCTCTTTGCACTGTTCCATATGCAATTAAGTCTTCAATCACTTTGCTCACAATATTAGAAGGCACAGCAAAACCATAGCCAGCATACGATCCTGTATTGCTTGCAATAGCTGTATTGATACCCAACAATTCTCCATTCAAATTTACCAACGCACCACCACTGTTGCCAGGATTAATGGCAGCATCCGTTTGGATAAACGATTCGATGGCTGTTCTTCCACCTTGCTGCTCTCCGTTCGCATTTTTATTGGAGTTTGAATTGATAATATTAATGTCTCTTCCCTTGGCACTTATAATACCAGCCGTAACAGTTGAATTCAAATTAAAAGGATTGCCAACAGCAAGAACCCATTCGCCTACTTTTGAATTATCGGAATTGACAAAGGACAGGTATGGCAATTCTTTTTGATTGATTTTGATGAGCGCGATATCGGTATCTGGGTCTGTACCTATTACTTCGGCTTTGTAAGTTCTGTTATCTGATAATGTAACCTCCACAATCTCGGCACCATCTACCACGTGGTTGTTGGTAGCAATGTATCCATCAGCATTTATTATAACTCCCGAACCAGTACTTTGGCTTGGACCGCGTTGTTGAGGTGCGTTAGGCCCAAAGAAAAATTGAAGTGGATCATTTTGGTTGGATCCTGTAATCGCTCTTGCTTCGGAGGTTGACTTGATGTGAACAACGGCCTTTGTTACTTTTTCGGCTGTGGCTGTAAAGTCTAGTGCCGTTGCTTGCCCAGCAGAATTATAAGAAACTGTATTGGCAGGAATGCCCGACACATGCTCTATTTTAACTCCGTTATTGTCTTTCCCTAACCACTGATAAGCGGCAATTGTGCAGCTACTGCCCAACACCGCGGCTAACAAAAGTTGACCAAATTGTTTCATTTTTTTTAAATTTTAGTTGAACAAAAAATTAATGGAAACTAGATGATTCCCGATTTTAAAAAGTTTTATCCTCATTGATTTAAAATTGCTTCTCATCCCACGCCACAAAACTTGTAATCTCTATTACGATGGATTTCAATAATTAGTTCTTCACCAGTTCCTTCTTCCATAACCTTACCATTGTCGTAATACACTTTTACACGGCCTTTCTGTTTGTTGTTTGATCGAGTCGCTACTCTTCAACGAAGAATAATTGTACTCCTTATAAATTCCGTGCCGAAGATTATTTCCATAAAAAATATTGTGCCTTGAAGGACACTATTTCCTTGATTGTCTGCCATAGTTACAGTTTCAATGGCAGGATTATCGGAAATTTTTTCACGTTTAGTACCGTGGGCAAATCAAGTTGACTCTTTTTTTTCTCTGTTTCTTTTTCAGGTGCTAAGCATGAAATTAATATAACCAAAAGTGGAAGAGCTATTATTCTGTTCATAAGTTTATGATAGTTTAACGCCAAAAAATATTAAGTAACTTTGCTTCAAATCAAGCAAAGAATGAAGCAAGCATTATTTACAACAGTGTCGCTATTTTTAACTCTTTCTTCATTTGCCCAAAAATCTGAACTTGGTTGGCTGGAAGGAAAATGGAAAGATGAAGAAAACAAATCCATTGAAGAGTGGATAGTGAAAGGTGATTCGCTTATTGGAAAGAATTACTCTTTCATTGATCCTACTGAGGTGGAGTCGATAAGAATTATCAGAAAAGGAAAAGATTTCTTTTATGTTCCAAGATTAGAAGAAAATAATGGAGACACCTTTTTTAAAATAATATCACTTTCAAAAACGAGCTTCACCGCGTATAATCCCGAACACGATTTTCCTAAAACCATTAAGTATAAATTAATTGATGCCCAACATCTACAGGCAACTATTGGTGATGAAATTAAAACAATTAAATTTTATTTTGTAAAATCTCAATGAACATATCTGCAATTATTATTTTAAAAAAAGATCGCGAACATTCATTGAAAAGGTTTCATCCGTGGGTTTTTTCAGGAGCGATCTATGCAACAGAAGGAACTCCAGCACAAGGAGATTGGGTTGAAGTAAAAGATGCAGCAAAGAAAACACTTGGCTTTGGTCATTATCAAAAAGGAACAATTACGGTGCGAGTTCTTTCCTTTCAACCAGAACCACCAACTCAAGAAATCTATAAAACAAAATTGTTACGAGCTTATCAATTGCGGGTTGATACGTTTGTGATTTCAGAACAAACGAACTGCTATCGCCTTACTCATGGCGAAGCCGATGGATTGCCTGGTCTAATCATAGATGTTTACAATGGTGTGGCCATTATTCAAGCACACACTGAGGGCATGCATGCTGATAGAGCATTGATTGCCGAAGCTGTAAAGTATATACTCGGTGAAAATTGTACTGCTGTTTTTTATAAAAGTCATTCTTCCCTTTCGGGGAAAACTGAGCCTGAATATTTATTTGGCATGAGTGTGTTGCCTCACAAAGTGCTAGAGCACGGTCATCAATTTTATGTGGATTGGGAAGAAGGACAAAAGACAGGTTTCTTTTTAGATCAACGCGAAAGCAGAAAGTTGTTAGGTGACTATTCAAAAGGACGAACCTTGCTCAATACGTTTTGCTATACGGGTGGTTTTTCAGTGTATGCACTGCAAGCTGGAGCTACACTTGTTCACTCCGTGGATTCATCCGCGAAAGCGATAGAGCTTACTCGAAAGAATATTGAGCTCAATGGATTTAATAATAATGTGCACCAAAGTTTCGCAATTGATACGTTCGATTATTTAAAAGATAAAAAAGATCAATACGATTTAATTATTCTCGATCCTCCGGCATTTGCCAAACACAAAGATGCCAAGCATCAGGCCATGAAAGGGTATCAACGACTAAACACAGAAGCGTTTAGAGTTATCAAACCAGGGGGCATTGTTTTCACCTTCTCTTGCTCACAAGTTGTGGATAGACAGTTGTTTTATGATACGGTTGTTTCTGCAGCCATTCAATCAGGACGGGAAATAAAAGTGTTGCATCATCTTTCGCAACCAGCAGATCATCCCGTTTCTATTTATCATCCGGAAGGAGAATATTTGAAAGGCTTGGTTTTGTATGTACATTAGTTTCTATGAATGCACGACTACAAAAGCTTTTTAATAAACTCGAAGAAGACCGCATCAAACTTTTCAAGGAAGTAGAGAAGTTATCGCCTGAACAATTTCAACATTCTGAAAATGGTAAATGGTCTGTGCAGCAAATACTAAGTCATTTATACATTGCCGAAAAACTGTCACTTCAATACATCGCAAAAAAAGTGTTAGGCATTAAAGATGCAGATCGGTCAGGCCTTGCAGAGGAATTGAAAATGATTTTGCTTAAACTATCACAACGATTGCCCTTTAAGTTTAAAGCTCCCCGTGCACTAAACGAATTAACACCATCAGGCTTGAGTTTTGAACAGCTTCGCGATGAATGGGAAAGTGAGCGCGAACAGTTAAAAATCTTTCTGGAAAAGTTTGAACCCGAGCATCTTGATAAAAAGATTTATCGTCATGTAAGGGCGGGATTACTTAACATTCAACACGCATTGATTTTTTTTAGGGAGCATTACATTCACCATTTACCTCAGATTAAGAGGTTGATGAAGTAAGACCGTATTACTATTTCCCAAACTGTAGTTTATACTTTCGAATAGTTTTTCCGATCAGAATTCCACCAATGATCGAAGGCAATATCCACAACACCCATTGATATTGTGGCAATTGAATATTTACCACCACAAAGGCGGTAAACGCTGCAATGTAGCTACCGCCCATACTTGAAATATGGGTATACCACCAGTGCATTTTTTCTTTTGGTGGATTGAAAAAACTGCGAACATCGTTAACCAAAAAAGTGGCACCTATTGCACCAAAAACAAGCGCGACAGTGCCCATGCCTAAGCCATTGGTTAAAGCCCAAACACCCCAAACCAACAAAACCAAAATGAAGATACCCGAAACGATAGTGATTATCCAATCTAATACTTCAGCCCTCTGGCCAGTATTGAGTTTTTTTAATGAGAGAATTCTGTAGCCGCGCACCGTCATGTAGTAGCTGAAGAACCCAACCATCAATAAGAAATCGTTATGATGGGCAATAGCCACCACAACTGCGCCAATAAAAACGGCAGTCATTCCCCAAAAATAAATTTTGCCAGCTAATCGATGAATCTTGCCACCCTTCTGCGTAAGCATAGCCACAAGTCCACTTATAAGCGAAGTTGCTCCACCTGCAACATGAAAAATTAGGAACGCTGAAATTATGTTCTCGGGCAGCATATTGTAGATTTATGCATGAAAGATGCTAAGAAAGCATTAAGTAACAAAGCTACTCCCGCAAGCTTCTTGAATAACTAAGAATGTGTTGAATAGAATTTGAGGATGGTTGCATTTGGGCGCAATCCAACATCCTTGTGCTTGCCATCAACTCTTTGTATTGCTCCTGCAATAAAGAGTCGCAGATCAATGCTTTATTTATCTCCCTTGTCTCCTGCTCCGAAGTCTCGTTGTATAAAAACCTGATCAAATCGTTCTGGGTAAAGATTTTTATCATAGGCTATTTTTTGTTTTTCTAGTTTCTTTCTCAAATTCAATAGGGCATACCGCATTCGGCCAAGTGCAGTGTTAATGCTCACATCGGTTCTTGCTGCAATCTCTTGAAAACTCATGTTCAGATAATGGCGCATAATCAATACTTGCTTTTGTTCTTTTGGCAGTTGTTTTATCAAATCGCGCAAGCGTGTTTTGTTATCTTTCAATATTTGCTCAGACTCAAACGACTCGTCTGCAAAATTCATCGAATTAAAAATCTTACTCCCGTCTTCCAACACAACCTCTGGATGGCGCTTCTTCTTTCTAAACGTATCAATGGCAAGGTTATGCGCTATTCTACTTATCCATGGTTGAAATTTGCCTTCTTCATTATAATTGCCACCCTTCATTTTGTTGATGGCTTTTATAAATGTTTCCTGCAAAAGGTCTTCTGCAACGTATCTATCTTTTACGATCAAGTAAATGGCAGTATAAACTTTGGATTTGTGTCTGCTCAAAAGCACTTCGAAGGCTTTTTCGTTACCACTTTGATATTGCAACACCAGTTGGCTGTCGCTTAATCTTTTCTCTATCATTCTGTCTCACATTTAGGTAACGTAGAGTTTTTATTCGATAGTGTAAGGGGTTGGTTATTTAATTTGAAGTGAAAAGGTAAAGATATATTTGAGATCAACAAAAAAAATTAAAAAAATCTTGCCTTCTAAACAATTTCTTTTGCTAATTGAGCCCGATTTAGCTGCACAACCAACCGCATGGCATTAACAAAGAAAAAAATAATTAAAAGCTTAGAAAATCTTTCTGAAGATTTAAGAGAAATGATTCACCAGCAATACCCTACTGGCTATCAATCCAACATTCAGCGCATAAGCAATGCCAAAAATGAGCCCATCTTTGTTTTCCCGCTGGAAACTGAAGATACCGTCTATTTGGTGAAAGTACCTACCACGAAAAATAGTGATGGGGAATATAGCGTACAGTCTAACAAAAAACAGGACTTTGATGGGGAAGATGATTTCAAAACACCTGACGATGATGCAGAACCTGCAGCTGATGACAATTTTGATGATGATGACGACAGTAGTGGTGGGGCGAAAGATCCAAGCTACGATCCTGACTTTGATGATTAGTTAATCTTTTCAATTATTTATTAGAACGACATCGGACACTACTTTAAGCAATGTTTCTTTGTGTTTTAACTGAATAAACTAATCATCTAACCCCTTGCCTGAAAGAATTTGTTTTGTGTATTTGTCAACTCTTGATTCTCGCGTTTTAGATTGTTTGGGTTGAGAGAAATAGAAAATGTATGCTCGTTGCCGTCCTGGAGTCAATGCTTTAAATGCAGTTTTTAAAGCCTTGTTTTCATCTAATTTATTTTGAAACTCTTCTGGTATCTTATAATCCGCGGTCTTTTTTAATTCCACTTTTATACCAGCTTCTTCCACTTTGCAGGCTTCAAAAATATAATCTTTAATAACCTTTCTCAGTTTTACAATATCTTGAACGTCTAGGAATCGAATCTGCCTTGCCGACTGAACATTTTCTGTTTGTTGGATTAAAATTCCACTGGCATCTTTTAACAAGACTCCTTTGAAAAATAATATGGCACAGTAATTTTTAAACTTATGTATCAAAACTATGTTACTTCCCTCATAAGTGTAAGTAGGTACGCCCCACTTCAATTCTTCTGTTAGTTGGCAGTCAAGAATTATGGTTCTTAATAGCTTTATTTCTTTTTGCCATTTTTCAGATTTAGTAAAATACCAATCAACCTTTGGATTCATATAAAATAATTTATTTTTTGATTGCCTCCTTTTACATCCTATCGTTTTGGCTTAAGCAAAAATACCTCAGTCAGAGTTTCTATCATAGGATAGCGCAACTACTTTAATTATTTTTACACTTCTGATGTCAAACCAATTTCCGTTAAGCGATTCATCTTTAGACGATCTTAGTCCTAAGGAGTTCATAATCATAAAAAGAGCGCGAGTTAATAATCTAAAAAACTTAAGTGTAGCCATTCCAAGAAATAAATTGGTGGTGATTACTGGTTTGTCAGGTTCAGGCAAAAGTTCATTGGCGTTCGATACACTTTTCGCGGAAGGCCAGCGCATGTATGTGGAAAGTTTGAGCTCGTATGCTCGCCAGTTTCTTGGCCGAATGGAAAAGCCCGAAGTGGATTATATTCGTGGCGTTTCCCCTGCCATTGCTATTGAGCAACGAGTAAATACGCGCAACCCAAGAAGCACCGTTGGCACAACTACCGAGATTTACGATTACCTAAAACTATTGTATGCGCGCATCGGCAAAACACTTTCACCCATCAGTGGCAATGAAGTAAAGCGCGATACGGTTGGCGATGTTGTGGATTACATCAACAAACTAAAAGAAGCAACGCGCATCATGATTGCTTGCCCGCTGAAGATTGAAAAAGGCAGAAAAGCGGTTGATGAACTAAACTTATTATTAAGCAAAGGATTTACCCGAGTGCTGGTAAACGGCAATGTTGCTTTTATCGAAGAGACAATCAATACAGCCAAGAAGTTGGCAAAAACAGATGTGCTTGAAATTTTAATTGACCGGGCGGCTGTAAATGCAGCAGATGAAGATTTAACGTTTCGGCTTGGCGATTCTGTGCAAACAGCTTTTTTTGAAGGCCATGGCGATTGCTTAATTTATGTTGAAGGGAAAGAAAAGCAACCGTTCTCAGATCGATTTGAATTGGATGGCATGTTGTTTACCGAGCCATCTGTCAACTTTTTTAGTTTCAACAATCCTTTCGGTGCTTGCCAAACGTGCGAAGGCTTCGGCAAAGTAATTGGCATAGATACCGATCTTGTAATACCCGATAAAAGTTTGTCGGTATATGAAGGTGCTATTGCGCCTTGGCGCACTGAAGCCATGAGCGAATGGCAAAAGCCTTTGCTTAAAAATGGCATTAAGTTTGACTTCCCCGTGCACAGGCCGTTCAACGAATTGACAAAAGAACAGCAAGAGCTATTGTGGACGGGCAATGAATACTTTCAAGGAATCAATTCCTTCTTTAAGCACATCGAATCACAAAGTCATAAAATTCAATATCGCGTAATGGTATCGCGCTTTCGCGGAAGAACTACATGCCCTGATTGTCGCGGCACCAAGCTTAGAAAAGATGCTTCGTATGTTAAAGTAGTAGGCATCTCGATAACCGATATTGTGCTGATGCCCATTGAAGATGCACTTGTTCATTTCCAAAAAATCAAACTTCCGGCCTACGAACAAAAAGTATCCGAAAGAATTTTAACGGAAATCCGTTCTCGACTTGAATACATGGTGAAAGTGGGCTTGGGTTATCTCACGCTGAACAGAGTTGTATCAACACTTTCAGGTGGCGAGTTTCAACGAATAAAATTAGCTACATCGTTGGGATCTTCATTGGTTGGTTCAATGTACATTATGGACGAGCCAAGCATTGGCTTGCATCCGCGCGATACAGCGCGCATGATTGAAGTATTAAAATCCTTACGGGATTTGGGAAACACCGTTATCGTAGTTGAGCATGAAGAAGAAATTATGCGCGCTGCCGATCAAATAATTGACATCGGCCCCGATGCAGGCTCACATGGCGGCAATCTTGTTTTCCAAGGAACAATCAACGAGATGAATGGCAAGTCTACATCTCATACAACAGATTATTTAACGGGTATAGAAAAGATAGCCATCCCCACCCAAAGAAGAAAGTGGAAAGACTTTATCAATCTCGTTGGCGCGCGCGAAAACAATCTTAAAAACCTTACAGTGAAATTTCCGCTGGGCGTGCTCACGGTGGTAACAGGTGTAAGCGGTTCTGGTAAGTCTACTTTGATAAAAAAAATAGTCTATCCCGCATTGGGCAGGATGCATGGCACTGTGGCTGAAACGCCTGGCAAGTACGATCGCCTTGAAGGCGACATCAATAAAATCACGCAAGTAGAGTTTGTAGATCAAAACCCTATCGGTAAATCATCCCGTTCTAACCCGATCAGTTATGTAAAAGCGTATGACGCCATCCGTCAGTTGTATGCCGATCAGGCTTTGTCGCAACAGCGTGCATACAAACCTTCGCACTTTTCTTTCAATGTAGAAGGTGGAAGATGTGAAACCTGCGAAGGCGAAGGACAGATAAAAGTAGAGATGCAATTTATGGCCGACATCTTCTTGATGTGCGAGAGTTGTCATGGAAAACGTTTTAAACAAGAAGTATTGGAAGTTGAGTACAAAGGCAAAAGCATAGCCGATGTGCTAGACATGACAGTGGAGGACGGCCTAGAATTCTTCCGCGATAAAAAAACCATTCACGATAAAATAGATCCATTATTTGAAGTGGGCTTGGGTTACGTTAAACTAGGCCAATCATCAAATTCATTGAGCGGTGGCGAGGCACAGCGCGTAAAGCTGGCATCATTCCTCAGCAAGAAATCAACAGAGAACAAAGAACACATTCTTTTCATTTTTGATGAGCCCACCACAGGCTTGCACTTTCACGATATTTCAAAGTTGTTGAAAGCCATCAATGCCTTGGTTGATGAAGGCCACACCGTAATGGTTATTGAGCACAACCTTGAAGTAATTAAATGTGCCGATTGGATTATTGACCTAGGCCCAGAGGGCGGAGAAAAAAAAGGCGGCAATCTTTTGTTTGAAGGCACGCCTGAAGAAATGGCAAAATCAGGGAAGGGTTATACGGCTGAGTTTTTGAGAGGGAAGTTGATTTGAGAATTTGAAGATGGCCTGTTATCTGGTCTGTAACCACCGAAAACTGAATTCTGCCCGTAACTATTTATTGTCGAGATAACGAATAAAATTAATATAAGTCTCATCTTGTTTGGTGGTCACAAGCGGTTGACAATACTTAAATAGGTAGTATTACCTTCCATTCTTTTTCGATCTCAACTTATCTATTGAAATCTTAAGCTGATCAATGGTACAACCTTTGTCTGAGCCGTCTTCTAAAGCGAGGAATCTCTTATCAAGTTCTGCTGTAAATAATTTGTCCTTCCACCATTCGCTAGTTTCATTAATCTCATCTTCTAACAAATTATAAATGGCGTTCAGTTTTTTATCGTCTGCAACTCGAATATAGTCGTACAATTTATTTCGTATTGCAATACTCTTTTTTACCATAATTCAAATTTAAAAACTAATTCGAATAATCTGAAGATTCACCTTGCAAGGAAGAATGCTATTTTCAAATCAAGAATTCACCCGTTTGCACTTCATCATCAAATTTTCAAATTACCGAATCCTCAAATTACTTTATCTTCTTTCTGAAAATAGCAATACATTAAGCATTCCATTGTAGTAAAGCTCTACCCTATGTCAATTAAAATTGCTATCCGCCATCAAATGTTTTACGACTATGATCGGCCTGTTAATCTCTCGCCACACACTGTGCGGCTACGCCCCGCTCCACATTGTCGCACGCCTATTTTAGCATACTCACTAAAAATTACACCCGAAAATCATTTTATCAATTGGCAGCAAGACCCTTTCGGGAATATGCTGGCGCGGCTTGTGTTTCCTGAGAAAACAACTAAGCTCTATGTGGAGGTAGAGATAATTGCCGATATGATTGTGATCAATCCCTTCGATTTCTTTGTAGAAAAATATGCCGATGATTTCCCATTTGCTTACACCGATCAGCTCAAGAAAGAACTGCTGCCTTATTTTGAAATAACTGAAAATGGGCCTCTGTTACAACAATGGGTTAAGGGCATCGATCTATCGCAAAAGAAAAGCATCAATAATTTTTTAGTGGAGTTGAACCAACATGTGTGGCGAAGCACACGCTACACCGTGCGGCTAGAGCCAGGCGTACAAACTTGCGAGCAAACCTTGGGTTTAGGCAGCGGTTCGTGCCGCGATTCGGGCTGGCTACTGGTACAGATTCTGCGCCATGTTGGCTTGGCTGCTCGCTTTTCTTCCGGTTATTTAATTCAGCTAAAGGCTGATGCCAAAGCATTGGACGGCCCCTCTGGAACAGAAGTAGATTTTACCGATCTGCATGCATGGGCGGAAGTATTTATTCCCGGTGCAGGTTGGATTGGGCTTGATCCTACTTCTGGTTTGTTTGCAGGCGAAGGGCATATTCCGTTGTGTTGCACGCCCGACCCTGTGAGCGCTGCTGCGGTTACCGGTCTTACCGATATCTGCAACGTAAGCTTCAATTTTAAGAACGAGGTAGTGCGCATACATGAAGACCCACGCGTAACCAAACCATACACCGAAGAACAATGGGCATCCGTGATTGCGTTGGGCAATAAAGTAGAAGAAGAACTACAGCAAGGCGATGTGCGATTGACCATGGGTGGCGAACCGACTTTTGTTTCCATTGACGATATGGAGGCGAAGGAATGGAACACAGGAGCAGACGGGCCGCAGAAGAGAAAGCTTGGCGCAGAACTTATCAAAAGGTTGAAAAGCAAGTTTGCCCTTAACGGATACATTCATAAAGGGCAAGGTAAATGGTACCCGGGCGAGCCGCTGCCACGCTGGCAATATTCTGCGATCTGGCGCAAAGATGGCGCACCAATTTGGAAGAACGATGTACTGCTTGATTTAGATCTGACGCCATCGAACTACACTGTCGTGGATGCAAATAGAATAGCGCAAGAGCTTACCAAGTTCTTAAATATCCCCGAGGCCCATATTCATCCCGCCCAAGAAGATATTTTTTATTTTTTGTGGGAAGAGAACAAAGTGCCTGTAAACATTGATCCCGCCAAGGTTAATTTGAACGATTCGCTGGAGCGGAAAAAATTGGCCGAGCTATTGACAAAAGGATTGGCCGAGCCGGTGGGTTATGTGATACCGATGGAATGGAACCATTGGAACAATCGCTGGATTTCTTGTCACTGGCCATTTAGAAATAATCAACTTACGTTGATACCTGGCAACTCGCCCATAGGCTTGCGGCTTCCTCTAAAGTCGTTGGCTTACACGAGTGAAACCAAAACACAACGCAAAGTAGAGCGCAGCACGTTTGAGCCGCTTGCTGCTTTAGAAGATTTTCAAACAAAAGCAGTTAATCGCTACGGTAAAGCAATACCAGCGGAAGATTTGCCCAAAGAGTTTTACAAGCAAAAGGGAAAGGAAGAACCAGAACTTGATGAGAAGAAAGAGAAAGTAAAAAAAGAACCAGAAGAAGTAGAGCCGACATTCGAGATCTATACAATCAAAACCGCTCTTTGCATTGAAGTGCGAGAAGGCAAGATTTATTTCTTCATGCCTCCTCTCACTTACGTGGAACATTATCTGGATTTGCTGGCATCCATTGAAGCCGCAGCAACCAAGCTGAATCTAAAGGTGGTGATTGAGGGATATGAACCTCCTCACGATAATCGTATTACTCGGCTTGGGCTTTCGCCCGATCCTGGTGTATTGGAGGTAAACATTCACCCGGCCAAAAGCTGGAAAGAGTTGGTGGGCAACTACGATATACTTTTTGAGCAGGCCCGCCTGAGTAGACTAAGCACCGAAAAGTTTAATCTTGATGGCAAACATACTGGAACAGGTGGAGGCAATCACATAACAATTGGCGGCAGTACTCCTTCGGATAGTCCGTTGTTGAGAAGACCCGATCTGTTGCGCAGTCTTATCACTTATTGGCAGCACCACCCGGGTTTGTCGTATTTATTTTCATCTTCATTTGTTGGGCCAACAAGTCAGGCACCCCGTGTTGACGAAGGGCGACAAGAGATTTTATATGAACTAGAAATTGCCTTCAGTCAAATCCCCGAGAAGGGTGAAGTTCCCTTTTGGTTGGTGGATCGAATTTTCAGAAACCTATTGATTGATATTACAGGTAACACTCATCGCGCAGAATTTTGCATCGATAAATTATATTCCCCCGATAGCTCAACAGGTAGGCTAGGCATCTTGGAATTCCGTGGGTTTGATATGCCGCCCAACAAAGACATGTGCATCGTTCAGCTCTTGCTGATTCGTTGTTTAATAGCACGCTTTTGGAAGAACCCATACAAACACAAGCTCACGCGATGGGGCACGGAGTTGTATGACAAGTTTATGCTTCCTCATTATGTGCAGCAGGATTTGGCAGAAGTTGTAAGAGACTTACAAGAACAAGGCTATCCGTTTAAATTAGAATGGTTAGAAACATTTTTAGAATTCCGCTTTCCACTGTATGGAAAAATTAAAGTACAAGAGATGGAGCTTTTGGTGAGAATGGGCATCGAACCATGGCATGTATTGGGAGAAGAAGCAGCCCAAGGCGGAACAGCAAGATTTGTTGATTCATCGGTAGAGCGCGTGGAAGTAAAAGTTAAAAACTTCAACATTGACAGGTACATGGTAACGTGCAACGGAGTGCCTGTGCCTTTGCAGTTTACCGAAACCAAAGGCGAATATGTAGCAGGAGTTCGGTATCGCGCATGGACGCCACCATCTGCATTGCACCCTACGTTAGGTAAAGATGTTCCGTTGGTTTTTGATATTGTGGACACGTGGAATCATCGCGCTATTGGAGGTTGCACCTATCATGTGGCGCACCCAGGCGGAAGAAGTTATGATAGCTTTCCTGTCAATTCGTATGAAGCCGAGGGGAGAAGAATAAGCCGCTTTTGGACGCAAGGGCATACGCAGGGGGCTTTCACGCCAACGGAAAGTTTCAGTGTTGCCTCTCGTTATTTAGAGCCCAATGAAATACCAAGGAGTTTTGATCCTCCACCGTTGCTTGTTAGTCCCGAGTATCCACGAACATTAGATTTGAGAAAGAAGTAGAAGACCTACTCTTTAAGTGAATCTCATGTTTCAAAAGTATTTCAATATATTGAAGGCTAAAAGGCGCATTACCAAAGCAAACTTTTCGTGATGAGTATGAAGCCTTTTTGAAAGTTTATGGCTTTGAAAATGAATCTTGATTAAAGACCTTAAAAATCAATGGCTAACACCTTTCAACAACCCTATATCACCAGCCTCACCAATGGCTATTTTTCTAACCAAAACGTGTTGGATGAATGTTTTTTGAAAAATGAAGGCGCCAAGGAATCATGGAAAAAATTGCTCACCAACATTGAAACATTAGGGGTAGGAGAGCTTAAGAGTCGCCAACAAGAGCTGCTGAAAATACTGCAAGAAAACGGGGTAACTTACAATGTGTATGGCGACACCAATGGACTAAATCGCCCATGGCTAGCAGATATTGTTCCACTCGTAATTTCCGGTGTTGATTGGCGCAGCATTGAGCGCGGCATGAAGCAGCGGGCTTTTGTACTCAACAAAATTCTAGAGGATATTTATGGGGAGCGAACGTTGCTGAAAGAAGGTATCATTCCACCTGAACTTATCTATTCACACCCAGGTTTTTTGCGGCCTTGCGATAAACTAAAACTGCCGGGCAATCATCAACTCACGCTTTATTCTGCTGATCTATCGCGAGGACCCGATGGCAAAGTCTGGGTAATAAAAGATCGCGCGCAAGCGCCTTCGGGCATGGGCTATGCCCTGGAAAACCGCAGTGCACTCAGTCGCATTGTGCCTGAATTATTTCAACACCACCAAGTGGCAAAGCTGGGCGGGTTCTTCAACAGCATGATGCAGGCGTTGATACAAATCGCCCCACAGGGCAAAGAAAACCCACGCATTGTGTTGCTTACACCGGGCCCTCGCAATGAAACGTATTTTGAACATGCCTATCTCGCTTCCTACCTTGGCATTACGTTAGTGCAGGGCGAAGACCTAATTATGCGCGATAGTTTTGTATGGATAAAAACAGTAGATGGGCTAGAGAAAGTAGACATCATTCTTCGCAGGGTAGACGATACGTTTTGCGACCCACTTGAACTAAGAGACGACTCGCAGTTGGGTATACCTGGTTTACTTCAAGCAATCCGCAAAGGCAATGTGGCTGTAGCCAATCCTTTGGGCAGCAGCATTCTTGAGAACACTGGCTTGATGGCGTTTATGCACGGGGCATTCAAACATTTTCTCAACGAAGATCCTATTATTCCAATGATTGCCACCTGGTGGTGCGGCCAAAAAAAAGAGATGGACTATGTGATACATAACATCGACTCGTTGGTAATAAAAAGCACACAGCGGCTAAGTGATTTCAAAACAGTGATGGGCAGCCACCTTTCTAAAGCAGAAAAAGAAATCCTAATCAGTAAAATAAAGTTTGAACCCTTCAAATATGTAGGGCAAGAGGAGGTAAAGTTTTCAACCTCTCCCGTATTCAACAAAGAGAAATTAGAGCCGCGCTATACCGTGCTGCGCTCCTATTTAGTAGCTGGGCGAGATGAAGGCTACGAAATGATGCGGGGAGGCCTTTCGCGTTGCTCTCCCGAAAAGGGAAGTTTTTTAGTATCGAACCAAGATGGTGGCATCTCGAAGGACACCTGGGTGGAGGCTTCTCCAAGAAATGAGAAATTGGCAGTCGTTAATCATCAAGCACCTGACATGAACCGCAAGGCCGTGTTGCCAAGCCGCGCTGCCGAAAACCTTTTTTGGGTGGGGCGCTATACTCAGCGCGTTATTCGCACTTCGCGATTTATTAGAATAGTATTGAGAGCGCTGACCGAAAAAAATTATATCTACCAAAGTCAAGATTCGGAAGCGATAGAAGTATTACTTAAAACAGTAACACATCTTACCGATACCTATCCTGGTTTTGTTGAAGATGCGGAAGAGGAAATGAAAAACCCTTTGTTGGAAATCCATCAATTGATTTGCAACCCCAATCGGCCTGGAAGTATAATGTTCAATTTGGGCAACTTACTGAAGGCAATGTATGCCGCCCGAGACAGATGGACAACCGACAGTTGGCGAATAATTGATGAAATTGAAAACGTAAGACGAAGGATTTCGGCTGTGGAGCCGGATGGAATACGCTATATATTTTCTCTGCTATATCAATTGAAAGGTGGGCTGCTTTCCTTTTCTCAAATGACACACCAAAGCATGTATAGAAGTGACGGACGCACCATGTATAGAATGGGGCAATTAATCGAAGAGGTTTTGATGGAGCTTAGTCAATATCGTTCAGTATTTGCTGTACAACGCGATGAAATAGTAGAATTTCAATTGCTGGAGGCTGTGCTAATGAGCAATCAAAACTTGTCGTCATATCGATCGGTATATCGCACTACGTTGGATGTTTCTCCTGCCATCGATTTGTTGTTTTTAAACAGTCAGAATCCCACGTCAATTTTTTCGCAACTCGAAGGTTTGCTGCGCCACTCAAGGAGTTTGGCTCAGCGCAATGGCGGAACAAACGACAATGAAATTTCGCGATTGGTATTTGAAAGCTATAGTCAAGTGCGTTTGATGGATATTAAAACGTTGATTCAAGTTGATAAAAAAACCAAGCAGAGAAAAACATTTGATGAGTTTTGCGAGGCCTTGCAAAAACAAATGTTATTGCTTTCCGCCAAGTTAACAGCCAACTATTTTAGCCACACTACCTATCAACAGCAAGGTGCTAAAGAGGGATTTCAATTTGAAGTATAGCTAATGCGATATAAGATAAAACACACCACCGAATATGCCTATCAAGATATTGTAAGCACAGGGCATAATAGATTGTGCTTGGTGCCACTTACCATTTCAGAGCAAACATGCATTTCGTGTGATATAAAAATCTCTCCCACACCAAACGAACTCACGTACCGAACTGATTTTTTTGGAAACACCTTGCTCTTTATTTCTGTTTACAAAGAGCACACTCAGTTAGAAATTGTTTCTGAAAGTGTAATAGATATACAGCATCGCTTTAGTGCAGATCGTGCCTTTAGTTCACTCATACTTTGGAATCAAGTAAAGGAGACTATAAGAGCCAATGGAGAAATTTATGCTGATGTGGCACAATACATGTTGCCTTCCAACCATGTGCCCTCCAGCAATTCTATAAAGAACTTTGCGCTCGATTGCTTTCCAGAAGGAGCCACGCTTTGGAACGGCTGCCTATCGCTCATGCAAAAGATTTATAGTTCGCTTGAATTTAAGCCGGGCTTTACCACTGTGAATACTCCCGTGGAGGCCGTATTAAAATCCCGCAAAGGTGTTTGTCAGGATTTTGCTCACCTCATGATCTCCTGCCTACGCAACATAGGTTTGCCCGCGCGCTATGTGAGTGGCTACATAGAAACAATGCCGCCTCCCGGAAAAGTTAAGTTGGTGGGCTCCGATGCTAGCCATGCTTGGGTGGCAGTTTACTTTCCTGAAATTGGCTGGGTAGAGTTTGACCCTACTAACAACTTATTACCGTCCTATAAACATATTATAGTCGCCTTTGGCAGGGATTATTTTGATGTAGCGCCCGTAAAGGGAATTATCTTTAGCTCTGGTGGGCAGAATATTAACGTTCAGGTAGATGTGAGTAGGATTGAGTGAATCTTTTATCCCCACGCCTTCTTCAAAAACCTCAACCAATTTTTGCTTGTAACTTTTTCGATGTCTTCTTTCGAGTAACCTCGTTGCGAAAGCAATGTTGGGATTTTGTTTAGATCGGCTATCGTTTCAATATCAGTAGGGCATTGTTCTTTGCCGAAAGCCCCATCAAGGTCGGAGCCAATACCAATGTGGTTACAGTTGCCCGCCAGTTGACAGATATGATCCATGTGATCAATAAGCTTTTCAAGATTGCAGTTAGTTGCTTGTGGTGTGGATTTTCCTCTGATCCAATTTGGCACCAACATCCAGGCATCCATTACACCACCAATTACTGCGCCTCGTTCTATCAATACTTTTAGTTGATCATCGCTAAACTGGCGGTTATGTGGAACCAACGTTCTGCAATTATTATGACTTGCCCATACGTGTCCGTTAAAATTATCGAGTGCTTCCCAGAAACTATCATCACATAGATGAGTGGCATCGAGAATAATGTTGAGTCGTTCCATTTCTTTTAACAACTCTCTTCCGGCTTTTCCTACTCCACCTGTTGCGTCAGTTCCTTGTGCATAACGTCCGGGGCCATAATGAGCAGGGCCAATGGCTCTCAATCCATAACCATAGGCTTTTTCAACATGTTGCAGTGTAACCAATGAGTCTGCACCTTCAAGACTTAAAATATAACCAATGCTTTTCTTTGGTGATTGTTCATTCTCCCAATAGTTAAGATGATTATCAAGTGATGTTAAATCTGTTATTGGTTTGAGTTCGCCTCTCTCTTCCATGGCTTTATACCAAGCTACCTGAGCTTGAGTGTGTGCCCAAGCCTGTTCAGGTGAATGCCAGCCAGGTAAAGGATTTTCTTTTGAAACATAGCGCGCTATTTGTGTTGCGACTACTAACCCTACATTTCCTTTTCTAAGTTCATCAAAGCTGACAACACCCTTGCCGCGATCGGGTTTGTCGGTCATGGCTTTTTCGCGTTCGCGGATTTCATGAATGGGTAACGTGAGGTCACGATTCCACTCCATGGCGTTCATACTTAAATCAAGATGGGCATCAACAATAAAAGAAGACATAAGATATTAGATGATAGACATGAGAGTTGATACCAAAAATCAAATTGTTATTTTTCTTTTTCGTGCTGCAATATTCCAAGAACTAGTAACTCGATTATTTTCAATAACCGAAACGGTTTCATGTAAAGCTACTGTAGGACAAATGTGAAAAGGCACTCCGTACAAAACATCGCCAACTTTATAACTATTCCCTGCCGGAGCTTTTAAGATGAGATGTTCTTCACTGTGACCAAATGGTTGAAGATCGGGTGCGTTTAGAAAATGAATTCGATTATTAAGTGGATTTTCTGATGCTACTGCTTTGTGGCCAAGATCAACACAAATGGTTTGATCATCCGGTTTGCTAATGATCCGTGTTACTAGCACGGCTGCAAACACAAATTTTTGTTCGGCAAATTTAGAGTGATAGCCATAATCCCAAAAAATGAATGTGCCTGGGCTGCATTCTACATGTTGCCTTTTGGCGTGAATGGAGATGGTAGTATTTCCTCCAGTAACAATAGTTGTTGGTACTCCTGTTTCTTTTAGAATAGATTGTTGAAGTGCCTCCACTTTTGCGAAACCTTCATCGCTTCCTTTTGAACGAATAGTAAAATCCGAATCATTGTGATGGCCATCATACGCGTGGAGACCCACCGGCTCAAGCCCTTGCAACGATTTAATAAAAGTAAAAAGTGCTAATGCCTTTTCAGGAACTATTCCGGTGCGATCCATTCCAACATTCAAATCCAAAAAGATTCTGATAGCCACGTTCTGGCTTATGGCAGTGGCTGATAGTTCTGAAGCTGTCACCTCATTATCAAGCAAACAAGCAAATTGTGTGTTAGGATATTTTTTGATAAGCTGACAGAAACGCACACCTCTTGGACCAATGGGTTGATAGGCGAGCAAAACATCGGGCGCACCTATTATCGCCAGCATCTCTGCCTCAGCAATTGTTGCACATTTAAATTTCTTTATCCCAGCCTCCATCATAAGCTTGCACACATCAGGACATTTGTTTGTCTTTACATGCGGCCGAAGCCTGTTCGTATCAGGAATAAATTCTTTTAGGATCCTAAGATTTTCCTTGATGCGATCAGGGAACACAACCAGAGCAGGTGAGTCTAATTCGTGTACATTCTTTATTGTATACCAATCCTGCATAAATCCATTTTTTGTTGCTAATCTATCTTGACGGATTAGCTTATTTACTAATCATTAAAAACTAGTTACTCATTACTAGTTTAATTCAAACATTGCTTCTATTTCTACTGGGATATTATCTGGTAATGAGCCCATGCCAACTGCACTGCGAACACCTACGCCATTATCCGATCCCCATATTTCAGCAAACAACTCGCTGCACCCATTGATCACATAAGGATGGCGACCAAAATCCGGAACGGCATTTACCATTCCCAATACTTTTATAACGCGCTTTATTTTATTGAAACTTCCAAGGTTTGCTCTTAATGTAGATAGCATGGCCAAACCCACCTGGCGTGCTGCAAACTTTGCTTCATCAACCGTGAGATCAACACCAACTTTGCCAATAATTAAACTGCCATCAGTTTTTATGGTTCCGTGTCCTGATAAATAAACATGATTGCCATCAATTAAAAAAGGTTTGTAAACGCCAATGGGTTTTGGTGGTGGTGGTAGCGTTAATCCAAGTTTTTCAAATTGTTGATCGGGTGTCATTAGTGTAAAATAAATAGTTGTAAAATAAGAACGCCAAGTAAGCCACAAATAGAAATGATGGTTTCCATCAGCGACCATGAAAGTAATGTTTGTTTTATAGTGAGATTGAAATATTCTTTATAAAGCCAGAAGCCGCTATCATTTACATGCGAAAACATTAAACTGCCAGCGCCTACTGCCAGCACCATTAGGTTAGCATCAACGTGAGTAATACTTAGCATGGGTGCAATAATTCCGGCAGCCGTAAGCCCAGCAACAGTTGCAGAACCAAGAGACACCCGAATAACAGCCGCAATCAACCAGCCAAGTACAAGTGGATTTACATTTAAATATTGAAAGGATGTCGCTATCTCCAAACCAACACCACTGCTAATCATAATTTCTTTTAACGCCCCACCTCCTGCCATAATCAATAATATTCCAGATATATCTTTAATGGAATCGCCAAAAATGGAGGCCAGTTTTGTTGCCGATATTTTTCTAGCAATACCTAGTGAGAAACTTGCAAAGAGCAACGAGATGAGCATTACAATATCCGAATCGCCTATAAAAGTTATCACCTTTTTGGAAGTTCCTTCGAGTGTTATAAAAGTTTGAGCAAGTGAAGTCGCTGCCAATAACACTACAGGTAATAATGCTGAGATAACGGAAATTGTTAAACTAGGTAATTCTTTATCGGAAAGAACAGGTGGCCGAAAGGTATCAAGCGGTTGTGAGTTCATCTTCTTGAGAATGCTCGCGAAAATTGGGCCTGCTAAAATTACAGTGGGGATTGCCACAATCAATCCATATAGTAAAGTCTTGCCCATGTCTGCATGAAACTGACCTACCAATGCTGTTGGCGATGGATGTGGAGGCAAGAACCCGTGCGTTACTGAAAGTGAAGCCAACATGGAAATGCCTAAAAAGACAACGGGTAGTTTATTTTGATACGCAATAGCAAACACTAGTGGAACAATAAGAACAAACCCAACTCCATAGAAAAGTGGAATGCCCACCAGAAAGCCAGCAGTAACCAATGCCCACTGGATGTGGCGCGCTCCAAAAATTTTCATCATACCGGAAGTGATCTGTTGCGCTGCTCCGCTTTCGGCCACCAACTTGCCCAGCATAGCGCCAGAAACAATTACAATCAATAACGAACCAAGTAGATCGCCCATTCCTTTTCTGATGGAAGAAATGATGGTAGTCAACTCCATTCCCAACAACAAACCTGCGAGAATGGAAACGATGAGGAAAGCTAAAAAGGCATGAACTTTAAATCGTGCGATAAGCAGAACCAACAGAAGAATACACGAGGCAATAATTATAAATGACACGAGTTGTTATGCGTTTTGTGTATGTAAAAATTTTCTAAACAATCTTCTCAATTATCTTTCCAGTCGCTTTATTTTTTAGAATCACTTTCTTGGTTCCGTAGTGTGTCATCTCTTCTTTTACTAAATAATGCTCGGCATCATATTCCACTAAATGACTGTGTTTGCCGACTCCTTCCTGGCCTCGCCAAATATCAAGCTTCACAGGTTCCCATAATTTTGTTTTGGCTGATTTGTAAGCTGCGTCCAACACGGCATTCACAACATATCCATCATAAAAAGTTTCTCGTGGTTGTGTACCATTCTCCATCGAGTTGAACATATCCATAAACATGTGGTTGTAGCCCAACTCGTTTAACTCATCCCCCACAGGGAAAAGCCAACCTGTATTACTTTCAGCTTTCTCAGCAACGTAATCTCCACCGCTGCCAGTAGTAAACATTTCAAAACCTGTTCTTAAAAAACTATTGATCCAAATTGTGCCCTCAGTTCCCATCACTTCATCACGCAAGTCGAGGCCTCCTCGAAACGTCCAGCTCACTTCAAATTGACCAATTGCACCGTTTTCATATTTCACCAAACCAATTGCATGATCCTCGGCATCAATTGGTTTCACTTGTGTATCGGCCCAGCACATTACCTCAATGGGTTTTATGTCTTTCCCTATGTAGCTGCGGGTAATTTCCACACAATGGCAACCCAAATCTAAAATGCATCCACCTCCTGCTTGTTCAATATCCCAAAACCAATCGCTGTGTGGGCCAGGGTGTGTCTCGCGCGATTTGGCCCAAAGTATTCTTCCCAACGCTCCGTCTTTTACGCTTTGGTGAGCTTTTATAAATTTTGGTGTGTACACTAAATCTTCCAAGTAACCATTGAAGATACCTGCTTCTTCCACAGCCAATAACATACGCTTGGCTTCTTCGGCATTGCGGCCAAGAGGCTTAGTTGTAATCACTGCTTTTTTATGCTTGCAACAAAGTAGAACTGCTGTTTCGTGTAAGTTGTTCGGTAAAGAAATACAAACCACTTCTACATCTGGTCGGTTTATAGCCTCTTCCATCACGGTAGTAAAATGGGCTACCTTGTAATCAGCAGCAAATTTTTTGGCGCTTTCTTCCTTACGGGAATAGATGCTTACAATTTTGTCTTTGCTTCTGTAGCCTTGAAGTGAGTCTGCATAAAACCGTCCGATAAAACCGGACCCAAGCATAGCAATGTTCATAGTTGATTATTGATTAATAGTTGTTAAATAATGATATTAATTAGCGAGGTGTTTTTGTTCTTTCTCTTTGAAGAATAGTACAAATAGAATTACTACTACTAAGGCAATGCCTGAAGGAATAAACCAAATGCTTTTCCAATCGTGCGCGCCATCCAATGTATAATAATCGGCAGTGAAGCCTGAGAACCAAGTTCCAATAAACATGCCTACGCCATAGGTTGCAAACGTGAATAAGCCTTGCGCTGCATTTTTTATTTTCTCTCCTGCTTTCTTTTCGGTATACATATATCCGGTAACGAAAAAGAAATCGTAACAAATGCCATGAAGAATTATGCCTGCATACAACATCCATGTAGTGGCTTCCACATTTCCATACGCGAAAAAGATATAGCGAAGCACCCAGGCAATCATACCGATAAGCAACATCTTTTTTACACCGATGCTATTGAACAAAAATGGTATCGCCAAAATAAAAATAGCTTCTGAAACTTGACCTAGTATCATTTTACTCGCAGCGCTTTCCATTCCTATTTCATTGAGAAATAAATTGGCGAAGCCATAATAAAATGAAAGCGGAATGCACACTAATATTGCCGCTATAAAAAACACAACATAAGACGGTTCTTTAAATAATGTAAAACCCTCTGTGCCCAGTGCTTTTGATGCACTGGTTTCTTTATTTCCTTTCGGTGGCGTGTTGGGTAAAATTAAACTTACAATACCAAGCGTTGCCGATGCAAAAGCGGCCATATAAAATGTTGAAGCCGATTTTTCAATGGCAAGCACTCCGATCATAATTCCAGAGGCAATCCAGCCCAATGTGCCAAACACGCGAATCCATGGAAACTGTTTTCCAGGATCAGTCATTTGATTAAAGGCAATGCTGTTGCTTAGCGCAATGGTTGGCATATACAGCAAGGAGTAAAAAACAATGATCCAATAAAAGGAAGTGTTGTCGGTAATTTGAGTTGCCAGAAATAGTAAGCCAGCCCCCACCAAATGAAGTACTGCCATTATGCGTTGAGCTGCAAAAAAACGATCTGCAACCATGCCCACGAAAAACGGAGAGATCATGGTAGCAATGGCCAAAGCTGAATAGGCAGCTCCAATCTGCACTCCACTTGAATGTAGAAAAGTAGACATGTAAGTGCCCATAGTTACATACCATGCTCCCCAGATAAAATACTGGAGCAACATCATCAGCGAAAGCTTTATAAAAATAGCTGGTTTCATGATAAATTATTAGTGAGTCAATATAGAAATGGTTTTTTGATTATCGAAATCGAATGCGGTTTTTTATCTGAGTGGTAACTATTAAACTGATGCTTTATAGCTTTACTAGGTTAGTCGATCTTGCAATTTTGGTTTCGACAATCTGCTATCTCTAAAAGGTTATATAAATCCACTTGCAGGTTTTTGCTTAGGTTTGTTAACTTGCTTTCAAACTTACTTTTATGGCAATCAATCGCAGAAATTTTATACTTCAATCAACTGCAGGCGCGGCAGCATTTACTGGACTTTCATCATGCGAACCTAAAAAGCCTGAAGCACCTGTTTCTCCTTTAGATGCTTTAACATCCTTAACAAAAGACGTTGTGCCTATTTCTACTGAGGAAAGATTAGCGCGCATTGAAAAGGCTCAGAAGCTGATGATCGAAAATAAGATTGATGCAATTTTTCTGGATGGCGGCACCGCTATGGATTATTTCACTGGAGTGCGCTGGGGCAATAGCGAACGCATGATGGCAACAGTAATTCCCGCCAAGGGAGAAGTAAAATATATAGTGCCTCATTTTGAAGAGGAGCGCCTTCGTGAAATGGTAAAAATTGGCAAGGACATAAGAGTTTGGGAAGAACATGAAAGTCCGTATAAAGTTGTTGCTCAAATTTTTTCTGACTTTGGAATCAAGACCGGAAAAATTGGCATGGAAGAACGTGTTCGTTTCTTTTTGTATGATGGCATTAGAAAAGAAGCTTCTTCGCTAGAATACCAAACTGCCGATGTTGTTACCATGAATTGCCGTTTAATTAAGAGTGCATCTGAACTCGCTCTTATGCAAAAAGCCAATGATGTTACCATTGCCGCGTTTAAAGCTGCAATCCCTTTGTTAAAAGTTGGAATGACACAAGTGGAGTTTGCTTCGTTAATTTCTGATGCTCATTCAAAACTAGGATCATCGGGTGGAGCATTGGTTTCGTTTGGTGCTTCTTCTGCATTTCCGCATGGAAGCAAAAAACCACAAGAATTGAAAGAGGGCGACATTGTATTAATGGATGGTGGCTGCAATGTGGGCGGCTATGCTTCAGATATTACCAGAACAATTGTTTTTGGCGAACCAACCAAAAGGCAACGTGAAGTGTGGGACATTGAGAAAGCGTCTCAAGCTGCTGGGTTTTCAGCGGCAAAGTTGGGCGACTCTTGTGAGAATGTTGACATTGCTTCTCGTAAAGTAATTACCGATGCTGGGTTTGGTCCAGGTTATAAAGTTCCGGGGTTGCCACATCGCACTGGTCATGGCATTGGTATGGATGGCCATGAATGGGGAAACATGGTGTTGGGAAACAAACAAACTTTTCAATCGGGCATGTGCTTCAGTGTTGAACCTACAATTTGTATTTATGGCGAGTTTGGTATCCGTTTAGAAGATTGCGCTTATATGACCGAACAAGGCGCCAAGTGGTTTAGCGAACCGAGCGTTGATATTGATAAGCCATTTGCTTGATGAGGAAAAATCAATTCACCACAGGCTGCGAAAAATCTCCTCGCAGTTCGCGGTAACGCTTTCTGGCTTCGGCTGAATATACGCTTCCAGGATATTTGGTAAGAAAGTCGCGAAACATTTCCATCGCTTTCGTTTTATCCTTTATTTGTTTTTCAATTATATCTGCTTGCAAAAAAGCGGCATCATCTGCCAAAACTTCGTCCGGAAAGAATTTGACAATTTGTTGTAGCAGCTCAATAGATTTTGAAAACTCGCCTTGCTTTAATCTTAGATTGGCTTCCAGCCAAAAAATGTCATCCAACAAAGTAGATTCACGAGCTTTTGTTGAATCTGCACCTGTTTCCTTTTGCTTTAATTTTTCAAGTCTCGCCAATGCTTCTTGTGTTTTATTTTGATTGAGCAAAAGTTCTATTTGTGCATATTCTTTCAATGCCGTGCCTAGCGTATCAACAGCCGTGTTTTCTTTTATCCGAAGACTTAGCTCCAATGCGTCATTTGCTATTTCGCGTGTGGTGGCTTTCTTTAAAATATCCAAGTGCTCTTGCGCTAATTTAAAATCGCCATTGTAATATGATAATTTGGCGTTCTTTAATTTCGCATCATACCCCATCGGAGTTTCCTTTTGCGTTTTCTCTACTTGCGAATAAAGCAAGGAAGCTTCCCATGGCTCCTGCTTTAGTGCATAAATATCGCCAAGGTCTAATTTTGATTTGGCTTTAAGAGCAGACGAGAGGAGTTTTGGGTTGGCTATTAAAGTTGTTAAAATTAATATTGCTTTTTCTTTTTGATCCAGGTAATATCCATACAACAACGCTTCATTACCAATAGCCTCAAGTGAATTAGGATTTTCAGGATTAGCTTTTATAAACTCTTCATAGTTATTTATTAGCACTTGCACCGAATCTCTGTTTATTGGATAGAGTTCTTTTATTCTAGCTTCCCTGGTTTTTAATAGGCCAAGTTTAGCTGTTAAGGTGTTAGGTGAGTTAGGGTATTCTTTTATTACAAATCTGTAGGCTTTTTCCGCAGCATCATACGACTTATTGTTGAACGCGATTTGGGCTATTTCATTCGTTTTATTTGTCTCTCGCTTAAAGCGTTTATCGAATGCTCTTGCTTGTAAATATGCACCGTTAAAATTTTTTTTCTGGAGATTAACCCAAATCAACAAATCAGCGTAGTTTTCGTTGTCTGGCATCTGTTGCGATTTCGTATAAAGAATTTGCTCAAGAATTTCTAATTCATCCTGTTTAGTCAACAATACTTGTAATAAGTTTTTAATGTATCCGCTGTTGCCTGGTGTTTGCGTTACATAGCTAAGATATTCTGTTACCATTTCACTTTTCTTTCCAACCAATCGATATAGATTGGCGAGTTCTAAAATAAAAAGTGTTGAGTTTTTGCTTACTTCCCTCGCTTGAAGTATTGCCAAAATCGAGTATTCAATTAAATCTCGTGTAGCGAGGTAATCTGAAATCTGTTTGAGTTTAAAAACATCTTCGCCTGAAGCTTTAATGATTGCTTTAAATTGTTTGTCGGCTTTAGGCAAATTTCCAGCTCGTTGATAAACCAAACCGAGATCAAGTTTGTACGAAGTTTTATCACTTCTCTTACTAAGTTTATCAACATAGTTTTCTGCTTCATCAAACTTACCCATATCAAGAAGAAGGTTGAGGTAATCATTATGGATGATGGAAATATTTTCATTATTTTTTGCGAGAGTGCGATAGCTTTCAAATGCTTTTTGTTTTTGTCCGGTCAATAAAAATTCTTGCGCAATTTGGATGTCCTTGGTGTCTTGTGCAAATGTGGTAAGTGGCAAGCTTGATATTAACATTAACATCACTTGTATTAACTTATTAATTATATATTTTTTATAATAGTAGTTAATCATGTTGATTTGTGGACAAGTTCTTTGTTAATGCTTTGTTTATTTTTTGTTGATGTTTTTCTTTGTTGCAGATCTTTTTTTCTAAGTTGTAAACAATCAGCAAGAATTTTTGTTTCATTATTTTTTTTCCACAATTTGATTGATTGTACTACTTGTTTATAAATACTCCTTTTTGGTAAGTTTATTCTTTAAAGTTGATTTTGGTATTAGAAATTAAATTTATCAACAAACCATTCAGAAATTAATTGTTACTTCGTTTGTCCAGTTTTCTCTCAATGGAACAGTATATTTACCATCTCTTTGTTTATAATATATAACTGTTTCGGGCTCCTCACGAGTATAAATGTTTCCTATATCCCATTTTGTGTTTTTATTCTCGTCAATGTAAATTCTAAATTTATAGTCTCCAGCTGAAAGTTTATCAAATTCAAATTCTGTTTTGTCTTTCACTGTTTTTATTACTTTGTCGGCATTATCTAATAATTCCACATAATAATTGGTTCTTTTAGTAATCACTTTTACTAGAAACTTTCCAGTATTATTAGTAGGTTCTTTGGGTAAATTAATTGTTTGTCTTTTGGAAGAATCATTATTGATTGATGTGAGGAAGCCTTTACCTAATATAAAAACAGGTTGCTCCTTTCGCTTCAATGACTTTTCTGATTTATTAATGGAAGCTGTGTCTCTTTTTATTAGATCCAGGTTTATTTTATTTTTAATTGCAAACTGCTTTGTGATAGTATCCAGTTTGAATACTTCCTTCGTTAATGATATTCTAGTTAAAGAATCAATTCTAATGTATAGACTATCAAAGTTTACATTATGGATTGGAATGTTTGTTTTGCCTTTTAAAATAAATTCTCCTGTTTCATAGTCAAGTTGTGGAGTTTCGGTGGAAATGCTAAATGACGTTTTTATTGCTTTAGCGTCACCCTGTTTTATGTATATAAGTGTATCAAATTTTTGATTAAGACTATCTTTAACAGAAATGGCTACTTGCAGGCTGTCTTTTATCTTTTGATCCTGATAGTAGAATATAACTTCGGATTGATTGTCTCCGTAAGTTGTTAATAATTTGGCTTTATTTATTGTTGCTTTATAGTCAACTATATTTTTATTGAATCGTAGTAGTGTTGTTTTGTTTGTTGATCTATTGCTATTTAATTTAAGAGGTCTTGAGTCGATGTTCATCAGCCTAATTATCAAAGAGTCTTGATGATCTGTAAGTGTGATAGGTTCTCTTTTAAAACCAAATTTTTCGCTTGTGCTTTCTAATTTTAGGTTTTTATTTTTGTCCTCAAAGGCGTAGATGAAATATTTATTTGGGGCTAGATTATTTATTTTGAAATTTCCCTTTTTATCTGTTTTGGTAAGATAAGTGGCTGCATGGTTTAATATTTTAAAAGTGTCTGAGGTATAAAGTGCAACTGTTATTTTCTCTGGTATTTTTTCACTTCTAGCGTTAACAACTTTTCCGGAAATACTTAATGTGTCTATCAATGGCCCAGTGCTAAAAGCTATTTGTAAGTCTTCTGTGGGATTGCTTTCTGTTATATCTTGTATAGCTTCTCGAAATTGAACGTTGTAAGTGGTGGAGTCTTTCCACATTACTTTTGGCTCAATTGTAACCTTGTTGCCAACAGCAATAAAGTTTATCTCTTTTCCAGGAGAAGGTGTTATTATTATTTCTTCTTTAGGATCTTTTAATTTCACATCTTCATCAAAAACTAACTCGATTTTCTTTAGTTTAAAATTCTTTTGATTATCCGAAGGGGTAGATTTTATCAGCGTTGGTTTTTGTAAATCTTTCGGTCCACCCTCTGGTGTTGTTTGTTTGGCGCAACCAACAAGAAGCCATGCTATTCCTAGGATTACAATTTTTTTTAATGAGTTCATTTTCTTTTGACTATAAATAATACGCTTGAGTAGTTATCGTTTTGTTTGGCTTTTATGTTAGATGTTAGTCCTACAACTATTGAATTAACAATTTTGAAAAATGTATTTCGGTTTTGATATTTATTGCTCAATAGTGAAATGTAATAGGCGTCTAGTTTCATAGCTACAGTTTTTACTATTACCAAACCGGCTTCATCCAGAAGGCTACTCATACTTTCGTAATTGAAATGCCAAATGTGCCGAGGCAAATCATAAGCTGCCCAATATTCTTTGAAATATTTAGCATCGTAGGATAAGTGATTTGGCACGGCAATAAGTATTTTCCCATCGGTGCTCAGTTTGTCTTTCAAAGTTAAAAGGGTTGTTTTTAAATTATGTACATGCTCTAATACATGCCACAGGGTTATAATACCATATTTGTCTCCTTTTAGCTCACTTATGTTTTCGTGAATTTTAGTTTTGGTTTTGTATTCTGCTTGTTCTCTCGCCTTTGCCGCTGGTTCAATTCCTTGTATTTGAAATCCGGAATCTTTACAAATTTTTAGAAAATCTCCCGTTCCACAGCCAAAGTCAAGCACCGTGCCTTGAGAGATTAAAGATTTTAGGATTTTTACTTTCCAGTTTAAAGTATACTTTCTTGCTAGCACATAAACGGAGTCAAGTATGGATCTTGACTGTCCATGTGATACGTAACTATCTGATTGATAGTATTTTGTAATTATTTTATTGTCTGGTATGGGATCAGTAAAAGAAATTTTGCAAGAAGTACATTTATATATCTGAAAAAGCTCTTGGGTCAAAAAGTAGTCTTTACTTTTTAATACCAACAGTGTTTTTGCAGAATCGCAGTGTGGACAATGGACAGATTTCATAGATTACTTTCCCATATAAACGGTCAGAACAGAAATATCTGCAGGATTAACACCACTGATCCTTGAGGCTTGACCTATTGTTTCAGGTTTTATCCTTTTTAATTTTTCTCTTGCTTCCAATGACAATGCTTTCACTTTGCTATAATCAAAGTCAGCTTTAATTTTATAATCCTCCAACCCTTCTATTTTATCGGCTACTTTCTTTTCTCTTTCTATATAGCTTTCGTATTTCAAAGTAATCTCAACTTGTTCTTGGGCTTCTATGCTGAACTTATCGAGCATATATTTTAGCTCGCTATTTCCTTCCTTTAGAATAGTTATAGTTAATTCGGGTCTCTTTAGTAATTGAGCAACACTTTGTGCCTCCTTTATTTCGTTGCTTTCCGCTAATATTAGTGTTGAGTTTATACTCTCGGGTGATTGCTTCGTTTTCTTTACTAATTCAAGAAGGGTTTCAATTTCTCTCTTTTTGTGATTAAGGTTTGATAATCTTTCTACTGAAGCCAAACCTATATTGTGCCCTATTTCAGTCAACCTTAGATCTGCATTATCCTGCCTAAGTAAAATTCTATATTCAGCCCTTGATGTAAACATCCGATAAGGCTCTTTTGTGCCCTTGTTTACTAGATCGTCAATAAGTACTCCAATGTATGCCTCTGATCTTTTTAGTACTAATGGTTCTTTTGCATTTATTTTTAGATGTGCATTTATGCCTGCCATTAACCCTTGACAAGCAGCCTCTTCATATCCTGTAGTCCCATTGATTTGTCCAGCGAAGAATAAATTGTCTATTAATAGTGTCTCCAGTGATGTTTTAAGTTGAGTTGGCGGAAAATAATCATACTCAATTGCATAGCCTGGTCTGAACATCTTAGCGTTTTCAAACCCTGGTATCTTAGTTAGGGCTTTGTACTGGATATCTTCTGGCAAGGAGGTTGAAAACCCGTTTACATAGATCTCCACGGTATTCCAACCTTCTGGCTCTACAAATATCTGGTGGCGATCTCGTTCAGCGAATCTATTTATTTTATCTTCTATTGACGGGCAATAGCGTGGTCCAAGCCCTTTTATTCTCCCTTGGAACATGGGAGATTGATCGAAACCTTTCTCTAATTCCTTGTGAACATCTTTGTTGGTATACGTAATCCAACAACTTAATTGGTTTTCTAAAGGTTTGGTGTCGCTGAATGAAAATTTACCTGGTTTATAATCCCCTTTCTGTTCTTCCATCTTGGTGTAATCGAGAGAACGGCCATCCACTCTAGGCGGGGTTCCTGTTTTCATTCGACCAGATTCAAAGCCGGCCTTTTCTAATTCTTCTGTAAGACCGGTTGAGTTTCTTTCTGCCGCTCTTCCACCACCAAAGCTCTTTTCACCAATGTGTATCTTTCCATTTAAAAAGGTTCCGTTGGTAAGAATTATGCTTTTAGATTTTATTTCTATGCCCAGTGCAGTTTTTATACCTATTACCGTTTTATCTTTTATGACCAGCCCAATTGCCATTTCTTGCCAGAAGTCAATATTGGGAATCGATTCTAATTGTAATCGCCATTCCTCTGAGAACCTTTGTCTATCACTCTGACTTCTTGGACTCCACATGGCAGGACCTTTGGAGAGATTAAGCATCCTAAACTGAATCATCGTTTTATCGGTAATGATTCCAGAGTACCCACCTAAGGCATCAATTTCTCTTACAATTTGTCCTTTAGCTACGCCTCCCATAGCGGGATTGCACGACATTTGAGCAATAGTATTCATGTTCATTGTTACCAATAGAACTTTAGAACCCATGTTTGCTGCTGAAGCAGCAGCTTCGCACCCGGCATGCCCGGCCCCAACTACAATTACATCATATTCTTGAAACATAATTTTGTTGTTCCACGTGAAACAAACCGCCATTCAATTGGGTATTGTTTCACGTGGAACTATTTTTTATACAAACTTAAATAATACTCTTCCATTTTTTTCATTTCTGTCTTATCAGGCAGACTCTTGTCAGTATATCCACAAAGATGAAGCGTACCATGAATCATAACTCTTCTTAGCTCAGCTTCGAAATATGAATTAAACTTGGCCGCATTCTCCCTAACTCTTTCAATACTTATATAAACCTCTCCTTCTATCGAATTCCTTTTATTGGAATAATTAAAAGTGATAGTGTCCGTAAGTGTATTGTGTTTAAGAAACTCCTTATTAATCTTCAGTAAATAGTTATCGCTACAAAAAATGAATGATACCGAAGCTAACTTTTTATGTTCACATGATATGGAACTCTCAATCCAAGCTTTCTTTCTTTGTCTATCTCGAAGGCTGAAATCAATCTCTTTAGAATAAAACCCAATAGAAACCATTAATTAATGTAAAAGCTCAATTCCACAACTCTTCCCTTATCTTTAAAATCAACTTCATCAGATAGATGCTTCATTAAAAAAATGCCTCTACCACCAGGTTTTTCTAAATTTTCAGGAGCAGTTGGATCTGGTAAATCTTGGTAATTAAATCCAGTACCCTCATCTTCTACTTTAAATTTTATAACATTCTCTTCGAATAACAGTGTTAATGCAACATTCTTACTAGGATCGTTCTTGTTACCATATTTTATTGCATTATTCACAGCTTCTGTAATGGCGATCATAATATTTCCATAGATATCGTCATTCAAGTTGAATTTTTCTTTAGCATTGTCAATAAAACTTTCAATTATGCGAATGTTCTCTGATAGCGAAGGAATTTCTATGTGAATGCTTTTCATGTTCGTTATTTGTTCGTGTCTAATCTTTTGAAATAATTGTCTACTTCTTTTCTGTAATAGGGAAAAAGTTTGGCAGGTATAGTTTTTAATAGTTCTATCTCCTTCTCCTTCGATTTAAGATAATCCTCTAAAGCCTTTGGAATCTCGTTTGAATATTCCTTAGCTGTTTCAGCTTTGCGTTCTTCATCCTCATCTTTCTCACGCAACGATTTTTCGGTTTCCAATAATCGAGTTAAAATCTCTTGCTGCCGTTTAATTGTTTGCTCGGTAATTTGCTTATTTACCAAATCCATTTCTGTTTTCTCCATCTCCTGACCAAGGTTTCCTCCTGGCACTTTGCCTCCCTCTTGCTTCAGTTTATTTTCCATTTCTTCTAAAGCATGCCTAATTCGTTCTTGTTCTGCTGCCAAGCGAGCTAGTTCTTCAGAATAGGCTTGACCAGAACCACCTTTTTTTAACTCATTAATTTTCTCATTAATTTTTTGTTGTATTTGAGAAAGATTTGGCTGCTTTCCTTTCTTTTTACTCTTTCCTTTGCCTGGTTTTGCTTTGGCCATCATCTCCATCATAGCATTATAATGATCATCAAGCATTAAGGCCAGATTATTGATGCCCGCCATTGAGAATTGCATTTCAGCCGAAGCATTTTGCTTCTTTCGCTCTTTAATGTTTTCAGATGCTTTTTTGAAATGATCGTTAAGTTCGCCTACTTCCTTCGTTACAAAACCTCCCATAAAAGGATCACGCTTAGCAATAGCCAACAAGCTGTCTTCCAATACTTTAGAGTCTTCTTCTATCTTCAATTGATTTTGAGAAAGGGTTAAGTATTTAGGATCTGTCTGTTGAATAGTGCCAAAGTCTTTCATGGTTTGTTCTTGATCGAACGACAGTTTAATAAGGCCGTGAATGGCTTGCCTCAACGATTCTAGGTTTTGCTCATTGATTTCCATTTCCATGCTGTTCTGAGAGCTCTCCAAGCTTTTCTGGATTTGCTTCATCTTCTTCAAGGCTTTCTGTTGAGATTCTGCTGCGCTTTTAGATTGCTTTTGGTTGAGTTGATCAACGCTCTTTTTTTGCTCTTGATTTATTTCTTCAAGATCTTCCTTCGATGGCGTTTCAGTTGATTTGTCCAACTCATCGTTTAGCTTTTGGAGCTCATCAACAGTTTTCTTAAAATCATCCAATTTTTCATTCACGCTTTTCTGATCGGTGGCAACGGAATCTGCGGTAGGATTGCCTTTATCATTGGCATTTTCTGTAGGTTTATTTTCATTGCTCTTCTCTTCCTTTGCAATATTGTTCGTTTTCTCGTTTACTTTTTCTTGATCCTTTATTTGCTCTTCAATTTCTTTTATGGCTTGATCTAGCTTGTAATCAAATTGTAAATCTTTAAAAAGCTCTAGCGTTCGCTCCAATTCTTTTTCGAGATCAATTTCTTTGCGATCAATCTTCTCTAACATTTTTTGAAGCTGGGTTGGGTCAGCATTTTCCTTCATCAGCTTTTGCAGTTCCTCAAAGAGTTTTTTCATCTCCTCATTCATCAGCTCGTTCATTAGCTTTTGAATCTGCTCCGACTTTGTTTTTATGCTTTCGTTTTCTTTTGAAAATGTTTCTTTCTTTTGCTCTAGCAGTTTGTTTTGTTTTTGCAATTCATCAATTGCCTTGGCTAGATTTTCTTTTTGATGGATGATCTCTTCCAACTTCTTTTTATCCTGCCAATCTAAGTTTTGTTTCCCTTTTAGCTTTTGTTGTTCTTCTTCTATGGATTCTTTCAGCTTTTTAGCTTTATCAATACTATCATCAAACTTAGATGTTGTTTTCGCTTGATCTTTTGAAATATCAGTTTTCAGTTCTGAGCCATCGGGCAGGGAGAAAGTGTAAGTTGGAGTTTTGGTTGACTTTCTTCCATTCACCCCATCGTTATCCCAAACTTCTAAATAATAACTCAACTTACTTCCTGGTTTAAGGTGTATTGAGTCTAGCGACCATACATGATAAAATCCTTGCTGAGGAAAATTAAAGTTGATAGGAATATTTTTCTTTTCATACGCGGCTCGGTTATCAGTTTTATAAAACAACGTTAAGGCAGTTAGCCCGTAATCGTCTTTCAAATCACCAGTGAAATAGATTTGTTTGAAGAGTATAGAATCTTCAATCGGCCTCACACTGATTTCAGGAAACTTATCTTTTGTTACGCTGATGCTATAGGCTATACTTTCTTTGTTCTTACTGTTTTCATTTTCTAAGAGAATGGAATAATTGTCAGGGTTATTGAAGTTTTTATTAATATTATATATCTGATTATCAGAGCTTTCCATTTTAAATAGTTGGTTCTCAGAAGAGAAAAGCATAGATGCTTTTTGTGTATTGAGCGTACTAATTTTCCACGCAATATCAGAGCCTTCTGGTATTTCAATATTTCCAGAGTTTACAATTTCAGTTTCTTTCAGGTTAAGGTAACGTGGGTATTTTATACGGATTTTTAGTTGCGTTAATTCTGGCCGGTTGATTAAGTTAATCTGAAACGATTTAGAAGAAAAGCCAGCAGCATTTAATTGAAAAGTAATGTCATTTTGTATTTTCTCAAACAAATAAGTGTATGTACCATCACTGCTAGATACTAATTTGCTTTTGTTATCGCCCACCAAAATATAGGCTGCATCTGGTATGGACTTTCCTTCAAGCGAAACTTTCAAGGTAAAGTCTTCATTCGCGAAAGCATTCAAAGATGAATTTAAAACGTTGAAGTGAAAAGGTGCGGCAGGTGAATACTCTTCCCTAAAATTAACGATGCGTTTTGTGCTTTCAGTAAAAATATTTTTGTTGATAAAAAAAACTATCAAAGCAATTGTAAAAGGAATGAGAAGGTAGTTTAGATATTTTCTATTGCCTTTAAGATCGATTGCCGTTTCGAAAGAAATATTTTCTAGCAACCCCGCTCGCTGAATAATACTGGCATTGGCTAAATCGGTGCTTTGGTTGGTTTGCGAAAGCTGAAGTAGGTTGAGCAATCTATCGTTTACAGTAGAAAAATGTTTGCCAATAAGGGTGGCGCTTTCTTCTTTGCTCAATCCTTTTTTGTAGATAAACCAAATGATAGAATCTCTAAAAAATCTATACGAGCAAAAAATAATTAATAATATAAATAATACAAAAAGAACAAGCCTGGCATAGCCATTCAACCAAAAATTATATTCAGTAATTGTGGCAAGAATAAAATAAGCTAAAATAATTGAAGCGGTAAGTAGGAATCCTTTTATGAAAAGATTAAGGTAATACTTACGCTTGAAGGCAAGTAATTTGGTCTCAATATTTTTTAGCCCATCACTCATTCGATTTTAAAACGGATATGTGCATAACTTAGTTTACGCGAACAAGGTAAGAAGTACTTGCTAGCTATTAAAACGGTTAATCAATTTCTATTAAGATTGAGCAACTATTACATTATTTGCTCTTCAAAATATTTTACTATTCTATCGATTATGGTTTGTTCATTTTCGAACTTTCTAGTGTTCATAAATAACCCAGATCTGGCATTGAGATTTTTGATTAGTTTAAAATTTTGCTGAATTCAATCTTTTTAATTCTTTGAAAAGCCTGAACGATTATTGTATGCTTATATTAAAACCAACCCACATGGCACGACAATCTTCTTCATCACCAGTTCTGGTAGCAATTATTATACTACTCACTTTCCCTCTTTGGATTTCAATAGCGGCTATTATTTTTGGTTTGACAGTCGGATTTTTTGGGCTTATTTTTGGGTTAGTAGCAGGGTTGGTTGGAATTATTATTGGCATTGTGGTTTTTCCATTCAAATTAATTTTTGGTTGGCACGATTGGGGCTGGCATCCCTTTCATTTTCATGGATTTCATTCGGATGGATGGTTTATTGTTGCCGTGGTGGTTTTGATAGTATTAGTATTGAGAAAAAGATAATTCGTTTTATTTCTATTAATTACTAAGTAGTAAAAATCTATATATTGGCACACATGCCATATCGCCTTGATTTATTTGCCATTTTTATTTTTCTGGGCGTTGTTCAGGCTGTTTTCCTTTCCTTTTTTTTCTTCTCGAAGGAGAACAGAAAAATAGAAACCAACTTTTATCAAGGTATTCTTGTGTTGGCCATGGCCTCATGCACTTTCGAGATTTTTTTGTGCTACACGGGTTATATTCAAACCTGTCTTTGGTTGGTCGATTTTTCCGAGCCATTGTCATTCGTTATTGGCCCCGCCTTTTATTTAATGATTGTCAGTTTAATTAAGGGCAAAACTGATAAAACACGATACTATCACTTTATTATACCCTTCATCTGGTTCATAATTCAGATGCCGTTTTTAATCCAATCCAATGATGTGAAGTTCAATGCTTGGATTGGCGCTTACCATCCTTTGGGTTTGGATTATCGTGAAGTGCAAGCAACCTTTTTTAATCCACCCTATCATTCAGAATCTATTTTGATTCATTTGAGTGTCTACACAGTGTTTGGAGTAATTATTACAATCAAGGCTTTCAGCGAAAAAAAAGAATCGTTCTGGAGATCTAAACAAGAAACCTTTAAGAAGCTGCGCTCAACGGTTGGTCAAAATGTTTTTATTATTGTTTTTATCTTTATCGTGAAGATCTTTTACTACGATGATACTGGAGATCATTTGTTTTCAGTTTATATAACTATTGCCATCTACCTTATCAGTTTTCAGGTAATACGCCAGTCTGGCTTTTTTAAACAGCCGAGTTTAGTAGAGCAACAGAAATACAAAAGTTCTTCGCTTTCGCTTGATGATAAAACCGAAATTTTGAAGAAACTGAAAAATAAAATGGAGAACGATAAACCCTTTCTTCAGCCTGACTTTTCGCTGCCAGAATTGGCAAGTCAGTTAAAACTTTCAGTTCACCAACTAAGTCAGGCTATCAACGATGGGTTAGGCAAAACCTTTTTTGAGATGACAGCCGAATATCGAATAGCAGAAGCCAAAGTTCTTTTAAAACAAAAAGTCAACATTAAAGTAGAAGAAATTGCTGAAGAAGTTGGCTATAATTCTAAATCATCTTTTAATACTGCTTTTAAAAAAATTGCGGGAATGACACCAAGTGAGTGGCGTTCGACTTTATAAAATCGCTCTTCCAGCCTATAAAATCGGGCTTACCTTCGTAGCCTACGTGCGTTTCTTTGTAAAAAATTAAACGCCAAGCGCATGGAATTACCAACAACTATGAATCAAGAATTGTCAACCAGGCGCTACGACCTCGACTGGTTGCGCCTCATTGCCATCATCATTCTGCTTTTCTTTCACACCGGTATGTGGTTCAACCACTGGGGTTGGCATGTAAAAAATAATGAGTTGAGCTACACCTTTCAATATTGGATGATTTGGTCGCACAATTTTAGGATGCAGCTGCTTTTGTTTATCTCAGGAGCAGGGACTTTTATGGCGTTGGGCACCCGCACAGCTGGCCAATTTAGAAAAGACCGCTTTCGCAGATTGTTTATTCCCTTGATTTTCGGAATGCTGGTAGTGGTGCCTCCTCAGATTTATTATGAGCGCATCAGTCAATACGCCAGCTATTGGGATTTTTACAAAACTGTTTTTCAGTTTAAGCCTTACCCCGAAGGTGGAAGTTTGAGCTGGCATCACCTGTGGTTTATACTTTATCTGTTTATCTATTCATTATTGGCATTACCTCTGCTTCGTTTTTTAAGATCCGCGAAAGCGGAAGTATTCAAAACCAAAGTCTATTCTTTGTTGGCCAGCCCCGCAGGAATACTTTTGTTGCCATCTATTTTTATTCTCATTACACAAGTTGTATTGCGCCCCTACTTTCCTGAAGAAACGCATTCACTCTGGAATGATTGGGCGTATTTCATTTATTACCTTATCTTTTTTGTAATGGGCATTCTGTGCTATTCCATCCCACAACTTTGGAGTGCCATTGGTGCCAACAGAAAATACCTATTGGGGGCATTACTTGTTTCGCTTGCTCCTTTCTATATCTGTTATTTTCACTTTCGTGGATTGTTAGTATTGCCTTGGTCAATCGATACAATTGAAACGACCTTTGATGTTTGTTCAATTTTTGTGAGCTGGTTTACTGTTATCACCATCATTGGTTTTGGTCAGCATTATCTCAACAGGCCACATCCATGGCTATCAAAAATCAACGAGGGATTGTATCCGTTTTACATTCTTCATCAAACTGTAATTATTGCTATTGGTTATTATGTTTGCCAATGGGATTGGAGCATCAGCGCGAAGTATTGGATGATTTGTTTTTTGACTTTAACTAGCTGCGTGGGTTTTTATCTGCTCATCATTCGTCCGTTTAATGTGATGCGCTTTTTGTTTGGATTGAAGAGGAAAAGTTAATAGTTATTATAGCCCACGATTTAAATTGTGGGCTATAATAAATCTACTTCAACTTCCTCTCAGCTTTGTAAGAATTGATATGATTTTTCAACGCTTCTTGCCAAGTAGTATCAGCATCCCATTTGCCGAGAAACACTTCACCTGTTTCTATATTTTTAAAATAGAATTTATACACTTCCTCATCTGATGGAATTGTCTTTAACTGCAATTGACCATTAACAAATGTGGCTGAAGCTATTGTGTTTTCTGCTTTAGAAACATCGTAACCCAAAACACTTTTGGCCAATGCTCCCTGCGTGTGTATGAAGCGTAGCACATAAAGAAACCTTCTTTTTACCAACTCAGATTCTTCAGTTTTCGGATCGACTAATTCGTATTTACCCGTATAATTCTCTTTCAGAGATTGCTCTAGTTCTTTATCTGCCGCATCGCTACCAAATCGCGGAAACGCAACGGAGAAATAGCCTATGTCTGTTATCAACGTTTCGTTTCTGCGGCCCACAATAGTGCCTTGCGTATGAAATTCTGGCAAATCGTTGATCAAAAAGTTTTGCTTCTTTTGGTTGCCGATACATTGCTGAAATATGTTTTTTAGGCCAACATTCAAATTACTGTCATGAACAAACCAAGCTGCTTGATTAGGTTCTATAAAATCGGCCTTGCCATTAAACTCCGTAAAGTAAAATTCATATTGATCTTTTATTTTTCTCAACAAGACCAAGAATTTAATCTCGCGAATGTTTAAATATTTTGTGATGGCTTTGCGAGCATCGGCACCAGCCAAACAACGAGCGGTTTCAAAATAAACAACAGCATCAATGCCTGTTTGCTGAAATGCTTTTTGTACTAGGTTTAAATCCTTTTCAGGGATTGACAAATCATAAAGCACTACCGATCGGCTAGCCAACAAATTGGTAGGTATTGCGCCATCTAATTTTAATGAAGTGAAAAGTTTAGCTTCTTCCGAATAGGTTTGCGCACAAAGCGAAGTTGTTTTAATAATTATAAAAAAGAATAGGAAGTACTTCAATGTGGTGTTTTGGTTTTAAACGAATGCTATTAATTAACTATTGTTTAAACATAAAGGTAAACACCGTTTTCATTTTCCTTGATTTGATAAGTGATTAAATCGCGCGACCGCTGCCCAACCTCGCGACCCGTGTTTATTTTAAAACGATATCCATGCCACGGGCAAATTATTTCCCCTAAAAAATTAATCATGCCTTTGCTTAGCGATTCGCCATTGTGAGAACATTTGTCTTCGATGGCAAACAAGGTATTATCAATATTTACCAAACAAATACGGATGCTGTTAACTTGCAGCAGTCTTGGCTTGCCAACGGGCACCTGGTTTCGCGCTTCCGCTGATGTTGAAAAAATCTGTATCCAATCCATTGCAGAAAAAATAGTGTAGGAGTTTCTCCTATTCAAACCTAAAAATAAGAATTGTACAAACTATCTTACCCACAAAATCAGATCAATAAATCATATTAGCAATTCCATAAAATGCAAAAATCACTAGCTCTTGTTTTACTTGCCTTTACTTTTTTTTCTGCCAATGCCCAAGTTAATTCTAAGCTTCAGGCAAAGATAGATCAACAAGCAAAGGAAATAGAACCCAAAATAATTGAATGGCGCAGGTACTTTCACGAGCATCCTGAGCTTTCCAATCAAGAATATAAAACCGGAAAATTTATTGCCGATTATTTAAAGGCCATTGGGCTTGAGGTTCAATATCCTGTGGCCAAAACAGGTGTAGTTGGTCTATTGAAAGGAGCTAAGCCTGGCCCTGTGATTGCGCTTCGTGCCGATATAGATGGCTTGCCTATTACCGAAAGGAGCAGTCTGCCTTTTGCCTCGAAAGAAAAATCGGTATTGAACGGACAAGAGACAGGTGTAATGCATGCGTGTGGGCACGATTCGCACATGGCTATGCTGATGGCCACTGCCCAAATATTGGCTGCTAACAAAGCCGAGTTGAAAGGAACAGTAAAATTCATTTTTCAACCAGCTGAAGAAGGTGCGTATGGAGATGTAGCTGGTGCCGAATTGATGGTGAAAGAAGGTGTGTTAGAAAACCCTAAAGTAGATGTGATCTTCGGCTTGCATATTCAATCACTAACACCGCTTGGAAAAATAACATATCGACCTGAAGGCATGATGGCAGCCGTAGATGCCTTTGATATTAAAGTTACAGGTGTTGGTGCTCATGGTGCCACTCCGTGGGACGGTGTTGATCCTATTGTTGTTGCAAGTCAAATTGTGGGTGGCCTGCAAAATATTATCAGTCGACAAACCGATTTAACAAAAGCGGGGGCGGTCATTACTGTTGGGTCTTTTCATTCCGGTATCAGACGAAATATAATACCCGAAGAAGCAAAGCTGGAAGGCACTATCCGCACGTTCGATCCGGAAATGCAACAAAAAATTCACGATAAAATAAGACTCACAGCAACTAAAATTGCAGAGAGTGCAGGCGCTATAGCGGATGTTAAAATAACCAAAGGATATCCTGTAACTTATAATGATCCAACCCTTACAAAAAATATGGTATCGAGTTTAGAAAAAACAGTTGGGGCGGAAAATGTTTCAATAACACCTGCAGTTACCATGGCCGAAGACTTTTCCTTTTTCCAACAGAAAGTACCTGGGCTTTTCTTTTTCTTAGGGGCTTATCCTAAAGAGTTGAACCTACAAAAACAGCCTGTTCACCACACGGCCGATTTTATGCTTGATGAACGTGCCTTTGTTTTAGGAACCAAAGGCTTACTGAATCTCACGCTAGATTACATGTTTCAGAATAATGTTTTGAAAGCAAAATAAGTAGAGCTATTGATATGATGCTCAGTTCTATGAAACATATCTCTCTTGATGTTTGGCAAACGTTGATTCATTCAAATGTCGATTTTCGCAAAAAGCGAAATGAGTTGTTACACGATAATTTTAAGATTGGCATAGCCACCGATAGATTTGATGAGATTGTAAAAGAACGCCAAGCTTGGTGTACTGTTGCCAACCAAGTTGCGGGAAAGAATTTTGACAGTTTTGAAATTATTTTGTTGATACTTCAGGATTGTGAAAAATCAATTGAAGACTTAACCATCAATTCATACGCTATTTTTTATGAAGCGATGGAAAAATTATTTCTTGAATTTCCCCCAACTCTTATCGAAGAAAATTTACAATCACTATTCAAACAATTACATGACCAAGAAATTGGGCTCAGCCTTCTAAGCAATACGGGTCTGATAAAAGGCCGATCGCTGCGAACTTTTTTCGCAAGCCAAGGCTTATCAAAGTATTTTAACTTCGAATTGTATTCGGATGAAATTGGTATCTCTAAACCAAATCCAAAGGCATTTGAAAAAGTGTTTGAACTAGCCTCATTAAGTAGGACTATTCAGCCACAAGAAATGGTTCATATTGGGGATAATACAATTGCTGATTATGATGGAGCTCTAAGATTTGGGTTTCAACCATTGCTTATCGATCACACTGAAATAACGCTTCACAACTATTTTACAAAGAATGTATTTAACGTTCGCTAAAAACAAAATTGATAATGCAGATCATTTACCTTTTGATCCTGCCGAATACAGCCGATTCAAGTTTGGTGATGGAAGTCTGGCAAAGAAATTTGGTGAAGAACTTGCGTTGGATTTTATAGAAATCCACAAAGAGTTGTTGCTTACCACAGATAATATTGTAATTGTGCCAAGCCCTTACAACTCAATACCCACGGCCTCTGGCTTAATGTCAAACTATTTTAAGGACGCCATCAATCAGTTCCTTTTTAAACGAGATAAAGATCTTCTTCTCGAATCAAAGATCCATCGGTATAATACTTACAGTGTTGATTATAGTAAACTAAATTATGATGAGCGATTGAAATTGATGGCGAGCGATACCTATCATTTTCATGAATCCTTTTTAAACAATAAAACTTGTTTGTTTATAGATGACATTCGTGTAACAGGCAGTCACGAACAAATTATAAAGAACATGTTGGAAACGAATAAACTGAGCGGAAAATTTGTTTTCATCTATTATGCTGCTTTTAACAATACAACAATTCCACCTAATCTTGAAAGCTATCTTAACACCTACAGCATAAAATCTGTAAGTGATTTACATACCATAATTAGATCGCTAAACTTTTCACCCAATACTCGGATTATAAAATATATTCTCAATTCTGATTACAGTCAGGCAGTTGATCTTTTTGAAAAGACAGAAAAATCTGTTGCGTTTGCTATTTTAAAGTTAGCCCTGAGCAACAACTACCATAAAATGCCTGAGTACAAGAAAACTTTTTATGCCTTGGCTAGATTAGTAAAGCTCTATGAATAATCAGAATCTTGCCTACTCTTCTACCTCTTTGAAACTAAGTTTGAAGAATAAAAGAATGGAAGCTAAAACAAGCGTGAATAAGTTGGCTATAATTACGGGAAGGTCACGCATCATAATGCCATAAATTAACCAAAGCAAAACACCAAAGCAGAAGAAAGAAAACATACCAAGTGAAAGATCTTTGGCTGTTTTACTTTTCCAGGTTTTAATTACCTGTGGCAAAAAGGCTATCGTGGTACAAGCCCCTGCAACTAAACCCAGTATTTGAGTGCTGTTCATATGTTTCAAATTTTGTTGTACAAAAGTAGATAGGTTTTTATAGGATATGGTTTCGCTGTAAGAAAAGGTGATTAAATATGGACTTAAACCGTTTGCAGAATTTTAATTATTGAAGTAATTAAATTTTTTTGTCAGCTTGCTTTTAGAATGAATACAAAAATAGTAGTCACAGGGTTAATCTGCCTTTGTTGGTTTTCAGTTAGGGCTCAGAACCACGATTTCAAGTTTGGCGAAATTCGAATTAAAGAACTTGAAATGAAAACGTACCCATTGGATAGCGCAGCTTCGGCAGTTGTGCTCAACGAATTTGGTGAAGCCTACTTTGATGAAGGTAAACTTTATTTTGAATACCATGTTAAAATGAAAATTTTAACTAAAGAAGGTCTCAAGTATGGTGATTTTAGAATTCCGCTTCGCAAAAACGAATCTAACAAAGAAGAAATTTTTTCAATTCAAGCCGAAACCTCTAATTTGAGTAATGGAAAAATTAATCGCCACCCGCTCAGCACAAAGGAAGTTTTTTACGAAAACAATTCTCGCTATGCCGATGTTGCCAAGTTCGCCCTCACCAATGTTCAGGTGGGTTCTATAATAGAAGTAAAGTACACCATTAAAACCCCGTTTATTTTAAACTTTTGGCCGTGGGAATTTCAGCGTGAAATACCTAAACTATATTCAGAATTTTGGGCTAAGATTCAAGCCAACTATCAATATAACATTTCGTTCAGGGGGTATTTAAAGCTCACCAAGAATGAAAGTTCGTTGGAGCATGATTGCTTTAGCTATGGAACAAGCAAGGCTGATTGTTCACTGCTCAAGTTTGCTATAAAGGATATTCCCGCTTTTAAAGAGGAAGATTACATGACTGCCAAAAGCAATTTTATATCGGCTATTAATTTCGAGTTGGCCGAGATAAAATATTTTGATGGAAGAACGGATAAGGTAACAAAAGAGTGGAAAGATGTTGAGGATGAGCTAATGCAAAACAATGATTTTGGTTCGCAGATTAAAAAGGCAAAAAACGTAACAGAAGATGTCGTTAAAACTCTACTAAACCCTGATAGTTCATCGTTAAGTAATGCAAAAAAAATTTATGAATGGATGAGAGATAGTTTTAGTTGGAACGAACAAGGCGGCAAGTATTCTGAGCTTGGCGTAAAGAAGGCTTTTGAATCAAAAACTGGAAATGCAGCAGATCTCAATTTTATTTTATTAGCGGCCTTGCAGAATGCTAACCTTAATGCCAACCCCGTAATTTTATCAACCAGAAACAATGGAATGCCAGTTTCATCGCTATACCCAGTTCTATCAGAATATAACTACGTAATTGTTGCCTTGCAGCTGAGCGACCAAGTTTACCTATTAGATGCCACCGATAAGTTTTTGCCTTTCGGGCTTTTACCCATGCGTTGCCTCAATGGCACGGGCAGGTCATTAAATAAGAAGAAATCTGATTTCGTCAATCTTACTGCTGTAAATGGAAAGCAAAAAAAATTCTCATCCTTCAATCTCTCTCTTGACGAGGATGGAAATTTAAAGGGTACTGTTCAGATTTCTTATTCTGATTACGATGCTGTAGCAAGAAGAAAACTACTTTCAGGATTGAACAAAGAAGAGATTCTAAAAAGCATACAAAATGAATGGAAGCAAGCAGAGATAAAGAATTTTAGTAGCGAAAATCTATTAAAAATGGATAAACCTCTTGTAGAAAGATTTGAGATAATTTTTACGTCTGATGAAGTTAAACCAGCAAGGATTTATTTTAACCCGTTCTTAAATGGCAAGTGGACCGAAAATCCTTTTAAAAGTATTGAAAGATTCTACCCAGTTGATTTTGGCGCGCCCCTGCAACAGATAGTAGCGATAACTATCAAGTTGCCCCCTAACTATCAGATTGACGATTTTCCCAAACCTCAAACGCTCGCTCTTCCACAAGAAGGAGGACGATACATTTTTGCGGCTAACAAGACGGACAATAGTATTGTAATTAGAAACTCATTGCTTCTTAATAAAGCGGTTTATAACTCTAATGAGTACGGCCCATTAAAAGAACTGTTTGCCAGAATCGTTCAGATTCACCAAACAGATTTGGTTTTTTTGAGAAAGAACTAAGTCAAGTATACTATCTTTGATTCCTAATTTTAAAGAATCAGGCCATGTCCATTCAAAAAAGATTTAGTGCTTCCGACTTAGAAAAGATAAAAGCAGCAGTGCGGGAGGGGGAAAGTAAGATTTCAGGAGAGATTGTACCTGTTTTTGTAGAGCGAAGTGGCTTCTATTCCATTGCCAATTTTAGAGGAGCTGTGTTAGGTGCTTCGTTGGTCTTTGTTGCCGCCATTTTTTTTGATCGCTATGCCCCCGATATGGCTGCTTACGACCGCGACCCGCTGTTTTTATTTCTAGCTGTTGTGGTTGGCGGACTAGCAGGTGCGGCTTTAGTAAATTATGTCGAACCATTAAAAAAGTTAGTGCTCAACCAAGTTCATTTAGATCAAGCCACTCGAAAGCGTGCCGAAAGTGCTTTCTTGGCCGAAGAAGTTTTTAACACACGCCATCGCACAGGCATTATGATTTTCGTTTCTTTTTTTGAACGCGAGGTGATTGTGATGGCCGATCGAGGCATTAGCAAAGTGGTTGAACAAAAAGAGTGGGATAATCTAGTAAGAGGCATAACATCGCACATGAAACAAGGTAAAGTGGTGGAAGGCATTGAAGCCGCCATTAAACGCTGTGGCGAGATTTTATTGGAGAAAGGTTTTGTGCAAACCCCTGATGACATTAACGAACTTAGGGACGATCTACGAATAGAAGAAAATTGATTTTTTTAAAAAACTACTCATGCGCTCCATCTCTCTTATAATTTTATTTTTTGTTACCACTTTTGTTTTTGCTCAGAACAAGTCTATTCCCGCTCATGGCGGATTTTGGGTTCACGATGAAGCCAACGTGCTTAGCGCAGAAACCAAAGCTCAGCTTGAATATGCGCTGAAGGCCGAGCGCGATTCTACTTCTAATCAAATCGCTATTTTAATTGTCCCTTCGCTGGATGGTGAAGCATTGGAAGATTACACTTTGCGGGTAGTAGAAGACTGGAAGCTCGGCCAAAAAGACACTGATAATGGAGTGTTACTCTTCATATCAATTGCCGATCGTAAAATGAGAATAGAAGTTGGCCACGGCTTGGAAGGATCATTGACTGACGCACTATCAAGCCGCATTGATCGAAATGAAATTGCACCTCACTTCAAGGTGGGAGACTACGATAATGGAGTGAAGGCGGGTGTAATCGCTATTATAAAAGCTATAAAAGGCGAATACAAAAATACAATTGGGCCGCAAAAAAGAAAATCGAAAGGAAGCTCATGGGTCAGCATTCTAGTGATGATCGTTATCTTCATACTAATCTCAAGAAGAGGAGGTGGTGGCATGGGTGGCTTTATTGCAGGCAGCATGCTTGGTTCAGCTTTAGGTGGAAGAGGTGGCAGCGATGGTGGCGGTTCTGACTTTGGTGGCGGTGGAAGTTTTGGTGGAGGTGGTTCGAGTGATTCATGGTAATATTGATTTGAAAATTAGACTATAGTTAATCAAACAACTCGGTTCAACAAAAATCTTGAAAATCCTACAATCCAGTAAATCCCGATCCGTATTTTGAATTACTTTTGCCACCATTGAATTTTGAAAATCCTGATTTAATATGAAAAGAGATAAAATCATCTTCGACCTGATCGAAAAAGAAAAGCATCGCCAAAATGATGGCATCGAGCTAATCGCCTCTGAAAACTTTGTTTCACTTCAAGTGATGAAAGCGCAAGGCACAGTGCTTACCAACAAATATGCAGAAGGCCTTCCTGGCAAACGATATTATGGAGGCTGTGAGGTAGTAGATGAAATTGAGCAAATAGCAATCGACAGAGTTAAAGAACTTTTTGGCGCTTCGTGGGCCAATGTGCAGCCTCACTCAGGTGCGCAAGCCAATGCAGCAGTAATGCTTGCCTGCCTAAAACCAGGCGACAAGATTTTGGGATTTGATCTTTCGCATGGTGGTCACTTAACACACGGCTCGCCCGTTAATTTTTCAGGTAAATTATATCAGCCAACTTTCTATGGCGTAGAAAAGGAAACTGGCCTTATTGATTTCGATAAAGTAATTGAAACTGCTTTGCGCGAAAAGCCCAAGATGATTATCTGCGGAGCTTCTGCTTACAGTCGCGATTGGGATTATAAAAAACTTCGCCAAGCTGCTGATGCAGTGGGTGCTATTTTGTTGGCTGATGTTTCGCACCCAGCAGGGTTGATTGCACGAGGTTTGCTTAACGACCCCATGGAGCATTGCCACATCGTAACTACCACTACTCATAAAACCTTGCGCGGGCCGCGTGGAGGTTTGATTATGGTGGGCAAAAACATTGATAACCCTTGGGGATTAACTACACCAAAAGGAGAGATCAGAAAATTATCTTCATTACTGGATTCAGGAGTTTTTCCTGGCACACAAGGCGGCCCGTTGGAACATGTAATCGCTGCCAAAGCCATTGCATTTCAAGAAGCCTTGAGCGATGAATACTTGCAATACATTGTGCAAGTAGCTAAGAATGCGAAAGCAATGGCTGCTGAGTTTATTGAGCGTGGATACAAAATCATCTCTAATGGAACGGATAATCATTTGATGTTGATCGATCTTCGCTCGAAGAAATTAACAGGCAAAATGGCCGAAGAAGCATTGATAAAGGCAGACATTACCATCAATAAAAATATGGTGCCGTTTGATACACAATCGCCTTTTGTTACTTCAGGTATCCGAATCGGCACACCGGCCATGACATCCAGAGGATTAGTAGAAAAAGATGTTGTTAAAATTGTTGAGCTGATAGATGAAGCACTTCAAAAGCCAGAAGATACCAAACATCTAAAATCCGTAAAGGGAAAAGTAAATCGTTTTGTGAAGAAGTTTCCCTTGTATTAAAATTGTTTGTAGCTTTGAATTATGAGTCGCAAAGAATTAGTAAGCGAATTTGGAAAACTTTCTGAGATTGAAAAATATGCCTTGTTGAAAGAGCTAAATCAACAACAAGAAAAAGCGGTTTCAGTATTAAAAACAAGAAATCTTACCGAGTTGGCGGGTCTAGGAAAAGAATTGTGGGCGGGAGTGGATACAGAACAATATATTAAAGATGAGCGCAACTGGGATAGAGATTCCCTCGGGAAGTAGAGTCTTTTTAGATACCTCTCCATTCATTTATTTTATAGAAGAAGTAAAACCTTACTATGTTCCACTAAAGGTTATTTTTGAAAAAAATGCGTCTGGCGATTTTCAAATAATAACGTCTCCGCTTACTTTAACGGAAGTACTTACACTTCCTTTAAGACAAGGAGCTACTAAGATTGTGGCAGAGTATGAAGACATTATTTTAAATTCACCCTTTATCTACTTAGAGCCTTTTGATAGTAAAGTCGCCAAGAAAGCTGCTGAAATTCGAGCTTTTTATAAAATTCAAACGGCTGATGCTATTCAATTATCGAGTGCAATGATATCGGAAGCAGACTTATTTATTACAAATGATAAGCGGCTTTCTATTGTTAAAGAAATTAAGGTAATCTTGCTTGATACTATCGTACAGAATTAATCATTAACTAAGTTTAACTAAACTAAATGTCTGAAGAAAAAGAAATGTCATTCCTCGATCACTTAGAGGAACTACGCTGGCATGTTGTGCGATCAGTAGCTGTGATTTTCACATGCATGATTGTAGCGTTTTTTTTTATAAAATGGATTTTTATCAATATCGTTTTTGCACCGGCTCATCTTGATTTTCCCTCGTACCACTATTTTTGCGAGTTGGGAAAGTTAACCGGTATGGAAGAATCGCTTTGTGTAAAAGATTTGCCATTTAAAGTGCAAAGCAGACAAATGACTGGGCAATTTACTATGTCATTAACGGCCTCGTTTGTCATTGGCTTGGTAGTGTCTTTCCCTTATGTAGCGTGGGAATTTTGGCGATTTATTAAACCAGGTCTTAAGGAAAAAGAAAGAAAATATTCACGCGGTGTAGTTGCCGCAGTTTCGTTCTTGTTTTTTCTAGGGGTTGCTTTTGGCTATTACATTATGAGCCCCATGACAATTTGGTTTCTTTCTACCTATCAAATAACGCCCGATATTTCTAATGAGTTTGATATAACATCTTACGTTGGCACAATCGTTTCACTTGTAATAGGCAGTGGCTTGTTGTTTCAGTTTCCAATTGTTGTTTACTTCTTGTCTCAAGTAGGCATACTAACACCGCAATTTATGCGGCAGTATCGTAAACAAGCTATTGTGGTAATTTTAATTTTAGGTGCCATAATCACTCCATCACCAGATCCATTAAGCCAAATGCTAATTTCACTACCCTTGTACATGCTCTTCGAAATCAGCATTTTCATTTCTGCTGTAGTGGCAAAGAGGAAAGCAAAAGCAGAACAACAAGAATTATTGGCAGATCAACAGCATTAAAAATTATGACACCTTCTATTGCTATAGGCAGCGACCACGCAGGTTTTGATTACAAAGAGATACTTCGTGATTGTTTGGCCAAGAATAATTATTCCGTTAAAGATTTTGGAACTTACTCAACAGCAAGCACGGACTATCCTGATTTTGCTCATGCAGTTGCTTTGTCTGTTGAAAAGAAGGAACATGATTTAGGATTATTAGTTTGTGGAAGTGCCAATGGTGTTGCTATCACAGCCAATAAACATCAAGACATTCGAGCTGCTATTTGTTGGACGGAAGAACTAGCAGAACTAGCACGTGCTCATAACAATGCCAATATCCTCTGTCTGCCAGCTCGGTTTATAAGTATTGAAGTGGCAACAGCAATTCTTAATAAATTTTTACAGACTGCCTTTGAAGGCGGAAGGCACGAAAGAAGAGTGAACAAAATTAGTTGCTGATTCTAGTATAGATTTCTCCAACTCGATTATATCTATCACTAACATCGGGCATGAGTTTAAAGAAGGCTTTCATTTTATCCGTAGGATCGATAATGATTTCGGGTGCATCTTCATCAAACATTCGTTTAACAAGAATTACATTTTCATAATAATCAGGTTTATCAAAAGTGGTTTTTGATAATTGCCAATCTAAGAAATAGCCAGCCAAATTATTTGATTGATAATAGTTAAGCTCATTATCAATCACCATTATTTTCTTGCCTTTGATTGCATCAATAGGAGCCTTAACAAATAATGGTTTATAATTAACGATTGGCATTTTGCCAACCATTGAAGCTATAGAGATACCAACTATACTGAGAATTAAGAATCCACAGACGTATTCAGCCAATTTTTTTCTTCTCATCAAAAGGAAATAATGACTAATGAAATACGCTAAGCTTGGAATGAAAATAATGAAACTGTGTGGAGTAAGTTCACGGGTTATAGAAACCTGAATAATCGAGAAGACCATCCATAGAAACATAATTTGAGAGAGTTGCGATTGGTATTTAGTAAACCTACCTTCTGTATTTAGTTTGAAGAAAGATAAAAAGAGAAACAAAATGGGAGTGGCTAGCAAAATCAGCAAAGAGACGAACGAAATAAAATCCTTTCCCTGAAAAGTAAGATTGGGCAAATAAAAATTCTGAATAAGCAAGGTGGTCTCATCTTTGTAAAAATAATAGCAGATTAAAAATGCATGAGGAAGTAAAAAGCCCAGCAGCAGCAGAAGATACTTGCGCAAATTGATACGTGTGAATACCAATAGAATAATAATAGAGGCAATAAGAAAAAGAGAGAACGAGAAAAGGAACAACGATGCTACTCCCAAATAAAATCCAAGGTTTAAAATAATCTCATCGCGTTGAATTTTAAATTCTATTTCTTTGAAAAGATTGTTTATAGCCATCAACAAGAATGTTGATCCTAGTAGTTCTGGACTGGCCGAAAAAAGATCGAACGAAAAGCAACACAATACTCCAAAAATAAGTGCAGGTATGTAGGTGCTGTCAGTATAAGCTTTGTTCCTAATAAGTATAATTGCAAAAAAAGAAGCTTGAAAAAAGATCACGAGCACCGAAAAGAATATTCGCCCCACATTGGATCGACCCAACATCCAATCAAGGGCGGCAAAGGTTAGCGAACTTAGTGGAGCAGCAGAATCAAAAAGAGAAACATACAATAACTTACCTTCTCTTACAGCCTCACCCACCAGCATGTTTTTTAAATCTTGAGTCATCATATTTGATTGAAATAGGATGGACGGAAGAACCAAGGCAAGTAATATAATCAACAAGCCCAAGAGCCTGTACGGATCATTCAATCTAAAAAAACGAAGCATACGCAAAATTACAACTGAAAGATCAATGTTCAATTAGCTACTCGTCTTTGAATTGATGGATCAACCGTTGGCCTAATCATCATTTGGATTGGGATAGGATTCGTAATTGATTACTTGTAATTCTTATCTTTACACCATGGGTGGATCAGTAAGGCAGCAAAAGTTTAGCAAATTAATTCTGAAAGAACTAAGCGAAATTTTTCAGCAAGACAAACGTGGCATTCTCGATAATGCTTTTGTCACTGTTACCGATGTTACAGTAAGTCCCGATCTTGGCGTTGCCCGTGTTTATATAAGCATGATGCTGGCCAAAGATAGGCCCGCCCTTCTCGAAAAAATCAATATCCGCAAAAGCGAAATTAGAAAAGCCCTTGGCGATAAAATTAGAAAGCAGGTAAGAATTATACCCGAGCTAATATTTTACATTGATGAACTGGATGAAAAGGCCACTAAGATGGATGCGCTTATTGATAGCTTAGTCATTCCTCCTGCCCCAAAGGCTGAAGAATAATTGTTGTATGAATCTTCCGCTATTTATTGCCAAGCGATATTTCATTTCTACCCGCAAGAAAAATTTCATCCATATAATATCGCTGCTCTCTATGACTGGCGTGGCAGTATCTACCGCTGCGCTCATCATTGTGCTCTCCGTATTTAACGGTCTTCAAGGTGTGCTGCAATCGCTTTACAGTTCGTTCGATCCTGAATTAAAAATTGAATTAGTTAGAGGCAAATCTTTTGTTATGGATAGCCTGTTGATAAAGAAGCTAGAAGCTGTTGAGGGAGTAAAAATTGTTACCGAAGTTATTGAAGATTACGCCTACGTGCGCTACCGCGAATCGGAAATGGTAGTGATTATAAAAGGTGTGAGCGATAACTTTATAGATCATCATCGATTGGATAGCAACATGGTGGAGGGTAATTTGAAGTTGCGCGATAAGGGAGTTAACTATGCCATACTGGGCCGCACGGTTAAGTATATTTTATCGGCATCGCTTACAGATAACCTATATCCACTTCAAGTGTTTTATATCAAAAATTTAAAATCAGCTTCAATTGATCCATCTCAACTTTATTCCAAACAAAATATTTTGCCTGGCGGAGTCTTTAGCATCGAGAAGAATTATGATGAGAATTACATTTTCATGCCACTCGAATTTGTAAAAACTTTGCTGGATTATGGAGACAAGCGCACTTCATTGGAAATTAAAACGGCCGAGGGTAGCAACATCTTCAAAGTTCAAGAATCTATAAAGAAAATACTAGGGCCAGATTTTAAAGTGCTCAACAATCAAGAGCAACATCAAGATATTTTTAGGTTGTTGAAGTGGGAGAAGCTTTTTGTATTTCTAGCCCTGTCGTTATTAATCACCATTAGTGCTATCAATATTTTCTTTTCGTTGATGATGCTTACGCTGGAAAAGAAAAAGGACATTACCATTTTGGGCGCAATGGGCGCGAATAAAGATTTAATCAAGAAGATTTTTTTAACTGAAGGCGCGTTAATTGCCTGCATAGGTGCCGTGATCGGTTTGGTAGGCGGAGCAATTATCTGTTTTTTACAAGATCGGTTTGGCCTTGTCGGGATGGGCGTTGAGAACGGAGTTATCTCAGATTATCCTGTAAAAATGAGACTCCTAGATTTTGTTTATACCTCGGCTGTCATTTTGGTAGTCACGTTTGTGGTTTCTATTTATCCAGCTATTGCCGCCTCCAAATCGGTTTTGCCTCAGCGGCTCTAGCAATTTTAATGTAAGTTCTTGCAGCATATTCCACAATTTGTTTCCCAATAAAAAGCTAGCTTGCCATTCGGCTAATTTTGGAATTTAAGATAAATCAGGTTTGCTGGTCTCTCACAATCAATAAAAAAACTAGCCCAAAAATTTTGTTGCTTAATTTATGAAGGTATCTTCTACCCAACCTTTTCAACTTGTGTACTCATTGTTTCAGCATGAGTATCTAGGCTATATTTTTGAATCGTACATCGTTCACCTTGACGAAAAGGGGAGGCTTACCTATCAGCATCAAAATATCTCCACCAAAAATGCGCGCGAATTTTCAAAAGGCATGGATGAGCGGGATTATGAATTGGTCGATATTATGACCAGTATGAACCAAGATGCCGTGTTGAAACACTTCTCTAAAAAGGTGATGAAGCCCGAAGAGTACTTCAGCAAAATCTATAACAAGGCAAAGGGCGATGAACTGGTGCAAGAACAAATTGAACTATACCTAGAAAAAAGAAGAGCGGCCGTATTAGAAAAAATAAAGGGCAAAATGCTTTTTGAAATGGGCAACGATGGCGAGCCTACTTGGCGCAGGGTTGAGGTTGTGGAAAAGAAAGCAACAATACTTTTTCACTTCAAGCGAACAGAAGAAAACACACAATACTACCCTACTTTAATGTTAGGGGACAAAAAAATAGAATTGCCTAATCCTGCCGCTTATCTGGTTTGCAAAAATCCTGCCTGGATGATTGCTAATAGTAAGCTGTATGGGTTTGATAAACCAGTAGATGGCAGAAAGCTAGCACCCTTTTTTACTAAGCCCCATGTAGTAATCCCAAAAAACTTAGAAGAAACTTATTACAACCGTTTTGTTGCTCCCCTCATTGCCTCCTTCGATAACATTGAAGCACAGGGCTTTGAAATTATCAAGAACGATTTCGATCCGCATCCTATACTATCTATTGCTGAACTTGCACCAGCCAATGCCAAAAATGTTCCTTCGCTTTTTGATGAACATAAAGAATCGCACGATGATGAGGCAGGCAAAATAGTTTTCGATCTTTCATTCAAATATGGAAAGCACCGCTTTCGCGGAGATGCCTTTGGTATGGTGAGCGTATCGATGGAGAAGAAAGATGATGAGTATGTTTTTTATCGCGTTAAAAGAAATACTGAATCCGAAAAGAAGTTTGCTCAAACACTTATTAAAATAGGGCTTCCTTTAAAGGGCTTTCGCACCGCTGTTGAAAAAGCTCATGCATTTTCATGGCTCAATGAGAACAGAGTTAACTTACTCAACCTTGGTTTTGAAGTTAGCCAGCCAGAGAAAAGCGATAAGAAATATTTTGTTGGTAAAGCTGTTATTGAACTTGAAGTAAAAGAAGGAATTGATTGGTTTGATATTCATGCCAAAATTCGCTTTGGTGAATTTGAGATTTCATTTAAAGATTTGCGCAAGCTGATCTTGAAAAAGAAAGTTGAATTTAAATTGCCCAACGGTGAGATTGCCATTATACCCGATGCCTGGTTGATAAAATATGGTGATTTATTTGCGCTCAGTGAAACTACAGGCGACCATGAAAAGCCAGTATTAAAGAAGCATCATCTTAACTTATTGAAAGAGTTGCAAGAAGGCAACTTGGCAAAAGTGCACATGAGCGATAAGCTGCGCCATCTTGAATCCTTTACAGGGATAAAAGAATATCCACTGCCACAAGGCTTCACCGGTAAGTTGCGACCATATCAAAAAGCGGGTTATAATTGGCTTCGCTTTTTAAATGAATTTCACTTAGGTGGATGCCTAGCCGATGACATGGGTCTCGGTAAGACTGTGCAAACACTAGCTTTGCTGCAATCAGAAAAGGAAAAAGGCGAAGCAGGAACGAGTTTATTGGTGATGCCGACTTCACTTATTTACAATTGGGAAATGGAAGCAAAGAAGTTTGCGCCCAGCCTAAAAATAATGACTTATACAGGTACGTTTAGAAATAAGGATGTTTCTAAATTTGGTAAATACGATGTGTTGTTAACTTCGTATGGCATCACACGACTGGATATTGATTTACTTCAGAATTTTTATTTTAATTATATCATTCTCGATGAATCGCAGGTAATAAAAAATCCGACTTCTAATATTGCTAAAGCGGTAATGCAGCTTCGTTCGCGTTTTAAAGTAACGCTTACCGGAACTCCGCTTGAGAACACCACATTAGACTTGTGGTCGCAAATGACATTCATCAATCCGGGCTTATTGGGTGGAGCAACTTTTTTTAAGAATGAATATCAAATTCCTATAGAAAAGAAGCATGATGATGTGAAGATGAAGAAGCTAAACGCCATCATCAAACCTTTTATTCTTAGAAGGCTGAAATCGCAAGTGGCAACTGATCTTCCCGAAAAGGTGGAGAACATTCACTACACCGATATGACTACTGAGCAGAGTGAAAAATATGAGGAGGCTAAATCTTTTTATCGGCATAAGATACTTGATCTGATTGATAAAGAAGGTATCAGCAGTAGCCGCATGACGATACTTGAAGGACTTACTAAGCTTAGACAACTTTCTAACCATCCACGCATGGTAGATGCTGAATATACCGGAACTTCTGGTAAGCTGGAAGATACCATGCACAAGTTGGAAAACGCAATGGCCGAAGGGCACAAGCTGCTTGTATTTAGTCAGTTTGTAAAACATCTTGAGATTGTGAAAGAGCAGTTGATAGCAAAGAAAATCCGCTTTGCGTATTTGGATGGATCGACCAGCGATAGACAAGATCAAGTAGAAAAATTCAACAAAGATCCAGAGCTAAAAGTATTTTTGATTTCTATTAAAGCAGGAGGACTTGGACTTAATTTAACGGAGGCAGATTATGTATTTATTCTCGACCCTTGGTGGAACCCCGCGGTGGAAGCACAAGCTATTGACAGGGCACATCGCATTGGGCAGAAAAGAAAAGTGTTCACTTACAAATTCATAACTCGCAATACGGTTGAAGAAAAAATATTGGTGCTTCAAAAAAGTAAATTGAAACTTTCGGAAAGCTTGATCAGCAACGAAGAAAGTATTGTAAAATCAATCTCAAGAAGCGATATAGAACAGTTGCTTTCTTAGCAAATAGTTTTACTAATAACCATCAACTATTCTAATGAAAGACAAAGTTGTAATTATAACAGGCGGTTCGTCAGGTATAGGAAAAGCATTGGCTAAAAAATTTGGAACTGAAGGTTCTAAAATCTTAATCACCGGAAGGAATAGTGAAGAGTTGAATTTAGCGGTTAAAGAACTTAGTGACAATGGGGTAGTCATTGCTGGTTTTCAAGCTGATGTTAGTAAACAAGAAGATAATAAAAAAATGGCTGAAGAAGCCATCCGGCTTTATGGCAAGATTGATGTTTTGATTAACAACGCTGGCATTTCTATGCGAGCTTTATTCAGTGAAGTTGATTTAGAAGTTGTAAAAAAAGTAATGGACATTAATTTTTATGGAGTCCTTTACGCTACTAAATATTGCCTTCCAGAGATAGAGAAGAACAAAGGTTCTGTAATCGGTATTTCATCCATTGCTGGCTTTCGTGGCTTGCCAGGCCGCACGGGCTACTCGGCCTCCAAGTTTGCATTGAACGGTTTTTTAGAAGTGCTTCGCACGGAGTTTCTAAAAAAGGATGTGCACGTGCTTACTGCTTCACCTGGGTTTACGGCATCGAATATTCGAAAGAGATCGCTTACTAAAGATGGTTCATCGCAAGGCGAATCGCCCCGAGATGAAGCCGGTATGATGAGTGCCGAAGAATGCGCGAATCATATTTATAGGGCAACAGTTAAAAGAAAGAATTCAATTGTATTAACCACCCAAGGCAAACTCGTTGTGTTTCTCAACAAGTGGTTGCCAAGATTAACGGATAAGATTGTTTATAATACAATGGCAAAGGAAGCGAATGCTCCGATAAAGTAAATCCGTTGATTAAGTTAACCAAACAAACTATTTATCTCTAACTCAATCCGCCCAACTATCCAAGCAAAGTCTTCTATATTACCAACAAAGTCCATGTTGTTAACGTCAATAACGAGAAGTTTGCCAAGTTTGTAATTATCAATCCATTTTTCATAGTGTTCATTGAGGGTGCGCAAGTATTCTAATTTAATGTTATACTCAAAATCGCGGTTTCGTTTTTGAATTTGCTGAACAAGTTTAGGAATATCAGCCTTTAGATAAATAAGCAAATCAGGTGGCTTTACAAAGTCCATCATAGAATGAAAAAGATCGAGATAGCATTGGTAATCTTTTTCGCTCATCACCCCGCTAGTGCGCAAGTTCTCTGCAAAGATGTAAGCATCTTCATAAATAGTTCGGTCTTGAATAATCGTTTTATCACTTGCGTGGATTTTGTTGGCTTGCTTAAAGCGACTGTTCAAAAAATAAATCTGTAGATGAAAAGCCCAACGAGGCATATCGCCATAAAAATCTTTAAGGTATGGATTGTGTTCTACCGATTCGAATAGCGGTATCCAGCGATAGTGCTTAGCCAGTTTTTCTGCAAGCGTGGTTTTACCCGAGCCAATATTACCAGCAAGAGCAATGTGTTTAGGTTGAGTGATCACAAAAATATTTTCAGCAAATACATTAAAACAAATGAACACTTCGTTACTATTTCAACTTTTATTTTCTGTAATAAATCCCCGACCTTCGCACAATGAAACTTCCTACGGTCCTCCTTCTATTCTGCATAGTGTTGTTGGCTTCCTGCAATAATAAGGAAGAAGAGAAATGTGCTTTTGTTCCTGATACGAAAAACATTGTTGTTGATATTCAACTTGAATCGCTAGAAGATTCATTACCAGCCATCAGTACAAAAAAAGAGCTGGTTGATTTCTTTGGTCGTCATACAATTATTCGCGACAAGTTTTTTGGCAGAGATCAATATCCGAACGACTCGGTTTTTATCAACGAATTATACAATCGGTTTACCAATCCTCATTTGGATACATTATTGATCGAGACCCATAAAGTGTTTGGCGATCTATCGGAGTTAAAGAAACAATTCAACGAAGCGTTTACTAATATCAAGTATTATTATCCTCAAGTTAAAATCCCTAAAATACAAACCATCATTAGCGGATTTCAAACGGATTTGTTAGTGAGTGATACACTCATTGTAGTTGGCTTAGATTATTATCTTGGAAAGGGTGCAAAGTTTAGGCCTCAGCTCTATGAATATTTATTGAGGCGATACACCAAAGATTTTATTGTGCCATCGGTGCTTTTGCTATATGGCATAGACCCTAATACTAATAAAACAAACTTGGCTGATAAAACTGTTCTGGCCGATATGATTGCTTATGGCAAAGCATACTACTTTGCAAAACGTATGCTACCTTGTGTACCCGATAGTATTTTTATGGGCTATCAAGTAGAAGAGATGAAAGGCTCGCGCGACAATGAAGAAAAAATTTATAGGCGATTGATAGATAACGAAGTCCTGTATTCAACAAGTCATAAAATAAAGGAAAAGTACATATCAGAGAGACCGAAAACATTGGAGATAGGAGAAAAATGCCCAGGGCGTATTGGCACTTGGATCGGCTGGCGAATCATTGATTCATACGCGGAAAAAAATTCAGAGAAATCATTGCCCGAAATCATGAGTCTCCCCAATCCTGAAAAGATATTCAAAGATTCCAAGTACAGGCCACAAAATAATTGAGATTAAACCTATGAAGATGAGCATAAGTAATGAACAATTAAAAGCCTACCATCGCGATGGTTATTTGGTAATCAAAAATTTATTTAGCAAACCAGAAATTGATAAGTTGTATGGCGTGGCTTTGCAAGATGATGCCATGCGAAAAAATGCACTTGATCTTAACGATCAGTCAGGAAAGAAAACAAAACTCTCCTTGTGGTTCACGCCTGGCAACGATGTGTTTGGCTACATGACGCGCAGCAGAAGAATTGTGGATGCCATTGCACCTTTGCTTGATAGCGATTCGCCCGTATGTCACTTTCATTCTAAACTTATGCAGAAAGAACCTCGTGTAGGAGGTGCTTGGGAATGGCATCAAGATTATGGTTACTGGTACAAAAACCAGTTCATGTTTCCTGATCAATTAATAAGTGTGATGGTAGCATTAACGGATGCGAACAAAGCAAATGGTTGTTTGCAGGTGATCAAAGGCTCGCATAAGTTAGGCCGTGTGAATCATGGCTTTGCAGGTGAGCAAGTGGGTGCGGACATGGTTTTTGTGGAGAATGCGCTGAAGACAATGGACTTGATTTATTGTGAGATTGAAGCGGGCGACACATTGATTTTTCATAGTAATCTATTGCATCGTTCTGAAGCCAATCTTTCAGATAAACCGCGGTGGTCTATTATCTCATGTTATAATTCGCAAGCGAACCTAGCCTATAACGAAACATCAATAGCTTACAAAGTTCCGGTAAGTGTTGTGCCAGATGAAGCCATTTTGGAATGGAATGCTGAGTCGCTTTCTAATGCAGATTTCCTGAAAAAAGAAAATGATCCTGCTTTAAAAGAAACTGGTTGGGAGAAAGAAGTGAAGATTGGGTAGAAGAAATTCTTAATTATTTCCTACTATAATTGGGTGCTTCCCTCGTAATGGTTACATCGTGAGGATGGCTTTCGTGCATACCAGCAGCGGTTATCTTCACAAATTTTGCGGTCTTCAATTTGTCTAAGTTTTTTGCACCGCAGTAGCCCATCCCTGCTTTCAATCCGCCTACCATTTGATATAAAATTTCGGCCACGGAGCCTTTGAATGGAACTCTGCCAGAAATACCTTCTGGCACTAGCTTTTTAATATCGTCTTCTACATCCTGGAAGTATCTATCCTTCGAGCCATCTTCCATTGCTTCAATGGAGCCCATGCCGCGATACGATTTAAATCTTCTCCCCTCGTAAATAATTATCTCACCTGGAGCTTCTTCAGTTCCCGCAAGGAGTGAACCAATCATAACGCTATCCGCACCAGCGGCCAATGCTTTTACAATATCGCCTGAAAAGCGAATGCCTCCATCTGCAATTACTTTTACGTTAGTTCCTTTCAATGCTTTGGCAGCTTCATACACTGCTGAAAGTTGTGGCAAGCCAACGCCTGCAACTACACGTGTTGTGCAGATACTTCCAGGACCAACTCCTACTTTCACGGCATCAGCACCAATTCTAGCCAATGCCTTGGCTGCTTCACCCGTAGCAATATTGCCCACAACAATGGCGAGACCGGGATATTTTTTCTTTACTTTTTTGGTGGCATCCATCACGCCTTTAGAGTGGCCGTGAGCCGTATCGATGCTGATCACATCAACACCTCCGTTTTTCAAGGCGTCAATCCTATCTAAAATATCAGGAGTAACCCCAACTGCAGCACCCACTCTCAATCTTCCGAATTCATCTTTGCAAGCATTGGGTTTGTTTTTCTTTTTCAGGATGTCTTTGTAAGTCACTAGCCCAGTGAGCTTTCCTTTTTTATTGACGATTGGTAGTTTTTCTATTTTATAATTTTGGAGCAAGCCTTCCGCTTTTTCGAGTGTGATACCTTCCGGTGCAGTAATCAAGTTTTCTTTGGTCATGATTTGCTCGATGGGCATTGACATGTCTTTTTGAAAACGTAGATCGCGATTGGTAATAATGCCGCGTAGCTTTCCGTTTTCATCAATCACAGGAATGCCTCCAATTTTGTATTCGCGCATGATTTTTTCGGCATCACGAACGGTAGCCGTTATCAAAAGTGTGATAGGATCGAGGATTAACCCGCTTTGCGATCGCTTTACCTTTCTTACTTGATCGGCTTGAGCCTCGATAGACATATTTTTATGGATGAATCCCATGCCGCCTTCCAACGCCATACTGATTGCCAAATCGGCTTCAGTTACGGTATCCATAGCTGCAGAAATAATAGGAATATTGAGCTTTATGCCTGTGGTAAGCAGACTTGACGTATCGGTTTCGCGAGGAAGCACATCGGAATAAGCGGGAACGAGAAGCACATCATCGTAGGTGAGGGCTTCAAAAAGTAGTTTGGAAGGGTCGTGTGCCATGGCAAATAAATTACGAGTGTTTATTTGCAGGGCAAAATTAAGCTAAATGGTTGATTAAGCAATTACTAGTTAAGACTGATTAGCAAAAAGCTAATTGAAACCTGCCAGTTGCACAACCAAGTTTAATTTAACCTCCAAACTAAAACTCTTTAAAAATTAGGCGACAATAAATACTTGCCATAAAAATCATCTATCACGTGCACAGCTTCTTCAGGTGTATCAACAAGATTAAATAGATTGAGATCTTGCTCACTGATCATTTTTTCTGTTACCAATACATCTTTGATCCAATCGATCATGCCTCCCCAGAATTTTTTGCCCACCAACACAATGGGAAATCGACCTATCTTTTTTGTTTGGATTAATGTCAACGCTTCACTCAACTCATCAATGGTGCCAAAGCCACCGGGCATCACAATAAATCCTTGCGAATATTTTACAAACATAACTTTGCGCACAAAAAAATAATCGAACGTAATCAGCTTATCTTGATCGATGTAGGGATTTCCTTTTTGTTCGTGCGGCAAATAAATATTCAGACCCACCGATTTTCCGCCTGCTCTGCTAGCACCTTTGTTACCTGCTTCCATTATTCCAGGGCCACCACCCGTAATCACACCATACCCATGTTGCACCAGTTTGTAGGCAATATCTTCTGCCATTTTATAATACAAATTGTCAGAAGTTATTCGTGCCGAGCCAAAGATGGTAACACACGGCCCAATCTTGGCTAACTTCTCAAAGCCTTCTACAAACTCGCTCATCACTTTAAAGATCACCCACGAGTCAGAGCTTTTTATTTCTGCCCAATCTTTTTCTTTAAAGGCTTTGCGTATCCTATTTTCTTCTTCTGCTAGTAATTCTTGTTGAATTTTATCACCCTTGCCTTTCTTCTTCATCCCTTGTGTTGCCATATCTTTGTTTACCTTGTTAAAATGTTGGAAGGTAAAGAAAGGATACGAAAAAATAGTGTAGTGGTTATTGCACTCGTTGTGCTCCTATTGACAGGATGCACACGCAATTCAACCGAATCGAAGACGGATTCAACAAAAGCATGGGCTATTTTGCCTTTCGCTAAAGTAGATAGTGTTAATCCTGTTTTATCTGCAAGCACAGGCGTGTTTATTTGCCCCATACTAAAACAAAAAGTGAAGTGGGAAGAAAAAGATGTTTTTAACCCAGCCGCAGTAGTTCGCAACGATACCGTATTTCTTTTATATCGAGCAGAAGATGTAATCGGTAAATATGCCGGTACATCGCGTATAGGCTTGGCTTTTAGTGTGGATGGTTTACATTTTACTCGAGGAAGTGAGCCAGTATTTTTTCCTGCTGAAGATTCAATGAAAATTTACGAATGGGAAGGTGGCATTGAAGATCCACGTATTATTGAGAATGAAAGCGGAATTTATTTTCTCACGTACACGGCATATGATGGAAAAACTGCTCGACTTTGCATCGCTTCCTCCAATGATCTAGTTCATTGGGCAAAGCAGGGATTGCTATTCACAGGAAAATTTAAAGATAGCTGGAGCAAGTCGGGAGCTATTGTGGGCAAGCGGGTTGAAAATAAAATTATTGCACAAAAAATTGATGGAAAGTATTGGATGTATTTTGGTGATACTGATTTATTTATGGCCACTTCCGTGGATTTAATTCATTGGCAACCCCTTGAAGAAAACGGAAAACTAAAATCGGTATTGAAGCCACGCGCCAGCTACTTTGATAGTCGCTTGGTAGAAAGTGGCCCTGCTGCCATGCTAACAGAAAGAGGAATAGTTCTTTTGTATAACGGAATGAACCTAGCTGTAAATGGAGATAGCACAATCGCCAAAGATGCCTATTGTTCTGGCCAAGCACTATTCGATAAAAATGACCCAACAAAGCTTATTGATCGGTTAGAGAAAAACTTCCTTCGCCCTGATCAGCCTTATGAAATTAATGGACAAATAAATCAGGTTTGCTTTATTGAAGGCCTAGTTCCTTTTCAGGGAAAATGGTTTTTGTATTTCGGCACAGCCGATTCAAAAATTGCTGTAGCTACTTCAACTATTCAGTAAAGAAGAGACGGACTTGCAGTCAACCTACCTTCAAGAGTTAGCTTTTGAGTAAATTGCTGGTTCTTTAAAAAAATTATGGTTGACGAAGAATTAGTAGACGAGCAAGATGACGAGTTGTTTGAACATCATCGCATAGTAGTAGACCCCAAGCAAAGCCCCGTTCGCATCGATAAGTTTTTGATGGATCGCCTGCCCAACGTAACGCGCACAAAAATACAAGAGGGATTGCGTGAAGGGTTTGTAAAAGTGAATGAGCAGGAAGCAAAGCCCAATTACAAAATCAAGCCTCACGATGTTATCACGGTGTCGTTGCCCGAGCCTCCACGCGATACAGATGTTAAACCAGAAAATATCCCGTTAAACATTGTATTTGAAGATGATTACCTGCTGATAGTTAACAAGCCAGCGGGCATGGTTGTGCATCCCGCTTTTCAAAATTGGAGCGGCACATTGGTCAATGCGCTGGCCTATCACTTTCAGCAGCTTCCGCAGATGCCAGGTAATGATGGCCGACCTGGGTTAGTGCACAGAATTGATAAAGATACGTCCGGTCTTTTGGTGATCGCGAAGACAGAAATTGCCATGACGAGTTTGGCAAAGCAGTTTTTTGACCACAGCATCGAACGTACTTATTGGGCCTTGATTTGGGGCGATTTTGATCCGCCACAAGGCACAATAGATGTAAATGTTGGCAGAAGCTTAAAAGATCGTAGAATAACTTCGGCTTTCCCGGAAGCTGACTTTGGTAGAAGAGCTATTACACATTATCGCATGTTGCAATCGTTGCGATATGTCTCTCTTATTGAATGCAAACTAGAAACTGGCCGCACACACCAAATTCGGGCGCATATGAAATTTAAAGGCCACCCCATTTTTAACGATGCCATGTATGGCGGCAACGAACCGATGAAAGGTACTGTATTCTCTAAGTACAAACAGTTTGTCGATAATTGCTTTAAGATTATTCCGCGCCAAGCGTTGCATGCCAAAACCTTGGGCTTTATTCACCCTATCACAAAACAATATATTCAGTTTGATTCTGAATTGCCTGCTGATTTTAAGGAAGTAATTGAAAAATGGGAGAATTATGTGAAGTACACCTAAGAAACTGGTGGATTGGAAGGGTTAGATGACACTTGAAAATCAGTAAAGTGTAAGGGTGAGTGTTCCTATCAAGTGCCGTTGAAGCACTTGTTTTACCCTTACTTTTTTTAGCTTAGGCTTTAAGCGAAAAGCCCTTCTTCTTCCCATTGCGAAGTGCTTGCCTAATTTCTTTAAGTGCTTCGCGCTTAAAGTCTTTTTGGCTAGATCGCTGCGGCTGGTTGAGCAGATCCTTAATATACATAAGAACCTCGTCCATCTGCTGTTGATCCATAGCATCTAAGCTTTGGAGAATAGCTAATTTTGGTGAATGTATCATAGTCGTAGTGGTGGTTGACTTATTCAAATAACGGAATTTTATGGCATTGGGTTCAAACCTTATTTAGCTTATTAATGTAAATACAACATAGACGTAATGTTTTTTTGATTTTTGAAGATTATTGAGATCGAATTGATAAAGATTTGTTAACCCATTCATTTTTTAGCAGATTGATAAATAAAGAACTTATAATCCTATGATTCGTAAATCAAGTCATGATTATAGCCACGCTTAACAAAATTCTTTTTAAAATTTTTGTAAAGGGTTTCTATCAGACCCATGCCGGTGCACTTCTTTTCTTTTTTGTCTCTATAATTACTTATTGCTTTTTCATACAAGTATTGAATGAAACGCATTTGGCTCCTGCTGAAAGAATTGTTCAAAATTTATTATTTGTGCTAACACTGCTTACATCGCCACCTTTGGTGATTGTAGTATTTGTTGTTTGGCTGGCATTCACCTTTAAAAGTTGGAGCTATGTAGCAAGAGAATTAGCAATACCAAGTAATCAGTTTCTTTTTTATAGCACTACTGCTTTGCGAACAACAGGAATGTTTACTAGTTGGTTTTTTACACAATGTCTTATTTCACTTCCGTTGATTGTGTTTGGTGCGTTTGCCACAATAGTGGGTATAGTCTATCATCACTACTTCATACCAATACTGATTTTTTCATACATACTACTTCTGAGTTTGGTGAGTGCAAGTGTTTACACAATGCGTATGAAAAAATTCTCATTCACTAATCACGAAACGGTTTTGTTTAAGATTACAAGAAATCTGCGAAAGCCTTTCTTCAGTCTATTTCTATTGAATACTTTGCATGAGTTGCCTTTAGCTTTTATAATCACAAAACTAGTTTCATGTTCTGTGATTATAGGTTGCACCTACTTGCTTGCCGACATACATGATACTTTTAAAGTTGGTGGACTGATTGCTTTAGGAATATCCATTTCTCATTCTTTGTTGATTTTTGAATCGTATCGATTTGAAAAAGACCAACTAAATTTTGTGCGCAATTTTCCTTGGAGTCGAAGTAAAATTTATAGGCATTGGCTTGTCACATTTTTTATTCTCACACTTCCCGAAAATATGTGGGTTTTAATTCGCTACAATGGACTGGAAGGCTTTCTGACGATACTATTTTGCGCAGGCGTAGTTATGCTTTTGCGCAGCATTTTGTACACCACTGATTTAAGAATGAAGATTTTTCTCCAATGGACTTTTTATGTTTTCGCAAGTTTTTTCATGCTAATTCTGTTTGATCTTCTTTGGCTTTTAATTCCTTCAGTTTTGATTATTTCTTGGATTGTATTTTATAGAAGTTATAGAAAATAAAATCAGATTTGATTGAATAATAAGCGGTACTACTTAGCTTGTTCAAGTAGAAACTTAAAATCACTTTGGAGCAAAGGGTCGCTTGGGGTTTTAGTTTTTGAGTTGAACAAATCGCCACTTCGAGATAATAAAAGGAAGGCAGGAGTTTCTTTTACTTTAAAAGCTGATGCTGTTTCAGAATTTCGTCCAATCCGATAATTAACTATTCCATCGCTATTATATCCATAACGAGCAACTGATTGTTGCCATCGGGTTTCATCATCATCCAACGAAAGAAAAACAAACATGATTTTGTTTCGATATTGATTGGCCAATCGTTTTGCTAACTCTAACTCAGCAGAATACGATCTGAAATCTTCAGACCAAAAAACAAGGTATACTATGCGTTTACCTTTACTATTATCTTTCAGCCATTTAAACTTTTGATCTGCATTTTTTCCTCCATCACGCAAGTTCGTTTCATATTGTTGATAAAGATAAAATTGCTTGTTCAACGACATTCCTTCACCCAAGTCTCGGATAATTTCATCCTCCAACGGAGTAGTCTTTAAGACAGTGTTGGTACTCCAAAAAACAGAATCATAAGCAATGGCAAGCAACTCATCTCGGCTTGGCCCTTTACCAACAAATTTTTCGTTACTCTCTTTTTTAACCTCCATAGACATTAAATCGATGCGAAAAGAATGGGTGCTAGTTTCAGTAAGATTGGTTTCTCCCTCTCGAATTAAATGATAAGGATAATACTGGTCGCCATATTTTCTATAATAGGCAACGGTGCGCAAAGAGTTATTCTCAAACTGTTTCACTTCTTCTGTTTTTACAAATGCATAAGTGCCGGTTGTTACGAACAACGAGCCAGCAATTTTGCAGAGCTGCATATGCTTGCCAGATGTCATAAGCACCGAATCCTTTTTATAGGCGTAGGTGATCTCATAAACTTCATCTCCATCATAACTTGTAATGCCTTCAAAAATAAAAGTATAATTATCAAAATCTGTTTTCAGGTTATTCACATCTGCAAAAAAAGAAATATGATCGCTTCTTTTTATGGTCTGATACCCGATGCCATCGGCTTGCAAAATATTTTTTATAGAGATAGGTTCATGCCCCTGCGCAAGTGAAGTTTTATCCAAACTTCTTCTCAGTTGGGTTACCCGAATTTCTTCATTAGTTCCTGCCTCGTTTCGAAGAGAGCTGTAACCATTGTTTTTCCAAACATCTACGGTAGCTTCAATCAAGCGGCCATAAAAGGAATTATCTTTACAATAATGCCTATAAAAGAATTTTTGTAGAAAGGATTGTTTGTTATAATTTTTATCTAAGTCTGCAAATGCTCGCCTTACAATCTTCCTTGGATTAACGGCCTTGCTCAATACAACAACTTGATTCAATTCTGTGGCAATGGGAATGAGGCGTAAGAATTGAATAGCATCGGGAGATTTGATTACCAATGTTTGATAGCCAATGCAGGTAATTTTTAGAGTAACTTCTCCTGTAATAGAGAGTGAAAACTGACCATCGAAATTAGAACTAGTTCCTTTGTTGGTTTCAAGTATGCCAATAGAGGCGAATGGTACTGGCTTCCCTGTTTCATAATCAAGAATAGTGCCCTCAATTAACTGTTGGCAAAAGGCCGAAGAGCTTAGTAAACAGAAGGCGAAGAAAACCTTAATCATTTGGAGGCAATATGATAAAAGTAAACTCACCTTCAAATGATTTATACATGAGCTGCTCTGCTCATTTCCGAACTTTCAAGTATTCAGAAATAAATCTAATATTAGAAGCTGCTGAGGGAAACCTTAAAGAAAAATGAGTTCCTATCTTCTTGGGGTGTTGCTAGTCAAAAGAATATTCTTTTTCAAAGTATTCTATCACGTGCATTTTCAAAAGTTTCTCTTGTTCCATCAAATCAAAGTGAGGAAGCTTTTTAATCACCTTCCAATGAGGCCAACCATCTTTGTCGAGGCCATCTAAGGCATAGTATCCCGCAAGGCTCAACACCTTGCAAATAGCAATATGCATAAGGTCTTGCTTTTCCTCTTTGTTAAAACGAATGTTGCCTTTGCCCAATTCTTGAACGCCAATCATAAAAAGCACCGCGTTTAAATCCTTTGGCTTTTTGCCGATAAGGGTCTCAAGTTGAGTAAGCAAGGTCTGCCAGTCCCTCTCTAAATCTAAATCGCGCTTAAACATGTTGAAGTTCCTCCCAGTACTCAAAGGCTCTTCTCAAATGTGGAATCACGATTGTTCCGCCAATCAACGTTGCAATGCCCATGGCTTCTTGCACTTCGGCAGAAGATAGACCAACATCTTTGCATTTTCCCAAGTGATATTTTACACAATCATCGCATCTCAAAACAAGCGAACAGGTAAGCCCGATAAGTTCTTTCGATTTGAGATCTAACACACCTTCTTGATAGGCATTGGTATCGAGGTTGAATATCCGTTTGATTATCAAATTATCAGAAGCCAAAATCTGATCATTCATTTTGCTTCTATAATCATTAAATTGCTTTACTAAACTCATGCGTTTTCTTTTTTTAAAGAACAAAGATGAAGGCAAATAGACGCAATTCAAAAAATCTTAAAAACATACTCCGCGACTTTGTCTCGTTGTTCTTTCCTCAATATTGTTTGGGTTGCTCCGATATATTGGTGAAGGGTGAAGAGATAATATGTACTCGGTGTATTATCGAGCTGCCTAAAACAAATTATCATCAAAACGACACCAACCCAATAGCTGAGCGATTGAGAGGAAGGTTGCCTATCGAGTTTGCCTGCGCTTTTTTGAAATTCAGAAAAAGGGGAAATGTGCAGCACTTGCTCCATCAATTAAAATACAATAATCATCCAGAAGTTGGGGTGGCTTTGGGAAGAGTATATGGAAATGAATTAAAAGAGTTGGAGTTGATTAAAAGTTATGATTTGCTGATTCCAGTTCCGTTGCACAAAACCAGAAGAAACAGCCGTGGTTATAACCAAAGCTCGAAGTTTGCAGAAGGGCTGAGCAATGCAATAGCAATACCATTTGATGATGGAATTTGCACTCGAAATATTAAAACTACTACTCAAACAAAGAAATCAAGAATTGAAAGATGGGAGAATGTGAAAGAAGTGTTTGCTATAAATGACCATGAAATGGTAAAAGACAAAAGCATTATTTTGGTTGACGATGTTATTACTACAGGTGCTACCATTGAAGCACTTGGTATTAAGTTAATAGAGGCAGGTTGTAAAAAGATCTCAGTAATTTGTTTGGCAGAAGCTCAATAAAAAAGCCCTCGATCGAGGGCTTTTTATATTGTTGAAAATTAAAATTAATAATTGGAACCTGCTTTGATCATTGCGCAACGGAAACCAATAGTAGCAGTTGAAGAATCCTCATCAAGGAATCTTCTTGTACCTGGAGACATCCAATAAGCAACATCTTTCCAAGAGCCACCTTTATATACTCTTACTTTATCAGAGATTAAGGATAAGAAACCATCGGGCTTCTTTTTATAGGTAAATGATTTTGATGAATCTCCTTTCGTTTTATTGTAACCGTTTTTATAAGTGGTGTGGTCATCAAGGAAATCATCACGTCTGATCGGGTTAAGGTCATCAAAATCTTGATGCGAAAGAGGGCGATACACATCCATTACCCACTCACTTACATTACCTGCCATGTTATACAAGCCATAATCATTAGGGGGATATTCGTATACATATGATGTTATTAACGCTCCATCATTTAATTTTCCTGCAATACCCGCATAGTCACCTCGGCCTCTCTTAAAGTTGGCAAGGAAATAACCCATTTGATTTCCATAAGGATTTCTTAAGGAGTGACCATCCCATGGATAGATTCGCTGATAGGTCTGCATTTCTTCCAACCACTGAGTGCCTATTAGAGCTTGAGCGGCATATTCCCATTCTGCTTCAGTTGGAAGGCGATAATCAGGTACTACTACACCAGATTCGATCGGAATTCTACCCCCTGGAGTTGTTGGTTTAATATCATCTCTGCCTGATTGAGTTGCAAGAACATCATTTACTTTCGAGGTTCTCCATTTAGAAAATTCATTGGCTTGTTTCCAAGAAACACCCACTACTGGGAAGTAACGGAAGCCTGGGTATCTTAAATAATGTTCAACATAAGGATCGTTGAAAGCAAGTTTTCCTCTCCAAACGTTAGTATCAGGTAAGTTCCTGCTGTAAGCATCTTTGATATTTGGGTCGGATGATCTAGGAGAATCTAAACTTAAATATTTTAAAAACTCAAGCCAGTGAATGTTGGCTATCTCGGTTTCATCCATATAAAAAGAAGCTAATGAAACTGTTCTTTCAATATTGTCTCCTGAAGACATAATGTCCTCCTCGAACGAGCCAAGTACTGCGCGACCTCCTTCGATATATACCATATTAGGCGCATCAGGTTGATGATCATAGGGCTCAACAGTGAATCCGCCCCCATCGGCATCATTATACTTGAGACCAGTGGCTGTGCTTACCTGCCCCGGATTTTGAGCCGTTGGCTTTCCTCCTTTATTTCCAAACAAGGAACAAGAGGAGATAAAAAATGATATTCCAGCCAGTAGAAAGAAACCTTTGATGTACTTCATGTTATTCATTTGATATTTAACGTAAACGCTAATATAGGCAGATAATTATAAGTTTTCCAAAAGCCATTTATTTTATTGATAAAAGCTTAACACAGATTCCAGTTTACGAAAAGACTAGGATCAATTTGGGAAAAAATATTCTCAAACTAAAACAAAATAGAGTAGAATATCAAGAAAAAGGCACAGAAAGCCATTGGCATAGATTTCTCCTAAGTATTTAAAACATTAGATACTATGATTCCGCTTGATGATTTTCTTTACTCGTCTTTTGAAAAGAAATGTGATGTTGTAACATTAGCCTCTCAATTTGTTGTGGGCAGAAAGCTTGGTGATTGCAGAATTTACCTCTACCACACGGGAGAATATTTTATAGAAGTATATTATTCTAGCGTCTATAAAAAAGTATTGATGATAAATGCGTTTAACGATGCATTGAATCTTGAACCTTATTTGGAAACAATCTCCATTGCTGATTTAAACTTATAATCAGTTACTTGAGCAAGCATGGATAAGGCAGATTCAACAGAATTTATTTTTTCTATAGTAAGCACCAACTTGCCTGAGGTGTCCCTCATGCGGCACTGCTTAGGGTGTGTTTGCACAAACGTTAATATTTTTCCAAAAATGTCTGATTTAAAATAATCTGCCTTTCCTGTTACGAAGTGGGCGCGAAGGTTTTCGTTCTTTAAGGTAATCTTTTCGAAGCCTAACTCTTCACCCATCCAGCGCAAGCGAATGGAATTTATAAGTTGCTCAACAGCCGAAGGCAATGGCCCAAAGCGATCGATGAGCGAGCTACTGAAAATCTGCAAAGCAACTTCATCTTTTACATTATCTAAGCCGCTGTACAATTGAAGCCGCTCGCTTGAGTTGTTGATGTACGTCTCTGGAATTAATATTTCAAGATCTGTTTCTATTACACAGTCTTGAACTAAGTGTTTTACTTTTTGGGCAAGCTCTTCCGAAAATAAATCTTTGAAATCAGTTTCTTTTAGTTCTTGAATAGCATCGTCTAGAATTTTATGATAGGTATCAAAACCAAGGTCGGTAATGAATCCGGTCTGCTCTGCACCCAATAAATTTCCTGCACCGCGAATATCTAAATCGCGCATCGCTACTTTAAAGCCGTCACCCAATTCAGAAAATTCTTCCAACGCAGACAGGCGCTTTCGCGAATCAGAACTAAGCCCAGAGGCAGGTGGAGTTAGTAAATAACAAAATGCTTTTTTGTTGGATCGGCCCACACGCCCGCGCATTTGATGGAGATCGCTCAACCCGAACATATGCGCATTGTTGATCATGATGGTGTTGGCATTGGGGATGTCAAGCCCCGACTCAATAATGTTGGTTGAAACCAGCACATCGTATTCGCCCTCAATAAACTTGACCATTACTTTCTCTAGTCTATCCCCTTCCATTTGGCCGTGGGCAATACCTATTCTCGAGTCAGGCACGAGTTTAAAAATGGTATTGGCTATTTGCTCGATATCGCTTACGCGATTATGAACAAAGAAAACCTGACCACCTCGTTTTAATTCATAACTGACTGCATCGCGAATTGATTCTTCATTAAAAGAGAAAATCTCAGTGGTTACTGGCTGCCTATTGGGTGGAGGGGTTGCAATAATACTTAGGTCGCGTGCGCCCATAAGTGAGAAGTGAAGCGTGCGAGGAATTGGGGTGGCGGTAAGCGTGAGCACATCAACACTTACCTTCAATTCTTTTAAGCGATCTTTTACCTTAACTCCAAATTTTTGCTCTTCATCAATCACCAACAGACCAAGATCTTTAAACACCACGTCTTTGCTTACTACGCGATGTGTACCTATTATGATATTGACGGTTCCATCTTTTACTTGATTGAGTATTTCTTTAATTTCCTTTTCCGTTTTGAAACGGGAAACATATTCAATCTTTACAGGAAAGTTGGAAAGCCGTTCAACAAATGTTCTGTGGTGTTGCATCGCCAAAATGGTGGTTGGCACTAGCACCGCAACTTGCTTACCTTCTGTTGCCGCTTTGAATGCTGCACGAATAGCGATTTCTGTCTTGCCGAAACCCACATCGCCACACACCAGCCGATCCATTGGGTGGGGCAATTGCATATCTTTTTTTACAGCTTCTGTTGCCGAGGCTTGATCGGGCGTATCTTCATAAATGAAAGAAGTCTCTAGCTCAGCTTGCAAAAAACCATCAGGGGCATAAGCAAAACCGGGAGCAGTTTTTCGTTTTGCGTACAGCTCGATCAACTCTTTGGCAATGTCTTTAACCTTCTTTTTAACCTTTGCCTTTTTGCTGTCCCACTCGCCAGAGCCAAGTTTACTAATGGATGGTGCCGTTCCATCTTTACCTGAATACTTCGATATTTTATGAAGCGAATGGATGTTGATGTACATCAAGTCATCATCGCGAAACACAAGACGGATGGCTTCTTGATCTTTTCCGTTTACTGATTTTTTTTCGAGGCCAGCAAACTTGCAAATGCCATAGTCGATGTGCGTAACAAAATCGCCAGGCACAAGCGATTGAAGTTCCCGAAAGGTGAGTGCCTTTGATTTTGAAAATTTCTCTTTGGCTTTATAGCGATGGAAACGTTCAAAAATCTGATGATCAGTGTAACAAACTAGTTTGCTATTGTGATCTATAAAACCTTGGCGAAGGGCAAAATCCAATGATTGAAATGCCACATCGGGATTGATCTCTTCAAAAATTCCGCGCAAGCGGTCGAGTTGTTTGCCTTGATCGGAAGCGACAAAATTGGAAAAGCCTTTATCTTGATGCTCGTGAAGATCGGCTGCTAGTAGATCAAAGTTTTTGTTGAACGATGGCTGTGCCGATGATCGGAACTCGTAAGTTGTTGAAGGCGGAAACGAAAATCGAGAACCGCATTCAATAATCGAAAAGATCTTAATTTTCTCCTGAAAACTTCCTTTGGTTTCAAACAGTTGCTCGGGTTGCATTACCACCTTTGCGCCACCGCTATTTTGCAAAATTGTTTCAAAAGATTGGCTTGCCTTCTCAAAACATTTTTCGAGCACATCGCACGTAAGTGCAAAATCTTTTACCCAGATGCGGGCATTGGCTGGAATGAATTCAAAAAAAGATTGCCTCTCTTCTTGCACCAGGCGGGTTTGCACATTGGGCATCAAGCTTACTTTTTCAAGTGAGTTTACCGAAAGCTGTGAACCAGGATCGAAGCTACGAATGCTTTCTACTTCATCACCAAAAAGCTCGATGCGATAGGGCAAATCGTGGGCGAATGAAAACACGTCTATAATTCCACCACGGATAGCAAACTGACCAGGTTCGTAAACAAAGTCAGTCTTTTCAAAATCATATTCGTGTAGAAATTCTTCCAAAAATGTATGATCCAACTTTTCGCCTTTCATCACCACGAAAGTGTTTGAGGCCAGCGATTTCTTATTGATTACTTTTTCGGAAAGAGCTTCAGGATAGGTTACAATAATTTGTGAATCAGGGTGAGTGCCAATAAAGTTCAACACTTCTGCCCGCATTAGAATGTTGGCGTTTTCGGTTTCGGTGTATTCGTAAGGCCGTTTGTACGACATCGGGAAAAATAAAATTTCCTTCTCGCCTAGTAAGTTTTGAAGATCGTTCAGCACATAAAACGCCTCTTCTTTATCTTGAAGAATAATTACATGAGTTGCTCTTGTACTTTTATAAACTGTAGAGAAAATTACTGAATCGAGACTTCCGGATAGACCTTTTACCCGCAAGACCGAAGCTTTGGACGCGCGAACACCTTCTGCCAGGTTTTGCACCAGGCTATCCGACCGATAGATGTTTAAAAATTCACTCGCCTTCAACGCTTCCAATAAGGGAGCGCAAAAGTAATGAATCTGTTTGAAAAAAAACCACTTGTAATCATAGAGAAAAGATCAAGGTGATTCACTTAGGTTTTTTTTTGTCTAAAGCGTTGGAACTTTGTGTTCCTGTGGCAACTATTTTTTCTCTAGTATGAGTTACTCGGCTGTTACTATTGAATTTTGAACCTTGAATACTTTACCTTTGATTTTATGTATTACGTTCGATTGTTGATACTTTATTTAGGTTACACTAGTACACTATTTTTGTTGATCGGGTTGTATAAACCGTGGGCCATGCTTTGGTGGGAAGATGTGCAAAACAGAAAGAAGATTTTTCTAGTATATGGCACGTTAATGATTTTGTTTTATTCAGTTTATTGGGGATTGGGATTTTTAAAATGAGTTTAGCATGACAAGAGTTGCATTGATAGTTCTGATGATAGTGGGCGTATTTGGAATATCAAGTTGCCAAAAAAAACCAACGGCACCAGCAGAAGTAATTACCAGTCCGTATACACAGCCTGCTATCAACCAACTACCCAACATGATGTTGATTGATAAGAATGGAAATAGAACAGATGCTAGCAAGCTAAAAGGTAAAAATATTGTTATTTTATTCTTTCCCGATTGCGATCATTGCAAGCGTGAGGCAGCAGAAATTGCAGAACGAATAAAATCATTTGAAGCTTACACTATTTATTTTGTTTCGATCAACCCGTTTGAGGAGATAACAAAGTTTGCAGAAAACTATCATTTAACTGGTTTTAATAATGTAAAGTTTGTGCAGACAACAGGCGATGCCGTTTATGCAAACTACGGTTCGGTACCGACACCGTCCGCGTATATTTATAATGAAGGAAAGATGGTGAAGAAATTTAACGGAGAGACGAATCTTGATTTAATTATTCAAAGTTTGCAATAACTCTTTTAGCGAGAAGAATCATTTTTTTTGATGATTGAGTTCCTATCACAAACAAATCCCCACCATCTTTTAACTTTAGTTTCTTTTTCAATTCTTCAGCACTAATCGGATAGTTACGTGTAACAACATTTGCTTTTCCATCTGGAAGATATTTTTTAAGTTCAGCTTCTGTTGGATTTGCTTTTTCAATTTTAAAAACTCTGCCAGGGAAATTTCTAATCAATGAATGAGACGTATATAAATGAGTATTGACATTCAGTTTCGTTAACTCAAAATGCTTTGCAATAAATTTGAAGGCACCTGCTTTTAATAGAGAGCTGTTGGGCTCGTATAAATACTCAAGTGGTTCTGAATAATTAACCATAGCATTCCTCTCTTCTTCAAAAGTGAACTTTATCGGATCAATAGAAGAAGTTAATTCAACACAATGAATGATTGGTTGTTGAACAAAATTTCTTTCGCAGAGAAAAAGAACTTCTTTGCATTCATTATCAACAGATACAACATAGACGGCTTTTACATAAGGTAATTCCTTAATGCCTTGCTGAAGATCCATTAAAGGAGAAGACTTTATTAGCACATAACTTGTGAGTTCGAAAAGCCTTGGCAAAATTCTATCCACAGCAGGTTCGCAATCGGCAAACTTAAAAACCTTTTGATCTTTTATTCTTCGCGATGGATCAATGAAAACAAAATCAAAAGTGTTTTTTGTTGATAGAATAAATTCTTCAGCGTCCGTGCAATAATATTCAATGTTTATTGCACCTAATATTTTATGATTGTGATGCGCCAAATCTTTAACCGCTTCTTCTTTTTCGACATAGTGAAACGATGAACATATCTTGCCGAGAAAAAATGAATCAATACCCAAGCCACCTGTAAGATCAAGACCAAGCAGAGATTTTTTATCAAGATGTTGATTTATAATCGCAGCTTTAAATATTGCTGTTGCTTCTGATGAGCTTTGCTCAAGATTAATGGAAGGCGGATAAATAATGCCTTTCGTTTTATAAAATGTTGGCAGTTTACTTTTAGCTTTTCTCCTTCCGATTAATTGATCAGCAATGATGGAGGAAGCAATCCCGAAAAAGTTTTTGTGTTTTAGCACAAACTCTCTTTCATCAATATGTTCATTACTGAACAAGAATTCTTGAAAGCTATTTTCAGTAAGAGTTTTGAAAGTTACCTCCATCATGTTACTCTTCGGTATTCTTTAAAAAGCTAAGCAATTCATAAGCACCCTTAGTAACAAAAAGCATTTTATCATCAACGTTGGCTAATATTATTTCAGTAAAGCCATTCGATGAAGCACCTTTTTTTATCTCAGTCATTTCGTATTTTCTTCCTGCTTTATCCTTTACAATAAACACATAATCTTTTCCATCAAAAGTAACAACGGCTTTATCAGGAAGGCATTTTACTTGTTGCTGATCCGTTTCAATAATGGCACTGAAAAACATTCCTGGAATAAGTGAATGATCCTCAGATTCCAAATGACAATGAACACGAACAGTTCTTTCTGGCGTTATTTCTTTTCCTATCAAATATACTTTTGCTTCTCGTTCTTTCGATTCGTTTGATAAAATTACGTGAACTCTTTGACCCACCTTTAACTTCGCTATATCTTTTTCAAACACTTGTGCTTCAGCATGGAGATGTTCATTATCAACAATACGCAACATAACATCTGCGGGATTTACGTGCATACCAATGTTGATGTTCACTTGCGTGATATAACCGGAGATGGGGGCATATAAATTAATGGTGTTCGACATTATACCTTTTTCTAATTCTGTAACATCAATGTTGATTAATTGCAAACGAGCTTTCAATCCTTGCACTTTTGCTTTGGTGCTAAAGTAATTTGACTTCGCCATTTGAAGAGCCTTGGCCGCATTCACATTTTCTTTGGCCAACTCTTGTTGCCGTTGATAATCTAATTCTAAAAACTCTAACTGGCTTTTTGAATCGAGATAGTCTTGTTGTAACTGGATATAATCTTGGTGTTCTAACGTAACAAGCACTTGTCCTTTTTTCACTTTCATGCCTTGAAGCAATTCAGTGTGCTTTACAAATCCGCCAATAGGTGCAGCTATTGTTACCAAGTTTTGTGGAGGCACATCTAACATACCATTTGCTTTTATACTTCCGTTGATACTGCGTAATTCTAAGGCAGCCAATTCAATTGAGGCAGTCTTAAATTGATCTTCAGTAAGTGTGACACTTGTAGTTGATTCAGGTGTGCTAACTTTTTCTTTTGTTGCTGGTGATGATGGTTGAGAGCAATTGAACGTAAATAAAGATAGCGAAGAAATTATTAATAGAGATTGTTTTGTTTTCATAAATTTTGTTGGTCGATAGTAATATGAACTGCTCGAAGCATTAATACACACCCATAAGAAATTCTATTTTTAGAATGGATTGATTATAAAGATTTAGTTCATTCAAGTAACTTGATTTTATGCCGATGGCAATTTTTAATGATTGCAGATATTCGATGTAACTTATCTCGCCTGCCTTAAATGCTTTACTTGATTGGGATAGAATAAGTGATGCGTTTTTCAAAGCGTTGGTTTCATAATAGTCTAAACTTGATAAGTGTTTGTTCAGTTCTTGTTGCGCTTGCGCGAACAATCCACTCAACGTTGTTTTAAAATGATCTGCATTTTTCTTTGACTCCAATTCCGCGAAAGCGGCAGCTTTTGATCGCGCTACTTGAGGCGCAAACCATAAAGGAAAAGAAACACCCAACTGAAATCCTTGAAAGCGTTTATCAGCTCCAAAGTATTGGTCTAGTCCATTTATATTTTGAACACCCACTAAACTCTGATTGAAATAACCAACGTTAAAGTCAGGCAACATGCGTGATCGCTCCGTTACTTTCGCTTGTTTGTTAATAGTTGTTTGCTGCTGCAGATAATTAAGTTGTGGATTAAGCACCAATGAAACTGAGTCAAACGATGATGGCAATTTTCTTTTTTCGAGAATGCCGATTGTATTAAATGTAGCATCGTATTTTAGCAATGCCTGTAATCGTACTTTTGCAATTTCAATATCAGATTGATTCATTGAAGCTTGGTTCTTACTATCCTTCAATTGAGTTTCAGCCGTAGTCTTTTCTAATAAGTTACTTTCACCCGTTTTATAACGCAACGAGGAGGCACGAAAGAAATCTTCATACAGACTATCCTGCGAAAGCAGTAAATTTTTTATTGCCTGTTGATAAAGGAGTTGATGATAAACAGACTTTACTTCATAAGCCAATTCATTCTTTGCAACAACCAAACTCTTTTCTGCACCGATTACTTGCTCTCTTCCCAACTTAGATTGGTTACTCAAGACCGTAGGAAAAGGTATACTCTGATTGAATTGCAAATTATTATCTTGAAGCAGGGAATTGTATTGACCATGCATCCACGTGGCGGAAAATTTGCCTAAATCTGTGGAAGTCTTTTTCAATTCTTTGAAGTACTCAACCTTGTATTCATTTGATTGAATAAGCTGGTTATTTTTTAGTGCGATCTTAACAGCCTCATCAATGGCTAAAGACTGTTGGGCGAAGGAGGAGAGAGAAATGAGAAGGAGTAAGAGAGTTACGCCCTCACCCCCGCCCGTACCGGATCGGGCGGGTCCTGCCCTTCTCGAGAGGAGAGTGATGACTATACTTGCAGACTTTTTAATATTTCTAAAATTCATTTCTTTCATTAGGTGGTTAATAACATCTATCACAACAATCATATCAATCAAAGTTTAGACTTCTTTTCAATGTATGTATATAAGACAGGCAGTACCACTAGCGTAAGTATGGTGGCAGAAATCAATCCGCCTATTACAACTGTTGCCAATGGACGTTGAACTTCAGAACCTGATGAACTAGATAATGCCATTGGTAGAAAGCCAAGCGATGCAACCAGTGCAGTCATAATAACAGGGCGCAAGCGCAACTCTGTTCCCTTCAAAACAATCTCGTTGAGATCGGTCAAGCCTTCACTTTTTAATCGGGTAAATTCAGCTATCAACACAATGCCATTCAACACAGCTACACCAAACAAGGCAATGAAACCTACGCCTGCCGAAATGCTAAAGGGCATCCCTCGAATCCATAAAGCAAAAATTCCACCAATGGAAGAAAGAGGAATAGCTGTAAAGATTAACAAACTATGACGCAGCGAATGGAAAGTAAAATATAACAGAATAAAGATCAAGACTAATGCAACAGGAAGAGCAATCATTAATCGTTGCTTCGCTTCTTCTAAGTTTTTGAAGGAGCCACCATATGTTACAAAATAGCCTGGTTGAAATTTTATCTGTGCATTAATTTTGGTATCAATCTCCTTTACAATATTTGCCACATCGCGGCCACGCACGTTAAAGCCAACAACAATTCTTCGCTTGGCATCATCGCGTTGAATTTGGTTAGGCCCTACTTTTAATTGTATGTCGGCCACTTGCTCCAACCGTATTTGCGCGCCACTTGCATTTGAAATATAAATGGATTTAAGGTCTTCAATACTCGCACGATTCTTTTCATTCAAACGCACTACCAATTCAAATCGCTTTTCATTTTCATAAACCATACCCGCTGTCTCACCAGAGAAACCCGTGCGCAATGTGCGATTGGCCTCGTCCACACTCAATCCAAACAAGGCAAGCTTTGCGCGATCAAATGTGACAACCAATTGAGGCAAGCCGCCAATGGGTTCCACATAAATATCTTGCGCACCATCAACTTGGTTAGCAATCTTCCCGATGCGATCAGCATAGTTGGCAAGCGCATCTAAATCTTCCCCATAAATTTTAAGCACTACATCTTGCCGTGCACCCGTCATCAACTCGTTGAAGCGCATCTGTATGGGCTGTTGAAATCCGTATGCAACACCTGGCATTACTTGGTGAAGTTTCGTAGACATCTTTTCAGCCAACTCTTCACGTGAAGAGGCACTCGTCCACTCATCTTTGTCTTTCAAAATAATCATCAAGTCAAAAGCTTCAATAGGCATTGGATCTACTGGTATTTCGGAATTACCAATTTTGCTAACCACTTCTTTTACTTCAGGGAAATTATCGAGAATAATTTTTGAACTCTTTTGTGCCACCTCTACACTTTGGCTTAGAGAGCTACCTGTTAGCAAGCGAGTATCAACGGCAAAGTCGCCTTCATCAAGTTGAGGAATAAACTCGCCACCTAGCGTAAGGAACAAAAGAAGGCCAGCCATGAAAGCAACTATTGAACTTATTATAATCAGCCCTCTTTGCTTTAAAGCAAAATGAATAAGTGGTGAGTAGAGGCGATGAACAAAATCAATAATCTTATCTGAGATATTTTTTTTATGAATAGGATTCTTAGAAAGCAGCAATGACGAAACCATTGGCACGTACGTTACAGAAAGTATCAATGCACCAATAATAGCAAATGCCACTGTCTGTGCCATCGGCCTAAACATTTTGCCTTCAATACCTACAAGTGATAGAATAGGCAAATACACAATGAGAATAATAATCTGACCAAATGCTGCCGAGCGCATCATCTTAGTGGCCGATTGCTTTACCTCTTCATCCATTTCGGGTTGAGTAAGTTTTTGTATCACTCCTCGCATAGCCAAATGGTGCATGGTAGCTTCAACAATTATAACGGCACCATCTACTATCAAACCAAAATCAATAGCACCGAGGCTCATCAGGTTTCCAGAAACGCCAAACGTGTTCATTAAAATAATGGCGAAGAGCATGGCCAGTGGAATAACGGAAGCTACAATTAATCCTGCTCGAAAATTTCCCAACAATAAAACCAGAACAAACACAACAATCAGCGCGCCTTCTGCTAAGTTTTTTGATACTGTGCTAATGGCATTGTTCACCAATTTTGTTCTATCGAGAAACGGAGCAATCTCAATGCCTTCTGGCAGATTTTTTTCTATTTGCGCGATGCGTTCTTTTACTTTCTTAATTACCAAAGAAGAATTTGATCCCTTTAACATAAGCACAACGGCACCCACTACTTCCCCTTGATTATTGCGAGTCATCGCGCCATAGCGATTGGCATAGCCAAAGCGAACTTCTGCAACATTGCGTATCAATACAGGAAGTCCATTAGTATTTTTAATGATAATGTTTTCAATGTCGCTGAGATTTTTCACCATGCCTTCGCTGCGAATGAAATAAGCAAAGGGCTTCTCATCTATATAAGCACCTCCTGTATTCTGATTGTTTTTTTCGAGTGCAGAAAACACTTCCGAAATAGTAGTGTTCATGCTGCGCAGCTTTTCAGGATCAATAGATATTTCATATTGCTTGATGTAGCCACCATATGCGCTTACATCGGCCACTCCTTCAGTGCCTAGCAATTGTCTTCGCACAATCCAATCTTGAATTGTACGCAAATCCATCGCAGAATATGTATTCTCAAAACCTTTTTTTGGTCTGATTGTATATTGATAAATTTCCCCTAAGCCCGTTGTGAGTGGTGCCAATTCAGGAATACCAACACCCATGGGTATACTACTCTTGGCTTGACTAAGTCGCTCGCTTACTTGTTGCCTTGCCCAGTAAATATCGGTATCGTCAGAGAAAACAATGGTGACAACCGATAAGCCAAACCGTGAGAACGAACGCATCTCAATGATGTGCGGAATAGTAGTCATTGTTTGTTCCACCGGGAATGTTACCATCCGTTCAATCTCAGGTGCGGCCAGTGATGGCGAAAGTGTAATCACTTGCACTTGCGTGTTCGTAATATCAGGCACGGCATCAATGGGAAGTTGAGTAACCGAATAACTTCCGTAGGCAATAAGTATTACCGTAAGGATGGCAACAATAAATTTGTTACGAACAGAAAACGATACAATGCTTTCGAGCATGCGAATTTGTAATTATTAATAAATAAAGGAAAGACCTCTGTTGAGGCAGATTAATTGTAAGAGCTAAAGAAAGTAATTATACCAGCTTGGGCGGCTGAAAGATGGATTGGCTGGGAGATTTGAATGAAGCTTCCATGTAACTTGATGTATGTCTGATTTCCAACAAAGGAGCTGCTTCTTTGAGTACTAACTTTTGAAAAGGTAGGCTTGGCGCAGATGCCGAGAATGAATGCGCTTTGTCTTTAAAGGGAAGATCATTGTCCTGATCATCGTGCGACACATCAGTTTTATAATGCATCACCAAAAATTCCCATAGCGTTAAATCACTTACCTGCTGCTTATGTTCTTGAAAATGTTCAATCAAAATGGGTAAGCGCATTAGCTCATGCACTTCAGTGAAAGAGTTCAGGTAAAGCACCAGCAACGATATGGAAAGGAGTTGTTTCAAGATTAACAAATTTAGATAAAAACATTGAAAAGCAGATAGAACTTTACAATTGCGTGTTCGTTCAAATAAATAGTGACTTTTTAAAAGTGTACTAAATTGGTAAGCTATAGAATTTTATACATTTTCGTTTAAGTTTATGATATCGATAAACAAAAAGAGATATCAGCTCAAAAAGTAAAAACATGAAACCCTTAAACTTTGATTTGATAAGTGCAGCCATTTCGGGTGCTGCTGATGGCGCAGTGATAGGGACCGGGTTCGGCTTTCTGGCATCAATTGTATTGGCAGTTTTAGGTACTTTTTTAATCATAGCCGCGGTTATTTCAAAACAGCATCATACTAAAATAGGTGCTTGATTACGTTTACCTTGATCCCTTTTTGATAATTCTTCCAACCATGTAGCATAAAGTAATAAAAATAAATCAGGAGAAAACTAAAGATTTAATTTTAAAAAATATACGTTTGAAAATAAGTAAACATTAAACCCCTTAACAAGTGAAAAAATTATTACTATTATTATTTTCTCTAATTGCTTTTTCTTGCAACGATCAACTGACATTTAATTCAGTTGACTTCTCAGAAGTAGTTAATACATTGAACAAAACATATACTGCAGCATTTGATGTAGCTATTAGCTCTAAGCCCGAAAATGTTTACTCTAATACTTACGAATTAATAGACAGGGAACTTGCCAATGTTAAACTTGACCCAAACAAGATAAGACAACAGCCACAAGCTGAAATCGTAGGTGCATTTCATACTACACAAATAACTTCTGCTAATCTAAATTTAAGTTTTTTAAATCAAAATCAGAAGACTATTCTGATCCCGATGCTAGATAAAATATTATCCTTAAGTGACATTGCACTAGCAGACGAAATAATTATAAAATTTAATGATCAAGTTATAATTTCATCTTTTACAACAGAAGAAAAATTTCAATTACTATCGATTTCTTCTGGAGTGAAGGCTAGTATAAATATTATTAGCGAGGCTGTTAGCAAGTATGGTGTAAAATTAATAGGCACACCAATTGTATCAGATGAAGGTGGCGACAGCAATAACAGCGGTGGAAGTCCTGCAAGTGACACAGGTGGTATTAATGTGCCTGGTGCTTTGCAGGCTGGCGTTCTAGGATTAGTTACTGGTGCAATTTCTGGAGGGTATGCAGGGGGAACCGGTGGGACAGTTGTGTTTCCCATAGTAGGAACTATAACAGGCGCAGTTGGCGGTGCCGTGGTGGGTGGAGCAATTGGATTTATTGGCGGAGTTTCGATGTCTATAGTTCAAGACATATTATTTTCAAAACCTAAATATTCTAAATAGTTTATGACAAAAAGATTAGCATTTGCCTCGTTAGCATTCCTAGCTATGGTTTTAATGGGACAACATTTCATTCTAAGACAGTCATGGTCTTTAAGTATTTTCGCCAGTATTTTTGAGACAATATTATGGTACATTAGTATGTATTATTTCACAAAATGGTGGAAGAAAAAAAGTATTAGGCATATATAAAATTTACAAATAGAGAAAGTAATTATTAGCACCTATAATGTTCTTTCTATATCCCCTTTCGACAAACAACTGAGTTACCGATAAAGAATTGGATGTGCTTCTTTTCGTTTGTTCCTGAATGAACTCAAAACAACGAATAACTCCCACCTTTTCTAAACTTGGTTAAATCGAACGAAGGCAAATGTTTGCCTTCAAAGTATTTCTTTTTAGAGGATTTAAATAGTTGGTGAATGGCATCGGCAAAGTGACCTTCACCACGCATACGCCTACCAAATTGAGAGTCGTTCACGTTGCCACCATGCATCGAAGAAATCTGATTCCATACCTTCTCAAACCTGTCGGGGAAATTTTTGCGAAGCCAGTCTTCAAATAATTTGCCGATAGAGCCATTCAACCTAACAATGGTCATTCCCGCAGTTAATGCTCCATGTTCGGCAGCGGCTTTTAGTATAGATGGTATTTCGTGATGATTGAGACCAGGAATAATGGGGGCGTTCATAATGCCAACAGGGATATTTGCCTTCGCCAAAGCTTCTACGGTTTTCAACCGCTTGATGGCACTCGCAGTGCGCGGCTCTAATTGCCTTCGCAGCTCTTCATCCAGCGTGGTGATGGAAATCATAACATGAACAAGGTTGTCTGATGCCAAATCTTTCAACAAATCAATGTCGCGGGTTATCAAGCTGTTTTTGGAGATGATACTTACAGGGTGCCGATACTGAGCCATTACTTTCAAAATCCTTCGGGTAATTTCCAGTTTGCGCTCCAGTGGTTGATAGCAGTCGGTGTTGCCACTAAGCATAATGGGCACCGCATTCCAATTTTTGTTAAGCAGTTGTTGCTCCAACAATTGAGGCGCATTTTCCTTTACTATGATTTTGCTTTCGAAGTCCAGGCCCGCGCTAAAGCCATAATATTCATGGGTATTGCGCGCATAACAGTAAACGCATCCATGTTCACATCCCTGATAAGGATTCATCGAATATCCAAAACCCAGATCGGGACTCTCTACCTTGTTGACAATTTTCTTAGGACTTTCGTGAAAAACCTGAGTTGACGGATTTTCTTGCAAAGGCTCATCTAGCCCCTCAATGTGCTCGTCCACATATTGCGCCTTTAAGAATTTATTACCAGTATTAATTTGAGAACCTCTTCCCTTGAAATAAGTTGAATCCATAAGCAATAATACTAAATATATTAGTAATTGCTAATAGGCGTGTATGAAATTCTGTTCAGGATAGGGTTGTTGAAAGTTGCAGGCCTACAAAAACATTTCAAAGTGCCATTGTAAGAAGTTGCAATAGGGCAAAAACATTTCAGAAGCCAGTCAAAAGAAAAAACAGATAGATTTATGGAAAAACATCACAACCTGCATCTTATCTACAAAAACAACTTTATGAAAAAGACTACCCTACTACTTTTTCTCATTATCATCACTTTTAGATTAGCATTTGCTCAAATCTTTAAGGAAAAGGAATTAAAAACCGAGATCAAAGAAGTAACTGTTTTCTTAAGTGGGGCTCAATTATTTGAAACAGGAAACGCGACCATCCCTAAAGGAAACACATTATTAAAAGTTAAAGGCCTTTCTCCTTTTGTAGATGAAAAGAGTATCCAAGTAAAGGCCGATGCGGATTTTACCATTTTATCGGTAACCCATAAATTAAATTATTTGAACGAGCTAAAAAAAGATGAAAAGCTAGATAGCTTAAAAAATGCAATAGATAAAATAACAGCTTCTATAACAAAAGATAACTCCAGACTAGAAGTGCTAAAGGAAAAGCAAAGCTTGCTGAACGAAAACAAAAACTTCGGTGGACAAAACTCTGGGGCAACGATAGCAGCGCTAAAACAAGCTATGGAATTTTACGAATCGGAGATCTCAAAAATTAAAGACGAAGAAATAAGGACTAGAAGAAGCATTGATTTATTGGGGAAGGAGCAATCTAAAATTGAAAAGCAGATGAAAGAATTGCAATCGCATAGCTCATTGCCAAGCAGCGAAATTGAAATTCGTGTGAGTGCTGAAACGCAACTCGCCTCCAACATCAACATTACTTACTTAGTTGCCAATGCAGGTTGGTTTCCTAAATATGATATACGAGTGGAGAATGTGAAAAGTCCTTTAGAATTAACATATAAAGCAGAGGTATTTCAAAGCACTGGCGTGGATTGGAAAAATGTGAAGTTGCGCTTCTCCAATGGCGACCCTAATAAAAGCGGAGTGATGCCTGAATTGGAAACATGGAATTTGAATTACGCTAGAAACACAGTCTTTGAGAGTTTATATAAATCTCAGCGCGATGCAATAAGAAATGTGAAAGGGAGAGTTGTGGATGATAATGGTGAACCTTTACCTGGCGTGAATGTCTTAATAAAAGGCACAACCATTGGCACTGTTACCGATGCAGGTGGTAATTATAGTCTCACATTGCCCAATGGAGCCTCTCAATTGGTTTTTGCTTTCATTGGAATGATGACGAATGAAGTAACCATTGACAAGCCCGAAATTAGTGTGGTTATGAAACCAGATGTGGCTCAATTATCGGAAGTAGTGGTTGTGGGTTACGGAGATACAGATAAAGCATTGCAAGGTAGAGTTCCAGGAATCCGTGTGCGCGGCATAGGTTCTTTTAAGCAATCGGCAAAAAGTGTAGTTACGAGTGTAATAGAAAACCAGACCACTGTGGAGATAGAAGTTGAAACTCCTTATTCCATTAACTCAACGGGTGAGAAACTTCAGGTAGAATTAAGAAAGTATCAGATTGAAGCAGTGTACGAATACTTTGCCATCCCTAAAATAGATAAAGATGCGTTTTTGATTGCTAGAGTTATCAATTGGGACAAGTATAATTTATTGGAAGGTGAGGCCAACCTATATTTTGAAGATGCTTTTGTTGGTCGATCAATTTTAGATGCCAACGCACTGAAAGACACGCTCAATATTTCTTTGGGAAGAGATAAAAACATTGTGATTGGCAGAGAAAAGAATGAGCAGTTCTCCAAAAGAAGAGCTATTGGAAGCAACTTGTTGGAAACTCGTGGGTTTAAAATAATAGCAAGAAACAAAAAGGCTCAACCAATAAAACTTACTTTGTTTGACCAAATACCTGTATCAGTGGTAAGCGATATAATAGTTTCGCCTATTGAATTGAGCAAAGGCCAATTGGATGGAAAGACAGGGAAAATTATTTGGGAACTCACCATTGAACCACAACAACAAAAGGAAATTAATTTTCAATATGAAGTAAAGTACCCTAAGAAGGAGAAGGTGATTTTGGAATAGCGATCTACCTTATCAATATCTTTTCAGGTATCAAAATAGCTCCAGGGAAATTTGCTTTTAACCTAACCAAATCCTTTTGGGCATCGAGCTTTGAAAAATAATTGCCAATAGTAACCCTAAACTTTGGTTGCTGATATTGAAGGTTGGCGTTCATGTCGGTAAGCTCTTCTACTACTTTTTGTTGGGCAGTCATAGCATCTTCTTTCTTTTGCCCAGAATAGATTTGGATGGTAAAACCATCTACAAATTTCTTTTGAAGATTTTGTCTGTCGATGCTATCCAAAATGGCATCCACTTTGGCATTTACATTTTTGGTGGGCTTTATCTTTTTTCGTTCAACTTTAGGAGTGAGTATTTTTGTCGATGTGTCAACTTTAGGTTCAAGCTTGGGGCGATAAGCGGAGAGATCTTCGTAGTAAGGTTTGGATGGCCGTTGCGCAGAGCAGGAAAAGTTGAACAATAAGCTACAAGTTACAAGCTGTAAGCTGTAAGTTTTAAGCTTGTCTCTGCTAGCGCATTTTATAAGCCAAAACCTAAGTCCTTCAAGTCTGCACAAATTTGCTTGAAGCCTTTGGCCTGCAGCCTGTAGCATAATTTGAATAGCTCGTTTCATTATCCTTCAATTACTACACACCGTCCTGCTTTAATATCGTCTTCTACTTTTTTGTATTTTACATCTTTCATTACAGTGCCGTTGGCATATTGCACAGAAACTTTGTCGTTCCTATTCGCCATTTTATCCGATTTCACGGGCATTATCTTTTCTTCGGGTGGGCGTTGTTGATCTTGTGGTTGTTCGCTTCCTCCCGAGAGCAATGATCTTGATTCCTCTTTCTGCTCGCTCAATTTTACTCTGCTGCGCTGCGCTCTTGCCTCTTGCACCTGATCGGGTTCTTCTACAGGTATATCTGCCTTCAATAAGAATGAAATTGTTTCAGAATTTACTTTTGCAATGAATCTTTTGAATGCTTCAAAGCCCTCAAACTTATAAATCAACAAGGGATCTTTTTGTTCGTACACTGCATTTTGCACAGACTGCTTAAGATCGTCCATATCACGCAAGTGTTCTTTCCAATTTTGATCGATGATGGCAAGCGTAATCATTTTCTCCATCGAGCGAATCAACTCACTATTATTAGTAGCCACACATTTCTTCAAATCAGCAGCTACACCAATTTGCTTTGTGCCATCGGTAAACGGAACCAAAATATTTTCAATAGTAGCCCCTCGTGTTTTCAACACATCCTTCATTATAGGCATTGCTTTGGCAGCGATTGCCTTGTTCTTATGATCGTAATGAGCGAGTGCTTGTTCGTATAATTTCTCCGTTAAAATGGTTTGATCTATTTTGATAATGTCCTCAGCCGTAACCTGAAAATCGAAACCTAACGTGCTAAGCACATCTAGCTTAAAGTTATCAACGCTTTCACCTGCTTTTGCATTGGCAACAAAATCCTCACATGTATCATATAACATGGTGAGAATGTCTAGTTGCAAACGCTCACCAAACAAGGCATTTCTTCTGCGCTTGTAAATAACTTCGCGCTGCGAGTTCATTACGTTGTCATATTCCAACAAACGCTTACGAATACCAAAGTTGTTCTCTTCAACTTTTTTCTGTGCTCTCTCAATAGAACTTGTTACCATTGAGTGTGAAATAACTTCGCCTTCTTTCAAACCAAGTCTATCCATTAGCCTTGCTATGTTCTCAGGCATAAACAAGCGCATAAGGTTATCCTCCAACGATACATAAAATGACGAAGTACCAGGATCACCTTGACGACCCGCACGACCGCGAAGCTGTCTATCCACACGCCTTGATTCATGCCGCTCGGTACCAATAATGGCAAGCCCTCCCGCAGCTCTTGATTCTGGCGTAAGTTTTATATCCGTACCACGGCCAGCCATGTTGGTAGCAATAGTTACTGTACCAGGTTTTCCAGCTTCGGCAACAATTTCAGCTTCGCGCTGATGTTGCTTTGCATTCAACACATTGTGCTTTATTTTTTTGAGTTGCAACATGCGGCTCAATACTTCGGAAATTTCCACGGAAGTGGTACCCACTAATACCGGCCTTCCCAACGAAGTAAGGTTCACAATCTCATCTACCACTGCGTTAAATTTCTCGCGCATGGTTTTGAAAACTAAGTCGTCATCGTCTTTGCGAGTGACTGGCTTGTTGGTAGGGATAGTAACCACATCCAACTTATAAATATCCCATAACTCGGCAGCTTCTGTCTCGGCAGTACCCGTCATACCAGCAAGCTTATGATACATACGGAAATAGTTTTGAAGCGTTATGGTGGCATAGGTTTGAGTGGCATCTTCCACCTTCACATTTTCTTTCGCTTCGATTGCTTGATGCAATCCATCAGAATATCTGCGACCATCTAACACACGGCCGGTTTGCTCATCAACAATCTTTACTTTGCCGTCAACAATAATGTATTCAGTATCGCGCTCAAATAAAGTGTAGGCTTTTAGCAATTGATTAACACTGTGTATACGTTGCGACTTGGTTGTATAATCGCGAATCAATTCTTCTTTTTTGTGAAGACGCTCTTCAATTGCAAGTGTAGAATCTTTTTCAATTTTTGTCAATTCAATGCCTATCTCCGGAAGGATAAAGAATTTTGGATCTTCCCCTTGCCCCGTAATAAGATCAATACCTTTTTCAGTTAAGTCAACACTGTTATCCTTTTCATCGATCACAAAATACAGAGGCGCATCGGCATTCGGCATTTCCTTTTTATTGTCTTGCAGATAAAAGTTTTCAGTTTTCTGCAATAAATTTTTAACACCGTTTTCACTTAGGAATTTAATTACAGGTTTAAACTTAGGCATCGCGCGATGTGCCCGAAACAGCGAAAGCCCTCCCTCTTTTTCGTTGCCTTCAGCAATTTGCTTTTTGGCATCGTTCAAATATTGATTGATTAATTTCTTCTGCGCCTCTACCAGTTTAAAAATGCGCGGCTTGAGATCATAAAACTCATGCTCATCCCCGCGAGGGATTGGGCCTGAAATAATTAATGGAGTACGCGCTTCATCTACCAATACGCTATCTACCTCATCCACCATTGCATAATGATGGTGGCGTTGCACTAACTCTTCTGGCTCTTTTGCCATATTGTCGCGCAGGTAATCGAAGCCAAATTCGTTGTTGGTTCCGTACGTTATATCGGCTTGATAGGCTTTTCTTCTTTCTTCCGAGTTAGGTTCGTGGCGGTCAATGCAATCAATAGTTAATCCATGAAATTGGAATAAAGGAGCCATCCATTCGCTATCGCGCCTTGCCAAATAATCATTTACGGTTACGATGTGAACACCTCTTTTCGCCAATGCATTTAAGAATGTAGGGAAAGTTGCCACCAACGTTTTTCCTTCACCCGTGGCCATCTCCGAAATCTTGCCTTCATGAAGATTTATTCCACCAATAATTTGCACATCATAATGCACCATGTCCCAAGTGATCATGTTGCCAGCGGCCATCCATTGATTATACCAATGTGCCTTGTCACCTTCGATCTTTACATTTTGATATGTGGCGGCAAAGATTCTGTCTTGTTGTGAGGCAGTAACTTCCAGATAAGGATTTTCTTTAAACCTGCGGGCGGTTTCGCGCATAATAGCGAACGCTTTGGGCAACGCTTCCAACAAAACGTTTTCAAGTTCCTTATTACGCTCGCCTTCAATGCGGTCAATATCTTTAAAAATGGAATCCTTTTCGTTGAGATCAAGATCAGGCTGATCGGCCACTTCCTTGTGGAGGTCGGCCAATTGATCGTCAATATGTTTCAACTTGGCGTTGATGAACTCTTGAACTTCGGCTGTTTTTGCACGCAGTTCATCATGACTAATAGAAATCAGTTTTTCGCCCTCGCGCTTGGTTTCTTCCACCAACGGCATAATGCGCTTAATGTCTTTTTCTGATTTGGTACCGAAGATTTTGGCAATGAGTTTGAGCATAGTTGTTAGTTGGAGATTGTTAGCTGTAAGTGAATAGCGTAGAAAAAGCCTAACAACCAATCACGAACAACCAACGACTTCATTAAGAGTGCAAAAGTAAAGATTTCAGGCGTGCAATTATAGTTCCAACTGAGGCAGAAACATCTTTTTGGCAGGTTGTGGAATAAATGGAGGTTTATACTGTCGGATTGGCGGAGAGGTCACTCTTACAATAACCAAGGGTTAAGCATCTTCAATGCCTCAATATTTTTAAAGTCTTCTGTATTTCGAGTAAGAAGCGTTAAGTCAAACACCAAAGCAGTTGCAGCTATAATGGCATCAGGGATTTTTATTTTCCTTTGCTTTCGAAGTGTGATTGTAGTGTCTACGATTTCATTGGTGAGTTCAAAGACAATTGAATTTTTGATAAATTTCTTTAGAAAATCATCCTCGATGGTATTTGTATTAAAACCGAGTAATTCAATTTTAGTAATTACTGAGATTTGTGGCACAGACGAATTGATAACATTATCAATAAAATCAAGCCCTGTAGAGGAATTTTCTCATTAAAATAGTCAATGGATACGTTGGTATCTATTAAATACGCTCCCATTCATTTCTAGATTCTATAACATGCCTATGCAACTCTTCTGCTGTTTCGTTAGATAGTTTTCCTCTGAATTGTTCCGACAACTTTTGTTTCGGCACGGCCGTGGTTTCGCTCACTCTTATCAAATTGAGCTCTTCCAAATCTTTTAAAAGCTTTAATGCTTTTTGATTGATTAATTCAACGGTTACGGTTTCCATATTTTTATGAGTTGGTCGTTAGCACTTTCAAAGATAGTAGTTCTCTATCATACTTATTTTTTCTCGTTCCATCGCTTTGCCAAACTCAAATAAAAAGCCGAATCAATAGGCTGCAAGGCTGCCAGTCGTTCATAAATCTCAACGCGGCTGCTGTCCAAACTCAAGGCTTCTTTGTAATATCGTTTGGCTTGATCAAAATTTTCTTTCACATCGTACAAATAACCAAGCCAATGGCAAAGCTGTGGATTGCGCCCGCCTTGTTGATAAGCTTGCTGGTAGTACACTAAGGCGGAGTCTTGCTTTTGTTGTACAGAGTAGCAATCGCCCAGCATTTGTTTGGCATCGGCATAGTCTGCAAACTGTTTGATGCATTGTCTGATAATACGTATTGCCTCGGGGTATTTCTTTTGATCGTAATTCACCAATGATTTGTTGTACAATGATTCTTTAAAATCTTTTTCGCCACTTCCGATGGCGTTATAATATTTCAAGGCTGAATCATATTGTTGATTTTCATAAAATTGAGTTCCGTTTTCAAGTAGTGATTTAGCATCTGATTCATCAACTACACTTGGATTTTGTAATTCTGGTTGCTGCTCTTGCTGATCCATTTCTTCAACACCGGTCTTTGAAAAAATAAAGGCAGCGAGGATGATAATAAAGGTGGCTGCGATACCGATTAACAAACCCAGTCTCTTTTTTAAAGACTCAGAAATGGGTGAAGAAGTATTGTCGTTCGAAGTAGTTTTAAAAACAGGCGGAGCTAGTTGGTACAAAAAATAAAATCGGAGAAAACCAAAATAGCAAACTAACCCAAAGAAAATCCAACTAAAGAAAGAATGTATAGACCAAGTGATTGCCAAGCAATAAATAGAGACAATAGCGGCAATTGTTGTTCTCTTGATTCGCCTTTCAATAAAATCGCTCATAAATTTTTTATTAAGAAATCAACCATCATAGTGTATAAATGATTTCTTGATTTTATACCTGGTGCCAAGCCATGATTTTTATCGGGATAATAAAATGATTGAAACTGTTTACCCGCGTTAATAAGCCCTTCTTCCAGTGCCACCGAGTTTTGAAAATGAACATTGTCATCGCCCGTGCCATGTACCAATAGAAAATTGCCAGTTAATTTGGATGCGTATGTTGTTGGAGAATTGTCATCATAACCAGAAGCATTTTGTTGAGGCGTTTGCATAAACCTTTCCGTATAAATATTATCATAATAGCGCCAGTTGGTAACAGGGGCAACAGCCACACCGGTTTTAAAAGAGCCTGCTCCTTTTGTCATAGCCAAGGATGACATGTAACCGCCATAGCTCCAACCCCAAATGCCAAGCCGATTGCCATCTACATAGCTAAGGCTTGAAAGATATTTCGCGCCAGCAATGTGATCTTCCAATTCATATTTACCCAGTTGCTTATACGTTAGCTTCTTAAATTTTTCACCGCGAAAGCCTGTGCCACGTGTATCAATCACAGCCACTATGTATCCTTTCTGTGTAAGCATTTGATGAAAATAGAAATGACCGCCACCCCAGCGATTGGCAGCTTCTTGTGAACCTGGCCCGCTATATTGATAAACCAATACAGGATATTTTTTTGATGCATCAAATGATTTTGGTTTTAGCATATATCCATTGAGAGACGTTCCATCCGCAAGAGTGAATGAAAAAAATTCTTTTGTGGCTAGGTTGTAATCGGCAACTACTTGAACTAGGCTTTCATTCTTTTCAAGTGATTTTACTAAACTGTTGTCTTTCGTTTTGTAAAGGCTTACTTGCAATGGTTGTGATGCACTGTTAAAATTATCAATGTAAAATTGAAAGTCTTTGCTCATGTTGATGGCATGTGTGCCAGCAGCAGTTGAAATTTTCGTTTTCTTTTTTCCATCGAATGAAATGGAGTAGACTTGACGCTCCAACGGAGAAACTTCTGTTGATAGATAGTAAAGAGTTTTACTTTTTTCATCATATCCGTTAAAATCTGTTACTTCAAATTGCCCAGATGTTAAAGGTCTAACCAGCTTGCCTTCTATGGTGTATAAATACAAATGGTAAAAGCCATTCAGTTCACTTCCGTGGATAAAATTCTTGCCATCCATTAAGTACGTTAAGTCATCATTTATATCAATATACGTTTCACTTTTTTCAGTTATCACTGTTTTGGATTCGCCTGTTGTAGTATTGGTATGAATAATATCCAGTGTGTTTTGCAGACGATTCAATCTTCTGATCGAAAGCAGATTTGAATCGTTCGTCCATTGAACTCGAGGAATATAAATATCTTTCTCTGTTCCTATATCGGCTTTTACCTTTTGGGTAGATGCTATATCGTACATCCAAATTTCTATCGTTGAATTACCTTCTCCCGCTTTTGGATATTTGTATTTATAATCGTTGGGATACAGTTTGCCCGCAGCCCATTTCTGTAAATTATATTCTTTTACATTCGATTCATCAAAACGGTAATAGGCTATCTTTTTACTGTCGGGGCTCCAAAAGAATGCTTGGGCAAAACTGAATTCTTCCTCATACACCCAATCGCAGCTTCCATTGATGATAAAGTTGAACTTGCCATCACTGGTAATCTGCTTTTCAACATTATCAGTCAAATTCACGAAATACAAATTGTTTTCTCTGGTGAAAGCTACCTTCGATCCGTCAGGACTGAATGTTGCGTATTGTTGTTTTCCATTGGCTGAAAGTTTGGTTAATGATTTGGTAACGAGATCATATACATAATATTCTGCTTTGAATGAACGTCTATAAATTGGTTCATATCCCGTAAGGAATAAAATCTTTTTCTCATCATCGCTTAGGCTGTATTCTTGAATCTCAACTTTAGTTGAAAGCGTTGCGGCATCTAATAAAGTCTCTGCGACTTCGCCAGTGGTAACATTGTACTTTTGAATCTTATTCCCCGAAAGGGTGGAGTAAAATTTTCCGTCTTTCATCCACCGAATGCCGGAAACAGATTTCTGAGCAAATGTGTTTTTAGTAGTGAAGTCATCTACAGTGATTTGCTTTTGGGCTGTAGCCAATGAACTTATCGTTAAAAAAAGTAAAAATAGTTTCTTCATGGATATTAGTTGATCGTTGTTAAAAATAGTTGATAGTATTTGCAAGCTTAAATTTTCTCATTATTGTTGAATAATCAAATGAATACTTTACAAAAGGATTTTGATGTAGTTGTAATTGGAGCTGGGCCAATCGGGCTCGCCTGTGGAATTGAACTTAAAAAGGCGGGTTTGAGCTACACTATTATCGATAAGGGTTGCTTGGTAAACTCGTTGTACAATTACCCTAGCAACATGACTTTCTTCTCCACTTCCGAGAAGTTGGAGATAGGCGATGTTCCGTTTGTGAGCAACAATCCCAAACCAACAAGACCTGAGGCGCTGGAGTATTACCGAAGAGTGAGTACTCATTGGAAACTGAATCTTAAATTGTATGAAGAAGTAAGATCCATTTCGAGAGAAAAAAACTTCACTATTGAAACGACAAAGGCTGTCTACTCTGCCAAAGCGATAATATTAGCTCTCGGCTTTTACGATTTGCCTTATCTGCTAAATGTGCCAGGCGAAGACTTACCAAAGGTGAAGCATTATTACCATGAACCCCATCCTTACTTTGCGCAGAAAGTGGTGGTGGTGGGTGCAGCTAACTCTGCCGTAGATGTTGCACTTGAAACGTGGAGGAAAGGTGCAGACGTTACTATGGTTATTCGTGAAAGTGCCATCCGCGAAAGCGTAAAATATTGGGTGCGCCCTGATATTGAAAACCGAATTAAGGAGGGAAGTATTAAAGCATATTTTAATACAACTCTAGCGGAGATAACAGAGCACTCTGTAAAAATAAAAACACCCGAAGGAATAATAGAACAAGCCAATGACTTTGTACTTGCCATGACTGGCTACCAACCACCTTTTGATTTTATGAAAAAGGCTGGCATAAATTTTCATGACGATCAATGGCACACGCCAGTTTACAATGAACAAACCATGGAAAGCAATGTTGAAAATATTTACTTGGCAGGTGTGGTTTGTGGCGGACTGAAAACTAACAAATGGTTTATCGAAAACTCACGGGTGCACGCAAGCATGATTGTGGAGAATATTAGAATGAAAGCAAGTCGCGCAATCTGATTTTTAAATGTTACGTTTTGTTCAAAAAAACGAGCTTCATGTTATCAGCTTTGCTTACACTTTTATAAAAATCGACTAACTCGTTGTAGGTCTCTTTGGAGAAGCGGCCTTTCCATACTTTCATTCTGCGGATGTAGATAACCTTGCCAGCATCAAACGTTACGCTTGCTTCATATTCACCAAACTTAGAATTTATTTTAGTTGGCGTTGGTAGAAACTCAGGATATAAATTTTCAGGTAATGTAAATTTGATTGTATCTATATCAAGATAATTTAGATTACGAACTACTTCCGTTTTTCGTTCGACTATTTTTTCAGGAACACGAGTAATCCTATTCATCAGATTGGGCACCACAAACAAACGCTTACCACTTACTGTTGCGTAGCGATTGAGTGTAAGGTCAAGACTTACAATGGCCGATGGAATTTTCTCTCTCTTCTCAACCATCGAAAAGGAATTGATAGTAAAATTGGGAATGTCAGTGTTATTCTGTATCCATTTCTTTTGCTGCTCAACATTACCTAGGACATTGTCCAGCTGATCATTTTCATATTGAATGCCTTTGTTTATAGTTTTTATTTTTGCTTTTGCATTCCCAGTAAGTTCGACATTCACATCGGCTATTATGCTTTGTAAATTATCTTCAGGTTTGTATTGAATTGTGTTTACAACTTGTGCTCCTTGCTCTGTTATCATCAATGCTTTTCTATCACCAGTAAATTTTCCTTGATACCCGAAAGGATTGGTTTGACTAGTGCATTCAAGCCAAAGCGTGTCCTTTCCATTGGGCACAGCCGTGATGGCATGATTAAACTGTGTGCTTGGAAAATCGATATTGAGTCTTGGGGAAGAGCCACCGTAAATCAAAATATAATTTGCCGGAATACCTGCTTCCTTCAACAAAGCAATCATATAATTTGAAAGGGCTTTACAATCTCCATATCCATTCTTATCGACTGTCATGGCTTCAAAAGGTTGATATCCACCAATTCCAAGTTGAATGCTTACATAGCGAGTTTTGCTTTGCATAAATTCGTACAAGGCTTTTACTTTCTCTTCATTTGTTTTTAATCCGGAAGTAATGGCTACCACTTTTTGTTTGGTTTCTTCTGGTAAAATATCTCTGCCTTTGTTGAGAGACAATACCCATTGGCCAAAATTTTTCCAAGTATCCATTTTACCTGCATAGCCTTCAAACTCAAATTCATTTGGTGCGGCAATAATATGGGGTATCAATTCAGATGAGGGTGGACCATATGGCTCTAGCTTAATTGGTTTGATATTTTCTAGTTTCCACGTAAGTGTTTCAAAACCAAGCTCAGATTTTTTTTGTGGAGTTACATCTATATTGAAGAGTCTATATCGAGGAGCAAGCCCACTAGGAAAACCTAACTCATAAGAAGCATGTTGATATGAAACCTTTTCTTTTCCCCACCACGAGCCTGGGATGTAGTAAAGAAATTTATATTCAAGTTCATACTCAAACTCAACCGTGTAGGGATATGTAGCTTGAGTTAAGTCTACCGTCTTTACCCGATTATCGCTGTATAGAGAAAAGCCATCATAAGCAGCTCGGTCATAAATATCTTTATTCTTGAGCTTTTTTATTTGCTTGCCTTCGGCATCATATACATTTCCGTTAAAATCTATAAGCTTGGTAAGTTTATCATACCCAACTCCATGCTCGGCATACTCATTTCCATTCTCATTTAAAATGGTGACAACATAATGAATATAGTATGTTGCTCTGTTTTTGGCCAGTATATGAAATCTCGCATGATCCTCGCGTATAACCACATCTACATTTTCTTTTAACTCGGCAGGTATGTCGCTTACTGGATATTTTAAATCCGCAGCTGTAGAAATTATTGAGGCGAGTAATGCACTTGCTAGTAAACTATTTTTCATAACTATTTTTTCTTTAATACAATTTGTTCGGCTTGCTTAGCGATTACTTGATTGTATAGTTCTTTTAAATATGGATATTCACTTTGAAGGAACAAGCTCTTATTGATTTGTAGATTGCTCACTACATTTATTAAATTACCTTGAAGAGTAGTGCTATAAGAATAGCGTCCAGCATTGGCAGGCAGCACAATTACTTTGGGTTGAGGAAGCTCATCCACCATATATCCCTCTGGGATGGTTATTTTACATAAATACATTTGCTCTTGCATGCTGCCAAAGTCTACTGGGTAAATTCGTTCATCATATTTAAAAGGGTTTTCTGCTATTTGGGCAGTTACTAGTGGATTGAGAAAAATCTTATCACCAGCAGCAGAGGCATGTTCTGTAATAGTTACCTCATGGGTTTCTTTCACTTGTTTTTCAAGTTCTTTCACATTTGTAAATTCTGTTTTTTGAATAGCCCAAGATTTACTTGCTGTGAAATCTTTCACATACGTTTCTTCTCCCTTAGTGCGATAACGTTCCCGCATATCAAAGGCATCGTACCCATCGCGCGAGTAGGTAATTTTCCCCTTCATCTCTCCATTTTCATCCATTACAAAATCACCACTGATAATTGTTTTTGCTTTTGCCTTTGTGGTTACTTCCAACCAACCCTTATTAATTTTTGAAATCACCAAGCCTTCGCCATTCAAGCATCGTTCTGGCAACACCGTGTAGGGCAAGCTCTTTTCGGTAGCATCTAACAATAGAGTCTTATCACTTAATCGCACTACGCTAAGCACATAGTTAAACTGTTTGGACATCGGATAAGGTTTGCGGATGAAGCCGTGATCACGGGTGCTTATTAATAACATATCTACATTCAATCCTGCTTTATCAAGCATTGAAGCAAGCAATAAATTAATATCACCTGAAGATCCTTTCTTCTTCTCCAACACTTTTTTCAAATCACTAGCGTAATAGTCTTTATCACCATCCCATTCTACATTTTCTTTTACAAAAGTATGAATCGCTTTTATCTTTTGAATAGGATCTTCCATACCTTTTGTGAGTTCTTCCACTTTACTTTTCAAGAAATTAGACTTGTCAATAATTTTCCCAAAATCTTCATGTTCCATTAACTTCTCACTTAGTTTTTCCCACGAACCCATGATTTCTCTATCAATACCTCCTACTTTATAACTAGCAAGCGCAAAATTTATTCTCGATACGTAATCATCTTCACTTGTCATATATGGTTCTGCTTTAAATGCAGGCACATCCTTACAAATCCAATGGTGAGCAAATGTGTTTATCCCAGCAGTTAATTGATTTTTAACATCATAAATTGACGAAACATACCCTTGCATATATCGTTCGTACCGAAACATTTCAGGTATAATGGCCCAATACTCACTAAGTCTCGTGGGTATTGTACTTTGAAATTTCCAGTTGGGGAAATTGGTATAGAATTCTGAACTGACGTTGTAAATGACGTCAATAACGGAACCTTCTTTCACGTTTGGTAATGTGAACTTTAATCGATTAGTGTTGCGTGTGAACTTCTCTTTGAATGTACCCTCTTTGCCCATCAAAGTTTCTACAATAGCCCCATTTTCAAAATTGTATGTTGCAGCTTTTAGTTTAGATATTCGTTCTTCTGATTCACCTGAATGATAAAGGTTAATCGCAAAATCAGCCCATGAGAGACCACTCTTTTTCAATATCTTTATTCTCTTATGCCTTTCATAAGTAAGTATTGCGCTCTCTCCTACTTCTGTAATATAAGCCTTTCCATAATCAACCAAGACCACCGCTTCCGCAGATGAGTCCTTCGGGTAAATGGTCATCTTCATATCCTCCATCGGAATATCTCCAAACTTGATAGGCGATTTTTGCGCATAGGTAAAAATTGTAACAAGCAATAAGCCAGATATAGCAAATAAGTTTTTCATTGGAATTTTTTCAAACCATGAAAATACTATAATTTTTCAATTGTACATATAGCAGTTAGGTTTTTATCGGAGTTATACAATTTGTACATCACACCACTTCCAATTTTATACCTTTGTTAACTATGGCCAAAGCAAAATCAGTTTTCTTCTGTCAATCATGTGGGTATGAGTCGGCCAAATGGCTTGGCAAATGCCCCTCCTGCAATGCGTGGAATACGTTTGTGGAAGAAACGGTTGTTAAGGAAGAAGCTAACAAGAACGAATGGCGACAAGAATCTTCTAAAGCGCGACAGCCCAAACCAAAAACACTTTCGCAGATAGAATCGGCCAACGAGATAAGAATTGTAACACCCGATAATGAACTGAACCGCGTGCTGGGTGGAGGCATTGTGCCTGGTTCCCTTGTTCTGATTGGTGGCGAGCCTGGCATCGGCAAATCAACATTGATGCTGCAGATTGGGCTTGCGTTAAAAAATCACAAAGTACTTTATGTATCGGGCGAAGAAAGTGAGCAACAAATAAAAATGCGAGCGGATCGGCTGGGTATGGTAACTGAACTACCTGAACGATTTTATACACTTACAGAAACTAATACAAAAAATATTTTTCTTGCGATTGAAGCGGTAGAACCTAACCTTGTAGTAATCGACTCTATTCAAACACTGCATTCGCATTTGATTGAATCTGCTGCTGGAAGTATTTCGCAGGTGCGACAGTGCGCGGCAGAGTTAATGAAGTACGCAAAGGAAACCAACACGCCTGTTTTCTTGGTGGGTCACATTACCAAGGATGGCCTGCTAGCTGGCCCAAAAGTGTTGGAACACATGGTGGATACTGTATTACAATTTGAAGGCGATAGGCATTTGGCTTATCGTATTTTACGAACTACTAAAAATAGATTTGGTTCTACAAATGAGATAGGCATTTATGAAATGCTCGGCTCTGGCTTGCGTGAAGTATCGAACCCTTCAGAAATATTGATCTCACAAAAGGATGGAAACATTAGTGGGGTAACAATCGGTGCAACTATTGAGGGCAATCGTCCATTGTTAATTGAGATACAATCGTTGGTAAGCCCAGCATCGTATGGCACGCCTCAACGCACACCTACAGGCTTCGATCAAAAGCGATTGAATATGCTGCTGGCTGTGCTTGACAAGCGCTGTGGTTTTAGAATGGGCACGCAAGATGTTTTCCTAAATATGGCAGGTGGTATTTCTGTTGAAGACCCAGCTATTGATTTGGCAATTTGTATTTCTATTGTCTCATCAATGGAAGAAATTCCGGTGTCCGATAAAATTTGTTTCGCTGCCGAAATTGGTTTGGGTGGCGAACTTCGTGCTGTAAATAGAATTGAGCAACGTATATCTGAGGCGGAGAAACTTGGCTTTGAAGAAATTTATATTTCAAAGTTTAGCCAAAAGTCGCTCGACTTAAAAAAGACCAAAATCGAAGTTAAATCATTTGGAAAGTTGAGTGAAGTATTTCAGTCGTTGTTCAAGTAACGATAAGATCAGTATCCACAATTTCACGAAGCTATTAGTTTCTCTCCTTCTTTTCTTTGTTGAAAAGCAAAATAAATCGTGACTACAGAAGAAAGAATAAAATAAATAATCAAACCAGTATCTACACCTGATACTATTGAGCTTGCCCCAAACCAATCTCCTTGATTTAAGATTATATAAACTCCAAAGACACATCTAATGCTTTCCCAAAAAATAGAGGAGAAGTTTTTATCCATCAAGTCTGTTAGTGCGTAAACGCTTATGAAGATAAATGCACCATAGATATAAATCCCCGGGCTTCCTATGGAAGCAATGTTGCTAAAGAGGAAGCTCAAAAACAGCAGTAAAATAATCATCTGTATCCAACTCCATACCATCAATCCGTTGGTATTAGAGGGGTTATATTTTTCAAACTGATATACGTTTTTGATTTTTTCAACAGGAAATCTTTCAGCTACATCTATTGGTCGCCACCCTAAAGGCATAAACCAAATCTTAAGTTTATCTTCTATGTTTTGCGCACGCCAGGCATCCTTCATTAACAGCCATAAATGCATGAAATTTATTTTAATAGGATTCCACGTTTGTACGGGGCGAGTTACTCCATATACTGGTAGCACATCATTCATTTCTACTTGATAGGTGCCAAAGAGCTTGTCCCAGAGGATAAAAATCTGTCCATAATTTTTATCTAAATATTCAGTATTGATGGCATGATGCACACGGTGATGAGAGGGGGTGACAATAATTTTTTCGAAAAACCCCATGCGATTAATATGTTGGGTATGATACCAGAACTGAGCAAACAAATGTAATGGAGCTACAATGGCAATTACATTAGAGGGAACTCCCAACAAAGCAGCAGGCAATAAAAAGATGGCAAATATCTTTACGATAGAAGAGATACTCTGGCGAAGTGCGCAAGCTAGATTAAACTCTTCGCTACTATGATGAACAATGTGATTATTCCAAAACAAATTATACTCGTGTGAAATGCGGTGAACCCAATAGCCAGCAAAGTCCAACGCGATAAAGGCGGTCAGGTAAGTCAACCAACCAGAAGGAACTTTAGCCAGGGCTACTTTTTCAACCAACCATCCGTAAGAAATGATGATCACACTTAACCCCAATACATCTTTAGTAACGTTAGTCATGCCTGAACTAAGGCTGGCAATCATGTCGTTGATGGGTACGGTATCGTTGCCTTTGCGCCAGCCCCACCATTTTTCAAATACTACTAGCCCCAAAAAAGAGGGCATCGCAATCAGTAATATTTTTCCATAGGCTTCCATAAGTTAAGAGATGCTCACACATCACAAATCTTCACGGCTGCATTTAGTGAAGCAAGCTTATCTTTCTTTGCTGGAATGAATTCTTGCGCTACAAATCCTTTAAAGCCCGTCTTTACAATGGCTTGCATAATGGCCGGATAGTATAGCTCTTGTGTTTCATCAATTTCGTGGCGACCTGGAACACCGCCCGTGTGAAAATGCGAAATGTATTTTATGTTTTTATTGATGGTGGCAATTACATCGCCATCCATAATTTGCATGTGATAAATATCGTATAGCAATTTAAAATTTTCCGAGCCGGTTTTCTCGCACAGCTTCACGCCCCAATCGGTATGGTCGCATTGGTAATCTTTATGATCTACTTTGCTGTTGAGTAACTCCATGCTTATGGTTACCTTATATTTAGCCGCAAGCTTTAGTACAGGCTCTAACCCTTTTGCACAGTTCTCTAACCCCTGTTCAGAAGATAAGCCATTCGCATTGCCACTAAAACAGATAATATTTTTTAACCCAGCATCTACTGCTTTAGGAATGCTTGCTGTATAATCTTTCAATAATTTTTCGTGAAGTGTCGGATCATTAAATCCTTTGTTCAAACCCAGATCAGCCCCATAGGCCATAGCGCAAGTAAGTCCGTATTTTAGAGCCACTGGCCATTGCGTTGAATTCAATAAGTCAATGGATTTGATGCCCATTGCTTTTGATGCTTCGCATAATTTTTCGAGATCAATATCACTGTAGCACCATTGGCATACGCTATGATTTATGTTGCCTTTGGTTTCTGCCGGCAATGCATTCATTGACTTGGCAATTTGAGGTAGGGCAACACTGCCTAGTGCAGTAGCGGCCATTGTTTTAAGCGCTTGTTTACGATTCATAACTAAAGATTTTTATATTTATTTTTCTTGGCGATACACAACACCGTCCTTCATAACTAACTTCACTTTTCGAAGATCGGAAATATTTTTGGAAGGATCACCATTTACAATCGTTATATCCGCTTTCAATCCTTCTTTTATAAAGCCAACTTGTTTTTCAAGATGAAAGGCTTTGGCGTTCACACTCGTGCAGGCTTTTAAAGCATCCATTACCGGCAATCCATATTCTACCATCAATTCAAGCTCAAGCACATTTTCCCCGTGAGGGAAGACACCTACATCGCCTCCCATGCCAATGGTTACACCCGAAGCAATCGCTTCTTTAAAACTTTTCTTTTTGTTGGTTACTGCCGCAGGCTCAGGTTGTGTTCCTTTTTTCCAACCACGATATTGATTAATCATATCAACAGCCGCGATGGTTGGAATATACGTTACGTTATGTTCCTTCATCAACTTGCCAATCTCTATATCAATAAAATCGCCATGTTCTATTGTTTCCGCGCCAGCGAGAACGGCTCGCTTAATAGCTTCTTTACTTTTAGCATGACACACCATTACGCGGCCACTGCTTCGCGTTACTTCATTGATAAGTTTTAATTCATCCAACGTGAAAGAAGGCTGATCTTCGTTATTAATTCCCCAGCGGTAGTCGGCATATACTTTTATAAAATCGGCACCTTTGCCAATCTGGTCGCGAACCACCCGGATTAAATCATTGCCATCAGCAGCTTCTGCTCCCAACATAATTTGTTGATCGCTATCATAGCCTTTTGGTCCATACGAACCAGTGGAAACAATGGCTCGCCCCGCTACCATTAATCGTGGTCCGGGAATAATGCCTTCGTTAATTGCGCGTTTCAACGCAACATCAGAGTAGCCTGCACCTTCTGTTCCTAAATCGCGAGCGGTGGTAAACCCAGCCATCAACGTATTTTTTGCATGAACAGTAGCTCGGGCAGTTCGGTAGCTATCAGTCTCTTTTAATACTTGTGTGTCCCAATCAGTAATATTGTATGGATATAAAAGCAGGTGCGAATGCCCTTCGATGAGGCCTGGCGTTAATGTGGAGTTAGGATAATTAAGTGTAACGGCATTAGCTGGTGCAACTACTTTTTCTTTGGCTCCAACAGAAATTATTTTATCACCTTGAACAAGCACTGCCCAGCCTTCATGCATGATTTCGCCATCAAAGATGCGATCGGCTGTAAGATAATAAGAGGTTTGTGCTTTTGAGTAAAAGGCAATTGTAACTAACAGGGTAAACAGCGTGTGTTTTCTCATAGTTTACTTTTTAGATCATCTTTCTTTATGATGAAAAATTATCGAAACCTCAAATCGCTTTTATAGCTGCATCATAGTTTGGCTCTTCTCCTATCTGTGGCACAAGCTCTGTATATTTTATTTTGCGTTGCTTATCAATAACAATAATGGCGCGAGCATCCAAGCCCTCAAACGCTCCATCAATAAGTTCTACACCATAATTTTTTGAGAAACCTTTGTTCCTAAAATCGGATAAGAGAAAGACCTTATCAATGCCCTCTGCTCCGCAAAAACGTTTCATAGCAAAAGGCAAATCCTTTGCAACACAAAGCACAACTGTATCGTGCAATGAAGCTGCCCGTTTATTAAACTCGTGAACAGAGGCAGCGCAAACATTTGTGTCAATACTCGGGAAGATATTCAACACAACGTTTTTGCCCGCATAATCGGCAAGGCTTATATTTTTCAAATCGGCTGTTACCAAGATAAAATCGGGTGCTGATGTTCCTATTGCTGGAAGATCGCTATTGGTGTTTACTGCGTTGGGACCTAGAAGTACTTGTGCCATAATAATAATTGAAGATGTAGAATTTTTTAGATCTGTGGATGTGAATTATAAAAAGAAATGGCTTATCGAATGCGATCAGAGTCTCTTACCAGTTTTTCATCGCGCTTGATAAAACGTATAGCTAACCAATTGCAAGCTACAGCTACAAAGGTTAAGTAAAGGCTGTAATCATATTTCCACGGAAAGTGATAAGCATTTGCCATTTGATTAGAGAACACAATACTCACGATGGCAACAATTGCCAAGATTAATGAATTAAGAACGCCCAGTTTTACTTGCAGCATTCTATTATCATACCTCCTAAGCTCCATAAAGGCAATAGTTGCAGCGGCTACCATCAAAGAAACCGTAATACAATACGGAAAATATACACTTGACGTGATTTGCCCTCCCTGCTTGATCATAAAATAAATAGGATACAACCGATAGGTAATTCCCGCAGCATCATCGGCACTGCTCCAGATAGGGAAGAAGATGGCCAACACTAAGCTGCCAATAGTGATTGCTAAGAAAATGGTTTGGATTCGTTGCCACATAAAAAAGTTATTGGTGCAGAGTTTGAAGTTCAAAGTCAGGAACTTCTCTTCTCTAATTTATAATCTCAAACTTAGTAAAGGGAACCAACACTTTCGGTATTTTTATCCCTTCGGGTGTTTGATTATTTTCGAGTATTGCTGCTACTATCCGCGGAAGCGCCAAAGCACTACCATTTAATGTGTGCAGCAGTTGCATCTTTCCTTCCTTGCTTTTGTGTCTAAGCTTCAGCCTGTTTGCTTGAAAGGTTTCAAAATTACTTACAGAACTTACCTCGAGCCAGCGTTGCTGAGCGGCAGAATACACTTCAAAATCATACGTCATGGCGGATGTAAAACCCATATCCCCACCGCACAATAAAAGCTTGCGATAGGGTAGCTCCAATTTTTGCAGCAAGCCTTCAACATGGTCGCACATTTCCTTCAATGCAGCATAAGAATTTTCTGGCTTGTGGATTTGCACCACTTCTACTTTATCGAATTGATGCAACCTATTCAACCCTCGTACATGTGCTCCCCAACTTCCGGCCTCGCGCCTAAAACAAGGTGTGTAGCCGGCATTTTTTATAGGCAAGTCATCATCTGTTAATATCACATCGCGATATAAATTCGTGATCGGTACTTCTGCTGTGGGGATAAGATAAAGATTGTCCGCCTTGTCATGATACATCTGCCCTTCTTTATCAGGCAACTGACCAGTGCCATAGCCAGAAGCCTCGTTCACAAGTATGGGGGGTTGAATTTCTTTATAGCCAGCTTTGTCGGCTTCATCCAAAAAGAAATTGATCATGGCGCGTTGCAACTTAGCTCCTTTGCCTTTGTATACGGGAAAGCCCGCTCCTGCGATCTTGGTTCCTAAATCAAAATCAATAATGTCATATTTCTTGATGAGCTCCCAATGAGGAAGTGCACCTTCATCAAGCTTGGGTAATATTTCCGTGGTAGTAACTACCTTGTTATCATCGGCACCAAAGCCTTTAGGAACTTCCTCGTTGGGGACATTGGGAATTTTATAAAGCAGTTCTTTCAATTCAGTTTCAAACTGCAATAGAGTTGCTTCTGCTGTATTGATTTGCGACTTTAAAGCACCAATGGTTTCTTTTACTTTATTGGCCTCTTGAGTATTTCCTTGCTTTAGAAACTCGCCAATTAGTTTAGAGTTCGCGTTTACTGTTGCTTTATCATCATCCAAACCTTTTTGAGTTAGCTTTCGCTGATCATCAATTGAAAGAACATGGGTGATGATCGACTCTACATCTTTGATATTTCTTTTGGTGAGTCCTTTAATAACTTTATCAATATCTTCGCGAATAGCACTTACTTGTAACATGAATAGATTTTTAAGTCGACAAAATTACGAAACTCTATAAGAGTTTGGCAGCTCTTCAATGTTTTAGAAACCGTGAAGGCTTTATTTTTTTTAAAGCCAATTTGATACTAGCTAAATTTGACCTATACTTGCACTATCAATTCGGCTTTCCCAAGCCCTGTGAATAGATAAAAACCCAAGAACATACTATCTTCATCTACTAGAAATCAAGAATGACTTATCGTAAGCTTTGCAAAAAAGCTGTTTGAACCAAGCGGATTATTTTGACTACTAATATTTACAATCAACCCTATCTTTAATCTTAATGCATACTATTGACGACCTGAACCTCAGGCTACTTTCTGAATTGAAGGACATTGCCGAACAACTCGGAGTAAAAAATGCCAAGAAGCTCACCAAACAAGATCTTGTTAATAAAATCTTGGATAAGCAGGCAGTGAGCGAAAGCACATCGGCAAGTGAACCAGAAGAGAAAAAGCCAGAGGCGAAAAGGGCTTCCCCACTCGGTGAGGCAGAAAGAAAAATGCGGCCTCGTAGAAGAGAAAATGCGGCACCTATTGCGCTTGCAGCTCAAGCATCAGCAAAAGAGCTTACCAACGATAGCGATGAATTATTAAAATCAATTGACTTGGATGTTAATGCAAACGTTACTTCGTTTGAGGAGCCAAAGGAAGTTGTTGAAGCAGCACCAGAGGCAATAGCACCATTGGTTGAGCAACAAAACAGTACCAGCGAAGAAGATCAGCAAGAACAAAATGATGGGCTGCCAGAAAACAAAGAATTTGAGCCTCGGGTTAAGCAGCCACAACACCCCAAGCGCGAAAGCAACATCAAAGAATTTGATGGCACTATTACAAACGAGGGTGTACTTGAAATTATGCAAGATGGCTACGGCTTTCTCCGCTCATCCGATTATAATTATTTAGCCAGCCCAGATGATATATATGTATCGCCATCGCAAATAAAATTATTTGGATTGCGAACGGGCGATACTGTGCGTGGCCAGATTCGTCCACCAAAAGAAGGTGAAAAATATTTTGCCTTAATTAAAGTAGAAAGCGTTAACGGCAAAACTACTGAAGAGATTCGCGATCGTGTTGCGTTTGAATTTTTAACTCCACTTTTTCCGGAAGAGAAGTTGAGACTGAGCACCACGCCCGATAACATGTCAACCCGCATACTTGATTTGTTTGCACCGATTGGTAAAGGCCAACGTGGAATGATTGTAGCCCAACCCAAAACTGGTAAAACAGTTTTGTTGAAACAAATTGCCAACGCTATTGCGGAAAATCATCCCGAAGTTTATCTAATAGTGTTGTTGATTGACGAACGCCCAGAGGAGGTTACTGATATGGCTCGCAGCGTGAGAGGTGAAGTGATTGCTTCTACCTTTGATGAGCAAGCCGATAGGCATGTAAAAGTTGCTTCTATTGTGTTGGAGAAAGCGAAGCGAATGGTGGAATGTGGTCATGATGTTGTGATCTTGTTAGATTCAATAACCCGTTTGGCAAGAGCTTATAATACAGTTGTTCCTTCTTCAGGAAAAATTCTTTCAGGTGGTGTAGATGCGAATGCACTGCATAAACCGAAGCGTTTCTTCGGTGCAGCGCGTAATGTAGAAAATGGAGGATCGCTTACTATTATTGCTACTGCGTTGATTGATACTGGCTCAAAGATGGATGAAGTTATCTTTGAAGAATTTAAAGGTACGGGTAATATGGAATTGCAGTTGGATCGCAAACTTTCCAACAAACGTGTTTATCCGGCTATTGATGTGCCTGCTTCTGGTACGCGAAGAGAAGATTTATTGATGAAGGAAGAAGAGCTAGCCCGTGTATGGATTCTGCGCAAATACATGAGCGATATGAATTCAGTTGAGGCGATGGAATTCCTTCAAAGTAAAATGAAGGGTACACGCAACAACCAAGAGTTCTTGATTTCTATGAATGGATAATTGAATTTGAGAATGTGATGATTTTAAAAAAGCCAATGCGAAAGCGTTGGCTTTTTTTTTAGATCGAATAAAAAAAACCAGCCTCGAAAGGTCTGGTTTTTTTTTGTCTGCTATTTAAATTGAATTGGGAAAATGAGTTTTACACTCAAGTTGCGCCCCATGTTGTATACACCTGTGCGGCCAGTTACATTGTTCACATCGGTATATTTTAATCTGCTCATGTTGCTTTGGTAAGCAACATCACCAACATTGCTGCAATAGATAAACAATGAGCAAAGTTGTTTTTGGTTGGCATAGAAATCCGTACCCAAGCCTAAGTTGACAAGTGAGTAACCTGGAGTTATACTTTCGGTACCAAATCGATAATACACTTTGTCTTGCTCAAAAAAGTGATCGATACTTATTTTAAAATAGGTATTCTTTAAAACACTTCCTTCGCGGGGCAACCCTAGTTTGATTTCTGATCGCACTTTATTGGGTGGCGTGTAGGGCAAATACTTTGTGGAGTCGCCTTGATTTTTTTGAATAGCATTTACCATTGCAAAGCTATTGATCCATGAAAACCATTTTGCTGAAATGGGATGTATGTTAATCATGGCTTCGCCTCCGCTTAACAAAGCATTGCCTTGCACAAACTTAAACGTTGGTGCAGGGTCAATGATTGAAATCGTGGGATCAAAACGTAGCGAGTCTTTTCCATTTTTGCCTTCTAGTTTCACAGGGAAAATATAATTATCAATACTGTTTATAAAAGCATTTACCTCTAAAGAGACATTCTCTTTATTATATCCAATAGTTGCATCTACTTGCAAGCTGCTTTCGGGTTTTAGATTTGGATCACCTATTTCATAAAAAGGCGTTCCGTCATGTATTCCATTGCTTCCGCTCTCAGCAATGTTGGGTGCACGAAAGCCTCTTGCAAGGTTTAGTTTTCCGTACCAGTTAGCTGAAAAATCATAAGCAGCACCAACACTGGCAGAGAGGCCTGAGAAATCTGAATTATATCCCGTAAAGCGATGTATGGATTCTGCCGTTGGCCCATTCAGGCGTACGCTACTGCTATCAGTATATAAATCTTTGCCATGAAGAGTTCTAGAATCAAAACGAAGGCCTCCACTTACTGTAAGCTTATCGAAAGATTTTTTCGCAATACTATATAGCCCAATGTCAAACAAATTGTATTCAGGCACTAAAAAGACAGTTCCTCGATCTTCCGATGCTTGACCCATTCCATTAGCACCCACCGAAATCTCTAACTTATTCTTCTCAGCAAAAACATAGCGAACATCGTAGTTAGTAGTGCGCAAGAAAAAATAGTTGTTGTAAACATCTCCAAGTCCTGGATCATTCGCTTCTTGTCGATAATTTTCCTGATACCCCAAACGAATTCCCAAAAGTCCTTTACCTACGATTAGATTATTATCCCAAACAAATTTATGATGTTGCACACGTTGGTGTATGATAGGGAAAGAATTATATTCAGTATACTTATCGTTAGGTGCAATCATTGGCTCCGGGCCATCGGGTGTAATTACCTCTGTAATAAATTTACCAGAAGCGCTGTCACGAGCACCTTCAATAATTCCTAACTGTAGATCGAATGAGCTAGCAGTAAAATGTGAGTAGCCCCACTTGCGATTTATGCCAATAGTTCCTTTCCAGCTATTTTCTGTATAGCCCGAATTCCACACGTAGCCATCATATTGATTTTGATATGCATGAGCTTGCTTGTTGGTATAGCGCACATCCCAAAAAACACCTTTGTTGTTACCCGCTAAATTGAGCGAAGTGCCATACAGCCCATTGTTACTTTGGTAGTTCAAGAGAACATTTCCTTGTATTGTGCCAGTTTGCACAGGTGGAGCAGCAATCATATTGATTACTCCAGCCATAGCATCGGAGCCGTAGCGTAAGCTAGCTGGCCCTTTATACACCTCAACACGATTCACAGAATATTCATCTACTTCAATTCCAAATTCATCTCCCCATTGTTGCCCTTCTTGCCTAACACCATCATTTACTACTACTACTCTATTATAACCCAAGCCTCTGATTACTGGCTTAGAGATAGAAGACCCATTCGTAATCTGCGAAATACCAGGTGTGTTGCTCAACGCATCAATGATATTAGTGGCACTGCTTTGCAAAAAATCCTTTTGATTGATCACTGAAACGGAAATTGGAATCCGCTGTTTTTCAGTAGCACTGGCATAACCCGTTACAATAATTTCATTCAACTGTTGTTGAGATTCCTGTAAAGAGAAATCAGTTGACGCAGATTGATTGGCCACAACCTGTTTTGTAAGTGAAGCAAAGCCTACATGACTTACCTCAATCAAGAAAGTGCCAGCAGGGAGGTTACTTATTTTATAATTTCCTTCTGCATCGCTTATAGTTCTAAGTTTTAGATCTGCAACATAAATTGAAGTATTGGCTAGTGCCGATTTGTCTTTTTCATTGGTGATCTTTCCTTTTAATTCATTTTGTGCTTCTGCTCGGAATAATAGGCAGCACGGAAAACCAAGTATTAAGTATAATTTTATTTTCATAGAGGTTGATTAAATAATGACTCGGCCTGATATACTCAACAAGAAATCTCTGCTGCTTGGATAAAAAGTAATTCAGCATGAAGAATCTTGGAATAAGGACCAATGATGATAATAACATAGAAGAGGTTAGGGAATCCAAAAAATCAACGCCCTACCTCTATAGTTAACAAATACCTTTAGGTGGAGGAGAAGGAATGCTAGATGAAATAGATTGATAACTTGAAAAGTAGTTTGAGTTCGTTTTTTTCTTCTTATAAACTGATGTTGAAGAAGAAGATGAGTAGATTAAATTGGTCGGGTGACACTGAGGCTGTGGATTGAGATTTTGTGAGCTTCCATCCATATCTTTTTTTAAGGATTTCAAGAACGAAATTAAGATCTCTTCAAAGCCATCATTTTCGCAATACACCCAATATCCATTATTGGTTTTCACGATTTTGTTCACATCATACATCTTGTTTTGCCACTCGAACTCGCGACCTTCCTCCATCCACGAAAGTGAAGAATATTGTGAGGTAGTAAAGAAAATTATTTCAACTTCTTTTTCCTCGCTTGCAATAACTTCTTGTTGAAATACTAATTGATGATGCTCGCGATAAAATGTGGTGAACACACTGAATGTGCCTGTTAAGTAGAACGAAATAAGTATAAGTAGAAATAAGTTTTTCAATGTGTTGATATAATCTCCTCAATACTATTAACGCTCGAATGTAGAGTATAAATTAGTTGAGAGCAAACGCTATGATTTAAAAGGTATATCGTAAACCAACACCACCTTGAAAGCGCTGATAACCTGTATCTACTAAGCCATCTGTAAAATATTCTACCTCCAGAAAAGCTGCAAGAGGAAGTGAGTACAAAGAATATTCAAGGCCAGTAATGGCTACCAATCCATACGTAAATCGCGATTGGTCAAAGCTGCCTACTTGGGTTTGTCTACCGACTTTTGGATCGATGTTTTCGTACAAATAATTATATCGAATATTAGTGTTGCGCCACTGCGAGCCCAAGCCGATGTATAAGTTCATGCCTTCCACCAAGCGCGACAACTCCCATTGGTGCAGAAACTTCACTTCAATAAACCAATCAGAAAGTATTTGATGGCTTAGGTATTGAAGGCTTTGATTGGCTTTAAGGCTGTCGGGAAGATATTTTGGGAACGCTTCGCGATAATAACGGTTATACAGTCCACTGGTAGATTTGCCGATTTCAGCAACAAACGACCAATGTTCGTTTTCATAATATTTATACGAGAGTGCAATGGGATCTCCAAATTTTATACCAATGGCTTTTTTGTGGTAAGGAGTTTTAGTGAGAACAGGGCATTGCAAAACAGGACTATTGTATTGATCTGCCTGCGGATTTTTAACCGCAAGTTTTTTTGGTTGGGCAGCACAAAACGAAAAAGCTCCCATCACAAATAAAACCAAGAATGAAAACACTCTCCACATATAGCAAATATAACTTTCTTTCTAATTTGCTCAACTGCCTAGGTATTTCAAATTTTAATTGAGTTAGTTAGCTAAAAAATTCTCCGATGTGCCAGAGAACCCCTGATGGGTCGTGTATAAAGCATTCTTTGCCCCAATCATTTTCTTTGATAGGGATTAGTTTTACAGTTTTGTATTTGGAGATAAGGTTCAACGATTGAAGTTCATTCCAATAACGACTAACATCTTCCACCTCCAAAAAAATCATTGAATTATCTATCCAATCTTGCACGTAAGCATCTTGTAAATAAAACGCTACACCTTCTGTTTTAAAGACTGACATGTTCTTACTCAAAACAGTTTCCTGAAAGCCCAAGTCGCGATAGAAGCTCCTCGATAATTCAAAGTCCTTAGCTCCTATAAAAGGTCGAATGGTTTTAACTTTCTGTTCCATTTTAAAATACTTTTTAAAATTAAGCTACTTCCTTAAACTGCATTTTGTAGAGTTGGGCATAGTATCCATCTTTCTCTAGAAGCTGATCGTGCGTGCCTGCTTCCATAATTTCACCTTTTTCAAGAACAATTATTTTGGTGGCTTTTTGGATGGTGGACAACCTGTGTGCAATTACAATGGAGGTGCGGTTGACCATCATCTTTTCGATGGCTCGTTGAATCATTTCTTCTGTTTCACTATCCACTGATGAGGTGGCTTCATCTAATACCAATATGGTTGGATTATAAACCATCGCTCGAATAAAGGATAATAATTGACGCTGGCCTACTGAAAGTGTAGCGCCACGCTCCATCACATTGTAATCCAAACCACCAGGAAGCTTTTGAATAAACTCAAGCGCACCAACAGAGTCTGCAGTTTGCAATATCATCTCATCGGTAACATCTGGGTTACCAAGCGTTATATTGTACCGAATACTTTCTGAGAACAAGAATACATCTTGCAACACAATGCCAATATTTTTACGGAGCGAAAGCAAATCAAATTCTTTTATGTCGATGTCATCAATAGAAATGCTGCCGCGTTGAATGTCATAAAAGCGATTGAGTAAATTGATGATGGATGATTTACCCGCGCCTGTTGCGCCCACCAGAGCAATGGTTTCTCCAGGTTGAATTTCGAGGTTAATATTTTTTAATACATAGTCATTTTCTGAATAGGCAAACCAAACATTTTTGAAGGAGATAGCACCTTTAATTTCTGTTGCTTGGTGCGAACCGTTATCCATAATGTGTTCTTCGTCATCCAACAAATTGATAATACGGGAGGTGCTTACAATGCCCATTTGCAACGTGTTGTAGCGGTCGGCAATCATGCGTATAGGGCGGAAGAACATTTGAATGTACATGATAAAGGCAGTTAACGTTCCTATTGTAATACCCGTGCTCGTCTCGTTAATAATTCCGTTGGCACCATACCATACAAGCAAGCCAATGCCCATGGCGGCAATTATTTCGGCAATGGGATAGTAAATGGAATAGTATAAAACGGATTTTAAATTTGAATCGCGATGCTCTTCATTAATGTCATTAAACTTTTGAAACTCTTTTTTCTCGTTACCGAAAATCTGCACGATGCTCATGCCTGTAATATGTTCTTGTACAAATGAATTAAGATTGGCAACTGCATTTCTCACTTCATTGAAAGCCACCTTAATCTTCTCTTTAAATACATACGTGGAGATGAGCATCAACGGAATTGTTGAAAGACTAACCAGTGCCATACGCCAGTCCGTGAAAAACATAAATCCAAGAATGAAAACGATTTGAAGCAGATCGCCTGCCATGGCTGCCAACCCTTCACTGAATACATCGGCCAGGCTTTCTACATCTGAAATTGTTCTGGTTACTAATCTGCCAATGGGAGTTTTATCAAAGAATCTCAATCGTAAACTTAGTATGTGTTGATACAATTGAATTCGTATATCACGAATTACAAACTGCCCGATTCTTCCCGAGATATACGTATGTGAATATTGAACCAATGTTTGAATTACCAGCAAGCCTAAAATAAGGAACATCATATTTACCATGCCCCAATAGTTGCCAACGGCCACATCTTTATCCAATGTAAATTGAATAAGCATAGGGCGCAGCGGAGTTAGCAGCCCAAGCAAAACCGTTAATACCAAAAGCAAATTGAACCTTGCTTGGTAAGGCTTAACAAATTGCATGAGCCTTTTTAAAACTGTAAAGTCAATTATATTACCACTGCTAGTTTTTTCTTTTTCCACGGATTGAATAGTATTAATCTTTCAAAAATATAGTTTTCGGGTAGATCACCTCTTTTAAATACAGTCCCTCAGGAGGTGCATTCATGCCTGCTTTTTTTCTGTCTTTACTCGCCACAATTTCTTCAAAATCTTCTATTGAAATTTTTCCTGCACCAATCTCCAACAATGTTCCAACAATGGCTCTTACCATGCCACGAAGAAATCGGTTAGCGGATATTTCGAAAACGAGCAATCCCGATTTTTGATTCCACTTTGCGTTTTTTATATCACAACTAAAATGGTTCACATCTGTTTTTACTTTGCTAAAGCATTCAAAATCATGAATTCCAATTAAAGTTGTAGCTGCTTTGTTCATTAAATCTACATCTACCTCTTTGAAGAAATAGTAGGCGTATCCCGTAAGGAATGGATTTTTTACTTGCGTGATTTTGTATTCGTACGATCGTTGGATTGCATCGTAGCGGGCATGGGCCTCAGGTTTTACTTTTTTTATAGATTGAATGGCAATGTCTTTTGGCAGAAATGAATTGATGCGAACAAGGAAAGACTTTGTGTCAAATTCGGCTTCAATATCAGCATGAAAAAATTGTTGACTACAATGCACACCTGTATCGGTTCGGCCACTTCCAACTATCTCGATTGGCTCGCGCAATAATTTTGACAACGCACCTTCTACAACTTGCTGCACGCCAATGGCATTGGCTTGGTTTTGCCAGCCATGATAAGATGAGCCATTGTAAGCAATTTCAAAAAAGTAACGCATCGATGTGGAGGAAGTTGAAAGCAAAGGTAAGTTGGATTGATCGATTGTGCATAGCTTTCAGTCTATAGTTGCCCATCGACTAATGACTCTTTGTATTTGGCAATCTTCCCTGCAGCACTTTTGCCAGCAACTGCTTGAAGCTCTTCTTCGCGTGCTTCTTTAATTTTTGTCCATGATTTAAAATGAGAAAGCAATTTATCGGCTGTCTTTTTACCAATGCCATCAATGCCTTCTAACTCAGTGGTGAACGTTGCTTGTGCTCGCTTTACGCGATGAAAGGTTATTGCAAACCGATGAGCTTCATCACGTATGCGTTGAAGCAACATTAGACCCGCAGATTTTTTACTGATATGCAGCGGGAACGGATCTTCTGGGTAATAAATTTCTTCCAGCCTTTTGGCAATGCCTATGATTGGAATTTTTCCATAGAGACCAAGTTCTTGCAATGCTTCGCAGGCGCTACTTAGTTGGCCCTTGCCACCATCTACTACAATCAAACTAGGGAAGGCTTTCTCTTCTTCAAGAATTCGTTTATAACGCCTGTTCACAATTTCTTTCATCGATGCAAAGTCGTTCGCACCAATCACAGTTTTAATATTGAAATGGCGGTAGCCAGCCTTGTCGGGTTTGCCATCTACAAAGCGCACCATGCTTGCCACAGGCGATGTGCCTTGAAAGTTGGAGTTATCAAAACATTCAATAATCTCAGGCCAAGTATTAAGGCGAAGGTCAGCCTGAAGTATGGCGAGTACTTTATTTTTCTTTTCCTTTTTCTCTTCTTTTTCGGTTTCGCGTTTTGCTTTCGCGAACAAGGCGTTCTTTAGCGAAAGCCCGACCAGCTTGCGTTTGTCTCCAATTTGAGGAATGATGTTTTCAACTTCATCTTGTTTAGTGCTTAGCTCTATGTTGCTAAAAATGGTGAAGTTAGAGCTTCTGTATTCAGTGCGCATTTCTTGCGCAGCCAAGCTGATTATCTCTTCATCGGTTTCTTCCAGTTTCTTTTTTACTTCTATATTTTTAGAAAAGATAATGGCACCTTCTTTTATTTGCATGTAGTTGATAAACGCCTCTTGTTCGGTGCTGGTAATGGTGATTACATCTATGTCAGTTAATTTTTTGTTAACCACTAGCGACTTGGTTTGGAATTTTTCAAGCAACTCCAATTTGTGTTTGTATTTAGCAGCTTTTTCAAACTCCATTTCCATGGAAGCTTCTTCCATCCGCATAGTAAAATAATTTTCTACCACGCTTACATCTCCTTTCAATATGTTTCGCGCCAACGCAATTTCTTCCAAATAGGGAGTTTCATCTTGTAAGTTCTCGCATGGCCCTTTGCAATTGCCGAGATGATATTCAAGGCATACTTTAAACTTCTTTTCGGCAATGTTATCCTGCGAAAGCAGCAACGAACAGGTTCTGATTGAATAAAGCTGGCGCACCAATTCAAGTACGCTCTTCATAGAAACCACGCTTGAATAGGGTCCAAAATATTCGCCCTGTTTGGGGATGTATTTTCTTGTGTAGATAATCCGCGGAAAGCGTTCTTTTAAAATAACGAGATAAGGAAATGTCTTATCATCTTTCAACAAAATATTGTACTTAGGCTGGTTCTGTTTGATGAAGTTATTTTCCATCAAAAGCGCGTCAAACTCAGAGTTGGCAAGCGTGAACTCGATTTTGCGTATTTCAGAAACTAGCTTTTCAGTTTTGCGATTATATTGCGATTGTTTGTTGAAGTAACTGCTTACACGCTTCTTCAAGCTCTTGGCTTTGCCAACGTAAATCAATACATCTTCATCATTGTAATATTTATAGATTCCGGGCGAATCAGGGAGTGAAGCGACTTGTTCTTTTACTTCGTCAGTCATAAAAAACTATGAGCTGATTCATTATTTAATATCAAAAGGATTGTCATCAACCCTAACTGAGTCTGGTTGATTTCTGCAATCAAATGACATATCGATTCCACTCGCTGGTTTTTTGAAATAACCTTTTTTAATTCCCGTAGTTGAGTCGGCATATACTTTCAGCATATATTTTTCCCAAATAGGCCGAGCTGTTTTTCCACCTTGCCCAAAGCTCCAAGACGGAAAATGAATGGCTCGCTCATCGCCCCCCACCCAAACTCCTGTAACTAGATTATGAGTAAGCCCCATGTACCATCCGTCTGAGGCATCGTTAGTCGTTCCTGTTTTTCCACCAATTTCATTATCAACTTTCAACTGATAGTTCAACCCAACTGATGTTCCTTCTCTCTCTTCAACACCACCTTTCAGCATGTAAATCATTTTGTAAGCTGTTTGCTCGCTAATAGATTCTTTTGTTTTGGGGATAAAGTTTTCAATTACGTTTCCATTCCTGTCTTCAATGCGTGTGATAAAAATAGGATCTATATGCAAACCGCTATTGGCAAACGTGCCATACGCTCCCACCATTTCATAGAGATTAACATCGCTTGTGCCTAAGCAAATAGAAGGCACGGGATTGAGATAACTTTCAATGCCCATTCTATTGGCAAACTCCACCACGTTTTTTGGATCAAGAGCTTGTACCAATTGAGCAGTAATGGAGTTCAACGATTTTGCCATTGCTTGCCGAATTGTTAACTCATCTCCAGTGCCATTGTAAGGTGGCTCTGAATTTTTTGGTGACCATGTGCCTCCACTTTCTAATTTAAAACTGGGCGATAAATCTTTCATCTTTTGGCAAGGCGAATAGCCAGACTCCATCGCAAGCCCATACACAAAAGCCTTGAAGGTAGAACCAGGTTGGCGTGTGCCTTGCTTTACGTGGTCGTATTTAAAATATTTATGATTAACGCCACCAACCCATGCTTTGATAAAACCACTGGCCGGATCCATACTCATCATACCTGTTTGCAAGAAACGCTTATAATAATTCAATGAATCCATACTGCTGAATAAAGTATCGCGATCGCCCTTCCAGGTGAATATGGTCATGGGCTTTTTAACATTTAGCATAATGCGAAGTGAATCAGAATTTTCACCGTATTTTTCAGCATATATCTTATACGCATCTGTTTGCTTAATTCTCTTTTTCAAAAAGTCTTTAATCTCAGCCCAATCTTCGTCTACCCAAGGGTTTCTTTTTCTACTTTTCCATTCCTTATAAAATGAATCTTGCAAGGTGGCCATTTGTTCGGCCACAGCTTCTTCTGCATAGCGTTGCAAGCGACTGTCTATAGTGGTATAAATTTTCAAACCCGAGTTCCATAGATCGAGTCCTTTTTCTTTACACCATTCCATTAAGTAACTACTGGCTACAGTTCTAAAATAAGGTGCCATTCCTGTGTTATGGTTTTCAACACTAAAATTCAATTCAATTGGCAACGCTTTGATTGAATCAAATTGCTGTCGGGTTTTAATCTTGTAACCTTCTTTAAATATTTTGTAGAGTACTTCGTTTCTTTTCTTTAAAGCATTCTGCGGATTGCGCTTTGGGTTAAAAAAAGAGGGAGCTTGAAGCATTCCGACAAGCACAGCAGATTCTTGTAAGTTCAATTCATTCGGTTCTTTGCCGAAATACGTTTCCGCTGCTATTTTTATTCCATATGAATTACTGCTGAAATTGGCAGTGTTTAAATACATGGCCAAAATTTCTTCTTTGGTGAAATTCTCTTCGAGGCTAACAGAGATGATCCACTCTTTTGTTTTTTGAACAATTCGCTTTGGAAACTTACCAAGGCGTGAGATGGAGCCATCCAAACTTCTGTCCTCGGCTTGAGTGAAAAGATTTTTAGCCAATTGCTGAGTTATTGTACTTCCGCCACCAGCAGGATTGAAAGTTAACAAGCCTTTTATTGCACGCAAGTAAGCAATCAGATCGAGGCCGCTATGATTATAGAAACGAATATCTTCTGAGATAACTAGGGTGTTATGTAACTCTTCAGAAAGTTCATTAAAGTTTACTTGACTGCGATTGAATCTAATATATCTTCCTAACAAAACGCCATCCCCAGAAATCAATTCCGATGAAAGATCGTTGCTTGGATTCTCAATATCGCGCGTGTTGGGCATCGGGCCGAAGAGCCCAAACAAATCAATGCTAACGGTGAAAATGTAAAGAGGAAGGCCAAGAATAAACGCAATTAAAATAATCCAAATGTATTTGATTGCATGATTTACCCACGGCTTTTTAAGCTGAAGAATCGCTTTGATTTTCTTTTTTGTTGATTCTAAGAAGGAAGGTGAGGAGTTCATAATTGAATTATTTAATCATCTTCATAAGTGCAAGAATTTGTTTGGGATAAATACTCTCTTCTTCCCACTTGTCATAGATAGCAAGCAAATAAATAATTTGTCCATGAACATAAATATGGGTTATTACTCTCGCTAACAACAACTTACCTAATTGTAACATCTCTGTTTTCAAAGAAGGATATTTTCTAACAAGTCGCCTCAATTGCTTACTAAAAGGCTCAATAGTATCAATTCTATAATTCATCGAGCAGATCGCTGAGAGGCTTGGCTTTGAGTTTGCCTTGCTTAACAAGGTTTAGATTATGCACGGATTGTTCAAGTTCCGTGAGAAGCAATGGTTTTGCTTTTATTACTATGTTCTTATCGTTTCTTGAAAGTTCGCGAGCTATCGATAAAAGACTCTTTCCTGTTTTGGTTTTGCTATCAACTTTTATGGTATGCTGCATAATGCTATTCCGTTAATTCTCTTTTTTATAATTCCTGTCAAAAAAAGTAAGGTATTCTTCCAATGCTTTGGTTCTATAAAACAAGTCAAAATTATTTTTGGTGATTACAAAGTTATTGAAATTAATGGTTGAAAAAGGTTTGGTAGAAGCCAACTGCAAATTGAATCTTTTGAAGTATTCTTCAGCACTTTTTTGATTCGCGAAGCCGGTAACAAATGTAACGGAGAGCTCATCGTTAAATATCAGGCTTGTAACACCCAGCTTTTGATCTTTCGGTTGTGTCTTTGTATGAAATGTTTCTAAAGCCAACGAAACTTGTGTGGCAAGTTTATCCACCGTTTTGTAAATCAAAGTAAAGTAATGAGGCTCTTCGGCAGCCATTACAAAGCGAATGCCTTTTGCTTTTTCAATTTTCTTTTGGAATTCTTTAGAGGCGGCCAGCAACTCATCCGCATAAGGTTTCAATGAAGCGTCAGGATATTTTTTTGCGAACTCCCCCAATTCAAATTGATACTTAGTAATATCTTCGGTTTTGCCGGTTATCAATATTTGTAGCAGTTCTAATTGCTGAGAAAAGGTGGTTTCACCTACTTGCTTCGCTTGCAGAATTTTCTCTTGCGCTACTCTTAAATTTCCGGCTTGAAATGCCGTGTAGGCTTCCTTGTAAATCAACTTTTGTTTCTCGGCCGCTACACTCGTTTCTTTCAAATAATCGGGGTTAATTAAAATACGAGTGTAGGTTGAGTTGGGATGTTTGTCTTTCAATCGCTGCGCATATTCTTCAGCCTTGCCGTTATTGGCTTCTTTACTAATCAAATATAATTTATAAAGCACTTCAGCTTCGTGTGCTGAATCAGGGAAACGATCAATCAGTTTCACGTATGTGGCAGCTGCATTTTCTTTTTCTATCAACTGAAAATAGTAAAGATCGCCCAAGCCAAAATAGGCTTCTTCTATTTTGCCAAGAGCTTCCTTTTTCTGCTTTTCGCTTTTGGGCAATTGAGCGAATACTTTAGCTGCCTGGTCGTCTGGCTTATCCTCTTTTTTTGATGCATCTTCTTTTTCTGGCTTTTTGATAGCATCTTCTTTCTGCGCCAACTCTGTCGGTTTATCGCTAACAACCGAAGCTTTGGCTGACCTCCGCCAATTGTCTTCTAACGGAATAGTTCCCCAAATTCGATCAAACTCGGATTGACCTAACGCCACGGCAGATGAGTTTCCGAAATACCAATCTCCCGTGTTGTTATCTTGCTGATTAAAAAAAGGATTGTTGCTTTGCGCAACGGAACTACCAGCTTGCTCTGTTTTCTTTCGCTTCTTTTTGCGTGTGTCTTCTAGTTTTTTTCTGCTTGCGAATAATGAATCCAATTGAGATCGCAATACCGATGAATCCATTGCTGCCATTGTCAACAGGCTGTCTTGAAGAGTTATCGTTTCAGTATATTTTACGAACTCGCCTAGCACCTCTTGTCTTTTTTTCAGTGCTGCATAATTTTCATAATCCTTTGGCAGGGATGTGAGAGCACTGTCGTAATACAATTTTGCCAAGCTGTATTTTTTTAGCGAATCGAAATACAATTGTCCTGTTCTGAGATAGGCACTACCTTGTATCCGTTTACTTTTACCTGCATGGGCCGATAGTTTATAATTATCAATGGCTTCTTTTACATTGCCTTGTTTGCGCTCAAACTCGCCCATCTCAAAGTAAATTTTGTCTTTAAACTCCTGATTTTTTGTATCGGTCAAAAGTTTCTCAAACTGCTTGCGAATCGTGCGCACATCGCGCTTACTATTCAGGTTAGCTACTTGTGCCATGTTCAATCGCGCATAGAAATCAATTTCATAATCAGGGTTAGTGAGCAGGCATTTTTTATAGTAGTTATAGGCTTCGGCACCAAACCCCAGCTTTTGATACACTTGCCCTACAATAAAATAAATCCGTCCCTTTCTATCTTTTCGCGTAAGCAATGAATCTGCTTTTGATAAGTTGCGCACCATCTTATCGTAATCATTTTTCAGTTGATAGAAATAGGCTTTTTCTAAGTATAAATTCTTTTGGTTTTTGCGGCCCAATTTTTCTTTTTCCAAGAAATTGAAAACTTCTTCGGCCTTATCGAAATCTTCTTGTTCAATAAAGGTGCGTATCAAGTAGATCAACGCCTGATGGCGAACATTGGCATCTTTGCTTTTGGTGTTTACATACTTAAATGTTTGAATGGCGTTCTGCCAATCGCACGCATACAAGCGAGCCAACCCCACTTGCACATAATTATCATCTACCCATGTGCTGTTAGGATGGCGTTGAATGGAAAGCGATGCCATCTTTATAATCTCCTCAGTATCCTTCGTATATTTTTTTGCTAAGATGGTATCCAACTTGGGGAACAATCGTAAAATCACAGTAGGGTCATCATCCAAGCTTTTGAGAATAATGCCGTTTACTTCTATAGCCTTTTCGCGTGCGTAGTAGAAACCATTGTAGTGGGCATTCATGTTGTGCCACACATCCGCAGTAATTGTATTTTGATTGGATGAGCAGCCCGACCAAAAAAGCAAGGAAAGTAAGCAAGCAGTAGAAAGAAGAATAGAATAGCGTAAAGGCAACTTGGCGTAATAATTTGAACTACAAACGTAAAAAACAGACGGGCAATATTATAATAGCCTAGAATATCTATTTTTGCCAGAATAGATGAAACAGAAGAAAACCCTTTCCGACAGATTAACAGCCAAGTATCAATTGGTTATTCGCAGCGAAGAAAACTTGGCCGAAAAATCTACCGTGGGTTTTACATACGCCAAGTTCTTTATCCTGTTGGTTTCAGTGTTCATAATCATTTTTTCTTCTAGCCTATTCTTATCAAAAACACTGCTAGCGAAGTGGTTCGACCCAAAGCACGAACAAATGGAGCAAAACAAAAAGCTGTTAAGTTTGGCACTTAAAGTTGATTCTTTAGCGGTGGAAGTGGACAGAAAAGACAAGTTTATCCTCAATTTTCAGCGCATTTTAAGTGGAGATACTACCAGCGATTTTGTCGATCCTGCCAAAAGTTTTGAAGGTGTTGAAAAATCTCTTACGGTGGCCAATAATCTCAAACTTGCCCCTTCCGATTCAATCTTCCGGAAGGAATTTGAACAATCCGACCTATCGTATTCCGTAAAAGGAAACAAAAACCGCGACCTAGAGCAACCTTTTTTCTTCACGCCTATCACTGGTTTTATTTCTAATAAGCACAATTTAAAGAAAGGCCATTACGGAATCGACATTGTGGCGAAAGCCAACGAGCCTGTAAAATGCATTGCCGATGGAACTGTAATTCTTGCCTCATGGACACAGGATTCAGGCTATATAATTGCAGTTCAGCATACTGGCAACCTAATCTCTGTTTATAAGCACAATGCCGAACTCTTAAAAAAAGTTGGTAACTTTGTAAACGCTGGAGATATTGTTTCTATAGTTGGCAACAGTGGTGAAATGACAGACGGCCCTCACTTACATTTTGAGTTGTGGTACAATGGCAATTCCCTCAATCCTGAAGAATTTGTAACCTTTTAACGTAAAAAGAAATGCTAACATCTAAAGAACAAAAACGCGCAGCCGATGAAATCAGTACCTCAAGCAATGTAATTGGAAAAGGCACCGTGCTAGAAGGTAATATCGAGACCTTTGGCAACATCCGCATCGAGGGCAAAATAATAGGCAACATAAAATCAAAATCTAAAATTGCTTTAGGCAACAGCAGCCATATAGAAGGCAATGTGTCGGCCCAAAATGCCGATATCGAAGGCCAAGTAAAGGGCAAGCTGGAGATTTTTGAAGTATTGGTTCTTAAATCAACAGCCGTTATCAATGGCGATATTCAAGCAGGAAAATTAGTAGTTGAATCAGGTGCGGTTTTTAATGGCACTTGTAAAATGGGGGCATCCGTAAAGGACTTTAAACTAAATGATAATGGAACCCGAAGCCTCCGCCCAGAAGAAGCCAAAGCCCTCTAACAAGTATTTAAAATATAGCGGCCTTGGCTTTCAATTTTTTGGCGCGATTGGGGTTTCCGCTTGGGCGGGATGGGAACTCGATCAGTACCTCCATCTTAAATTTCCTGCTTTTTTGATTTGTTTCGTCTTCCTTTCTTTTTTTGGGATGATGTACAAACTATACAAATCCATTGACTGATTGTATGAAGAAGTTCTACTTACTATTGTTGCTGCTTACCGTACTTGTTGGTGTTGCGATAGCGACTGGCGCAAGGCAAGGTTTTTTCAATATGCCTTCTTATGGCATCGCAATTTTGTTTACGTTATCCGTTTCAACAGGTGTAATGTATTATTGGCTTAATAAAACCACATCGGAATCATTCACTCAATCCTATTTATTATCCATTGTTGCAAAACTGTTGATTGGAGGAATAATGATCAGCACTATGATTATCATCGACAAAGCATCATCTGTTGAAAATGCGCTTACATTTATTATCACCTATTTCGTTTTTACGGCTCTTGAAGTTTTCTTTTTGTTTAAGAAGATTAATAACAAGTTAAAAAATTGATATGCCACTAGAAAGAAAAATCCTCTCATGCTTAGCAGTATTAGTAATCGTTACGGGTTTAAACGGTTGTAAAAAGGAGGACACACCTCAAACTTCATCGGGTATAAAAATGTGGGTAACCTCTACCAATAAATCAAGCCTGCTAAAAGAAGTTACCAGCAATTTATTTGTAGAAAATTCTGCAAGATATTCTACCATTTTAGAAATCGATACCACTAAAAGATTCCAGGAGATAGATGGTTTTGGTTTTGCCTTAACGGGTGGAAGTGCCGACCTAATTCAGAACAAACTTACCAAAGTTCAGCGTGATTCGTTGTTACAAAATCTTTTTTCCGACAATGGTATAGCGGTAAGTTATCTTAGAATAAGTATAGGTGCATCCGATTTGGACGATCATGCTTTTACATACAATGATATAGCTGCTGGGCAAACAGATGAGGCATTGAAAAATTTTAGCATTGCTTCTGATAAAGCCAATCTAATTCCCCTGTTAAAAGATATTCTTAAAATTAATCCCGCACTTAAGCTAATGGCTTCGCCATGGTCTGCCCCAGCTTGGATGAAAACCAACAACAGTTTAAAAGCAGGCTCTCTCAAGCCAAACTATTATCAAGCTTATGCCAATTATTTTGTAAAGTATTTGAAAGCAATGTTGGAAGAAGGGATAACGATAGAAGCTATAACCCTACAAAATGAGCCTGAAAATCCGAACAACAATCCGAGTATGCTCATGACAGCGGCAGAGCAAGCGTTGTTTGTAAAAAAATATTTAGGACCTGCATTCAAAGCCGCCAGTATCACAACAAAAATCATTGTGTTCGATCATAATGCCGATCATCCAGAATATCCTATCGCAATTTTGAATGATAAAGAGGCAGCTGATTTTATTGATGGTTCAGCTTTTCATTTATACTTAGGTCAAGTTGATGCGCTATCCAAAGTGCATGAAGCGCATCCAGATAAAAATCTTTATTTCACTGAACAGTGGACAGGCGCAAAAGGAAACTTTAGTGGAGATTTCAACTGGCATGTTAAAAACCTAATTATTGGTGCTACTCAAAACTGGGCGCGCACTGTCTTAGAATGGAACCTTGCTTCGGATTCAAATTTTGCCCCTCATACCGAAGGCGGCTGTACCGAGTGTAGAGGAGCAATCACCATTGATAACGGATTCACTAAAAATGTTTCTTACTACATCATTGGGCAGGCATCTAAATTTGTAAAGTCTGGCTCAATAAGAATAGCTTCCTCCACCAGTCAAGATTTGCCGAATGTCGCCTTCCTTACGCCCAAAGGAGAAAAGGTTGTAATTGTGCTAAATGAGCAAAGCGAGGCTCGAAATGTTTCCATAAAGCAAGGCAACAAGTATATTTCTGTAACTGTTGGTGCAAGTTCAGCGGCAAGTATTGTTTGGTGATAATTTTTTAAGGGAAGGTATCATATACCATGAACTCAATTTTCTGTCGTTAAAATAGAATTTGTTTTTTTTAACCTTGTTCAAATTTTCTGTCCGATTGAGCAAGAAAGGCTTTATTTGAACGATTTTCACCGCAAGACCAATGAGGCATCGCGGAAGGAGTTGAAGAAATGAAGAAGCACCCACTATCGTGGGAAGAGATGTTGGAACAGGAGAAAGCAGAAACACGGACGAGCCGGGCAAAAGAAAGATATAGCTTGTAGCACAAAACCATAGTTCACAACTAAGACTTAAGGGTAATTCTAGGCTATGCTAAAAGCCCCAAAAAACTTTTTAAAAGATTTTTTTTAGGGCGATTAATCAATACTTTTGCAACCAAATTTAAAACGACCTAATCGAAGGCCCTGATGCAAAAAGTGTTACTCGTCCGCAAAGCAGTTCTTTTAGCTTCTTTTTTTATTGTTTGGCTGGGATCATTCACTCCTTCATTGGCTCAACATGAAGAGTCGGTGCATACGGCTGAGATTCAGGATTCCATTCATACCGAAAAAGCAGAGAAAGAATTTAATGTGGGCGAAGTTATCCTCGAACACGTAATGGATAGTCACGTTTGGCATCTTACCGAGGGTATTGTTATCCCCCTTCCAGTAATTGTTTATTCCAGTGAAAGGGGATTGGATTTCTTTTCTTCAGGCCACTTTTTTGAACATCATCACCCAGTTGAGTACAATGGCTACAAACTGGTTGGCAACAAAATATTGATAGCTGAAAGCAATACCCATGTGATGGATTTTTCGATCACAAAAAACGTATTAATGCTTTTTATCAATGCAAGTTTATTAGCAATTGGGCTGCTCGTAGTGGCAAAAGCTTACAAAACCCGTGCTGGCAAGGCTCCCAGCGGACTGCAATCATTTATTGAACCAATAGTTTTGTTTGTGCAGAATGACATCGTAAAGCCCAACATCGGCCCGAAATACGAAAAGTATTTGCCTTACCTTCTCACACTATTTTTCTTTATTTTATTTGGAAACCTGCTTGGCCTTTTACCAGGCGCAGGCAATTTAACTGGCAACATTGCAGTTACGTTGGTGCTTGCATTAATAACTTTCGTTATCACTAACCTTAGTGGAAACAAAAGCTATTGGGGTCACATCTTCTGGACGCCTGGTGTCCCGCTTCCTTTGCGGATTATAATTCTTCCTGTTGAATTGATAGGAGTTTTCACGAAGCCTTTTTCACTTACTATTCGTCTTTTTGTTGCCATTACTGCAGGCCATATCGTGTTGCTTGCCCTCATTTGCTTGACTTTTATTTTTAGGAGTTGGTTTGTAGGAATTGGCTCAACTGTGTTTGTTGTTTTGATTAGTTTGATCGAGTTGCTTGTGGCAGGTATACAAGCGTATGTGTTCACGCTTTTCTCTGCTTTATATATTGGCATGGCAGTAGCAGACCATGGGCATAACGATCACCATTGAAGAGATAATTAGTACTAAAGATATTCCAGGAGAGTTCTTGGATTTTTGTTTCACTTAAATTTATAACGTTATGTTATTTTCACTTTTATTAGACATGAGTTATGCTGTTATGGGTGCTGGCATTGGCGCTGGTCTTGCTGCAATAGGCGCAGGTATCGGTGTTGGCCGTATTGGAGGTTCTGCAATGGAGGCAATGGCTCGTCAGCCAGAGTCTGCTGATAAGTTGCAAGGCTCTATGCTTGTAATCGCGGCTCTTGTTGAAGTGGCTGCGCTTTTTGCGCTTGTTATTTGTTTGTTGATTTCTTTAGGATAATCAACGCATTAAAGAAACTTGCTTTAGGCACTTGGTCGGGCAAGTTTCTTTATCAAAATTTTAAATAGCGATAAAGAAAAATATATGGAATTACTAACCCCAGCAACGGGTCTCTTCTTTTGGCAACTTATAATCTTTGTTGGCTTGTTTTTGGTGCTATCCAAGTTTGCTTGGAAGCCCATGTTGGCCTCTTTGAAAGAAAGAGAAACCTCCATTCAACAAGCATTAGATTCGGCTGAGAAAGCAAAGCTTGAAATGGCTTCGTTAAAATCTGATAATGAAAAGTTATTGAAAGAAGCTCGCTTGGAGCGCGATCGGATTCTAGGAGAAGCCCGCCAGGCAGCAATCTCAATTAACGAGCAAGCACAAGCTGAAGCCAAGAAAAATGCCGATCGTTTGATTGAAGATGCCAAATCTGTTATTCAAGTAGAAAAGCAATCTGCTTTGCGCGATGTGAGAGCGCAAGTTGCTATGTTCTCATTGAATATCGCTGAAAAGCTTATTAAGAAAAACTTGACTTCAGATGCTTCACAAAAAGCATTAGTAGAAGAATTTATTAAAGATCTTAAACTTAATTAACCAATGGCCGACTTACGAGTAGCATCGAGGTATGTGAAGTCGCTGTTAGGATTGGCAGTAGAGCAAGGTGTGCTTGAGCAAGTGCATCAGGACATGCTTTTGTTTTCGAAAGTATGTGATGAAAATCACGGTTTCCTTTCAATGTTAAGAAGCCCTGTAATCCGTCATGAAAAAAAGCGCGATGTGCTTGAAAAGATATTCAGCGTAAAGGTGAATAAGTTAACCATGTCCATTATTGATATTCTTACAAGAAAAAACAGAGAGCCTTTGCTTCCTGTTATCGCAAAAGAATTTCATAACGCTTACAACGAATACAAAGGAGTTGGCAAGGCATACATAACAACAACAACGCCAATGGATGCCCAGCTTCGTAATGAAATAGAATCTATTGTGAAGAAGCTGAGCGCAAAAAACACGGTTGAACTTCATGAGAAAGTAGATAGTGAATTAATTGGTGGGTTCGTACTTAATGTAGGAGACCAGCAAATAGACGCATCCATCAGAAGCAAGCTAAAAGCATTGTCACTTCGTTTCAGTGAAAATCATTTTATAAAAGAATTTTAAATACCTAACCCTAGCCCCTCTCCGCAGAGGGAAAGAGTAAAACATACTATTAGACTACTAAATAACCATCAACTAAAATGGCAGAAATCAGACCCGAAGAAGTATCAGCAATATTAAGAGAGCAATTATCAGGTGCTCGCACCGAAGCACAATTGGAAGAAGTAGGAACGGTGCTTACCATTGGTGATGGTGTGGCTCGTATTTATGGACTTACCAAAGCTCAAGCGGGCGAGCTTCTTGAATTTGAAAATGGATTGAGAGCATTGGTTCTTAATCTTGAAGAAGATAACGTAGGTGCTGTATTACTTGGCGATTCAACGGGCATTAAAGAAGGTGCGGTTGTTAAGCGTACTGGTAAAATAGCTTCTATAAAAGTGGGCGATGGAATTCTTGGCCGTGTTGTAGATACGTTGGCAAAACCTATTGACGGCAAAGGACCCTTGGTTGGTGAACTATATGAAATGCCATTGGAGCGCAAAGCCCCAGGCGTAATTTTCCGCCAGCCAGTTAATGAACCTCTTCAAACGGGTATCAAAGCGATTGATGCGATGATTCCTATTGGTCGTGGTCAGCGGGAGTTGATCATTGGCGATCGTCAGACAGGTAAAACTGCTGTTGCCATCGATGCTATCATCAATCAGAAAGGTTTCTACGAAAGTGGTAAGCCTGTGTATTGTATCTATGTAGCCATTGGCCAGAAAGCCTCTACTGTTGCGGGTGTAGCTAACACATTGGAGAAAGCTGGTGCAATGCCTTATACTGTTATAGTTTCTGCTTCAGCTTCCGACCCTGCACCGATGCAATTCTTTGCTCCGTTTACAGGTGCAGCAGTGGGGGAATTTTTTAGAGATACAGGAAGACCAGCGTTGGTTATTTATGACGATTTGTCTAAGCAAGCAGTTTCATATCGTGAAGTATCTTTGTTGTTGAGAAGACCTCCAGGACGTGAAGCGTATCCTGGTGATGTGTTCTATCTTCACTCTCGTTTGCTTGAAAGAGCTGCAAAAATTATTGCTAATGATGAGTTGGCTTCTAAGATGAATGACCTGCCAGCTTCTATCAAACATTTGGTAAAAGGTGGAGGTTCTTTAACTGCCCTACCTATAATTGAAACTCAAGCGAATGACGTTTCTGCATATATCCCAACCAACGTAATTTCAATTACAGACGGTCAGATATTTCTTGAGACCAACTTATTCAACTCCGGTATCCGTCCTGCGATTAACGTAGGTATTTCAGTTTCACGTGTGGGAGGATCGGCTCAGATAAAATCTATGAAGAAAGTAGCCGGTACATTAAAATTGGATCAAGCACAGTTCCGCGAATTGGAGGCTTTCTCTAAGTTCGGTTCCGATTTGGATGCTTCTACCAAACTTACCATTGAGCGTGGTCGCAGAAACTTGGAAGTATTGAAACAACCTCAATATGCGCCCGTGCCTGTTGAAGAGCAAGTAGCGATGATTCTTGCCTCAACTAAAGGTTATATTGACAAGGTGCCTGTTAATAAAGTTGTAGAGTTTGAAAAGGAATTTACCTCATTATTAAGAGCCCAATACAGACAAGTGTTGGATAACTTTAAAGCAGGTAAGTTTGAAGATGCAGATGCAGAAACTATTAAGAGAGTTGCTCTAGATTTAGCAGGGAAATATTAATTCGTTAATAAAATGATTTGTTGATTCGTTAATCAATTCAGTCATTAACGAATCAACGAATTAACAAATCAACTATTTGGATGGCCAGTTTAAAGGAAGTAAAAAGTAGGATTGTATCAGTAAGCTCTACGCAGCAGATTACCAAAGCCATGAAAATGGTGGCGGCTGCCAAGTTGAGAAAATCTCAGGATCGCATTACGCAGATTCGTCCTTACGCGCAAAAGCTTTCTTTGCTGTTAAAAAACCTATCAGGAGCTGGTGGAGACGGAGCTAATTGGTACAATACCATTCGCGAAGAAAAGAAGATTTTAATTGTTGTTGTGAGTTCAGACCGTGGTCTTTGTGGATCTTTCAACAGCAATATCTTTAAAGCAACCAACAACTTAATCATTGAAAAATATTCTTCGCAAGCAGCTAAAGGCAACTTGCATGTGTTGCCTATCGGTAAAAAAGCACTTGAGTTTTTCAATAAGAAAAATTATCCGGTTGTAAAGGAATACGCCACTGTTTTTCAAAACCTGACCTTTGCAGCAGCTACCAATGCTTCTGAATTTTTAATGAATTCATACAAGAAAGGTGACTACGACAAAATCGAAATCATCTATAACGAGTTTAAAAATGTAGCTACTCAAATTTTACAGGTAGAGCAATTTTTGCCAGTGTTGCCAAGTGCTGATAAAAAAGGTAAAGAGATTGATTACATCTATCAGCCAAGCAGAGAAGAAATTGTAGAGGGCTTGATTCCTAAATCTTTAAACACTCACCTATTCAAAGCCTTGTTGGACTCTAACGCTGCTTTTAATGGCGCTCAGATGACTGCCATGGATAAGGCTACAGAAAACGCGGGTGAACTATTGAAAGAATTAAAATTGACATACAATAGAACTCGTCAGGCAGCCATTACAAAAGAGATTTTGGAAATCGTTGCTGGAGCTGAGGCATTGAAGTCAGCATAAGTATATGAGTATTTAAATTTTTAAATAACCCGGTTAAAAGCCGGGTTTTTTGTTTTAACGAAAGTTGAATGCTGATTAGATTTCTTCAAAAAATTAATATCCTTAGCCTTGACGTAACGTTTGGAGCAATGGTCTCCGCTTACTTTTTCTTTAAGGTTTTTAATGTAAAAACTTCAGCAGTATCGCTGATACTATTGGGCACAACTGTTTGGTTGATTTACACAATAGACCATTTGCTAGATGTAAAAAAATTAAAGAAGAAAGCAAGCACAGAGCGGCATCAGTTTCATCAAGATAATTTTAAAATCCTTGTAAAAATTACTATCAGTATTTTGCTCGTCAATCTTTCACTCTTGTTTTTTCTTCCGCAAGAGTTAATTTTTTCAGGATCTGCGTTGGCATTGGTAGTACTAATTTATCTCTTGTTCAATAAATACCTTCGATCGTTTAAAGAAATAGTTGTGGCAATATTTTATACGTGGGGTGTCTCGCTTCCGGTTCTTTCGCAACTAAAAGATCCAATCAATTCCCATCAGCAATTATTACTTATACACTTTTCGATAACAGCTTTAATGAACCTGATTTTGTTTTCAATAATGGAAAGGAAATCTGATTTGAAGGACAACACTTTTTCTTTTGCAGTTATCAAAGGCGAGGCTCAGACAAAATTCTTCTTTCTTCTACTTGTGATTATAGCTGTCGGGATATTTCTTTCACAACTTAGGTTAAATCAAAACTTTGCCTACGAGATTATCTTGCTATCAATGAATATAGTACTTGGCGTGCTTTTCGTTTTCAGAAACCAGAGTCTCATCAAAAGATATTACCGACTAATTGGGGACGGGGTTTTTCTATTGCCTCTTGCAAGTGTGCTAAGCTTTTAAAGTACTTTTTATAATTGAAGAGTTAAGAAAATATCAAACTTACTCTTAAAAAATCTACTGATCGTCACTAAAAATGAATGCCCCCGAAAACTCACGGAGTTGTTGAACGATGAATCAGAATCGAAACTCATTTGCACTACATTAACCCTTTCTCTCTCCAAAAGAGAAGGAAATGAACAGTTTATAGAGACGCACTAAGATAAGTTCTCCAAAAGAAAAAGCTTGTCTTATAAATCTTTAATTAAGAAATTGTATAAATCTTAACTATACATTATGTTTAGAAAGGACTTTGTAGGCCTTATTATTTTATTCATTGTTCTAACCTCAGTTGGATTAGAGTGCCGTGGACAAATAATTGAAAAGAAGTTTAAGTTTAGAAAAGTAGAATCAAAAGTCAGGATTTCTGATTCCAACATAACAGGCATCATTCAAGATACACAGGGCTTTATATGGGTAGGTACAGAGGATGGCCTAGATCGATATGATGGCTATGACTTTAAAATCTATCGCAACATACCAAACGACACAACTTCTCTTATAAAGAACAATATCCAATCAATGATTGAGGATAGTCGTGGCACAATCTGGATTTCAACAAGCAACTCAGGCCTACATCGTTACAACAGAAAGACTGACAACTTTATTAGAATTGATGAGTTCTCGATGGCAAATTGCCAGATCATGAACATTATGGAAGATAGTGATCACAACATCTGGATAGGTGGGGTGCTTGACTCAAAAGCGTTGATGGCGAGGTATAGTTATAAGACAAATGAATGGAAGAAGTTTTTCCTCTTCCCCTCCAATGATCCGATATTCACAATACAACAGCAGTCAACCGATGAATTTTGGTTGGGCACTAGAGAGAATGGCCTTTTTTACTGGAATCAAAAAACAAACCTATGGCAGCAATTTCTGCACGACCCTAAAAATGACAACAGTTTGCTAAGCAATTATATCCAAAAATTATTAAAGGATGATCGTGGCATTTTATGGATTGATACACGAAGCGGACTGAGTAGGTATGACCCCACAACAAAGAAGTTCAAGAATTATACAGTGGCCTCTACTAACCAAACTACTAAACCAGGACTGCTTGTAAATGCTATTCTCGACATATGTTTAGATGGGGATTATCTTTGGATAGCTACAGAAAATGGAGGCCTTTCAAGGATGAACATGAAAGCCGAAACTTTTACCAATTTTAAGCATGATAAGGATGATCCAAATTCAATTTTAAATAACTCCATCTGGTCTTTGTATAAAGATAGACAAGGCCGCATTTGGGTGGGGTCATATGCAAAAGGTCTTTGTGTTTATGACAAAATTTTAACAAACTTTTCAGAGATAAATATCCCCTTGAGCAACAAATTGGTAAATTCTGTGCTTCGAGATTCCAAAGGCCGCCTTTGGATTGGCACGGAGGAGGGAGTGTTTATGCAAGACAAAAGTAAAATTGTTCATTTTCAACATGACCCAAACGATGCCACCAGTATAAGCCGCGATGCTACCACGTGCATATTTGAAGATAATAAAAATCAAATCTGGACTGGCAATTGGGATGGAGGAATAAACCGTTATGATGAAAAAAGGAAAAGTTTCAAGCATTATCTACTTGGACCTACTAAAGACAACAATCCGTTTAATCAAAATGTCTTTTTTATTTTTCAATCTACCGTCTCAGGTCAATTGCTTGTCTGCACATTTGGTGGACTGTTTATTCTTAAGGATGAAGAGAAGGGCATTTTTGAAAATATAACGAATGGACGACATGCTGGGGATCAACTTTTAACTACTGGATTCGAGGATAGTAAAAAAAATATCTGGATAGGATCCTATAACGGACTTAGTCAATTTGATATTAAAACGAAAACTTATAAAGAATTCCAATTTTCTAAAAACAACAATGAAGTAAGCCAACGGATAAATGATATTATGGAGGATAGTAAAGGAACCCTCTGGATTGCTTCACACGCTGGCCTTCATAAGATGATAAGCCCTACGGAGTTTATTAACTATACTACGAAAGATGGATTGCCGATGAATGTAATAAAAAATGTTCTGGAGGATGAAAGAGGAATTCTTTGGCTTGGCACTACCTATGGCTTAGTTGAATTTAATCCTAAAACAAAGATATTTAAAACCTATGACCAGAGTGATGGTTTGCTTTCCTCTGAATTTAGAAGGAATGCTTTTTTTAAAGATAGCGGAGGGCGAATATTTGCCGGAGGCAATGGGTTAAATATATTTTATCCGGATAGCCTAAAGCACAATAGCAATATACCCGAAGTTTACATTACAGACTTAAAAATTTTCAATCAATCTATTAGCCCCAGTCCTGAAAGTTCAATTCTAAAAAACTCAATTACAGAAACAAGTGAAATAAAATTAAGCTATGCCGAATCGTTTTTTTCGATTCATTATGTAGGGTTAAACTATACATCAAGTAACAAAAATCAATATGCTTATAAATTGGATGGCTTTGATAAAGACTGGAATTATGTGGGTGATCTGCGCTTTGCTACCTATACAAATCTAAATCCGGGCACGTACGTTTTTCGTGTGAAGGCATCTAACAACGACAATGTATGGAATGAAAAAGGTGCAACGATAAAGATTGTTATTACTCCTGCCTGGTGGAATACAATTTTATTCAGGACATTAGTTTCTCTACTGGCTTTCATTCTCATTATTACTTTTTATTACTGGCGGGTAATTGCAATTAAAAAGCAAAATGTTAAGCTTGAAGAAATAGTTGATAAAAGAACATTGCAATTGCAGGAAACATACAAGCAATTGGAGGTGCGTGAACAGGAAATTAGAGGGCAGAACAATGAATTAATTCATAATCGAGAGGAGCTTGCCGCGCAAAATGAAGAACTGATGCAGGGACAAGAGGAAACGTCTGCCCAACGAGATTTGCTGGCTGCGCAATACAAAGAATTGGAAGAAGCGAGAAACATTATTGAGATAAAGAATAATGAGATGGCACTTCACAATCAAAACTTAGAATTAGAAGTAGCAAATAGAACGAAGGAACTTTTATCGCACAATAATCAACTCGAACAATTCGCGTTTATTTCCGCTCACAATCTTCGCGCACCGGTAGCGCGCATTCTTGGCCTTGGTGAAGTATTGCGGCTAACAGGTAAATCAAAAGAAGACGTAAAGGCGATTATTGAAAAACTTATTTTTACAACGCAAGAATTAGATCGTGTTGTGAAAGACCTAAGTCAAATACTTGATATAAGAAAAAATAGTAGCACTATAATTTCTACTATCAATCTGAACGAAGAAGTGCAATTGGTAAAGGCCAACTTGCAAAAGGATATAGAAGAATCGCGCGCTGAAATTTTTCATGATTTTATTGCTGTTGAAGAAGTTCACTCTGTAAAGCCCTATATCGATAGTATTTTAATGAACCTAGTTAGCAATGCCATTAAGTACCGTGACCCGAGCCGTCTCCCCATTATTAAAATATGGTCAGAAATTGGCGAAGGATATATAAATATTTGCGTGAGCGATAACGGATTGGGAATTGATTTGACAAGGCATTCCGATAAATTATTTAAACTGTATAACCGATTCCACTTTCACATAGAAGGCAAAGGGTTAGGTCTTTATATGACAAAGACACAGGTTATAGCTCTTGGCGGAACAATTGAAGCCACAAGTGAAATAGATAATGGAATAACATTTAGGATATCGTTGCCTCAGAGGGGATGAACATTATTTCTCCGAAGGATTTTTCTTTCCTGAGAGTAATTTATCAAGCGTGTCATTCAATCTTTTTTCTAATGTTGCTTCGCGCTTTGCAGAGCTTATCCAAAGAGCATACTCCTTTCGGTTGGTGTAGCTGAGAGTTTCAAAAAATACTTTTGCCTTTAAATTTTTGATGAGCAAAGCTTCAAGTTGTAATGGCATGGTGAATTCAACTTTGGGTTGGTCGCGAAGATTAGTCTTCATGCTGTCTTTTGATTTGAATCGCAGGGCAGACCAAGGAGCATCAACAGAAAGAGCCGAAACAATCTCAAGTCCCTTTCCCGTAAGGAGATCCCAACCTGTATCTCGATTGATATCGGTTTTAATTCCAGAAGTTTTTTTAGGATATACACACCATAAAATGGCTTCATCTTGCAACGTTGGTTGAATAAATTTTGCTGCAAGTTTTACCTCTTGTTGAGATTGAACAAACACTATGAATATTGATTTACCGTTGGCAATCTTAAGTTGTTGATTGAATGCGTAAGGCGTAGGCGCACTTATAGTTTGCACATTAACATCGGCAGTGATTTTGAATTTTTGTTTTAAGATTGTATTCATTTATATAAAACTACTTTTGTTAATTGTGATTTACTAAAATATATATTAAGAATGACAACCAAAGAAGTTATTACAGAAGCTGATATAAATGAGTTTTTACTGCTGCCAGTAAGGCTCTATAAAGATTCGCCCAATTGGATTCGCCCGCTCGATAAGGATATTATCAGTGTTTTTGATAAAGAGAAAAATAAAGCCTTTCGGCATGGTGAAATAGCAAGATGGATTTTGAAAGATGAGAACAACCAAACCATTGGGCGGGTGGCTGCTTTCCACGATAAGAAAACTATGAATAAGGGCAATGATCAACCCACAGGTGGCATGGGCTTATTTGAGTGTATTGAAAGTAAGGAAGCTGCTTTTATATTGTTTGATCAGTGCAAAACGTGGCTTCAAAGCAAGGGCATTGAGGCAATGGATGGGCCTATCAACTTTGGTAGTCGCGACCGGTGGTGGGGTTTGCTGGTGGAAGGCTTTGACAAAGAACCCAATTATCAATGCAATTATAACTTTCCTTACTACAAAGATTTTTTTGAAGCCTATGGATTTCAGGTTTATTTCAATCAGTTAACTTTTGCAAGAAAAGTAATGGAACCACTTTCTCCACGATTGCAAGAGAAGGCTGATCACTTGGCCTCGAATAAGGATTATGTTTTTAGGCATTTAGAAAAATCGGAGATACCAAAATTGGCCGAGTACTTGCGAATTGTTTACAATGGTGCATGGGCCAACCGTGCCGAAAGCCCTGAGCTAACACAACAGCAAACCCAATTGATTGTAAAGCAGATGAAACCCATCATGGATCACCGTCTTTTATATTTTGGATTTTATAAAGGTGAACCGATTTCCTTTTTTCTTTCGTTGCCTGAGATCAACCAAATATTCAAATACGTAAATGGAAAATTAGACTGGCTAGGCAAACTTAAATTTGTTTATCACACCATTCGCAAAACCAATAGAAAAGCGTTTGGTATTTTGTTTGGCATTGTGCCAGCTCATCAAGGTAAGGGCACCGATGGAGCGATGATATTAGCTGCTCGATCCATACTTCAAGACAAATACAAACGCTACGATGAATATGAAATGAATTGGATTGGCGACTTCAATCCCAAGATGATTTTAGTGGTAGAGCAAGTGGGGGCCATCGTTTCAAAGAAACACGTTACTTACCGAAAGCTGTTTGATGATAGCAAGCCCTTCAAACGTCATCCTATTTTAAAGTAGTGAAGAGTTGTGAGCCTACTAACTTCTAGTTACAAGTTTTAAGATTCGTACGCTTGTAGCGTGAAGCCTGAAGCTTATTGCATTTCAGAACTCGTTTGCATAAAATTTATTTCATCAAAACTTCTTGTTATGGTAACGAACACTTACATTCGACAGAATGAAGACACCTTCCGTTTTTGATAACTACCCTCTCATCAATGGCACTTGGGATGAGATGCATGATCAATCAGCCGTGCGCAAACCTTATCAAGGTGTATATGATTTTTTAAATCAGATCCCTATTGAAGAGTTGGCCAAGAAAGAAGAATTGGCTAGGCGCTTGTTCATGAGCCAAGGCATCACGTTCACGGTTTATTCCAGTGGCGAAGGCATCGAAAAGATTTTTCCGTTTGATATTATACCGCGTATTGTTACAGCTTCAGAGTGGGATTTTATTGAAAGTGGTATAACGCAGCGGCTCAAGGCTCTCAACTTATTTCTGAAAGATGTATATCATGAACAGTTCATCATCAAAGATGGCATTGTTCCGGTTGAGTTGATTTATTCATGCCCTCATTACTTGCGCGAAATGCAAGGCGTAAATGTGCCGTTTGATATTTATGTTCACATTGCTGGCATTGATTTGATACGCGATTATGATGGCACGTTTTATATTCTGGAAGATAATTTAAGAACTCCTTCTGGAGTATCTTATATGATTGAGAATAGGGAAATAACGAAGCGCATTTTCCCTGATCTAATTCCGCAAAACAATGTGAGACCGGTTATGCAGTATCCTAATATTCTTCACAAGAATTTAGTGTCGTTATCGCCAAGGCAAGTGTCTAACCCTACTGTGGTACTGCTTACTCCTGGTATGTATAACTCAGCTTACTTTGAACATACAACGCTGGCAAGGCTTATGGGTGTTGAGTTGGTGGAGGGTCGTGATTTAATTGTTGATAATCATAAAGTCTACATGAAAACCACCGTGGGCTTGCAGCAGGTGGATGTAATTTATAGGCGAGTAGATGACGACTTTTTAGATCCACTAGTTTTTAATCCAGAAAGTGAGTTGGGTGTTTCCGGAATTATGTCAGCGTATCGCAAAAAAAATGTTGCCATTGTAAATGCTGTTGGCAATGGTGTTGCCGATGATAAAGCCATTTATGTATATGTGCCAGAAATGATTCGCTACTATTTAAATGAAGAGCCCTTGTTGAAAAATGTGCCAACCTATCAACTTGGCAATGCAGATGAAGGCAAGTATGTGATGGAGAACATCAACAAAATGGTGATAAAGAAAACAAATGAATCGGGTGGTTATGGAATGTTGATGGGACACGCGGCCACGGAGCAAGAGATAATAGAATACAAAAAGGAGATTTTGAAAGACCCGCGCCAGTTTATTGCACAACCAACAATAAGTCTTTCGGCAGGGCCATGTTTTATTAATGGTAAAGCACAACCGAGAAGATTAGACTTAAGGCCTTTTGCATTGTGCGGCCCACAAGGTATCGAGATTGTGCCTGGCGGATTAACGCGCGTTGCCCTGCGTGAAGGATCATTAGTAGTTAACTCATCGCAAGGTGGTGGAAGTAAAGACACATGGGTGTTATCGGTGTAGAGATGTTCAACTTGAAAATAAAAATTGATGCTAAGTAGAGTTGCTGATTCGTTGTACTGGATGTCGCGCTACATGGAGCGCACCGATGGTATTTTGCGCATGTTGAGAATCAATTATGCTTCCTCCCAAGATAATCAAAGTGATTTCAGCTGGAGACCCGTGTTGAAAGTCTTCTCTTTTCTTCCTGATGAAGAAATTGCGTTGATTGAAAACAATAGCAGAGCTGTACTGAATTATATGGTGTTGGATAAAGACAACTCGAATTCAGTAGTGAATATGGTTACTAAATCACGCGAAAACGCACGCTCAGTTCAAGACCATATTACCAAAGAAGTATGGCAATGCCTGAATGAGTTTTATCATATTGTTCGCGAAGAGCGTTTGGAAAAAATGCTACACGAGGAAGATCCGATAACAGTGCTCGATGGATTGGTAAGACAAGGAATGCTCTATTATGGCACTGCTGAAATTACGATGCCACGTGGTGAAGGCATGTGTTTTATGAACATTGGCAGATACCTAGAGAGAGCTATTCAATCGGCCGATATCTTGGATGTAAAGTTTAGCGACTTCGCTTATGATTTGAACAAAGCGGCCGAAACCACCAATTGGAAATATTTTCTTCTATCAATTTCAGGTTATGAACTATACCTAAAAAATTATCGCTCGGGATTTGAACCAAGAAATATTTTGGATCAAATTATTTTTAATAATCATTTTCCCCGATCCGTGGAATACTCTGTAAGCAGAGTGCAACGGTATTTTGATCGCTTGCGCAACGATCGTAATATGGATAGTTTCAATAAAATAAATGTTATGATTGGCAGGTTGCGAAGCACCGTTCAATATTATAATGTGCAGATGATTGCTGAAGAAGGTCTACACACTTACCTAAAAAGAGTACATCAAGATTTGTATGCCATTGGCAGCTTGCTCAACGAACATTACTTTGCTTACAGTTAAAAAAAATCTTCATGTCCAAATTTAAAATCAGGCACGTAACTAAATATAGTTATGAAGTTCCCGTTCGCGACAGCGCAAACCAGATTATGCTATATCCTATCAATGATCTGTTTCAAGAAGTTGTGCAATCAGAAATTGTGATTACCGGCAATCCTATTGTTGAGGTTTATCAGGATTATTTTGGCAATCAAGTAGGTACCTTTACGCATGCAAGCCCGCACAATGAATTGGTGATTGATGCACGCCTTGTGGTGATAACAATACCTAAGGAGTTGCCACTTGATACAGCTTCTGTCGAAGAACAATTAAATGAATTGAAGCGATTGAAATACCAAACCCAGTTTATCGATTTCTTAAAACAAGAGCACTTTGTTTTGCTGCCTGAAGCAATAAAAATAGTGGATGATATTAAAAGCAATGGCGGCACTCCACTGGTTATGATTAAACACTTTTGTGCTTTTGTCTTTGAAAACTTTAAGTACAAGAAGGGAATAACTTCAATCGAAAGCACGCTTGACGAAGTTTGGAAATTAAAGTCAGGAGTTTGTCAAGACTTTGCTCATATTCTATTAGTGATGATTCGCTTGCTTGATGTACCTGCCCGCTACGTGAGTGGTTATATTTGCCCCAATAAAACAGGTATGCGAGGCGAAGGAGCAACCCACGCGTGGGTGGAAGCCAATATTCCTTTTTATGGCTGGCTGGGTATAGACCCGACCAATAATTGTATTGTAAATGAAAATCACGTAAGGCTTGCGGTAGGAAAGAACTTTTTAGATTGTTCACCTGTGAAAGGCACGTATAGAGGCACATCAGAACATACGCTTGAAGTGGCGGTTTCAGTTTCGTATGAAGATGGACAAACTATTGAAAGCGTAGGTGAGATAGCCGAGCCAGAGCCTATTACTTCATTTTCCAAAAATTCATACAGGAGACATCAGGAAATGCAGATGCAGCAACAATGATCAGATCAGAATTTTTTAATTTTGGGATTAAAAAGATTTTCAATTTGTTCAGCTTACCGAGTGAAGACCCCTCAACTTCTTCGCTTTCACACTTGTAACACCGACTACGCCAAGCGTCATCAATCCACCAAACACAACGGAAGGCACGACACCCATTAACTTGGCAGCAAAGCCTGATTCGAATGAACCGATTTCGTTAGACGAACCTATAAAAATACTGTTCACGGCTGATACACGGCCCTTCATGTTTTCTGGTGTGAGCGTATGGATCAAGGTGCTTCTTACAATCACACTAACGCTATCAAACATGCCGCTCATTACAAGCAAGCCAATCGATAGCCAAAAGTTTGTGGAGAGACCAAAGCCAATCATGGTCAATCCAAATCCGGCAACGCACCATAGAAGTATTTTGCCGATATTTTTTTTGATGGGATTGTGAGTAAGGTATACTGCTATAGCTACCGCACCCACTGCTGGTGCTGCTCGCAATAATCCTAAGCCTTCGGGGCCAGCCTGTAAAATCTCTTTCGCGAAAATAGGAAGCAGCGCAACAGCACCGCCAAACAAAACAGCAAACAGATCAAGGCTTATGGCAGCTAAAATAATTTGATTACTAAAGACAAAAGTCAACCCCTCCTTAATTTTAGCACCCACACTTTGTTCACTTTGCGATGGTGGCACAGGTCGGTTGGCAATGTTTAAATAAATGATAAGGCTTGTGGCCATCAAAAGAGCATCAACAAAATAGGAAGTTGAAATGCCAAAGAAAGCGTAGACAAAGCCTGCCAACATAGGGCCACCAATGGCGGCAGCTTCCCAGAAAGTGCTGTTCAATGAAATGGCATTGGCATACAGTTCGCGCGGCACAAGTTGTGGCATAAATGAAAACGTAGCAGGCGATAAAAAACCACGTGCTATGCCACTTATAAAAATAACAACATAAATGGGGATAGCTCCATAAGAGAAAACAACTTTCCCAAGATCTAACGTGAAAAATAATAGTAAGGCAGAACAAATAAATAAAATAGCAATAGTGGGGATGATAATTTTCTTGCGGTCCGTTATGTCTGCCACATGGCCAGCATACAATGAAACGGTAATGGCGGGAATGGCTTCCACCAAACCAATCAAACCAAGTGAAAGAGGATCGTGCGTGAGCTCATACACTTGCCAACCAACGATGGTGCCTTGTATTTGAATAGCCAATGTGATGCAGAGCCTAGCAAAAATAAAAAGCCTAAAATCTTTTATTTGCAACGATGCGTATGGACTGGAATTAGACATGAGACGTTAAGATGTAAGACATGTTATAAAACGATGTCTCAAAATTCTGAACTTTATAACTCTGAACCAAGTACTTGGTCAATCGCTTCAATCGCTTTCTTCCTTCGCTCGTCCCTCGATCCTCTAATATCAACAACAGGAACATTTAATTTAGATAACTCATCGCTAAAAATTTGCCATAGTTGTTCGCGCTTGTCGGGGTGCTCGCGTTGCTTGTCTTCTTCCCACGGCACATCCACGTAAGTGAGCAAATATAAATCGTAATGGCGCTCTGTAATTTGTTTGATGATATCGGGATCACAATTTTTATATTTGAATTCACTCCACACTTTAACTACTACGGCATTAGTATCGCAAATCAACACACGGTTGGCATCGTATATCCATTCGTCTTCCATTCGGCCTTGGCCGTTGGCAATTTTAGTAAGATCACTTTGCTCATAGCCATGAATAAGTTTGTTGCAATAAGCGCGAGCATATTCTTGCACCCAAACAGTTTTAAAGTGGTCGGCCAAAAATTTTGACAAGTCTGATTTGCCTGTGCATTCAGGACCAATAACAACAACTTTTTTTATGTGATTGGCAATTAGATCGGAGGCTTTCATACTATAGATATGAGTATTGAGATGTTAGTGATGAGAATTGAAAGGTAGTTCTTTTAATAGTCATAATAGGATACCCATATTAACTATAGAAAAATCAAATCATAAAAAAACCCGAAGTGGTTGCTTCGGGTTTTCTTTATTCTTAAAATTATTATTTCAACCTCGCCTTAAAAAACTCTAAGGTGTGTTTGTAGGCATCTGCCGTAAACTCCTTATTATATTTAGGATTACTTGGGTTGGCAAAAGCATGATCTGCATCGTAAGGTTTTACGGTAAGTTTTTTACCCGCAGCCTTCATGTTTGCTTCAAATTTATCTGTTACGTCTTTGTTGATCCACTTATCTTGTGTTGGCCAGATGTCAAGTACATCCGAGTTAAGGTTTTTTAAGCGATCTAAATTATCTTCTGGTTGACCATAATAAATTACGGTAGCAACTGCTTGCTTACCTGCCGTAAGGCTGGCCTGCATAGATTGCCCTCCGCCAAAACACCAACCGATCGTTCCTATTTTTGCATTTGGGCCAGCATATGCCAATGCACCTTTCACAATTTCGTTGCCTCTATCTTGCTTAAACTCTTGCATGTATTTTCCTGCCGCTTGCGGATCGGTTGCTAGTTTGCCATCATACATATCCAAAGCAATTACGTTCACGTTGCCTAGATCTGTATATAATTTTTCGGCTTCACGCTTGATGTGGTCATTCAAGCCCCACCATTCTTGAAATACAAACACCCAGTTATTAGTCTTCTTTTTTGCTTCTATAATGTAGGCATTGGCATCGGCACCAGCGGTTTTGATGGTAATGCTTTTGCCACCTTCAGCACTTTCGTGAACATAGGCGAGTGGGTTAGGATGCATTTTTTTGAATTCTTTGTTGGAAGCAAACACGGCAAACTTGTCAGTTGCAGGCGTGTGACAAATCGTTTCTTTGTTTTGTGCCCATGTGAACAGGCTACTGAAAATGAGTATTAAAAGTAAAATTGATCTTTTCATTTTAGATTGTTTATAGTTAATAATTGGTAAGTGTTCAATCTTTAAGCTGACCTCTGATAACCCTATCATACGTTATCATGTCAGTATTTACAGGCTCGAATCCTTTTTCTCGAAGCAGTAATGCAACCTGCCCACGATGATAAGAGCCATGATTAACTAAGTGTATCATTATGTCGCTGATGTTACTTTCATAAAAGTCTCCAACATAGTTGGTGTATTTAAGTTCCCGATCAAATGTTTCGGTTGTGTTAATAAATTCTAGCCATTGCTCTGAGGCCATTTCAACCATTTCTTTTAATTGATCAGGCGAATAATTGCCCCACAACAAGTATTCACTTTTTGGCAGCCCTATGATTCTATTAAGCCAAATAAATTGTGCACTCACCAAGTGAGCAAAAATTGAAAGTATCTTTTCATCGGAAGCGTTTTGGCTAATTATTGTGGCAATTATTTTTCGGTTTGCCCAAACATTAAAATTGAAGATTTTTAAAAAATAGTTTTTGGTCATTACATTTAGCAGGTTTGAAAACAATAATAAGATTCAATAGTTTTAGTAAAAACAAAATTATGAAAACTTCATACAATAATTCTTCACTATCGGTGATAAGAAAAGCCATTGTTGTTTCAGTGACATTATTCCTAGTAAGCATTGCAGCTCAAGGCCAATCGCCCACTGAGCAGATCGAGCCGTACTATGATCTCTCGTTTACAAAAGCTGAGCGCGATTCTTTATTATCCAATTTGCAAGAGTACCAAAATTCCTTTCAGGCAATCCATAAGTATAAATTAAAAAATAGTGTGGGCATGTCGTTGGTGTTCAATCCACTGCCAGTTGGATTTTTAGTTGACAATCAACAGAAAGATATTGATTGGGGCTTGCCAACGGAGGTAAAGCTTCCTGATAACATCAATGATCTTGCCTTTTATCCTGTGTACAAATTAGCAGTGCTTATCAAATCGAAAAAGATAACTTCTACTCAACTAACCAAGCTCTATCTCACACGGATAAAAAAATATGCGGATACGCTTCAATGTTTGATTACGCTGTTGGAAGACTCCGCGCTAAGACAAGCCAAGATTGCTGATGAAGAGATCAGTAAAGGAAAATACCGTGGCCCACTGCATGGTATACCTTACGGGATAAAGGATTTACTCTCGGTGGAAGGAATCGAGACAACTTGGGGAGCGGCACCTTACAAAGGGCAAGTATTGGAAGAGACAGCAACTGTGGTGAAAAAATTAGATGAAGCAGGTGCTGTGTTGTTAGGAAAGTTAACGCTAGGCGCACTGGCCATGGGCGATATTTGGTATGGAGGCGTTACCAAAAATCCGTGGGATTTAAAACAAGGATCAAGTGGATCATCTGCTGGCTCGGCATCAGCCACGGTTGCTGGCCTGGTTGCTTTCGCGATAGGCACAGAAACGCTTGGCTCTATTGTTTCTCCCTCCACTCGCTGCGGAGCAACGGGCTTGCGCCCAACTTTTGGAAGAGTAAGCAGAAATGGAGCAATGGCTTTGAGTTGGAGCATGGATAAGATCGGTCCATTGTGTCGCTCTTCTTTGGACTGTGGAATTGTATTGAATGCTATTCGTGGTGCCGATGAGAAAGATGCTTCTACCAAAAATACTGCCTTCAATTATAATGCAAAAGCAGATGTTAAAAAGTTGAGGGTTGGCTATCTCAAAAGTTTGTTTGATGCTAACTATCCAACAAAAAATAATGATCTGAAAACATTAGAGATAATAAAATCACTTGGCGTGGAATTAGTACCAGTTGACATATCCACAGAGCTTCCGCTAAGTGCCGTCAGGCTTATGCTTTCGGCAGAAGCGGCTGCTGCTTTTGATGAACTTACCCGCTCTAATCGCGATAGTTTGTTAACAGATCAACGTAAGTGGGCATGGCCAAATACTTTTCGCGCGGCTCGCTTTATTCCAGCAGTCGAGTACATAAATGCCTCACGCATTCGCACGGAAATAATTCAAGAATATTATGAGAAAACAAAAAACTTTGATGTGATTGTTGCGCCTAGTTTTGGTGGCTCTCAATTGTTGCTCACTAACCTTACGGGAAACCCGTGCTTAGTTATTCCTAATGGGTTCAATGAAAAAGGCAGCCCCACTAGCATTTCATTTTTGGGTAAACTATTTGGTGAAGCCAATCTTATTTTGTTTGGGAAGAAGATTCAAGATGCTACTGAATGGGATGAAAAAAAACCTCCGCTATTCAACTAGCCAATTTAAAGAGGCCGTCAAGTTTTACTTTGAAACGCGGACTAATCCTTCTTTGGCTTCTTTAAGCGATTCATCTCCTTTCAAGGCAAGCTCGAACAATTTTTTTGCTTCAGTTTTGTTGCCACGCTTCTCATTAATTTGTGCAAGCCTCATATTTGCGCCAGCAAGTGACGGCTCATTTATTTTTGGTTTATAGAGTAAGTATCTTTTCAAGCAGTCTTCCCCACGATCCAATTTCAATCCAGAAAGCGCACTTGTTCTGCCTAGCTGATAGACGGCAGTCATGTCATCGGCATTCTTTTTTAAAGCTTCTTCAAAAAGTGAAAATGCCTGTTCGTATTTCTTTTGGCTTGTATAAAAATTTGCTAAAGCAGAAATATACATTGGGTCAGCCTTTGCCATTTCTTGAAATTCCTTTTCAGCTTCAACAGTCTTCTTTTCATAAAGCAGCACATTGCCTAATTGGCGGTGGCCTTCGGCAGGTTTTATTTTTATTATTTGATTAGCTACCTCTTTGGCTTTTTCCACGCTTCCTCCCGCAAGGCTTGGTGCTTGTAAGTAATATTGAATTAAGGATGTTCTTGCCTCCAAGTTTTTCGCGTCTAAGGCCACAGCAAGTTCCCATTCTTTCTTCATTTTAGGTGCCAGAATGGTTTGTTTAAAAATGTTTGCATTCTGAGCCATGGCTCCATAAGTATTACCCAACCAGCTATGATAGTCAGCTACTTTATCATTGGCTTCTATTGCTTCTTCAAAAAAATCTGCGGCATCATCATATTTCTTTTCTTCGGCAGCAATTCTCCCTAAGTAGTATTGGGCATCAGCATAAACTGGTAAACCACTTTTTATCGGGGTTAATAACGCCTTAGCTTCAATAAATTTTCTCTCCTCTATTAATTTTCTTGCAGACTCAATCTTGGTTTGTCCGAAAGAAGTAATGGAGATTAACAATAAGATAATGGTCTTGTTCATAGAATTTTAGTTACTTCGTGAAGATTCATTTTATATCTAAAAGGTTGCATTGCTTTCTGAATGCGAAGTTGGATATATGATATCTTACATTTTCTCCAAACATATAGAAAAATTTGCAGCTATGAGATTTATAATTCTTACGCTACTCGTAGCTACCTTAAGTCAGGCAAGAAGCCAAAATCAATTGATTGGCAAACCCTTTCCTGCGATGGAAACAGAAACAGTAAACGATGTAAAAGTGAAGTTGCCTGATAGTGTGAAGGGTAAATTTACATTGTTAGGTTTAGCCTATTCAAAAAAAGCGGAAGACGAGCTTGTAACCTGGTTTCAACCGGTATTTGAAAAGTTTATTGATAAACCCCAAGGTATAATGAAAGATTTTGGTCATGATGTGAACGTATTCTTTGTGCCCATGCTCACAGGCGTGAATGCGGCCGCCACCGGGATGGTGAAGCGAAAAGCCCTGAAAAAAGTAGATCCACAATTACTACCCTATGTACTGTTTTATAAGGGGCAACTGAAATCCTATAAAGAAAGTTTGAATTTCGATAGCCGAGAAATACCCTATTTTTTTGTGCTTAATGCCAAGGGCATAATCGTGTATGTAACCAGTGGTGCATTTACAGAAGAGAAACTTGATGCGATAGAATCGGTGCTTGAGTAAGTTATGCCAGCCCAGTAGAATAAGATAGAAAGCATCTTAGTTTTTGATTATCCATTACTAAAATCCATCATCTTCTTTTTTCTCTTCCTTCTTTTTGTTCGATTTTTTTGTGGTGGTAGATCCGCTGCTTAAATCATAAGGAACATCAACACCATAGTACATTTTGCGAAACCGATTAATGAAGCTTAGCGCATCATCGTTGCTACCAGGAACAAAAACTAGTTCACCTACTTTTGCCTTGGCGGCATTTGTTTTTTTGACGATAATCTGATTAAAATTGTCGTCTCCCGAGTGCACCATCAAGCGATTGTCTTCATACCCAAAATAATACCATACTTCTGGCGATGCTTTAAAGAACACATGAAAAATAGGATTGCCTCCTTCATCTTTTTTTATTTCCATGAAGCCCTCAAACCCTCCGTTGATATCGTTTCTGAAACTATTGCTAATACCAATGGCACCTTCACTGAAAAACGATTTTTGCTTTTGCGACCACTTCAAATTTACATTTGAGAATACGAGCGGCTTTGCCAATTGTGGAATTGTGCCGACTGAGACATAATTTTTCAAGGCTTGTTGCTCATAATCTTTTGCTGTTTTTTCGCCAACAATATCCGCGATTTTATAGAGCAATTCTGATTGATCGCCCAAGCCTTCGCTGCCGCCTTCATTCTTTATAACCTCTTTCAGGGATGCCGCCATAAGTTGATACGCAGCTGGAGGTATGTTCATTTCACTCACAAGTAATGAGTTCATTTTAATATCGTTGGTTTCTAAATTGCCGCTGCCAATTACCGATGAGGTTAATTTGAAATCGCTGCTGCTCTTGAAGAAATTTACAGGCCCTTCAAAGCGCACATCTTGCGTATCTTCATTATAAGAAAATACTCTTCCTGATAATTTGTTTCCAAGAGCTTTTTCTTTGTCTTCTATTTTAAATTCATTCTTTTCATGATCGAAGAAAAGCGAACCACTTGGGATAAAAAAATCCTCGTGCTCATCTGCTTTTTTAGTGCTGATGAATGAAATATAAAGACTGTTGTCATCAGCAAAATGAAGACCAGCATCAGGTTTTTTACCTTCGTCAGTCAACGCCTTATCAAAGTCAATGTAAATTTCTTTTTCATCCCCGGTGTTTTCATAACTTAGCCAAAGGTCATGGCCTTTTACTTTTTTTAGATCGAGCTTAACAAAACCTTTCAATTGCAAAGCAGGTTTAGACGCATACATCGTCATCTCACCCTTGTATAAAATGTTTGGAGCCAAGTGAAGTTTAGCCTCAGCCGTAACAGCGCCATTGGCTACAGTTTGCTTGGCAGCAACAAGGGGCTGCTTATTTGTCTTTGAAAAAATCGTGATCTTCTTTGTCTTTTTTGTGGTAGCAACAGTATTATCAGCTTGCAAAGGCTCGGCTGCTATGGGTTCCAAATGAAAGTTAGTCATCTTGATGGGGAACGTATCATTTTTAGCATTCACATATTGATAGGTAGCATAACCTGAGAATTCTCTCCTTGAAATAATGTCTACCACGCCATCAGTGAGTCGGTGATAGCTATTCAATGTATCCAACACGATAGTTGTGTTTTTTAATTGACCAATCTTAGCGTTTTCTAAAATTAATACTTGATTATTTTCTGGGGTAATCTTTGCATCGGCTACAATAATATAGGGTATGCCACTTACTTTCAGTTCTTGTTTCTTAATGTCGTACTCAGCTTTTTCAGCATTGAACCTAAGAGAATCTAAATCTTTGCGTGTTGTATAAAAGTATGATTTTTCAATTGGCACATTGGCTGGCCTGTTCATTTCTATTTTTTGGGTCTTTAAATCCCAACGGGCTTGTGGTATAGAGGTTTTAAATTGTGCGAATGGGAACTCTATAGCAGCATCACCTTCTACTTCGGGACTAATATCAGCATAGTTTTTTTCAAGATTAAAAATCAAACTAATATTCTTACCTAAGAGTGCTGGCTTATCAGGATTATCAGATTTTACTTTGAATACCGTATGATGAGCTGAAAATTCTTTACCCTCAAATTTTAATTCTTTGGAAATAGATTCTGTGCCTGGTGTTATAAGCGTGCCACTCCCCAACACACCCTTTCGGGTAACCGTTAAAGATCCTTTTAACTGGGCTAATCCTTTGTATAATGTAAAGGGTTCTTTTAAATTCTTTAGGGATAGGCTGTCTTTCTTAGGCAACCAATTCATTTTAAATTCAGGAAAAGTTACTTGAGGGAAAGAAGTATTACCAATGGTCATTTCTTTAATCTCACCTTTCTTACCTCTTGCAGAAACTGAATCTTGAGTAAATAGAAAATCAGTTGATTCAATGTGCGATGCCAAATAATCAATCTGGCCTGTTGCTTTCAAGCCCGAGTTGTCGAGGTTGATTGTGCCGTGCATTTTACCTTCCCCCCTGTATAGTTGATAACCCGAAGATGGAACTGGATGCTCAAATCCTAAGGACTTATCCTTCATGGTATGGAGCTTCTCTTTGAAATCGGGGAAAATACCACTGGACTTAAACTCACCATCAAATTTCATGGCCTTCGAGTCAACATAGTTTAAGCTATCCATTTTGAATGGAGGGGCTATAAAATAAAGGCCTTCCTTTTCCCCAAATTGAATCGAGTGGTCATTTTCACCACTTACTATTTTATGTTCACCAAAGTAAACCACGCCACCTTCGCTAGCATCCATTCTTGGGTAGTTCGATTGTTTTATTCTACCTGACTTATTGTTAGGCAGATTGATAAAAAGCCTTCCACTAGACTGTGAGCCAGATGAGTCTGACACCTGCATTACATTTTTCAATCTCGTTCTAGATCCATCCTTTTCATTGAGATAAAACCGAATGGAATCTATTTTTTTAAGATTGATCAAGAAGCTATCATACCGTACAGTAAACTGCTTCCCTATAATTTCAAAACCTCCCGCATTTACCTTCCCGTTAAATTCAATATTCCGATTTCTCAAGAGTTTTATCTCGCTACTGTCTGGCTTGATTAAAACATTTAATGAATCGCTCAAAATGAAATCTTCCACACCACGAACCAGCATATAATTTTTGGCAAGATTGATAGTTGCATTGGCTGTTCCTTTTGTGAACGAATGGATCTTTAGATTATCATAATCAGATTTGCCCTTGGCCGAAGCAACCATGTGTATAGACTTATCCTTTACATGAATTTTGCCTGAAGGAACATCATATTCAATCATGCCTTTCTCCGAGAGAAATTGCATTGCCATTTTCATTTCTTCCAAGGAGTATTTGCCGACAATATCATATACTGAAATGTCTTGAGTGCCTGCCTTGGTTGCATAGTTGGCAACTAAGACCAATGGGTGGAAATTAAAAACCTGTCCTCTTAATTGGCGATAGTCTTCGGGATCATAAAAATCGGTTGACTCGATAATAAAGGGAGAAGAAATGCCGCCACCAAAATTGAAAATATTTAAACTGTCAGATTTTAAATCCCATCGGATCTGGTCGGCATTAAAATCCATATTGAAAAATGAAGATGAAAATGAAGCACTTCTCATGCCTCCCTTATCTCTACTGATGGAAACTCTATCGCGACCAAAATTATAGCTTAAATAAACACTTGGGTGATAAACAGAATCGGTATCAAGGTAGATTGATAACTTTGATTGTTGTGCTGTAACTATAGAATCTTTGAATTCAAATAATCGTGACCAAGCTGAGAATTTTCTTCCGCTATCACTTTTCACTTTTATCTCGGACCAACCTCCCGCTAGCGATGTGCTACTTACTTTTTTACCAGCCAGAGCAAAGCCTCCTTTATATTCAATTTTATTTGTTCCTAGGTTAAGATGAATATCGTTAGTGTATGAAGCGAATTTTGGAAAAGTAGAAGTAGTTGACCCTTTATGAGGTATACTTTTAAATTCAAAAATACCAGGCACTGCGCCTTCCACTTTTCCCATATAAGTAAGTTTGCCTTGTGCAGCTTTTAACTCGGGTTTAGTTACGTTAAAATTGTATTTAACTAATTCATAAAATACTGAATCCTCACCAAGACCCGCAGCAGTCCAGTTCATTTTCCCTCCATCACCAACAAAAAGATGGCTTGTGAGCGAAAGCGTACCTTTGGTGTTGGTCAAAAATACCGAGTCATAATGAGTGGCAAAATTGAAAGTTACTTGATCGAAAAAAATTACTGGCCCTGCAATATCGGGTTGCAATTGGGGCTGCATGTAAGCTGGTAAACTGGCCAATGTAGTGTCAGGTTCAGGCGCAGTAATTGGTATTGTATCCGTAGCAGGATTGTAGGCTTTTGTCGGCTCAATAAAATCTAGCCGATACTTTTCATCTAACGCGTGAAGTTTAAACGAACTGTTGGATGTCAATAAACGCTCTTGAAAAAAATCTCGGCACGATCTTAAATATTCGTTGGCCTTTGGTTGGCCTTCGGTTGCAAGCACTCGTTTAGTTACCCTCAGAAAATTATCCAACAGTGTCGGATCGCCATTTTGCATATTCACTATCGACACCAGACAACCAAAGTAATTGATAAAGTGTGGCTTTAATCGGTACGCTTTCTTTCGCATTAGAAAGACTTGCGACTTGATAAGACTTTGTTGAGTGGGGCTTAAATTATTCCAAGCTGAAGAAAAGCCAGCTCCAATGGTTACTGCTTCTACGCCCTTTGTGTTTTCTAAAGCAACGCGAACGCTGTCGTTAAAATTTAAATGATAGGTCGTGTCTTGTACTTGGCTAAAAGCCGAGCTACAAAAAACCAACAGCACAAAACAATATAGCAGAAGTTTTCTCACACAAATAAACCTTCAAATTCGTAAAATTATAGGTAATGTACTAATCGGCTATCTCGTTAAGTCATGTTTTGCGGAGCAGAAGCGAAGCCCACGTATCTTTTTCATCAACCGCAAGGGGTGAAAGTCCATGTAAAGCACCTTCCACTTTTAAGTCTTCGACATCGTTGGTATAAAATCCACTCAATAAAAGCCTTCCGTCTTTTGTTAAAAAACTTGAATACATTTTCATTTCGGCCAGCAATACATTCTTATTGATGTTGGCCAAGATAACGTCAAACTTGCCTTCAAATTTTATATCGGCAATAGTACCTAGTTGTAAATTAATGTTGAGGCATTTATTGTTTTCAATATTCTCTTTGCCGTTTACCGCGCTCCATTCATCAATATCAAAGGCCTCTACGTAGCTGGCTCCAAGTTTAGAAGCCATGATGGAGAGCACAGCCGTGCCACAACCTGCATCCATTACTCGTTTATTCTGATGATCTACTTTCATCTGGTTTTTAATCATCAAATACGTGGTTTGATGATGCCCAGTGCCAAACGACATCTTGGGTGTGATGATTATTTCATAAGGATATTTCTTTTCGATTTTATGAAACTCTGCACGGATCAAGCATTGATCGTCAACTATAATCGGTTCTAGATTTTTTTCCCACTCCTCGTTCCAGTTTTTCTTTTGGATGCGATCTGTTGCGAACGAAAGAGGCTGAACTTGGCTGTACTTATTTTTGATTTCTTCTAAAAGCACTTTATCAAAATTCTCCTGCTCGGCATACGCCTCGAAGCCGTGGTCTGTTTCCAAGAATGTATCGAAACCAACTTCGGCAATCTCAGCCATTAGAATTTCAGAGAAATCAAGGTCGCAAGTAACAAGAAGGCGAGTGTGAAACATGGTTGTAATTTGAGGATGTGTTAATTTGAAGATTTGAAAATATAGTAGTTCATATTATCTGATTGTGAAGTTTACTCATTTTCAAATCGCCAAATTTTCAAATCGCCTTTACAATCTCCACAAACTCTCTCGACTTCAGCGAAGCACCACCCACAAGGCCACCATCTACATTCGCGCAAGCAAAAAGTTCTTTGGCATTGTCTGCTTTTACACTGCCACCATAAAGAATAGAAATTGATTCGGCTACATCGTTGCCATATTTTGATGCAAGATGTTTTCTAATCACCGCATGCATATCTTCGGCTTGTTGCGATGAGGCTGTTTTGCCTGTACCTATTGCCCAAACAGGCTCATAAGCAATCACTACTTTTTTTAACGCATCCACCGAAAGGTGAAACAAACTTTCTTCCACTTGTTGTTTTACTAAACTTTCGTGCGTGCCTGCTTCGCGAATTTCTAAGGGCTCGCCACAGCAGAAAATAGGTGTTAACCCAGCAGCAAGGGTTTTATCTACTTTGGTTGCAAGCAGCTTTGCACCTTCACCAAAATATTGTCTGCGTTCGCTATGGCCAATGATCACGTAAGGCACACCAAGCGATTTAATCATGCCAGTAGAAACCTCGCCCGTATAGGCGCCCGCATCATGCTCGCTGCAATTCTGTGCGCCAACATGCACAATAGCATTTGCTCCTAATTGATTTTTGATTGGTAGTAAATAAGGAAAAGGTACGCACAGCACAACTGTTACATTACCTTTTACTTCATCGGCAACCATGCCTATAATTTCGGAAGTAAGAGACTGGGCTTCTTGCAATGTTTTGTTCATTTTCCAATTGCCGGCTACAATTTTTTGTCGCATGATTTTTATTGAGTTAGGATTATTAGTTGGTTTTAATTTTAATTGGAGATTTTAAAAATATCGGAAGGTTTATCCTTCATCAAGCGAAAGCTTTTAACGGGTCCTTTATAAGTGATGTGGACAAGATTGGATTGATCGTTATGGATTTCCTGAATGACATTATTAAGAACTTCCAGTGTTTTAAATTTCTTCACGCCTTCAATTTCGATATAGCAGATAATGGCCAAGTCTTCAATTTCACTGCCTAAGAATTTTATCTTAACTGGCTTATTATCGAGTTTGAATTTTAAATGATCGGTAAGATAAGCACTCACTAGTTGATCGGTTGTTTGTCCATTGCTGGGATGCAAAAGATCAAGTTCGGGACTGCTTAATTTGGATCGGATAGCTAATTCTAAATCATCAATAAAAATTCGGGAAGTGATCTGAAGTGCTTTGTCTTTTTCGCTGTAGCTGATTTCGGAGACGGAGACATGGATGGCATGGAGCTTGGATTTAAAATCTAAAATTTCAAATTCAAAATTGAAAGCTGCGAGTGAATCTGGAACTTTGATTTTTGAATCTTCTCTGCCTGTAGCAAGCAGCGTATAGCTTGAAGCCACGAACAAAACCACAAAAATAGAACTAGCACAACTAAGCTTCATAAGTACGGCAAAACTACCCCTAATTGTTCTAATTCAAAATCACCTATAATTGCAGTTAGGAGAATTTTAGTGGCATGAATGAGTTTCAGCTTTATTTTGGTTTGGGCAAAGACCATATTCTTGATTATGCCAACGGTTACGATCATATTTTGTTTGTGCTTTCGCTTTGTGCTATTTATGTAGTGCGAGATTGGAAGCGCATTTTAATTTTGGTCACTTCCTTTACTATTGGGCATTCTATAACCTTGGCTCTGGCCACGTTGCAACTTATATCAGTCAATAGTTCTCTTATAGAATTTCTTATTCCACTTACCATTTTTATTACTGCGCTAAGCAACGTGTTTCGTAAAGAAGTAAATCCGAAAGAAAAATTTCTACAAGCAAATTATCTTCTCGCTCTTGGCTTTGGACTTATACATGGCATGGGTTTCTCCAATTACCTGCGAGCTTTGTTAGGTAAAAATGAATCTATTCTATCCCAACTATTGGCCTTTAATCTTGGCCTAGAGTTTGGTCAAATAGTAATTGTTGCTTTGTTTATGATTGTGTGCTTTCTTTTGATCGATTTAATAAAAGTAAATAGGCGCGATTGGAAATTGGTTTTGTCATCGGCCATTGCTGGAATTGCGCTGATGATGCTTAAAGACAGGATTTTTTGGTAGGGTTACAGATTTCAAATTCAAGGCTAAAAACTCAAAAATATATTCAGTCTCATTTCTTAAATTATCACTTCTATTCTACTTCTATGAAACAAACGCTACTACTAGTCATCCTTATTTCTCAAATCGCGTGGGCGCAAGAGAAACCCAAAACAGAAACTCCAAAATGGCAGGGCAAGTTTGAGCAACTCGATCAAATGCTGCCTACACCCAATGAATACAGAACGGGCTCTGGCTCGCCTGGCCCAAAGTATTGGCAGCAAAAGGCCGATTATGTTATAGTTGCCGAATTGAATGACGATACCCAAAGCATCAGCGGAAGCGAAACGGTAACGTACTTTAATAATTCGCCAGATGTGCTTAAATACTTGTGGTTGCAGGTAGATCAAAACATTAATGCGGCTGGTAACAATACAGCAAAAACAGCTACTAATACTGCCAAGGATTCGGTGTCCACAAAAGAAATGGCAAGCAATCTTTTATTATACGATTTTGATGGTGGCTATAAAATAAAATCGATTAAGGATGCATCTGGTAAAACGCTGAATTATTTTGTAAACCAAACCATGATGCGCTTAGATCTGCCCACGCCTTTGGCTGCCGGACAAAAATTTACTTTTAATGTTGATTGGTCTTTTAAAATCAACGATCGCATGCATGGGCAAACTCCTAACGATAGTCGCAGTGGCTATGAATATTTCCCTGAGGATGGTAACTATCTTTACGCAATAGCACAATGGTTTCCGCGCATGTGTGTGTATGATGATGTAAATGGCTGGCAGAACAAACAGTTTCTCGGACGCGGTGAATTTACATTGGCCTTTGGCGATTATAAAGTAAAGCTTACCGTACCGGCCGATCATATTGTAGCAGCAACAGGAACATTAAAGAATCCGGCTAACGTTTTAACGTTTGATCAATATGCTCGCTATGAAAAAGCAAAAACTACTTTCGATAAGCCGCTTATAATTTGTACACAAGATGAAGCAATAGCCCGCGAAAAACAGAAAGTGAAAGAAAAGAAAGTCTGGGAGTTTGAAGCGATTAACGTTCGTGATTTTGCATTTGCCACCAGTCGTAAATTTATTTGGGATGCCCAAGCCGTAAAGATTGGCAACAAAACTCCGTTGGCTATGTCGTTCTATCCTAAAGAAGGTAATCCATTATGGGAACAAGAATCAACCAAGGCTGTAAAGAATACAATTACCACGTACTCAAAATATTCTATTGATTATCCATATCCTCAAGCTACATCAGTTCACACAGCATCCATTGGTATGGAATATCCTATGATTTGTTTCAACTTCGGTAGGCCGAATAAAGATGGAACTTATACTCCTGAAAAGAAGTGGGGAATGGTTGGTGTAATTGTGCATGAAGTAGGCCATACTTTCTTTCCAATGATCATCAACAATGATGAGCGCCAATGGACTTGGATGGACGAGGGCGTAAATACGTTTGTGCAATATAGAACTCAGGTTGAGAACTATCCTGATATGCCACAACGCAGAGGCCCAGCCGATAAGATAGTTCCTTACATGAAAGGAGACAAAAATTTAATGAGGCCGTTGATGACCAACTCAGAACAGATTATTCAATTCGGACCAGAACAATATGCGAAATGTGCTACGGGCTTAAATATTTTGCGCGAAACAGTTATGGGGCCTGAACTTTTTGATAAAGCCTTCAAGGAATATTGCAGTCGCTGGGCATTTAAACACCCTAAGCCTGCCGATTTTTTCAGAACGCTGGAAGATGCTTCTGCTGTTGACTTGGATTGGTTTTGGAGAGGTTGGTTTTATAGCACAGATAACAATGATGTGAGCCTTGATAAAGTAAAATGGTTTCAAGTACGGAAGCAATCAAACAATATAGAGAACAAAGATAAATCAGTAACGAAAGGTGATTTGACATCCGCGAAAGCGGATGAAAAGAAGTATGAAAACTTTGATAAAGGCCCTGAATTATTTACGGTAATCCCTACGCAAGATCGCTTCTATGGTGAGTTTCAAAACCGTGTTGATGATAAAGCCATTATTACCAAACTTGAAGACAAAAACATTTACGAAATTACTTTAACCAACAAGGGTGGTTTGGTAATGCCCGTTATTATTGAGTGGACATACAAAGATGGAAGTAAAGAAATTGAACGCTTGCCTGTTGAGATATGGAGAACTAACGAGGCTACCATCACAAAAATATTTACCAAAGAAAAAGAGGTAACGAATGTGGTTATCGACCCGTTGAAAGAAACTTCAGACATTAACACTGATGACAACATGTTCCCGAAAGTAGCGCAACCAAGTAAGTTTGATGAATTGAAGAAGAAGACGAATTGATCAGCAATTAAAATTAGTAAATTGGAATGTGAAAAAGCGGCAAAAAACACTTCTTGCTTTTGAGATAGACTCATTGACAAACTCAATTGTAAATACTTTTACAAGCGATAGTTTTCCTACAGAGATAACTCGTTTAACTAAAGGTGAGCTTAAGAGTATTGCCAAGGTAAAAGGTTGGTTATTTAATTGGGCGGAGGAGCTAAGAAAAAATGACAGAGAGGTTTACAAACTTACAATTTCTAACAACCCTACAATTATTCAAGGACTAATTAGTTTCACCATTAGGGAAGACAACGTATTTATGCACTTGGTTGAGAGTGCCCCTTTTAATATTGGACGAAACAAAATTTATGAAGGTGTAGCTGGAAATTTAGTAGCTTTTGCTTGCAAGACCTCATTTCAAAATAATTACCAAGGGTTTGTTTCATTTCATTCAAAAACCAAGTTGATTGAGCATTATATTAGAACTTTAGGTGCATATCATTTTGGTGGGCATCTAATGGTGATTCCAACGGAACCAGCGAAATTTTTAGTTGACAAATACTTTAAAGAATAAATTATGGGATTAATTAGAGAACCAGAAGGAGTTGACTTCATTATTAAAAGCAAACCTTTGACGAAAAAAGAACAAGAGGGTTTGAGTAAGTTCATAAAAGAATACAAATTGAAAAGTCGTAAAAGAATTTCTTCTAAAAAAAGAAGTATTAAAAGATCCGTATCATTAAAGAAAAACACAAGAATAAGTTAACAATTGACAAAACTAAATCGCAAGATGAAAAAAACACTATACATACTCTGCTTACTCTCATCATCGGCCTTTGCACAAGATTGGAAAGGAAAGTTTGAACAACTTGGCGAAACGCTTCCAACGCCAAACAGCTACCGCTCAAGCTCTGGGGCTCCTGGCGCAGCCTACTGGCAACAGCGAGCCGATTATGTTATTAATGCAGAAGTAAACGATCAAACACAAGAGTTGACAGGCGCTGAAACTATTACCTATTTTAACAACTCTCCAGAAACGTTAAAATATTTATGGTTGCAGCTTGATCAAAATTTATATGCAAAGAATAGCTTAACAGCAAAGAGTTCTAACAATAGCATTCGCGATTCGGTGGCAGCTAAAACATTGGCCACACAAGTGGGCGCGGTTGATTATGTTGGTGGCTACAAAGTCAAATCAGTGAAAGATGCTTTGGGTAAAGATTTATCCAATACGATTAATTATACAATGATGCGTATTGATTTGCCAACTCCATTAAAGACTGGCGAAAAATTTAGCTTTTCAATAGTATGGTCATTTCAAATAAACGACCGCATGTTGGTTGGAGGTCGTGGAGGCATGGAATTTTTTCCTGAAGATGGAAACTACTCTTATACATTGGCACAATGGTTTCCGCGTATGTGTGTGTTCGATGATTATGAAGGCTGGCAGAACAAACAGTTTTTAGGAGCGGGCGAGTTCGCTCTTGTCTTTGGAAATTATCGCGTTAAAATAACTGTTCCCTCTGATCACGTGATTGGTGCAACGGGTTGGCTGCAAAATCCGAAAGAAGTATTAAGTGCCGAACAAATTCAAAGATTTGAAAAAGCACGCAAAACGTTTGATCAGCCCGTTTTTATTGTAACAGAAGATGAAGCAAAAGCCAAGGAGAAAGAAAAATCGACCAAGAAAAGCACGTGGGAATTTTATGCAGAGAATGTAAGAGACTTTGCATTCGCGACTTCGCGTAAATTTATATGGGATGCAATGGCCGTAAAAGTTGGAGACAAAACTCCGTTGGCGCAATCCATGTATCCAAAAGAAGGCAATCCACTTTGGTCGAAGGAATCTACAAAAGCTATTAAGAATACACTTGAAGTATATTCTGCTCGCACATTAGATTATCCTTATCCTACGGCATTTTCAATTCATAGTGCGAACCAAGGCATGGAGTACCCAATGATTTGTTTTAATTATGGAAGACCTAAAAAAGATGGAACATACGATGACAGAACTCTCGATGGAATGATCTCAGTGGTAGTGCATGAAGTGGGTCATAATTTCTTTCCTATGATTGTGAATAACGATGAACGCCAATGCACGTGGTTGGATGAAGGCTTGAATACGTTTCTTGAGAAAGAAACCAAACGTGAACGCTACCCAACTTTGGATTTGGTTCATGGAACACCGAAGGGAATTGTTCCTTTTATGAAAGGAGATAAGAGCATCATGCGTCCGGTGATGGCCTCCTCCGACAACCAGGGGAGAAGTTTTGGCGCTAACGGTTATACAAAGCCATCGGCTGCTCTAACATTGCTTCGCGAAACAGTAATGGGTCCTGAATTATTTGATAAAGCGTTTAAAGAATACGCACAACGTTGGGCATTTAAACACCCTAAGCCCGCAGATTTTTTCAGAACTATGGAAGATGCCTCAGCTGTAGATCTCGATTGGTTTTGGAAAGGTTGGTTTTACACAACCGATAACGTGGATGTTACTTTAGATGAAGTGAAGTGGTTTAAGGTGAAAACTACACAGGCTGATCCTGAAAGCAAAAATGTAAAAGTGCAGGCTGGCGATCTTAACGCTAATGCTACAGGAGGCAAAGCCGCTGACTTTAGCAAGGGGCCAAAGGAGTTTACATTGATCAACACGCCTGATAATTATTATGGTGAATTTAAAAACAGAATTGATGACAACGGTGTGCGTCAAAAATTAGAAAATAAAAACCTGTATGAAGTTACGTTGAAGAATACTGGTGGGCTTATCTCTCCTGTTATTATTGAGTGGACATTCAAAGATGGCTCAAAAGAAATCGAACGCATACCTGCTGAAATTTGGAGAACCAATGAAGTTGAGGTGAAGAAGATTTTTGTGAAGGAAAAAGAAGTTGTCAATATCGTGATTGATCCTAACCTTGAAACAGCAGATGTAAACGTAAATGACAATGTGTTTCCCAAGAAACAAGTTGAATCAAAGTTTGATCAATTAAAGAAGAATTAAGAATTGTAATAAAACAATTATGAAGAAAATATTAATCGTTGGCCTCCTTGTATTTGCTTCCACAGGCTATGCTCAAACTCAACAATGGCAAGGCAAATTTGAACAGCTCGACACAAAACTACCAACGCCAAATGAGTATCGTTCGGCATCGGGTGCGCCTGGCGCTAAGTATTGGCAGCAAAAAGCTGATTACGTTATCAATGCCGAATTGAATGATCAGAACCAAAGTATTACTGGTTCTGAAACAATTACCTACACCAACAATTCGCCTGATAATCTAAAATATGTTTGGCTGCAATTAGATCAGAATATCCTTGCAAAAGGAAACATGACACGCAAAACGTTAACGAGTTCAATGAGCGATACGCTTGCTACCAAGCAATTATCTCAGCGTGTGTCAGATTTTGTTGGAGGCGATAATATTAAATCAGTAAAAGATGCAACAGGTAAAGCATTGCCTTTTATAATCAACTTCACCATGATGCGTGTTGATCTTCCTCAACCATTAAAAACGGGAGGTAAGTTTGTGTTCTCGATTGACTGGAGTTATAACATTGGAGATAGAATGGAAGATGGTGAACGCAGTGGTTATGAATATTTTCCTGAAGATAAAAACTATCTCTACACTATTGCTCAGTGGTTTCCACGCATGTGTGTGTACGATGATGTTGTAGGCTGGCAGAACAAACAATTTTTAGGTCAAGGTGAATTTGCTCTTCCCTTTGGCGATTACAAAGTGAAACTTACCGTTCCTGCCGATCATATAGTTGCAGCTACAGGTTGGTTACAAAATCCGGCAACAGTTTTAACGAAAGATCAATGGAGTCGGTTTGAACAAGCCAAAGTCAGTTTTGATAAACCGTTAATTATTGCCACACAAGCCGAAGCGGTTGAGCGCGAAAAAACAAAATCAACCCAAAAGAAAACCTGGGAATTTAACGCTACCAATGTGCGTGATTTCGCATTCGCTACGAGTCGTAAATTTATTTGGGATGCGCAAGCCGTGAAGCTTGCTACCAACACTCCGTTAGCCATGTCATTCTATCCTAAAGAAGGCAATCCTCAATGGGAGCAAGAATCAACAAAGGCAGTGAAGCATACACTGGAAACGTATTCAAAATATACGATCGACTATCCATATCCGGTTGCCATCTCTGCAAACACAGCTTCGATTGGTATGGAATATCCTATGATTTGTTTTAACGGTGGACGGCCTAATGCCAAAGGTGAAATGAGCGATCGAAGAAAATCAGGCATGATCTCTACCATTATACATGAAGTGGGTCACAACTTTTTCCCTATGATCATTAACAATGACGAACGCCAATGGACTTGGATGGATGAGGGCATCAACTCTTTTTTACAATTTAGAACGGAGCAGGAACGCTACAAAGATTTTCCATCTTGGTATGGATTCCCTAAAGACATTGCAGGCTTTATGAAAAGTGATAAAAGCGTTCAGCGTCCAGTGATGACCAATTCAGAACAGGTTATTGAATTTGGCGCAGAGCAATATGCAAAGGTAGCTACAGCTATGAGCATTCTTCGCGAAACGGTAATGGGGCCTGAGTTATTCGATAAAGCGTTTAAAGAATATGCACAACGTTGGGCTTTTAAGCATCCCAAGCCTGCCGATTTTTATCGCACCATGGAAGACGCTTCTGCTGTTGATTTAGATTGGTATTGGAAGGGTTGGTTCTACACGGTTGATCATGTTGACCTCGAGCTTGATAACGTTAAGTGGTTCAAAATAAAATCAGAGCAGAGTAATTTGGAGAATAAAGGTGTAAAAGTAAAAGCTGGAGATCTTGCTGCAAATGCTACTGATAAACCAACTGACTTTAGCAAGGGTCCGCAAGAGATTACCATGATTGATACGCCTGATAAATTTTATGGAGAGTTTAAAAATAAAGTAGATGACAAAGGCATCCGTGCAAAACTTGACAACAAGAATATTTATGAGCTTACACTGAAAAACAAGGGCGGGTTAGTTATGCCCGTTATTATTGAGTGGACTTACAAAGATGGAAGCAAAGAAATAGAACGCTTGCCAGCTGAAATCTGGAGAATGAATGAAAGTCAAATCACTAAAACTTTTGTGAAGGATAAAGAAGTGGCTAGCGTAATTATTGATCCAAATCAGGAAACCGCGGATACAGAGCTAAGTGATAATGTGTTTCCAAAGAAACCAGTTGAGAGTAAGTTCGATCAGTTGAAAAAGAATTAGAAATTTAGATTTATATAAGATGAATACTCTCGTAATAGATAAGAAAAAATATGTGGTGATTCCTCAAGAAGATTATAATAGGCTCATTAAGAAAGCAGCTCTGAAGTCTACAGCAAGAAAATTTTCACTACCAGAAGGAAAAAAGGTGGCTTATGCTCTTATTGATAAATGGCACAAAGAAAAATAACGATTTTAGATAAGGCGATAGAAGAGGTTGCAAGTATTGGCTATTTCATTGAAGGAAAAAGGGTTGCCCAATACTGCAAAAAAAATTATTGATACTGCTTTGCTTTTTTTGAAAAGTTGAGCGATCCAATAATAATTCATAAGCCATGCTCATATCCGTTATGGAAGGAAGCTGGCTATAGATGCGTCCTATTTAGAAGAAAATTTGTGATTGCTTATATTGACCTGAATGATGAAATTATCATTTGTGATTTTGCTTTGCAAAAAAATGTGTTAGAAAAATGACAGTTTGATCATTGAAAAAGTTTCGCGATTTTGTTCATATCAACATTGCCTCCAGATAAAATTATTCCCACTTTTTTGTGAGCAAACTTTGCTTTCGATTTTAGTAATGATGCAAAAGGAACCGCGCACGATGGTTCAATAATTATTTTTAGTCGCTCCCAAATTAATCGCATGGCAGCAATTATTTCTTCATCAGTTACGGTAATTACTTCCTTCACATTTTCTTTTATGATGGGGAATGTTTTGTCCCCCAATGAAGTAAGCAGCCCGTCTGCCACGCTGTTAGGTGGTGATGCAGGTTGAATAGATCCGCTTTGTATAGATCGATACGCATCATCGGCTAAAGCAGGTTCGCCAGCAATTACAACAGTTGAAGGAGAAAAGAATTTCGCGGCTAATGCTGTTCCGCTAAGCAAACCTCCTCCGCCAACAGGCGCGAGAATAAAATCAAGATTTGGCATTTCTTCTATTAACTCCTTCGCAGCAGTCGCTTGGCCAGCAATCACAGCATAGTTATTAAATGGATGAATCTCAACAGCGCCAGTTCTTTCTATAACTTCTGCAAGCGTGCTTTCACGCGCTGCCAATGTTGGCTCACACTCAAATACTTCTCCGCCATAGCCAAGCACGCCTTGTTTTTTAATAAGTGGTGCAGTGCGTGGCATAACTATGTAAGCCTTTATGCCCAATATTTTTCCAGCTCTTGCTATTGCTTGCGCATGATTACCAGATGAGTGTGTTGCTATTCCTTTGGCTCTTTCTTCTTTTGACAGTAACAGCACTGCATTCATTGCACCCCGTGCTTTAAAAGCTCCCACTTTTTGAAAATTCTCGCATTTAAAATACACATCACAACCAGCTATGTCATTTAAACTTTGTGATGTTAACACTGGCGTGTGATGGATAAATGGCTTGATACGCTCGTGGGCAGCTTCTATGGTTTCTTTGTCAATCATGGATCAGGATTTACTGGATTGAAGGTATTGTCAAGATTGTTTGGCTGCTGCCGGATTATATAATTCAGCAATGTATCGCAAGCCATCTAGTGTATGCTTTGAATCTATTTTATAGAAGAAGTTTTGCAAGGGTGTGATGATGGTAGACAAGCCTCCAGTTGCAACCACAATACACTCATCATTCAATTCCTTTCTTATTTTTTCCACTAAGTTTTTTACCAAGCCTTCATAGCCCACTAATATTCCAGATTGAATAGCTGTTACCGTATTTTTACCTAATGATGAAACAGGCATAGATAGCGGTACATCAAAAAGTTTAGCAGTGTTTTGCGATAAAGCTTTAATGGCGGTTTTTAACCCAGGGGCAATGGATACGCCTAAAATCTTTCCTTCTTTTGATATGGTAAGAAAAGTAAGAGCTGTTCCAAAGTCAACAACAATGCACGTTTGCTTATACTTTATATGAGCGGCCATGGCATTGGCAACTAGGTCTGAACCTATCTCATAAGGATTTAAAATCTCGATAGGCAAATGCTTATATACTTTAGGGCCTAACAAAATCGGCTCTTGGTGAAACAAAGCTTTAATCACATTTTGAATTTTTTCTGTAAGGCCTGGCACTACACTGCTAATCACAATTTTCTTTACAGAATCAACTGAGGCTGAAACCTCTAAAAAATAATCCTGAATTTTAATGCCATAAAATAATTCAGGCTGATCGGGCATGGAAGGTATTCTCCAATGGTGCGTCCACTCATCATTTTCCCAAAGGCCAATAGTTATTTCGCTGTTTCCAATATCGAGGGCAAGAAGCATGGGGGAAATATAAGTAATTCTTATTGATGGATTTATAGGAATTAGGCAATCCATATTCGGTCAATTGTCCTCAGTCAATATGAGATTGTCACCTACGTTATTCAACAAATTACTAAATTACCGCTCTTACGATTCAACTCAATACCACATCAACGAATTAGTACCCCGTGATCAATAAGAAAGCCTTGACCCGACTTGCCTTTTTAGGCGCAGCCTTGGCTTGGCTCATTATGATCCTTTCGGATGTTACCATTCTTTTTAGCGATATAAACGGACTTCCGCCTGATCTGCCCGCTTGGTTGCCGCGCATCATGTTTGGGTTGTATGTGGTGTGCCTTTTTTATTATTACAAATTCAAGATAGAGCATGACGAAGCATTGAACTTTACCGATCTGCTCTGGAGTGTGTTTGCTTCAGGCCTTGTGTTCACGGTAATTTCTTTGGCGGTGCGCCTAGTTATTTTCTTATTAGGCACTACCACTATTTTAACCTTGGATGTTTTTAAAGATGTTATCTATCAGATCAATTTTGGCTTGTGGGTAAGCTTTTTGCTGGCTGCTTTTATTGCTTGGAAGCGGTTGATATTGTATCAAAAATCCAAATGGCTTATACGCACTTGGTATGTGTTTGAGCTGAGTTTGCTTGGCGTGCTTGCCTACGATGGCCTAAACATTAGCATAAGCGATGCCATATCAAAAGTAGTAATTACACTGCTCGCGCTACTGGCGCTAGTGCTTTCTGCCAACATGAAATGGGTGGCCTATCTCAACTTCAAACAAAAATGGACCAGCTTGCTGCTGCTGCTGCTCACCTTCTTTTATTTAGGATACTTTTTTTATACGGTCATGAATCTCTCGGAAGCAATGACAGCAAAGTCCACAACCTATTTTAGTTTTCAGAGTACCATTTTTAACCCAGCGTTGTTTTCGTTTGTTGTTACCTATAGTGTATTTTCTTTTTTGGTGATCTTATTCAATCTTCCCACCTCTTCAGTGTTTGAACAGAAGCTAGAGGAGGTTGTTAATTTTCAGCGGATTAGTCAATCCATACAAACAGAACAGAATGAAGAAAGCGTTTACAATATTTTACTCGAAAGCTCAGTGAGTTCCGTTTCTGCTGATGCGGCCTGGCTTGAGATACAAAGTACAAACGAGGATCATCGTTTGTTTACCTATCGTATCTCTGAAAAAGAAGCGAGCGACATTCGCGATCATGTGAAATCAAAAAACCTGCGTGGTGTGTTCGATCAAAGCAGTGATAAAACCAAAAATTTATCGAAGCACTTGGCTCAATTAAAAAGTACGCGCTATCGATCTATACTTTCTTTTCCTATTACGGTAAAAGAGGAAACCATAGGCACACTTACGTTGCTAAAAGAATTACCCGAAGGTTTTAACAAAGAGATGACACGTATCGTTTCTACCTTCTCCAATCAAGCAGGCATATCCATTGAGAACTTTCGGTTGATGGAAGAAGCGTTTCAGAACGAGCGTTACAAAGAGGAACTCAAGATCGCCAAGACGGTTCAAAAAAGTCTGTTGCCCGAGCGGCTCGAAAAAGATAACGACTTTGAAATTGCCGCCTTCTCAGAATCTGCCGATGAAGTGGGTGGCGATTATTATGACACCATTCGCATCAACGATCATCAAGTGGCGTTGATTATTGCCGATGTGTCGGGAAAAGGAACAACAGCGGCCTTCCATATGTCGCAGATGAAAGGAATCTTTCACAGCTTAGCGCAGCAAGAGTTAGATCCAAAAGAATTTATGGTGCGTGCCAATCAAGCCTTGGTGTATTGTTTGGAACGCGGATCATTCATATCGGCCACTTATTTTGTGATCAACACACAAAAGAAAAAAATCTTTTATGCCCGCGCTGGCCATTGCCCTGTGCTTTATTACAGTGCGGAAACAAATACGTCAGGATACTTAAAGGACAGAGGCAAAGCATTGGGTATGATTAAAAGCAGAGACTATTGCAACCATGTTGAAACAAACGAACTGTCCTATTTCGCTGGCGATATTATGGTGCTTTATACAGATGGAATTACCGAAGCCAAAGATGCCAAAGGCGAAGAGTTTGGATTGGAGATGCTGAATTCCACATTACTACAAACAACGCAGCAGTCGGCAAAAGATATAGAAAGGCATCTAATAGGCCGATTGTATGAATACACAGGCACCAAAGATATAAATGACGACTATACGACAATGATTGTAAAGTTCGCTGGCGCTTCCCAACTAATAGACACTAAACCCGTTTAAAAATTATGGTACATATTAAACGCTTGCAAGAAGATGGAGTTGATATCATCGCGATAGTCGGTGAGATCGATGCAAGCTCATCGATAGAACTTGACTTGGCCATTGCCAAAAGCGTGGGCGAAGGCTACCGAAAAATCATTATCGATTGCCAAGCGATGGAGTATATCTCATCGGCAGGGTTAGGTGTATTTATGAGCTACATAGACGAGTTTAAAGATAAGAACATACACATGGTGTTGTTTGGTATGAAAGAGAGAGTCATGAATACGTTTAGCATTTTAGGGTTGGCAGAATTGCTGCACATTAAAAATAATAAGGTAGAATCGAAGCAACTTATCAATGAACTATCAATATAACATAGGGTGCAGCCTTACTAACTTAAAAGGTATTCGCGATTTTATTCGCGAAGCATTGAAGGAGCAGGGCATTAGCGATATTAACTCTAGCGAAATCGTGCTGGCATTGGATGAGATGTGCTCCAACTTAATGATACATGGCCATAATTGCGACCCAACGCACATACTCGAACTTCACATCCGCATTCCCAAATCGCACACATTTGTTTTTGAAATTGTGGATGAAGGCGATGTGTTTGACATCAATCAGTTTAGCGAGCCTGAAATAGGCAGCTTAGTAAACGAAAAACGAAAGGGCGGCCTTGGCATACGCCTAGTAAAATCAATCATGGACAATATTGAATATGTGCATGAAGGCAGCAAAACCACTTGCAGGCTTACCAAGGTGATTGAATAATTCAGTCACAGTCATTTTGGACAAAAAGCCTTAATTTTGCAGGCTCGTTTTAAATTCTCTTCTGTTTTATGCGTCTTCTCTTCATATTATTCCTTACAGTTTGCCTTTCGGCTAATGGCCAATCTAAGAAAGTAGAGCCAACTAAATCGGCACTCATATTTAAAGTCAATAACCAAGCGGTGTTTGCCGATGAGTTCATCTATCTCTACAAAAAGAACCACACGAAGCCAGAAGACTTTAAGGAAGATAAGATCAACGAATACGTTCGCTTGCTTATCAACTTTAAATTGAAAATAGAAGAAGCCAAGAGCAAAGGCATGGATACCACTAAGGCCTTCATAAAAGAATTTGCTGGCTATAAGGAAGAACTGAAGAAGCCGTATCAAGTTGGTGGCGATGACTTAGATCGTCTTACTAAGCAAGCCTACGATCGCTTAAAAGAAGAAGTAAAGGCAACTCACATTTTAGTGGCCGTTGCCAACGATGCGCCACCCGAAGATACATTGAAAGCCTTCCAGAAAATTGCTGACATAAGGAAGAGAATTTTAGCGGGCGAAGATTTCCAAAAACTCGCCAAGGAGTTGTCAGACGATCCTTCTGCTAAAACGAATGGTGGCGATCTTGGCTACTTCACTACTATGCAGATGGTATATCCGTTTGAAACGGCAGCCTATAATCTCAAATTAAATGAGATCTCCAATCCCGTAAGGTCACGCTTTGGCTATCATATAATAAAGGTGTTGGATAGAAAGCCTGCGCGAGGCGAAGTAGAGATCTCGCATATTTTGCTGCGCACTGCCGAAGGAAGTGACAAAAAAGTGAAAGATAAAATTTTCTACATCTACGATCAGTTAAAAGCAGGAAGAAATTGGGAAGAATTGTGTAGTGAATTTTCTGAAGATGCAAACACAAAAAATAATGGTGGCAAGTTGCGTGCCTTTGGTGTGGGTGCATTGCCATCTGTGCCTGAGTTTGAAAATGTAGCCTTAGCCATGCAAAAGGAGGGCGATATTTCTGATCCGTTCAAATCTAACATTGGCTGGCACATTATTCGATTGGAAAAGAAAATTCCATTGCCAACCTACAAAGAAGTAGAAGCATCGTTAAAGAAGAAAGTTGCACGTGACGAACGAACAACAATCTCGAAGCAAGCGCTTCTAGAAAAGAAAAAAAATGAATTTGCCTTTGTTGAGAATACGGATAACAAAAAATTGATTCTCGCTTTCGCGGATTCATCATTGGTAAAGGGTAAGTGGCATTATATTGGCGAGGCAAGTATGTTGAATAAAATAGCCTTTACGGTAAGAGGAAAGTTGGTAAACATCAAAGCAGTTGTTGATTATTTTGCAAAACATCAAACCATTACATCAACTGCACCCAAGGTATATGCTGAAAAATTATACGATGCTTTTGTAGAGGAAAAAATAACGGAAATGGAAGAAGAAAAACTGTATGCGGAAAATGCCGACTATAGAATGCTATTGGGCGAATACAGAGAAGGCATCATTTTGTTTGAGATAATGGAGAAGGAAGTGTGGAATAGAGCATCTAAAGATTCCACGGGGCAACGAAATTATTATACACAGCACAAAGAGAAATACAAAGCTGGTGATAGAGTAGAAGCGCAGATTTTTGCTTCTCTTGACAAAGCTTTGCTGGAAGAGTTAAAAAAGAAAATGATTGCTGGCGACACCATTAAGAAAGAAGATTTGAAGAAATTAAAATCGGTGATGACTTCAAAAGCTTATGAAAAGGGAGAGAGCAAAGTAGTAGACAAAATCAATTGGGTAACAGGCTTGCATGAAGTGCAGATTGATAACGTTTTTTATCTAGTGGATGTAAAACGATTGGTGCCACCCGGTTATAAAACTTTTGATGAAGCGCGTGCATCCGTAATTTCTGAGTATCAAGATTTTTTAGAAAAAAATTGGATAGAAAATCTCAAGAAAAAATACAAAGTGGAGTTGAACAGCAAAGGCAAAAAATTTGTAATGGATAATCTCATAAAGAAATGATACGATCAATTAGAACAAGTATTTGTATCATTTTTATTCTTGTGATTTTGCAAGGTTGCGATCTTATCCAATGGAAGAAAAACAAACCGGATGATCCCGAAAGAAAAGCCATTGCACGAGTTAACAATACCTATTTGTACAAGGATGAAATTGCTGGGATAGTAGCTGACAAAATAACAGGGGAAGACAGTATAGCAAGGGTAAATAGTTACATCAATAGCTGGGTGCGAAAGCAATTACTTATTAATGAAGCATTAAAAAATATTGATATTGATGAAGCCGAAGTAGAGCGAAAAATTTTGGACTATCGCTACAGTTTGATTGGCTATCAGTATCAAAACTTTTACATTAAGCAAAACATGGTCGATTCAGTTACTGCTGCCGAAGTGGAAGCTTACTATCAATCTCATCAGGATAATTTTGTGTTGAAGCAAAATATTATTCAGGGCACATACATTAAAGTCCCTAAAGGTGCGCCTCGCACCGTTCGCTTAAAAGAATTGATTTATTCAGACAAGCCAAAAGATATAGCCGAACTAAAGTCATACTGTTTGAGTTTTTCATCTATTTATCACTTACCAGATTCCACATGGATCGAGTTTGATAAGTTGGTAGTAAACTCGCCTTTGGCAGAAATTCCCAACAAAATCCAATTCCTTAAAAGTTATTCTTACTATGAAACCAATGACAACGAATCGCTTTATTTCTTGCTAATTGATGGCTACAAAATTCAAGATAATATTTCGCCTTTGGAATTTGTAAAGGACGATATAGAAAACATTATTTTAAACAAAAGAAAAGTAGAACTTGCACATAAATTGGAAGAACAGGTATATGAAAGGGCAACCCAAGAAAAGGAGTTTGAGATTTTTAATAAGTAGCATTCTGTTGCTGATAACGGCTGCCTATGTTTCTGCGCAAGACAAGCCAGAGAAGCAAGAAGGTTTTGTTATCGACAAGATAATTGCCAAGGTAGATAACTATGTGATTTTAAAATCGGAGTTGGAAGGTGCCTATCAAAATTATATCACAGATGGAAACCAACCCTCAGAGCAAGCTAAATGCGATTTGCTCAACCGACTTATTATCAACAAACTTCTCGTAGCAAAGGCTGAGATAGACTCTGTAATAGTTACCTCACTTGAGGTGGATAATGAAACTGAACAACGTATGGCTATGATACTTCAAAATTCTGGCAACTCGCCTGAACAATTGGAGAAGGCATACGGCAAATCGTTAGATCAAATAAAAGTAGAGTTGCGAGATCAGATTCGTGAACAAAAACTCGGTCGAGAAATGACTCAAAAAATCACCAAAGACTTAACTATAACGCCTGCTGAGGTAAAGCGCTTTTTCAATAAAGTGCCAAAAGATAGTTTGCCATTTTATTCTTCCGATGTAGAGGTATCACAGATTGTGCGTGTTGCTAAGGTTAGCGCCAGTCAGGAAGAAGAAGCCAAGAAGCAATTGAATGAACTTCGTGATAAAATATTAGCAGGGGAAAGCTTTAGTGCGTTGGCAAAAAAATATTCCAACGACCCATCTGCTCAGAATAATGGTGGCGACATGGGTTATGTAGGTAGAGGTGCTATGGTGCCCCAGTTTGAAGCAATGGCTTTCAAGTTGAGAGAGGGAGAAATTTCAATGCCCTTCAAATCACCTTTTGGTTTTCATATCATGCAGTTGATCGATCGTAGAGGAAACGAGTATAATTCACGCCATATCTTAATTGCTGCAACACCGTCAAAGAACGATGTAAAAAATGCCGAAGAATACCTTGATAGCTTACGCAGAAAAATTGTGAAGGAGAATCTTTCATTCGAAGTGATGGCGAAGAAATACTCAGATGATGCAGGCACAAAACTGAGAGGAGGTTTTTTTACCGATGCTGAAGGTGGAACCAAAATTTCGTTACGGGAAATTGACCCCGTAGTTTATCTAGCCATTGATACTATGAAGGTTGGCAACATATCAAAACCACTCACCTACCGAACTGATGATTTGAAAGATGCTGTTCGCATTCTGTATTTCAAAACAAAATTGCCACCACATCAGGCCAACCTAAAAGACGATTGGCATAGATTGCAATCAGCGGCAACTGCTGAGAAAAGAGATCAAATGCTAGGCAAGTGGTTTAAGAAAGCTCGCACGGATGTGTTTGTAAGCATCGATCCGATTTATAAAGGATGCAAAATCACCGATTAATTATTATCCATTTTAAAATTTATTGAAGTAATGGCAACTACTTTTTCTAATGATGTGGAAGCAGCTGATGCACTTGCGCAAGCATATAAAAAACTAACGACTGAGATTGCCAAAGTGGTGGTAGGGCAAGATGAAGTTGTTAGGTTAATCCTTACTGGCATATTTTGCCATGGCCATTCATTATTAGTGGGCGTGCCAGGTCTTGCAAAAACATTGTTGGTTCAAACTATTGCCACTTCACTTGATTTAGATTTTAAACGTATTCAATTCACGCCCGACCTTATGCCTTCGGATATTGTGGGTGCTGAAACGCTAGATAAAGAGCGCAACTTTCAATTTATAAAAGGCCCCGTGTTTGCCAATATTATTCTGGCAGATGAGATCAACAGAACACCGCCAAAAACGCAAGCTGCATTGTTGGAAGCCATGCAAGAGAATGCCGTTACTATTGCGGGTAAACAATATATGTTGCCAAAACCTTTTTTCGTTTTAGCCACACAAAACCCGATTGAGCAGGAAGGAACATATCCTTTGCCAGAAGCGCAGCTAGATCGATTCATGTTCAATATTTTGCTTGACTATCCTAGCTATAAACAAGAAGTTGATATAGTAAAGAAGACCACAGCGGAGGAAATTAATCACGTAAATAAAGTTCTGTCTAAGGATGAAATTGTAGCGTTTCAACAGTTAGTTAGAAAAGTACCCATTGCAGATAACGTAGTCGAATATGCTGTAAGAGTGTGCCACAACACAAGGCCTGGTGCTAATGGCTCAGCATTTGCCAATGATTTGTTGGAGTGGGGTGCGGGGCCGCGGGCATCACAATTTCTTGTACTTGGCGCAAAGTGCAATGCTTTGCTAAATGGAAAATACTCACCCGACATTGAAGATGTAAGAGCTGTGGCTAAGCCCGTGCTGCGCCATCGATTAGTTCGCAATTTTAAGGCAGAGGCAGAAGGGATTTCTATAGATGAGGTAATCAATAAAGTGTTGGCAGTTTGATTTGCCACCTATGAAATCTGCGGTAGTTATCTTTAGTTTAATTATAGCTTTTATAGTTAGCTCCTGCAGCCACAAAATCTATATAGTAAAGAAAAGTTTTGAGTCAACTCCTTCACCATCCGCTCCTGATTATAGCAAATTAGAATCGTGGGCGGCTTTACCTACTACTAAAGATGCTGCAGATAGTGTTCCTTTAAAATCATTGTTTACCAATAATCAAGCTTCCGCGAAAGCGGACGTATTTTTTGTATATCCAACCATTTTCACTGAAAAACCAACCGATCAATTTCTGTGGAATGCCGATATTAGCAATACTCAACTAAACTTTCGCATTCAAACTACCACCATATTAAATCAGGCAACTATTTTTAACGGTTCGTGCAGAGTGTACGTACCCTATTATCGGCAGGCCCATCTCTCTGCTTTTTATACCGATGACAAAGTAGCCGCCAAGAAAGCACTGGACTTAGCCTATGAAGATGTAAAACTAGCGTTCGAATATTATTTGAAAAATTATAATCAGGGCAGGCCAATTATAATCGCATCGCACAGTCAGGGCACTCACCATGCGCGTAGGTTACTGAAAGATTTTTTTGATGGCAAAGAGTTGCAAAGGCAATTAGTAGCTGGCTATTTAGTTGGCACTGCTATTCTACCCACGGCTTTCGATACTATCAAGCCAAGCAGCAGACCAGATGAAGTAGGCGTGTGGGCATCGTGGAATACGTTTGCACGTGATTACCTACCAGCTAGGCACGAGAGTTTTTATAAGAAGGCAGTTTCAATCAATCCACTGTTGTGGAATTCAAGTGAAGAATTTGCGCCTAAAGAATTGAACAAAGGTGGCGTTGGCCTCAAGTTTACGATGGTGCCTCACGTGGCTGATGCACAAAACCATCAAGGGCTTTTATGGATCAGCAAACCCTATATAAAAGGGCGAGCCTTGATAAGTACCAAAGTGTGGCATCGTGCCGACATGAATTTTTTCTATGTGAATATCCGTGAAAACGTGGCGTTGAGGATTGACAAGTATTTTGAGAATATGGGAAAGTGATTTTTAAAAGCACAGGCTTCACAAAGTTTGAACGATTTGGTTCTCAATAGATAAAAAAAATCCTTTAGATTTACCATTCTAAATATATTACAATGGCTGGTTTTCTAAAAAAAGCGTTGGGGGTGTTTGTTGAATTTGATGAGACACAACAACAAGACGGTGCTTCTGCCACCATCAAACAAATGCCTCATATAAGTGTACCTGCTTCTCGCACTTCCGAAGGCAATAGCGAAGCAGAAAAATTCGAAAAATATTTTGATGCCCTCTTCGAAAAATCTAATTTTCCAGGACCTGATTATTATGAATTTTATAGAACCATGGAAACGCTGGAAGCCCACATCCCAGATGAAAAGGCTCGGCTTTCAGCCACGTTTGCTTCACTCAGCATTCAGGGATTAACTAAAAAAATATTAGTAGAATCTGCAGATAAGTACAAGGAGATTATTGGAGTTGATCAAGTGAATTTTGAGAATGCACTGAATGAAAAATTAAAAGCTGAAGTAGGTCAACGGCAAGCTCAACTTCAAGATTACGAAAAAAAAATAAAAAAGAATGCTGAACAAATTCAACTTCTTACCAAAGAAATTTCGGAAGCACAAGGGTTGATGGGGAAGCTAAAAGCGGAGCTAACGGAACATGAGAATAAGTTAACGAAAAATAAAAGCGGCTATCAAATAGCTTGTCAGGCAATTCTTAATAAAATAACAACAGACGTTCAAAAAATTCAAACCACATTATAAACCATTATGGAGACACAAATTTTCCCTACTTCACAAACAGAATTAAAATCATACTGGAACCGGCCCGGAGGCAAGTTTGGAGTTTTTGCTGGGTTAGGAATTCTAGGCATCATTGGATATTACGTGTTGCCTATTTTTTCTACCATCGTTTGGAATACACTCAATTTTGGAGTCGCGCTAGTTTCCCTTGCCTTGTTTTTATACATGGTTACCAACCGGAAACTAAGATTGAGTTTCTATTATTTCTATGAGATACTTATGAAAAAGTTGGTAGGCATTGTGATTGAACTTGACCCCTTCATTATTGCCGAAGATTATCTGGGTGACATGGAAAACCAAAGGGAAAAACTCTATAAACAGTCTACGGAAGTAGACGCACAAAAGGAAAAGATTGACCTAAAAATAAAAGAAAAAAAAGCAGAGTTAACTAAGTTAATGACCAAGGCTCAAGTGGCAAAAGAAAAAAATATGATGCCTGAACTTGGCAACGCCACTCGCCAGATCGGTCGCTTAGACGAGTATGTAGCGCAACTTACACCCATCCGCGATAATTTATCTAGGATTGGCGATTACCTTACTAAAATTCATAAAAACAGTGCCTATCTAATTGAAGATGCAAAGAATGAATTGGAACTTAAAAAGGATCTTTACAAGTCAGTAACTTCTGGTAATCAAGCATTAAGTTCTGCCTTGAAAATATTCAAAGGCGATCCTGAGAAAAAATTGTTGGTTGAGCAGTCTATGGAGTTTTTAAAAGATGATATAGCTGGAAAACTAGCTAACATGAAAAAAGCCATTGGTTACTCTGCAGACTTTATGCAGTCAATTGATTTGGATAATGCAACGTATGAAAAAGAAGGATTGAGGTTGTTAGAGAATGTTAATCCAGACTATAAACTTTTGAGTACTTCAACGCCTTTGCATGCAAGTAATGTCGCCCCAAATAATTACAACGATCTTTTACAATAACCCAAAACAGTAAACAAATACCCCTATGAAAATAAAAACATCAGGTAAATTAATAATAATTCTTTTGGTGGTAGCTGCTATTTTTAGCGCAAAAGTTTTTTGGTGGGATAAGCGACCAAAGGAGGCGAAATCATCCACCGAAATTGGTCATTTAGCTTTACCCGATGCACCAGAAGCATCCCTTAAAGGAAATGCGACTTTACTAACATTGCCTAATAGCGAAGAATCAGTAAATGGAGGAACCAAAATAAACTGGGAGGTGATGGCATGGAATGCGCAATTTCCATTGATGTACGCAAATGGCGGAGCAAATACTACCAAGGGCTCACTGCTTGATCAAGCCAAACTACAGGTAAATATTGTAAGGCAAGATGATTGCAACAAATCAATTGCTGATGTGGTAAAGTTTGCACAAGATTATAAAAATAACCCTAACGCTACAGGAGTTTTTGCTTCCTACATGGGTGATGGAATGCCGGCTTTCTTTGCAGCATTATCAAAAGAGTTGGAACCACTAGGACCAGAATATCAGCCTATTGCTTTTTATGCGATGGGAAAATCGTTTGGAGAAGATAAAGTAATGGGTCCTATCGAGTGGAAGAAAGACCCTAAGGCAGCATTAGGAAAAACGTGTGCTTGTTATTTAAGAGATGGTGATATGAACATCTTATTGAAATGGGCTGGCGACAATGGATTAAAAGTAAATCCTGATGAAACAACGTATGATAAAGATGCCATCAATTTAATTGCAGCCAATGACTTCTTGGATGCATGCAACAAATACATTACCGATTACAAAGAGACAAGAAAAGTAGTGAAGGATGGAAAAAAATTGAATGAGGAGATTACTGTTGGTGTAGATGCCGTTGCTACTTGGACACCGGGCGATGTGAATATTGCCAAACAAAAGGGAGGGTTGGTAAGCATTGCCTCTACTAAAGAATACTCTTCGCAAATGCCCAATATCACTATCACGATCAAAAAATTTGCTTACGATCATAGAACAGATATCGAGAACTTGATAATGGCGTTGGCACAATCAGGCGATCAGGTTCGTTCATTTAATGAGGCGAAAAAATTTGCTGCCGATGTTTCTGCCAAAGTTTATAACGAACAAGTAGGTGACTATTGGTTAAAATATTACAACGGACAAATAGAAAAAGACGTAACGGGTCTAACGGTTCCTCTTGGCGGCTCCATGGCCTTCAACCTTCAGGATGCAGCCAATACTTTTGGTATGGGCAAGGATGGCGTAGACAGGTACAAAATTGTATACGCTACTTTCGGAGATATTCTCTCAAAGATGTACCCTGAGTTGATGGCAACATACCCTGCTTATCAAAAAGTAGTAGATAAATCGTTCTTGCAATCCGTGATCTCTAATCACCCTGAACTGATGACAGGCGAAGCCATAAAGACTACTTACTCCAATGAAATCACGAATGAAGTTTCCTCTAAATCATACCAAATTCAGTTTGAGACGGGAAGCTCAGTTATTAAGCCCGAATCATATTCTCAGTTAGATGAGATTCTTAAAAGCTCAATAGTTGCAGAGGGTTTGAAGATAGGTGTTTATGGACACACCGATAATACTGGAGATGCGGCTGGAAATCAACGACTATCAGAAGAGAGAGCAAATTCAGTAAAAAGCTATTTGATAAGCAAAGGGTTGCCTACCAATCGAATTGATGCCAAGGGGCTAGGGCAAACACAACCAATTGCAGACAATAAAACAGTGGCTGGAAAATCGCAAAACAGACGAGTGCAAATTGTTTTAGGCGAATAACATGGAGCCGATAAAAAGAATTTTCATTCCGTTAACATCAACCAATAATAGAACCTTTTCAGGGCTTGTTATTTTATACTCGGTTGTGGCAATTGGGTTGTGGCAATTTTTTGCAACGGGGGGACTAATTCCAACCCCACTTAAAATAGGAGAGTCAATTTTAAGAATATTAGGTTCAACTGATTTTTTCGATAATCTATTCATAAGCTTAACGCTTACTTTAAAAGGAATGGGCTACTCGATTATAATAGCATTAGTGGTTTCCTATTTATCTTTAATACCATTTTTCAACCCACTGGCAAGGTTTGTTATCAAGTGTCGATACCTAACGTTAACGGGTCTTATTTTTTTATTTACACTTTTAACTAGCAACGGGCACAACTTAAAAATGAGTCTTTTGATTTTCGGTATTGTGCCGTTTTTTGTCACATCATTTCTTTCTATCATCGATTCAATCAATGAACAGGAGTATGAATTATGCAAAACTCTACGGATGAATAATTGGCATACGTTACTAGAAGTAATAATCATTGGAAGGCTCGATCAAGTGTTTGAAGTAATGCGTCAAAATTTTGCCATAGCTTGGATGATGATTACGATGGTTGAGGGATTAAATATGTCGGAAGGCGGATTAGGCACCATGCTTATTAAATCTAACAAGTACATTGATTTAGGTACAGTGTTTGCCATACTTGTAATTATTTTTACCATCGGCATCTGCTTTGATTACTTGCTGAAACAATTGCGAACATGGTTTTTCCCTTATACCAAATTGCAACTCAGAAAATAATATGTACAAAAAAGAACAAGTCATATTAAAAGTTGAAAATGTTAATTTGACTTATGATAGACCTATTTTAAGAGATATAAATTTTGAAATACACAATATCACGCGGCCCAACATGCAACAAGGGCAGGTGGTATCCCTGATCGGACGAAGCGGCATAGGCAAGACTCAACTGTTTAAAATTCTCTCAGGGTTGCTACAACCACAATCAGGCTCCGTGAGGATTGATTCTGATTTACATCCGGTAGTAGCCGGTGAAGTTGGCATTGTTCCGCAGAACTATATATTGTTTAATCACAGAACTATACTAGACAATTTAAAATTAGGATTGAGGGGTGCTGTTCAAAAATTTTCTGAAAAAGTAAAATCAGAACTAATTGATGAGTATGCCAATAAGTTTGGACTACTGGAGCATTTAAAAAAGTACCCGATGCAGCTTTCGGGTGGTCAACGGCAGAGAGTAAGTATTATACAACAAGTACTCACTGGAAATAAATTTATTTTGCTAGATGAACCATTCTCAGGATTAGATCCAATAATAAAAGATAAAGTATTAGAGTTATTAATTTCTATTTCTACTTTGAATGAACTTAATACACTTGTAATTGTAAGCCATGATATAGAAAACGGCTTAGCTATTTCTGATACAGCATTTATTTTAGCCAACCAAGTTGGTAAGGAGGGATCTACTGTTACAGAAACTATTGACTTGATACAGCTAGGGTTTGCCTGGGAACCAGAAATAAAGCAGAATAAAAATTTTCAAGAGCTTGTGCTGCAAATGAAATACAAGATGTAGTTAACACACTAACTACCTCCTCGCCTCCACACCTAAATTCCAGTCGTACACTTTATCAGAAATCTCAATGAGCAATTTGGGGTTTTTTTCAAGAGCATTGCCAATCACAATCATATCGGCACCAGCTTCCAAAGCTGCTATTGCTTTTTCAGGTGTGTTGATTCCGCCACCAACAATTAACGGTACGGTTACTGCTTTTCGAACTGCGCTGATCATTTTACCGCTAATTTCTTTTTCTGCTCCTGAGCCAGCATCTAAATAAATAAGTTTGAGACCAAGCATTTCTCCTGCCATTGCGGTGCAGGCTGCTAACGAATATTTGTCGTCAGGTAATGGAGTGGTGTTGCTAATGTAAGCGACTGATGTGATTTTGCCAGAGTTGATAAGCATGTAACCGGTTGGCATCACTTCAGTGCCAGCATTTTTTAAAATGGGTGCTGCAATTACATGTTGGCCAATTAGTAGATCAGGATTGCGGCCTGAGATAAGAGATAGAAACAAAATAGCATCTGCATTAGGATCGAGTTGCAATGAGTTGCCAGGAAATAAAACCACGGGAATGTTGGCGTTCTTCTTGATCTTGGAAACAACAGACGAAAGGTTGGTAGTGGTAACTAAACTGCCACCCACAAAAAAGAAATCAACACAGTTTTCGTTGGCCAAATTAATCAGAGGCATCAGCGCAGAAGTCTCTTCCACTTTGTCAGGATCAACCAACACAGCAATTGATTTTTTGCCTTCAGCACAACGTTGCTCTAGTATGTTAAGAATCTTCACGCTTTCTTGATTGTAGGTATTCCAATAATTTTTCTTTCGCAAGATCTAATAAAATCAAGGTAGCTTGATCAATTAGCTTGCTGCTTAATTTCGATAACATAGAAGGTTCTTCCTCTTCCTCACTTTCAATTGTAGAATCATCAGCAATAAGTGTGTTACCCTTTTTTTGTTTTAATTTTTTTGAACTACCCGTTAATTGCTTTACCACAAAATAAGTAAGCGCCAAAGAGCCGCCAATAATAAGCGCATTGGTAATAACTCTTTCTGTCTTTACGGAAAATTCTGTGAGTTCATTTTCTAATTCACTCTTGTGCCAGTTAGATGTCTCTATCAATCTATGCCTTTCGGGATCTTGTGTTTCTAATAGTTCCATCACTCTTTATTTTTGCTTGTTCGTTTCAAGATTTCAGCTTCCATAAAAGTCATTATTTTTTTTCTGTTGCCCACTACAACCAGCAATAGAATTCCATACAAACTAGCAATTATTAAAAAGCCTGCGTAATAAGAATCTAACATGGTATTGATTAAATGCGATGCGCCAAGGCTTACAAAAAGCAGGAAAAGAAAACCTAGGAAGCAAACAAAGATAAGCGTTACAACTTTTGCTAGAGCTTTTGCTAAGTCTGTTTTTATCTCAAGTTTAAAAAGTTCTAACCTCGTTTCTACGTAACCCGTTAGGTTTGCAGCAATATTTTCAAACTTAAAGAGCTTGAGCAGAATGTCTTTTATTTTTTCCATTGAAATAATTACAGCAATATAATAAAATTCAAAATAGGTGGAAACGAGCAACAATTCTTATGTAAGTTCACTGAGAACTATGTAAATCAATTGGCACAGCATAGTCACATCATAATTCGTAATTTCTAATTCGAATCACTTATGCTCAATACTAGTTAGTTGGTCCACCCAAATTGGTTTCCCCGAAAGGGTTTTCTTTTCTTTTTTAACAAGTATGTTAGAGGTAGCACTAATGTAATAGTTAGTAATAGCCGAATCGGCTGGAATAGAATAAAACTCTTTTCGAAACACATAAACTGAATCGAGAGTTAGACCAGCCTTGATTGTGTACGAAGGCAAAATCTCTTCAATGCACAGTTTGAATTTTCCAACAGCATCTTCGCCATCATTGCAGAAGCCAAGTTTATTCAACTCATACAACTCTGTATCAATAAACAGTAGATTTTTTTTGCGGTACACGGTTATTGTTTTTGTTGCATCGGCCTCCTCAAAAGGCTTGGGGGTGGAGAAAAAGAACCATCGGCTTAGTTGCTGATTTTCATACGTTTTTGCAATCACGGTATAAGATGATTTTTTTTGGCTAGTATAATCGGTTACTTGGTAAGTGAGTTCTTGCACTTTGATAGAATTCTTATGAAAATAGATAAGCGAAAAAGGAATGAAGAAGAAGGTGAGCAACAAGAAAAGGAAACCAGCCAACCTATACTTTAGCGTAAGCTTGCCAAGCTTGTTGGCCAAGTAGATAGGCATTTCTTTTACATATGGAATAGGAAAAAATATGAGCACACCAATAAAGTTGAATAAGAAATGAGCTATGGCGATGCTTATAGCTGCATTGCTATTGAAGGTGGAGGCTATGAAGGCAGTGATGGTTGTGCCAATGTTGGCTCCCAAAATAAATGGAACTGCCGACCGCAACTTCACCAGCTTATTGGCAACCAGAGGCACAACGAGTGAAGTGGTTACAGTGCTTGACCGAATGGCAGCAGTTACAAACAATCCCCACGAAAAAGATTTTATCGGATTTTTAAAGAACCATCGTTGGAAATGAAGCTGGGATCCTAAACCAAAAATATCGGAAAGTACTTTACGAAAAAAAAGAATTGACCCATACAGCAAAGCAATGGAAACAATGGCCAACACAAAACTATTGTTGATCGCTTCTATTAAAAAATTGATCATGCCGCTAAAGCCATTGCCCAGCAAAGAGAAATCGCTTTTGATTGGACCAACAGGTTCATGAAATAACGCTTTCGCGATGTATTCTGATAACTGCGAAAGAAAACCATAGTAATATTCAAGCGGGAAAAGTAGAACTACGGTAAGCAGATTGAAAAAGAAGTGATACGTGCCCGCTGACATGGCTCGTTGAAATTCCTTTTTCTTGGTAATAAACCCCAGCGATACAATAGTTGCAGTAATGGTGGTGCCAACATTAGCGCCCATAATGATCGGAATTGCACCTTCGATGGTGAGCGAACCCGAAGCAACAAGTACTACCGTCATTGAGGTGGTGGCAGAACTGCTTTGAATGATGGCAGTGATTAGTAAGCCGATGAAAAGCCCAATGAAAGGATTCGAGGTAGCCAAGATAACCGTTTCTGCCGCTGCCTTACCTAGGTGCTGTACAGATGAGATCATAAGATCTAACGAGAAAAGGAAAATAAGAATCGCGGCAGCGATATAAGCAGCGTTGCGAGCCCAAACTTTCCATGTAATAGAAGGTTTTTTTTCGCTCGGCTCAGGCGTGCTCTTAATCATCCCTGTAAAGATAACAAGTGTAGCTTACCAAGAAGACTAGTTAACAAATACTTAATTTAGTTTAGTTTGAAACGCCTAGCTCTGTTAATGCCAACCATGCCATCAGTCCTGGCCCAATGGCAAGAGCATCCTCGTCAATGTCAAACGTAGGTGTATGCACATAAGAAGTAATTCCTTTGGCTTCGTTGCGTGTGCCTAGGCGATAAAACGATGCGGGTATCAATTGCGAATAATAAGCAAAGTCTTCGGAGCCCATGGCTAAATCTAGTTCAACAACATTCTCATCGCCCACATATTGCGCAGCAGCTTTTCTAATTCTTCGTGTAAGGTCAATATCATTATTGAGAAAAGGATAACCATGCGAAATAGTTACTTCACACTTGCCACCCATACTTTCCGCAATGCCCTCTGCCATTTTCACTATTCGTCTTAGCCCTTCTTTGCGCCATTCTTCATTCAACGCTCTGAACGTACCGGCAATGTTAACCTCATCGGGAATAATGTTGGTGGCGCCTTTTCCAATTATATTCCCAAACGTAAGCACGGTAGGTTGTTTCGGGCTAGCATTTCTGCTGATTACTTGTTGCAAACCAATAATGATATGAGAAGCAATTACAATGGGGTCGATAGTTAATTCTGGAGCTGCACCGTGGCCACCTTTGCCGATCACTTTCAAATACAATTCATCGGATGAAGCCATGTACATGCCTTCGCGAAAGCCAATTTTACCAACAGGCAATAGCGGCATTACATGCTGACCTATGATGGAAGTTGGAGCTGGATTTTGCAACACACCTTCTTTGATCATGTAAGAAGCCCCTCCAGGATTTTTCTCTTCTCCCGGTTGAAAAATTAATTTTATCGTGCCTTCAAACTGATCTTTTAATTCGTTTAAAATTTTTGCTGAACCGAGCAAAGATGATGTGTGTACATCGTGCCCACACGCATGCATTACGCCAACATTCTTCGATTTATATTCAACTTTATTTTCTTCAGTGATTGGCAAAGCATCAATATCGGCACGAAGAGCAACAGTTTTCTTTTCAGGATTTTTACCTTGAATTAAAACAACAACACCCGTTGTGGCAACGCCTTCTTGAGGTAGTAATCCGAATGACTTTAATTTTTCAGCAATGAACTTGGCCGTATTAAACTCTTCATACGAAAGTTCTGGGTTGGCATGCAAGTGCCTGCGGAAGGAAACGACCTCTTCTGCATGAGCAAGAGAAAGTCTTTTGATGGAATCTAAGAGAGACATAAGGTTGAAAATTCAAAGGTAGGCAAAACATTGCGGTGGTAACAAAAGGAATCTGACTAGTGAGAATCATCCTGACTTTCTTAGCGATCGACAGATGAAAAGTATGGTCTTATTAAATCTGGGATGAACTCCCAATATTTATCTGGCTGTTCTCTTATTTTTGTTGCTGATATTGGAACTTGACAGCGCAAAAGATCAAACAAAACTGAAGATGCACCAAGGTGGTTGGCAAAAGGACTTCCATATTCTTCTGAACTTATGACTACATCAATTTTGGGGAATCGATTTTCAATAAAACGAGCCCAAATTTTGGTTCTTTCGATTAATGACAATGTTTCATTATCAAAATCGTCAAGAGACATTGCAACTTTTATACTTGGCTTATAGCCAAGTATTTCATTTAGCCACATAAATCGCAAGTCTTTCGAGATAGGATCTTTGAGAGTGTAACTCATGGATACGATTAACTGATCGCATTGAGTTAAAGCAAAATTAATTAGTGCTAGATGACCTTTGTGGACGGGCATAAACTTCCCTATCACAAGACCTCGTTTCATTTCTGAAATTAATCCCCTGCTAGGGCAACAGTATTCGCCTGATTGGCCAATTCAATTTCTTCACCATCGTGGTTCAGGAATTTGAATTCTGTAATGGCGAGGGAAGAATCTTTCACCAATGTAAGCCAACGCTTGTATTTGAGATACCACTTAACACGCTGTGAGAAAATTCCTTTTGTGTAGAATGCATAAAGAAAAGGATGCAACGCAAGTACCAAATCTTTTTCGTTTTGCTTTACAAAAAGATGCTCCACGTTCGCTTCAATTTGATCGGTTACTAAGATTGATGCGGTAATTTTTCCTGTGCCATTGCAAGTAGGGCAAACTTCTTTAGTGGCAATGTTCATCTGCGGCCTCACGCGTTCACGCGTGATCTGCATCAAACCAAATTTAGAAAGAGGAAGAACGGTATGCTTCGATTTGTCGCTGGCAGCCATCTCATCTTTCATTATCTGATAGATAAGTTTTTTGCTGTCAGCACTACGCATATCAATGAAGTCAACCACAATAATTCCGCCCATATCGCGCAAACGCAATTGGCGGGCTACTTCTTTGGCTGCCTCAGTGTTTACTGAAAGTGCTGTTGTTTCTTGACTTTCTTCACGGTTCGATTTATTACCGCTATTAACGTCAATTACGTGAAGTGCTTCTGTATGCTCAATAATTAAATAACCACCAGCTTTTAGGCTTACGGTTTGCCCGAAGGCTGATTTAATCTGGCGCTCAATACCGAAGTGCTCAAATATTTTTGCTTTGCCTGTATATAGTTTTACGATCTTTTCTTTGTCAGGCGCAATGAGGTGAATGTAATCTTTTACCTCATCAAAAATCTTCTTGTCGTCAACTTGAATGTTGTCAAACGATTCGTTCAATAAGTCTCGGAGAATAGAAGATGTTTTGCTTATCTCGCCAATAATCTTTTCGTTTTCCTTGGCCGTAACAAGCCGCGTCATTCCTTCTTCCCAATTTTTTACCAAGGTGCGAAGGTCTTTATCCAACTCTGCTACTTCTCTGCCCTCTGCCACGGTGCGAATAATCACACCGAAATTCTCAGGTTTAATAGATTGAATCAATTTAAGAAGACGCTTCCTTTCTTCGCTGCTTGTTATTTTTTTCGACACGTTTACTCCGCTGCCAAAGGGCACTAGTACCAAGTATCTGCCAGGAATAGAAAGCTCGCACGATAAACGTGGACCTTTTGTTGAGATTGGTTCTTTAACAACTTGCACGGGCAATACTTGCCCTTTGGTAAGCTGCTGGCCTATTTTGCCATGCTTATCAATCTCCTTTTCTAATTGGAATTTGTCAAGCTTGCCCCCCGTGATTTTTTTCGCGCGGACAAGTTTTGTGAACTTCTGGAGTGAGCCGTATTGCGGACCAAGATCTAAGTAATGAAGAAAGGCATCTTTCTCATACCCAATGTCGATGAACGCAGCGTTAAGCCCCTGCACCACTTTTTTTACGGTACCTAGGTAAATATCTCCAACTACAAACTTGCTACCCTCTGTTTCTTCGTGAAACTCGGAAAGCGTTTTGTCCTTGAGAAGGGCTATACGACATCCTTCCTGAGTAGCACTAATAATAAGCTCGTTACTCAAAATTGATAAGAATGTACAATGATGAAATTATGACTAAAACTGAAAGAGAATAAACCGAATTGTCGGCTTATTTCTTTTTGTGGCGGTTCTTTCTCAAACGCTTTTTGCGTTTGTGGGTAGCCATTTTGTGTTTCTTTCTTTTTTTACCGCTGGGCATAATGATTAAGTTCTGTTGATGAATAAATAATTTTATTTTAAATCTTTTAGATAAGAATCGGCAGTGGCTTGCACTGATGGATCGCTATCTAACTTCTTTACTTTTTCAAATTGCTCTCGAGCTTTCTTTTTGTTGCCTTTGTTCATGTAAGCAACACCGAGTAACAATTGGCCCTGAATGTTTTCAGGATTAATTTTATCAAGCTCCTCCAAGCGATCAATGGCCTTATCATATTGGCCAGATTGAACAGAGAGCATTCCTAAATTGAAAAGTGCTAATTCATTTTTAGGATCTTGAGCTATTACCTCGCGAAGCATCAAAATCCCCTTCATGGGTGTTGACGAACTCACATAAGTCATCGCCATTTTGGTTTTGGCTTCAAGATTTTTAGGCTCAAGTTCTAGCACCTTAGTGAAAAATCCTCTCGCAGTTTCAGCTAGCTCTTGTTGCTTTTTGGCATCAATTGCAAAACTAAAAGCCTGATAATAATAATCACCAGCTTTTAAATAACTCTCCTTTGTTTTTAAGAACGTTGCTACCCTTTCGGCAAACCATGCTGCACTGTCAAACTTGCCAGCTTCGCGGTACAGTTTTGCTAAAGAGTCGGCAAAGATAGCATTTTTTTGATTTGTTGGATCAGATAAGTAACGGGCTCTCAAACCTTTGATCTTGCCCGATGCATCTTTTGCTAGAGTAGGGTGCGGATTGGCAGTTGCTTGCGAGCTTTTAGAATCCACATGGCCGCCATCACTCATTTCTTTATCGTTCTCAACTACTGCTTTAGGCAGCATGAAAAGTAAGCCAATTAAGGCTGCACTTACAACAATTAAAATGACACGCGTTTTTAACATAAACTAATTTGAAAATTTGGAGATGAGATGATTTGAAAATTAAAGGACAATGTCATTTTCAAATTTTCAAATTGATACATTTTCAAATTACTTTTCTGCCAACTGTTTAACTTTTTCGCTGTTCTTAATTTTGTTTACAAAAATTTTGGCAGGCTTGAAGCTTGGTATATAATGCTCTTCAATAACAATGGCAGTATTGCGCGAAATATTGCGAGCTATTTTTTTCTTTCTCTTTTTGTTGATAAAGCTTCCAAAACCGCGGATGTAAATATTTTCTCCGCCCGACATGGATGATTTTATGATGTTGAAAAATGCTTCTACTGAAGCTGAAACATCGGCTTTGTCGATGCCAGTTTTGTCAGCTATTTGGTTGATTACGTCTGCCTTGGTCACGATTAATTGTATTAAGCCCCTAAAATTCGGGAGCGCAAATTTAAACGCAGAATGTTCAAACACAAAGAGATTTATTTTTCAAAGGCCTTATTAGCAGGATTTTACTTCGAGACCAACACCTTAATCAATACGAATTGACAATAAATTCTGACTTTACGGATTAAATTATGAATCAAAAATATTTCTCAACAAAAATTATTGAGTGGTACGAATTACATAAACGCCACTTGCCTTGGCGTGACACTAGCGATGCTTATATGATTTGGCTTTCGGAAATTATTTTGCAACAAACCCGGGTTAGTCAAGGATTACCTTATTATTTAAAATTTATAAATCAATATCCTACTATTTTTGATTTAGCTGCCGCCCCAGAACAAGAGGTGCTGCGACTTTGGCAAGGCTTGGGTTATTATTCACGAGCAAGAAATCTTCACCGATGTTCAAAAACCGTTGTTGAGAAGTACAAGGGCTTTTTTCCCAACACATATAAAGAACTTCTTACCCTTTCGGGGATTGGAAGTTACACTGCAGCAGCTATTGCTTCTTTCGCTTTTGCGGAAGTTGTGCCTGTAGTAGATGGCAATGTATTTCGTGTTTTGGCAAGGCATTTTGGTATGGAAACAGACATTTCAAGCGCTTCAGCCAAAGAAATTTTTATGGCGAAAGCCAACGAACTTATTCCGCACCATAACCCAGCTAATTTCAATCAGGCTATAATGGAGTTTGGAGCTTTGCATTGCTTGCCACAAAATCCGAAATGCGAAGCGTGTGTGTTAAAGAAATCGTGTGTCGCTTTCGCGGAAGGCAACCAAAGTTTGTATCCTGTAAAGACAAAAAAGATCAAAATAAGGAAGCGTTACTTTTACTATTTCGTGATCGAGCAAAACAAGAAACTGCTAATGCAGAAGCGGGAAGGAAAAGATATTTGGCAAGGATTATTTGATTTTTATTTGATAGAGACAAAGCGATCGACTTTGTTAGATAAAATCATAAAAGAAGATGTTTTTCTAAATAGGTTTTCGGTAGGAGATTCATCCAGTATTTATAAACACGTTCTCTCCCACCAGGTATTATTTGCCAGGTTTATATCGGTTGAAGCAAAATCTATCGATAAAAATCTCCTGAAGAGCGATCAACAAAAGTTTTATTCGCGCAAGCAGATAATGGAATTGCCTAAGCCAGTATTGGTGACTAAATACCTCTCGGACATCAACTTTTTATAAAGGTTCAAAAATTTGGTATTTTTGCTTGCTCGATTTAAAGCTCGAACTCCCTAAATTAATTTTTTAACATTAAATACATAAACCATGTCAGGTGTAAATAAAGTAATATTGGTGGGTCGTCTTGGCAAAGACCCTGAAGTGAGAACCCTTGAAAGCGGTGCGGTTGTAGCAAGCTTTTCGTTGGCCACAACTGAAACTTACAAAGACAAAACAACTGGTGAGCGAAAAGAAATAACCGAATGGCACAACATTTCATTATGGCGGGGTTTGGCCGAAGTAGCCGGAAAATATTTACACAAGGGCGACCAAGTGTATATTGAAGGAAAGTTGCGCACCCGCTCATGGGAAAAAGACAATATAACTCGGTATACCACCGAAATACTTGGCGATAACATGACTCTTCTAGGAAGCAAACCAGGCGGAAGTGGAGGCAATCAAGAATATTCATCTCCCCCTAAAACCCAATCATCAGGCTCAGATGATTACAGTAGACCTTCTTCGGATAACACTACAGATGATTTGCCTTTTTAATATGGAAAGTGAAAGTTGTTTTATAAAAAGCACCTGCTGCTAGTTGCGATATGAACATCGCAGACCTGAATTATTTCTACATCGTTGGTTTTTCCTTGATTGTCCTTTTGCTGTTGGTGTCAGCTATTGTTTCTGCTTCTGAAGTTGCCTTCTTTTCACTCAAACCTGAGGATCTAGAAAAGTATAAGGACTCTGATGAAGTAGCTCATCAAAATATTTTTTTCTTGTTGAAGCGGCCTCGCTTATTGTTGGCCACTATTTTAATCATTCACGATTTTGTAAATGTTGGCATTGTTACCATCTCCACTTTTTTAATGTGGGAAATAACGGGCACACACAAGCCAGAAGAGATTATTGTGGGTGTAGTTACCTTTAGTGTCACGTTCTTTATCACATTTTTCGCTGAGATCATTCCTAAAGTTTATGCCACTCAAAACAACCTTGCTATTGCTAAGAAAGTAGGTAGTCTATGGAAAGCTCTACAAACCATTTGTAGACCTATCTCTTGGCCACTAATGAGTCTAACTAGTATTGTTGAAAGAAGGGTTGAAAAGAAAGGCTACAGCACTACGTTGGAAGAACTCAACCAAGCGCTTGACCTTACCACCACCAATAACAATACTACCGAGGAAGAAAAGGATATTCTAAAAGGCATTGTGAATTTCGGAACGCTTACGGTGAAGCAGGTGATGAAATCGCGCACGGATATTTCTGCGGTAGACGCAGACTTAACGTTTCCCGAATTGATGGATCAAGTAAATAAATCGGGGTTTTCACGTATTCCTGTTTTCCGCGAATCCATTGATACCATTGAGGGAATATTGTATACAAAAGATTTGCTTCCCTATTTGGATACCGATCCTAATTTTAATTGGCAACGACTTTTACGTCCAGGTTTCTTTGTTCCTGAATCAAAAAAATTGGATTCTCTATTAAAAGATTTTCAAAGCAAACACGTGCACATGGCCGTGGTTGTTGATGAATATGGAGGCACAGCAGGTCTAATTACGTTAGAAGATTTGATTGAAGAAATAATAGGCGACATCAATGATGAGTTTGATGAAGAGAGTATTGCTTATCAAAAAATTGATGATAGGACTTTTGTATTTGAAGGCAAAACACCACTTACCGATGTATGCAAAGTGTTGAATATAGATCCTACTATTTTTGAAGATGTAAAAGGCGAGAGCGAATCACTAGGGGGATTGATATTAGAATTGCATGGCGCCATGCCCAAAGTGAATGAAACAATTGCCTTCAATCAATTTGATTTCACCATAGCAGAAGTGGAGCAAAAGCGCATCAATAAAATAAAAATAACGATCAACGAAAAAGTGAAGCAAGATGAGTAAATGGTTGTTGCTCATTAGTTGTTGGTTATTGGTTATTGGTTGCTCGAAAGATTATCAACCCAAGCCAAAGGGATATAATCGGTTGATTTTACCCACAGAAGAATACAAGCCTTTGCCCGATACACTTCCTTATAAATTTGAATACTCCATTCACGCCAGGTTGCTCAAAGACTCATCGTGGATACGTGAAAATAATTGGGTGGAGATTTATTACCCAACGCTGAAATCCACTATCCATATTACGTTTAAGCGGATAAATAACAAAGAGCAATTGCTGAAGGAGTTTTATAACGATGCGTATAAACTTACGGCCAAACATCAAATTAAGGCTTACGCAATTGATGAAGGAATTGTAAAAACACCTTCTGGTAAAACTGCTTTTATTGCTGAATTAGAAGGAGAAGTGCCAAGTCAATTCCAATTTACGATGACAGATTCAACCAAGAACTTTTTGCGTGGTGCATTGTACTTTAATGTGAAAGTGCAAAACGATTCGCTCAAGCCAGCCATTGAGTTTATGAAGAAAGATGTGATGCACATCATTAATACGCTTGAATGGAACAATACTTTGTTGCGTTAGTTTATGATTCGGTGATTTGTTGATGAAGTGCTATCTTTGAATAGGAAATTATTTAAGCCATGCTCACCAAAGATAAATTGATTCAAACAATTAATGAACTGCCAGATTCCTTTTCGGCTGAAGATCTCTTTGAGCGCATCATTCTTTTGCAAAAAGTAGAGATAGGATTGGAACAATCAAAAGCAGGTGAAATTTTTTCAACAGATGAAGCACGTGAGAAACTAAGTAAATGGCTACTCAAATAAAATGGACACGCCAAGCTCTTGAAGATATTGATAGCATTGCCCGTTTTATTGTTAAGGACTCTGAATACTACGCTACCGTTCAAACCGAGAGATTCTTTCAAAGAGTAAAAATATTGGAACACCAATTAGAGTTTGGAAAAATAGTTCCTGAAGTAAGTAACAAGGATATTCGCCAACTACTTGAAGGAAACTACAGAATAATCTATCAGATAATATCTTCTCAAAGTGTTGATATATTAACTGTCCATCATAGGAGTCGACTTTTAAGTAAGAATCCTGTTTTCGAGGAATAAATGTAATTGGCTAATTTGCATTTCGTCAAAATTGACCCCATTCATTACTTGGCAAACTTCTTCGATACATCAATTGAATTTATAAAAGGCGTTGGGCCACAGCGTGCAGAGCTTCTTCAAAAGGAATTGAGGCTATTCACTTATGGTGATTTTATTCAGCACTATCCGTTTCGGTATGAAGACCGCACACAGTTTTATACAATTGATGAAGTAAATGAGACAATGCCTTATGTGCAGATAAAAGGCAAGATTACTCATCGCGAAATTGTTGGTGAAGGATTTAAGAAACGATTGACCGCTATTTTTTCTGATGGCACGGGCACAATAGAGTTAGTGTGGTTTCAGGGCATTGCTTGGGTTCAAGATAAAATAAAGCCAGGTATTGAATATGTTATTTTTGGGAAACCAAATCGCTATGGAAGCAAGCTATCAATAGCGCATCCTGAAGTTGATTTGGTAAGCACTAAAAGCGAAGCTGGGGGATTTTTGCAACCAGTCTATTCTGTATCAGAGAAGCTTCGGGTTCGCCACATCGATAGTAAATTTATAGGAAGAAGCATGCATGAAATAGTACGTGCTGCCCAACCTCACATTCGTGAAACTCTTCCTGATTCAATACTAAGTGAGTTGCATTTGCTGAATAAAAAAGAAGCACTTGTTAATATTCATTTCCCGCAAAGTCATCAGTTATTAAGCGCAGCGCAGCAACGACTTAAGTTTGAAGAACTCTTCTATATTCAGCTGCGGCTCATCAAAATGAAATTGGTGAGACAAGAGAAATTCAAAGGGTTTGTTTTTACTGATACTTCCATTCTCACTACTTTCTATAAAGAGCACCTGCCCTTCGCGTTAACAGATGCACAGAAACGAGTGATCCGTGAAATATATACTGATATGAAATCGGGTAAGCAGATGAACCGCTTGTTGCAGGGCGATGTGGGAAGCGGCAAAACTATTGTAGGCTTTATTTGTATGCTGATATGCATTGGAAGTGGAACGCAAGCTGCCTTGATGGCACCAACTGAAATCTTAGCTCAACAACATTATGGTAATTTAAAAAAGTATGCTGATAAGATGAACTTAACAATTGCCTTGCTTACGGGATCAACCAAAAAGAAAGATCGAAAAGTTTTGCACCAAGCTCTTGAAGCTGGTGAATTAAAAATTTTAGTAGGCACACATGCTTTGTTAGAAGAAGAAGTGAAGTTCAACAAATTGGGCTTGGCAGTTATTGATGAACAACATCGGTTTGGTGTAGCACAGCGATCCAAGCTATGGCAAAAGAATAGCGATGTATATCCACATGTGTTGGTGATGACGGCCACACCTATTCCAAGAACACTTGCGATGACTTTGTATGGTGATCTGGAAATATCGGTGATAGATGAACTGCCGAAAGGAAGGAAGCCAATTGTTACCACGCATCGCTATGATTCGCATAGGCTTGCCATCAATGGATTCATCAAAAAGCAAATTGAAGAAGGCAGACAAGTTTACATCGTGTATCCGTTGATAGACGAATCAGAAAAGCTTGACCTTAAACACTTGATGGATGGTTATGAAAGTATGAGTCGTGCGTTTCCGGATGTGCCCATCAGCATTGTACATGGCAAGATGAAATCGCAAGCAAAAGATTTTGAGATGGCGCGCTTTGTAAAAGGTGAAACGAAAATAATGGTAGCCACTACTGTGATTGAAGTAGGCGTAGATGTGCCCAATGCCTCGGTGATGATCATAGAAAGTGCAGAGCGTTTTGGCCTGTCTCAATTGCATCAGTTGCGTGGCAGAGTTGGCCGTGGAGCAGACCAATCGTATTGTATTTTGATTACGGATTATAAGCTTGGCGCGGAATCGAAAGAACGCATTGGCACAATGGTGCGCACCAACAATGGTTTTGAGATTGCTGAAACCGATTTGAAATTGCGAGGCCCTGGCGACTTGATGGGTACACAACAAAGTGGCGCGCTAGATCTATTGATTGCTGACTTAGCTAAAGATGGTGCATTGCTGCAACAAGCACGCGATGTTGCCGTTTCTATTTTGAATGACGACCCTGATCTGATCAAACCAAAAAACAGCATGATAAAAAGGCAAGTAGAATCCGTAAAGAAAGCCGCTGTCAATTGGAGCAGGATAAGTTAACAATTTCATCTAACAGCAATTTAGTTTCGTCTTTACTTTACACTAAATTTACCTTTCAACTTTTTCTAAGCCATGAAAAGACGATTTATATTTCTTTGCTCTCTGTTCTTTCTTGCATTTCAGGCTTGGTCGCAAACAGGCAACTACTTTCTTACCAACTACGCGCCATCTACTGATAACATTGACCATGTTAGCTTTGGTATCGCGCAAAGCGAAAAAGGAGTTCTTTATTTCGCTACCAAAAATGGTGTGGTGGAATTTGATGGACGCAACTGGAAACTGATTCCTTCTCCCGGTGCTGTGTTTACTATCTTTAGTTCGGGCAACGAAGTATTGATAGGTGGTGTGAAGGGGTTGGGCAAATTGGGTTGGGATAAAGACAAGCATCATACTTATCAATCACTTTCGGAAGGACATGCCGAAGCAACTGATATTTTTTCAGGAGTTGCCACTAAGGAAAAGGCTTATTTTATTAATGATCATAACTTATTTCTGGTTTCTCTTAATTCGTTTGCAATAGAAGCTGTTTTAAAAGCAGAAGCCAATCAAACATTTACAGGCCTGTTTCAAATTCAGGATAATGCCTATGTAAACACAGAGGCTGGTTTATTTAAAATTGAGAATGGTAAACTGGTTAAATCAAAATGGGCTGTCCCTGATAAAGAGCAGATTCAGTTTTGCACAACATTAAAAAATACAAATAAAACTTTGTTAAGCAGTGCATCAGGGAAACTTTACTTGATGATTTCAGAAAATTCTATCACAGAGCTAAAGCTTACCGATGCATCATATCTTGAAAATAATGTTGTGTTAAATGGTACATGGGTAAATGAAAATTTAATTGCAATAGGCACGCTGCGCGGAGGGGTTTTCTTCTTTAACCCTACCACAGGTGCAACAGAAGAAATTACAAACTACAATACTGGCTTGCCAGATAATGAAGTGTATGCCATCCATTGCGATCGTGATTTTGGAATATGGGCAGCTCATGATTACGGCTTCTCACGCATTGCTCCATTTCTTCCTTTCCGATCCTACAATCATTACCCAGGATTGGCTGGCAACCTTTTGAGCGCACGATCATTCAATGGTCAAGTGTATGTTGGTACAACGCTTGGTTTATTCAAGTTGGGGAAGGAAGAAGTGTATGAAGACCAAGTATATTATGTATCGAAACAAGGCCAAACTATTAATCGAAAAGCAAGTCAATCATCAACTCAAGTTGAAGAGACAACTCAAAAAAGAGTGGGGTTATTTTCATTCTTAAAAAAGAAAAAACCAAAAGATGAAAAACAAAAACCTTTGGAAAATGTAAAAGTAAAGGAACCAGCAGGTAAGGCATCCTCTACCATTGAGAGGCGCACAAGGCGTGTAATAAAAAATCTTCAATATACTTTTAGAAGAGTAAATGGTATAGAAGGAAAAGTAAATCAATTGATGGAAGTGAAAGGTAAGCTTATTGCCGCTGGGCTTGCTGGAGTTTATGAAATTGATGGAATAAATTCTAAGACTGTTATTCATGATCCAGTATTGTCAGTCGCACTTTCGCCTTCGCTAGATCAATTGTTGGCAAGCACAGTAAGCGAAGACATCAAAACCTTTTCGTCTACTGCAAAAGGTTGGCAAGAAACGCATTTATTAGATACCCTTCATGACTACGTTAGTTACATTTTTGAGGACAAACTCCAGAATGTTTGGCTTTGTAGCCGATCGGGTATTTATAAAATTGAAACTGTTGATAACGCTATTACCGATGTATCGGTTATTCCAATTTCCAATCCTTCGCTAGACGAAACCGTTGGACTTGCCTTTGGTAACGATGTGTACATAGCGGCATCGGGTGTGTTCAATCATTATGAGAGCAGAACAAACAACTTGGCTCGTTATGATTCTTTGCCAGGATTGAAAAAGTATTTTGCTTCCGCAGGATATTTTTGGTTTTATGATGGGCATCGCTGGCGCACTGTAGATCCCAGAATGGAAAAAGCATTGAAGCTTCAATGGCTTGGACTCTTTAGCAACATTCAATTTCTTGCACCAATTGGCAATGAGCAAGGTGTATGGGTAATCACTTCCGATAACGAATTGTATAAATTTTCGATTACTGACGCAATAAAGGAACCACAAGGATATCCGCTTTTTTTGCGAGAGGTTCGTGGTGATCAAAAGAAGATTGAGCCCACTAAAACCTTGAAGATAAGTCAGCTTGAAAATACAGTTGAGTTTGAATTTATCCAACCCGACTATGTTGGTATGAAGGCTGTGGAGTATAGATACCTTGTTGAGGGTCTTAGCAAAAAATGGTCTTCATGGGCAAACTCCAATAACATCGTTAATTTTTCTTACCTCCAAGTAGGCACGTACAAAGTACAAGTACAAACCCGCGATTTAATGGGCAAGGTTTCTGCGATTGAAGAAATTAAATTGGAGATAGAACCACCGTATTGGAAGCAGACTTGGTTTTACGCATTGGAGGCCTTGTTCTTTGGGTCGCTTGTGTTTTTATCAATGCGATTGAGCAAGGCAAATTCAAAATATAAGTTATTGAGTCGATTGCTTTCCATGCTCACTATTATCATGCTGATACAATTGGTGGATAATATAGTGGCCTCGCAGATATCTATTAGCAATGGCCCAGTAGTTGAATTTTTTATTCAAGTGTGCATTGCCATGCTGATGCTTCCCATCGAGGGATTTTTAAGAAAATTGATCACTAAAGAAGTACCTAAAGTAACTTCGTAAAAGTTTATTAATTTTAGATTACATTCACTTTACCTAAACGACAAAGCTATGCTCCTCAACCTCGAATCCGTTCCTCACTTCTACAAAAATTATGTAAAGCAAATTGAAGAGACTGATTTAATTCAGGCGTTGCGAATTTCTGGTCATCGTATGTTAGAGCTGGTTCATTTTATTAAAGAAGAGAAATCGGATTTTAGATATGCAGAAGGGAAGTGGAGCGTGCGCGAGTTGTTGTGCCATGTTATTGATGCTGAAAGAATATTTGCGTACAGAGCTTTAACTTTTGCCCGCAACGATAAAACCAACTTGCCAGGCTTTGAAGAAAATGATTACGCACCTCAAGCCAATGCATCAGGAAGGAGTTTAAAAAAGATTGCAGATGAAATGGCTCACCTAAGAGTTGCTACTATAGATATGTTTGAAGGCTTCACGCCTGAAATGCTTACAAGAAAGGGAAAAGCAAACAACAACGAACTTTCGGTTGTATCGCTAGGATTCGTAATTGCTGGTCATGAAACACATCATCGTAAAATTTTAATGGAGCGGTATTTAAGTTCTAAGTAATAACGATCGTTATTAATATGTTATGTAACCTAATCAATAAGAGATCATTATTTTGGGACATCGATGAAAAGAATATCGAACAATCCCTTATGGATTCTGGAGATTGGGTAATAGTGCGAGTGTTTGATTATGGTGATATAGAAGATATTGAAGAGGTAATAGAACTCTATGGTGTGGAACGAACCAAAAAAATACTTCTTGAAACAAACCTTCGTCCTATGGCCAAAACAATGGCTTATTTATTTTTGAACATAGACAAGAAGAACGAATATGTTTAAAGGTACTGTCTCAAAAGAACTTTGGGATGTTCTTTATTCTCTTTCACAAATACCAGAATTAGAATCGTTCAGATTAGTTGAAGGTACAGCACTCGCTTTGCAAATGGGGCATCGAATTTCAGTTGATATAGATTTATTTTCCAACGAATTAACAGATAAAAAGAGGATACGATCTAAGATTAATGAGACATTTGGCTCAATCGTTCTAAAGTCAACATCGTATAGTTTGTCAGGTACAATTAACGGTGTACGAGTTGATATCTATGACCAGTGGACTTTACCTTTTAGAAAACCCGCACTAATTGAAAGTGGAATAAAGATAGCTGCCCTTGAAGACATAGCCGCATTCAAACTAAGTGCAATCACCAATAGAAGGGATAAAAAGGATTATATAGATTTGTTTTTTCTTTTTAAAAAATTAGAAATTACAGAGGTGTTAAACGATTTCAAAAATTACGAGCCGCTCTTATCTTCGCAATCAGTAATATTTGCATTGGCTGAGGCTTATGCAGCCGAATCAAATCAATCCGTTATGCCCAATATGTTAGTTGATATTGATTGGGGAATTATAAAGCAAACAATGACAGATGCCTCGAAGGCTTTTATCGAGATAGCTTCGTCTCGCAAAAAGAATAACTCTTAACGTTTTGAAATTTATACTAGCAAGAGGATTCAATTTAAACTCAATGAAGTATGCAATACTAGTATCGCTTCCGTCCTTACTATCATGCTCTCCTAAAACATACATAAAAAAAGAGCTTTCTTTAGCAGAAAAAAAATTCCATCACCATGTGGGTTTTATGCTGTATGATCTGAAAGAAAAGAAATCGTTAGCTGAGTTTAATTCATCGAAATATTTCACACCTGCATCCAACACCAAAATATTTACATTCTATACTTCTTTAAAATTGTTGGGTGATTCGATAGCATCCATCAAGTACGTTGTAAAAAACGATTCGCTTATTTTTTGGGGATTGGGCGATCCATCTTTTCTATACAAATCCACCTTTGATAACACGCGCACTTATAACTTCTTGAGTCAATCCAATAAAAAGTTATTTTTCTCTTCTTCTAATTTTTCAACCAATCATTTGGGATATGGTTGGGCATGGGATGATTACAACGATAACTATTCTGCCGAGCGATCTCCATTTCCTGTGTATGGCAATATTATTAATATTACTAAAAAGTCAAACAACATTTTAGTAACGGACCCATTGATTTTTATGAATCACTTAGCTGTAGCAGATTCGAGCAAAATAAAATCAGGCGCTATTCGTGGAGTAGATTCAAACGATTTGATATTCTATCCATCAAAGAGTAAAGATAAACAGTGGGAGATTCCTTATCATTATAGCAATAATTTACTTGTTGAACTTTTAACAGACACGCTCAAGAAACAAGTGATAGAAGTAAAAAAATCAATACCCAAAGAGGCCAAAATTTTGAGGAGCATACCAACGGATAGCTTGTATAGTGTGATGATGAAGGTGAGCGATAACATGATTGCGGAGCAACTATTATTAGCATGTGCGGCAAAAGTAAGCGATACACTCAGTACAGATATTGCCATAAAATATTCATTGCAGAATTATCTTTCCGATTTGCCTGATGATGCAAGATGGGTTGATGGATCAGGCTTATCGCGTTATAATTTATTTACTCCGCGATCTATTGTGAAGTTGTGGGAGAAAATTTATCAAGAAGTGCCGCAAGAGCGATTGTTTAAATTATTAGCTGTAGGCGGTCAGCCAGGCACGCTATCCACTCTCTATCAGAACAAGCAACCTTTTGTATTTGGCAAGACCGGCTCACTGTCTAACAATCACTGTTTAAGCGGTTATCTGGTCACCAAAAAAGGAAAGATTTTTGTTTTTAGTTTTATGAATAGCAACTTTATTGCGTCCTCAAAAGAAATAAGGGAGATGATGCAAAATTTGCTAATTAGTCTCCACAATAAATACTGATATACCATGCTTGATAAACTGAAATTTACTTTTTGTATTTCTATACTTATACTTACAACTTCTCTAGCAGATGCTCAAGCTATCGATAGCCTCGATTTGAAAATTGGACAAATGCTGTTGCTGGGAATGCCCACCAATGCTGTCGATTCTGCTGTGTTGCAAGAAGTGAAGCTAGGAAAAGTTGGAGCTCTTATTTATTTCGAAAAGAACATTCCTAAAACAAATTCATTTGCTGGATTTAAAAAAATGTCGTGGACTTACCAACACGCTGCTTCTATTCCTTTATTGATTTGTATTGATCAAGAGGGAGGAAAAGTAAATCGGCTAAAAGAGAAATATGGTTTCCCACGATCAATAACAGCCGCATCTATTGGCAAATCAAGATCGCTGGATTCCGCAAAATTTTACGCTGAGACTACTGCAGCCACGTTGGCTGGTTTGGGTATCAATGTAAACTTTGCACCCACTGTTGACTTAGCTGTAAATCCTGACAATACAGTAATTGTAAAAGTAGAGCGGGCATATTCCAACAATGAAGATTCTGTTGTGATGTACGCACGCGAGGTGGTGAAAGCACATCGCAAGTTTGGAATTATCACTTCGCTTAAACATTTTCCGGGTCATGGCAGCTCAACTGTGGACACTCATTTTGGTGTAGCCGATGTAACCAATACCTGGAATGAACGCGAAATAAAACCTTATAAACAATTATTGAAGGAAGGATATGTAGATGGTATTATGTCATCTCATATTGTCAATAAAAATCTTGACCCAAAAGCATATCCCGGGACGTTATCAAATAGAGTGTTGGATAGCCTGCTAAGAAAAGTGATTGGCTATGACGGTGTTATTTTTTCGGATGATATGCAAATGAGTGCTATTGATAAGAATTACGGATTGGGAGAATCCATCAAACTGGCTATCAACGGTGGAATCGACATTCTTTGTTTCTCTAACAATATTCGCCAATCAAGAGTAAGAACGGTTGATACAGTGCATACCATTATAAGAAGATTGGTTGCAAGCGGAGAAATTAAGAAAGAGCGCATAGATCAATCGTTCAAGCGCATCATGAAATTAAAATCAAAACTTAAAAATGATAGTGAGCAACTTGAATTGGCCAACGCCTACGCAGAAGTTACTAGACTTAAAAAGTTGAATCAAGAATACATTGATCAACTTGCTCTTTCAATGCCTGACAAGAAGAAAATCAAAAAGAGACAAAAGGAATTATTGGCTAAGAATAAGAAGTAATTCGTCATCACGAGATTGAGGAGCGATTCCAAATTCATATTTATCTATTACTTCAGCTTCTCTTCAAATAATTTTAAAATTCTTTTGTATTCGTCAGTCCAACTGCTTGGCTCAACAAAACCGTGATCTTCCATCGGGTAGGCGGCAAGCTCCCAATTGTCTTTGCCCAACTCAATTAAGCGTTGGCTTAAACGCACAGCATCTTGAAAGTGAACATTCACATCCACCATACCATGACAAATTAGAAGCGAACCTTTCAAACCTTTTGCATAATAAATGGGCGAGCTCTTTGCGTACGCAATGCTATCAGTGAACGGCTCATTTAAAATATTGGCTGTGTAGGGATGATTGTAGTGCGCCCAATCTGTTACGGGTCTCAAGGCGGCACCAGCTGCAAATACATCAGGTGTGTTGAACATTGCCATTAACGTAATGAAGCCACCATACGATCCTCCATAAATTCCTATACGGTTTGGGTCTACATTATAATTTTTTACCAACCACTCTGCACCATCTACATTGTCCGTTAAATCTTTGCCACCCATAAAACGATAGATACCAGTGCGCCAATCGCGGCCATAGCCTGCACTCGCACGATAGTCCATATCCAAGACAACATATCCTCTGTCGACAAGCAAATTATGGAACATGTATTCTCTAAAATAACTGCTCCACCATTTATGTGCATTTTGAAGATAGCCTGCACCATGAACAAAAATTACGGCAGCACCATTGGGCTTTGCCGGTTTGTAGATGCGCGTATAGACAGAGGCGCCATCGCGCGCCTTGAAAGTAGTGACTTCAGGATCTTTCCACGAATAGGAATTAAATTCAGTTGTAGTAGAAGTTGTTATTTGAATTGGCTTTGCACCACTTTTATTTTCCTGAATAAAAAGTTCCCACGGCTTGTTGCTATATGAATAGCGCAATGCCAACCATTTTTCATCTGGTGATAGGTTTACTTCATTAGCACCTGTCATGGTAGTGATTCTTTCTGGGTTTCCTCCAACGGCACTTAATTTGTAGAAATGTTTTTCTCCAGGATGTACTTCATTGGTTGTGATGTAAAAGGATTTTTTATCGCGCGATAGCTGTGCACTCTGTACTTCAAAGTTGCCAGAAGTTAATGCTTGTTTTTTATTAGCAATTATATCGAGCAGATACAAGTGCGAATACCCTGTCTCCTCACTTTGAAACCAGATGGTTTTATTATCGGGAAGCCAACCAATATTAAGATTGCCAAAAAATCCACCAGTCCCCGGGCCACCAATCCAAGCTTCATCGCGTTGGCGATCTAATGGTTTTAGTTTTTGAGAGGCAACATCCAACGACATAATCCAACGATCTTTATTATCAGCAGAACGAATCACCACTACATTGTTTTTTCCATTGGCAGACCAAACAGGGCCAAAGAAATTTACTGCACGCGGCTCTGGCTTTTTATCTTTCTTATCATTTTTTGAAATTTTATTTGCATAATCTTTTTTGAAATCGGGCTCATCATAAATACCTGGTATGTCAAGCGTCTTTACTTGAAGCACGGTATCTTTAATAATATCATAAACAAAAAAATCGGACGAGTTTTGTAGCGCTCCTACTTTTGTTCTCGCCTGTATATCCTCTGTAAATCCTGACTCCGTAACATAACTGGGCACAATTGCTGTTTTTGCATTTGCACTTTTGCTTACGCGATAGGTGATATAATTTCCATCAGGGCTGAGTTGAATATTATCTACATTTTTTTCATCGAGAAAAATTTCTTTTGGGCGTTTGGGTTTATCTTCTTTTGCGATTTTCTCGCTCGCTTTTTTGTTATCACTGCGTTGTTTTAAAATATCAAACATTGATAGCTGATCATTTTTCAACCACTTTTCTTGCTCGCTTAGTTTGGCATCCAATTTTTTACTTCCTTTTTTAAAATCGGTATGTTGTTTAATTATACCTGTGCCAAGCTCCAATGAAAATAAATTTGAATTCGATATGTAAACTATTCTTTTTTCATCCAATGAAAATGAAGCATTGAATTCCCGATCCAATGTGTTGGTAAGTTGTGTCGTTTTGCTTGTTGCGATATCGATCAAAAAAATATCTCCGTTTTTTTCATATAACTTTTTGGTGAATGCAACATTATAGGTCCCGAAAGGAGAGGGAATATTTCTTCTTACAGTTGCGCTTACTTTCTTAGGCGATTTATCAGTAAGAGTTATTGTATAAAGTGAGTCGCCAACATTCTTATCTGGGTTCCAATTAAAGTAGATTGACTTGCTATCTTCCGACCAATAGGGATTAGAAGGCGCAACTCCAATCCATCGCGGATCGCGCATAATTTTTTCTACCGTGAGCGGTGCAAGCTGTTGAGCAAACAAGTTGTTCGTGATGAACAAAAATAATAGTAGCTTTTTCATAGTAAGATTGAAATGGCGAAAGGTATAATGAAACAGTTTTCATTAGCTCTTAAATTTGATGAAAGGTTATTGTGCTATTTCTTCTCCTTATCGTTGGCTAGATCAGAGAACATACTGTTGAATACGGAGAGAATAAGACTGAATGCAAGTGCCCACCAAAAGCCATCCACTGAAAAACTAGGCACAAAATAATCGACAATTAAAATAATGATTGCATTGATTACCAATAGGAAAAGCCCAAGGGAAAGCACCGTGAGAGGAATAGTGAAAATAATAAGAATGGGCTTTACAATTACGTTAGCAATAGAAAGTACAAGCGCTACAACCAACGCATATCCATAGTTTTCGACATGTACACCGGGCAACAAGTAAGCGGTTAGCAATACAGCAAGTCCAGTAAGAAAAAATTTTATAATTCCGTTCATAAACAGCTTTGAAGATGGTTTTAAATTAAATTCAATATCTGCTTTTATGTTGATTTTGCAAGACCTACTTTTGATTGAATTGCTTTATCAAAAAATGGGAAATCGGCAATTTGAAATTCGCTACCATCCGTATCAAAGAAATCAAAATAATCACAGTTTATGTACGCCATTGTTGATATTGAAACCACAGGCGGCTACGCACAACATCATCGGGTAACAGAGCTAGCTATTTATCATTTTGATGGCAAACGCATTACCGACAAGTTTACAACGCTCTTAAATCCTGGGCGCGAAATTCCTCATTTTATTACTGGCCTTACGGGAATTACCACAGAGATGGTAGCGAATGCTCCAGCCTTTGAAGAAATGGCAGACGAGATTTTTGATTGGTTGAAAGACAGAGTATTTGTGGCTCACAATGCACACTTCGATTATAGCTTTTTGAAAAGAGAATTTGAGTTGGCGGGTATTCAATGGCAAGCAAAAAAACTGTGTACCGTTCGGTTGAGTAGAAAAATTATTCCAGGGTTAAATTCTTATAGTTTGGGTCGGTTGGCCGAAAGTTTGGGAATCAAAATTCCAGATAGACACAGAGCAAGTGGAGATGCTTATGCTACAGCTAAAATATTTGATATTCTAGTAAAGCGCGATCAAAACGGAACGATAGCCAAATCATTAAAACGAAATTCAGGCGAGGCTATTCTTCCGCCTAATTTAGACAAAGCCGATTACGACAAGTTGCCAAGTAAAGCGGGAGTATATTATTTTTTGGATGCGAAAGGAACCGTTATTTATGTGGGCAAAGCCATCAATATAAAAAAGCGAATGACTAGCCACTTTACAGGTGAGGCACGCGAATGGAATAGATCCAATATTAGAAATGAAATTTGCAACATCACCTACGAGCTTACAGGCAATGAGTTGATAGCGTTGATTCTAGAATCGCAAGAGATAAGAAGGCTGTGGCCTAAATATAATCTTGCACAAAAATTTAAAGTAGAGGAGTGGGGAGTGTTTGATTATGAAGATCGCAATGGCTATCTCCGCTTTTCTGTTAACACAGTAAGCAGAGGCACAAAACCGTTGATCACTTTCACCTCCAAAGGCGATGCGTGGAATTTTATGTGGGAGAAAGTGAAAGAGTTTGATCTCTGCCCCAAACTTAGTGGACTGCAAATAGCCAAGGGCTTGTGCTTTAGCCATCAAACCGGTTCGTGCAAGGGTGCTTGCCAAGGGGTTGAAACGATAAAAATGTATAACAAGAAAGTACAACAGGCCATAAATTCCTTTTTTGAATCTGGCAACTCGGCAGCCATTATTGGGCAAGGCCGCGAGGCAGAAGAACGATCTTTAGTACTATTGGAAAAGGGCAACTATTTAGGTTTCGGATTTTATAACCATCAAGAAAAGATTAGCGACTTTGATAGCGCCAAAAACTTCATCCGACTAAGCAAAGACAACCGCGTGGTGCAGCATTTAGTAAACTCTTACTTGATGAATCCAAAAGGTGTAGAGGTAGTAGAGTTTTAAAATTCCTGCATTAATTTCCAACTTCTAGCCGTTTGCACGATTAGGTCACGGTTTGGAAACCAGTCACTCATGATCTTTCAAACATTCTAAATATTTGCATTAAATTTACGCCCTTCAATAAAAAAGAATATGGCGTTTGCAGGCACAACAGAATTACATCAAGAACATCAACGAAAAATTAGGCAAGTCTTTACTGAAGTAGGTAAAGTAGTAGTTGGGCAAGAATACATGGTAAGCAGACTTTTGGCTGGCCTCTTTACCAACGGCCATATTTTGCTTGAAGGTGTACCAGGGTTAGCAAAAACGTTAACCATTAGTACGCTTGCTAGAGTGTTGCACTTAGACTTCCAACGGATACAATTTACGCCCGATTTGTTGCCTGCCGATTTAGTAGGCACTATGATCTACAATCAAAAAGATGGAAAGTTTGAGGTAAAGAAGGGTCCTATCTTTGCCAACATTATTTTGGCGGATGAGATAAACCGATCGCCAGCTAAAGTGCAGTCTGCTTTGTTGGAAGCTATGCAAGAGAAGCAAGTAACCATTGGCGAAACCACTTTTACTTTAGATAGACCTTTCCTTGTTTTAGCCACTCAAAACCCTGTCGATCAAGAAGGAACTTATCCTTTGCCCGAAGCGCAGGTGGACAGATTTATGATGAAGGTGTTTGTCAACTATCCTACCAAGGAAGAAGAATTGGAGATCATGCGCAGAATATCCAACATGCAGTTTGATTACCAAGTAAACACGGTACTTACCAAAGAAGATATTTTTGCTATCCGTCAGGAAGTAAACAAGGTAAAAATATCAGAATCATTAGAAAAATACATTATTGAATTGGTGAGTGCTACACGCAAGCCGAAAGAATATAAATTGGATCATGAAGCTCAGTATATCCAGTTTGGAGCTTCACCACGTGCAAGTATAAATCTCAACTTAGCATCAAAAGCAGTGGCCTATTTTGATGGTAGGGATTATGTTCTTCCAGAGGATATAAAAGAAGTTGCCCTTGATGTAATGAACCACCGTATTTTATTGAACTACGAAGCAGAAGCTGATAATGTAAAAACAGCCGACATTATTAAAGTGCTGCTTTCTAAGATACCAATTAGTAAATAAAGGTTAACCAAATATTACTTTCATTATCTGAAGATCAACCAAATGTTATGTGCTATTATCATGTAACACATTCATTTTCAGTTGCTCCAATGGAAAATACTTCTGATTAAAATTGAGTTTTACTGAGATAAGATAGCTTTAAAATTGAGCGACTTAATAATTTCTTAACATTGCCTACCCTGCTAAGTAATATGGCAATGCCACCTTTGCGCCAAACTTATACTTCAAGGTATGCGCAAAATCTGCTTGTTGACTTCCTCTATCTTTTTTTCCTCTATTTGCTTTAGCCAAGTTGGTTCTATAAAGGGCATTATTAAAGATGCAAAGACACAAGAACCTATAATAGGTGCTACCGTTTTAGTTGAGGGAACGAGCCTAGGAGCGGCCACAGGTATTGAGGGTGATTTTAACATTGCTAAAGTTCCTGTCGGTCAATATACAGTTGTAATTTCATCCGTTTCCTACACCTCAAAAAAGCTTGAAGGTCTTACCGTAAAAGCAGAGACAGCTTCAGTTCTAAACACTACTTTATCTGAAGAGGCACTTGAATTGGAAGGAGTTACCGTTCAAGCCACTAAACTAACAAGTACTGATGTATCTTTAGTTATCGAGATTAAAGAGGCGAAGACAATTGTTTCTGCCATATCAGGTGCTCAAATAGCAAAGACACAAGATCGAGATGCCGCAGAGGTTGTGAGGAGAATCCCTGGTGTAACGCTATTTGACAATCGTTTTATTTTAGTAAGAGGGCTTAACGATAGATATAATTCTGTTTGGCTGAACGATGCCTCGAGCCCAAGCACAGAGGCTGATAAAAAATCTTTTTCTTTTGACATCATTCCAACCGCAGTTATTGATAGAATATTGGTGTTTAAAAATCCTTCTCCTGAATTACCAGGCGATTTTGCTGGAGGGATGGTTAAAATTTATACAAAGACTTCATTGCCAACCAATGACTTTAATGTCAGCTTCTCTGCTGGCTATAGAGCAGGTTCAACATTTGAAAACTTCAATTACAACACACGAAGTGCTACCGACTTTCTTGGATTTGACAATGGAGATAGATCTATTCCGATAGCTAATAGGATAGGTGTTAATTTGGTGGATGAACAAGCTGCGGCAAAGCTTTTTAAGAATACTTGGGCAATTAATAAAACAACTGCTCTTCCTGATTTTAGATTTAGTTTAACAAAGGGAAGTAGTTTCTCAATTGCAAAACAAAATATTGAGTCAGTGAGTCTGTTAAATTACTCTAATACAAATACAATTTATTCAATAGATCGCGCTGATTCTGATCCAGAATTTTTAGCTACCGACAATCAAAGTACAAATCAAGTGAGGTTAGGAGCTATGCAGAATTTTGGTATCCGTTTAAACGAGCGAAATAAAATTGAATGGCGTAATTTATTTAACCAGATAGGGTCGGACCAAACAGTAATAAGAATTGGAAAACTTACCACTTCTGCTGAAAATTCCTTCTTTGAACAGTACCAATCTCGTTGGATACTTACTTCACAAATCAGCGGTAAACATTCAACTGTAGGTGGCAAAGGTGAATATAATTGGACGTTGGGGTACTCACACACTAATCGTAATGATCCGGATCTTAAAAGAGTTTCATATTTCAAAGATCCATCGGGCACTCAACCTTTCAGTGCGCCTATTCAACCAGGCAGCGCAGATACTCGGTATGGTGGAAGGTTCTTCCAAAACCTAATTGAAAATGTATATTCATTTTCGCATGGCTATACAAAGAAGATTGATATCAGAAGTAAGCGATTAGAATTCAGTGCGGGAAATTTTATTGAATTGCGTTCACGCGATTTCACAGCGCGATCATTAGGTTATATTTTACCTCCTGGAAGTAGTGCTAATGATCAATCATTGAAACAATTGCCATTGGATCAGATTTTCGCTCCCCAAAATGTTGGCAAGGGAGGGTTCATCATAAATGAAATTACAGATGGTAGTGATGGCTACCAAGCCGACAATACATTGGTAGCAACCTATGCTTCATTAAATATTCCACTAGGAAATAAAATTAAGTTGATCGGAGGGGCAAGGGGTGAGTACAATATCCAATCGCTTAAAAGCGAAGTAAACTTAGTACCAACTAATCCATCTATTAAAACATTTAATGTGCTTCCATCGGCCAACATTAGCTATAATTTTACCGACAAATCATTGATACGAGTGGCTTATGGAAGGTCAGTCAATAGGCCAGAATTCAGAGAGTGGGCACCTTTTAAATTTTACGATTTCAATTTCAACGTTAACGTATATGGTTCACTATTCCCAACGGTTCTTTCAGGTGGCCAGCCATTGAAAATATCAACAATTGATAACATTGATATACGGTATGAGTTTTATCCTTCACCCAATGAGTTATTCCACATAGGTGTATTTTATAAAAACTTTATTAACCCGATTGAGCAATATATTCTTCCCGGAAGTAACAGAACCTATACGTTTGCTAACGCTCAATCTGCTTTTGTGCAAGGTGTTGAGTTTGATTTGAGAAAAAATTTGGAATTTATTAGCGAAAGCCTTTTTAGGAATATGAGTTTGGTTGCCAATGCCTCTTTGATTAAAAGTGAAATACAGGTTGGCAATAGTATAGGGCAACAAACAGTAAGACCACTGCAAGGTCAATCTGACTATGTAGTAAATGCTGGGTTTTACTATCAAAATGAAGACACAGGTCTATCAGGTTCATTAACCTATAATGTTTTTGGCCCTAGAATATTTTTGGTTGGAAGCTTAGACTATCCTAGCTATGGCGAACTTCCCCGCAATACAATTGACTTTGCTATTAGCTACCCGTTGAGTAAGAGGGCTTCATTGACATTTGCTGCGCAAGATTTATTAAATCAGCCTGTCCAGTTAGTTCAAGATATTAACCTTGATGGTAAATTTGACCGTGACCCTGATTTAAACTCACCCAACCACGACTTGACCATCCAGAAATTCAGGAAAGGACGATATTTTAACTTTGGCATAAAGTTTAATCTTTAAATCTCCTATCATCTTAACAATTTGGAAACATTGAGCAGACGATAGCTTAATTGACCACGTCTACCTTTGCATCAAACTAAAATCTTTAATATGAAATATTTAAAATTACTGCTTCCCATTACTATTATGGCTTTTGCCTTGATGGTAACCTTAGATGCTTGTAAAAGCAAGACAACGGATCCAGTTCCAGTTGCACCAACAATTGTAGCTTTCGCTCCTACTTCTGGTAAGGTAGGGGATCAGGTTGTAATCACAGGTTCTAATTTTGACGCAACTGCGGCTAACAATGTCGTAACCATAGGTGGAATTGCGGCTACAGTTACTGCTTCTTCAAGTACATCCATTGCTGTTACTGTGCCTGCTACAGCAGTTACAGGAAAAATTGCTGTAACGATTGGTGCTTTAAACGCAACATCAACATCAGATTTTACGGTAACTAAAACTTCAACTGCAGTTACAACAACAGTTATTTCTGGTGAATTAAGCGGAACAATTAACTGGACTGCTGATCAACATTATTTATTGAAGGGTTATGTGTATGTAGTTGCTGGTGCAACATTGAATATTGCAGCGGGTACTATTATTAAAGGAGACAAAGCTTCTAAAGGTGCTTTGATCATAGAGCCAGGTGCAAAAATTGTTGCCGTTGGTACTGCTGCTAAGCCAATCATATTTACCTCAAACCAACCAGCGGGTTCACGTAACTATGGTGACTGGGGTGGCGTTATTATTTGTGGTAAAGCGAATGTAAACTGGACGGCTCAACCGAAGTCTGACGGAACTACAGGTACAGTAGCAACTGGTCTAGGTCAAGTAGAAGGTGGTCCTCGTACACTTTATGGTGGAACTGATGACAATGATAACTCAGGTACTTTTCAATATGTTCGTCTTGAATTCGGTGGAGTTGCCTTCTCATTGGATAACGAAATCAATGGTTTAACTCTTTGCGGTGTTGGTCGAGGAACTACTATCGATCACATTCAAGTATCATATGCGGGTGATGATTCAATCGAGTGGTTTGGTGGCGCAGTTAATTCAAAATATTTGATTGCTCACAGAGGTTTGGATGATGACTTTGATACTGATAACGGGTTCTCAGGTAAAGTTCAATTCGCTGTAGGCTTACGTGATCCTAACGTGGCTGACCAATCCGGTTCAAAAGGTTTTGAATCAGATAGCTTCCAAGGTTCTACTAATAAAACTCAAGCTACTACTGCTGTATTTTCTAACGTAACCATAGTTGGCGGTGTAGTAAATCCTAATTCTACAGCTTACGATCCTCAATTTGTTTCAGCTATCCACAACAGAAGAGGTAGTCAACAAAATTATTACAACTGTGTGTTCATTGCGCACCCTGCAGGGTTGTTAATTAACAACGAATACTCAGGCTCAGCTGCAACTTCAAACAGCTACCAAGGCAATGGAAAAAACCTAATCGATGCCTTCGATTTCAAGAACAACCTATTTGGAGGTATGCCAACGGATGCAACTAAGGCCTATTTTGGAATTACACCTATTAATGGTGTCGCAACAGCGGCTTTTGATAAAAACGTAGTGGTAGTAACCAACGATGTGCGTTCAAGAACTCCAACCTACAATTCACCTAACAATCAAATTGACTCGGTGGCATATGCTGCGTTCTTTACTGGAGCGGCTAAAACATATGCAGGTCCTTATACTTGGATTGGTAATAGTAGAGCATTCAAAAACGCTGACAATTTGAACTTTATGACATATACTGCTCAGACAGGTGTTAGATTGACCAATCCATTCACTTTGACCAATCCTAATTTCTTCCCTACAAGTTCTTCCCCTATTACATTTGGTCAAGGTGCAGCTGGGGGTGGATTTGCCCCTCCTAATGCTAGTACTTTGGCAACGGCTCCTGTTTGGACAGGCAAAGCTGCTGATGCTTTCTTCACTCAGGTGAGTTACATCGGTGCTTTTGGTTTCGGCAAAGAAGATTGGACAGCAGGCTGGACTAACTGGGATCCTAATAATGCTAACTACGGTGACGCTTATTAATTAAATAGTAAGTTCTTTAAATAGGAAGGCCAACGGAAACGTTGGCCTTCTTTAGTTATATTACTAATTGTATTCCCGATTGGGTCAATCAAGTCTCAAACTGGTTCAATTAGGTCTCCGATTGACGCAATCAAGTCTCTGATCGGGTCAATCAGAGATATGACATGGTCAGTCAAGTCTATGACCTACTCGGTCAGGTCTCCTTTTGGGTAAATTGTATTCCCGATTGGGTCAATCAAGTCTCAGACTGGTTCAATTGGGTCTCCGATTGTCTCAATCAAGTCTCTGATCGGGTGAATCAGAGATATGACTAGCCTAGTCAAGTGTTAGGTTGCTCAATTAATCTTCCTCAACCGATCTTCATGCACTTGTTTCATTTGTTGTATGTTGGCCGTTGCAGATACCAATGAATCTTGCGCTTTTTTGTTGTTCTCAATTTTTACTTTCAAAACAGCATTTTCAAGCTTGTTGAACTCTATCGCGTTTTCAAGTTTTATTTTTTCTTGACCATTGTTTTCAAGCTTCTTCACTAAGTCTTGCCCTTGGCTAATAGTTCGAGAGATTTGTTTGGCCACGGCATCTGCCGCTTGTTGCGTTTGGTCTATCTGCGCTTGCACTTGGTCGCGATAAAATTGAATGCCCGTTTGATACACCAACTTCTCTAATTGCTTGTCGATGGTTTCAGCATCCGTTCCTTGCCAGTCGCTGGCTTTTGTGCCGATCCATAAAGTAGTAGTGGCATTATTTTCTTTTGCTGTGGCATAGAGTATTCCTTTTTCGTACAAAGCTCCGCTTAGCATGGGGTTGGTAACAATGATCGGGTCAGCCGAAAGGAATTTTATTTTGCCGTGTTCTTTTAGAATCTTAGTAAGGGTATTTGCGGCATCACTCTTTTTGCCTTCAACATCAACACCAAAGCCTTCTAGACTTTCGCCTTTTATTTTTTCGGATTGCTTTTTTACAACAACAGTTTGGGCTTGTGCCGATACAAAAACAAAAATAGATACAACCAACAATGTAAACTTATTCATAAGGCTTCTGTTATTTTTATGGTTATCCAAAGCTACAAATTATGAGCAAAAAAATTCTTATCACAGGCGCATCGGGTTTGATCGGTTCGCGATTAACGGAGTTGTTGTTGAATAAGGGTTATCAAGTGAATCATATAGGAAGAGCCAAGCGGGTAGGTGTTGTGCCTTCATTCGTATGGAATATTGAAACTGGTGAGTTTGATGTGCAAGCACTTACAGGTGTTGATGCCATCATTCACTTGGCAGGTGCGGGTGTGGCTGACAAGCGTTGGACAGATGCACGCAAAAAAGAAATTTTACAGAGCCGGTTAAAATCAACGGAGTTACTTTTTCAGAAATTAAAAGCAGTTCAATATTCCGTTAAAACGGTTGTCTCAGCTTCTGCCATCGGGATTTATGGTTTTGGATTGAACGAAGAAATTTTTACAGAAGAATCTCCCTCAGCCAATGATTTTCTCGCAAATGTTACAGCAAAATGGGAACATGCTGTTGATGCGATTAAAGCACTATCGATTAGAACAGTAAAAATCCGAATTGGCATTGTGTTAAGCGCACATGGGGGAGCATTGCCACAAATGAGTTTGCCAATACGCTACGGTGTTGGTTCACCTCTTGGTAGTGGAAAACAATATCTCTCATGGATTCACATTGATGATCTGTGCAACCTGTTCATCAAATCAGTTGAAGATGAGCATATGACTGGTGCCTATAACGGAGTGGTGGATTGGAGTAGCAGCGAAGACCTTACTAAAGCAATCGCCAAAGTATTGAAAAAGCCTCTATGGCTGCCAAACGTGCCTGGGTTTGTTTTAAAAATAGGGTTGGGCGAAATGGCTGAGATAATTTTAAATGGCAGCAAAGTTTCCTCTAATAAAACTCTGCGGACAGGCTTTGTTCCTACCTTTCCCACTTTAGATAAAGTGCTAAAAAATATCTATCCCTAGATATCATTTTAAAATAATCTCCTTCACTAGTTGCCACACCAAGTCAGATTCATAGCCTTTGTAAATTGCAAAGCGAGCTACTTTATCTCTTTTCTTAAACAAATTTTGTTCTTCAATCAAGGAGGATTTCTTTTCGAGTAATTCCCTCAATGTTTTATGGTACAACGATGCATCAAGTTCTTTGAGACCACTTTCAATACATCGTTTGGTGAGACCTTGTGCTTCGAGTTGATGAAGTATTTTATTTCGTCCCCACTTTTTTATCCTAAACTTACCCCCAGCAAAAGCTTTGGCATACCGCTCTTCATTTAAAAAGCCTTCGCTTATTAATCTTGATAAAAGTTCATCTACTTCCGATGAATAGAGTTGGTAGGAGTAGAGCTTGCGCTTTACCTCGAGGTGGGAGCGCTCTTGATAAGCGCAATACTTATAAATTTTTGATAAGGCTTCGGCAGGCGTTAATTTCTTTTTGAGTTGTTGAAATTCATCCTGAAAATCCATGCAGCTATTACTGTTTCAACAAGCCTTTGTTCTTTAAAATGCTTGTTAAAAATTTACGCTCGTTTTCTGTATTGAAAATCCGAAAAGGCAAATGAATCAATTGTGCTTTGTTAACAAACAATAAAAAATAATCCTTACCGATTTGTGCACTCTTGATTTGATCCCACTTTAGTGGCATGCCTTCACGTGCGTTTATTTTCATTACAATTTGTTGGCTCGAAATTTCGTAAGAGAATTTCTCGAACAACATTTTGCCTTGCTCCAGTTGGGTAACTCCATAAAATTGAATCCACCAAAAGAGTAGATAAAGGCCTGCCCCTAAAATAGCGAACACAAACCACCATATACTTTGAATCCAAATAAAGCCCAAGCAAATGGCCAACACAATGAGACTTACCCACCACTGCTTCTTTAAAATATTTATTAGCGCAAGCTTTCTGTATTCTTTTTTGTCGAGTTTGTAGTTTCTAGTTTTTACGATCATGGCCTCAAGTCTTTTTCAAAGGACTGCAAAATTAATCGGGAATAGTTGTATTTGGTTGATTCATGGATTTAAAATTTGCCATCCGAAATTTCATCCAACTACCTTCAAACTCATATCAAGGCTTTTTACAGAATGCGTGAGCGCACCCACTGAAATATAGTCCACGCCAGTTTGGGCCACTTGCAGCAGGTTTGCTTCTGTTATGCCACCACTAGCTTCCACCTTACATTTTTTGTTGATTATTTGAACAGCTTCTTTCATCATATCAATGCTCATGTTATCAAGCATAATCACGTCAATATCATCAATGCCAGCGGCTTCTTTTACTTCAGCAAGCGTGCGTGTTTCAACTTCAATTTGTAGCGATTTATTTATTGCAGTAAGGTATTTCTTTGTATTAGCCACTGCAGTTGTTATTCCGCCTGCCATGTCAACATGATTGTCCTTTAGCATAACCATATCATAAAGAGCGAAGCGATGGTTGGTGCCGCCACCAATGGCAACAGCCCATTTTTCAACCAAACGAAAGTTGGGTGTTGTTTTCCTTGTATCAATTAGCGTGGCAGGTGTTCCTTGTATCAATTGCTTGAGCGAATTAGTATAAGTAGCAATGCCACTCATGCGCTGCATACAATTGAGCACAACCCTTTCGGTAGATAAGATAGATCGTGCCGAGCCACTTACAACAAAGGCAATATCGCCTTTGGCAACTTTGTCGCCATCATGTTTAAGGATTTCAATTTTTAAGGTGGAGTCAAAAACTGTAAAGATCTTTTGTGCCAACTCGATGCCAGCAATCAAACCATTGTCCTTTACTAGCAATCGGGCCGAAGTTTTTTTTTCTTTAGGAATGGAGCCTAGCGTTGAATGATCGCCTTCTCCAATATCTTCTTGCAGTGCTGCTTTTATAAAACTGTTAATGGCGCTTTCGCTGAGATAAGAAAGCGAACTCATTCCTTCACAAAGCTGATCTCATGAACGAGAAACTCTCCACTTACTTCGCGCACACGCATAAGTACGTTGAAGCTTTCGCCAGTGCCTACATAGCGACCAATGGCATATTGCAAACCACCTTTTGATGAGCCTGTGTGAATAATAGTAAAGTCTGTGATAGGGTGTTGCTTAAAAAAATCGCGCAACACAAACTCAGCTTGCGCTTTGCTTTGAGTGTTGGAGTTTCGCTCAAGTGTTATATCTACCTGTTGGTTGAAATACTTTACAACTTCTTTTGCGTTGCCCGATTTTATGGCGTCTTTAATTGGATTGAAAAATTCTGTTTGGGCCCTCCCAACCATTGAGGCAATCACCAACCCTACTAAAACTAATGGCTTTAAAATTTTTGAGTATTTCATGAATTGTAATAGCAGTCCAAAATTATGCCATAAAGAGGCGCGAACTATTTTTTGGTGCATTTTTATTTGTTTATAAACTTATAACCAACTCCAAATCAAGTCTATATTTGTACTTTAAGCCTATAATCATGAACAAAAAAGTGCTATTGATGATCCTTGACGGATGGGGCATCGCAAAAAATCTTAAAGTCTCTGCCGTTGATGCTGCCAAAACGCCATACATACATTCTCTATACGCAAAATACCCTCATAGTAAACTTGAAGCTTCAGGCTTAGCTGTTGGTTTGCCCGTTGGGCAAATGGGCAATAGCGAAGTGGGTCACATGAATATTGGAGCCGGCCGCGTTGTTTATCAAGATTTGGTGCGGATTAACAAAGCGATTGATGAAAAAGAATTGGATCAAAACTCTGTATTGCTAGATGCCTTTAACTATGCTAAGCAAAATAAAAAAGCAATTCATTTGATCGGATTGGTATCCGATGGTGGAGTGCATTCGCATATCGAGCACTTAAAAGGCATTGTTACCATCGCTCACAATAATTCAATTAAAGATCTATTTATTCATGCCTTTACCGATGGTCGCGATACCGACCCCAAAGGAGGATTAGGTTATTTAACCGACTTACAAAAGCATCTCGCAAAGACAACAGGGAAAATTGCGAGTGTTATCGGGCGCTATTATGCTATGGATCGCGACAAACGTTGGGAGCGAATAAAACTAGCTTATGATTTGATGGTGAAAGGCGTTGGTGAAAAATCTACCGATGTGTTAAAATCGATTGAAGCATCTTACAAAACAGATGTTACCGATGAGTTTGTCAAACCTATTGTAGCTGTTGATGCTAGCAATAATGCAATAGCAACAATTGCCGAAGGCGATGTGGTTTTGTGTTTTAATTTTAGAACTGATCGTGGCCGGGAGATTACTGTCGCGCTTACACAACAAGATTTCCCTGAGCAACAGATGAAGGCACTCAGTTTATACTATGTAACACTCACCAACTATGACGATTCGTTCAAAAACGTAAAACTCATTTTTGATAAGGATAACCTTGAAAACACGTTGGGAGAAATAGTATCAAAAGCGGGCAAGAATCAAATTCGCATAGCCGAAACAGAAAAATATCCACATGTTACATTTTTCTTTTCAGGAGGTAGAGAAGAAACATTTAAAGGTGAATCTAGAATTATGGCTCCTTCACCCAAAGTGGCTACTTACGATCTAAAACCAGAAATGAGTGCCAATGAGTTGAAGGATAAAATCATTGTTGAATTAGAAAAAAAGGAGGCCGATTTTATTTGTTTGAATTTTGCTAACCCCGATATGGTAGGGCATACGGGCGTTTTTGCTGCTGCAGTAAAGGCTGTTGAAACAGTAGATGCCTGCAACCAAGCAGTAACAGAAGTGGCTCTAAAGAATGGATATTCTGTAATTGTGATTGCTGACCATGGCAATGCCGAATTGATGTTAAATGAAGATGGCTCGCCCAACACTGCACACACAACCAACCTTGTTCCGTGTATTTTGGTTGATAATGATTACAAAGGAGGATTAAAAGATGGCAAGCTTGGCGATTTAGCACCCACAATTTTAACCTTGATGGGAATTTCAATTCCTAAAGAAATGACTGGCAAAGTCTTAATTGATGCCTAGCATGGAGTGATTACCTTTTAGGGTTTACATGTATTATTGGCGTAATAAAATTCGGTTATTTTACTTTTAAATTTAATTTGTACCTTTCGCCATGGTTTTGCACCGCTAGAAAGGAAGAGAAATACTACTAAAAATATAACCCACAGTAACTAGAAATGCTTCTTTTTCAACTCTTCCAATTTCAGATAAATGACGAGACTTTTCTTTACTCCATTTTTGGGGCTGTCATTGTAATTTTCTTAGCTGCCGACTTAGGATTTTTTAATAAGACAGCACATAAAATAACCACTAAATCTGCTCTTTATCAGTCCATCTTCTGGGTGTTGGTAAGTACCGTTTTCGGTTACATGATCTATTTGAATGGTCCTTATGACGATCCACTCGATCCTTCAGCAGCACCTATTATTGGTTCTAAAGCATCATTGGAATATTTTTCTGCTTACCTCACCGAATACGCACTATCAGTCGATAATATTTTTGTGATCTTGTTGATCTTAAAATTCTTTTCGATCAAAGAAGAATATTTTCATAAGATACTTTTTTGGGGAATTTTGGGAGCTGTTTTATTTAGAGGCTTCTTTATTTTTGTTGGTGCCATCTTGATCCATCAATTCCATTGGATATTATATGTGTTCGGTGTATTCCTTATTTATTCAGGCATCAAGATTTATTTTGAGGATAGTGATGAAAAGATCGATCCCGAAAAAAATATAATTCTTAAACTGGGGCGTAAATATCTACCTATATCTAAAGATGATATGGGCGGAAAATTTATGGTAAGAATAGCAGGCAAGTTTTTCTTCACACCTTTGTTTTTGGTAATCATTTTAATTGAAACCACAGATTTGATTTTCGCTGTAGACTCAATACCAGCAGCGTTTGCTATCACACAAAATGAATTTTTGATTTACACTTCCAACATCTTTGCCGTAATGGGTTTACGATCCATGTTCTTTCTATTATCAGGTGTAATAGACAAGTTCTATCTACTTCAAAAAGGCTTGTCCATTATTCTTTTCTTCATTGGCGCGAAAATGTTGCTAGAGATTTTTGAAATCGAAATCACCCCTGTGCTTTCATTCACAGTAATTATTGCAACGCTTACTTTGTCTATAGTTTTATCTATTCTTATACCACAAAAAGTAGAAGAAAAACCTGCAGATGCCTAACCACTAGGCCAATACTTCTGAAAAGAAATTGATAGGAAAGATTTTCATTAACATGTGAAGCGTTAAAAATCTTTCGGGTAAGGGGATTATAGCAAACGTTGGTATTTTTTTTAGGCTAACGAATAAATGATCTCGCAGTAGGTCATTCTCTTCGAGTGTCAATTCGGTGGTTCTGGCGTTACCTATTATTCTTACGGCTTCCTCATTTTCCTTTACCTCTCTTAAAAGCCTATTTCTATTTCGATCAATTATTTTTGAAATCCTTTTTATGAACTGCTCGGTTACTTGGGCGTAATCTTTTTTGTTTTGAAGCATGTTCAGTTGCTCCCAATGCTCTAACACAAAGCCCTCAATGGCCATGAGGCTATTCTCCATGTCATCTTCATTAAAGCTGAAATAGTTACAAAGTTCCCTCAAAAAATTGATCTCAACCTCATCTACTTTTTTATCGGCCCAAAAAGTAAGTATGGCCATTTCAAGAAAATATTTTTTAAGTATCCAAGAGTTATTGGTAGGCAGATTCATGGCTTGTATGCCGATGCCTTCTTCAAATATCAATTGAGCTTCCTTCCGCTTCTCATTAGAAAGTCCAGAGCTATTCAAAAAATATTCCAATAGTTTTCTTTCTTCAAACTCAATGGTAACATTTGAGTGAGCTGCTCCCGCAATTACTTTAACTACTGAAAAACGAAGCTCTTCCCTTTCATATTTAAAGAAATCAGCAACAATCTTATCTGCATTGGTGTGTATCCATTGGCCAAAAATGAAGATGTCGAGAAACAATAAACTATTATGGAAAAACTGAGCCCAAAAATTGTTTTTGAATTCAATAGTATGCTCCATTCGTTTCTCCAAAATCTTTTCGGCTAGTTCTACTGCTGATTTTTTTCTTCCGAAAATTGTCTTTGATGGAGTGGCTAACTCTGGAAAAACATTATTGTAAAAGTTACCTATGTTTTCAAGCGTTTTTAAAATTAGCTTATCAAGGTCTTCGGAATTCTTGATGGGCTTATCATAAAAGAGGATGGAACTACTAATTAAACATTCGGCCAATAATATTTTGATTCTTTCTCGTTCTGTCCATGTTTTGGACTCAGGAAAATCCAACAACCCTACTGATTGCCCGTACATTAAGCCGGTGGGTTGTATTATTCTATAGAGGGCATATTCGGGATGCGATGTTCTTTGGCTTTCGGTACTAAGCATTTTTAGCTCAGTCTTTCTGACCTCCAAAAATTCTTTGAGCCAACCTTGTTCACTAGGCTTCATGCAATCTTTTTGACGTTGAAGAAAAGGTAATGCTTTTGAAATTGATTGTCCAAATTATTTAACTGGTTAAAAATTATGAACGATTTTTTTGAACCTGCTTTTCTAAATCGGAAGCCATTTTCAATACTTTCTTTTCAAGTTCTCTCTTTTGCTTATCAAGTTTTTTTTCAACCAATTTGTCGAAGGTGCCAATAATTTGAGCAGCTAAAATTCCTGCATTGCGCGCGCCATTAAGAGCTACCGTTGCTACAGGAACACCCGCTGGCATTTGCAAAATTGAGAGTATGGAATCCCAACCATCAATTGAATTGGATGATTTAATGGGCACACCAATTACTGGCAATGTAGTTAATGAAGCTACCATACCAGGCAAATGTGCCGCTCCGCCTGCTCCGGCAACTATTACTTTTAAACCTTTCGCTCTGGCTTTGCTTGCGTAGTCAACCATTCGTTGTGGAGTTCTATGAGCTGAAACTATGGTGAGATCAAAAGCTATTCCTATTTCAGTTAAAAATTCTGCAGCCTCTTTCATTACAACCAAATCTGATTGACTTCCCATAATTATACCTACTAAGGGCTTTTGCATGAATTAAAATTTTAAAGGTTTGGGTAAGGATTCTATTTCACTGAAATCACTTTTAATTTTTCTTTAATGTAAAGGGCATTCATCTTTAGCAGATCAATATCATCTTCTAAAATGGTAACATGCCCCATTTTTCTAAATGGCTTTGTTGTTTTCTTTCCATATAGGTGAACATAGGCACTAGAAATTTTAAGCACATCATCCAATCCATTATATACTGCATTGCCTTCATAGCCAGGTTCGCCTAAAATATTTACCATGGCGCTGGGTTGAATGATTTTTGTATCTCCCAAAGGTAGATTTAAAATTGCCCTTAGATGCTGTTCGTATTGGCTAGTTATGTTGGCTTCTATAGTTTGATGGCCACTGTTATGAGGCCTAGGGGCTACTTCATTTACAAGTACTTCACCTTCTTTAGTTACAAACATTTCAACAGCCAAAATGCCTACCAATTTCATGGTTTCAATTACTTGTAGCGCAATTTTTTCAGCTTTAGATGTTATTTTTTCTGAAAGATTGGCGGGAGAAAATAAGTATTCAACCAAGTTGGCTTCTTTGTGAAAAACCATTTCTACTGCGGGGTAGCTTACAATTTCACCTTGCTCGTTGCGAGCCACAATAATTGAAATCTCTTTTTCAAAATCGATATATTTTTCAAGTAGGCCTGGCGCATCAAAAGCTTTGTGCAATTGGCTTTCATCTTTTATTACTTGAACGCCCCGACCATCGTAGCCCTCTCTTGCCAGTTTGTTTACCGCAGGAAGAAATTTGGCGTACAGCTTTGCTTCTTCTTTATTCTTAACAAAGACCACCTCAGCAGTGGGGATTTTATTTTCTAAAAAAAATTGTTTTTGTAAGCACTTGTCTTGAATGAGAGAAATAAGATGAGGCTGAGGAAAAACTTTTTTGCCTTGATTTGCCAACTGCTGGAGAGCAGCAGTATTCACATTCTCGATTTCGATGGTTATAACATCACAAGCCTGCCCAAACTCTAAAACCGTATTGTAATCTGTTAATTTGCCTTGAGTGAAATTGGAGAAATTGCGACAAGGTGCTTCTTTATCAGGATCTAAAATGTGGAAGTTTAAATTCAAGTCGATTCCAGATTGTATCAACATGCGCCCAAGTTGGCCGCCACCCAAAATACCAATCGTTAACTCTTGTATTGACTTTGGCATTTAAGTTGGAGTAGGTTGCTGAGCTAAGTTTCAGTAAGCTGCTGTTTTAGCTGCCAACGCGATCACGTCAGAGAATTCTATTTGCGCCATCTTGATCGAATAAAGAAGTAGTCTAACTTCCTTAACGTGAATATGCCCATCCACTTCCGTCATCTTATATAAGTGAACAAAGGCTCTTAATTTTTCTTCATCCGTACAATGATTAATAAAGTCAATGCCCAGTTCATATATCTCACGCTGCTTTTTGGTAGCCACTCCATGTTCAAACTCTTGGAATAAAGCGTCTGGGATATTTTCAAACTTTTTAAGCCTTACCAAAGCCTTTTTTTCATTGTCATCAATAATACCATCGGCATTCATCAACAAATGCACTAAGTTGAGGAGACCTAGTTGGTAGTTTCTTTTTGTATCCATCTTTTTTAATTATTCTTAAATATAATAGAATTCAGTAATTGAATAATTTTTATGATAGAATTTGAAAAGTAATTAGTGCAAAGACATAGGCTAGGGTAGTCATATAAACCAATTGGATAATTGGCCATTTCCAACCTTTGGTTTCTCTTTTCACAACAGCCAATGTACTGGCGCACTGCATGGCAAAAGTATAAAATATGAGTAGCGAAAAGCCAACAGCAGGTGTAAATCTAGGTCCACCAGTTTCTGGATTTATTTCATTTTGCAATCTCTTTTTTATGGTAGATTGTTCTTCGGTGCTGCCTAAACTATAGATGGTGGCTATGGTGCCAACAAAAACTTCGCGTGCAGCGAATGATGTTATCAAGGCTATCCCTATTTTCCAATCATAACCAAGCGGCCTAATCACTGGTTCAATGCCTTTACCGATAATGCCTGCATAAGAGTGTTCTAATTTGTAAGCGGCCACTTCGTTATTGAACTCATCGTGCGAAACCTTTAGTTCAGGATGCTGAGCATGTACAACCTCTTTGGCTTTGTTCATTTCATCAGAAGGGCCATAGCTAGCTAATACCCACAAAATAATTGAAATAGCTAGAATCACTTTACCAGCTTCAAATACAAAAGCCTTTGTCTTTTCTACAATAGTATAGCCAACATTGCTCCATTTGGGCATTCGATAACTGGGCATTTCCATAATAAGGAAACTCCTTTCTTTCGATTTCAAAATGATTTTCATTACCCAAGCCGAAAGTATAGCTGCCAAAAAGCCCAGTAGATACAAACCCATCAAAGCAATGCCTTGTAAATTAAATACGCCTAACACATAATCATCGGGCACAATAAGTGCCACCAAAATAGCAAATACGGGTAGCCGAGCCGAGCAGCTCATAAAGGGTATCACAAAAATGGTAATGAGGCGATCTTTCCAATTTTCGATAGTGCGCGTGGCTAATATTGCTGGGATGGCACAAGCCCAACCCGACATAAGGGGTACTACGCTTTTGCCATTCAAGCCAAACTGCCGCATTATTTTGTCCATCAAAAAAACTACCCTTGCCATATAACCTGTCTCTTCTAGAATGGCAATGAAAGCGAATAAGATTGCTATCTGCGGAATAAAAATTACGATGCCGCCTATGCCCGGCACTATGCCTTGGGCAATCATTTCAAACAACGGCCCTTCAGGTAAATTTTTACTGAGATAATTTGCCAAGTTGGCAAACGAACTGTCAATAAAATCCATAGGGATTTGCGCCATCGTAAAGATGGATTGGAAGATGAGGAACAGAACGGAGAAAAAAATCAAATACCCACCAATCTTATGTGTGAAAATTTTATCAAGTTGGTGCGATCGCTTATTCCATTCTGGGTTGGCTGAACGGATTACAATTTTGTTCAACACTTCCTGAATAAATCCATAGCGCAAAATGGTTTCTGCGCCTTGGTACTTGCCCGGAAATACGTTGTGTTGGATACCTAGTTCTTTTATAAATTTTCGTTGTTGGTCGCTTAAAAACTGATAATGATCTTTTTGTTGCAGGAATTGATACGCTTCATAATCTGAAGAAAGGCCAAGCTCAACTTTTACCATTTCAACAGCTGGCATTATTTCTTTGGCGATAGCAAAAATCTTTTTGTCAGAAGCTTTTAAGGGTTGCAGCAACATCTTTTTCAGCTTTTCGATGCCTTGGCCTTTTCTGGCGTTGATAAAAACAACGGGCACATCAAATAATGAAGCGAGCACTTTTATATCGATGCTCATGCCCGATTTTGCAGCCACATCAACCATATTAAGAGCCAATATGGTTGGGATTTTAAGATCGATAAGTTGAGTTAAAAGTAAAAAGCAATTTTTCAGGTTTGTTGTATCGGCAACCAAAACAACCTTATCTGGAAAGTGAACTCCCTTACGATCAGCAAATACCTCGGCTACTATTTTTTCATCCAACGAGCGAGGATATAAACTGTACGTGCCGGGCAAGTCCAATATTTCAGCATTCGTAAATTCATCTAATTCAGCAATGCCCGTTCGCTTGTCAACCGTTACACCTGGAAAGTTTCCCACTTTCTGATTGAGTCCTGTAAGCTGGTTGAACAGCGATGACTTCCCTGAATTGGGCTTGCCTGCCAAGGCTACTTTTATTTTCGTGGTTGCACTCATTAATTTAAGATAGAAATAACGCAGGCTTCGTCTTTGCGCAACGACAAATCATAGCCAGAGACACTTACACAAACGGGGTCGCCAAAAGGCGCGGTGAAATTGAATCGCACGGCAGTGCCTGGCAAAAAGCCCATCTCCAATAATTTCACAGCAATTTCTTCATCAGAAAAACCAACAATAATGGCTGTTTCACCAGGAATCATATCGGCAACAGTTTTATTGTTGGCAACCATTATTATTTAGATTAATTTTAAACAGTGCGAATATAGACTTCACTTGTATGCCAAACAATGATTTATTACCGATGAAGAAAAAGAAAGACAAGGCAAAAAAAGAAAAGGAAGAAAAGCCTATTAAACAAGATGCACCTGACAATAATGAATCGCCTTTTGATTTTGGCGGTTTGCCTTTACGGGATTTGAAAAAGAACTTGGGGTGTGGCTAGATCGACTCAGCATAAAAAACTCTCTTCACTCTCTCGCTTGTGTTGGTAAGAATTTCATATTGAATGGTGTTGATCGATTTTGCTACGTTGTAAATTGGATTCTCCTTGCCGAATATAATCACCTCATCTCCTTCATTGGCAGTTAAGCCGGTTATATCAACCATTGTCATATCCATGCACACATTTCCAATCACGGCTGCTAGTAATCCATTGATTGAAACCGATCCTACACCTTTGCCAAAAGCCCTGCTATAACCATCGGCATAGCCAATTGCAATCGTGGCTATTCGCATATCTTTTTCAGCTTTTCCCCATCGGCCATAGCCAATTGTTTCTCCTGCTTTCACATTTTTTATTTGCGATATGATTGTCTTTAACGTGGTCACGGGTTGTAGTTCATCAAATTCATGTTGAGTAGGGTTTACACCATATAAACCAATGCCTAAACGCACCATATCAAACTGCAAGTTGGGGAAACGAAGAATACCTGATGAGTTGAGTATATGTAAAGTTGGGTTGATGCTCAATTCATTTTTTAGTCGATCTGTCAATTGTATAAAACGGGTTGCTTGAAGTTGCGTAAACTCATCATGGTTGGCTTCATCGGAACCGGCCAAATGCGAGAAGATAGAAGCAACACTAACGTTTATATTTTGCTTTAGAAGAGAAATCAACCCTTCCATATCTTCTTCAACAAAACCCAGGCGGTGCATGCCTGTATCTAACTTCAGATGGATTTTGATTTCTCTCACTTGAAGAAAATCCAACAAAGAATGAAGAATGGAAAAGCTATAAATCTCAGGCTCTAAATTATGTGTCAAGATGGAATCAAAACTATCTGCTGATGGGTTCATTACCATAATCGGCAATTGAATTCCTGCTTTGCGAAGTTCTATTCCTTCATCGGCATACGCCACGCCTAAATAATCTATTTTATGATATTGCAATAAGCTAGCAATTTGTTCGCTGCCAGTTCCATAAGCAAAGGCTTTTACCATCACCATCAATTTGACGGAAGGCTTAAGTCTCGACTTAAAAAAATTCAAGTTGTGCACCAAAGCACCCAAATCAATTTCGAGTACTGTACCGTGAATTTTCTTTTGCAAGCGTTGAACAATTTTCTCGAACTGAAAAGCTCTCGCACCCTTCACCAAAATAATTTCGTCACGAAACTCATTCCACTTTCCATCAACTAAAAACTCCTCGGTGGAATTATAAAAATCGCACCTTAAAATATGCTTCTCTATCGTTCTTTTGTGACTTATTAGAACAGGACCAATTGCTATTAGCGTCTTGATCTCTGCACCTTTCAACAATGAAATTACTACGTCAATTAAACTCTCAGCATTCAAACCCGATTGAAGAATATCTGAAAGAATAACTCTCTTTCTAGGGCTTTGAAAACTTGATAAAAAATTGAGCCCAATTTGAAGTCCGCCTAAATCATTATTGTACGAATCGTCAATTACTTGGCAACCGTTGATCGCTTGTTTTAACTCAAGCCTCATCGGCACACTTTTAAGCTGTGCTATTCTTTCTTGAATAATTTCTGTCGAACAATTTAAAGCTAACATTGCCGCTATGCAATGCCCTGCGTTTTCTTGCGAAGCTCCGTCAATAAAGGGAAATTCGAGATCAAAGAAGTTATTTTTCCATTCTAGTTGAAAATGCTTGGCGGATTTTTGAATCCATTTTAAATGGGATTCAGCATTCAATCCCCAACTTAATAATCGTTGAGAACTAAAATTCTTTTCAATTGCACTGGCTAACTCAATGTGATCTTTGCAATAGATGATAAGATCGCAGTTTTTAAACAGCTTTATTTTTTCCTCAATTTTTTCCTCACGATCTATAAACCCTTCGTCATGGGCTGAACCTATGTTGCTGAAAATGCCAAGGGTTGGCTTTATAACACGCTCCAAGTTTTGCATTTCACTAGGCTTGGAAATCCCTGCTTCAAAAATACCGAGTTGATGATGCGTTGAAAGCTGCCAAACCGATAATGGCACGCCCACTTGAGAATTATAACTTCCTGGATTTTTTGCTATCGAAAAATCTTTTGCCAACAAACTCGAGAGCCATTCCTTAATTATTGTTTTTCCATTGCTTCCCGTAATGCCGATGATTGGAATCGTAAATTTATTTCTGTGGTAAGCCGCAATTGCTTGTAGTGCTTCAACAGAAGAATGAACGTGAACAATGTTGGCTTCAAGCAACGCTGCATGTTCAATCTCTCTCTCTACAACAAAATTTCTAATTCCCTTTTGGTAAAGATTTTTGATAAAGTTGTGTCCATCATTTCTATCGCCAGCAATGGCAAAAAAGAGTGAACCTTTAACTATGCCAATCTTCCGGCTATCCAATAGTAAATGCTGAATTTCTTCATCCAAAACGAGTGAGATCAATCGCCCAGCGCAAATATTTTCTAGTTCTGAGAAGGTCATAGTTTAAAATAGTCTTGCGCCATTCGGTACTTCGGCTCTGCTTGAGCAAAGAACAACATTGCCGCTGGCATCTGGAAACCCAGTGACTAGAACCTCGGAAACAAAATCGACAATTTGGCGTGGTGGCAAATTTACAATGCAGACAACTTGAGTGCCTATAAGCACCTCGGGCGAATAATTTTTTGTGATCTGCGCGCTCGATTTTTTTATTCCAAGCTCGCTACCCAAGTCAATCCACAATTGAAAGGCAGGCTTTTTAGCCTTTAAAAAGGGTTGACATTTTGTAATTGTGCCGATTCTTATGTCAATTTTTTCAAAGACTTCGATTGTGGTCATATAAAATTTTTATAACTTAGTGCTCCTTAAACGATTTCGTTTTGAAATTTGAGTTGATGAAAACAACTTTTTACCTATTCACCATTGTTTTTCTGCTGAGCGGATTTTCCGTTTTAGCGCAGGTGGATACGTCTCCAGAAATTCCGTCTAGTACGCACTATCCTGAAATAAACACCACCAACGATGACAAACCTCTTATTTTTGAACTTGAAATAAAAGCGTCAAAAAAAGATTCAGTTCAAATAAAAATTGCACAACCTGCTACTAAGTCTAAATCGGATCTAGCCAAACCTTCATCTAGCAAAGAAGACGATGCCCTTTCGTTCAACTTCCTTTATTACATCATCCAAAAATTCAAAATCTCTGATTTGGTTGACGATTAATATCTAATTTTCAATACAACTTTTTCTCCTTTCCGCTCATCCTCCATCTGCAAAAAAGTTGGATATGGGATTAGTTTGAAAAATAGGCTACTTTTGCGCTCTTGTGGCCTTATTCAAAGAAAATATTGATCTAACTAATTTGCCAAGCCACATTGCTGTGATAATGGATGGCAATGGAAGATGGGCAAAACAAAAAGGCGCAGCACGCATTTTTGGGCATAGAAATGCAATTGAAGCTGTAAAAGATATAACCGAAGGTTGTGGTGAGATTGGCGTAAAGTACTTGACTTTGTATGCCTTTAGCACCGAAAACTGGGGAAGGCCAAAAGATGAAATTGATGGGTTGATGGAGCTATTGGTGAACACGCTTCAAAAAGAACTCACTTTGCTATTAAAAAATAAAGTCAGGCTATTGACAATTGGTGGAATAAATCACTTACCACTGGTTTGCCAGAAGAACTTGATGGAAGCATCGGAAGCTACCAAACATAATACAGGCCTTACGTTGCTATTGGCCTTAAACTATAGTGGTCGTTGGGAGATTGCCCAAGCAGCAAAGCGAATAGCAAAAGAAATTGAGTCGGGTAAAATGGACATAAAAGATATCGATGAGGCTAGCTTTTCAGGTTTTTTAGATACGGCTGGAATACCAGATCCTGAATTAGTAATTAGGACCAGTGGTGAAATGCGGATCAGTAATTTTTTACTTTGGCAAATGGCGTATTCAGAATTTTATTTTACCAAAACCCTGTGGCCTGATTTCAGAAAAGAGAATTTGTATGAAGCCATTTGTGATTACCAAAAGAGAGAAAGAAGATTTGGAAAAGTGTTGACACCCGCGTGAAAATGAAGAAATTCTCCTTGCTATTTATTGCGTTTACAGTTTTCACTTTTGCTGCTTCTGCTCAGTTCAGAAAAAGCCGTGAGAAGGTAGTTACTCAACCTGTTGTTACCAACGATCTCAGTATTTTGAACTACGCCAAACCAGCCGAATATTTTATTGGCGGTATTGAAATCAAAGGCTTGCAGGTGTTGGATAAGAATGCGATGATCTCCCTTACGGGATTAAAGGTGGGCGATAAAATCAAAATCCCAGGAGATGCCATAACCGGAGCAATAAGAAAATTGTGGAAACACGGTCTGGTAGGCGATGTGTCTATAAATGTTGATCGTATTGAAGGTCAAAATGTATTTTTGGTGGTGAACCTTGCAGAGCGTCCTCGCCTCACCGATTATTTTTTCGAAGGCATATCCAAAGGAAGACAAACCTCGCTTAAAGATGATTTGAAATTGATCCGTGGAAAAATTGTGAACGATGCTTCTATTCGCAATGCGGAACTTTCTGTTAGAAAGCATTTTATTAAAAAGGGATTTCTAAACACAACTGTTAAAATCACGCCTGTTTCAGATTCATTGAATAGAGGCGGGATTCGGCTTAAAATCAATGTTGATTTAAAATCGAAAGTAAGAATAAACGAGATTCAATTTGCAGGCAACACCAATGTGGCTTCCGCAAAATTAAAGAAGCAGTTTAAGAAAACGCACGAACACGCTAGGGTCTCCTTGCATCGAACTTTGTTGAAAGGGATTATTAATTTCAAACCGCGCCAAGTAAAAGAGTTTTTTGATTCAAGCTACACGGTAACTCCACGCCAGCTTAAAGAATTTATAAACAAAAACGTGAAACTTAATTTCTTTGCAGGATCTAAATTCATAAAATCGGAATTTGAGGCAGATAAAAGTAAAGTAATAGACTTCTATAATACACAAGGTTTTAGGGATGCAGAAATTGTTTCCGATACCATTTCAAAATATGGAAGCAATGCGATTAACGTGAGCGTGCGAGTTGATGAAGGCAAGAAATATTATTTCAGAAACATAACTTGGACGGGTAATTTTATTCATGACAATGCCATTCTCGATAAAATTTTGGATGTAAAAAAAGGGGATGTTTACAATAAGGAAATGATCGACAAGAAAACTTCCTTCAACCCTAAAGGTGCTGATATCAGTGGGCTTTACATGGATGATGGCTATCTTTTCTTCAAAGTAGTCCCAGTAGAAGTTGCCGTTGAGGGAGACTCTATCGATGTTGAAATGCGAATATCAGAAGGAGATCAAGCCACTATTGATGAAGTTATTATTAGCGGTAATGAGCGAACCAGCGAGCATGTTATTAGAAGAGAGTTGAGCACTGTGCCAGGTCAAAAGTTTAGACGATCTGATATCATCCGCACACAACAACAACTTTCTCAAATGGGTTATTTCAATCCACAAAAAATAGAACAAGACATTCGTCCTAATCCGGCTAACGGAACTGTAAATATCGAATGGAAACTCCAAGAGCAATCCAATGACCAGGTAGAATTATCGGGTGGCTGGGGTGGTTATTATGGTTTTGTGGGTACAGTTGGTCTTGCCTTTAATAATTTCTCACTTCGCAATGTGCCTCACCTAAAGAAATGGAGACCTCTACCTGTTGGCGATGGACAAAAATTATCGATTCGCGCGCAAGCCAATGGGCAATCTTACCAAAGCTATACGTTCTCGTTTACAGAACCTTGGTTGGGAGGCAAAAAACCCAATTCTTTCACGTTTAGCTTAAATCATTCCATCTCTCGACAGCCCTATGGATACACAGCTTCGCGAACGTTAGATTTTTCAAATCCTGCAGCACCTTCTTTACAACAGACAGGTATAACAATAGGATTGGGAAGAAGACTGGAATGGCCTGATAGTTATTTCGTATTGACCAATTCACTTTCGTTCTTGATTTATGACTATAGAAACTATTTTGGTGCACCTTTGCCAGCAGTGGGTCAATCAAATAGCATTAAGATTAATACCACGCTTTCGCGCAATAGTATCGATAACCCAACGTATCCAACGGCTGGGTCAACTATTTCATTAAGTTTAGATTTAACCCCCCCATATTCATTATTCAGAAATCATAGTTATTTAAGTGATCCGAATGAAGCCTACAAATGGATTGAACTTCATAAATGGATGTTCGATGCCAAATACTATATAAAAATACTGGGCAGTAAAAAGCCTGATGGGCGCAGCCTAGTGCTTGAAACCAAAGCACATTTTGGATATATAGGCACTTATTCTAGTGATGTTGGGCCGGGGCCATTTGAGCGCTACTTAATGGGCGGTGCTGGTTTAGCGGGCGGATTTAATTCGTATGTGCTTGGTCAGGATATTATTGGCTTGAGAGGCTACCAAGATAACCAAGTTACCCCACCACTTTACGCTTTGCGCGGAACAAGGTCGGTAAATGGTATTGAAGGTGGAACGATCTACAACAAGTTTGGTTTGGAGCTTCGTTATCCTGTAACAACAGGCCAAACAGCCACCATCTATGCACTGGCTTTCACAGAAGCAGGTAACAACTGGAACAATATTGAAGAATTTAACCCGTTCAGTTTATACAAGTCCGCAGGATTTGGAGCAAGAATTTTCATGCCAGCCTTCGGTCTTATTGGTTTAAATTGGGGATATGGGTTCGATACATTGCCAGGATCAAATGCCAAAAGCGGGGCTCAATTTCACTTTACCATTGGCCAGCAAATTAGATAACATGCGATTTTCGCTTATTCCTCTAATTATTTTTACTTTCGGCCTGACTTTTGCCAGTGCTCAGAAGTTCGGGTACATGGACTCTGATTTTATTCTGAGTAAAATGCCCGAGTATGGCAAAGCACAAGCTGAAATAGAGCAATTATCAGCAGCTTGGCAGAAAGAAATAGAAGAAATGCAAAAGAAAGTGGAAACCTCTTACAGCAGCTATCAAGCCGAGCAAGTGCTGCTTACGGAGGAGATGAAGCAAGAGCGATTGACAGACATAAGAAAGAAAGAAACTGAAGTAAAAGAGTACCAGAAAAAAGTATTTGGCTTTGGCGGATTATTTTTTTTGAAAAAACAAGAATTGATTAAACCTTTGCAGGATAAAGTGTTTGATGCCGCAGGAAAAGTAGCAAAGGAAAAACGACTGGCTATTATATTTGACAAAGCTGCTGAGTTAGTTATGATTTATACTGATCCGCGACATGATTACACAGATTTTGTGCTGGAAGAACTTGGTCTAGGCGACCCAAACGATAAAATTAAATAACTAAACTATACCCTTTAATTACATGAGAACAACTCTTTTATTAATTCTGCTTTGCTGTTTTGCTTTCACTACACAAGCGCAAACTCAAAAAATTGGCTATGCAGATACTGAATATATACTCAGCCAAATGCCAGAAATGAGACAACTTGAAAATGATTTAAAAACACATGCTACCCAGTTGGAAAACCAATTGAAGGCTAAATCGCAAGAACTTCAAACAAAATATGCTGCCTATCAAAATATGCCAGCTACTACTCCCGATGCAATTAAGAAGGACAAAGAATCGGAATTAACACAGTTGCAAGAAAACATTCAAAAGTTTCAGCAAGATGCGCAGGCTTCTATTCAAAAAAAGCAAACGGATTTAATGGAGCCTATTTATGCAAAAGTGCACAAGGCTACTGAAGATGTGGCTAAGGAAAATGCGTATTCATTCATTATCAACTCGCAGCTTGGTGCTGGAGCCGATGTGCTTCTATACAATGACGAAAATTATGATATCTCTAAGCTTGTGTTGAAAAAGCTCGGAGTTACGCCTAGTTCAGCGCCCACACCAACTATAGGATCTTCTACTCCTGTAAAGAAAAATTAGAAATTTTAGGTTTGAATTTTTTTAAAAACCCCGACTAGCTCGGGGTTTTTTTATTTATAAGGTGGGGTATTTTTCTACTACAATTTTAATTCCGCTGCCCCGCTTATCTCCAACGACTTATTTTGAATATAAACTACCAACAATGATTTTGTAGGATCAAAATTAGTAGGAAGAGCAATTTCAATTTCTCCTGCTCTCATTAATTTCCTTATCTCGAACTTTCTAACCACGTTATGATGAGTAAGTGTCATGCCTGAATTTTCTCCTCGAGGCACGAAGTTTTGAGCAAGTTTTTCTACGATGGCGAAATTGATAACTTCATCAGACGGATTTTTTTCAACGGAATAATTTACTTTAAGAAAAGTTTTTTCAATTGAAGTTTTTACAGTTAAATCGAACTCAGGCTTGCGAGTTTTACTAGTTTTCAAACTATTGGTGAGTGTACTTCTATCTGAGCCTACAAACTCATTTCGGCCATCTACAATCATTTGAGGAGTGTAAATGTTATTCAACTTTTTTACGGAAGCATATTGGCGTTGCCTATCTGTAAATTGTTCACTACTATAAGGGTCTTTCCAACCCAGGTAATTCCAGTAGCTTACATGAAACGATAAGGCTATAACACCATTATCTTTTTGTTCGGCAAGTTTATTTAAAAGTTCATCGGCAGCGGGGCAACTTGAACACCCTTGTGAGGTGAAGAGCTCAATCACTGTTAAGGGATTTGAAACTTGAGCTGATACTAATTCGCACGAAACTGCAATCCCCAATACTACTGAAAGGAATATTTTCATTAAGTTATTTTATTTCGGCTCTTGCAAATACAACCGTAAATTTCTCGCACCAGATGTGCACGTAGGTGTAGGGCACAACATCTGTATTAGCAGGCACGACATAGCTTTGCACGCCACTAAGCGATTTTAATACGCCTAGTTTTATATACTCTTTCGCATCAATATCCTTGCTCAAATAAACTTTAAGATCAGGGCCATCTTGCGATGAAAAAGTGTCGAAATAAACAGTTTTATTTCCATTCGTATCATAAATTTTTACCGTGCCACTAACAGTATGATTAATACCTGCAAGCGTGCCTTGTTTGATCAAAGTTGCTTTAGATGGGTCGAAGGTATCGACAACTGGTGTGGTACTCGTTGTGAGTGAATTTGTTCCAGTGGTGCTGGCAGGTGTAGGGTTAACACTATCTTTCTTACAAGATGCTAGTATTAAAATTGATAAAAGGATAAGTAGATTTTTCATGCTATTGCTTTTTAAAATTTATAAGTAACTCCTAGACTTGCCAGTAATGATTTATTTCGAAAGCGGTCGTTTTCTTGAGGATACACTTGAACCTTAGTGGCAGTTGTGTATTCTGTAAATAAAAATTGAGCAGCCAACTTCACACCCCATCTATCATTGAAAAAATACTTTCCGTAAAACTCTGAATTGAGACTTCCTCTATCATTGTCACTAACAAGTAAAATGTTAAAACCTGTTGGAGATGCAGTTGTATTTTTACCTTGAATACCATTGATGTAATTGGCACTGCTGGTATTGCCAAAAGAAAAACCGATTAAATCAATGTTAAAACCAACTTGAATTTTATCGGAGATAGTATAGCCAAAATTAATAACTGCGTTCAGTGAATGATTGAAAGCAGACTTAACAAGTAACGTATCAATGTTCTTAGTAATATTATCCTGAAAAAGTATTAGAGGACTTGTGCCACCTGAAGTTAATTGTGAAGGTGCTGTTACGAAATATTGATTGAGCCCAAGGTAAGAGGTGAGCCGTGCGCCAACGCCAATCTTAAATTTTTGAGATTTTCCAACTCCATAATTATTAAGAAAAAGAAAGGACAAACTCCCTTGCTGATCGCCCAATGCAAAATTGGCATCTATATTTTTTTTATAAGTAATGGATTGTCTCTGCGAATAGGAATAAATCGTAATAGAGGTAAGTAAAAATGAAATTAGAAAAATTCTCATGGTTTTATGATCAAGTTAGTCATTGAACTCTTTTAAACCATTTAAAGTTGACGAGAACAAGTCTTTTTGTCGGAGCAGTGACAATAGTTTTGTGAGAAGGGGAGCTAATTTTTTTTCTTGATTTGAATAGCTCAAACGGTAGCAATATCAAAGGCGTGAACTATATAAAAACATTAATACGATATAACCATATTCCCTCAAAAAATACCGTCCACCAAGTTTCTAAAAGATGTCATGCAATTGCAGTAATTATCCATCAACTTTGCGCTTTCAATTAATTTCTATGCGCTTTTTTTTACGTTCAATAATAGCTCTTTCCATCACAAGCAGTATGCTATCCTGCTCTAAAAAAGATCAATCAGCCACCTTTATTCGCCCCAAGGGTCCTATCGGGGCAGAAGGTTTTGTAGTGCAGCCTCGCATGGTAAGTGAAAACGTGGAAGTACCAGGCACATTGTTGCCAGTAGAAGAAACCCAGATTAGGCCAGAAGTAAGCGGAAGAATTATTACTCTTGATGTGCCTGAGGGCAGACTTGTTAAAAAAGGACAAATGCTCGCCAAGCTTTTTGATCAGGATCTGCAAGCGCAATTGAGAAAGCTTGAAGTGCAACTAAAGATCAATGAAAAAACAGTAGAGCGACAAAAGGAATTGTTGGCCATCAACGGCATTAGTCAACAAGATTTTGATTTAATAGCACTCAACGTTGATAACTTGAAAGCAGACATTCAAACCACTAAAATCCAAATTAGCAAAACGGAAATCCGTGCGCCTTATGAAGGTGAGATAGGATTGAGAAACGTAAGCTTGGGTGCTTACATATCGCCTAACGACATCATTACTACGCTGCGCCAAGTAAAGCAATTGAAATTGGAATTCTCCATCCCCGAAAAGTATGCGAAGTTCATCAGCCAAGGCTATGAAGTAAAATTTAAAGTAGATGGAGGTGCAAAAACACATCAAGCAAAAGTGATGGCAACAGAAGGCAATGTAGAGCAAACAACACGCACGCTTAAAATAAGAGCGCTAGTTGAAACAGTTGATCGCGAGCTAGTGCCTGGCTTATTCGCGAAAGTGAATTTAGCATTAGGCAAAGATTCTGAGGCCTTAATGATACCTACGCAAGCAATAATACCAAAAGCCAGAAACAAACAGGTGATTGTGCTAAGAAAGGACAGTGCTGAATTTGTAACGATACAAACAGGCATTCGCGATTCATCGTATATCCAAATCATTTCGGGCTTGCGCAAAGGTGATACCGTTATTACCACGGGATTGATGGCCATTCGCCCCAATGCAAAAATTAAAGTGGTGAAATTGATTACGCAAGAAAAATAAATTCCAACGCCATGAACATTTCGGAGTTAAGTATTAGACGCCCCGTTCTCACGTTTGTGATGAACATTCTTATTCTGCTTTTTGGATACATCGGTTTTACTTTTTTGGGCGTGCGCGATTATCCCGCTATCGATCCACCCATAATTAACGTAAGCACATCGTATGCTGGCGCTAATGCGGATATCATTGAATCACAAATAACCGAGCAACTAGAAAAAACCATTAACGGTATTGCAGGGATAAAAAACATTTCGTCCACATCAAGTGTAGGTACAAGCAATATTAATGTGGAGTTCGATCTGGGTATTGATTTGGAAGCTGCCGCCAACGATGTGCGCGATAAAGTTTCGCAGGCGCAGCGTTCATTGCCACAAGATCTTACTTCGCCTCCTGTAGTTTCAAAAGGTGATGCAGGTGGAGAATCCATTATTACGATGACGGTGCAAAGCAATTCGCGTAATCCGCTTCAGCTTACGGAATATGCCAACAACGTTCTTGTAGAAAGACTTCAAACAATACCGGGTGTAAGCAGCATTCGTATTTGGGGTGAGAAAAAATATGCCATGCGCATTTGGCTTGACCCTGCGAAATTGAGCGCCTATAGTTTAACAGCCCTTGATGTGCAGCAGGCTTTAAATCGAGAAAACGTTGAGCTGCCTTCAGGCAAGATTGCGGGCAATGCTACAGAGTTAACGGTTCGCACTTTTGGAAGACTTTATACAGAAGAGGAGTTTGAAGATGTAATAATAAAATCGGGCGAGCTAGGCGAAATAAAATTGAAAGATATTGGCCAAGCCCTGCTAGGCCCTGAGAATGAAGAGACAGCCTTGAAGGAAAGTCGTGTGCCTATGATTGGGTTGGCAATTAACCCTTTGCCAGGCTCAAATTACGTAGCCATTGCCGATGCCTTCTACAAACGTTACGAACAAATTAAAGCTGAGATACCTGAAGATATTCGTGTGAACATAATTATGGATCAAACCAAGTTTATCAAACGATCCATCTCTGAAGTACAAGAGACATTGATAATCTCCATCATATTGGTTGTACTCATTATCTACCTTTTCTTCCGCGATTTTTTAATCGCCCTAAGGCCATTGATTGATATACCTGTGTCACTGGTAGCTACCTTTTTTATAATGTACCTGTTAGATTTTTCAATCAACGTTTTAACCATGCTCGGGATTGTGCTTGCCACAGGCCTCGTAGTGGATGACGGAATTGTTGTTACCGAAAACATTTATAAGAAGCTGGAGAAAGGCATGAACAAATATCAAGCTGCGCAAGAAGGCTCTAAAGAAATTTTCTTCGCGGTAGTTTCAACCTCTATCACATTAGCCGTTGTGTTTTTGCCCATCATATTTTTACAAGGCTTTGTGGGGCGATTGTTTCGCGAGTTTGGAATTGTGGTAGCAAGTGCTGTATTGGTTTCTGCTTTTGTATCGCTAACGCTAACGCCAGTGTTGAGTGTGAAGCTTACTCGCAGTAGTCACAAACATTCACGGTTCTATAACTGGTCGGAACCATTCTTTGTGGGCATGGAAAGCGGCTACCAACGTTGGTTGTCTGGTTTCATGAAAATTAGGTGGATGGCGTTTGTTATTATCACTTTGTGCGTTGGCTCTATTTATATTATTGGCTCAACTATTCAATCGGAGCTAGCCCCTCTAGAAGATCGCAATCAATTTAGGCTGGCCATAAGTGCACCAGAGGGAACATCATATGATTACATGGATAGTTATGTAGATAAGCTTGCCCAATTCGTAATGGATTCTGTAAAAGAATATAACACAGCACTCACGGTTACAGCTCCAGGCTTTACAGGTTCTGGTTCAGTTAACAGTGGCTTTGTTCGAGTAACGTTGGTTGACCCTAAAGACAGGAAACGTTCGCAACAGCAAGTTGTTGACATGGTAAGCAAAAATTTGGGTAGGTTTCAAGAAGGCCGTGCGTTTCCTATCCAAGAGCAAACTATTTCTGTGAATAGAAGAGGAGGCTTGCCCGTTCAGTTTGTTATCCAAAACAATAATTTTGAAAAGCTACAGAAGGTGTTGCCTAAATTTTTGGAAGCAGCAAACAACAATCCGGCACTTCAAGGTGTTGACATCGACTTAAAATTCAATAAGCCAGAATTAAAGATCAAGATCAATCGCTTGAAAGCAACACAACTTGGCATTAGTGTTCAGGATATTTCGCAAACACTTCAATTGGCGTATAGCAATTTGCGTTTTGGCTATTTCACCAAAGAAGGAAAACAATATCAGGTGATGGGGCAAGTAACTCGGATTAACAGAGATGATCCAGACGACCTTAAAAAACTTTACGTGAGGACAAAATCTGGTGAATTGGTTTCTATTGATAATGTTGTGTCAGTGGAAGAATCAACAACACCACCATCGCTGTATCATTTTAATAGATATAAAGCAGCAACAATTTCGGCTGGGCTTGCACCAGGTAAAACCATTGGTGATGGAATTAAAGTAATGCAAGAGATTGCAAAGAAAGAATTAGATGAAACATTCACTACTTCCTTGGCGGGATCATCGCGCGATTTTGCCGATAGTTCTAGCAATACATCTTTCGCCTTCATACTTGCCTTGGTGTTGATCTATTTGATCTTAGCAGCGCAGTTTGAAAGTTTTGTGGACCCGCTCACCATCATGATTACCGTTCCACTGGCCATCAGCGGAGCCTTTATTTCGCTAAAACTATTTAATCAAACACTTAATATCTTCTCTGAGATTGGAATGATTATGTTGATTGGATTGGTAACTAAAAATGGAATTTTGATAGTTGAATTTGCCAATAAAAAACGCGAAGAGGGTCTATCTCGAATGGATGCTGTACTCGAAGCTTCTCGCTTGCGCTTACGACCCATTTTAATGACAAGCTTGGCAATGGTGTTGGGCTCATTGCCCTTGGCGCTATCGTTAGGCGATGCTTCAACAAGCCGTATTCCATTAGGTATTGTAATTGTGGGTGGCGTTACATTTTCGTTGGTACTTACACTTTTTGTAATACCAGCCATGTATTCATACCTATCCAAGAAAAGAAAACACATTGATTTTGATAAAGAGATTCATGCACCACAGCCACACGAACTTGAATATGAAGTTTAGTTTTTTCGCTCTCGTTTTATTTTGTGTCGGATTATCAAACACTACTATTGCACAAAAAGAAGTAACGCTTGAAGAGGTTGTTTCAGTGGCAATTCAAAAGAACTTTGATGTACGACTTTTTCAAAATGCTGCCGCAACGGCTACCACCAACAATGATTTGGCGTATGGTGCATTCTTGCCTTTGATAAATGGCACCGCAGCTTACACCAGTACCAACAACGATTCAAAAAATATAACCTTTGCAGATGTTGAAACTATTCGCACTGGAGCGGTTACAACTAATCAAAACGCATCTGCTCAATTAGTTTGGACACTGTTTGATGGCACTCGCATGTTTGCTACTAGAAAAAGAATCACTCAATTGGCAGAGCTTGGAGAAATAAATGTGCGCAATCAAATGATGAATTCTGTCGCCAGTGTCTCCACTAATTATTTTAACATCGTTCGCCAGAAGCAACAACTGAAAGCAATAGTAGAACTCACTTCCGTGAATGAGGAGCGAGTGAAGCTAGCCGAACGCAAGTTGGCTGTTGGTAGCGGAAGCAAACCTGAACTATTGCAAGCCAAAGTTGACTTGAATGGGCAACGCGTTGCTGCCTTGTTGCAAGAGACGTTGATTCAACAACTAAAGGATCAATTGAATAATTTAGTTGGGCTGGCTCTGCCAGAAGTGTATGAGATTTCAGATACAATACCTTTGAACATGGGGCTTACAATGGAATCTATTATCCAAGACATTGAGAACAGTAATCAAACAATAATTGCAGCGAAAAAAAATATTGAGATATCAACAACAGCGGTTTGGGAAAGCAAGGCAACACGATCGCCAATATTGAATTTTAATGCGGCCTATAACTATTTTAAAACAGAAAATAAACTACAAATCAATCCGGCTACGCAACAGTTTTCTCAAACCAATGGATACAATTATGGTCTGTCTTTGTCAGTTCCCATTATGAATGGATTCAATGTAAAAAGAAATATCGCGCAAGCTCAGATTACATTGGAGCGGCAAAAGCTTTTGCTAGATCAGCTCAAAGCAATTGCTTTAGTGGGAGTAAAAAATTCTTTTGCCAGTTATGAAAATGCGAAGAAGACGTTGGCCATTCAAGAAGAAAATTTAATTCTTGCAAAAGAAAATGTAAAGATTGCTTTGGAAGGATTTAAGCGTGGCGTGAACACGTACATAGAACTTCGCACGGCACAGCAAAGTCTTGCCGATGTGTACAACCAATTGATAGCAGCCCGCTATAACACTAAGGTGGCAGAGATTGAGTTGTTGAGGTTGAAAGGTGGATTGCTGAAGTAGTTTTTTCTTTCCGAGAAATGCTTCATCTTCGTGAATCACAAAACCTACATATTCAACCATGAAAAAAATATTTGTTATCGCTCTTTTCTTGTTCTTCGGGCTTGCAATCAAAGGTTTTAGCCAAACCGTTTATGCTTCCGACAAGGGTCAAAAATATCACACTGCCGATTGCAAACTATCAGGTGATGCGAAAGACATGACTTTGGCTGCTGCCAAGAAAGCTGGCAAGTCCAGTTGTGGTGTGTGCAAAGCCGATGATCACTTGAAAGATAAAACAGTTCAGTGTTCTGGAAAAACTGCCGATGGCACGCGTTGCAAGCGCATGAGCTCCAGCAAGGAAGGTAAATGTTATCAACACAAAGCAGTATAAATTAGTTGATGGTTGTTAGTTGCTAGTATAAAGATTGCCAGCAACTAATAACCAACAACTACAAATAAAAATTATGATCTATCAACCGCTTCATCCCAATGGTCCAACATTCTCTCGTATTATAGCCGGTGCTTGGCGCTGGAACGAAGTAACATCTGATGGGTTGGAGAGATTGATTCAAACTTCGTTGAGTCAGGGCATTACTACCTTCGATCATGCTGATATTTATGGAGATCATAGCAACGAAAAATTGTTTGGCGATGTGTTGCGAAAAAACCCGTCACTAAAAAAGTCGATGCAGTTGGTGAGTAAGTTTGGAATAAAATTCCCATCGGCACATAGACCAGCTAGTTGGAATAAACATTATGATACCTCCAAAGAGCATATAATATGGTCAGCAGAAAATTCGCTCAAGCAATTGAATACTGATCATCTTGATTTGTTATTGATTCACAGGCCTGATCCGTTAATGAACCCCGCTGAAATTGCGGAAGCTTTTAATTCGCTAAAGCATGCAGGTAAGGTGCTTCACTTCGGTGTTTCTAACTTTACGCCAGCTCAGTTCGACAATCTTCAAAGTTATTTGTCATTCCCCTTAGTTACTAACCAAATTGAGATTTCACTATTTCTACCTCAGCCCTTTTTTGATGGAAGCCTTGATAACCTCATGAAGCATCGTGCCACAGCGATGGCATGGTCGCCTCTTGGCGGAGGCAAGTTTCTAACGGGCAACAACGAAGTAGGGAGCCGTGTGTTAAATGGTTTAAACCTTCTTGCCTATAAATATCAAGCAACACCAAGTCAATTGCTGTTGGCTTGGCTGCTAAAACACCCTTCTATTATTTTTCCTGTAATTGGAACAACAAAACCAGAACGCATTGAAGAAAGCGTGAAATCACTTGACATCACCATCGATAGACAAGATTGGTTTGAAATGCTGAAGTGGGTGACGGGAGTGGATGTGGCTTGATTGATTTTGTTAACTTTTAAGTTAACTTTGCGTGGATAAAATCAGAAGGATATATTTTCATAAAGATTACTTTTTAAACTTTTTTAACAATCAAACTGAAAAGGTTAAAGACAAAATTGAACATGTGTTGTTTGTGATTTCAGTAGCAGAAAGAATCCCACCAAAGTTTTTAAAACATGTAGAAGGAACTGAAGGTTTATATGAAATTAGAGTTGAGTTCAATGGAAATATTTAAAGGATTTTTTCATGCTTTGATGAGGGAAAGTTGATTGTGTTATTTAATGGATTTCAAAAGAAATCACAAAAAACACCGATGGCTCCGATTGAAAGAGCACTAAAATTAAAAGTGGAATATTTTGGGGATAAGATTAAATCAAAAAAGAATGGAGATAGTAGGTAAAAGAAAGAATTCCATCAAAACTTTTGATGAACTCTTGGATAGTAGGCATGGAAAAATGGGTACAAAAAAAAGGACAGAGTTTGAAATTAAAGCCAAGTCATTTGCCATAGGAGAAATTATAAAAGAAGAAAGAAGATTGGCTAATATGACCCAAGATCAATTGGCCGAAAAGACTGGGACGAAAAAGAGTTTTATTTCACGCGTAGAGAATGGTCATAGTGATATACAACTATCCACATTATACAAGTTAATTGAATTTGGACTTGGCCGAAAAGTATCTGTAACTATTCAGTAGTCAAGTATTAAGCCTCCTTCATGTCCAAAACCTCTGCCGAAAAATCACCGCCTGACCTAATTGGTCATGACTTTATAGAAATTGTTGGAGCGCGCGAGCACAACTTAAAAAATATCAGTGTAAGCTTTCCGCGCAACAAGCTTGTTGTGCTTACTGGCATCAGCGGAAGTGGAAAATCATCGTTGGCATTTGATACCATTTATGCTGAAGGCCAACGTAGATACATGGAAAGCTTCTCGGCTTATGCCCGCAGTTTTATGGGCAACCTTGAGCGCCCCGATGTAGATAAAATCAACGGCCTTAGCCCTGTTATTTCCATTGAACAAAAAACAACTTCGCGCAATCCCCGCTCTACAGTAGGAACTGTGACAGAGATTTATGACTTCATGCGTTTGCTCTTTGCACGTGCTGGCGAAGCGTTCTCGTATGAAACAGGAAATAAAATGGAACGCCAATCTGAAGACCAGATATTGGATTCTGTTTTCCAAAATTATCCTGACAAAAAGCTCACGTTGTTAGCGCCCGTAATCAAAGGCAGAAAAGGTCACTATCGCGAATTGTTTGTACAAATACGAAAGCAAGGATATTTGAAAGTGCGTGTTGATGGCGTTGTTCAAGAGATCGCACCTAAGATGCAGTTGGATCGCTTCAAGATTCACGATATTGAAATTGTGATTGATCGAATTGTAGTAGATGCAAAAGACCGTTTCAGAATTAGCCAGTCCGTTGTCAAGGCGTTGAAAGAAGGCAAAGGCATTATTATGGTGATGGAAGAAAATGATAAGGTGCATCACTATTCAAAGTTTTTAATGGATCCTCAAACGGGTCTTTCTTATGATGAGCCTGCGCCTAATAATTTTTCGTTTAACTCACCCTACGGGGCGTGCCCTGTTTGCAATGGCCTTGGCCAGATTGAAGAGATAACTGAAGAGTCAGTTATTCCTGATAAGAAGTTAAGTATTAGTCGTGGTGGTATTTTACCGTTGGGCGAATACCGTGATATATGGATCTTCAAAAAGATTGAGGCCATTCTTAAAAAGTATAAACTCAATCTGAATACACCATTAATAGATATTCCCAAAGAAGCATTGAAAGTGTTGCTGTATGGAGATGATGAACCAGTGGCAGTCGCGTCAGTCAAATATCCTGGCACTGAATGGAACACGCAGTTTGAAGGCATCATCAATTTTCTGCAAAAGCAAAAAGACGATGGCTCGGAAGCTATACGCAAATGGGTAGAAGACTTTACAGTAACAAAAACTTGCCCTGATTGCAATGGTGCACGACTCAAAAAAGAGTCTCTTCATTTTTTAATTGACAATAAAAATATTGCTGAGCTTGCTTTACTCAATATTAAAAAATTGCAACAATGGTTTGATAAGCTGGAAGATCGCATCAACGATAAGCAGCGTATCATTGCAACTGAAGTATTAAAGGAAATTCGCAAACGGATTGGTTTTTTGTTGGATGTGGGATTGGAATACTTACACCTTAACCGTCCGTTAAGAACGTTGAGTGGAGGAGAGGCGCAACGCATTCGTCTAGCTACACAGATAGGAACGCAATTGGTGGGAGTTCTTTATATTTTGGATGAGCCCAGCATTGGCCTGCACGCACGCGACAATGTTAAACTTATTAAAGCATTAAAGGATTTGCGTGATTTGGGCAACTCCGTAATTGTAGTAGAGCACGATAAGGAGATGATGCTTGAATCGGATTACGTAATTGACATCGGGCCAGGTGCGGGCAGGCATGGCGGTCATGTGGTGGCAGAGGGTGACCCTCAAACATTTTTGAAAAGCAACGGGACTACATCACAATACTTAAGTGGTAAAATTGGGATTAAGTATTCAAAGGATAGAAGAAAAGGAAGTGGTGAGAAACTTTCGCTCACAGGGGCGAAAGGAAATAATTTAAAAAATGTTGATCTGCAACTATCCTTGGGTACATTCATTTGCATAACAGGAGTTTCAGGAAGTGGTAAGTCAACCTTGATTCACGATACGTTATTCCCAATTCTTAATCAATACTTTTTTAATTCGCATAAAGAGCCGTTGCCTTATACAAAGATAGACGGCTTGAAGTTGATTGATAAAGTTATTGAAGTAGATCAATCACCGATAGGTAGAACGCCTAGATCAAATCCAGCAACTTACACGGGCGTTTTCACTGATATTCGGGATTTATTTTCACAATTGCCTGAAGCAAAAATTCGCGGATATAAAACGGGAAGGTTCTCATTCAATGTTAAAGGTGGCCGTTGCGAAACATGCGAAGGTGCTGGCTTACGATTGATTGAGATGGAATTTCTTCCCGATGTTTTTGTGCCATGCGAAACGTGTAAAGGCAAGCGGTACAATCGCGAAACATTGGAAGTGCGCTTTAAAGGCAAATCCATTTCTGATGTGTTGGATATGACAGTGGAAGAGGCAATCACTTATTTTGAAAACCAACCTAAGATTTTAAGAAAAATTCAAACCCTTGGCGAAGTAGGTCTTGGTTATATTTCATTGGGTCAACATGCCACTACGTTATCGGGTGGAGAAGCACAACGCGTGAAACTTGCCACTGAATTATCGAAGCGAGATACAGGTAAGACACTTTATATTTTGGATGAACCAACAACCGGTTTGCATTTTCAAGACATAAGTCATTTGCTGGATGTGCTTCAAAAATTAGTTGACAAGGGAAACACCGTGTTGGTGATTGAACACAATATGGATGTTATTAAATCAGCCGATCATATAATTGATCTTGGCCCAGAAGGAGGTGAAGGTGGAGGACGAATTGTAGCCAAGGGCACACCTGAAGAAGTGGCAAAGAACCCTGCCAGCTTTACTGGAAAGTATTTGCTGCCAGAGTTGAATTGAGAGGCTTCAAACTTCACGCTCAAAGCCGCAAACAGATTACAGTTAGGTTGTAATTGAGTTATAAGACTTATGTGGACTTTAAAATATGCAGCCTTATCATTAGCAGCACTAATGGTAACATTATTCTTGCACGAATTTTCGCACTGGATTACAGGCGAAATTCTTGGATACGATATGGTAATGACCATAAATACAGGCTATCCAGCGATCGGGTTCTACTACTATCAATGGCATTATACTTTAATTAGTGCCGTTGGGCCAATACTCACTTTGTTACAAGCATATATTGTTTATCTGGTAATTAGTAAATATTCAAACACAAATCTTTATCCATTATTGTTTGTCTGCTTTTTTTTAGAATTACTATCTGGTCTTTTAAACTTGCGTAACCTTAATGACCTTGGCAGGATAAGTAAAGATTTCAATCTCCCTATATTGAGTTTGCCAGCAATTTTTTTTACCCTTCAAGCTATTATGGTTTATAAAACCTCCAAGCGAGAACACTTAAACTTGAAGTACAATCTGATATCATTATTTTGGGTAGCATTATTCTTTGGTATTTTAATTGGTATCAATAAAACGTTTAACGTGATAATCTTAAAATAGCTCAAAGCTAAAATTCAGGACGCTAAGCTTTTCCAATGCTCAACAAACAACGCCTTTACTGGACTTTACAAATCGGAGGCTGGGCGTTTTATGCTTTCGTGCAAATTCTTTTTAGTTTTATTGCTGCCAACATCCAAGGCTTAAGCAAGCAACGAATTTTATTTCTTATTGCAGAAGCTATACTTTGTTTGTTGGTTACTCATACTTATCGCACTGCCATGAATTATTGGAAATGGTTGGGCATGGGTTTTCAACGATTAATACCTCGAGTAGCTATAGGTATTTTAAGTTCTGGTATTGCCGTTTATTTTCTTCGCATTCCAGTGTCTTTGTTCTTAGGTATTTTTTCTAATTCAGCATTCGACATCACTAAAATAATTAACGGTATTCTTTTTTATGGGATTATATTTTTTCTGTGGACGATCATGTATTTTGTTTATAATTATTTTGAACGTTACAACACTTCTCTCAAGCTTGAAGCATCTATCAAGGAGATCGAATTAAATAATTTAAAATCTCAGCTTAATCCTCATTTTATTTTCAATGCGCTTAACAGCATCCGTGCATTGGTAGATGAAAACCCGGGAAAGTCGAAGCAAGCGATCAATCAGTTATCCAATATTTTAAGAAACTCGTTAACGACTACTAAGAAAGGACTTACCAGTTTTAATGATGAAATGAAAGTGGTGGAAGATTATCTTGGGTTGGAGACCATTCGCTTTGAAGAACGATTAAAAGTGAGATTTGATATTGATCCCGAATCAAGTCAGTTCTTGGTGCCGCCTTTGATGATTCAAACACTAGTTGAAAACGGAATAAAGCATGGTATCTCAAAATTAACAGAAGGAGGTATTATTGAAATACTAACCAAAGTGGAAAAAGACCACTTGAAAATTCAAATAAGAAATAGCGGAAAATTTTATTTAAATCGCGACAGCAAAAAACAAACTGGCCTTGGCCTTGAGAACACACGGCAACGATTAAAACTAATTTATAGCGGAGAGGCTACTTTTAGAATTATAACAGAAATGGATAATTTTGTTTTAACTGAATTAGTCATTCCACATTTGTATTAAATATTTCGATCACAAATAACTTTCAACCAACAACTCAAAGCATGAAGGCACTTATTATAGATGACGAACGCTTGGCGCGAAAAGAACTTATCAAACTATTGGAAGAGCATCCTTTCATTGAGATTGTTGGCGAGGCAATGAATGCTGATGAGGCTGATAAAATGATTGAAGAACTTAATCCGGATTTGTTATTTCTCGATATTCAAATGCCAGGGCGAACAGGCTTTCAATTATTGGAATCGCTTGACTCTGTGCCAATGGTAGTGTTTACAACTGCGTATGATGAATTTGCATTAAAAGCTTTTGAAGTAAATGCATTGGATTATTTATTGAAGCCTATCACAGCCGATCGCCTTTCAGAAGCCGTTCATAAAATTCAAGAAAAAGAAAGAAGTAGGAGTGGCAGAGCTAGAGATAAGAAACTGGGATTGGAAGATCAGGTGTTTGTGAAGGATGGCGATAAGTGTTGGTTTGTTGGATTGAACAATGTTCGGCTGTTTGAATCAGATGGAAATTATATAAAAGTTTATTTCGATGCCAATCGCCCAATGATTCACAAATCGCTTAATGCTTTGGATGAGAAACTGGATGAACGAGCCTTCTTCCGCGCAAGCAGAAAGCACATTGTAAACTTGAGTTGGGTGGAAGGTATTGAGCCTTGGTTTAATGGTGGCCTTATGGTAAAACTAAAGGGTGGAGATAAAGTTGAAGTAAGCAGAAGGCAGGCAGCGAAATTTAAAGATATGATGTCGTTGTAATTTGCTGCTTACTGCATACTATTTTAATACCAGCTCAATAAGCTCTTTTTCAACGTTCCAATCTTTAGCGAGCTTTAGCATAGCGGTGGCCTCCATCTCCGTAACGTAGCCTTTTAAATTGTTGGCTTGCCACACCATGTTGATAAGATCGGCACGAGCCTCTTTTGTATAGTCGCCTATAATTTCACTAAAATAATCTCTTGCTCTATCGAACGAAGTCATGTAATCGGAAGAAATGAATTCATAAGCCCAGGCAAGATCTTTAACGGCATCTAGATTTTTAGCGGTTTCTTCTAAATCATTTCTTTCAAGATCGTCCAATCCATGGTAATGGAATATCACGGCTTTCAATAAAATATAAACGCGCTTTTGCTCAGGTGTCATAATGTACCAAAAATGGCAATTTTTTATGAATTGATTGTTCTTACTCCTTATTCATCAACAAATAAATCCATCGCGATTTTATCCGCAACAAGTTTCCCTTTTTTAGTGAGTATTAAATGTTGGTTTTTAATCACAGATAGTTCGTTGTTCAAAAGATAATCAAGATAGCTCTTATTTTTCTCTTTCAAATCATACATAAACTGTGTCGATATTTTTTCAATGTCGCATCCATTGCTAGTTCTTATCGAGGTGAGGATGTATTCATTCAGTCTGTTCGCCTCCGTTAGATGCTCTATTTCAAAAGGCACTATTCCGGCTTCGATAGATTGTAAATAGAGGTTGTTATTTTTGATGTTATGCTGCCTAGTTTCGCCATTAAATGAATGCGCACTAGGACCAACTCCCAGATAAGGAAGCTGCTGCCAATAGCTGGAATTGTGCCGCGAGAATAATCCGGGCTTGCAAAAATTAGATATCTCATAGTGTTGATAGCCGTTTTGCTCTAATACCTCCATTAACATTTCAAACTGTTGAGCAGAAGCCTCCTCATCCATAGGAGTTAGCTTACCTTTTTTTTGAAGAATTCCGAAAGCTGTTTTGTCCTCTATTGTTAATGAGTAAGCTGAAATATGTTCTGGCGAAAGTTCAATTGCTTTTTCAATATTATTTTTCCAAGCATCCTGAAATTGATTGGGGATAGAGTAAATAAGGTCGATACTAATATTATCAAAGCCTTCAGCTCTAGCCATTGTCATTGCCTCTATAGCTCGGTTGCTAGAGTGTGAGCGATTAAAAAATTGAAGCACAGCATCATCAAAAGATTGTATGCCAATGCTCAGCCTGTTTACGCCCAAACTCTTTAAGCCACTTAATTTTTCTTGTGAAAGATCGTCAGGATTTGCCTCCATTGTTATTTCAGCTTTCGCGGAAACACTAAAGGTGCTTCGTATAGAATCAAGTATAAGTTGAATTTCGCCAAGCGATAAGATAGAAGGGGTGCCGCCACCAAAATAAATAGTTTCTAGAGGTTCGTTTATATAGTTTTTTTGTAAGGAAATTTCGCTGGCAATCGCACGCGTTATTTTGTTTTGAATATCCAACTTAGTTGAAAAATAAAAATCGCAATAATGGCAAGCCTGTTTACAGAAAGGGATATGAATATAGATGCCAGCCATTTGTTTATAAAAGTACTGATAACAAAAGAATAACTATAGGTTTTTTGAATCAACATAGATGCTGATATTTGCTCAACTCTATTTGATGGGCAGACTTATCCTTCTTTTCTTGCTTTGCGCGATACAAATTATTTGTGAAGCTCAGCAATACAGCACAAAGAATTTGCAAAGCAATTGGTTAAAATACACCGGGGGCAACTATGAACCAATCAACGAATCAGAGAATTTAAACACTATACATTTCAGCATTGCTCACAATGATTTTCTTCACGGAAATATAGCTGTAGTTTCAAGTGTGGATTTCATTGTATTTGTTAACAACACAGTTGGTGCCTCCATACCAAAGCGCACCTTACTTCTTTCAATTGATAGTCTAGCCCAAAAACATGGTGATCATTTTTTAATAACCATCAATTCCCGATATAAACTGAATCGTGAAAATATTTCAACTACGGTTACGGTGGCATCAAACAGTGCCAAGGCAGAAGAGTTGGTCTACAGAAAAAATGATGGATTTCAAGATTTCTGTATATCAGGTTGCATAATTTTGGTATTGATCTTGGGTGGATTATTTCGATCTAATCCGCGCCTTATGCTTGATTATTTAAATTTTGTGAAAATAGTCTCGTTGCGAGAAAGAGAAGAAAATCTGCTCTCCAATCGGATTACTTCTTCTATTAATATTCTGTTCTATTTAACTATAAGTTTGTGGGCTGGTTTTTTCCTTTTAATAATCATTCAAAAAGACTTAGCTGTTAATACACTTTACACTTTCTTCAGGTTCACAACGTTGGGTGAGGCGTTTGTAAAATGGTTTCTACTTTCGTTGATAATTGCTTCAAGCTTCTTTATTAAACTTTTTATAATTTATATTTTCTCTTCGTGGTTCAATTTAAGGCGAAGTATTCAACTGCACTTTTTTAATTTGATAAGAACGGTTTTATTAATATTGGTTTTGGTTGGCATAATTTTGCTTGGTGTTTACATTTTCCATTTGTCGATTTTATACTATACCCACTCTCTATTTGTTATCTCTGTTACAATAATATGGGTTTGGATATTTTCTGCTTACCTAAAATTAATGGCAAACACCCACTTCCATTTTTTTCATTTATTTTCCTACCTTTGTGCCACGGAAATTATTCCGTTTATCATCCTGATTAAGATTATTTCCTAGAAAAAAGAACCCGACTTGTGTTGATATGACTGATACGTTAAAGAACAGGATGCGGAAAGTAAAAAGCATCTTGGTCACTCAAGAGGCTCCCTCAGATACAAGCTCTCCTTATCTTAAGCTGGCAGAAAAATTCGATCTTAAAATTGATTTCCGCCCGTTCATTCAGGTAGAAGCAGTGCCTGTGAAAGAGTTCCGAAAACAGAAGATTGAAATACTTAACCATACCGCTATTATCTTTACTAGCCGCAATGCGGTAGATCATTTCTTTGAAATTTGTAAAGAACTAAAATTGGAAATGCCTGCTGAGATGAAATATTTCTGTATTTCTGATCAAACTTCAAATTATCTTCAGAAGTATATAGTAATACGGAAGCGAAAAATATTTACTGGCATAAAAAATACGCAAGACCTACTCGACATCGTTAAGAAACATAAAAGCGAGAAATTTTTATTTCCATGTTCAGATATAAGAAAGAATGACATACCTGAGTTTTTGAAAAGTAACAGTATCGATTATACAGAAGCAATTATTTATCACACTGTGGCAGCCAACTTGAGCGATTTGACAAATGTGTACTACGATATTCTGGCTTTCTTCAGTCCGTCAGGTATAAATTCTTTGTTAGTGAACTTCCCGGATTTTAAACAAAACCACACAAGGATAGCAGCATTTGGGTCTACTACGGCTAAGGCAGTTAAAGATGCGAGTCTTGTATTAGATATTGAAGCGCCTATGCCCAATGCCCCATCAATGACGGGGGCTCTTGAGTTATATATTAAAAAGGCAAATGGAATTAAATAACTCATTCACAACTAATCTATTAACGAGTTCTGTATTTTATTGTACTTTAATTGAAATCAAATAATAATTCCAGTATATTTAGCCGTCCTTAATTTTATAAATGATAAAAAAGGTAAACATATTATTGCTTTTCTCACTGATTTCTGTCGCTAGAGTTTATGCTCAGCAGGATCCTCAGTTCTCGCAGTATATGTTCAATACCCTTTATTATAACCCAGGGTTTGCTGGGGTTGAAGGAGTCACAAAATTGACAGCAGTGCACAGAAGTCAATGGTTGGGTTATCAACCTTCTATTGGAAGTGGTGGTGCCCCCTCAACTCAAATTATAAGCATGACCACCCCTATTTTTAAATTGAATAGTGGATTTGGTGCCTACATTATGAATGATAAACTAGGGCCACAAACCAATCAAGAAGCTCAGGTTACTTACGCGTACCATTTAGCGCTGAAAGACAGCAAATTGAGTTTTGGTATACGCGCTGGTATTTTTTCACAAACACTTAATTTCGATTTGTATCGAGCCATCAACCCTGATGATCCCTTATTAAAGGCTTCGGGTAAAGAATCCCAAATTCGTCCAGACGTTTCAATGGGAGTTTTTTACAGGAAAGAAAAGTATTATGTCGGCATAAGTTTCAATCATATAGTTAAATCCACTTTCGATTTTGGTGTGAGCCAAAGAAGTCCACTTAAAAACCACGTATATTTAACCGGTGGTTATTATTATGATGTTAGCTTTGATCTTCGGTTTCAATTTACAGGCCTCGTGCAGTCAGACTTAACAAAAACCACAATTACTGCTGGTGTAATTGGCTATTTTAAAGATAAAGTTTGGGTTGGCTTAGCAGCCAGACAAGCTGAGTCAGCTACGTTAATATTGGGTTATAGTTTAGTAAAAGACAAATCTGTGAAAATCGGTTATGCTCTTGATTATGTAATTCAAGACCAACAAGCCAAGCAGGCAACATCTCATGAATTAGTATTAACATACGAACTGCCAGTGAATCCTGGCGGTGGAAAAAAAGTAGTTAGAACACCCAGGTATAGACATTAATGAAAATAATTCAGTTTTTTTTGTCCAATTTTACAGTTTAGTCTGTTCTTTTTTCTAAAATAGCGGACTGAAAGGAAATTTGTGTCTAAAGGCTTGAATTAAACGAAAAGAACAGTTTTAAAAAACAGTAAGTATGAATAAGTTAGTTTCTTCGAGAAGTTTGTATCAAGCTGCAATCTTGGGTCTTGGTGTTTCAATGGCTAGTTGCGGTCTGTTAGGCATTGGTGGCAACAAAGGTGGAGCAAGTGACCCTCAAGGTGAATTGTTAGGTGCTGTTGATAGACCAGATTTTGTTATGCCTATTCCTTTTGGTATGGTACCAGTTCCTCCTGGCACGTTCCATATGGGTCAAGCAGATGAAGATCCGTCTTCCTCTCAAATAAATCTTAATAAGCAAATCACTATTGGTCCGTTATTTATGGACGATACGGAGATAACTAATAATGAGTATAGACAATTCACAGATTTCTTCTTGGTTGAAAAGGTTCAATTACCAGATCCTTTCAAATCCCCAACAGAAGAAGAATTCAAATCAAAATATTATCCTGACACAACTGTTTGGATGAGAGATTTTACCCATCATATGGGAGATCCCCTAGTTGATTATTATTGGGATCACCCTGGATATAAAGAATATCCTGTAGTGGGAGTTAGTTGGGAAGCAGCCAACTTCTTTGGAAAGTGGAGAACTGCATTTTTAAATGATTGGAGAAAAACCAACGAAGGTCAGCCTCCAGTTCCATCTTTCAGACTTCCATCTGAAGCGGAGTGGGAATATAGCTCAAGAGGTGGCAGAGACATGGCTAAATATCCTTGGGGCGGGCCATATATAAGAAATGCCAAAGGTTGTATGCTTGCTAACTTCAAGCCGGGGAGGGGAAATTATTATGATGATGGTTATGAATATACAGCAGAAGTAGGACAATATTTTGCCAATGATTATGGCTTGTATGACATGGCAGGCAATGTTTCTGAATGGTGCTTAGATGATTTCAATACAGCTTCTGTTCCAACCGTTTGGGATTTAAACCCTCAATTCATAGATAAAAATGCCTACGATAAAGAAGGTAATTCAAAAGATAAGTATAACGCTAGAAAAGTAATAAGAGGTGGTTCATGGAAAGATGTTGCCTTTTATTTGGAAACTGGCACTAGAACTTATGAGTACAAAGATTCTTCACGCGCTTACATTGGTTTTAGATGTGCGATGACTAATATCGAAAGGTCATCTATCACTGGATTTTAATAATTGAAAACTCTTTTTATATTTATAAAAATTACAACGACAAACCTAAAAATTACATAATCATGGCGAACAAAAAAGGCGGATTTACAACACTGTTATTTAAAACCATAATGCCCAAAGTATATGGTATCGGTGCGGCAGTAGTTATCATTGGTGCTTTATTCAAAATACAACATTTGCCGGGTGCAAGTGAAATGCTTATGATTGGTCTTATAACAGAGGCTGTCATATTCTTCTTGAGTGCATTTGAACCGCCTCATGCGGAAGTAGAATGGTCTAAAGTATATCCTGAATTGGCAGAAGATTATGAAGCACCAGCTGCTCCAACGCGTATTAGCAACAGACCTTCTGGAAATGAAGGAAGTGCTTTATTAAAAATTGATGAAATGTTGAAAACTGCTAAGGTTGATCAAAACCTTCTTGATAATCTTGGTAAAGGATTAACTAGCTTAGCTACTTCTACTTCCCAATTGACTAATCTTTCTAATGCTTCTGTAGCAACTAGCGAATATGCTAAAAACGTTACAACAGCTTCTCAGTCTCTAAGCGAAATGAACAAGTCTTATGGAATTGCAATTAAAGCAGTATCAACAATGGCAGATGCTTCAAAGGATACTGGTGAATATCATAGTCAAGTTCTTAAGGTTACTAAGAATCTATCAGCCCTCAATGCAGTTTATGAAATGGAATTGAAGGATGCGGATTCCCATGTGAAGAGTCTTAACAAATATTATGAAAGCCTGACAGGTGCCATGCAAGGATTGGCAAAAACTGGCGATAATACAGCTAAGTTTACTGCTGAGTTAGGAAAATTGACTGACAATTTATCTGCTCTGAATAATGTGTATGGCAGTATGTTGACTGCAATGAAGGGATCAGTAAAATAATTTAGTTGGTTTTCATATAATCTTTTTATTTATAAAAAATTAGACCATGGCAGGAGGAAAAGAAACACCCAGGCAGAAACTTATTGGTATGATGTACTTGGTGCTTACTGCATTGTTAGCATTGAACGTAAGTAGTGCCGTACTTGAGAAATTTGTAATTATTGATACTACATTAAGTGAACTTTTGGAAGAAAGTAAAGTAACTAATGATAGTAAGTTTAAAGGTATAATCGATGCATCTAGTCAAGCCCCAAAAGTATTAGCGGCAAAAGCTAAAGCTAAAAAGGTAACTGAAATTACTGCGTCAGCAATCTTGTATTTAGATAACCTTAAGAAGAAATTAAAAACTGGTGATGATGGGAAGGAATTTGAGGGAGAAAATTATTGGGGAAACATGCATAGACCAGAAGAATATTTCTTAAGCGAAGAAAAAAGAAAAACGGTTGGAAAGGAGTATGAAACTGAATTGGATAAATTCGTTGCCGATCTAAATAATGAAATGAATTTCAAAGTTCCTTTCCCTCGATTGACAAAATCAGCTAAGGATTACAAAGAATTTAAAAATAGTATTCATACCGATAAGGATTTTCTAACGTTTTCTTTTGAAAATACACCGCTTCCTGCTGCTATTGCCTCTATTAGCCAGCTTCAAACAGAAGTTATAGATTATGAAGCTCAAGCACTTGACAGTCTAAATGCCATAGCTGAAGGTGTTAATTTTAAGGCCGATCAAGTAGTGCCTATGGTTAGAGCTGAATCCAATACGTTAGTAGCTGGACAAGATTACGTTGGGAATTTATTTGTTACAGCATCTTCTTCAGGCATTAACCCTGAAATGTTTAAGGATGGTAAGCCAGTTTCGGTTGAAGAAGTTGAAGTTACAAAAGGAGTAAAGGTGAAAATGGGTAAAATTAAATTTCAAACTAGTGCTTCTTCTTATAATGCTGAAGGTAAAGCTGAGGCCTCTTTTAAGGTAAGAATTAATTTGCCGGGGAGAGAACCAATTGAGGATGTTGTAAAGTATACTGTTCTTCGTCCTGTTGCTAAGTTCGAGTCAGTTGCAGCAAGCACCCTTTATTCTGAATGTGGAAATGAAATGAGTGTATCAGTTCAGGGTTTAACAGATTTATCAACCCTTAATTTAACATGTGGGGCAGAGGAAGGATCTATACAGAAGATGGGACCAGGAAAATTTGTTCTAATTCCGAAAAGACCACAAATGAATGTTAACATTACTATGAACGGAGTTTCTATAGGAAGTAATAAATTCTCTTCTAAATCTGCTCCTCAACCAATTGGCGCCCTTAAAATTGGAACGCAAGACTATGATCCAGTGAAAGGCATACCTGTTGGAGCTTCAATTATTAAATATGTACCTGAAATTACAGATGAGACTTTCGTCAAGCAAAATCAAAAGGATGCAGCATACAGAATTACTAGTATGGTATTGCAGATAACAGGAAAAACTCCTATTAACCTAACTTCAGGAACTATTGAACTCGCTAAATTTGGACTTAGAGCTGGAGATACATTCTCTCTTTCAAATGTTCAGGTAGTTAGATCAACTTGGGATCCTAATGATGCTGACAATAAGCCGGTAAATGCTAAAATGAGCAACACATTTAAAATGGCTACTAAATAGTAAAAAAATGAAAAATTGGTTGAGTTTAGTGTGTCTTTTGGTTTCAATTTCTAGTACTTCCTTTGCGCAACAGGATACTATCCGTAATCCTTTGTCGATAGAGCCAATTGCGTACTATGAGCAATTGTACAAATTTAGGGTTAGTAGAATAGTTGATTTGAATGAAAGACAAAATGCTGGATTCAAATCAAGACAATCTGACTTGGCTAGATTTTTAATTGACGCTATTAAAAGTGGTAAGTTGAATGTTTACGGAGACTCATTAAACAGAGGCTTAGTTCAGTCAATAGGTACAACATTAGTTAGCAATACTGCAGTTATGGCTGAGGCGTGGGATTCTAAAAAATCTTACTTGTCTACAGAAAATGTAAGTGTTAATGGCATCAATTATTCTTCATTGAGAAACGATAATGTGGGTCATAGTCCATCAGATGCTGCTTGGTGGGAGAAAGCTGCTGAGCAAACTGAATATGTTGGTCCAGATCAAGTACAAGGCCTTAAAATTATTGAAGATGTTATTTTCGATAAAAGAAGATCAAGGTTATTTTATGATATTCAGGCCATTGGTATAATGTCCCAACCACAAGGAGATGCTGAATTCCAAACTAGAGGTTATGTGCTTTATAAAGATTTTTATAAGTTGGTCGAGTCATATGCACATAGCAAGAATTTAGCTGAGCGAGATATGGTAATGTGGAGAAATCGTTATAATCCTGCTGAAAACAAGATATTTACAGAAGCTTTTAAGATTCGATTATTCCATGGAGTAATAGAGAAAGTTGAAAACCCTGATGATAAAACGATTGTTGAAATCTTTAGAAACAATAGTAGGTCATTTACAGAGGCTATTTATGCTCGCTGGGAAGAGGAAATGAAAATGATGGAAAGAGAACACAATCTCTGGGAATATTAACAAACAAGCAAAAGAGGCTCATTTATGAGCCTCTTTTGTTTACATCTATTTGTCTCTTGACTGTTTCCAGCCGAATAGTTATAAACAAGATTTAGGATTAATTATAGTTAATAGATCGTTATCGATATATTAACTAATGCGTTATCGATTTATATACAACTTCTTGAATGCGTGGACGAATATTTGAGTCCAGTAATTTAGTGTTGTTCATATTTGGATGAACCCGATTAGAGAGGAAAATATATATCAAATCATATTCCGGATCTATCCATACGCACGTGCCAGTAAAACCTGTATGGCCGAAGGTTTTGGGTGAAGCCAAAAGTGATGTCGGCCCAGCAGGATCACCAAAAATTGGCTTATCCCAACCTAAACCTCTACGACTCGTCTCATATTGCTTCGTTGTGAATAGATCTATTGTTTGAGGTTTAAAATATTGCAACCCTCCGTAATGTCCTTTCTGTAACCAAACCTGTGCGAGCTTTCCTAAATCATTAGCCGTGCTAAAAAGCCCTGCATGTCCGGCAACCCCCCCGTGCATAGCTGCACCTTGATCGTGGACATAACCAATCAATAGCTTTCTTCTAAAGGTCTTGTCGTCTTCTGTGGGTGCAATATTTTCAACATTGAATTTTCTGAGCGGAAGATAACCCGTTGTAGATGCCCCTAGTGGACGATAAAGATTTTGCTCCAAAAAATCTTCTATTGGTTGGTTTAGCATCTTTTCGGCCAAGTGCTGCATAATGTAGAACCCCATGTCACTATATTTATAAGTGTAAGGGGCATGAGTTTTTTTCTCAACAATCTTTGAATGGATGATCCACTGCCACAAACTATCTTTCATAGTTTTGGTAGCAAATAAATTCTCGACCACATGGAAAGGATAGTCAGTAGTTTCTTTTCTACTATAATACTGAGGAAGAAAAGTTGAATCCTTTACTGTTTGCGCCCAAAAAGGTAAGAAAGGCCACAGGCCAGACTGATGTGTAAGTATATCTTTGATGATAAAATCTTTTTTGTTTGAGTTTTTCAGTTCAGGTAAATAGAATGAAATTTTTTTGTTGATGTCTATCAATCCTCTATCAAACATAAACATAACAGCTTGTAGCGTAGCTGCTACTTTTGTTACGGAAGCTAGATCGTAAATCGTTTCGTCAGTTACCGGAGATTTTTTGTCGTACTTTAAATAGCCAAATGATTTTTCATAAACTACTTTTCCATGACGAGCTACAAACACATTACAACCTGGAGTAGCACCTGAAGTGATTGCTTCGTTGGCGATGGCTTCAATTTGAGTAAGTATTTTGCTATCCATGCCGGCTGCTTCTGGAACAGTGTAAGAAAAGCGATCGTGAGTTTGTGTTAAGATGCTTTTCCCGTAAGGCAACAAGGGAGAAACATTGATGGGCAATTGACCGTGCGATTTTATTCCGCCAAATATTATTTCAGCCGTAGTCTTAGCACTTAAGTCTTCATCTGAATAACCAACGATAACAGTGGGAAAGGTTTCAACATCTTTTAATGAGTATGGATTGCCAAAATGCACTAGCACTGTTTCTTTTTGCTGGGCAGTAGAATATATAAACGGAATGATTTCTTTTTGGAACTGATAAGCGGATGGCTGAATACTTATAATAACAACATCGTAGCTGTTTAATTTTTGCTTAAGATCAAGTGTGTCTGATGGCATTTTTATTTTAAAAAAATTAAACTCGGCATACTTCGATAAGTAATGATTGAACTCATTGTCCTTTGCATCACCAATAGAAATCGCAGCAAATTTTTTATTATCCAATGTTTGAATTGGCAGGAAGTTGTGATCGTTCTTAACCACAGTAACAGCGGCTTCTGCAATAGAAGTTTTTAAATAATTAGCTTTAGGAGTGTTCAATGATTCTATTAACTCATCAATTATAATAGGTTGTTTTCTATACAAGCCTACATCATATTTTGCTGCTACTATTTTCTTAACGCTTGCATCGAGTTGAGCTTTAAGAACCCCATCTTTTTTTATTGCTTTTAAAATCTTTTTCCGAGCAGCTTTTATGTTGAGTGGTGCAATCAACACATCGTTGCCAATGGTAAAGGCCAGCAGTTCAGCATCCCCAGCTCGACTTTTACCGCCTACACTTTGCAGATAGGGTATTTCTGAAAACGTAAGTCCATCAAAACCAATTTTCTTTTTTAATATATCGTTAATAAATAGTTCAGAGACTGATGCTGGCAACACTCCTTTTTTTCCTTGCATTAAAAACTGCAAATGAGAAGTGAGTAAGCCTTTCAATCCCGCATCAATCATTTTTTGATACGGATAAAAATCAAGTGTATCCAATCGGTTGGCATCAAAGTAAAGAACATTGTCTTTGCTCTCTTTTTCTGAAGAGCCTTCGCCAGCAGGTAAATGTTTCGCGCAAGCAATTATACCATTGTCTTGTAAGCCTTTCATAAAGGTTACCGATTTTGTGGCTGCGCTAATTTTATTATCGCCAAAATAGCGCAAGGCAATGAACGGGTTTTTCTTTTCTACTTGAATATTAGCATGAGGCGCAAAGTTGATGTGCAAACCCAACGTTTTCATTTGGTTGGCAATTTCAGCACCCAAAGCGTAGATAAGACTATCATTTTTTAGTGATCCTAAAACTAAAGGCTTTTGAAAGTTCATGGCACTATCTAACGTTTGCCCTAAGCCCCATTCGGCATTAATGCCAATCAGCAAAGGCACTTCAGCGGTTGCTTGAAGCTGATTGGCAAGCCGCGCATAATTTTTAACGCTTCCTTTTGTAATGTATAGGCCGCCTACTTTATATTCTTTCAATTGGCGTTTTAATTCTTCTATTTCTGCTGGCCTCGCGTTTGCAGAAACAGGTACCATAAAAAGTTGTGATACCTTTTCCTGTGGTTTCAAGGTTTGAAACACACTATCAACCCAAATGCTTTTTTTATCTTGAGCAATAGATGCGGATGTTGAAAGAATAGCTAGTAAAATGACGATCAGGATTCTCACGATTTTGGATCAGGATTTCAAAATGTTTGGATTCGCGGGATTAGTTCGCTCAAAAAGAAATTTCTCTGCTGAACTCTGCGCCTCCTTTGCGATCTTTGCGTTAAAATTACGACAAAAACACCAAGGCCGTAACAATTGTCAACTGCTATTGGAAATTGACAAACTAATTAATCATGCCCGACATCATTCAACTTCTTCCTGATTCTATTGCAAACCAAATTGCAGCAGGTGAGGTAGTGCAGCGTCCCGCATCCGCGGTAAAAGAACTCGTAGAGAACTCGATTGATGCTGGGGCAACTAAAATACGCCTCATTGTAAAAGAAGCAGGCAAAGCATTGCTGCAAGTAATTGACAATGGCAGTGGTATGAGCGAAACCGATGCGCGCATGAGTTTGGAGCGACATGCCACTTCTAAAATAAGAAAGGCTGAAGATTTATTTACGCTTTACACTATGGGCTTTCGTGGTGAAGCATTGGCTTCTATTGCGGCAGTATCTCAAATGGAATTAAAGACGAGAAAGGCTACCAACGAGCTTGGAACATGGCTTGTGGTAGAAGGCTCTGCAGTGAAACGCCAAGAAGCTGTGGCGTGCGACACGGGCACAAGCATTGCCATCAAAAATTTATTTTTTAATATCCCTGCAAGGCGCAATTTTTTAAAATCAAACCCAGTAGAACTAAAACATATTATTGATGAGTTTCAGCGCTTGGCATTAGCACGACCAGACATTGCGTTTGAGTTTATTCAAGAAGATGATGTGATCTATGATTTGCCTTCGGCCAAGCTGAGCCAGCGTGTTGTTGATTTGTTGGGCAAAGGATATCAAGAACAATTGGCAGCCTGTGCGGAGGAGACATCGCTAGTCAAAGTTACCGGCTATGTTGGCCGCCCAGCATCGGCTAAGAAAACGCGTGGCGAACAATTTATTTTTGTGAATAGGCGATTCGTTAAAAATAATTACCTGGCTCATGCCGTCAGTACTGCGTATGAAGGCTTGTTACAAGATGGCAGCTTTCCGTTCTATGTACTTTTTATTGAAATCGATCCTAAGCATATTGATGTGAACGTGCATCCCACTAAAACTGAAATTAAATTTGACGATGAGCGAGCTGTGTATGCTGTGGTTCGATCTGCCGCAAGGCAAGCGTTGGGTGCTCATAACTTAACACCTTCTATCGACTTTTATGCCGATGTAAATCTTGTGAACAAGCTGAACAATTCCCAACAGATCACGCACGATAAGTTTTATGAAGAACAGTTCGGCACTTCATTGCAGCGATCGAATCTACAAAACTGGGAGAAACTATTCGATCAAAAAAATACAACCTCTCAGTTACTAAATTTTGACGATCCGCTTTCGCGGGATGAGAAAATTACACTGAAGTTTGAAAGTGCCATCAACCGAAATGAAGAGATAGCGCCAACTGAAAGCTCTTACTTTCAATTGCACAACCGATACCTTGTGCGCAACGTTAAAAGCGGATTAATGATTATAGATCAGCAGTTGGCGCACGAACGTATTTTGTTTGACAAGTACATTTCGTTTTTGAAAGGCAACGCGGGCAGCAGCCAGCAAAGTTTGTTTCCGCAAGCTGTTGATTTTAGTCTTGCAGATTTTGCGTTGGTGATGGAAATGGAAGCCGAGATAAAAGCGTTAGGATTTATTTTTGAAGTATTTGGCAAGAACACGCTACTGATTTCAGGCATCCCTGCCGACCTATCTGGAAATGAAAAAGAATTGTTTGAAGGCTTAATAGAGCAGTTCAAGAAAAATCAGAGCGAGCTTGCGGTGCCAAAGAAAGAAAATCTGGCTAGGTCATTGGCCAAGCGCGCATCTATAAAATCCGGCCAACGATTGGAACCTGAAGAGCAGAAGCGATTGGTAGAAGGCTTATTTGCCAGCAGCAACCCCAATTTTTCCCCGGAAGGGCAACCCACTTTTTTTATTTTTGAAACCAGTAAGATTGAAAGTTACTTTGCACGTTAAACACTTATTTTAAAGTCTATCCATGTTCAATATCACCCCGCTTGTTAGAAATATAATTATTGTAAACGTGGCCATTTTTCTGTTGCAGAACTTAGCCAGTCAATATGGGCTAACCGAGCTGATGGCACTATCAGATGTGCGTTCACCCTATTTTAGACCTTACCAGTTTTTTACGTACATGTTTGCCCATGGTGGGTTTGGTCATATTTTCTTCAATATGCTCGCGTTTGCTTCGTTTGCGCCAATTTTAGAAGGCTATTGGGGCGACAAGAAATTTTTGTTTTTCTATGTGGCCACAGGCATGGGTGCAGGGGTTGTATATGCGGCAATCAATTATTTTATAATGCCTGGAGGAGGTGGAATAATGTTGGGTGCCTCAGGGGCTGTTTATGGAATATTGATGGCGTTTGGATTGCTTTTTCCTAACCTTGAATTGATGTTGCTTTTTCCCCCAATTCCAATCAAGGCAAAATACATGGTGTTTGTGATGGGTTTTATAACCTATGCACTGGACAGTAGTGGCACAGTAGCACACTTAGCACATTTTGGCGGAGCGCTTACTGCATTTTTGATAATTATGTATTGGAAGAGCCAAGGAAAGTGAGTTGTGGGAAGCTGCCCTTAGGATCAAGGAATCTCCCCCGAGGTTCTAGGAAACTCCCTTAAAGTTCAAGGAAGCTTCCTCGTGGTTCAGTGAAGCTCCCCCGAGGATTAGGGAAACCCTCCAAAAGCTTAGGAGAACCCTGTTGCATTCAAATTGGTTACAGGCTGGGTGATAATAATGAGTTATTGATTCGTCAATAAGTGGAAACGATTAATTCATTAAGTTTAATATTGATTCTGAGAATCCGAAATCTATCTTTATAGCATGTTTGAAGAATTTAAAAACGCCTTTCAAAAACCCAACAATGCGCATGTGCAGTTGATCATCATTAATGTTGTGGTCTTTGTTGTATTGGGGATTATTATGGTCGTTTCAGAATTAGGTGGCTTTAGCTTTGTATTTAATTCCATCCATTCTCAATTTCAAATTCCAGCTAGATTTCAAGATTTTATTAGCAAACCTTGGACACTAATTACTTATTCTTTTGCTCATGATTTAACAAGGTTGCTTCATATCCTGTTTAACATGCTCACTCTTTATTGGTTTGGGAGGCTTTTCGTAGAATACCTTGGAAGCGATAAGCTAATTGCACTTTATTTTTTAGGAGCTATTGCAGGAGCTATTTTTTATTTAATGTCTTATAGTTTGATCCCATATTTTGCTGCAAAATCGTTAGCATATCCGATTGTTATGGTTGGCGCTTCTGCAAGTATTAATGCGATTGTAGTTGCTGTAGCTACACTTTTACCTGATTACACATTCATGCTATTATTCATTGGATCGGTTAGAATCAAATACATCGCAGGAGTTATAGTGTTCTTGTCATTTTTAGGAACAATTGGCAGTAATTCGGGTGGCAACATTGCTCATTTGGGTGGCGCACTTATGGGTTTTATCTATACAAAACAACTGCAAGCGGGGGTTAATTGGGGTGGGTGGATTACGGCAATCATTTATTGGATTAAGAATATTTTTGAGCCCAAGCCTAAAGTAAAAGTTACTTACCGAAAGGACGAGACCAAGGCAAAAAAGAGTTCTTCTAATTTTACCAAGGCTTCGCAAGACGAAATAGATAGCATTTTAGATAAAATTTCGGACAAAGGTTACGAAAGTCTATCGAAAGACGAGAAAGAGAAGTTGTTCAATGCCAGCAAGAAGTAGGAATAGCCAAACCTGTTTTTGGAAAGTGATTAATTAGCTTAAAGCGAAACCCTAACCTTATTTTTATAATCTTTTGGTTTTTTGAGGAGTAGCCTTATCTTTGCACTCCTTTTAAAAATCTGGAAATCATGTACGCAATAGTAGACATCGCTGGGAAGCAATTCAAAGTATCTAAAGATCAATATCTATACACACCCAAATTGGATGCAGAAATAGGTACAGCTCTTAAATTTGATAATGTACTTTTGATAGATAATGAAGGTGCTATTTTAGTAGGTTCACCAACTATTTCAGGAGCTAATGTTTCTGGCAAGGTATTGGAGCATGTAAAGGGAGATAAAATAGTAGTCTTCAAAAAGAAAAGAAGAAAAGGTTATGCCAAGAGAAATGGTCATCGCCAACAATTCACGAAAGTATTAATTGAAAATATAATTAATTAGTTGGTTTCAAAACTTGAACAAGGGATCACTCCTTTTCAAGTTTATTAACCAATAAAATTATCAAATCAACGGATCATCAAATTTTCAAATTGAGTTATGGCACACAAAAAAGGTGAAGGCAAAGTAAAGAACGGTCGCGAATCGGAAAGCAAACGGTTAGGCATTAAAATATTTGGTGGGCAAAAGGTAATTGCTGGAAACATAATAGTAAGACAGCGCGGCACAAAACACAATCCAGGCAAAAATGTAGGTATAGGTAAAGACCATACATTGTTTGCACTGACAGCAGGTGTTGTTAGTTTCAAAAAGAAAAAGGAAAACAAATCCTTTGTTTCTGTTGACGAAGCAGTAGCTTAATTATAGAATTTAAATTCTTAAAAAAAGCTTCTCAGTTTTCACTGAGAAGCTTTTTGTTTTATAAAGCAGGCACCAAAATGAGGTCATATTGAGAAATTGCATTCAAATCTTTAAGTATTCTAAATGCTAATATATCGTTAACAGTTAACTCTATTAAATCGATAGTCATTCTGTGCGCAAACGATAGCATATTTCGTTTCAGCATGTTTTAAGCTATTTTGGGTGCGATTCTTCTATTTAAAGGTTCTCATACAGAATAATATTTTTAACAATTTCTTATCATAAGATTATTAAATTAACAAAATCTCATTACTTTAGCATTCTAATTTAACCTAAACCTAAACGTATGAAGAAGATTTTACTAATGTGCTTCTCATTCGCTATTGTGTTCAATGTATGGGCGCAAGATCGAGTGGTTTCAGGTAAAGTGACCTCCGCTGAGGATGGATCGGCTTTACCTGGTGTGAATGTGTTGCTGAAAGGCACTACAAACGGAACTGTTACAGATGCTGAAGGTACCTACAAATTAACCGTACCTTCAAGTGGAGGAACTCTCCTTTTTTCCTTTATTGGGATGAGTGGGTCTGAAATTGCAATTGGAGAAAGAACAGTAGTGGATGTTTCACTAGGATTGGACATCACCCAACTTTCTGAAATTGTAGTTACAGGTAGCGGAGTTGCTACAGACAAGAAGAAGTTAGGTATTTCCGTGGAAGCTATTGCTGGCGATAAGCTTCCGCAAACCCCAAGCTCTTCTATTGACCAAGCGTTGATTGGTAAAATTGCGGGTGCACAAATATCGTCTATCAGTGGTAATCCTGGCGATCCGGTTAATATACTTCTAAGAGGTGTTAATACAGTACAAGGCGGAACCAAGCCTATGATTTTGGTGGATGGTGTGCAAGTGGGTGCAACTGATATCAACTCGTTAGATTTATCCAATGTGGATAGAATTGAGGTTGTACAGGGTGCCGCTTCAGCATCTATTTATGGTGCACAAGGTGCTAATGGTGTTATTCAAATCTTTACTAAAAAAGGTAAGAAAGGTGCACTGGCTATAAATTTCTCTTCTAGCTATTCTGAAAACACTTTCTTAAATACGGGGAATGTTCACAAGGCAGACTTACATCCTTATTTGACTGATGCAAGCAATAATATTATAGACCCATCGGGTGCGATATTGAATTATATACCTGAGGGTTCTATTGAAGGTATCTCGTATGAATACGGAGGTCAACAAAGAGGCGGTATTGCAAAACCAAGAGGTACTGGTGGAGCTACTCGTTATGCAATTCAAGACATCAGAAATATCGCGGATAAGCCATACAATGCTAACCTTAAGTACTATGATCACTTCAATCAGGTATTTCAAACAGGAACAACTACTAATAACAGTTTGAATTTTTCTGGAGCTAATGATAAAACTGACTTTGCAGTTTCTCTCGCGAACAATCATACAGTTACTCCTATATTAAAAGCTGGTGCACTTGATAGAACAAATTTAACAGTAAATGTAGGTTTTGAAGTGTTCAAAGGCTTTAAATTAAGATCTATAACTCAAGCAATTTATACTAAAAACGATATTACTCCTGGATTAGGCGGTGCAGGTGGTTTTGATTACGGTAGAGGGAATTCATTGGGAAATGTTGGACGCGTATATGGTTTCCTGAACACTTCTCCATTTTTTGATCTTTCTAGATTGGACGATGATGGGAATTACCCTTTGTACCAAACTGCAGATTTTTTGAGTGTAAATGCCTCTAGTCCATATTATCAAAAACAATATGCTTCAAGTGTGGATAATAAGATTGATGTGCTGCAGAATTTTGAAGCAGATTACGTAATCAATAAATTCTTTGACGTAAATGCAAAATATGGTCTTAATTACCGAACTGAGAACGCTAAATCGACATATTTGAACCAAACCCAGAATTCAAACTCGATTTATTATGATCCAAATTATATTGGAGTTTTTGCGCCAGATAATAAAGGTGAAATTGTAAATTATCAGTATAGTAATGTGCTTCAGAATTTTTTGGCTAATGCTTATTTCCGGACAGATTTACAAGATGATTTTGGGTTCAAATTGCCAATCTCGTTGAGTACCCAAGTAGGTTTTGATTACAGAAAGAGACAATACACGGAGTATAACACTTATGGAACAACCCTTCCTTTAACTCCTCCTATCAATCTTTCAACTACAAGTACTCAACAAGTAGCAAGGGACTTTAAGGAGCCGTTTGTTACTTATGGCTATTTGGTCAACCAAAAAATAACATATGGAGATTTTGGTGGTTTGAACGGTGGTTTTAGAAGTGATTGGTCATCTACATTTGGTGCTGGTACAACACCTTTTACTTTTCCACATGCTGATGCTTATGTTCTACCATCTACTTTCTGGAAGGAATCAAGTATCAATGAAATCATTCCCTATTTTAAAGTGAGAGCTGCTTATGGTGAAGCAGGTATACAACCGGGTGCATTTGACCGCTATCCTGTATTGGATGCTGGAAACTTAAGTTCAACCAATTCCATTTATACATATCAACAGACAAGTCGTAATCCTAATTTAAAAGTTGAGGTTTCCAAGGAAACTGAAATTGGAACAGATTTCACTATAAATGCAACTGGTGGGGCTTGGTTAAATTCAATCAATGGATCATTTACTTATTGGAGCAGAACTAGTGAAAATGTTATTTACACAGTTCCAGCTCCTCCCTCAACAGGTGCAACAGGTCAATTGAACAATGCCATAGGCATGGCTTCTAATGGTGTTCAACTATCGTTAACATTGCCTGTTTATAATAGCAAGAACTTCAAATGGGATTTTACTACCAATTGGGGACATCAGGTTTCAAAAATCACTAGCATTGCTGGAGGTTCTGACATCATCTTGACTACTGCTGCTGGAAGCACTTCCTTGGTGTTGACTCCTGGCCAAATTATTGGTCAAATTTATGGATACAAAGCATTGACTAGCTTAGACGCTACTAAAGAGGATGGTGTTACTCGTTTTATTGCACCAGCAGACGAAAGTAAGTACCAAATAGTTGATGGTAGAGTAGTACAGCTTTCTAGTTATCAAATGCAGTTCAAGAATTATCAAGAGCCTTTGACTAATCCTAACCCTAAGTTCAACTCATCCTTTATTAACAATTTCACTTTCAGGGATATGTTAAACTTCTCGTTTCAGTTTGATTGGGTCTACGGTAGTCATTTATACAACCAAACTAAGGAATGGATGTATAGAGATGGTATAAGTGGCGATTTTACTAAACCAGTAACAATTAATGGAAACACAGGTGCATATACTGCGTATTATGCTAGTGCTTACTATAACTTGTTTGGCAGCTACAGTGGCCCTGGAAACAATGCAACAAAAGACTATTTCGTTGAAGACGCTTCTTTTCTGCGCCTAAGGAATATTTCTCTTGCCTTTGATTTTGCAAAAGCTTTTAAAATCCAAGGATTCAGGAAACTACAAGTGGTTCTTACGGGTAGAAACATAATGACAGTAACCAAGTATACTGGTTATGATCCTGAAATCAGTTCTGGTTCGCCTAACTCTTCTTTTGATAGAGGAGTAGATCATAGCACGTTGCCAAATACTAAGTCATACCAAGTTGGTCTTAATGTAGGGTTCTAATTTTTTTTGGAAACATTTAAACAGGAAAATCATGAATAAAAATAAATTTCTTTTTTGGATAGTTGGTACTGCCCTAGTTTTAGGGCCAGTGGCCTGCAAGGATCAACTTGATGTAGGTAACCCAAATGCGCCTACATTAGCCGCAAACGTTAATACCGAAACGGGTATACTCCAGTATGCGCAAGGAGCCACTTATTTGAATGGTTTCAACTTTGGCAATGGTTGGCTGGGCGATAGCTATTTCTCTTTGCCTTGGGGCTTCTCAGAATTATTGGCAGATAATGTTGGGGCAACGGCCGCCAACAATCAAGTTTCAAGTATAGCCCTACCAGAATATATTATTTTGGATAATGGCATTAAGATTACTAATTCTGGAACTAACGTGGCTATTATTCGAAGTTATAACTCACGTGCTTCAACAGGGGCTGGTAATAATGCACTAATCTACCAATGGCAATCCAATTATGCGCTGAACTTTGCAGCCAATGCTATTCTTGAAAAAGTAGATGCTATCCCTTTTTCAGGTGATGCAGTTACAAAAGCAAATACGCTAAAAGCATGGGCTTATTGGTGGAAAGGGTATGCGTATGCTTCTATTGGCTCAATGTATATTTCAGGGCTTATTGTTGATAAAACCATAGCCACAAACGGTGATTATGTTGGTCACGATGCAATTGTTACCGAATCGAGTAATAATTTCAATAAGGCAGCAACTATTCTTCAAGGCATTTCAAACACTGGTGACTATAACACCATCTTAGGCAATTTAATCCCAGGTTTCTGCCAAGTAGGTAATGGTGGAGTGCTTACTCCTCAAATGTGGATTCGTAACATAAACACTATGCTTGCGAGAAATATTTTGGTTAACAAATTAGCACCGTTCGTTAATGGTAATCCTAGCGCTGCTATTTCGAAGAGTAATTCTCCGGTGATGACTGCCTCAGATTGGAATACTGTAAAAACACTTACCACCAATGGGGTTCAGAAAGGTGATAAAATATTTACAGCAAGAAGTAGTGTAACAAATGCGATCTTCACTCCTAATGGAGGTACTGTAGCTTCACTGTCTTCTAATCTTCCCACATCGTCAACTTTTACTGTGAGCGAGCGACTTTTGAATTCATTTAAGCCAGCGGATAATCGTAAAACTAATAACTTTACTGCTGGTGCTGGACTGAAAACTGATTATACCTATACAACACGCTGGAGAATGAATCCTGATGGTAACGGTATAGCTGGAGCATGGGTTTATTCAACCAAAACAGCTGGTGCTTATGAAGTTGTTATTGCTGGTAGCTATGAGGAAAATACCTTGATGCTAGCCGAGGCAAATATTCGCACCGGTGGTATTGATGCAGGTGTTGCCCTGATCGATAACGTTAGGTCATATATGGGTGCGGGTCTACCTGCTACTGCTACTGGTTTGAGTTTAGCTGCTGCCTTAAATGAATTGGTTAGCGAAAGAAGGGTGGCTCTTGTTTTTCGTGGCCTTTCTTTTTATGACAATAGAAGATGGGGCTGGAGCTATTCAATTGCGAATGGCGGTGGTACTTATGGTAACTATGTTATTAACTCTGCTATAACTTATACTAATGTTACCATCAGTTATAACTTTATGGATTATTGGGATGTACCTGCAGACGAAACTGTATTAAATCCTCCCTCAGCAACTAGTTCATCAATAACTAATACTAATTTTTAAGTTATTCTTATACTTGTTTAACGAAAACCGCCCAGTTGGGCGGTTTTTTTACTTTAAGCTAGCTAGGTTATGGTGATATGTGACTGTAAATGAAAAAGTTAAAACTTGAAGAACTAGGGCGCATCTCTATTGATGAGTTTAAAGAGTCGCGCAAATTGCCTGTTTGCATTTTGTTAGATAATGTGCGCAGCCTTCACAATGTTGGCTCAGCCTTTCGTACTGCCGATGCCTTCCGGCTTGAAAAAATTTTCCTTACGGGAATAACAGGCACGCCTCCTCATCGTGAAATCCAAAAGACGGCTCTCGGCTCTACCGAATCCGTAGCGTGGGAATATATCGAAACTACTGCCACTGCGATAGAGCAAATGAAAACAAACGGCTATAAAATTATTGCCGTAGAGCAGACCAACAGCAGTAGGCCGCTACAAGAATTTAACCCCTTGCCTTCCGAAAAATATTGCCTTGTATTTGGCAATGAAGTGGATGGAGTAAGTGAAGAAGCAATCGAACTTTGCGATATGGCGTTGGAAATCCCGCAAAGCGGAACCAAACATTCGCTCAATATTTCAGTCTGTTTAGGAATTGTGACCTGGGAAGTCTTTAAGAAACTAAGCTACTAAGGCTGCTTCTATTTTCATTTTATAGCCTAAGTCAAGCATTAGTTGCTCACAATCTTCCCATAGTAAACCAAAGTTACTACTGTCTGCCAGACCTAATTTGGCTAATACATTTCTAATAACATCTTCACTTCCAGGTTCGAAGCCTCCCTCTATCAAAGAGTTTTCTGCCCAATCCACAAGTTGTGGAAGAGTCAATCGATGGCTCATATAAGCGAGCACTTGCTGCGCAATTGATTGTTTAGTAATTATCATTTTATAATTTTTTATGTCCTTTATCAATAGGGTATTTTTCATGGATCTCAATCATGCTCCCATTTTTATCATAAATCTCTTGCCAAAACGCAACTGTTATTTCTTGGTTATTCACCTCTTTTACATATTTCGCTTTTCCACCATTTCTCCCTAGCACTTCAAACCAGTATCTTCTACCTCCTGATGTGATTTCTATCCATTTGCCGAACTCCTTTTCGTTTTGTTTTTATTTAGTAAAGTTCATTCAATATATAGATCTCAATTTAGATCCTTAATAAAGTTAGTAAAAATAATCACTTCACTTTGATTTCTAAGAAGTGCTAACTTGCGTGTCAAAATAGATTCACTTTTGAATACCGACCGTTACAACCTGCGTGGTGTTTCTGCATCGAAAGAAGATGTTCACCAAGCCATCAGTAAATTAGATAAAGGTTTATTCCCTAAAGCCTTTTGTAAAATAGTGCCTGACTTTTTGGGCAATGATCCAAACTATTGTACTGTTATGCACGCTGATGGCGCTGGTACCAAATCATCTTTAGCCTATATCTATTGGAAGGAAACAGGAGATGTTTCTGTTTGGAAAGGCATTGCCCAAGATGCTATTGTGATGAATATTGATGATTTGCTTTGCGTTGGAGCAACTCAAAATATTTTATTGTCATCTACTATTGGAAGAAACAAAAATCTTATACCTGGTGAAGTTATCTCTGCAATTATAAATGGCACTGAGGATGTATTGGAAATGCTCCGCAACAATGGGCTCAACATTATTAGTACGGGGGGCGAAACTGCAGATGTCGGTGATTTAGTGCGCACCATAATTGTGGATAGCACCGTAACCACGCGCATGAAGCGAGCAGATGTTATTTCGAACGACAAAATAAAAGCAGGTGATGTTATTGTTGGCCTCGCTTCATTTGGAAAAGCTAACTATGAGACAGAATACAATGGAGGCATGGGCAGCAATGGACTTACATCCGCGCGACACGATGTGTTTTCAAAAAAATATTTAGGTGTTTATCCTGAGTCCTTTGATCCAGCAGTACCCACAGATCTGATTTATTCTGGAGGTCACTCGTTGACGGATATCATTCCAGAATTAAATATAACAGTTGGTAAACTGGTGCTGTCTCCAACACGCACCTATGCTCCAGTCATAGTTTCAATTCTGAACGAACTGAGAAGTCAAATTCACGGGCTTGTGCATTGCAGTGGAGGCGGACAAACTAAAGTGCTTCACTTTATAGATAATCTTCACATTATTAAGGATAGTCTATTTGATGTACCACCGCTTTTTAAATTGATACAACAACAATCAACTACCGATTGGAAAGAGATGTATAAAGTATTTAACATGGGGCATCGCATGGAAATTTATCTCGATGAAAAATATGCTCAGCAGGCGATTGCTATCTCTTCGAAGTTTGGCATAGATGCAAAAATAATCGGAAGGGTAGAGGGATCGGATAAGAAGAAACTAACGATAAAAACCCCAATGGGTGTTTTTGAATATTGAATGAACTGTTAAAATTTTATTTGATTAAGCAATCAGCTTAGCAATACCGAAAGCAGCGGCCGCAGCCGCAGCACCAATCAAGGTTACACGCAATGCTCCTTTCAACAACGGCTGACCAGTAAGTTTGCTTTTTACTAAGCCAAAAACAATCAAACAAAGAAGTGTAATGATGCTTGAGTAGATAAGACCTTGCTGAGCTGTTTTGGTAAAGAAGTAGGCACTCAATGGAATAAGCCCGCCAATGATATAGCTAGCTGCTATAATCATAGCACTTTGATGGGCTCGGTTTTTATCTGGGCGTTCCAAGCCAAGTTCAAAACGCATCATAAAGTCTACCCACTCTTTTGGCTTCTTCGCCATTTCTCGAGCAATGCTTTCTTGCAGCTCATCGCTTAATCCATATTGCGCAAATATTTCTTTCGTCTCACGAATTTCAACTTCATGTTTTGTTTTTACCTCTTCGTATTCGCGAAGCTCTTCGGCTTCGTAATGCTCAATCTCGGTGCGCCCAGCTAGGTAGCCTCCTAATCCCATGGCAATGGAACCCGCTGCAATTTCAGCCAGCCCAGCAGTAATAACAAGCGAAGGTGTAGCCACGGCACTCAAGCCTGCGGCAAGAGCAAAAGGAACGGTCAATCCATCGCTCATGCCTATCACAAAATCGCGAACCTTCTCTGAAGATCGAAAATGTTTTTCGTCACTCATGGTTTTTTCTTGGCAGTTTGATCGCGATAGAAGTACAACAGCACGTTCATTATTTCTTTGGATTCCATGCCTGTGATAATGGCTCCTTTCGATTGATTGAACTTTACAAGAATGTCATAATATTCTTTATCAGTCATTGGATACTTTTCTAAGATAGTTTGCTTAGTAACGGGGTCGTTAATTACTTCAGAGTAAACCCTTGCCTTGTCTTTCTTCTCAGTGTCTGATTGCAGTTTTCTGAATTCTCTTGATTCTTTGCTTCCAAAGCTTAATGGTAATTGTAGATTAGGCCCGAAGGTTGGCACCGATCCATAAGTTTGGCTGTTGGCATTCAGGTCTTTAAAAGATAACTTGTATGGATTGTAAGGTGCGCTCGCCACTCCTTTCACTTTTATAGAGCTATACACATTTACAGGGTTCAGCATTTTGGGTGATTCCTTCATGTGAACCACTAGAAAATCTCCCGTAAGTGGAACCACTCGCTCTTTAGTAAAGTAGCCAATAAAAGAAAACAACAATGTATCGTGAGGAAAGGCATTGATCTCGAAATGACCTTGAATGTTGGATGACACACCTCTGTCTGTTCCTTTAATACGAATGTTAACATAAGGCAACGATTCAACTGAAATGGAATCGATCACTTTTCCTTTGATCAATCGCTCCTCATCTTGAGCAAAGCAAAAAGATAAACTGCACACAAGACAGGAAATGACAAAAAAGAATTTCTTCTTCATAACAACACTAAATAATAATTCTAAAGATAGAGTGATTTTTCAAAAATGTAATATTGATTTATTTCTTAAAAACATGACGTTGATAAAATTTTGAAAGTACCACTATCAATTCTTCGGGTGTAAGGTCATAAAGATCGCTTGTACTTTGCTCGTTGAACTTCACAAGGATTTTATAATAATCTTCTTCGGTGATCGCGAACTCTTCCATTAACCGCTGCCTTACATCAGGTGAACAAACCACCAATAAATAATTTCTAATTCGATCTTGTTCAGCTATAATCTTAGCCAACTTTCTTTTTTCTTTTTCCTCTTTAGAGAAATAGGAGAGCGAGAGGCCTGCACCATACGGTCCGTAGTTCATCAGCTTAGCATTCGATCTTAAATGAACTGGCGTTGAGTTGGTGCCTTGCAGAGATTTGGCAATAACGGTAACCGCATCTAATATTTTGGGTTGCTGTGTTAAACGGATGATGATGGTTTCTTCTCGCAAGTCTGCGGGTGCAAACTCTTCAGTTTTATAACCGATAAAAGAAAAGATCAACGTATCGGTGGGAGCAATTGTAATACGAAAGAATCCTTTGCCGTCAGTAGATGTGCCTTGATAAGTATTTTTGATTCGGACATTCACCGCTGGTATGGGTGCTAGCGAAGCAGAGTCAACTACATTGCCCACAATTTTTTTTTGAGCATAAGTGATCTCCACTAGGGAGATAATTAGTACAAGGAGAAATAGTTTTTTCTTTAAATCAACCATCAACTTTTGTTGGCCAGTTGGCCGCAGGCAGCATCAATATCTTTGCCCCTGCTTTTGCGTATCCGTGTGGTGATGCCGTGGCTCTCCAAAAGGTTTTGATACATCAATAATATTTCTTGGTTGGCTTGCTTAAAGCCATCTTCTTCAATTTTATTATATTCAATGATGTTTACTTTGCAAGGAATGATCTTGCAAAATTCCAATAATGCTCTTGCCTCTTTTTCAGTATCGTTCACGCCTTGCCAAACTACATACTCGTAGGTAACTTTTTTCTTTCGTTTTTGATACCAATACTTTAAAGCAGCACCCAATTCTTCTAAGGTGTTGGTATCGTTGATTGGCATAATGGAAGATCGCGTTGAGTTGATAGCCGAATGTAACGAAACTGCCAAATTAAACTTCACTTCGTCATCGGCCATTTTAATGATCATCTTAGCAATGCCCACAGTAGAAACTGTTATTCTTTTCGAAGCCATATTAAGGCCTTGCGGCGATGTTATCTTTTCGATAGCGGCTGTCACGTTAGCATAGTTTAGCAACGGCTCACCCATGCCCATGAACACAATGTTGGTTAGCGGCCTACCAAAATACAATTCACTCTGTTGTTTGATTGTTGCCACTTGATCATAAATTTCATCAGGATTGAGGTTGCGCATTCGTTTCAATCGCGCGGTAGCACAAAATTTACATGCCAAACTACAACCCACTTGACTGCTCACACAGGCTGTAATCCTTTTTTCTGCAGGTATCAAAACCGATTCTACAATCAATCCATCATGCAACTTTACTGCATTTTTAATAGTGCCATCAGCACTTTGCTGCATATGGTCAACTTGAATGTTGTTGATAACAAAATTCGTTTTTAGTAATTCTCGAGTTGGCAACGAAAGGTTGGTCATGTGATCGAAGTCAGTTACCGATCGTTTCCAAAGCCATTCGTGTACTTGCTGTGCGCGGAAAGCTTTATCGCCTTGAGCTACAAAAAATGTCTTTAATTCTTCTAGCGATAATTTTCGAATATCGCGCTTCGCCAACGAACCCGAAGAAGTAATTAAATTATTTTCTGAAGATTTTATTGCACTTTCTTCCATCGGGCAAAGGTAGGCTATTTAAAGTTTTTATATTTGGTTTTTTGTATGATCCATAAACAACATAGGAGCGAAGGCTTACATAGAATTATGCTATGTTTCCTTTGGTTTTATGTGGTGAAAGAAATAATTTATGTGGCTTGAACTGATCGGAAAAATAATAAGGTTTGGAATTGTTGGTGCTAGCGGAACGGTGGTTGACTTCTCGATCACGTATTTGTTTAAAGAGAAAATCAAGATCAATAAATACATTGCCAACGGCTTTGGTTTTTTTTGTGGCGCTAGCTCCAATTACATTTTCAATCGTATCTGGACTTTCCAAAGTCAGAACCCGAACATTATACAAGAATATCTCACCTTTATGGCGCTGGCTTCTGTAGGTCTTTTAATTAATACAGCATTGCTTTATTTTTTTGAGACGAGATTGAAAGTGAGCTTTTACAAAGCCAAGTTTTTGGCAATTTTAGGAACTATGTTTTGGAACTTTTGCAGTAATTATTTTTTTAATTTCAGATAGGTATATAAACGACTTTAGCAACAAGTCGTTTAATTCTTTGTTTTTGAAAGCACCTCTTTGGCAATTGCTCTTTCAACGAAATTGTTGAGTGAAATTTTCATAGCGGCAGATTTCATGGCGGCCAATCGATGTGTTGTTGCAGAAAGCCTCACATTGAAACTTCCTTTAAATTCCTTGTCAGGATCTTTGCCCATCGTTTTACAACTTTCAAGATAATCTTCTACGGCTTCATGAAAAGCTTTGGTGAGTTGCTTTACGGTTTCGCCCTCAAAAATCACTACGTCTCTCAACCCAACAATCTTACCAAAAAACACTTTGTCTTCGGCACTAAATTCTACCGAGCCAGTATATCCTTTAAACTCTAATACATTTTTCATAGCAATCCTTCTTCTTTCAAATGGTCAATTATAATATCAACAGCATACATTTTCAATTCGGGCTTTGGATGGGGTTCGTGAAGACTAAGGATCACATTGTTTTTTATATTCACAAATTTTCTTCTTGATCCTGAGCCTTTTTTTTCTTGATACCCAAAATTATTCATAATAGTTTGAAGTTCATTCCAAGTAAAATCTTTGGGCCTAGCGTTAAGCCTGTCTAAAGCTTTTTTGAATTTACTCATATCAACAAATGTAACTAATTTTTAGTTGCTTTTTATATTGATTTCATTTGAAAGAGAAGCTTTAGTACATTTGAAACATTCTGTTTAATGTATGCGCAAAATAATTTTGGTGAGTTCATTTTTCATTTCGATTCTCTCAGCTTGCCAGCCTCAGTTGAGAGAAGATAATAAGCTCTTGATTAATTTAATGAAACGGCAGCCGTCACAGTTCAACGAGTATATTAAGCGTAAGGATGAACTTGAGATTCAAATTATCTATACTCGCATCAATCGCGATGCCAACAACAAACCCAGTTTCAAATCTTTTTATTTTAATGTTGATACAAACCGATATTTCTATCCGGCATCAACAGTTAAATTACCAATGGCTCTGCTTGCACTAGAAAAATTAAATCAATTGAAAGACAGAGGTGTCGACAAGTATACATATATGTTTAACGATAGTGTTTATGCAGGTCAATTATCAGTAACGAAGGACACCACGTCTGAATCAGGCTTCCCGTCCATTGCGCATTATGTAAAGAAGATTTTAATAGTAAGTGATAACGATGCTCATAATAGATTATATGAATTTTTAGGTCAACGCTCTACCAATGAAATTTTAGCTAGCAAAGGTTATCACCTTCGCTTGTTGCACCGATTAGAAAGAGGGCTTCCACCCGATCAAAATAGGCATACCGAGGCCATTAGATTTACTAGAAATGACACTATTTTATTTTCACAACCCATGTTGGTTAATGATTCTATACCTGTTCATTCCCAGCAATTGAAAGGAGTAGGCTTTTTAAAAAACGATTCGTTAATAAATCAGCCTTTTGATTTTAGCTACAAGAATTTTTACTCACTGTTAGATCAGCAAACTATTTTGAAGTCAATCATTTTCCCCACGGAAGTGGCAAAGAAAAAGTTGTTTGACATAACTGAAGATGATAGACAATTTGTAATGAAGCACATGTCGCAATTGCCAATAGAAACGCTTTATCCCAACTACGCGCTTGATTCAACTTATTATGCTGCTTACTGCAAGTTTTTAATGTATGGAGATGACAAGGAACCCATACCCGATAATATTCGAATATTCAATAAGGTAGGCGATGCGTATGGCTATTTGATTGACAATGCATATATAGTGGATTTTAAAAATGGTGTTGAATTTATGCTTTCGGCTGTTATATCAACCAACACCGATGGAGTTTTTAATGATGGAAAATATGAATATAAAAAATTGGGTTATCCTTTCATGAAAAATTTGGGGCAATTGGTTTATAATTACGAATTAAAAAGGAGACGAAAGTTTAAACCAGATTTGTCTTCCGTTAAATTGGAGTATCCAATTATAACCAAAGATCAAATCACTACTAACAACCATTAACTAACAACCGACAACTATTTAAAAGATGGAAAAGAGTAACGCAATCATTATCACCGCAGGCTATTTAGATAGCGATAGCGGTAAAACTGCTCACGGCCTTATTCGTGGCACCGAGCGATTCAATATTTTAGGTGTGATAGATTATAAACATGCGGGCAAAGATGCTGGCGAAGTTTTGGATGGTAAGAAAAGAAATATTCCTGTGTACGAATCACTTGCATCTTTTAAATCATCAAGTTCAGCGACTGCAAAATATTGTGTTGTTGGTGTTGCCACTAAGGGTGGTGTTATTCCAGAAGAGCTTAATGTAATGCTTAATGAAGCTTTGCAAAATGGCTATGGCATTGTAAATGGCTTACACGATTATGTTTCTGATCATGCAGATTTGGTTGCTATCGCAAAAGAAAAAGGAGTTGAGATAATTGATGTTCGAAAGCCAAAAAAATTCAAAGATCTTCATTTTTGGTCAGGCGATATTGTTGAAGTTAAATGCCCTAAGATTGCCGTTCTTGGAACAGATTGCGCATTGGGCAAACGCACAACCACTCGTTTTTTAACGGAGGCAATGAAAGCCGCTGGTTACAAAGCGGAGATGATTTATACAGGCCAAACCGGCTGGATGCAAGGTGCCAAGTATGGATTTATTTTTGATAGCACACTCAATGATTTTATTTCGGGTGAGATGGAGCATGCCATCGTGCAATGCTGGCGCGAAGCCAAGCCTGATATTATTTTTATTGAGGGCCAATCATCGCTTCGCAACCCGAGTGGGCCAGCAGGAGCGGAGTGGATTATTTCGGCCGCAGCCGATGCTGCAGTTCTTCAACACAATCCGGCTCGTAAACAATACAAAGGGTTAGAAAATTACCCTGCGTATATTCCAAAAATCAAAGACGAAATTGATTTGATAAAAATTTATGGTGCGCCAACAGTATCAGTAACTGTAAACACTATGAAGATGAAGGAAGCTGATGCTCGCGCCTATGCAGCCGAACAAGAAAAGGAATTGGGGATTCCTGTAATCCTACCATTGGAAGATGGCGTTGGAAGGTTAGTAGATATTTTTAAGAAGATGATTGGTAAATAAATATTTATAGAAACTATTTGTAACTTTATCAAAAGGTAACAATGATAAAAGTTGAAGAGATATTAAAGCTAAGTACCGAAGAGAAAATTTCGATTGTGGAAGCTATCTGGAATAGTATTGAAACAGATCCAAAAGCAATACAAATTCCTGTATGGCAAATCGAAGAAATAAATAGGCGACTAGATAATATTGAAGCAGGCACTGAAAAAACCTATACTTGGGAAGAGGTTATTTCATACGCTAAGGCGGGGCTTTAATGCTTAAAATAATCTACTCCGAATCTTCGCGTAAAGATATTCGTGAAATTGTCCTTTGGTATAATTTGCAAAGAATTGGATTAGAAGATGAATTTCTTGTAATTCTAAACGACAAAGTTTCTAGACTCCAAAACAAGCCAAAGATGTATCAAGTGATGTTTAGGCAAGTTAGAGCTGTTACAATTAGAAAATTTCCTTATCGAGTATTCTATAAAATAATTGATGAAGCCATAATTATAATTGGTGTACTTCATACCAGCAGAAATCCTACAATAATTAGACAAAGAACAAATGAAAATTAAATCCATCACCGTCTGGTCGGCAGACCTTGGCAACACCAAGCCTTACACTATTGCATTTAAAACTATTGACGAAGTGCTTAATGCCTTTGTTGAGATTACACTTGATAATGGGGTAACTGGAATTGGTGCAGCCAACCCCAGCGAATATGTAACAGGCGAAAATCTGAATCAAACATTGGCCGCTCTGGCGGACTCAAATTTAGAATTTCTTATCGGTCGCGATATTCGTGAACTTAATCAACTTCTGTTTGAGATATGGCAGAAATTCCCCACAACCCCAGCAGCACGTGCTGCTCTCGATATTGCCTTGCACGATGTGTTTACAAAGCACCTTGGCATTCCGTTAGTAAAATATCTTGGCCAAAAAATAAAATCGATGCCAACATCTAATACCATTGGTATTAAGAACGTGGAGGAAACTTTGAAAGAAGCTGCTGAATATGGTAAGCTTGGCTTCAAGGCATTGAAAATAAAAATCGGGAAAGATATTGATGAGGATATTGAGCGACTTGTAAAGCTTCGCGAAAAGTTTGGTAATCAATTCATGATCCGCATTGATGCCAACCAAGGCTACACTGTTGAAAAGACAATTGAACTGTATCACAAAACAAAAAATCTTAATCTAGAATTAATTGAGCAGCCGCTTCCCGCCAAGGCGATTGATGAGTTGAGGAGCTTGCCCGAGGAAGTAAAAGAAGTTGTAGCTGCTGATGAATCTTTACTAACGCCTACCGATGCGTTGAATTTGATAAAGCCAACGCGTGCCGTGGGTATCTTTAACATTAAGTTAATGAAATGCGGAGGCATCAATCAGGGATTGAAGATTGCTGATATTGGTTTAACGGAAGGCATCGATCTTTTCTGGGGTTGCAATGATGAAAGTATCATCAGCATTACCGCGGCACTTCATGTGGCGTTTGCTTGCAGCAACACAAAATACATCGACTTAGATGGAAGCCTTGACCTTGCCCGAGATATTGTAAAGAGTGGTTTTGTTTTAAAAGATGGAATTATGTCTTGCTCAGATAAGCCGGGCTTGGGCGTGGAGAGAATATAACTAGTTGATCTCTCTTCGTTTCAATTCCTTTCGTATCAAAACTAACTCTCGGCTACTTTGCCCAGCTACGGAAGTGTTTTCCGAAGCCCGTCTTAGCAAGTAAGGCATCACAGCTTCTACAGGTCCATAAGGCACATACTTGGCTACATTGTAGCCTTGCTTTGCGAGATTAAAAGAGATGTTATCGCTCATGCCTAGCAATTGCGCAAACCAAACGTGGTTATCGTTATGCTTAATTTTATTCTCGTCAATAAGCTGGCATAAATAGTAGTTTGAATGCTCGTTGTGCGAGCCGCAGACTGTGCTAATGTTAGCTATGTTCTTTATACAAAAGGCAAGACCTTTGTTAAATAAATCGTCAGTTGCCTGTTTGGTAGCGTTGATGGGATCAGGATAACTCATCTTCAATGCCCGCTCACGTTCTTTTTCCATGTAGGCACCGCGCACCAGTTTTACACCCAAAAGGTAGTTTGAATCTTTTGAGGCCTTGTGCGCTTCCTCCAATTTGTTGAACATATCGGCACGATAAAACTGAAGTGTATTGAAAACAATCGCTCGCTGCTTGTTATATTTTTCCATCATCGCGTAAGCCATGGAGTCAATCACATCTTGGATCCAGCTGTCTTCAGCATCTATCAACACAGGCACATCAAAATCAACTGCTTTTTGGCAAATCGCGTCCACGCGCGACTTAACTCGATCAAAAGCCTTTGCTTCAACTGCAGAAAGCGTTTCATTGGCTTGCACTTTCTCCAGCAAACTCATAGCTGCAATGCCAGTGATTTTAAAAACACAAAATGGAATGGCCGCATTGCCTTTGGCCTTCTCAAATGTGCGCAGCAGTTCTTGTGTTGTGTGTTCAAAGCCTTCTTCAGTCTCTTCGCCTTCCACTGAATAATCGAGAATTGTGCCCACATTAAATTCGTATAGTTTGGCAACTGTTTTTTCACATTCGCTAATGGTCTCGCCCCCACAAAAATGTTCGAACACTGTGTAGCGAATCATTCCTTTTACTGGCAAGTGCCATGACAAAGCCAACTTTACTGCCGATGTTGCCAGTCTCGAGATGAATGGATTATTGACGAGGGTGAAAATGAAATTGGCCTTTCTAAGTTCCTTGTCAGATTTATAGGAAAAGGCAATGGCCGTATTGTCGAATTGAATTTGAGTTTCGTCCTTTGGATTCATGCATTAGTGAAAGTTTGCAAATATAGAATGCAACAGGGCTAAAACTAAAAGGTTTATTTAAGAGGGAATTCCAGTTTTTTATTCAAAATTTGTTCCCATTCTATTAAATGATGCTTTCCGATAAAGTAACTATTAACACAAGCCCCAAACCTTTATTGGCCGAGTTTTTTTCGCAAAGGGAATATTCTAAAGTGGGTGTGTTGGTGGATGAAAATACCCTAAGGGAGTGCTATCCTCAAATCCAACACCTTCTGCCAAGTCATCATTTGTTTAAAGTCCCTTCCGGGGAAGAAAACAAAACACTGGAAACGTGCGCACTTATTTGGCAACAGCTTACCGATGTTGCCTTCGATAGGCATTCACTTTTAATTGTGCTGGGTGGTGGCGTGTTGGGTGATATGGGTGGTTTTTGTGCTGCTACCTATAAGCGTGGAATTGCTTTTGTGCTAATGCCCACCACATTGCTCAGTCAAGTAGATGCAAGCATTGGTGGTAAACTAGGCATCGATTTCCATCATTTCAAAAATCATATTGGCGTGTTTCAAGAGCCAGCTTGCACCTTGGTTGCCACCGATTTTTTAATGAGCCTTCCTTTGCGGGAATTGCGATCGGGCTTTGCCGAGATTATCAAACATTGCCTGATTGCTGATAAGCAAATGTGGGAAACCATTCGCCAAAAAGCATTCGAAAATCAAGATTGGAAAACGTTGATTGCACATTCAATCGAGATAAAATACAAGGTGACAGAAGAGGATCCTAAAGAAAAGGGTTTGAGAAAGATTTTAAACTTTGGCCACACTGTCGGCCACGCATTGGAAACTTATTTCTTGATCTCTGGAAACAAACTGTTTCATGGCGAGGCCATAGCCATTGGTATGATTACCGAATCTTTTATTGGAGCTAATAAAGGATTAATCTCTACAGAAGAGCTATCGCAAATTACGGCTTACTTAATTTCTATTTTCGGAAAGGTGATTTTGCCAAGCGATTTTAGTGAAGTGCTGGCGTTGGTCGATCAGGACAAAAAAAATAGTGGGAATAAGATACTCATCGCTTTGCCCAGTTCTATTGGAAAAGCCGTGTGGGATGTAGAAATTACAAAAGCTGAGATTGCTGAATCATTAAGCTATTATCAAACACTTTAAACGTAATGAATGTCAGAAGAGTCGGGTGTTTTGTCTTCTTTGTTCAATGTGTTTTTAAGTGTTTGTGCTCCTTTAGCAATAAACTCTTTTGTCTTCTTTTTCCTAGTGCCTGTTAGCAACCAGGTGGCTAACGCTGCGCCCCCTGCTATGCCAAGACCAATAACAATTTTACGTGTTGTGCTCATAATATTATCTTCAACCAAAATTAAAAGTAAATTGTTTCATTCTAAAATTATTTTTTTATAACGCTCTCTATCAATATTTATTTCGTTTAACTACCCTAGCCGTGAATTCCATCAAATTAAAAAGACAATCGCAGATCGGTGGCTCACCACTGTTACTCCCTTCATCCAAAAGTATAAGCAACCGCGCATTAATACTCAACGCCCTATCGGGTAACCAATCGCAGCTTCACAACCTATCAACTGCCCGCGACACCTCGTTGATGAGGGCTCTTGTTGGCAGCGATGAAAAGATAATTGATGTGATGGATGCTGGTACTACTATGCGTTTTCTTACCGCCTACTTTGCCGTAACTGGGAAAAATAAAATCCTTACGGGAACTGCCCGCATGAAGCAGAGACCCATTGAACTGCTGGTAGATGCCTTGCGGCAGATTGGTGCATCAATTGATTACTTAGAAGAAAATGGATTCCCTCCCATTGAGGTAAAAGGCTTAACAACTCAAAAAGCCAACTCAGTAAAAATTCCAGGCAACGTGAGCAGCCAATATATTTCTGCTTTAATGATGGTGGCGCCTCATCTGCCTGAGGGATTAACAATAGAACTTATTGGGGACATCGGCAGTTGGCCTTACGTAAAAATGACAGCCGCTCTGATGAAAAGTTTTGGCCTTAGTTGCGATTTTCAGCCACAACGTATCATCATCCCGAAAGGAAACTATACACCTTGCGAAGTTACCATTGAAGCCGATTGGAGTGCAGCCAGCTATTGGTTTGCCTTTGTGGCGTTGGCCGAAGAAGCCACTATTGTGTTGAACAATGTATCAATGGAAAGCTTGCAAGGCGACCGCGTGATTGTGGAAGCGATGGAAATACTTGGCGTGAAATCCGTTTTAATTGGGAAGCAACTTACGCTCCGCAAACAGGCAGCACAAACTTCTATCCACTGGGATTTCAAAGATTGCCCTGACTTGGCGCAAACCATTTTGCCTGTGTGTGCCGCCAAAAATATTAATGGCTTCTTTACAGGATTAGAAAGTCTTCGAATAAAAGAGACCGATCGCATTGCTGCGCTTCAAAATGAATTGGCAAAAATTGGTGCTCAATTAACCGAACCTAAACTTGGAACTTGGAACTTGATACCTAGAAATCAGAAATCAGAATTTAAATCCTCCATAACTTTCAACACCTACCACGATCATCGAATGGCAATGGGGCTTGCACCCTTAGCTACATTAGTTGACGTAGCCTTTGATGATAGTTCTGTAGTGAATAAATCCTATCCGGGCTTCTGGAAAGATTGTGCATCGGTGGGGTTTGAGGTTAATGAGGAATAAAAAAAGCCCTCCGATTGCTCAGAGGGCTTACCCACACAAAACAAACACCCATTAAAAAACTAGATCAAAATTGACATTGAAATAAGTGAACCAGAAACTTTAAGGTTTGAAGCTTCAATGGCGTTTTTGTTCAATTCAAATTTTAATTTATCATCTACGGTTTTGAAATTAATGCAACTTCCTTTTGCACCAAGACCGCTCTTATTAGTCACTACCAATGTTGATTTACCTTTTACTTTTTGATTGATGGCTTCAAATTCTCCACTCTTTGATTTATCCAAATACACCACTTGACACTCTGTTACTTCAGAAGCTGAAGAAAATTTCTTGATCACATACGTCTTGCTTCCGTTGGGCTTGCCTGCATACCAAGCACTTAATTTTTTGTAAACTTCATCATTACCTACTACTCCTATAATGAACTCACCAGATTGATCAGCATTTGGCCATTGTACATATTTGATAAAATTGAAAACCATCATAGAATGAATGTCCTCAATAGTTCTCTCTTGTTGAGCAAATGCGCCACTTGTGAAGAATACTAATGCGAAAAGTAGGTTTAAGCTTTTGTTTTTCATGTTGTTGTTTTTTTGAATTTTAATTTCTTTCTGTTTGTGTGATACAAAGGTATGGTGAGAGAATTTCTTAGATAACAGAGCTTAAAGCCAATCCTTTCTGATGTAAGATTTCATGACTTATCATTAATTTGAGTAGGCACAAAAGTTAAATTTGTCTGATTAGAGATTCAAAATAGGAGGGTGCGTGCACCAATCGGCTTCCAAACCAAGAAAAGTATTCTCCGTCCACTAATATTACATTAGAATTCGGAAACGCTTGCGAAACAACTTTACTATGTTTTTTGGAGAATGGATAAGGCTCGCTGGAAAGAAAAATCAATTCAGGATTAAGATCTTTGATTTGAATATCTGTTAAAGTAGGGTATCGCTCTATCTCCAAACAATTTGTGAATCCAATTTTTGTGAGCAATGAATCAATAAAAGTACCAGAACCAGCTGCCATCCAAGGGTTTTGCCAGATAAGGTACAAAACGCGAACAGGTTCAATTTCTTTTAGCTCCTCAAAATTGAGTTGAATTCTTTCGACCAATGAATTGGCCTCTTCTTGCTTATTGGTTATTCCTCCAATCAAGCGAATGCATTCCAACGAATTTTCAAATGAAGTTACATCACTCAACCAAACAGGATATTTTTTCGAGAGTCGTTCAATCCCTTCCAGATAGTTTTCTTCTTTGTTGCCAATAATCAGGTCGGGCTGTAGTTCGTCAATTATATCAAACCAAAAGTTTTTGGTGCCGCCAATAACTGTTTTCTTTTGAAGCCACTGGTTGGGGTGGACGCAAAATTTGGTGATGCCAATAACTTCTTGGTTAAGGCCAAGATTGAACAACAATTCTGTTTGTGAAGGAACAAGCGAAATGATTCTTTTAGGAAGCGAAGGCAATAGTACTTCCCTTCCTAACTGATCTCCAGTCTTGCGAGATGCCAACGTTGGTTATATAACTATGGCCACGCTTAATAATTGAGTTGAAACTTTAAGCGATGCAGCTGCAATGGAAGCTTGGTTTACCTCAAACTTTAATTTCCCATCAATTTCACGAAAGTTAACGCAACTGCCTTTCTTTCCTAGATTGTTGCTATCGGTAATTGTTAAAATGGATTTGCCATCAGTAGCAGCTCTTAAAGCATCAAATTCGCGATTTTTATTTTTACCCATATACACAACCGCGCAGGATGATGCTTCGGCTGGAGATGATAGTTTCTTAATCACATATTTTTTGTTGCCTTTTGGCTTGCCATCATATCTACTTTTTAGTGTGTTATAAACATCGTCTTCACCCAACACACCAATCACAAAATCGCCACCTTCGGCTTCCGTTGGCCATTGAATGTACTTCACGAAGTTGTACAACATGGCGGCATGCAAATCCTTAGCCTGCTGTTCTTCTTGCGCATACATTGAAGAAGGGGCTACAAAAAAGATAAACAACACTAAATACAATTGCTTTTTCATTCCTTTTACCTTTAGAGTCTTAAAGATTACTTAATGAAATAACAATAAAAAATTAATTTCAAAAAAATTCAAACGTTTGTAATGAATTCTATTGGATGTATCTAAAATCATGACCAGGTTTTATTTGTATTAAAACTTCATAAATAAGATTGATCACGCTCTCAACATCACCCTTGTGCACGGTTTCAACAGTAGTGTGCATATATTTTAAAGGTAGAGAGATCAATGCGGAAGCCACACCTTCTGCTGAATAAGCAAAAGAATCGGTATCGGTGCCAGTTGAGCGCGAAACCGCTTGGCGTTGAAAAGCAATTTTCTTTTTGTTGGCTGTTTCTATAATCATTTTCAACACGTTGGTTTGTACTGCCGGGCCGTAGCACAAAACTGGGCCAGCACCGCATTTCAAATTACCGCTCTCCTTTTTATTATACATGGGCGATTGCGTGTCGTGGGTTACGTCTGTGCAAATTGCCAAGTCGGGTTTTATTCTTCTTGAGATCATTTCCGCACCGCGCAAACCAATTTCTTCTTGCACTGCATTAACTATATATAATCCGAAAGGAAGTTTCTTTTTATTTTCACTTAATCTGCGAGCCACTTCGGCAATCATAAAACCACCCATACGGTTGTCAAGGGCTCTTCCCGTAAGGTAATTTTTATTGAGCTCCATTAGGCCATCTTCAAACGTGATAACCGAACCAACATGTACGCCCATTTCATCTACTTCTTTTTTAGATTCGGCTCCGATATCAATAAAAATATTTTTTAAAGAAGGAGCTTCTTCTTTGCTAGAATCGCGCACGTGTATTGCAGGCCAACCGAATACACCTTTTACAATTCCTTTCTCTGTATGGATGTTCACTCGCATGGAAGGCGCAATCTGATGATCGCTGCCACCATTTCTACGCACATAGATGTAGCCTTCATCAGTGATGTAATTCACGAACCAAGAAATTTCATCAGCATGTGCTTCTATTACCACTTTGTAGGCAGCCTTGGGGTTGATGACACCTACTACTGTTCCGTAAGTATCAGAAATGTAGTCGTTGATATATGGCTTGAGGTATTGCAACCAAATTTTTTGACCGGAAGATTCAAAGCCTGTGGGCGATGCATTATTAAGGTATTCGAAAAGGAATTTTTTGCTTTGTTTGTCCATGGTATACTATATTAACAATTTATACGCAGCAAATAAAGCTTAATTCTTGTTATTTGAAATGAGTATTTTTCAAAAATTAGTATTCTAATCATTAACAACCATTGAAATATAAAGTATGGAAATGAACCCGTATTTTTGACAACCATGCTCACTTACTTTTCCAAGTATTTAAACTGTTTATCTTTCAACATTAACCAATAAGAGATTTTGAAATCACTTCCTTCCATGGAGTTCTATCAGGATAACAGTAATCTCAAGTGGATTATTCTGGTGGTATCATCTATAATAAGTATAGGTTCTATTTATTATACCAACAAGTTGGTGGAGCAACTTAAAGAACGAGAGCGCAATCAAGTGAATCTATATGCCAAGGCTCTCGAGTACATTTCAACTGACACGCAAAACGATATTCTTTTTATTACTGAGGAGATCACCAACAAGAATAAATCGATACCCACCATTTTGGCAGATGAAAAGGGCAACGTCATAGAATCCAACAATATTCCTTTTGATTCAACCTTGAGTAAGCAAAAGCGCGATGCCCTATTAAAACAAGAATTAGAGTCGATGAAAAAAATATATCCGCCTATTGAAATAGTTTTTAAGGATCCTGTAACGAATGAGGTGTATGGCAAGAATTTGATTTACTATAAAAACTCGATGCTGCTCTCTCAATTGATTGCCTATCCCTACATACAACTTTCAGTTATTTCAATTTTTGTCTTCATCTCATTCTTGGCTTTCAATTATTCAAAAACATCTGAACAAAACAGGGTGTGGGTTGGTCTGGCAAAAGAAACAGCCCATCAATTAGGAACCCCGCTTTCATCACTCATGGCTTGGATTGAAGTGCTGCGCGATGATCCTGAAATAAAGAATAAAGGCATTGTAGATGAATTGGACAAAGATATTCGCAAACTTCGAGTGGTGACAGAGCGCTTTTCAAGTATCGGTTCTAAACCTATTCTAAAATCTGAAAACATTTACAATCTAATATCCAACGTTGTTAGCTACTTGCAGCCTCGGGTTTCTTCCAAAATAAATTTTGAAGTATATACCCTTTCTGAAAATATATTGGTGCAAGTACACGCTCCACTTTTTGAATGGGTGATTGAAAACCTGTGTAAAAATGCTGTTGATTCAATGGGAAGCACGGGCACCATAGCCATTAAAATATTGCGGGGCAACGAAGATCGGGTGTTTATCGATATTTCGGATACGGGCAAAGGCATCCCAAAATCCAATATATCAAGTGTTTTTAAACCGGGGTTCACTACCAAAAAAAGAGGTTGGGGTTTAGGACTTGCATTGGCTAAGCGGATTATAGAAATGTATCATGAAGGAAAAATATTTGTGAAATCTTCGGAAGAAAACAGTGGTACCACCTTTAGAATAGCTTTAAAAAGTGGAGGACTGGGTTGAGTTTTGAGTTGTTAGTTAGCAGTTGTTAGTAACTAGCCACTAACTCATAAGCTGCGACCAACTTGGACTAGAGCGCGCCATTGATAGCTCGAAACTCTAAGCTCAAAACAACCGACTAACATCTCACAACTTTTTTTGGCAATGCGCACGAAAACACTACTTTTGCGCAACTATTTCAAATCGGCTAATCCCCGGTTGAATCGTAAATCTGAATCTAAAATCTTAATTCATAAATCTCAAATCAAAAAATGGCAAATATTGGAAGAATAACTCAGGTAATCGGTCCGGTGGTGGACGTAGCTTTTGACCAAGCAGGCACTAAACTACCCAACATCCTCGATTCATTAGAAGTTACCAAAGGAGATGGCACTCGTGTAGTGCTTGAAACACAACAGCATCTTGGCGAGGATCGTGTACGTACCATTGCGATGGAAGGAACTGAAGGCCTTGTGAGAGGCATGAAGGTTACCGATTCTGGTTCTCCTATTCAAATGCCCATTGGCGATGATATTAAAGGTCGCCTTTTCAATGTAATTGGAGAAGCTATTGATGGTATTCCGCAGCCAGCAGGAAAGCAATCTCTTTCCATTCACCGTTCGGCTCCTCGTTACGAAGATCTTTCAACTTCTCAGGAAGTACTTTATACTGGTATTAAAGTTATCGACTTGATTGAACCCTATTCAAAAGGAGGTAAAATCGGATTATTTGGTGGAGCTGGTGTTGGTAAAACCGTGTTGATTCAGGAATTGATCAATAACATCGCGAAAGCCTATTCTGGTCTTTCTGTGTTTGCAGGTGTGGGCGAACGTACCCGTGAAGGAAACGATTTGTTGCGCGAAATGATTGAGGCTGGTATTGTTGATTACGGCCCCGAGTTTATGAAATCTATGCATGAAGGTGGTTGGGATTTATCGAAAGTTGATCCTGAAAAACTAAAGGAGTCAAAGGCAACCTTTGTGTTTGGGCAGATGAACGAACCTCCTGGAGCGCGTGCGCGTGTGGCCCTTTCTGGGCTTACGTTTGCAGAATATTTCCGTGATGGTGATGGCACAGGCAAAGGCCGCGACATACTTTTCTTTATTGATAATATCTTCCGCTTTACACAGGCAGGTTCTGAGGTATCGGCACTTTTAGGTCGTATGCCATCTGCGGTAGGTTATCAACCAACATTGGCTTCTGAAATGGGAGCGATGCAAGAGCGCATTACTTCTACTAAAAACGGATCTATCACTTCGGTACAGGCTGTTTACGTACCTGCCGATGACTTGACTGACCCTGCTCCAGCTACCACATTTGCTCACTTAGATGCAACAACTGTATTGTCAAGAAAGATTTCTGAGTTAGGTATTTATCCTGCGGTGGATCCATTGGATTCAACTTCTCGTATTCTTCGTGCGGATATAGTTGGAGATGAGCATTACAATTGCGCTCAACGCGTGAAGAGCATTTTGCAACGCTACAAAGAGCTTCAAGACATTATTGCCATTTTGGGTATGGATGAATTGAGCGATGAAGATAAGCAAGTTGTACACCGTGCACGAAGAGTGCAGCGTTTCTTATCTCAACCCTTCCACGTGGCTGAAGCCTTTACTGGTTTGAAAGGTGTATTGGTTGATATTAAAGATACTATTAAGGGCTTTAATGCAATTATGGACGGTGAATATGATCACTTACCAGAAGCAGCATTTAACCTTGTGGGTAACATAGACCAAGCGGCTGAGAAAGGCGCGCGTTTAATGGCGGAAGCGAAAGGGAACTAATTCGTTAACGGATCAAGTAATCATCGAATCGATATGCATTTAGAAATAATCACACCTGAAAAAAAAGTATTTGAAGGAGAAGTTACAATAGTTTCCTTTCCAGGATCTGACGGTTCTTTTCAAGTATTAAATAATCATGCACCTCTAGTTAGTTTATTAAAGGCAGGTGTGGTTGAATACAAAACCAAAGAAGCCACAAGAAGCCAACTTAAAATAACTGGCGGTGTTGTTGAGGTGTTAAAAAATAAAGTGATTGTACTCGCTGATGGAATTGCAGCTTAATTATTAAATTCTAAAGGCAGAGACAGGTCTAGCAATAGCTACTTTTCAGATTTCTTCATCCAGGCTTCTAGGCTTTCTGGTGTGCGTGGCATGGCTTTAGTAAGCACTTCTGCACCTTGTTCAGTAACTACTATTTCATCTTCGGTAAACACCGCAATTCCCCTATCGTGGTTGTAGTACCAAGGCTCTACAGTAAACACCATGCCCGCAACAAATTTGGCGTTTGCATCTGCTGGGTCGCCTGTGCTAAGGCCAATATGATGGCCAAAGTGAAGACCTACTTGCATGTATTTTTTTTCATTCTGTGGAATTGCAGAATCGGCAACGCGTTTTAAATCGGCAAAAGTTATTCCAGGTTTTATAGCTGCAATCACGGCATCGGCCACGGCCGTTTCCATTTTTAAAATTTGTTTTTGTTCATTCGTAAATTTTCCAGAAACAGGAAAGGTTCGACCCATATCGCTTGTATAATATTGGTATTCACAACCAACATCAAAAATTACAAGTTCCCCATCTTGCATGGTGCGGTTGCGCCTCTCATAATGCGCAGCTAAAATTCGCCAAGGCCAAAGTGAATTGGGGCCTGACTTTATTATCGATGCAAAACCAATACGGGCCGAGCCTCTGCGTTTAAACTCAGCCTCCATCTCACCTTCCAACGTTCGCTCATCCACGCCAGACTTTACTATGGCCACTGCTTTTTTAATTCCATCTATGGTAATAGCGGCAGCCATCCGCAAGGCCTGAATTTCGAGTGGCGATTTTATCATTCGTAATGAAGCTACCTCGGCATAAGCGTTTTTTATTTTAGCGGCACCAAACGTTTGTTGCAAATGGTAAATCAAAAATTCTTCGGTTGACCACGAGGATTGATAAGTTGTATGTAAAGGTTCTATGATATTGCCATTTTGCTGATTGATTTTTAAGATGGATCCCGCGGCAACCTTTAATTTTATCAATGAGTCGAGAAGAGCCATCGACTGAATGTTTACAAACCCCGACTTTATTTTTAAATCAGGATCGTTCAATAATGGCCTTCCAGGAAAATCATTTTTACGCGAGGGGCTTTCGAAACGAGCATCGCTGGGCGGAACAAACAAAATAATTTGATTTGTTTCTGCATCCATCACCAATATGGAATTAGGCATCTCCAAACCAGTGAAGTACATAAAATCATCTAACTCTCGATATGTTTCTCCATGGGAAATGCCATTTCGCGAGGGACAAATAAATATGCCCCCACCTTGTTCGTTTATCGCTACCAACATCTTGTCCCTTCTTGTTTTATATTCCTCTTTTGGAAAGGGCAATGTTGTCCACTCAAAATATTTTTGTTGCAGAGTCGGCTGCGCTAAGCTGTCGCTTAACTTCAAGAGGAAGAAAATAGAAAGGGCAACGAATGCGAGGCGTATTTTCATTCTATAAAGAAGACAATTAAAAGAGATTTAAAATGCTAATTCAGCTTATGGTAATAAACTGGATGCAGCCAAAACAACCAACAGTATATTCTTGAGTTCACTTGACAATTGCTCAATTCGATCAAGCCCAAACCTTCGTTCCCTCTGTACAGTTTTTACACATTTCAATTTCGCTTCGCGATCGTAAAAGCGAAGCGCGAAATTCGTTGTACTTCTCGCCTCGCCAAATTTCTTCAAAGGTATTTTTTGTGAGATCGCCCAACACATAATGAGCATCTTTATCAAAACAGCATGGCACCACTTTTCCGTCCCAAGTGATTACACAACTATGCCACATCTTCCAGCAATGATCGAGTAATTTATTTTTGATGGCGTAAGTACCATCGTCATTTTTGCGATAGCGTGAATATTGATCGAGTGAAGGAATAAACTCCGATCCATTTTCATAATCATAAATCTGAGCAGTCTTCAAGGCAACTTCATCCACACCCAACTCACGCGCAAGTTTCTTTACTTCTTCAATCTGATGCTCGTTTTGTTTCACCACCAAAAATTGAAAGATAACATGAGGTGTTTGTGATTTTAATTCTTTCTTCAACCTCACAATATTTTTAGTGCCTTCAATTACTTTCTCCAATTTGCCACCAATTCGATACGACTCATACGTTTCTTGTGTTGTACCATCAATCGAAATGATAAGGCGATCCAAACCAGAGCTGACAGTTTTTCTGGCAGCTTCTTCTGTAAGATAATGCCCGTTGGTGGAAGTAGCTGTGTAAATGCCTTTGCTCGATGCATACTTCACCATCTCCAAAAAAGAAGTGTTTAGATAAGGTTCTCCCTGAAAATAAAAAATTAAATATGAAAGTGATGGTGCGAGTTGATCAATCACGTTGGTAAACAGCCCTTGCTTGAGCATACCCGTTGGGCGGGTAAAGGCTCGCAAACCACTAGGGCACTCAGGGCAGCGAAGATTACACGAAGTGGTAGGCTCAATGGAAATACTCATAGGCATACCCCGATGGATAGGCTGACCTGCCAACTTTGATTGATAGTAGCTCGATAGCAATTGTACGCCATTAAAGGCGCGTGTCGCGTTCAGTTTAGAAACAAAGTTGAGGCCGTCTTTAAAATTGCGGTTCATAAACTGAATACTAAAAAACTACTTTTTGGTAAGCGAATGTTTATCTTTCGATGTAAAAATAGGCAATAGTTGACTCACCAAAGTATGCGTAAAATTTTCTTGTTAGTTTGTCTGGTAATCTCCTCATTAGCTTCAGCCCAGCAATTGATTCTTTCGCCACAATCAAAAATAAGTATCATTACGCTTGGCCCCGATCCCAATGAACTCTATGCAGCCTTTGGCCATAGCGCGATACGAGTTTATGATTCTATCAACGGTGTTGACTATGCCTTCAACTATGGTGTGTTCGATTTCAGGCAGCCTAATTTCTATCTCAACTTTGCTAAAGGTTTTTTATACTACAAACTGGGAGTTTATTCTTATCAGGATTTTAAAAATGCTTACATCTCCTACAATCGGTTTATACACGAGCAAACGCTCAACTTAACGCAAGCACAGAAACAAAAGATTGTCGATTTTTTAGTGTGGAATTCAAAAGAAGAAAATCAAACCTATCGCTACGATTATTACCATAATAATTGTGCAACTAAGATTCGAGATGTACTAACCGAGCAGCTTGGCAACGCCATAAAATGGGATAGCACTTTCTTAAAGCCCGATCAATCGTTCAGACAAAAAACCAATGAATACCTAGACCCATTGCCGTGGGGCGATTTAGGTATCGACATTTGTTTGGGCTTGCCCATTGATAGAAAAATGTTTGCCTACGAATACATGTTTCTGCCTGATTATGTTGAGCGTTTTGTTGCCAGGGCAACTATTAAAAATGATTCAACTGTTGTACCGTTAGCGGCTGAAACCAATGTGGTTTTTGCCTCAACACCAGTTGAAATAACAAGCGGCTTTGTGCATCCGTGGGTTGTGTTTGGATTTTTATTTCTAATTGTTGCAGCCATAAGCTGGCGCGATTGGAAGAAAAAGAAATTGAGTAAATGGCTGGATATTATTCTCTTTGGCACGTGCGGCCTTATCGGGATTCTATTGATCTCGCTGTGGGCTTTCACAGATCACCATGATGCTGCGCGCAACTTCAATTTATTGTGGGCTTTTCCATTGCACTTTGTTGGTGCGTTGTTGTTGATCAAAAACCAATTGAGCAGGTATGCCATTCGCTACTTTACCTTTACAGCCATACTAACAGGAGCATTACTTATGGTGTGGATAATACTGCCACAAGAACTAAATCCATTTTTGATTCCTGTTGTGCTTTCGCTTGCAGTCAGAGCTTGGTTGATTCGTGGCAACTCTAGTTTATATTTTCCCTTTAAATTTTAATAAGTAAATCAATATGGAAACAAAAATGAAAATTAGGTTAGTTGGTTTGATGGTGGCCTTGATAACAATGGTGGCTTGTTCGCACAAAGAACATCATGAAGAAAATACTGAGTGGAAAGAATTGGAGTCGTTCCACAAGTTGATGGCCGAAGCATTCCATCCTTTGAAAGATTCTGGCAATGTAGAGCCAGCAACACGTATGATGGATCAATTAGCTACAGAAGCAGAAAGGTGGGCTGCTTCTCCTTTGCCAACCAAGGTGGATAATGATGATGTGAAGGCTAAACTTGAAAAGCTAAAAACAGATTTGCGCCAACTTGCCAACTCCATTAAGGATGGTGCTCCCGATGATCAAGTTGGAACTACCTTCTTTGAAATACACGAACAGTTTCATGCTATTATGGAAGCGTGGAATGGTGAAGAAGGCGAAAAGGAAGAGCATGAAAAACATTGAAAATCGGAAGCTTATTTCTTTTTCCAAAAACCAGACTGCATACTGATAGAAAACTATTTCTAGTAATCAATTATCTAATGCGAAAATTAGTTAAGGTATGAGTAAAATAGGCAGTAGTAAAAATAAGTTGTCATCGGAACAGTGTAACGAACTACTAAGCACATTGAAAGTCCGCTTTGAGAAAAACATGAACCACCATAAAAGCATTGAATGGACTAAAGTGCAAGCAAAGTTGAATTTGCAAGTTGGTATAGAAAAACTGTGGGCACTTAATGAAATGGAAATAACGGGAGGTGAACCCGATGTTGTTGGTTATGATAAAAAAACGAACGAATACATTTTTTATGATTGTTCAGCGGAGTCTCCGAACGGCCGCAGAAGTATTTGTTATGATCGTGAAGCATTGGATGCAAGGAAGGAAAATAAACCTAGAAATAGTGCAGTTGAGATGGCTACTAAAATGGGCATTGAACTTTTGACTGAAGAGCAATATCGGGAGCTACAGAAACTTGGAAAGTTTGATACTAAAACTTCAAGCTGGGTGAAAACACCTTCTACTATAAGAAAACTTGGTGGTGCGCTCTTTGCCGATTTCCGCTATGGCAATGTCTTTGTGTATCACAATGGCGCAGAATCCTACTATGCTGCCAGGGGCTTTCGTGGTGTGCTTTGTGTCTAATTCAAAGAATTACAAATTGTAATTTCGCCATATAAGCAAATAAAAAAACCCAGAACAACCAAGTTCTGGGGCCTCTCTAGTTTGCAAGCAGAGAGTTTAAGAATCTTAATAACGATAGTAATCTGGCTTAAATGGCCCCTTAACTGGTACACCAATGTATTTGGCTTGCTCAGCTGAAAGTTCTTCTAATTCAACACCAATTTTCTTCAAGTGTAAGCGCGCCACTTTTTCATCTAAATGTTTAGGGAGCATGTATACTTTGTTCTCATACTTATCGGTGTTTGTCCATAACTCCAATTGTGCCAATACTTGGTTGGTAAATGAGTTTGACATTACAAACGAAGGGTGGCCTGTAGCACAACCTAAGTTTACCAAGCGGCCTTCGGCCAACAACAATACCTGTCGTCCATTTTTCAATGTGTATAAATCAACCTGAGGTTTTATTTCGTCCTTCTCAGCATTCTTGTTCAACCAAGCTACATCAATTTCATTGTCGAAGTGACCAATGTTACACACGATGGCTTTGTCCTTCATGCTTTCAAAATGCTTGCCTAACACAATGCCGGAGTTACCAGTAGCAGTAACTACGATGTCCGCATCTTTTACGGCATCGCTCATTTTCTTTACAGCGAAGCCATCCATAGCAGCTTGCAGCGCACAGATAGGATCGATTTCGGTTACAATTACGCGAGCACCCGCACCACGAAGTGAAGCAGCAGAACCTTTTCCCACATCACCATAGCCAGCAACAACTGCTACTTTACCAGCCATCATTACATCGGTAGCTCTGCGGATAGCATCCACTAATGATTCTTTACAACCGTATTTATTATCAAACTTTGATTTTGTAACAGAATCATTGATGTTAATAGCAGGCAGTGGCAACTTGCCAGCGTTCATGCGCTCTATAAGACGGTGAACACCTGTGGTGGTTTCTTCCGAAATACCTTTAATACCAGCGATCAATTCAGGATAACGATCCAAAACCATGTTGGTAAGGTCGCCACCATCATCCAAAATCATATTCAAAGGCTTTTCGCCTTTAAAAGCGTGTAGTGTTTGTTCAATACACCAATCAAATTCTTGTTCGTTCATGCCCTTCCAAGCATAAACTGGTATGCCCGCAGCGGCAATAGCAGCGGCAGCGTGATCTTGCGTAGAGAAGATGTTACATGACGACCATGATACCTCTGCACCCAATTCAATAAGTGTTTCTATTAATACAGCAGTTTGGATAGTCATGTGAAGGCAACCAGCAACGCGGGCGTTCTTCAATGGTTTTGATGTTCCAAACTCTTCGCGAATAGCCATTAATCCGGGCATTTCTGCCTCGGCCAATTTAATTTCCTTACGACCCCAGGCTGCCAACGCCATGTCTTTTACTTTATAGGCTGCTTTTTCTGATACCATTGTTTAATGATTTTGTTGCAAAAGTAAGATAAACTTATCAATTATCCTGAAGCTAAAACTTCCCATTTATCCTTCAATAATGTAATTCTACCGATTAATACAAAAAGCTCATTAAAGCTTAGCTGGATATTAAACGATCTCAAATTAGTTTTGTCAAAGAGGCCAATTTATACAATAGAAAAAATGAAAAAGATTATAGGTATTTTAACAATAGGAGGGTTCGCTATTTTACTCAGTTCTTGTAACAATAATAAGGAGGTAATAAGCTCCCTAGAGAAACAGCTCAGTTTTGGAAAAATCAAATTAGCCTTGTCTAATTCAAGAGATCAGAATAATGCGATTTCAAAAATTGATCGATCATCTACTACAACTCAAATTACTTTTGAGGGGGGTGAGACCTTCTCCATTGATAACAACCAAATTGATCGAATCGAGAACGACTCCACCAACTGGCTAACTACTTTTTATTTTACAGATGCAACTGCTGTATCATCCTATTTTATAGGAAACCTTTCAATATTGACCAGCGATGTAATTGTCGATCCCTATGAAAAATGTCCACTCTCAGCAATCGCCAAAATTCAAACACCTATAAAAGGATCCTTTAAAGTTATCGTTCACGGGAAGGGTATCAATGGTGTTGCAATCTCAAAAACTTTCAATAATTTCGGCTATTCTCACGAGATCCCTATCCTTGGTCTTTATCAAGATTATGCTAACCAAGTTGAGTTTGTTTTTATAAATCAGAGTGGGAAGGTGAGAACTTCAAAAACCGTTGCCATAGCAACCGATCCAATCCCAAAGAGTCCAACCATCAAGATCAACACTAATAATTTGGGGGTCGATTACAATGGTATTTTTATGGTTACAAGTTTGCGTTTGGGCTTTGACCAGATGGGTGAAGTGCGTTGGTGTTTTACACCTGACTCAAGCCCGCATTTTTCATTTATGAGTAAGCTGATTAATGGAAATATGATAGCTGTATCCCCCAATGGAACTTCCTTTATTGAGCAAACCATGTTTGGGCAAACCATAAAAACTTATAAAGTGCCCGATGGAATCCATCATGATATCATCGAGATGCCGAGCGGCAATTTCTTAGTTACCTCGAATTCTAATAATGGAATATCCATTGAAGATTTGATGATAGAAATTGATAGAGCTTCGGGATCAATTGTAAAAACCTGGGATTTGTATAAAATATTAGATCCATTCAGAAAAGCCTTGCCTGATACTGAACCAAATGATTGGCTGCACATGAACAGTTTATTTTATGACACATCTGATAAAAGCATAATTTTCTCTGGTAGAAGCCAATCAGCCGTAGTAAAAATAGATTACGCCACGGGGGCACCGAAATGGATTTTGGGAACCCCAAATTTTTGGAATGAATCATTATCTAAGTATCTCTTAACACCAGTCAATGCTGCTGGACAACCTTTAGATGTGTCCTTACAAGACTTTTGGCCATACGGCCAACATGCAGCTTCTCGACTACCAAATGGAAACATATTGATGTATGATGATGGAGATTATCGTGGCTTCTACGACAATCAAAGTGTACCTAAAATAAGTTACAGCCGAGCCGTAGAATATGCAATTGATGAGCAGGCAAAAACAATAAAACTGGTGTGGGAGTTCAACAATAATAAATCAATATTTACTCCTTACACTGGCTTTGTTCAACAACTTACTTCTAGCAGTAGGGTGATTGCTTATATGGACGGTCATTATGGCAATCTCAACACTCCAAAAATTGTTGAGATCGATAATGCCAACCAAATCAAATTTGAAGCTGACATTAATTCAGGATTAAAGTCTTTCTACTACAGAAGTTGGAAGGTTGATCTATACCAAGGAATTAAATAACCAACTTCATTGTTGTAGGTCAAAACTTGAGCAATGAAGCCTGTCATAAAAATAGATGTAGTCTCTGACGTTGTTTGTCCTTGGTGCTACATTGGGAAAAGAAGATTGGAAAAGGCAATGAATTTATCCAGCCAAGATTTCGATTTTGAAGTTGTATATCAGCCTTTTGAATTGAATCCTTCTATGCCCTTAGAAGGACGAAATCAAAAAGAGTATCTAATCGCTAAATTTGGAAGCGAATCGCAATACAATAAGATCACCGCAAACACTACACAAGTAGCAGCCGAAGAAGGTCTGGCTTTCGATTTCTCAAAGCAACGAGTTTCTCCCAATACAAGAAATGCCCACAGAATAATTTGGTTCGCCAAAGAAAAGGGAAAGCAACTAGCAGTAAAAGAAGCTTTTATGAAGGCATACTTTGAAGAAGGCATTGACCTATCCAAAAACGAAAATCTAATTGCAATAGCCTCTAGTGCTGGGTTAGATGCAAAACTAGTTACTGATTTATTAAACTCAGACAATGGCCTAACCGAGGTTATTGCAGCCGAGCAACTGAATATTCAACGGGGCGTAAGTGGCGTCCCTTTCTATATAATCAATGGCAAGTATGGCATATCAGGCGCGCAATTGCCCGCTACTTTTGTTGAAGCATTTAGAGAGATTGGTAAAGAACCGGTGTTAGAAAATAATGCTTGCAATAATGTTAAAATAGTAAAGACAATTATACTTTTAATTTTTTCTTCAGTTCAGTAATCTCAGTTACATCTGTTTGGATACCGAGTAGCCCCGTCTGATTTAAGTGTGAAATATGAAATGCCATTTTTGTGCTTTCTAAAATCCGTGTTTGCCCGTGAAGAGACTCTTCAAACACATAAGTCTGGCTTCCTTTCTTTATGATTTCTAATTCCTGATTCCGCCAATCTTTTGCAGTCTTAGCATCCACAAAATCAAAATCACTTTTACCTATCAACTCATCTACGCTCATGTTGTGGGCCTTGGCAACAGCCGTATTGGCAAGCACCATCTTGCCGTCTTTATCTTTCAAGAAAATCTTTTGTGGCAGTTTATCCAAAATGCCAATGGCTGTGTTGATAAGCCCGTCCGATTCTTTCACCTTTCTCTCTATTCCTTCCTGAGTTGCTTGCATCTCTTCCATGTTCTGTCTCAATTCTTCTTCTTGCGAGTGCATCATCTCGGCTTGTTCTTGCGATTGCTTGAGCAACTTTGATGTTTTTTCAGAAGTAGAAGCTGCATGAATTGCCGAGGCCACAAACTCTCCTGCTTTCTCCAAGAATAAAATCTGATGCTCTTCAAAAACACTAAAACTTGCCATCTCCAAAAGAGCCTCTACACGTTCGTTATATTTTAATGGAATGATGACTAAAAATTTTGGTGGCGCTTCTCCTAGCCCTGAAGTAATGCTTATATACTCATCCGGAATAGTCTTTAATATAAGCGTTGTTGACTCTAGATAAACTTGGCCTAACAAGCCTGATCCAATTTCAACTCTCTTTTGGAGAAACTTTTTCTTGTCGTAAGCATAGCAAGCCTGAAGTTCTAAAAACGAATCGCTATCGTTGTCTTCATTCAATACAAAAAGACTGCTTTGATTGGCTTTCAAATACTTAGTCAAAAACCGAACTATCTCATCCAATAATTTCTCTTTTTGATTTTGATTGTGGCGGATAAGTTCTGAAAATTTAGATAAGCCCTCAGTAGACCAAAGTCGTTTTTCATCCATTGCTTTTATTTTCTTCATCTCGTCACGCATTTTGATAAGATCGCCCGCAAGATTTTCTTTATTAAGCAATTCGTTGGCATTGGTAAGCCCTTGCCACGCGGCTCCATAATTACCAGTTGCTATTTCTTTTACAAATTGAGATGCCTTTTTGAGGTTGTCTATAGAGCCAGCGATAATGGTCTGGGCACTACTATCTTTATCAACTTCTTCGCCAGAATTGTAGAGATAATATCGAATGCTTTGGTCAAAATCGGCAATAGTTTTCTTTCTGTCTCTTTCTTCTTTGCCCAACCTAAGTATCACGAAAATTAGCGTGGGTAGGCTCACTAAAATTAATATCACCTGAAAGAATACATTTCTATCTTGTGCAGATGCATAATCATCAGCAGCTTGTTTTACCAAGGTATCTTCGTAAGCAAGAGTGTTCACATAAAATGGTTGAAACAATTTCCAAAGATCGTATCCTTTATCTTCACCAAGCACTCTAACGAACTCAGTCATATTATCCTTATCAACAAGTTCTTTCATTTGCTTTGCTGTAGAAATATAATCTTCAATACCAGCTTTGATGCTAATAAATTGTTGAGCTGTTGTATCCAGTTTTTGAATAACAAAAAGACTGTCCAGTTTTTTTAGATTTGTTACATTGTCACGAATTGCATCGTTGTACGGATTAAGAAGCTGGTTGTTTTTGGTTAGAGCGTAACCTCGCAGACCTAGATCAATGCGCCTCAAATTAGTTTCAAAAATATTAGTTAGACGTAATTTAACTTCCTGTGTTTGAACTTTTAGCTCATTGTTTTTGATCATGACCGAACGGTTGTAAACAGTAAGGCCAACATTTATCAACACCAAAGCAATAACAACCGATAGTGCTACCGCTGTAAAATTCTTTTTGATGGATTGAATCATAGTTTTTTTGATTTACTTTTTTGAAACGCTGCTTTGCTGAATTTAAAGTTTTATCCTGCAAATCAAGACAATCATCTAGGCACTAAAATTAGCGATTCAATCGATTGAAACAATGACAAAAGTTTTGATTATTTCATTTCCTTCAAATTTCCACATTGAGTTTGGCACAACCTATACAGTTTCAGGCATTGCGTTTACTTCTTTCTTTAGAGATGAAGAGCCAGAGCTATGCAAATAAAAAATAAGCAAAACTCTGTTTAGAATTTGGTTGGGCGGTCAACCAAAACATAAGAAAAAATTAGAATAAAACTGATTTATCTAAGATGGAAACTGCAATAAAATTTGAGGTTTTGGACAAGTTGAAGGAGGCTTATTTATTATTGTTTGCGTTTCATTAAATCCAATGCAAATGATTTAAGATCGTCTATGCTTTGATTAACAGTTTTAACTTTCGCCAGCGATCGAAAGCCTGTTTCAAAGTAAGTGTTGATTTTCCTTTCGGTGATCGAATCTATAATCAACGAATCGTAGAGAGCAGTAACGGCTTTCACCTTTTTTTTCTTATTGAATTTTTTAACGTTGATCCATTCAACAAGCTCTTGTTTGTCCTTGCCTTTTGCTTTTTCTAAAGCTTTGATTAACAAAAATGTTTTTTTGTTGGCAATGATATCGCCACCTACTTGCTTGCCGAATTTCTTCTGATCGGCATACACATCTAGCAAATCATCTTTTAACTGAAACCCTATGCCAATGTTAATTCCAAAATCCCGCAAGGCTTTTCTGTTTTCGTTGCTAGCCCCCGCCAATATTGCTCCAAACTCAAGACTAAATCCTAAAAGCACCGCTGTTTTAAGGCGAATCATCTCAATATATTCAGCTTCCGATACTTTTTGTTTGGCTTCATATTCCATGTCCCATTGTTGACCTTCGCACACTTCGGTGGCGCATTGGTTAAAGGCAATAAGCACTTCTTTCAATTGGTGTGGCTCTACTTTGAGCAAAAGATCATACACTTTCACCTGCATTACATCGCCACTGAGAATGGCTGTATTTACATTCCATTTTTCATGCACGGTTGGCTTGCCTCTTCGCAGAGGCGCGCGATCCATAATGTCATCATGCAGCAGCGTGAAATTGTGAAAAGCCTCTACCGCAAGTGAAAGGGGAACTATCTTTTTTACATCATCTTTAAAAAGTGAGTAGGATAATAGTGTAAGCATGGGTCTCAAACGCTTGCCGCCTAAACCCATGATATAGTGCAGCGGATCGTACAATGATTTGGGTTGCTTACCGAACTTTTGTTTTTTTATTTCAGATTCAATCCAAGAGAGATAATTATTCAGCATGAAAATATTTCAGATTACAAAATTCAAAATTACAAATTCAAGGTTCAAATTAATCAGGGTCAATCTGAAATTTTAAATCAAAATATTATAACAGCTAATCCTCTTCAATTGTTAAATCGATTTGTCTTCTATCTACATCTGTTTTCTTTACACGCACGGTTACTTCATCGCCCAAGCGATACACTTTTTTTCTTTTTCTACCGATCATACGGTAATTTTTTTCATCGTATTCATAGAAGTCGTCTTTCATGTCGCTCATGCGCACCATGCCTTCACATTTGGTCTCAACAATCTCGACAAAAATTCCAAACTCCATTACACCTGAAATTACGCCCTTGAAAATTTTGTTGGTTGTTAAGCTCATAAACTCCACTTGCTTATACTTAATGGAAGCACGCTCGGCATCGGCAGCTCTCTTTTCGCGCTCTGATGAATGGATACACTTCTCTTCATATTCTTTTTTGTTAACCGATTTTCCTTTGTCGAGATAGTGTTGCAGCAACCTATGTACCATCATATCAGGATACCTACGAATGGGTGAAGTGAAATGGGTATAGTGATCGAACGCTAACCCAAAATGGCCTTTGGCTTCGGTGGTATATTTTGCTTTGGCCATTGTGCGCACTGCCAATGATTGCAACACGTTTTGCTCGGGTGTGCCTTCAATCTCGGCCATCAATGTATTGAGCGAACGTGAAACTGAACCGCCTTCAACATTTATTTTATGACCGAACTGTTTTGCGAAAGTAGCGAAGTCAAGTACTTTTTGTTCGTCAGGCAAATCGTGTGTGCGATAAACAAAAGTATTTCTTTCCGCTCCAACTTTTTGTTTGTAGACATACGTTGCCACCGATCGATTGGCAAGCAGCATAAATTCTTCAATCAACTTATGTGCATCCTTTCTTACTTTGGGTATCACCTGTAAAGGCTTACCCATTGCATCCAATTTGAATTTAACTTCGGTAGTTTCAAAATTTATAGCACCTCTAGCAAATCTTTCTTTACGAAGTTTATGATGAAGATCATTCAAGATTTTTAACTCTTCGGCAAACTGTCCTTGTCCATTCTCGAGAACTTCTTGCGCAGCTTCATAGGAAAAACGAAAATCGGAATGAATAACCGTGCGACCAAACCATTCATTCACCACTTGCGCCTTGCTATTGATTTCAAACACTGCTGCAAATGTTAGCTTGTCTTCCTTGGGCCGAAGCGAGCATAGTTCGTTTGACAAACGCTCAGGCAACATAGGCACAGTTCGATCAACCAAGTACACAGAAGTGGCACGTTCAAAGGCATCATCATCTAATACGGTTCCCGAAATTACATAATGAGTAACATCAGCAATGTGAACGCCTACTTCATAATTGCCATTGGCAAGGGCTTTGAAGGAAATGGCATCATCAAAATCTTTCGCGTCTTCAGGGTCAATTGTAAATGTCAATACATCGCGAAAGTCTCTGCGTTTTTTTATTTCTTCTTTGGTGATGCCCGCTTCAATCTCCTTGCTCTCACTCAATACTTTCGGATCAAAACGAAAAGGCAAATCAAACTCAGCCATAATAGAGTGTATCTCAGCTTCATTTTCTCCCGCTTTGCCTAATACTTCAACCACTTTTGCTTCCGGTGCTTTATCTCCATCTCCCCACTTAGTTACTTCAAATACAACCTTATCATTCGTCTTTGCATTGTTAACATTTTCAGGATAGATAAAAAAATCTTGATACATTTTTTTAAAATCAGGCACAACAAAAGCATATTTGCTAGATACTTGTAGTTTGCCAACAAAACGTGTGCGATTTCTTTTGATCACTTCAACAACTTTCCCTTCCCGGCTCTTGCCTGATTTTTTGGCGAACAAGGAAACAGAAACAGTATCGCCATGAAGTGCGGTATTAAGATCGGCAGTAGCAACATAAACATCTTTGCCTTCTTCACCTGTAACTACATAGGCAAAGCGAGCATTTACATGATCGACAATGCCTGTGATAGCAGCCGCTGCAGAGGTTGTGCGCTTCTTGCTTTTATAACTGCCGTTGCTTAGTTGCTCTATTGCGCCTTCATCTTCTAGCTCATCCAACTTTCTATAAAAATCTTTGATTAGCTCTTTTTTCTTGAGCCCTAATTTTTTGATGAGTTGATCGGGACTATACGCTTTGCCTACCTGGTCTTCCAAGAAAGAAAGCAACGTTGACTGCACCCCTGCCTTCTCTTTTTTTACTTTCTTTTCTTTCTCTTTTTTAAATGCTTTTTTGCTCATGAGGGTTTTTCTTTAGCAGGATTTGTAAGTGCAAATATCGGAAGAGTTGAACACTATCAAGAGATAATGTTTTGATCTGCAATAAGGGGAAGCCCCTTCATTTTTAAATACAGTTGGGCTACAGCTATTACATCGCGCAAGCAATAGTCGGCAATCTTTTGCAGGTTTTTTTCTTTGTAATAAACTTCGCTTACTTGGCTTCCATCCATTTCATCTTTGCTGCTGGGTATGTTGAAGATAGCGGCAAGCAGATCGAGTGAAGTGTAATGTTTATAATCGCCAAACTTCCAAAGCTCCATAGTATCAAGGTGTGGTACTTCCCACGATTTTTTTCCTGCAAGATTGAGAACATTGGGCAGCGTCATTTCATTCACTAACATCCGTCTACTTAGATATGGAAAATCAAACTCTTTGCCATTGTGCGCACATAGCTTTGTGTTGGCTTCCATTTTTTCAACTACCGATTTAAACTCTTGCAATAGCTTCTTTTCATCGTCATTGTAAAGCGATTTTACTTTTAAACTTAATCCACCTTTTTCGTTTTCGATGTAGCGGCCAATACCGATTACGATAATTTTTCCAAACTCGGCATAGATGCCTGCGCGATCATAAAACAATTCTTCATCGCTTTGGTTTTCGTCTCGTTGCTTAAAGAAAGCTGCTTTGCGGCTCCATTGAACTTTTAATCGATCGCTAACCAAACTATATTGATCGGTGCAGCCAACAGTTTCAATATCGAGAAATAGAATGTCTTTAAGTTCGGAATTCATTCACGTTTTTCTTATAAAATGTACGTGAATAAAGGTATAATTTTATGTTGAGATTGCCATAGGCTATGAATGTAACACTCCCTTTAGATCTAGCTCTTTTATGAAAATCAAATTCTCTTCGCAGATCGAATCAGGCACAAATACAAAACGTTTGTCATAAATAGTAAGACCAATATAGTAGCTCAGCCAATATTCGTTGTTGAGGTGAAATACTTCTGGCTGAATAGGCTCAACCAATGCAAAGCTATGCGCAGGCACTGTTTGTAAAAAATGACGTAGCGTTGAGGTGCGTTGCCGCTCACCTTCGCTTTCACCGTAGCCTTGGCTCGCTACCAACGTGTTTTCAATTTCAAAATCATTGTTGTTAATAAGGTACACCTTCCATTCCTCAAGGCCTGGTAAGCCTTCTTTTGCTACGGCCAATGTTACGTTTTGTACAGAGGGTATTTTTATATCTTTAATCATATTTAGATGTGAGTATTGAGATGTGAAGTAAGCGACATTTCGAAAAGAGTGACGAGTTTTTCTTTTAGAATAGGTTTAACCAATTCAATATTCACTTTAGTTCCCAACTCTTTTTCCATTGATGTCACAGCTTTGTCATTAATCCCGCAAGGCACAATGTGATTGAAATAACTCAAGTCCGTGTTAACATTAAGTGCAAGGCCATGAAGGGTTACCCATCGGCTCGTTTTTACGCCAAGCGCACAAATTTTTCTTGGGCTGATTTTAGTTTCATAATCGAGCCACACGCCAGTTAATCCTGTGGTGCGGCCACCGTCAATGTTGAATTCGTGCAATGTTTGAATCACAACTTCTTCCAACAACCGCATGTATTTATGAATGTCCGTAAAGAAATTTTCTAAATCCAAAATAGGATAAACCACCAACTGCCCTGGACCATGATAGGTAATATCGCCACCTCTATTGATTGGATAATAACTTGCGTTGATGTTATGAAGGTCTTCTTTTTTGATCAACAAATTATTCTCATCACCACTTTTCCCAAGCGTGTACACGTGAGGATGCTCGCAGAAGAGAAGAAAGTTGGTAGTTGATAATTGTTGGGTAGTAGAGAGGTCTCGGTTTTGCTTTTTTATTTCTAAAATTTGATTAAACAAATTGGTTTGATAATCCCATGCTTGCTGGTAATCAATCAGACCGAGGTCTATGAATTGCGTGTTTTTGTTGATGGATGAGTTCAAAATTTCTTTTGTCTTATGAAATTTTCCTCAATCACTGTAAGAAATCCAAATGATTCAAAGCTTGTATTTTGGATAAGTGCAGGTCAACACTTCTTGATGGAAAATTTTCATCCGCCAAGAGTTTTATCATACCGAAAGTTTAGATTCAAAAAGGAGGCCTTCCTTTAAACCGTCTTGAGCAAAAGAAAACACCGCTTGAATATCTTCTTTAGTTAACGATGGATAATTTTCCAGCACATCATTCTCGTGCCATCCGTTGGCGAAAAGACCCAACAAAAATTCAACTGAAAGCCGAGTGCCTTTTACAACGGGTTTACCTGCTAGCACATTTTTATCGGAAACAATTTTACCTCGCCAATCCATGATGTAAAAATAAAGAAAAACTTTGATAGGAATTCAATTGCTTTCCCAATTACATTCAAACACTAAATGCCATCTCATCTTCAAAAAATTACATGATGACTATTTCAACTTACCTTTACAAGATTTTATATCAACTTGAAAAATAAATAATGACGGCAGTACACAAATCTGGTTTTGTAAGCATAGTAGGTAAGCCCAACGTGGGCAAAAGTAGCCTGATGAATAAGCTTGTGGGCGAAAACCTATCTATCATCACGGCCAAAGCACAAACCACACGGCATCGCATAATGGGCATTTTGAATGGCGATGATTTTCAAATTGTTTACTCTGACACGCCTGGAATTTTAGAACCTAAATACGAACTTCATCAAGCCATGATGAATTTTGTGAAAGTATCTTTAGAAGATGCTGATGTTATTTTATTGGTGGTTGAGCTGGGCGAAAAATATGACGAGCAATTGTTTGAGCGTTTCAAAACCATCACTACTCCAATCCTTTTGCTCATCAACAAAATAGATTTAGCACAAGGCTCGCAAGTGGAAGATAAGATTACCTACTGGAAACAATTTTTAAACCCCAAAGAAATCATTCCTGTATCGGCTACAAGTGGCCAAAATGTTGATAAAATTTTGGATTCGATTAAAAGCATGCTACCAGAGCATCCAGAATATTATCCTAAAGATGAAATGACTGACAGATCGGAGCGGTTTTTTGCTTCAGAAATAATCCGGGAAAAAATCTTTATGAACTACGATCAAGAAATACCCTATAGCTCGGAAGTGGGTATCGATTCATTTAAAGAAGAAGAAAATATAATTCGCATTCGCGCGATCATTTATGTGGAGCGCGATTCGCAGAAAGGTATTTTAATTGGCAAAGGTGGCAGTTCTCTAAAAAAAGTTGGTACAGAAGCCCGGGTAGATTTGGAAAAATTCTTCAGCAAAAAAGTCTTTTTGGAAACGCATGTAAAAGTGGCTGATGACTGGCGCAAACAAAAGCAGAAGCTAAGGCACTTTGGGTACTTTGAGTGATTAATAACCCTAGAGAACACAGAGTTTCGCAAAGGTTAAATCAAAAAAACGCGTTGATTTTCGTTGAGAATCTCCGTGCACTTTGAGGTTAAGAATTCAACACTTCTCCTGTTCGATAGAGTCAATTCGCCAACGAAGCGTTACCTTGCATCTCGTTTTGAATTAATTGAACATCGACTTATCGAAAATTGATCCTTATCATTCATGTCTAATATAGTTGCTATTGTAGGAAGACCCAACGTGGGCAAATCCACCTTTTTTAATCGGTTGGTAGAACAACGCCAAGCAATTATGGACGATATGCCAGGGGTAACGCGCGATCGCCACTACGGCTACGGCCAATGGTGCGGAGTGTTCTTTACTGTAATAGATACAGGCGGTTACGTTACTGGCTCAGACGATAAGTTTGAATCCCAAATCCGCAAGCAAGTTGAATTAGCTCTTGAAGAGGCCAGTGTTGTTATCTTCATGGTCGATTGCCGCGATGGCCTTACGGGATACGATAAAGAGTTTGCCAACATTATTCGCAAGTCGAAAAAGCCCGTGCTGATTGCCGCCAACAAGGCCGATACACCCGATAAAAGCTCGCTTGCCGCGGAATTTTATGAACTTGGTATGGGAGAAGTGTACCCAATCTCATCTTCCAACGGAAGTGGTTCTGGCGAATTGTTAGATGAATTGATCAAATCTTTCCCTGAAGAAGGAATTGAAAATCCCGATGAAGGAGTTCCAAGGATTGCTATTTTAGGAAGACCCAATGTGGGTAAATCCTCTTTTCTAAATGTATTGATAGGAAAGGAACGCAGCATAGTTACTGATGAAGCCGGCACCACTCGCGATGCTATTGACACGCGCTACAAAATGTTTGGCAATGATTTTATACTTACCGACACTGCGGGTATAAGAAAGAAAAGCAAAGTAACTGAAGATGTAGAATTCTATTCCGTGCTGCGCTCATTAAAAGCCCTTGAAGATTGCGATGTGTGCATAATTGTAATTGATGCCGAGCGAGGATTGGAATCGCAGGATGTTAATATCATTGGTTTGGCACAAGATCAGGGCAAGGGAATTGTGATAATGGTGAATAAGTGGGACTTAATTGAGAAAGACACCAATACAGCCGACAAGCGCAGAAAAGAAATGTTGGAGAAGATTGCACCTATAACCTACATCCCTTTCATCTTCGCTTCAGTACTTACTAAGCAACGCATTTTTCAGGTGATCGAGAAAGCCGTTCAAGTATTTTATAACAAAACAAAGAAAATACCTACATCGGCTCTCAATGATGGCATGTTGCCAGAAATTGTTCATTACCCACCAGCATCTACCAAGGGTAAGATGATACAAATCAAATACGTAACTCAAGTAGCTGCCAAATCGCCAACGTTTGCTTTCTTTTGCAACCATCCGCAGTACATTCAAGATTCCTACATTCGCTTCTTGGAAAATCGGTTGAGAGAGAAATTTGACTTTGAAGGAGCACCCGTTCGCTTATTCTTCCGAAAGAAATAAACCCATTTAAACGGTTGGCTTTCAGAAACATACTAATGACTGTAAGGAAGGCACATATTTCAATTATTTTCTAAGAAATAAATAATATTTTCTTACCTAATACTTTGAAATCCACCATATACCATATATTTGCACCAAAATTTAAAACCTGTAAACTATGAAAAAATTGTTCGCTCTATTAATGGTATGTGGCTTCGCTGTTGCATTCGTTGCTTGCGGTGGTGGTAAAGCTGCCGAAGAAGCTAAAGCAAAAATGAAAGCTGATTCAACTGCTGTTGCTGATTCAGTAGCTAAAGTTTCTGCTGAAGTAGAAGCTTTGGCGGCAAAGGTGAAGGCTGATTCAGCTTCTGCTGCTGCAAAGGCTGATTCAATTGCTGCTGCTGCTAAAGCACCAAAGAAAAAGTAATCTCTAAAGAGATTTCCCCAGGAAAGGCTTTAGAAACTCTAAAGCCTTTTTTTATTGCCATGATTTTTGAAAAAGTACAATCCATCTTACAACAGCATGTGCCTAGCCAAGCGCTAAACTATTGCCTTGAACTTTGGTATTTCTATAAATTTGATTTTAAAATCCGCAAAAGCAGGCTCACAAAAATTGGTGACTTCACTTTTAGAACCGGCAAAACACCTCGCATCACCGTCAATCAAGATCTTGACGCTTATCTTTTTCTGATCACCTACATCCATGAGGTGGCACATCTTGAGGTTCATGAAAAGCATGGCAATAGGATAGAAGCACACGGAAATGAGTGGAAACATAGCTTTCAAGAATTACTTGCCCCACTGCTCACCAAAGAAATTTTCCCTGAGGATTTATTAGCTGGCTTGCAAGAGCACATGCAAGACCCGATGGCTACCACTTTCTCAGATCCTGGCTTGATGAAAGTTTTTAGAAAGTACGATTTGAAATCAGCTTCCATAACTTTTCTATCAGATATACCTGCGGGTAGCACATTTTCGCTGCGAGGTAGATGGTTTACAAAAGGCGAGATACGCAGAACTCGCGTGCTTTGTCAGGAATTAAAATCAAAAAAGAAATACTTAGTGCCTATTGATGCGCCTGTAGAAAACGTTCAGTTGAGCCTTCTTTGAATAAGCTGGCGAACTAAACTATAAAATTTATTTGGGTGAAGCGTTCGCCATGCCTCTATTTGTAAGGTGCCGCCCATGTTTATGTATTGATCCAATTTGTACTTCCTCAATTCGTCTAAAACGAACACCGGAAAATTTACTGCCGCTATCCATCCCTCTTCAACGTTTTCATACCATTCTTCATAATACGAATCGTCTGAACCATGAAAATTCATCACGTTTTCTCCAATCAAAATAAATTTGTTGATGCCTTCGGCTTCCAGCAATTCGATCACGTTTCTTTTCAACAACATAATGTCGTTGGTAATGGCATCGTTCCATTCCCCCAGAAATTCCATTATTGTAAAACCTTCTTCGTAATCGGTAAAAAGAATTTTTACATAGAGAGTATCCGACTCAATAGAATCCCAGCCTGGGTCGATATAAAATCCGTAAATGGTGTCTTGATATAAGTCGTAGTTGTATTCTTTACCGAAAAAGGGAGACCGTTCGTCATTAGCCGAATCGTAATATTTGATCCAGTTGTAATAGGGTTCAATGTCGTGCATGTAACTTAGCTGCATCTACGGCCTTCCGCACACTTCCATATTGTTTAAGCAATGCTTCTGCTTCAGCATAGCTAATGCTCAATTCATCCATAATCATTTTATTACCACGATCCACCAGCTTTTGATTGGATAACTGCATATCCACCATTTTGTTTCCTTTTACTTTTCCCAACTTCACCATGACCGAGGTAGTGATCATGTTCAAGATCAACTTCTGAGCAGTGCCCGCTTTCATGCGCGTGCTACCTGTAACAAATTCAGAACCTGTAACCACTTCAATAGGAAAATCGACAGCGGCAGCCAATTCGCTTCCTTGGTTGCACACCACACATCCAGTAGAAACACCTATCTGTTTTGCTTTTTTCACACCACCGATCACGTACGGTGTTCTACCCGAAGCGGCAATGCCAACTAACACATCCAAAGCGGTAATATTGAATTCTTGTAGATCTACCCACGCTTGACGTGTGTCATCTTCTGCATTTTCAACGGCTTTACGAATGGCCTTATCGCCTCCGGCAATCAGACCTATAACAGTGCCATGATCTACTCCATACGTTGGCGGAATCTCAGAAGCATCAACCACACCAAGCCTTCCACTAGTGCCTGCCCCAATGTAAAATAACCGGCCGCCTTGTTTCATTTTCATCACAATTTCATTTACAAGTAATTCTATTTGAGGAATTACTTTGGCCACAGAGTCTGGCACGGTGTGGTCTTCTTTGTTGATATTGAGCAGCAAGTCTCGCACGCTCATGTGCTCAAGATGGTTATAGTTGGAGGGAGATTCTGTTGTAGCACTCATGGTGTTACTTGATATCTTTTTGATGATAGAGCGTAAGACCTGCAATAGGGCCTTCCAAAATATTTTTTAGGGTAATGCCTTTGTCGTTGGCCACTTGGCGTAACACATCGCTAAAATAAAAGCCTACCGATCCTGTAAAGTGAACTTTTAGATTTTGGTAATTATCATATCTCATGATGTTGTTTTCATAAAAATCTGAAAAGCTTTTATAGATCAGATCATAACAATACGGCTCTTTTAAATGCTGGAAAATAAACTTCGTAAAGCTTGCCAAAAATGCACCAGGCTTTTCTTCTTGGTACACTTTTGCCAGCACTTCTTCGCGAGTAAATGGGAATCGTTCATGAAATTGTTTCCCTAGCTTTTCTGGCACATTAAACCGGAAATAATCGAAAATAAATTTCTTGCCAATGTAGGTTCCACTTCCCTCATCTGCCAGAATCCAACCTAAGTTGGCCACGTTGCCGATAATCTTTTCGCCATCATACAGACAGGAATTTGAACCTGTGCCGAGTATGCAAGCAATACCTGGTTCGTTGCCACACAATGCTCGGGCTGCGGCAAGCAAATCCCAACCTACTTCAATCTCAGCTCCTTTAAAATAATCCAAAAAAGCTTCTTTAATTACCTCTTGATTTTTTTCTGAAGAAACACCCGTGCCATAAAAAAATATTTTTGTTACAGGTTCTTTTACAATAGGCACCAACACCTGCTCGATGCTAGTTTTTAGATGCGCAATAGGTTGATAGTACGGGTTGAAGCCTGCACAGTAGGCCTGTTCAATTCGGCCGTCTGAGTAGAGCAAACGCCAATCAATTTTACTTCCACCGCTGTCAGCAATTAAAATCATAAGTCAAATAAGTTTACCAATGGGCTCAAATTTATCAAAAACATTTTCATTATGTGGTGCATCGGCAAGCTCAGCTGTTAAATCTTGGCCAGCCCAATGTTCATAGTGTTTTCCGTTCCGCCACAATCGCGAATTGGTCATATCGTAAATCAACCCGTTTAGAGCAATCCAAATTTGAGGCTTGTCTTGCCCGTTTCGCAAGGCCAATTGGCCTTTTGTAATCTCTGGGAGTGGTTTCAAAGAGTAGAGGTTAAGTGATGGTAATCCTTAAGAATAGTATACAGAAATTGAGAAGCCGAAAGATCGGATTGAATGCCGTGCAATCTTTTGATTTTATCGGCCAATAGATACACTGGTTTTTCATTTCCCAATTGCACGCTGGCTTCAAGTGCTTCTTTTATAATGGAAACATCGGAGTCCGTAAGGTTAACAACTTGCGGAAACTCTGGCGCATAATTAGAGGTTAAATTCTGCATTATTTTTTTGCTGCTTACTTCAGGTGGGTTGGTTAACTTAACCACCGTGGTGCCGCCTGCCAAATCGCCTAAGCGTTGACTGTTGTTGGTAAGCAAAATAAACGTGATGGCTATGGAGCCGAACAGAACAACATCGATAGGCCAAAGAATAAACCGAATTATATAGTTGGCAATAGTTGGCGATGTGCCATCAAGCCGTGCTACTTTAATGTTCAGGGCACGCTTGCCTGGCGTTTGGCCGTTCATGGTTATCTCAAAAATAAGATTGTAGAAAAAAGCAGGCAGGTAAATCAGTATCCAGGTCCAATTAGTAATCAAGTTTAATCGAGCCAAAATAACAAAGGCTAAAATCAAATAAGCAATAAAAATAACCAAGTCAATAATAAAAGCGAGAATACGATCGAATAATCCCGCCAAGGGAAAACCAATTAAAACATTTTGTGTAGTACGAACATTTATAGTTTGCATAGCCAATCCGATCCATTAACTTTCTGTCTCAAATATAAGCTCAAAACCAATGATGATGCTACGAGTAATAATTATTGCTGCTCTTTCAATAATTCTTTTCGCTTGCGCGGATAAAAAACCTAAAGAGAGCATGACGGATGAGGATATAAAGGCATTAGCCAATGAGCTGGCGCACAAATATATTATTGCAGATGGTCATGTTGATTTACCGGAAGTAATGGTTGAAAATAATATTGTTGCCGATGAAGCTCACAAACAATTTTTTATACATGCTGATAAGGGAGAATTTGATTATGAACTTTGTAAGAAGGGTGGATTGACCGCACCATTTATGTCCATATACATTCCTTCTTCTTACCAACAAAAAAGTGATTATGGAAAAGGGCTGGCAGATTCACTGATTGATATGGTAGATGGAATAGTAAAACTTCATCCCGATAAATTTTCGTTGGCTGTGAATACAGATGCGGTTCAAGCCAATTTCATAGCGGGAAAAATATCCCTGCCAAAGGGTATGGAAAATGGCGCACCCATTGGTAATGAGATTAAGAACCTGAAATATTTTTATGATAGAGGCATTCGCTACATCACATTAACTCACAGTAAGAACAATCAGATTTGTGACTCGTCAACAGACACCTTAAAATGGAATGGCCTTAGTCCGTTTGGTAAAGATGTGGTGAAGGAAATGAACAGGTTGGGCATAATGGTAGATATTTCGCATGTGGCCGATAGTACATTCTACCAAGTAATGAAATTATCAAAAGTGCCAGTGATTGCTTCACATTCATCGTGCCGCGTATTTTCTCCAACGAAGAAGCGTGATATGACTGATGATATGATTACGACACTTGGTAAAAATGGTGGTGTTATGCTCATCAATTTCTATACTGCTTTTTTAGATTCGGCCACAGCCAAACAAATGGACAAAGTGGACGCGTTGATTGAAAAAGCTTTGACCGAAAAAAAGTTAAAGGCTAAGGATTCATTGGCAAAACCTATCATTGCTAAAATCAAAAAAGAAAATCCATTGCCAATTGTAATGGTTGAAAAAGTGGCCGATCACATTGACCATGCGGTAAAGTTGGCAGGCATTGATCATGTTGGCTTTGGCTCCGACTTTGATGGTGTAAACAGCATGTTGCCACAAGGGTTAACAGATGCATCAATGTATCCTAATCTAATTTATAGTTTGCTTAAACGTGGTTATTCTGAAAGTGATATAGAGAAACTTTGTAGCGGAAATTTTTTAAGAGTTTGGGGAGAAGCAGAAAAGGGTGCGGAGAAAATTAAGTAAATAATTCAGCTTCATGCGCGAATCCGCTTTTGTAAAACAGAATATTGAACGATGGCAAACTTATGAGCAAATGCTTTCAGGAAGAGCAGCCATGTCTGCTGAAAAGAAATCGGAGATTTTTATTGAGCTTACTGACGATTTATCGTTTGCCAAAACACAATATCCTAAAAGTGAAATAGCTCAATACTTAAATTCTCTCGCTGCTAAAATTCATCAGCAGATTTATAAAAACAAAAAAGAAGAAAGACAACGATTCGTTACTTTCTGGACACACGAGTTGCCCATTCTTTTTTTAACGCTAAGAAAACCTTTCTTCTATTCCTTTTCCATCACCGCTATTGCTACTTTTATTGGTGTACTTTCAACCTTGGGTGATGATTCATTTTCGCGTTTGATTATGGGCGATGCTTATATCAACATGACTATGGAAAATATCAAAAAAGGAGATCCAACTGGAGTGTATGCCAGCGGAGATCAGTTGAACATGTTCTTTGCCATCACATTTAATAACATTCGTGTTTCTTTCACGGCCTTTGCCGCAGGTCTCCTTGCTTCTGTTGGCACGGCCTATTTACTTTTCAGAAATGGCATTATGCTTGGCTCTTTCTTCACATTATTTTATCAACAAAAATTATTGGCCAGCTCGGTGATGGTTGTTATGCTTCACGGAACGTTAGAAATATCGGCTATTATTATTGCCGGAGGCGCAGGGCTTCGCATGGGCAACAGCATTTTGTTTCCAGGTACTTTTAGCCGAATGGATTCTTTTAAGATGGGAGCAAAAGATGGCTTGAAAGTAGTAATGGGGCTGATGCCCATCTTTATAATTGCTGGTTTTATAGAATCGTTTGTTACCCGCTATAGCACAATGCCAGTCGGTGTGAAATTACTTATCATTGGATTATCGTTTTCCTTCATAATTTTTTATTTCTTTGTTTATCCACTTCGCTTTAAAAACTATGATTCAAAAAATTGAACTTCGCAGAACGCGCGACTTTAGCGCCAAAATCAACGCCACGTTTGAGTTTGTTAAGCAAAACCTTAAACCACTTGCCAAAGCTTTAATATTTATAAGCGGGCCATTTCTTTTGCTGCAAGGATTGTTCAATGGGCTTTATCAAAAGCAGATACTTTCAAGTGGCTTGAGTGCCAATCCGCTTAATATGTTTTCAAGTGAGGCTTTTTCATGGTTGGGTATCTCAATGGTGTTTTTGGTATTTGGCTATATGAGTTCGCTAATTATTGTAAACGAGTTTGTCCGTTTGTATGAATCGAGCAATAATTACGAAGCGATTGATCTTCCAGATATGTGGGAAGGGGTGAAAAAAAATCTATTAAAAATGATAGGCGTTGGTATACTCATGTCGATCATTCTTACAGTGGCTACGGTCTTCTTCATTATTCCAGGTATTTATTTAGCGATTGTATTATCACTACTTCCTTCTATTATGATTATTGAAGGGAAAGGCTTTGGCGATGCCTTCAGCCGCTGCTTCACTCTTATCTCACAAAAATGGTGGAGCACATTCGGGCTAATTTTTGTAACAACAATTATTGTCGGTATTATGGCAATGGTATTTACCATCCCGCAATACATTTTTACATTTCTTATTGGCACTCATAAAATTTCAGGGGAAGTTACAGAACCCGCTCTTTGGGAACAGGTTGGATTAATACTTAGTAGCATGTTCTATACTTTTGGCGCGAGCTTGCTCGGCAGTATTGTGATAATTGCAGTAGTATTTCAATATTATAATTTGGTAGAGCGCAGGGAATCAAGCGGCTTACTTTCAAAAGTAGAAAGCTTTGGCAAAGCAGAAGAACCTAAGCCTTCGGATGACGAAACGTATTAGTCTTGTTTTTTTATTGCTGCTTATTTCCACTTACGCTTGGGCGGTTGCGGATTCCTTAAAGTATTCGGTTGTCAATGACACGTTAAAAATAAACGAACGATCTATAAATAAAATTGAACTAGAAAAGTATAGAGCCGATTCTCAATTTCAATATGGAAGGCCTCAAGAAGCAGTGAGCCCATGGCAACGTTTTATAGTTTGGTTGCTTTCAATTTTAGGTAGATTTTTATACTTCACTACACAAACACTTATTGGCAAAATAGTTTTCTATGCATTGCTTGCAGGAATTCTACTTTGGGTAATACTGAAATTGCTCAACATCGATGTAAAAGATTTATTCTACGGCAAATCTGCAGGTTCAACTATTGACTTTAAAATTGCTGAAGAAAATATTCATGCGTTGGATTTCGATACACTAATCGAAAATGCTGTGCAGAATAAAAAATATCGCGATGCCGTGCGACTTACTTTTCTTTATTCGTTAAGAAAACTATCAGATGCCAACATGATACATTGGTTGCCTGGCAAAACCAATGACGATTATCTAAAAGAACTTAATCAACACGCGGTGACTCCACGCTTGCAAGAGCTTCGCTACTATTTTGATTATGCTTGGTATGGCCATTTTGAGATCAATCAACAGACATACAATGAAGTGCAACGCACCTTCCAAGATTTAAAATCAAAACTTGGATGAAACGCGAACTTCGATACATTTTCATTTTGGTAGGTGTTATCATCATGTTTGTTTTGGTGCAAGTGCTTGCGCCCAAACCGATTGATTGGACACCCACTTATTATGAAAAAGATAAAAATCCGTTTGGTGCTTTTGTTACTGCAAAATTAATTGAACCGCTATTCGATCCCAATGTTATTGTGCACTCGAAGCTTACAGTATATGAATTGAAAGACTCGATTAAACTTGGTGATAATATTATTAGCATAAGCAATCAATTTGATCCCGACAAAGAATCCACGAAAGTGTTATTGAATAAAGTAGCAAATGGTTCGCACTCCTTTATTTCGGCTAACTATTTTTCAGGCTTGTTTAAGGATACATTAAAGCTAAATACCATTGATGTTTATTTTGATGGATTAGTTAAACCCCAAAACACACAACAAGATACAAGCGATCTAAAATTTCTGCTTCCACAATTTGAAAAGAAAGGCTTCTATTTTAAAATGGAAAACATATCCTATTTTTTTACCACCATCGACTCCGTTAAAGCCAACAGTTTTGTTATTTCTTCCAACGCGTGGGGCAAGCCCGTTACGCTGCGCATACCGTGGGGCAAAGGATATTTTATATTGAATACGACACCGCTTGCCTTTACCAACAATTATATACTTGCAGCCCATACACACGATTACATTGCCAAGACTATTTCATTTTTGCCCAACAATAAAACATGGTGGACAAACTATTATCAACTTGGCAAAATGGAACCAGAGTCGCCTCTGCGCTACATTCTAAGTAAAGAGCCGCTACAGTGGGCTTACTACATAGCCGTGATTGGCCTTGTGCTGTTTATGTTTTTTGAAGCCAAGCGCAGGCAGCGGATAATACCGATTGTTAAGCCATTGGCTAATACTACACTCGAGTTTGTAAGAACCATTGGCAACATGTATTTGCAAGCCAGCGATCATAAGGCGATTGCAGAAAAGAAAATTATTTTTTTTCTGGATCAGATTAGAACTAAGTATTTTTTAATTAACGATACCAGTGATCTGTTTATAGAACAACTTGCTAAAAAAACAGGCAATGAGCTAAAGCAAACACAACAGCTATTTGTACTAATCAAAGTTATTCTGGGCACATCAACAATCCCACCAAAAACATTATTAGATCTAAATCAGCAAATCGAAAACTTCAAACTATAAACAATGGAAGAATTATTTAAGAACCGCATCAACCTAACACCCCTCCACGAAAGTGTTGCCAAAATAAAATCTGAAATAGCCAAGGTAATTGTAGGGCAAGATGATGTAATAGAACTATTGATAACGGCCATTTTCGCCAAAGGCCATGTGTTGATTGAAGGTGTGCCAGGCGTTGCTAAAACACTTGCGGCAAAACTGTTGGCAAGAGCCATCGATGCTGATTTTTCGCGTATACAATTCACGCCAGACCTTATGCCTTCGGATGTAATTGGCACTTCGGTATTCAATCCTAAAAACACGGAGTTTGAATTCCGCAAAGGCCCCATCTTTTCAAACTTGGTATTGATTGATGAAATCAATCGGGCGCCAGCCAAAACGCAAGCGGCCTTATTTGAAGTGATGGAAGAACGCCAAATAACAACGGATGGTACAACCTACAAAATGAAAGAGCCCTATCTTGTATTGGCCACTCAAAACCCAATTGAACAAGAAGGCACATACCGTTTGCCAGAAGCACAGTTAGATCGATTTCTTTTCAAAATTGTTTCAGGGTATCCAACGCTGCAAGAGGAAATCAAGATTCTTCAATTCAATCAAAAAGATGAGTTGAACGATCAGATCAATACCATTGAAAAAGTATTGACAGCAGATCAGATAATTAACTTTCGGCAGTTGGTGCGGCAAGTATATGTAGAAGATAAAGTGGTAACCTACATTGCACAAATTGCGCAGGAAACTCGAGCCAATGCATCGCTTTTCTTAGGTGCTTCACCAAGAGCTAGTGTGGCGATACTGAATGCATCCAAAGCGTTGGCCGCTATTCGCGGACGAGATTTTGTAACACCAGAAGATATTAAAACAATATGCGTACCTGCCTTGCGCCATCGCCTAATTCTAACACCAGAACGAGAAATGGAAGGTGCCAATATGGATGAGGTGATAAAACAGTTGGTAAATAAAGTTGAGGTGCCTCGTTAATAACATCCACTTGCGTTTCATCAAAGCACTTTATTTCTCCAATCGATTTTTTAGCCTGCTGGGCATAGCAGTGGCCTTGTTTATTAGTAGTTTTTTTGTGGAGTTGTTACTACCATTTGCCAAGGCGTTCGTTTTATTAATAGCAGGAACTTTGTTGGCTGATGTTTTGATTTTGTTTTCATCAAAGAGTGGAGTGAGCGGCAATCGTGTTTGTCCGCAACGTTTGTCAAATGGCGATCAAAACGAAATTGAAATAGCTATTCGTAATCAATTAAAAATTCAAGCTTTCTTTTTGGTGATAGATGAAATCCCATTTCAGTTTCAAGTAAGAAGCATGAATTTTGAAGTTACCCTTGCCTCGGGAGAAAGTAAAACGATTCATTATCATCTTCGGCCTGTAAAAAGAGGCGAGTATGAATTTGGCAGCCTCAATGTTTTTATTAGCACCATTTTAGGGTTTGTTTCACGTAGGGTAGTATTGGTGGAAAGCAATACGGTGCCGGTTTATCCATCGTTTATTCAAATGCACAAATATGAGTTATTGGCTATCTCTAACAAACTTGTTGACACAGGTATAAAGCGCATCAGGCGAATCGGGCAAAATTTAGAGTTTGAACAAATAAAAAAATATGTAGCGGGTGATGACATTCGCACTATTAATTGGAAGGCTACTGCGCGCAGATCGGAACTGATGGTGAATAATTATCAAGACGAACGATCGCAGCAAGTGTACTCACTGATTGACAAAGGGCGCGTGATGCAAATGCCTTTCAATGGATTGAGTTTGTTGGACTATGCAATCAACGCAAGTTTAGCCATTTCAAATATTGCCATCAAAAAATCAGACAAGGCTGGGCTTATTACTTTTCAGGATAAAGTAAACACAGTGCTTAGTGCAAGTAAAGTGAACAAGCAGATTTCAACCATTCTCGAAGTTTTATACAACCAGAAAACAAGTTTTCGCGAATCTGATTTTTCAGCGCTTTACTCGTCCATCCGTGCACACATCAACCAACGTAGTTTGCTTTTTCTATATACCAATTTCGAGACGCTTTACAGTCTTCAACGACAGCTTCCTTTTTTAAGAAAAATGGCGCAACGTCATTTATTGGTTGTTGTTTTCTTTGAGAACACAGAGATGAAATCGTTGATCGAGACCCAGGCATCTGATATTCAATCAGTATATTACAAAGCGGTGGCAGAAAAATTTAGCTTCGAGAAAAAATTGATAGTGAAAGAATTGCAGAAGAATGGCATTCAGGCAATGCTTACCACTCCTGAAAATCTGACCATCAATGCCATTAATAAATACTTGGAGTTAAAAGCTCGAAATTTAATTTAAGAAGCTTTTGGTTTCGAGTATTCTTGGTTAGTAAGTGGTTACTAATAGAAATTTGTATTCACCCCTCAAATTCAATAAATTTAATTTTTATAATAGGATAGCCATGGAAAAGAAATTTATAGTTATAGCGTTGGCTGCATTAATATGCACGTGGGCAAATGCTCAAAAAAAGAGTGGAGGGTCATTTAAATTGCCTAAAAATGCTGAATACTCTAAAGGTACTGCGTTGGTAAAGGTAAATGCCAATTTCAAAAGTTTTTTTAGTTCATCTTCAGGCCGAACACAAGGCTTGCCAATAGGCTCCGTCACACCATTAGTGCCGCCCATTGTATCGCAGCGCAATGCCAATGGCCGCTCGCAAGCACCTGTGGTAGATATAACTTCTTACTACAAGATTACCTTCAATCCTGATCAAAACATAGAAGAGCAAATCAATCAACTATACGCCACGGGCTATTTTGAAATAGTGGAGCCCGATTATGTTTACAAATCGCATGTTGTGCCCAGCGATCCATCTGCTGCAAATCAATATCATCTCCAAACAATTAAAGCCTATCAAGCTTGGGATATTAAAAAAGGAAGCGATAACCCCAGCGTTGTTATCGCCATTATTGATTCTGGGGGGGACTTGGATCATCCTGATCTAAAAGATAATCTTTATACCAACCCAAAAGAAATTGCCTCCAATGGAATTGATGATGATAAAAATGGATATATAGATGATGTGCAGGGTTGGGATTTTGTTGGTTCTGATACATTGAATGCTTTTAAAACTGATTTTGTTGGCGATAACGATGTTCGTGTAACCAAAGGTGGAGACGTAAGTCACGGTACTTGGACAGCGGGCTGCGCTAGCGCAACCACCAACAATGGCATTGGGATTGCTGGTGTAGCTTATAATACAAAACTGCTGTTCACCAAACATTCAGGAGACAACCAAAAGACAACCTCTGGAAGCGTTTACAGTGCCTATTCTGGAGTTCTATATGCTGCCAATCAAGGAATAAAAATTATCAACTGTTCTTTTGGAGGCACCTCGCGAAGCCAAATAATACAGGATGTGATTAATCACATTGTACTCGATTTGGGTTGTCTAGTTGTGGCATCCGCTGGAAACGATAATTCTTCCGATTCAAATTACCCGGCAGCCTACGACAATGTTGTTTCAGTTTCCGCAACTGACAAAGATGATAAGAAAGCTTCCTTCTCAAATTATGGATCGACCGTTGACATTGCAGCTCCAGGCGTAAGCATTTTAACAACAGGCTATAAAAGCGTTTATAATACTGAAAGTGGCACCTCATTTTCATCACCCATTGTAGCTGGTGCGGCTGCATTGGTGTGGGCAAAAAATCCCTCCTTTACTCCGCAGCAAGTTGCAGAGCAATTGCGAGTTTCATCAGATGAAACAGCACTTAATACGGCTAACCCTTCCTTTGCGAAGCAAATTGGCAAGGGTAGATTGGATATTCAACGAGCCCTTACTCTTGAACTCCCGTCCATCAGAGCTTCTAATTCAAAACTGTTAAATGCAAGCGGCCTAGCAGCACAACCTGGGGATAAGGCATTGCTGACATTTAACTTTACAAATTTTTTAAAGTCCACTTCAAGTGGCCTGCAAATATCAATCTCAACTTCATCCTCAAACGCAACCATTACAAAAGCGAGTGTTAGTCCTGGAAGCATTGCTGGAAATGCCACTGTTTCCAATAATCTAACTCCTTTTGAATTGACTATCAGCTCTAATGCTGCAGAAGACGCCAGTGTAGATATACTCATTACCTACTCAGACGGAAGCTATACTGACTATCAATACGCTTCGTTTTTAGTGAACCGATCTTTTATTGATGTTGATAAAAATACAATCGCCACAACCATGACCAGTATTGGTAGAATTGGATATGCGGATGCTGAAAATACCACCCGCCTAAAGGGTAGTGGATTTAATTTCGATAATTCATCCATGCTCTATGAAATGGGGCTTATTATGGGAACTGATTCAACGTTACTTTATAATAATGTGAGAGGCGCGAAAGAGAATTTTGATCAAGACTTCACTTCCGTTGATAAGATTAAAGAAATAGTTCCTGGTAGTAGATCTTATGATGAAGTCTTTGGTTCTTTTAAAAATTCTTCCACCAAAGTAAGCATAACCTATAGAAGTCTGGTTTGGAAACAAACTCCTTACGATAAGTTTATTATCTTAGAATACAAAGTAAAGAACACTACAACAGCTGCGCTGAATAAATTTCATTTCGGAATATTTGCCGATTGGGATATTACTACCAACGGAGCGGAAGATGCAGCCGATTGGGATAATAATACAAGGCTAGGGTACGTTTATCCAGCAACATCAGCGGCTAAGCCAATTGGCGGAATTCAAGTATTAACGGGCACTCCCGAGTATTATGCCATTGATAACTTAGATGCCAATGCTGGCAGTTCTTCTTTTGGATTATATAACTCCACTGCTGGCAGTTTCACAAAAGCAGAAAAATTTAAATCCATTTCAAGTGGATTGGGAAGACTGCAATCAGGTAAAACTACCACCAAAGGAAATGATGTTAGCCACGTTGTTTCTAGTGGCCCTTACAACATTGGTGCAGGCGAAGAAATAACCTTGGCCTTTGCGCTTCATGCAGGCAAGAACTTGACCGATTTAAAAGCTTCGGCAGTGTATGCAGATTCGTTGTACAATTATACTTTAAAAGCAACAAGACCTTTAGCTTCAGACGTTTCGGTTTGTTATGGGAAACCAGCCACTTTAAATGCTTCAGGAGCCTCCACTATGAAATGGTATAAAAACTTTACTGGTGGCGATGCTTTAGTCACGGGCAGCCAATTTATAACAGGTAATCTTCTTAATGATACCACTCTTTTTGTTTCCAACGCTGACAAGTCTTATGAAAGTGTTCGCACGCCAGTTAAAGTATCGGTAAAATCAAACCCTGCCATTTCTAGTTCAGGTGCTACATCTTTTTGTGAGGGGCAATCAATAACGCTTTCCGTAGCCGATGCGGATTCTTATTTATGGAACACTGGTGCCACAACCAAAACCATTCAAGTAGCAGCGGCTGGTAATTATTCTGTGACTGTAAAAAATACCGCCCTTTCTTGTCAATCTATCTCATCTCCTGTGGTAGTTAAAGTTAATTCAAGCCCCGTGGCCAAATTTACTATACCAAGTACATTGCCTGTAATTCAGTCTATTACATTTACCGATCAAAGTACAAACGCTGTTTCTTGGTTTTGGGATTTTGGAGACGGTTCAACAAGTATATTACAAAACCCAACACACAGCTATACTTCCGATATTAGTGGAACTGTTAAACTAAAAGTAACGGCTAGCAATGGCTGCACAAGTTCTATATCTAATCCTCTTTCAGTAATCACTGGCGTTGAGGAAGTAGACTTTACTAGTATAAAGGCGTATCCTAATCCAATCAATAACGAAACTCTTAAAGTGGAGATTCCTGCAAGCGTAAAAGCTTCCTCTATTCACCTTATGAGTCCATTAGGGCAGTCGTTGTTTGAGCAAGCGTTATCATCCAACGAAAAATTGATAGTGGAAATTCCTGTATCAGCACTTCCCGTTGGATTATATTTATTGCGTGTGAAGGTACAAGACGGCTTCTTAACGCAAAAGGTAATGAAGATGCAGTAACGTTAATTTCATTATGTTTAGATGTCATCCAGTACCAGTGATGACCTCTAAGCATAATTTATTCTCCTTTCAAATTATCAACAGGGTTAATATACATCGCTCGCCAAGCTTGTGAACCTACAGTCAATCCACTGAAAATAAGCAAAGTCACAACACTAAGTAAAATAGTGGTTACATCTACCGAAACATGGTAAGCCAATTGCTCCAACCATAAGTTATTGATAAAGTAAGCTGCGGGCACAGCCAATGCTATCGCGATAAGCAAAATACTTACAAAGCCTTTTGAAAGTAAATAGATCAATGAGCCATTGCTGCTCCCTAAAATTTTGCGAATAGAAATTTCTTTGATGCGTGTTTCGGTGGTGTAGGTAGCCATGCCTAATAATCCTAGGCAAGAAATTACAATTGCCAGAAAGGAAATCAGACCTAAAATACTTACTAAATCACCAAAGAAAATATCATACATCTTGTGCACTTCGCCATAGAAATCTTTATAGTCCACTTTTAATGTAGGGTTTACTTTTGCCCAAGCCGCCTCAATGCTTTTGCCAGCCTCTTCATACGAGCCAATATATTGTACTTGCAAAAGTCTGTACTCTTCGGGGTTATAAATCAACCCCATTGGCTTCATTGGTTCCATCAGCGATTGGTGGTTATAATTTTTTACCACACCAATTATTTGCTTTCGTGATGAATCTTTTTGAACGATAATTTCTTGCCCGATGGCCTCGGTAGGAGAATCAAAATGAAATTTCTCTACGGCCATTTCATTTAGCACAATAAAATTTTTATTAGAAGATGCATTTTCTTCTATAAAAAACTTACCTGCCACCAAAGATAAATTCATATTTTTCAAGTAATCTGCATCCGTTGAATAATAGGAAAGCATTGTCCAATCCTTTTCATCGAATGATCGCTTATAATCTTCACCATAGGTAGAGCCTGCCGCTGGCAGGTGAGAGCTAGCTGTGACTGTTTGAATGTTACTTTGTTTAAGGAGTTCAGTTTTTAGCAAGCTTGGCGATGTACTGCTTAGGCTTACCACAATTTTTTTCTCCATGCTGAACCCATGATCGGCCTTCAGAAATAACTGAAGTTGATTGAATACCACCAGCACTGATAAAATGAAAATCAAGGAGAAAGTGAACTGCGCTACCAACAACGATTTGCGCAAACCGATTTTTGAAAACAACCTAACCGTATTCAATCCTTTCAAAACTTTGATTGGTTGAAAGCCACTGAGTACAACAGCGGGAAAAATTCCAGCTAACACGCCTACAACTATCGCGAATACCAGAAATATTCCATAAACAAAATAATTTACTTCCAATTCCCATCTAAACATTTTCGCAAAGCTTAACTGTAGCATCAATGGTTTTAAAGCGATCAATAAAATGATAGCCAATACTAATGCTGCCAAGGAAACTATAATCGACTCAGATAAAAACTGAATGAATACTTGGCTTCGACTCGCACCACTCACTTTTCTCACACCAATTTCCTTCGCACGTGTAAGCGAGCGAGCAATGGATAGATTAGTAAAATTGAAACACGAGGTAAGCATTACCACACCTGCCAAACCAACAAAGAAGTAGATAAAAAGCCAAGGCATAAAAGGCCCGATGGGGTTGTTGATAAGCGCTCCGGGTGAGATATTCATAAGTGATTGAAACTTATACTTTATTCTTTCTTGCGTCTCTGGATTGGCCAATACAGCAAAATGCTTTTGCTCTATATCACTAAGATTCTTTTGAATTTCAGTGGTGGTTTTTGATTTTTCCAATAGAATGTACACCCAACCGGTGGTGTAGCTATACCAGTCTTCTATTCCTTTAGATGTGGAACCATAGGCTAGTTTTTCCAAACTTTTTACAGTGCTTATACTAGCCAGCGCATCAAATGCGATATGCGATTTGTGCGTGGTCTCTTTTAGAATGCCCGTTACTTTATAAGGCCCATCATCGCCTACTTTAAAAGTTTCGCCTAGTGGATTTTCTTGCTTGAATAATTTCTTTGATGCTTTTTTAGTAAGTACAACTGAGTAGGGCTCAGCCAACGCAGTTTTAGAATCTCCATATTCCAATTCGTATTCAAACACATCAAGCATTTCGGGGTCAACAAAATAACCCGCCACCGGTATGTTCACATTCTGATCTATCTCTATCCACGAATTGCCAAAGCCCCGAACAATGCGCACAGCCTTTTCAACGCCTGTGTAGTTCTCTAACAGCTCTTGTCTTAGCGGTAAGGTGGTAGTAGCGGTTTCATTTCTCGTTTCACCCTTTGCATCTGTTGGCAGTGAGTTGATGCGATAGATGCGGTCGCGCTTAGAGTTGTCGCGATCATATGTCATCTGGTCGGCCACTAACATTATAATTACCAAGGAAAGCGCCATGGCCACAGCCAATCCAAAAATATTGATCGCAGAAAAAAACCGATGCCGAAGTAAACTACGCAAGGCAGTAAGTATGTAATTCTTTAACATTACGTTAATAATTTAAAAAGGCATTGTAATTAAGAAGACGAAAATGATATAATGTTATTCAGTGTCTATGTGGTAAAGAGTTAATTCTTACCACATAGACACATAAAGTTCTGGTTGAAATTAATTACTTAATGCTTTCATTTTTTTGAATAAAAAAGTAAATAAGAAATCCAAGAGATACTGAAACAGCAAACAATCCGTAAGGCAAAGGCGAATCAGGACTTACTGGAACATACTCCATTATGATAAGGGATAGGCCTGAAAATAATATAATCAATCCCCATTTCAACGAAGCATATTTGTTCCCTCCATCCTGATAATTTTTAAAAATGGCCTGGGTGTCATCGTTCACAAAACCCTTATCAATCATTTTCTTTTTCAAGATATAATCCGTCATCACTTTAGTGAATAAATAAATTGACGTGCCAACCGTGCCAAGTATTGTAACTGGCATTAAAACATCTCTTAATTCTTCTGTCATAATTGTATTGCTTAGTTTTTTTAATTTCGTTTGAGGCATGAGACACGGCTCTTTCTTTCGATGTTGCAAACTTTTAAAAATAAAATAAATCACTCATCACTCGCTAACTTCGGTTTGTCTAATTTCTGTTAAGCTGCAACATTGTACCTTCGACCTGTGTCTCACCCCAAAATGATAGACGATAAATCGCTGGTTACGCTTGTAGCGAATGGAGATAGACAAGCCTTTAAGCTGTTGATAAAACAACACGAAAGGCTCGTGGCTCACATGATAGGCCGCCTGATCGATAGACATGAAGACAGAGAAGAACTTTGTCAGGATGTGTTTTTAAAAGTGCATGAGAAAATCGGTGAATTTAATTTTCAATCGAAACTTTCTACCTGGATAGGCACCATTGCCTATCGCCATGGCATAAATCATTTACGGAAAAGAAAAATCGAGCTGAAAGATATTAGCGAAGAGAAAGAGCAAGGTCAGCAGTTTATGGATACTAGCAATTTATCTGAAAGCCTAGAAGATGAAGAAATGAATGCATTGGTTATTAAATTTATTGATAAGCTGCCACCGCAATTCAAACTTGTGCTAACGCTCTACCACCTCGATTCTATGAGCTATCCTGAGATTGGCGAAATTACAGGCATGCCAGAAGGAACAGTGAAAAGTTATTTGTTTAGGGGCCGCCAACTTTTAAAGAACAATTTAATGAAGTACCTTGGTAAAGAAGAATTGATATGAAAAACACAGAAGAAGAACTACAACAAAAAATTGAACAAGGCTTATCTGTTGATCACTCACTTGATTCGCTGCTTTACCAAAAGGTGTACAGTGCATTGAAACAAGAAACAGAATTTCAATTGCCTGCTCACTTTGCTGATAAATTGATAGATCGACTGGAAAGTCGATCGAATAAATCGCATGATCATTTATGGATAGCCTTGGGTGTGGGTGCTTTCGCTATTGCAGCCGGTGTAACTATTTATCTCACTGGATTCCGGGCAAACCTTGGTATTTTCAGATTCCTTTCGGGATATTCTGGCCTAGCAGTGTTCGGGGTTGCATTTATTCTTGGGCTTCAATTATTAGATAAAAAAATATCCTATCGTAAATTAAGTGCCGGCTTATAAACAAAATTCATTGGCTCAAGATAGGTATGTGAAAAAAAAATGCTTACTTCGGTTTTAAATGTGTACCCGCACATAAGCAAATTAAATTTTATCTAACCCATTAACAATGAAAAAATTTTTGAGTTTAGTTTTGGCTGTCACTATGCTGATAGCAGTTTCAGAATCATCGTACGCCCAAAAGAAGAAAAAGGACAAGAAGTCTAAAGTGTCTGTGCATGGTGAGAAAGATAACGATGGTAAATTTAACGAACGGAAGAACAAAGGTGGTGATGCTGGAAGGGCAAGCAAATCCAAAAAGAAGAAATCTAAAAAATCTATTGGTTTTATTCAGTCAACCAACATGACTGAGTTCTATACTTTCTTAAAAAAGGAAGATGAGAATTTTGTAGGCTAATCTCAAATTTATTCAACAAAAGGGCAAGGCTATAAATGCCTTGCTTTTTTTATTGGCATGAATTGAGTTGTAAAAATATACCTACAAATATTGCCCAATATGGCTCACACTAAAAAAGAAGTAAAGAAAAAAAGCATTCAAGCACGAAGCTGAAATAAAATTGAGCCACATTGTGTTGGTAAAGTTTGCTTTGGTTTCATCATTCCAAACTTTATAAAACCAATATCCAAAAAATAATAATACAGGTGCTAATGATAGTATAAAACCATATGATAAATGGGCGGTATAATAGGTGTTGAAGTATAGAATAAAGCCAATAGCAGCAGCACCAAACACTGTTTGTACAAAAAAGAAAGTGCCGCGTATCCCCAGCATTATGCTCAAGGTTCTATCGCCATGTTTTGTATCTTCATCATGTTGATAAATTTGAGTCATAGGGTAGTTGCCCCACAACATTACGCTGGTGAGCGCAGCTGGAATTAAGACCTTAGCCTTCCATAAATTTTCTAAGTCAAAATTATTGATAGCAACGTAACACATTAAGAATGTAAAAAACCCTTGAAAAAAACCCGTTACCAACCAACCACCAATAGCATATTTTTTTAACCGTATCAAAGGATGGCTATAGGCTTTAGAAGCCAATCCATAAAGCAACAGCGTAACAGAAAACAAGAGGCCAATCATAAGCCAGCCCAATACAATTGCGGCTACATCAAATAATAAGGAGGTATAGTATAACCCCTTATTTACAGGAGGTGGATTTTTTAGTCCTCCAATGCTTTTTTCGTCTTTATCAAAATAACTATTAAAGCCATTGCTCGCAGGATACAGTAAAAGATGTAAAATAAGGAATGACCAAAGCAAAGTATGTTCAGTAAAATTAGGAGATATTGCCAGCGCGAATAAATAAACAGGCATCAAAAAAAATGAAAAGGGGATGCGAAGATGAAGCCAAGTAGAACGTGAAAACATGGGTTAGATTGGATTAAAGTTCAAGATAACGAATTTATTTACTAGTTTGAATTATTATCAATCCAGTTTGTTCTACCTTTCGTATATTCAACTATGGGTTATATTACTTCTATCGGCACGGCCAATCCAGCAACAAAAGTACGCCAGGCAACCATTGCAGAATTTATGGTGAAGACCATGAAACTTTCACACGATGATAGCCGGAAACTTCGTACCATCTTCAAAGCTTCAGCCATTGAATCTAGGTATTCGGTAATTGAAGATTATGGGAGAAGTGAGAAATTTGATTTTTATACGAGCACTGAATCTTTCCCTACTACAAAACAACGGGCTAATTTATTTCAAAAAGAAGCACTGCCACTGAGCGTGTCTGCTATCAAAGACTGTTTGCGAAAAAGGACGGCCTTTGATCTCCAATCGATCACTCATTTAATTACCGTAAGCTGCACAGGCATGTATGCGCCTGGGCTTGATATTGATTTGATAAAAGCACTTGGTCTATCGCCCAATACCCAACGAACGTGCATTAACTTTATGGGTTGCTATGCTGCATTTAATGGATTAAAATTGGCAGAAAGTTTTTGTTCGTCACAAAACGCAAAAGTATTGCTCGTGTGTACCGAACTCTGTAGCATTCATTTTCAAAGTGAAGCAACGGATGACAATATGCTTGCCAATGCCCTGTTTGCTGATGGTAGCGCGGCTTTGTTGATTGAAGCTGAGCCCACAGAAGGCATCAATATGAAATTGGAAAGTTTCCTGTGCGACTTAGCCACCAACGGAGAAGACGACATGGCTTGGAAAATTGGCGATCATGGTTTTGAAATGAAACTGTCTACGTATGTGCCTTCAATCATTCAAACAGGAATTCAACAAGTTACAAATTCCTTATTAAAACAAACAGGAATTGGATTTTCGGACCTTTCCTTTTTTGCTATCCATCCCGGAGGTAAAAGAATATTGGAAGCAATTGAAAAAGAATTGGGCCTCACCAAAGAGCAAAATAAATTTGCTTACGAAGTGCTGAAAAATTTCGGCAATATGTCATCACCTACGGTGTTGTTTGTACTAAATGAGATTTACAAAACGTTATCAGTTGATGATAATAACAAGAGAATAATGAGCTTTGCTTTTGGGCCTGGCCTTACTTTAGAAAGTATGATCTTAAAAATAGAACAACATTAATGCCTTCGTTCAAAATACGATCTTACGAAATTGAAATCATGGACAATCTTGACTGCAAAGGAGAGGTTGTCGACCAAACGTTACGTGAACTAGAAGTTATTAACCGATTGCTTGGCGGAAATAACGTGACGCTTAATGGCATTGAAGAACTTCTTGTTCATAAAAAGCAAGCTCAAATTTCAATTGCAGATTTAGGTTGTGGCGGTGGCGATATTTTAAAGCTCGTAGCTGATTGGGGAATGAAACGTAAGCTTAGACTTATCCTAACGGGAATTGATGCTAATTCAAATATTGTAACATTCGCAAAGAAGAATTCAGAAGGCTATCCTAATCTATCATTCCAAACAATTAATATTTTCTCCAACGAATTTAAATCTAAGCAGTTTGATATTGTGCTGGCTACTTTATTCACACATCATTTCACAAATGATGAATTGATTGAGATATTGAAAGCGTTAAAGCAACAAACCAATATCGGTATAGTGATCAATGATATTCATCGGCATTGGCTCGCCTATTATTCCATAAAAATTATCACGCAAGTGTTTTCCAAATCTGAGATGGTAAAGTATGATGCCCCATTGTCGGTGCTTAGAGCTTTCACACGCAAAGAACTTGAATCGATATTGGAATCGTCAGGAATAATAGACTATTCATTGAAATGGAGATGGGCATTTCGCTGGCAGTTGATAATAAAAACTAGTTAATACATAGAAGTATAAGAAACATGCTGTTCTTCCTCATGTTTTCAATGCGTTGGGATATAAAAAATTATGGCACAGTTTTTATTACTTTTATTTTCTAAAATTTTTAGTATGAAAAATCTTTTTGTTTACACGGCAATATCTTTGTTGATCAGTTCATGCGGCTCAAGACTTTTCGGTGTTAAAGTAAAAGAACCATTCCAAGGTTCGGCTTACCAATCAAACAATCGATTCTTTAGAGCTTCCGCAAAAGGCGAGAGCTCTTCTGATAACGTGGCTATTGGCAAGGCCGATATTGAAGCCAAAGCACTTTTGGCAGGTCAAGTAAATACTACAATGAAGCAAGTGGCAGACCAATACTTAGGTCAAACAGAGAATGAAAGAGCGGCCGATGTTGCCGATAAGTTTCAAAGTCTTGTGCGCCAAACAATGAATACTTCAATAGCCGATCTGCGTAAGATTGGTCAAGAAAAATATTTTGATAAGAAGGCTAATAAGTACACTGTTTTTATTGCTTACGAGATTAAGAAAAACGCCATGTTTCGCTTTATGAAGAAACAAGCTAAGTTGGATAACTCTATTAATGAAAAGCAACAGGAGCTTATTCAGAAAATTCTAGATGAAGAAGAAAAGAAGGCAGGTGATGATAAGAACTAAACCAAAAAGTAAAATTAAGAAAAGATGAAAACCTTTATCTCTGTTTTAGTTTGTAGTATTCTATTGAATTTTAGTTTAGCTCAAGTGCCTACTTTAGATGTGAATGGAGGTAGTGCTGGTGGATATGGACAAGTTAAATTTAATAATCCTGCTGCTTTAGGTCAAAAGAATGTGGATAAGTTAGATTATTCAGAGGTTCGAGGTAAATATCTTTGGCAAGAAGAATGGAATCCTGCCATACTTGTTTTGACTTCTGGCAAATCTTATAAAGTAAAAAGAGCAAAATTGAATTTTTATACTGATGATGTAATTTATGTTGATAACAATTTAACTGAGCTTGCAGCACAGACTGGGTTGGTAAAAAAAATAATTTTCTTTTCGCCCTCTGATACTAGCAATGCAATTGGTACTTTCATTCAACTAACGAGAAAATCTAGCGATGGCAAAGAACACTTTTACCAGCTATTGAATGATGGAAAAATTCAGCTACTTAAAAGTAATACTATTACCCTTCGAAAGGGAACTTATGATCCGATGGTGGGAAAAGACCAATACAGTTTTAGTTCAACGTATGATTATTTTTTAAGTAATAGCGGCACTATTAATCCTTTGAAAAGTATAAGCAAGTCTTCTATATTTTTGGTTCTTAATCTTGATAATAACTATAACGAATGGCTAACCTCAACCAAAAATAAATTAAAGAGCGAAGCTGATGTGGTTTTGTTTTTAAATTATCTCAATGCACAGAAGTAGGCCTTTTATTTTTGAATAACTTCACCTTGCATTCCACCTGTATGAATTGCCAGTACTGTTGATCCTCTTTTAAAATATTCTTTCTGTATCAGATCAAAAATGCCGGCCATCATCTTAGCAGTATAAATCCGGTCTAAGGGGATTCCAAACTCCATCTCGAAGTGTTTTTTAAAACTTATGAGTTCATTGGTAGCCTTGGCATAGCCGCCAAAATGGTAATCCGTATTTATCTCCCAGTTAGAAAAATCATTTGTGCTATAGTTTGATAAATGCGCCTTCACATCAGCTACTAAAAAGTCGCCACCCATCAAGACAGAAAATCCTATAACTCGCTTTGTATTTCCAATACCCGCTACAATGCCCGCCAGTGTTGTACCTGTGCCAACGGGCAAGCACAGATAATCAAAGTCTGATTCGTGTATAAGATTACTTCCAAATTCATCACATCCCTTTATTGCCAATACGTTGGAACCTCCCTCTGGTATCAAATAAAAATGCCCGTATTTATCCTTCAAGTTTTCTGTAAATTCAAATTCATTTTTTTTTCTATAAGCTTCGCGCGAAATATAATGAAGCTGCATGCCCATTTCTTTCGCAAAGCGAAGTGTGGAATTAAGAGGCAATACTTCTTCTCCTCTGATAACGCCTATAGTCTCAAAATCACATTCTTTTGCAGCGGCAGCAGTTGAATAAATATGGTTTGAGAAAGCACCTCCAAAGGTTAAAATATTTTTGTGTTTTAACTCTTTAGCTCTTTCAAGATTGTATTTCAGCTTCCACCACTTGTTGCCTGAGATGTGAGGATGGTTCATATCTTCCCGCTTCATAAAAAGTTGAATGCCAGCAGCTCGTATCCATTCGGAGTTTATTTGCTGAATGGGCGTTGGATTGTAATTAATCATGAAATTTTTTTCTGACTCGGCTAACTATTTGACAATAAAAAAGAGGCTGACTTCGCAGGCAGCCTCTTTGTTTTGTTAAGTGAATTTATGCTCTGCTCTTTTTAATTTTTGTTTTAAATTTTTTAAGTTGATTGCGCAAGGCTTCTGTTGCCATATCTGCTGCAGCTTCAAATGAGCGAGCGTGTTCCTTAGCAAACAATTGGCTGCCAGGCACTTTCAATTTAATTTCCACCGTTTTGTTTTCAATGCCTTCGTTGTTGATTCTAAGGAAAACCTCACCATCAACCAATCGGTCGTAAAAGGTTTCCAACTTGTTTACTTTTTGTTCGATAAAGCCGATCAACTTTTGGTCAGCATTAAAGTGAATTGCATGAACTTGTAACTTCATAAAAATAAAATTTAAGTGAAACAATAAAACATAATCTTTTTAAGCTTTTGGATGTGCTTGATCAAATACTTTCTTTAATTTCTCCATAGAGTTATGAGTGTAAACTTGGGTGGCCGCCAAGCTAGTATGCCCTAGTAAATCTTTCACCGCGTTTATCTCAGCCCCTTTATTCAACAAATGAGTTGCATAGGTGTGCCTTAGAACGTGAGGACTTTTCTTTTCAACGGAGGAATATACTTTTAAGTATTTTTTTACCACTCGTTGTATAAACATGGGGTACACTTTCTCACCCGTATCAGTAACGAGTAAAAAGTCGTGTTCAGTCTCTAACAATTCCTTTTTTTTAAGACTTAAATAGTTATCAATCAAAGAAACAAGACCCACAGAAAAAGGAATAACCCGTTCCTTGTTTCTCTTGCCTATTACTTTTAATGTTCGCTCATGAAGATTTACTTGAGATATTCTTAGATTGATAAGTTCGGATAAACGCATGCCTGTTCCGTAAAGTAACTCGACTATTAATTGATCCCTACGTCCAAAAAAATCTTTTACAAAGTCATTGTGGTCAAGCATAGAAACCATGTCGTTTTCCAACACAAAATGAGGAAGCCTTTTCGGTGTCTTGAGAATTTTAATTTTGGTTGTAGGATTGGTGGTTATCAGCTCTTGTTTAAGTAGAAACTTATAAAATGAACGCAGGCAAGCAATTTTTCTATTGACTGAAGATGAATCTAGATCTTTCTCCACCAACGCTACAATCCATGAACGGATCATTGGATGCGAGGCAGCACTCAATTCCTTTTCTTGGTAAGCGGTTTCTAAAAATTCCTGAAGTTGGAGTAGGTCGGTCTGGTAAGAAATGATCGTGTTAACGCTAAATCGCTTTTCAAACTTGAGATAGTTGATGAAGGTTTCTATCATTGCACAATGCGTGACTGCAAAAGCAATGTAAATAAAAATTCCTCAAAGGTGAGCTACCTAAGAGGAATTGTGGAAAAATTGTTACCTAAATGTTAATTATTTTCGGAACCGAACTTCTTTTGGATGTATGAGGCATGAATAACTTCACTGCGTCTTGTTATAGAAGGCTTCTCGAAAGCTGTTCTAGCTCTCAATTGTTTCAACACACCAGTTTTTTCAAACTTCTTTTTGAAACGTTTTAATGCCTTGTCTATTGATTCGTTCTCTTTGATACTGATTATAAGCATTTCTTTGCGATTTGGGCTGCAAATATAATTTTCTTTCTGGTATATATCCAAATTCTATTTTAAAATAGATCGTGAAATTACAAGCTTTTGTATTTCTGATGTACCTTCACCAATTGTGCAAAGTTTGGCATCACGATAATATTTTTCCGCTGGAAAGTCCTTTGTATAACCATAGCCACCAAAAATCTGTACCGCTTCGTTCGCGACATCAACTGCCACTTCAGAGGCGTACAATTTAGCCATGGCCGATTCTTTGGTAACATTTAACCCCGCACTTTTCATGGCAGCCGCTTGAAACGTTAATAGCTTGGCAGCTTCAATTTTTGTGGCCATTTCGGCTAGTTTAAATGAAATACCTTGAAAACTTGAAATAGGTTTGTTGAATTGATGTCGCTCTTTTGAGTATTGTAAGGCTGCTTCAAATGCTCCTTGCGCAATGCCCAAACTGAGTGCGGCAATTGATATTCTTCCACCATCAAGTACTTTTAAAGACTGCACAAAGCCATCGCCAACATTACCTAAAACTTGACTTTTATGAACTCTGCAATCTGTGAAAATCAGTTCGGCCGTCTCAGATGCCCTCATGCCCAATTTATTTTCTTTTTTTCCTGAGCTAAATCCTGGAGTTCCTTTTTCTATAATAAAAGCTGTCATCGCGTGCGCATCGCCAACTTCTCCTGTGCGCGCAATAATTACCGCTACATTTCCCGATTTGCCGTGCGTAATGAAATTCTTTGCACCATTCAATACAAAATAATCTCCATCCGCAACAGCGACAGTGCGCATATTGCCAGCATCAGAGCCAGTATTTGGCTCCGTCAACCCCCAAGCACCAATCCATTCAGCGGAAGCAAGTTTGGGGAGATAATATTCTTTTTGCTCTCGGTTGCCGAATTGTAAAATATGGCCTGTGCATAATGAATTATGAGCCGCTACAGATAAGCCTATTGACCCATCAATTTTTGAGATTTCTACAATTGCCGTTACATAATCGGAATAACCAAAGCCACTGCCACCAAATTCGGTTGGGACTAAAACTCCCATCAAGCCCAATGCGCCAATTTTTTTGAATAATTGAACTGGAAACTCCTGACTTTCATCCCACTCCATGCTTTTTGGTTTTATTTCAGATTTTCCAAAATCACGTATCATTTGTGCAATCATCTGTTGGTTTTCAGTTTCCGCAAATAGATTTACTGCCTCTAAAATTTCCATAATATTCAAGTTAAGAGTTCAAATTTAACAATTAAACAAACGACTGTTAGTTTGTATTGTGTTTTATTTCTAAACTAATTCTGTTTATTGGTATTTAAAGTAATTTCGCACCTCAATAATTAGAATCTAATATGAAAATAGCTGTTGTAGGAACTGGTTATGTTGGCTTGGTTACCGGTACTTGCTTTGCCGAAACTGGAAATACTGTCACTTGCGTGGATATTGACAAAGCTAAAGTTGAAAAGCTTAAAAGCGGGAAAGTAACTATCTACGAACCAGGTCTTGAGCTGCTTTTTGAGCGAAACCTTAAACAAGGAAGATTATTTTTTACTACTAATCTTGAAGAGGGTATTAAAAATGCCAAAATAATTTTTCTTGCGTTGCCTACTCCTCCTGGTGAAGATGGTTCTGCGGACCTTAAATACATTCTTGGGGTGGCCAAAGATTTAGGCCCCTTGCTTAAAGAATATACAGTAATCGTTGATAAAAGTACAGTGCCTGTGGGTACAGCCGAAAAAGTTAAAGAAAGGATAGCATTGAATGCAAAAGTTCTTTTTGATGTTGTTTCAAATCCTGAATTTTTGCGCGAAGGTGTAGCTGTGGAAGATTTTATGAAGCCAGAACGCGTGGTGATAGGAACTACATCAACAGCAGCCCAGAAAGTGATGGAAACGCTTTACGCACCGTTTGTACGCCAAGGTAATCCGCTTGTGTTTATGGATGAAAAATCTGCAGAACTTACCAAGTATGCAGCCAACTCCTTCCTAGCTACAAAAATATCCTTCATGAATGAAATTGCTAATTTGTGTGAGTTGGTAGGAGCCGATGTTGATTCAGTAAGAAAAGGTATGGGCACAGATAGTCGTATAGGGAAAAGATTTTTGTTCCCAGGTATTGGTTATGGAGGCAGCTGTTTCCCGAAAGATGTGCAGGCATTAGAGAAATCATCTTCCGACTTTCAATATGATTTTAAGATTTTGAAGGCAGTGATGGAAGTAAACGCCACACAAAAGACAAAATTAATCCCACGAGTAAAGGATTACTTTAGAGGAGATTTAAAAGGCAAAGTATTCGCTATGTGGGGATTGGCATTTAAACCTCATACTGATGATATTCGCGAGGCTCCCGCTCTTTACAATATAGACGAGTTGCTGAAACACGGTGCCATTATTAAAGCGCATGATCCTGAATCCATGCCCAATGTAAAGCAACTGCTAGGTGATAAAATTCAATATTGCGAAACACCATACGAAGCGGCAGAGAATGCAGATGCTATTTTCATCGCTACTGAATGGCCTGAATTTAGAACGCCAGATTTTGAAAAACTTTCTTCTATTTTAAAAAACAAAGTTATTTTCGATGGGCGCAATCTTTATGATCTCCCTCTTATGAAAGACATGGGCTACACTTATTTTAGTATTGGAAGAGAAACAATTTATGGAAAGTAAAAAAAGAGTATTAATTACAGGTGGTGCAGGCTTTTTGGGTTCGCACTTGTGCGATCGTTTCATCAAAGAAGGCTATTTTGTTATCGCGATGGATAACTTGATAACAGGTGATTTAAAAAACATTGAACATCTTTTTAAGCATCCTGACTTTGAATATTATAATTGTGATGTTTCAAAGTTTGTGCATGTGCCTGGTCAGTTAGACTATATTCTGCACTTCGCATCACCTGCTAGTCCAATAGATTATTTAAAGATTCCTATTCAAACCTTAAAAGTGGGTTCGCTAGGAACTCATAATTTATTGGGCTTGGCTCTTGCCAAAAAAGCGAGAATACTAGTTGCTTCAACATCTGAAATATATGGCGATCCAACGGTTCATCCTCAACCAGAAGAGTATTACGGCAACGTAAACACAGTTGGGCCTAGAGGCGTTTATGATGAAGCAAAACGTTTTCAGGAAGCTATAACAATGGCGTATCATACATATCATAATTTAGAGACACGTATCATCCGTATCTTCAATACTTATGGGCCACGAATGAGACTGAATGATGGGCGTGTGTTGCCCGCATTCATCGGCCAGGCTTTGCGTGGCGAAGATTTAACTATTTTTGGAGATGGCTCTCAAACGCGTTCGTTTTGCTATGTGGATGATTTGGTAGAAGGTATATACCGTTTATTATTATCGGACTATGCTAACCCTGTAAACATTGGAAACCCAAGTGAAATTACCATCAAAGATTTTGCTGAAGAGATTATAAAACTTACAGGTACAAATCAAAAAATAGTTTATCATCCATTGCCAAAAGACGACCCTAAACAACGTCAACCCGATATTACAAAAGCAAGAAGTATTTTAGGTTGGGAACCGAAAGTATCGCGAGCTGAAGGGTTGAAAATAACATATGGTTATTTCAAGTCGCTAACGAAAGAAGAACTCTATCATAACGACCATCGTGATTTTGAGAACTATAAAAAGTAGTTGACTTTATTATCCTTCACTACCGTCTTCACCAACAGTTATTTTTACAATCTCAATTCTTTTATCTTGTGTTGATTGAATTGAAAATGTGTAGCCAGGTATTTTTACAATCTCATCTTTATCTGGAAAATCTTCTGTGTACGAAAGAATAAGGCCGCTCAACGTTTCATAGTCTCCTTCGGGTAAATGCCAGCCGTAGGTTTCGTTGAGGTAATCAATCTCATGGCGTGCGCTTAGTAGAAACGTTTTATCGTCAATCTTTTGTTCGATCAAATGGTCTTCATCGTGTTCATCTTCAATGTCGCCAAATATTTCTTCTATCACATCTTCCATACTTACAAGACCTGAAGTGCCGCCAAATTCATCTACCACAACAGCCAAGCTTCTTCTGTCTTTTATTAGCTGCACCATCAGTTCGTTAGCTAACATTGTTTCTGGCACAATGCGAATAGGTGTTAAGATCTCTTCAATGGTGGCGGGGTGTTTAAAGAGTGCCGCTGAGTGACAATAGCCAATTACATCATCAATGGTTTTTTTGTAAATGATAATTTTTGAATGGCCGCTTTCAAGAAAGGCTTCTTTCAATTTTTCAAGCCCATCTTCTAAGCTCACGCAGGTGATCTCGGTGCGTGGAATCATACAATCGCGGATGCGAACGGTTTTGAATTCCAAGGCATTGTGAAAGATCTTTTTATCGAGTTCTATTTCCTCATTTTCAAATTTTACTTTTAGCGTATTCTTTAAATATGTGTTGAGATCAGTCAGACCGAACACAGGACGTTCTTCTGAGTACTCCAATCGTAGCACATACACAATCACCAACTTTGATAGCGACACAATGGCAAACATGATGGGCCAAATAGGAATGTAGAGAAGCTGGAACGGCACGGCCAAAGCTGCCAGCATTAAGTTGGGATTGATGAGGAACAAACTCTTGGGCAGAAACTCTGCCGTGAAAAGAATGATCATGGTTGAGGCAAAAGTTTGTATCAATAAAACTGAAGGCTCGCTGTTGAGGCTTTCTGGTAAATTTGCCTTGAGTAGCGGTTCAAACATTTCGGTAGTAAAAATCCCGAAAAGGACAAGTGCTAACGTATTGCCGATAAGTGTGGTGCCAATAAAGCCAGAAGGATTTTTGACAAACCGCGACATGATAACGGCCCACGTTATGCCCCTTTTGCCCTTGAGTTCTATTTGAAGCCGATTGGCAGAAAGAAAGGCGATTTCGATACCTGAGAAAAAAAACGAAAAAGCCAGCGAGGCAATAATGGAAGGGAGAAGGTGTGTGTCCATGAATGGCGATTACCTTTTCTTGCGATAAACAAAGTAGAAAAACAACCCTGTAGAAAGCATGATTGACCAATACGCATAACTAATGCCGCGACTCATAACTTCATAGATGCCAATGATTACAAAAACTACAGCGAGAGAAAGAATAAGCACATCAACTAATTTCATTCCTAATAATTTCCTTAGAGCAATTTTCTTTTTTAGCCTAACAGGAAAGACAAAGGTACAATTTTGTTGAGAATGCTAGGTAGAGGATTTTTTGTTAATCTATTTCCAAATCGCCAGCAGTATCTTCAAAAGAATATTCGGATAAGTCTTGGTTTGCTTGAAGTTTGAACCCAGAAATTATTCCAGTAGGTTCTACTAGAGTGAAGAACTTTTCAGTGAATATCTTTTTTGTTGTTGGCTTCCAAAAAAGCTCATCGGTGGTCAGCTTCTCTTGCTTTTCAAGATTGAAAACCTCTACATGACCTCGAGCTCGCCATTTATCTTCCTCCTTAAAATAATAGGCACTGTCGGCCTTTAGTGTTGAAGTGAGCTTGCCAGTTTCATCATACGTTTCTAGAAACATACCTTCGGGCAATTCCATATCCCCATTTTGAAACTCTAGAACTTTCTTTGCCTTCATCTTGCTCTTCATCTGATCTTTTTCTGTGGAGAGCACTTCAATGTCTTCAGCTTCGCGCAAAGCGCCTTTGTATTCTATTGGCTTGGGGGCATCGGGTCTTTTGCAGCCAATAACCAAAACAGACGATGCTATTAAAACAAGAAGAATTGGTTTGTATTTGTAACGCACAATCATTGTATAAATAGTAGATTCAATTTTCTTAAGCCAATATTGAGCCATAAATAATTCAAGCAATGTTGATATTGTGCTTTAAGATTTTATTAAGCCCTACAAACACGAGCTCAGGCACGAAGTTGGCATCTTTAACTTTACCTTCAAAGAAACGCGCATCGCCACCACAAAGAATGATGTTGCAAGCTTGATGATCTCTTTTAATCGTTTCAATAAATCCATTAAGTTCAAAAAGCACTCCATTCATCACACCGCTTTGCATACAAGTTTCTGTACTATTACCAATAAACAAAGGCGATTCAATGGGTTTAACCAAAGGCAACTTGGCTGTAAATTGATGCATGGCTTGCAAGCGCATGGTTACTCCTGGTGAGATTACCCCTCCATGATAATTAGCTTGCGCATCAATAAATTCATAATTAATGCAGCTTCCCAAATCAATTGCCAGACTCGCCTGATCAGGAAACAACTGCCACGCACCACAGGCAGCTGCGATGCGATCAACACCCAATGTTGATGGGGTAGAGTAGCGTATTTTAATGGGTAAAGCAGTTTCGTTTGAAAGTAAAATGATATTGCCATCTACAGATAAAGCTTCCGAAATTTCTTTTGCATCTCCGCCTACAGAGCTTATCAAAGCATGATTAAAAGACTGCTTTCGCAGAAATTGTATTAACTCTTCTTGGGCAGAAAACGTGAATTGATCGAGCAATGTGTCGCCATCAAACAAGGCAGCTTTTATTCGCGAGTTCCCCCAATCAACAACCAAGCTGGCCTTTGCTTTCAAAATCTTTTAATTATGAAGAGATTAACTTTGAGGAGCTATCTCAAATTAAACAATCCCTCGTTCAACAAATTAAGAGACTTCTCTTTCTGCACTGTATCCACTAAAATGGAAATATTGTTGTGACTGCCTCCGTAAGCAACCATTCTGATTTTGATGTCAGCCAATGAATCGAATACATCGCGCAATACTCCTTGCTTATCTATCAAGCCATTGCCTACAATGCAAATAATGGTTTGATTTTTTTCGATTTCTATCGTGCCCAACTTTTCAAGTTCTTCTTGTATCTCTGGAAGGAAACGGTCATCGTCAATGGTAAGCGATACAGCTACTTCGGATGTTGAGATCATATCAATAGAGGTTTTGTTTTTTTCAAACACCTCAAATACTTTTCGCAGAAATCCATACGCCAACAACATACGAGAAGACTTTATGTTGATAACGGTGATGTTATCTTTAGCAGCGATGGCCTTGAACTCGCCCTTGCTGCCCTTGTTACTGATAATGGTACCAGCGGCTTTCTCGTCCATAGTATTTTTTAAAATTACTGGAATACCATATTTCTGTGCAGGCACAATTGTAGAAGGATGAAGAATCTTGGCACCAAAGTAAGCAAGCTCCGAAGCCTCATCAAACGTAAGTTCGGCAATTGGCATCGTCTTTTTTACAATGCGCGGATCGTTATTATGCATGCCATCAATATCCGTCCAAATTTGAATTTCTTTGGCGCGAACAGCCGCACCTATAAGCGAAGCGGTATAGTCGCTGCCACCGCGTTTTAAATTATCGATTTCATTTTTATGATTTCGACAGATATAACCCTGCGTTACAAAAATATCAACACCGCTCAATGAATTAAGCAAGGGAACAACCCGCTCGCTTATCTTATCTAATTCAGGTTCGTGATTTTCATCTATAGACATGAAATGCAAAGCAGGTAAAAGACGAGCGTTAACCTTCTGCTCTTGTAGATGATGATAAAATAATTCAGTTGATATTAATTCGCCTTGCGCCAACAATTCGCGATAACTTCTATCATCAAACCGCCCAGCGGCAAGCAACCGAAACAAACTAAAATAACGACTCACTATTTCCTGACCGATGGCTTTGTATGGAGCAGTCGTATATAATTCAGAAACAAACGTGAGATAATGCTTTTCAAGCGTAACAATTTCTTCTATGGCTTTGCTGTTTTCTTTGGCTTGTAGAAAATCACCAATTTTCACCAACGCATTGGTTGTGCCGCTTAGCGCAGATAAAACAACAATTTTTTGCCCCGGCATGCTTTGAACAAGCGTAGCAATTTTTCTCATGCGCTCGGGTTTGCCTACCGATGTGCCACCAAATTTTACAACTAACATTTTTATGAATTAAATTTTAAAGAGTGCAAAGATATAGATGAAAAATCCTCAGGCAAAGTTTAAGTGTGAGCCGAACTATATTAGGTAAGCGAATCATATTTGATAAACTGGAATACTCCCATTACTCAAGTATTAAATTATTAATTATCTCTACGTTTTGGTAAGCTGACAAAAAAGAAACAAGATTTTGGCTAGGTTTAAGATTAAGCTTTTTGCGTAAACGATGCCGAGCCATTTTTGCGCTCTCCATAGAAATTCCAAGAATGGAGCCAATCTCTTTAGAGCTTAAATTGAGTTTTACAAGTGCGCATACCTTTATATCATTCCCAGATAAGTCAGGATAATTTTCTGATAAGTTTTCAAAAAAACCTTGGTTTACTTCTTCAAAGTGTGCTTTAAAAATTAACCACTCTTTATCTTGATGACGACTGATGTTTATAGAGCCTAGGAGCTTATTAATCCCTCTTTGCAAATCTGGGCTTTGATTATCTATGGTAGCAAGCCCTCCTTTGATTTCTTCGAGTAATTGGTTCTTTTGAAGTAGGTTGAGGGCATGGGTGGTAAGTTCTTTCGATTTATGTTCAATCTCCTTTTCTAATTCGGTGTGTTTTAATTTTTGATTTTCTAAATCTACTTCCATTAGTTGTTGCTTTGTTTGATGGATGATTTCTTGCTGGCTCAACAACAATTTGTTTTTCTTGATCCGTGAATATTGATAAAGAGCAAAAACGAAAAGTATGATAATTAATGAAGTAATGATGGATATTAGAATATCGCGATTAAGTAGTGCGATTTCTCGCTCTTTGTTAGCAAGCTCTAAATCCTTTTCTCTTTTATGGATTTCAAAACCAACCCGTAGATTGGCCATTTTATTGCTAGCATCGTGGTTAAACACCGAATCCTTCAATGCACTATATTTTTTCTGATAAAATAGTGCTTGATCATTTTGATGGAGTAATTCATAATACCTTGAAATGCCATTATAGTATTTAATAAGCTCATCTCTGTGATGATGGGTTTCGGCCAACGCAATAGCTTGCTTTAGAAAGTCGATGGCTTTTTTATTGTTGCCTGACGAGGAGGCAATAGATGATAAGCTCTCTAGTGCCATGGCCTCGCTGGAGTAGAAACTATCTTGGTGACTAAGTGTCAACGCTTTTTCTGAATAAATTAAAGCTTCACTGATTTTTTTTTGCCTGATCAGAATATCGGAAATATTATTGTAGCAGATAGCAATTCCGCGATTTTGATGGAGGGAATCAAAAACATGAAGTGCTTTTTTCTGATAGCTCATGGATTGTTCTAAATCGCCCATATTTAGATAGACATTGCCTAAATTGGTGTAGGCACCTCCGATTAAGCCGCTAGAACTCGCTCGTTGGCTTTTTACTACTTTAATACGCTCTTCAAGGGCTTTAATGGCCAGATCAAAATTGCTGTTCTTTTTGTACACTACACCTAAACTATTATATGTATTACTATTGTCGCTGTGAATCGAATCTCCTAATGCAATGGCCTTTAAGAAATACTCAATTGCTTGAGGGTATTCGCTTAATTTAGAATACACCATTCCTAGGTTTGTAAAAGATGTTAAGATACCCCTTGGCTTATGGTATTTTCTACTGAGTTCTAATGATTGGTTGTATGCTTCAATAGCTGGGATGTAACTACCTTTTATCCAATGGTAAGCTCCCTTTAAATTGAAAAGGCTTATCAGACCTTGCTTGTCATCTATTTCTTTAGCAAGTTGAAAACCCCTTTCAACATATATGAGCATGGAGTCGGGACGGTTTTCTTGTAGCTTTTTAGCGATGGCTGTTATCCTCCTCACCTCTGTTGTGTCTTTTGGTTGGCAGAGGCTGATCTTGGTAAGTAAAAGATTCAAGGAGCATATCACTATAACAAAAAGAGCTCGTGGCTTACCTATCATCTTGCTAGATAAGTAATCTTGACCAGAAAAGGCTTCCTGAAATTGTAACCACACTTTCTAGATTGTTTTTCTGATCCAATTTCCAAAGAAGCACCATCCATAAATGATTGTAAACCCTGTTTATTCCATTTTTTGTGCATTTGTAAACTTATTGTAACCCCCCATTTATCTACTTACCCCAATTGCTATTGGTTTATTTGCAGCATTATTATAAACCAATTAAAATCAACAATGAAAAAATTATTTACGGGATTTCTCCTTACTGTCTGTTCTTTTAGCTCTTGGGCACAGCACTTTGGCTTTTCATACGAAGTGAGCAGCTATGTGCCTGCTGGCGCAAATGAAGTACAGCTAAATGGATCAAGCGCAGTGCTTGGCAAAAATAAAGTCAGCGGAAATTTAATGGTCCTTTCTGGAGATCATTTAACCATTGTAAATGAAACCAACGGCAAAGTAATTAGCCGATTTGGAGGTGATGGTCATTTTCAAAATGCACAATCCATTACTACCGATAGCCAAGGGAATTATTACATCGGAGATTTTGGTAGTAAAATGGTAGTAAAATACGATGTCAATGGTAATTACTTGCTTTCGTGGGGATCTTTAGGTTCTGGCAATGGCCAGTTCAAAGGATTTGAAGGCATTTGCACCGATGATGTAGATAATATTTATGTAGCTGATGCGACTAACAATCGAATTCAAAAGTTTGACGCTCAAGGAAATTTTATAATGACATGGGGAACATCTGGCACGGGCGCTGGCCAATTTAAGTCTCCATACGCCATTACCTATTGGCCCAGTTTGGGCAGCCTTGTGGTGGCCGACTTTTTGAATACACGCATACAAACATTTAGCAAAACAGGCGCCTTCATATCTCAAACAGCATTATCAGCAAGCCCATTTTCATTGGATGTGGATCTTGTAAATAACAGATTGTTAGTTCTTGGCCAAGGTAAAATCTTTCAATTCGATAATAACTTAGTAGCCCCCTCCGCGACTTGGGGGCCAAACGGAGTTGGTGGGGCAAATGCAAATTTTGTCAATTCAACTTCAATAGCTGTTTCAAGTTATTCATCGCCATCTACTTTTTCGCGCATCTTTGTTGTTGAAAATTACAAATTGATTTCTTACAATTTAGGCGGAGCAAATAATGGTACAGTAGCGGGTAACTACGGAATAGATGGCACGGCTATCGGGCAATTTAATAAACCTATTTCAGCAGATTATCCTAAATTCAATGTATCTAATTTATATGCGTTAGATCAAGGCAGGTTTGGCACCATTACAGCAAACAATTTTTCTTCTACCTTGAATTTTGGAACTAATACAAAATCCAGCTATCCTTTACCTAACCCAACGGACCTAGTAGTTGGCGCAAATTTTCAGTACCTACTAGATAGAACAACTATTCCATCACCCAATCACTTAGAAGTACATAAATTCAATCTAGCCAATGGCTTTGTTGGTAAAATCAGCATTGCATTAATTAACCCATCTGGCATGACCATGGACGCTGCCGATAATTTTTATTTTACTAAACAGAACGGCAGTATATACAACATCTATAAATATGATAACACTGGGGCAGCCGTTACAAGTTGGGCTACCACTAGTTCGGCACTTGCTGGCATTCCTTCGTTAGCAACCGATGCTTCTAACAACCTTTATGTTACTGATGGCTCTACCAACACAATTCTAAAATACAACGGCACCACAGGTGTATTAATGAATACTTTTGGAACAAGCGGATCAGCGAATGGGCAATTGAGTAATGTAGTATCTATTGATGTTGATAACAATGGAAATATATATGCTTTGCAGGACGATCGTTTTCAAATCTTTGATCCATCTTTCAATTTTTTACAACGGGTTGATTTTGTAGCGGGCATTCAGCCTGGCCATATGAACAGCCCCTTTTTAATTCGTGCAAATTATGGAGGGACTAATATTGCAATCATAGATACTAATTCTGACCGTGTACAATACTTTGTTATAAAAGTAGATCAGGCCATAAGTTTTGGGTCTTTGCTGGCTAAAATTATTAGCGATGCTCCTTTTCCACTCACAGCTACTGGCGGTGCCTCGGGCAATCCAGTTACCTATACAAGCTCTAATGCTGCAGTAGCTACTGTTTCAGGAAGTACCGTCACGATTGTTGGCGCAGGTACTTCTATTATCACGGCAAGCCAAGCGGGTAATGCTACTTATAATGCGGCCACAGATGTGCCTCAAAGTTTTACAGTAACAAAGGCAGATCAAGTTATTACCTTCAATACATTGCCTCAAAAAAATGCTGGTGATGCGGCCTTCACGCTTTCGGCCACTGGCGGTGCCTCGGGCAATCCAGTTACCTATACAAGCTCTAATGCTGCAGTAGCTACTGTTTCAGGAAGTACCGTCACGATTGTTGGTGCAGGCACTTCTATTATCACGGCCAGCCAAGCAGGTAGTGCCAATTATAACGCTGCTGCAGATGTGCCTCAGACACTTACAGTTGCGGGTAAACAAAATCAAACCATTACGTTCAGCGCATTACCAAATAAAGTATTCAATCCAAATTCCAATAGTTATACGCTTTCGGCTGTTGGGGGTGCCTCTGGCAATCCTGTTACATTTAGTAGCTCTGACTTAAACGTGGCCACTATTTCGGGTAATACGATAACTATTATTGCTGCCGGCACTACCCTTATTACAGCAAGTCAAGCGGGTAATGGCACTTATAATGCGGCTACAGATGTGCCTCAAAGTTTTACGGTAACAAAGGCAGATCAAGTTATTACCTTCAATACATTGCCTCAAAAAAATGCTGGTGATGCGGCCTTCACGCTTTCGGCCACTGGTGGCGCATCGGGCAATGCAATAACTTTTGCGAGTTCTAATTTAACGGTAGCCTCCATTTCTGGCAATACGCTTACTATTGTTGGTGCAGGCACTTCTATTATCACGGCCAGCCAAGCAGGTAGTGCCAATTATAACGCTGCCGCTGATGTGCCTCAAACACTTACAGTTGCGAGTAAACAAAATCAAACCATTACGTTTAATTCTCTTTCAACAATCACTTTTGGCACAACTGCTTTCTCGCTTACAGCGACAGCTAGTTCAGGTCTTGCTGTTATGTATTCAACGTTAGATGATGAAGTAACAATTGCTGGCACGCAGGTTACAATTGTAAAACCTGGCTTTGTAACCATCAATGCCGATCAATCTGGCAGTGCAGCTTTTAATGCTGCGACTCAGGTGCAACGAGGGTTTTGTATTAATCCGGTAAAACCAACCATCACTGAGTCGTTGAACAATACTGCTTCACCCAGGCTCACTTCAAGCAGCGCTGAGGGCAACCAATGGTTTTTAAATGGTATCGCGATTACAGGTGCAACAAACAATACTTTTAGTGCTTCCCAAGTTGGATCGTACACGGTTCAAGTTAAGGTAGAGACTTGTGCTAGTGCAGTTTCAGATGCATTTGCGATTGTTGTGACAGCTTTAGAGGACAGCGAATTAATTTCAGTCTCTTGCTCACCCAATCCAGCTGATGATTTTATCACCATCCACGCTCCAACAAATAAGGCCGCTTCGGCCAAGGTTTTTATTTATAACATGAGTGGGCAAGTAATGGTAAGTGGGGGTGCTGAAAATTTGAATGAGCCAATTCGTATATCTCATTATACAAATGGTCTCTACATCGCACATGTCATTTTAGAAGGAAAAACATTTACTCATAAATTCATTAAAAATAATTAACCATGAAAAAGATACTCTTGCCATTAATCATTCTTGCTCTTTTTACTTTTAGTCACTGTAGCAAGAAGAGCGACCCAACTATTGTAGAAATAAATAATGGGATTTTAACATCTAAAGGGTGGGCAATCCAAACTGTAATGATTGACAATAAAAGCTCTTCTTCTTTTAGTGGACTAACACTCAACTTTACCTCTACCACATACACTACTACAAATGGTAAAGTGGTTTGGCCAGCCAGTGGCACTTGGGTATTTATCGATAGTAATGCTAAAATAGTGCTGCGCGATGATCAAGTAAAGGTAAGTCTCGATGAAATTACGGAGAGTAAATTGGTGCTCTCACTTGATTGGGCTAACCCCACTTTGGGTGGAGGAAGGACCAACTCGGTGGTAGGACACCATGTGTTTACGTTCATTCGATAAAAGATAAGGAATAGGGACATTTAATAGCCTATCCAAGAGCATAACATTCAGGCTTCCTTAGCGGCTTAGGTATTAAGGTCAAACAAAAAAGCCACGCATTTTGCGTGGCTTTTTTACCTTCGTTTTTGACGAACTTACTTTTTTACTTCTTCATATTCTACATCTTGGGCATCGGTAGCGCTAGATGTTGCACCTGAAGTTGGTTCACCTTGAGGTGCGCCAGCATCTGGGCCTGCGCCCGGTTGTGGACCACCTGCGGAGTACATTTCTTGCGAAGCGGCTTGCCATGCGGCATTCAATGTGTTCATGGCGGTTTCAATGCCCGATACATCTTGTGCTAGGTGTGCTGCTTTCAACTTCTCCAATCCGCCAGTAATGGCAGTTTTGTTTCCTTCAGAAAGTTTCTCTCCAAATTCTTTCAATTGCTTTTCGGTTTGGAAAATCAATGAATCTGCTTGATTTATCTTCTCAATTTTCTCTCTTTCTTTTTTATCGGATTCGGCATGCATTTGCGCTTCTTGCTTCATCTTTTGGATTTCCGCATCGGTTAAGCCAGAAGACGCTTCAATACGAATCTTTTGTTCTTTCCCTGTGCCTTTATCTTTTGCAGAAACGTGAAGGATACCATTGGCATCAATATCAAACGTAACTTCAATTTGAGGTACACCACGCTGCGCAGGAGGAATGCCATCTAAATGGAATCTGCCAATATTGCGATTGTCTTTTGCCATAGGGCGTTCGCCTTGCAACACATGTATTTCTACTGAAGGTTGATTATCGGATGCCGTTGAGAATGTTTCTGATTTCTTAGAAGGAATAGTAGTGTTCGATTCGATCAAGCGAGTCATTACGCCACCCATCGTTTCGATACCCAATGAAAGAGGAGTAACATCTAACAACAACACATCTTTTACTTCGCCCGTCAACACACCACCTTGAATAGCTGCACCAATAGCAACTACTTCGTCAGGGTTTACGCCTTTCGATGGTTTCTTGCCAAAGAACTTTTCCACTTCTTCAACAATGCGAGGTATACGAGTAGAACCTCCTACTAAAATTACTTCATCAATTTGAGAAACTGAATAACCAGAATCTTCAACCGCTTTGCGGCAAGGCTCTAATGTTCTTTTGATAAGATCGTCAGCCAATTGCTCAAACTTTGCACGACTCAATTTGCGAACTAAATGTTCTGGCACTCCATCCACGGAAGTGATATAAGGCAAATTGATTTCAGTCTCGTTTGAACTTGACAACTCAATCTTGGCTTTTTCAGCAGCTTCTTTTAAGCGTTGAAGAGCCATCGGGTCTTTACGCAAGTCAATGTTTTTATCGGCTTTGAATTCATCGGCAAGCCAATTCATAATGCGCATATCAAAGTCATCACCGCCAAGGTGCACATCACCGTTGGTAGATTTTACTTCAAACACGCCATCGCCCAATTCCAATACAGAGATATCGAACGTACCACCACCAAGGTCGTACACGGCAATCTTCATGTCTTTATTTTTCTTATCCAATCCATAAGCCAAAGCAGCAGCTGTTGGCTCGTTGATGATACGCTTTACATCTAAACCAGCAATCTGGCCAGCTTCTTTTGTAGCCTGACGTTCGGCATCATTAAAGTAAGCAGGTACCGTGATAACGGCCTCTGTTACGGTTGTGCCCAAATAATCTTCGGCCGTAGTTTTCATCTTTTGCAAGATCATGGCAGAGATTTCTTGAGGAGTATAAAGTCTATCGCCAATGCGCACGCGCACGGTGTCATTATTTCCTTTTTCAACTTGGTAGCTCACCATCTTCATTTCACTTGTGGTGTCGTTGAAGTTTTTGCCCATAAACCGTTTGATAGACGAAACGGTATTTTTTGGGTTGGTGATGGATTGGCGCTTGGCAGGATCTCCCACTTTGCGTTCGCCTTTACCATTATCTAAAAAGCCCACGATGGAAGGCGTAGTTCTGCGGCCTTCGCTGTTGGCTATCACTATTGGTTCGTTTCCTTCCATTACGGCAACGCACGAGTTGGTCGTTCCTAAGTCTATTCCAATTATTTTTCCCATATTTTCGGTGTTTTTGATTTCAAGATTCTCACACCTTAGTCAATGGTTGTGCCAAGTAGGTTTTTACAGAAAATAGTGACAGAGTGGCAGGGAATAAATGTTTACGCTGAAATGATAGTTGACCCATTTGACAAATTGGACTGTAATGCTTCTTTTATTTTTGGTATCAAAGGTTTGATCTGATTATAATTCAATCGGAATACATTTATTACCAGAACTGGAATCGGATATTTTTTAAAGTTTTGTTGGTGTTGCAGATTTTTATCCGCTGTCAAGAATATCTCAATTCCATCTTCCATCATCAATTTTAGTAGAGCACCATTCGATTTCCCAGCCCATCTTTTTGTTGAATGGTAAACACCTCGTGCTCAGGAAAGTCTAAGGATAGTTGGTAAGGCAAGTTTTCATCAAGCAGCAGCTTCATAATTTTTTTTGAAATCTTTGCTGGTGAGAATCTGCCCTGCCAATTCGATTACATCTACTGCTTGCTGATGGGTAACGGTGGGAAAATCTTTTAAAAAATCATCGATTGAAATGTCGTCTTCCAAGTGATCGAAGAGGGTTTCGATTGGTACTCTGGTACCTTTGAACACTGGAGTTCCTCCAAGTATTTCAGAGTCGATTTGGATTACTTCTGATTTCATATTCAAACTTACGTGAATCTTAAGATTTAATCAATGATGTGATTCTTTTGTAAGCCATAGACCTTAATTCCGTAGCTTTGCGCCACTTTTATTATGACATTAGAACAAGAAATAGCCAAGCGCAGAACCTTTGGTATTATTAGTCACCCCGATGCGGGAAAAACAACTCTTACCGAGAAACTCCTTCTTTTTGGTGGAGCTATCCAAAAGGCTGGAGCTGTAAAATCGAGCAAAATTAAAGACCATGCTCGCAGCGACTGGATGGAAATTGAAAAACAGCGTGGTATTTCTGTAGCCACTTCCGTGATGGGCTTCAATTATAAGGATATGAAGATCAATCTTCTTGACACTCCTGGTCACCAGGATTTTGCAGAGGACACCTATCGTACACTTACTGCCGTGGATAGCGTAATCATGGTGATTGATTGCGTGAAAGGCGTAGAGAGTCAAACTGAAAAGCTAATGGAAGTGTGCCGTATGCGCAGCACGCCAGTACTTTGTTTTATCAATAAATTGGACCGTGAAGGGCAAGACCCGTTTGATCTCCTGGATGAAATAGAAGCTAAGCTTGCCATAAAAGTTCGTCCGCTCAGTTGGCCGATTAACATGGGCAAGGGCTTTAAAGGTGTATATAGTTTGTATGAAAAAAGCCTCAAACTTTTCACATCAAGTAAAACAACGATTTCCGAATCAATTGAAATAGCAGACATCAACGACCCCGAAGTTGAAAGGCTGGTAGGAGAGAACAATGCCAAGCAGCTTCGCGCAGATGTTGAGTTGATAGAAGGTGTGTATCCTGATTTTAGTGTTGACGATTACCTGCAAGGCAAAGTAGCTCCAGTTTTCTTTGGCAGTGCCGTAAATAATTTTGGGGTAAAAGAACTGCTGGATACGTTTATAAAAATTGCTCCGCCTCCCATAGATCGCGAAACTAGCGTGCGAGAAATAAAGCCCGAAGAGACAAAGTTCTCAGGATTCATTTTTAAGATCCATGCCAACATGGATCCGAAACATCGCAACCGTATTGCGTTTCTAAGGGTTTGCAGTGGCAAGTTCGAGCGTGGCACTAATTACTATCACGTAAGGCAAAACAAAGAAATACGATTCTCAAACGCCACTGCTTTTATGGCGCAGGACAGAGAAACTGTGGATGAGGCGTGGCCTGGCGATATTGTCGGACTTTATGACACTGGCAACTTAAAAATTGGTGACACGCTGACTAGTGGTGAGAAGTTAATGTACACGGGCATCCCAAGTTTCTCGCCCGAAATTTTTAAAGAAGTACTCAACAAAGACGCCATGAAAACCAAGCAGCTTGAAAAAGGCTTGCTACAATTAATGGAGGAAGGGGTGGCTCAATTGTTTACTTACGATCTGGGCAAACGAAAAGTAGTGGGTGTGGTAGGCGCTCTTCAATTTGAGGTAATCCAGTTTCGATTAAAAAACGAATACAACGCCACGGCCGAGTTTATGCACCAAGGCATTTACAAAGCCTGCTGGATAAGTAGCAAGGACGAAAAGAAGCTCGCAGAATTTATTGATAGCAAGCAGCGGCACATTGCCCGCGACAAGGATGGCAAGCTTGTGTTTATGGCTGAGTCGAGAGCGTGGCTTCAAATGGTGCAGGACAATTTTCCAGACATTACTTTCCACTTTACTTCAGAGTTTAAAGTTTAAATTTCAGTTGGGTATCAGTTTTGGGATTGACAATATAAAAAGCGATTTTAGCATATAAATTTTAAGAAAATGGTGATTGAACGGACTAAAAAAGAAGTGATCATTAGACTTCCGTCTTACATTGACACAGAAGGACTTCAAAATATCATAAACTATCTTTTATATAAAGAGGCAACCGACCAATCTCAAGCAAAACAAGTAGATGTAGACAAACTTAGCAAAGACATAAAAAAGGGCTGGTGGAAAAAAAATAGGAAGCGATTTATTAAATGAAAATTGTTGTTGATTCAAATATTATTTTCAGTGCCTTATTGAGAACACAAACAACTTTTGGCCAGCTACTATTTAACGCTGACGGCATATTTGAATTTTACAGCCCTCAATACATGAGAACTGAGATTCAAAGACATTGGATCAAACTAATCAAGATTTCAAAGCTGACTGATAAGCAACTTGAAGAGGCTTACTATACTCTCTTGACAAAAATTTTATTCGTTAATGAAGAAATAATCTCTCAAAAAACCTGGGAAGACTCAGAAAAAATTACTGAAGGGATTGACATAGACGATACTGACTTTGTTGCCTTAACAAAACATTTAAAAGGAAAACTTTGGACAGGCGACAAACTGCTTCAAGCTGGTCTTAAAAGTAAGGGATTTAAAAGCGTGTTAACAACAAATGAAATGTTGATACTTTGGACAAAGAAAAAGAACCAACAAACAATAAACTAAGTTGATGGAACACTCTTCAATCGGTAGATATAGAAATTTGTTTCGCTTCGTATCCAACTGGCAAGCTCATTTTAAGCAGAAGCGTAACAAAACGTATTTGCCTATGGATATTGTTACCAAAGGCAACAAGATTGAATTTTCCGTGCCTACCCGTTCGCTGTACATGGTGTTTAAAGAAATCTTCATGTCCGATTTTTATCGGATCAATGAGTTGGTAAAGCTTCTGCCAAAGAATCCCTTGATTGTTGATATTGGGGGCAATGCTGGCTACTTCAACATGATGTTGTTTTCTAAACTAACGGATGCAAAAGTGTTTGCTTACGAACCGATTGTAGAGAACTATACACTGTTTCAAGCGAATGTAAAGCGCAATAAAATAATGGCAGATAAAGTAACCGTTTTTAATAGAGCCGTTACCGGAAGCCCCATCGATGAAGTTACCATCTATAAAGAAGTGGAGAATGATAACTCAGTGACAGCCTCTATTTACACCGACTTTTCAGATACCAATCATAATACAATAAAAGTAAAAGCGATTACGCTAGAGCAAATCGTTGAGTCGAACAACATCTCGACAATCGATCTGCTGAAACTAGACTGTGAAGGAAGTGAGTATCCTATTTTGTATGAAACACCCAAACATATTTGGGATAAGGTGAAGATGATCTTTATGGAAGATCATCCGCTAGATAAAGAAAAGCGCAATCACGAAACAGCTGTTAAATTTTTAGAATCTCTTGGTTTTAGTTGCTCTTCACTTCCTGCAGATAATGGATGTTTTGGAGTATTGGCAAGGAAGAAGTGAATTAAGATTTATTCCCTAAACAATTCTTCAAACCTAAATACCAATCCAGATAACAATTTAGAAGTCACTTCACCTTCTTCGGCCAAGTAAAGCGCAGGGTTTTCAATTTCCACTCTTTAGTTTTGTCGATTGTTGCTGTTTGCATAGTTAAAGTTATAAATTTTTTCAGATGTTTGAGGGATGCTAAACATTCTCTACGAAGACAACCACTTACTCGTTATCAATAAACGTTGCGGCACATTAGTTCAAGGTGATGAAACAGGTGACAAACCTTTGGTTGAATTGGGGAAGGAATACATAAAAGAAAAATATCAGAAGCCTGGTGAAGTCTTTTTAGGTGTTGTTCATCGACTGGATAGACCCGTAAGTGGGGTAGTTGTTTTTGCACGAACATCTAAAGCACTTGAGCGGATGAATGAATTATTTCGGAATAAGGAAACAAAAAAAACTTATTTAGCAATTGTAAGTTCACGTCCGCCAAAAGAGAGAGATACACTTATCCATTGGTTGGAAAAAGATGAGAAGAAAAATAAAACCACCGCCTACATCCGCGAAAGCGCAAAGGGACAGCGATCCGAATTAAATTATGAATTGGTAGGGCAGTCAGGCGGAAAATTTTTAGTAGAAGTGAACCCGATAACAGGAAGGCCACATCAAATTAGAGTACAATTGGCAAGCATTGGCTGTATTATTTTGGGTGATTTAAAATATGGCGCTGCCTCGCCACTTCCCGATGCAAGCATTGCTTTGCATGCCCGTCAGTTAGAGTTTATACATCCTGTTAAAAAGGAGAAGCTAGTTATCACGGCTAGTCTTCCGCCTACCAAACATTGGCAAACATTTCCTTTTCTGTTTCAAAGCTGACAATGAAACTTATCCTTATATTGTTTCGCAATTAATTGACAGATGAGTTGGATTGATAAACTTCAAACCCGTTGGAAAGTGGGCAGTACACTACAAGTGGTTGTTATTCTAACCGTCTTCGCCTGCACTGGTTTTACTATATTCTTTTTGAAGAGACCCCTTTTTCAATATCTATTTGATGGGGCTCCAAGGCCACTTTGGGCATCTATAGCTTACTATGTATTGATACTGCCCGTCTATAATCTTTTCTTATTATTATATGGCGGAATTTTTGGTCAGTTTAATTTTTTCTGGGAGTTTGAGAAACGGTTCTTCCGTAGGATAGTCAGTATCTTTTACAAAAAGAATAGCCTGTGAAAAGAATAGTAGACCTCATTTTTATTATTGCTTTGGCATCTTGTTCTTAACAAAAAGTAATCCTATTCACAATGAAAAAATTAATCTTATTTCTTTTATTTCCATTCCAATTGTGGGCTCAAAATCATTCATTACTAGAATTCAAAAAGTATCCGTTCCCTACCGAATTATGTACTTCGTCTCAAGGCTCGAAGATAGCTTGGGCAATGGATGAACAAGGTAGACGTAATGTGTATGTGGCTGAAGGGCCAGATTTTAAACCAAGAAAAGTTACCAACTTTTTGGCTGACGATGGTCAAGAAATCACCAGTCTTTCCATTACAGATGATGGAAAGTGGGTGGTGTTTGTTCGTGGAGGCGATCATGGTTCCAATTGGGATGACGAACTGCCCATCAATCCGATTTTTGATGTTAATCCTTTTAAAGTACAAATAGCTTCCATTCCCTTTGCAGGAGGCGAAGTAAAATACTTATCGGAAGGTGACGAGCCTGTTGTTTCACCTAATAGCGCTGTGATTGCTTTCATTAAAGGCGGCCAAATTTGGACTTCTCCAATTGATGGTTCAGCTCCAGCTAAAAATGTATTCACAATAAAAGGAACTGCAAGTTCATTGCAATGGTCTCCTGACGGAAAAAGTTTAATGTTTGTTTCTGATAGAAAAGATCATTCCATTATTGGAGTTTATAGCATGGGATCAACTTCAGTAAAATGGATTGCGCCTTCTTTCAGTCGTGATTATTCACCAAAGTGGTCGACTGATGGCAGCAAAATAGTATTTATAAGAATCCCTGGAATAGGTGGTGAGCCTGATTCATTATTAGTTAAAAGGCATAGTGCTTGGAGTATTTATACTGCAGATGTTTCAAGTGGTAAGGAAAAAATTTTATGGAAAGCACCTACAACACTTCGCGGTTCAATTCCTTCAACACACGGATCGACTAACTTAAATTGGGCTGCCAACAATATCATTGTATTTCTATCCTATCAAGATGGATGGCCGCATTTATATTCTATCAGCGCAAGCGGAGGAAAAGAAATTTTATTAACCCCTGGCGATTTTATGTGTGAGCACATCCGCTTAAGCACGGATAAAAAATACCTAACCTTTGATGCCAATACAGGCAGCGACAAACTAGATATTGAAAGAAGGCATGCTGCGAAAGTAAGTGTAGATAAAGCAGATATGCAAGTGCTAACCCCAGGTAGTGGACTAGAGTGGACTCCTATTATTACGGGCGATGGATCAACAACCGCGTTTATTAGTGCAACTGCTCAAAGGCCACCACTCCCTGCTGTTATGAAGCTGAATCAAAACAAGATTCAATTGCTAAGCGAAGAACTTATTAAAGATTTTCCATTGAATAAATTAGTAATACCCAAACAGGTAATCTATCAGTCTGCCGATGGCGTTACTGTCCATGCCGATTTGTTTGAGCCTGTTGGGGGTGCGCCCAAAAAGCCGGCTATAGTATATGTGCATGGTGGCCCCCCTCGCCAAATGCTATTAGGCTGGCATTACTCTGATTATTATTCAAACGCCTATGCTTCCAATCAATACTTAGCAAGCCTAGGTTTTGTGGTGTTGTCAGTTAACTATCGTTTGGGTATTGGCTATGGGTATGATTTTCATAATCCGGCCAATGGGGGTTCTACAGGTGCCTCCGAGTATCAAGATATTAAAGCCGCAGGAGAATGGCTTCAAAAACAAACTTTTGTGGATGCCTCGAAAATTGGCATTTATGGTGGCTCTTATGGTGGCTTCTTAACAGCAATGGCATTAGCCCACGATTCAAAGATTTTTCAATCTGGCGTGGATATTCATGGTGTGCATGATTGGACTACCGAGCGCGCAAAAAATATTTTATCTACCGAAAAATATGAACGTTATCCAGATGCAGAAAAAGCATTGAAGATTGCTTGGACATCTTCGCCTGTTTCATCTATGGATACTTGGACATCTCCCGTATTGATCATTCATGGAGATGACGATAGAAATGTTAGGTTTAACCAAAGTGTTGATTTGATAAATCGTTTGGAGAAAAGAAAGATTCCCTATGAAACTCTTATGATTGTTGACGACACACATCATTGGATGAACTTCAACAATTCGATAACGGTTTACCAAGCTGTTGCAGATTATTTTGTGAGGCATTTAAAAACCAAATAATCTTCTAGGAGTCACTGCATAAGAGTCTAAACCCCTTTCTCCTTTAGTTGTTGCTCAATTTTGGCAAAATCCACGGCACTGCATTTGGCGCAGCCTGTGGCACAGCCCGATTTAGCTTGAAAGGATTTATAGATCATTCTGCCTACAAAGAATAGAGCAGTTGCAAAAAGAACTACGATTAATATCTGCTGAACCATAAATCAAATTTAATCAACTAATCACTAAACATACAAGATTGTTAAAAGATTCAGCCGTCCGTTGGCGAACAACAGCTTTCACATTCGTACATTTTTTATAGTGGCATCTTTCTGTCTGTTCAAATTATGTGGTTTTATGTGTGGCACTACTATTGACTTGTGATTGTAATCTGTGATCAAAACTTTTTTGCTTTTGTAGAAATCATAGCCATTAACAATCCATAAATTTTATGCTAAAGAATTATCTCATCACTGCTTTTAGAAACCTCTGGAGATCAAAAGGCAGTGCTGCCATCAATTTATTCGGACTTACACTAGGCATTGCATCTAGTTTGATATTGTTTTTGATTGTAAGGCATTTGGACAACTTTGATCGCTATCATGCTAAGGTAGATCGCATCTACCGAGTGGCCACCGAATTTGATGATACTAACAATGGCGGTAAGAATTATACCTCTGGCATACCAACTGTATTACCTGACGCTTTCAAAACAGATTTCCCTGAAGCCCAAGAAGTAACATTGACCCAATATGAAAATGGAGGCGTCATTTCAATTGCTCAACCCAAAGGCGATTTTAAAAAATATGAAGAGAAACATGGTATCGCTTTTATTGCATCCAATTTTTTCAAAATTTTTGACAGAAAGGTTCTAATTGGTGATGTGACGAAAGGTCTTGACGAACCGAATGGAGCAGTAATTTCTAAAAAGCTTGCCCAGAAATATTTTAGTAAAGAAGATGCGATTGGTGAAGTAATTAGGCACGAGCAAAAGGATTACAAAGTAACGGCTATTGTAGAGGATGCGCCCAACAATACAGATATGCCTTTTGATATAATGCTCTCCCACATTACCATAAAAGCAGACCGTGAGAAGAACGGATGGCATAGCATCAATAGCGATGATCAATGTTATATTTTACTAAAAGAAGGTGAGAGCATTGAAAAACTTAAAAGCCGGTTGGCTGATTTTGGTAAAAAATATTTAGGAGAAGATGCCGATCATGAACGATTTATTGCTCAACCCTTTGCCGATGTGCATTATGATGATCGCTTCGGTAATTACAATTATAATACGGTGAGCAAAGCCATGCTTTCTGTGTTGATAGTGATTGCAATTTTTTTAGTAGTAACAGCCTGTATCAATTTCATTAACCTATCTACAGCCGAGGCGATTAAACGATCAAAAGAAGTTTGTATTCGCAAAACAATGGGAAGTACGCGCAGTCAATTGATTCTTCAATTTTTGGGTGAAGCATCTCTAGTATCAATAGCAGCAATGGTTTTAGGGTTAGTCGTGGCAGAAATCGGATTGTCTTTTTTGAATCCTTTTTTGGATTTAAACCTTCAACTCAACTTTTCCACCGATTGGAACTTATGGGTTTTTGTTATTGGGGTTTCAATTATAGTTGCACTTCTTTCTGGATTGTATCCTTCCTTTGTTCTTTCTGGTTTTGATCCAATCGAAGCATTGAAAAATAAAATGGGCAATAAAAATTCTTCAGGATTTATGTTGCGCAGGGCATTGGTAGTTTTGCAATTCTGTATTTCGCAATTCTTTATCATCGGTACAATTGTATTGATAAGCCAAATGAATTATTTTAAAAGTAAAGATTTGGGTTTTGCTAAAGATGCCATCATTATCATTGGTCTACCGGACACCAAACCCGTAAGAATACTTCGCGAAGAAATCTCCAGAATCTCAGGAGTTGAAACGGCAAGTTTGAGTAATAGACCTCCATCTTCAGGATCTGTAAGTGGAACTAGCTTTAAAACAGAAGATGGAAAAGACTACGAAGCGCAGATAAAACTGATTGATGGAAATTATATTACATTATTTCAATTGCCATTAGTTGCAGGAAAAAATGTGCTTGATCTTGATACAGCCCAGGGCTTTATTGTGAATGAAAAATTGGCTAAGATGATTGGCTATACGGACCCTAATGATGCCATAGGTAAGAGTTTGAAGATGTGGAAAAAGAATCTTCCTGTAGTTGGTGTGGTTAAAGATTTCCATACAGTTTCTCTTCATGAAACTATAGAGGCTACAGCCATGTTCAATCATTTGGGAGGGTATCGCAACCTATCCGTAAAAGTAAACCAAGCTAATTTTCAGGAATCCATAAAACAGATCCAACAAAAATGGGATGCGACTTACCCTGAGTTTCTTTTTTCTTATGAATTTATGGATGAGCAAATAAAACAGTTTTATGAGCGTGAAGAAAAAATGTCAACGTTGCTCACTTCATTTACATTAATAGCAATATTCATAGGCTGTTTGGGTTTGTTTGGCCTGGCCACTTTTATGGCCAATCAAAAAACAAAAGAAATTGGTGTGCGCAAAGTGTTAGGAGCTTCCGTAGAAAGTATTGTGTTTTCATTTTCAAAGGAGTATGTAAAGCTTATTGGTATCGGCTTTGTGTTAGCCGCACCAGCCGCTTGGTACATTATGAATCAATGGCTGAAAGGCTTTGCGTATAAAATAACTATGGGGCCAGAAATATTTTTGGCAGGTTTAGGTATTACCTTCTTAATAGCGGTAATAACAGTTGGTTATAGATCGTATAAGGCGGCAATTATTAATCCTGCGGAATCATTGAAAAGCGAATAAATAAACTGATGCTAGATAGTTATCAATATCTTGAAATCTAGCATCAGTTACTTTTCCATTTGTCTTTAATCACCTCCAACATTTCGCTATGTACGCCACAAGCCGCTACCAATTCGCCACCAAACAGAAAATTAGTATCACCACTAAAGTCAGTTACTTTACCTCCTGCTTGCTGAACTATTAACGCACCGGCAGCAACATCCCAAGCGTTAAGATTGTATTCAAAAAATCCTTCCATACGGCCGCAGGCCACATACGCCAGATCAATGGCGGCACTACCCAATCTGCGTATGCCATGACTTTTATCTAAAAATGTTTTTATAATGTCAAGATAAGCTTCTCGCTTTTCAAAATGGTAGTAAGGGAAGCCTGTTGCCAATAAGCTTTCGCTCAACATAGTAGCTTTTGATACGTGTATTTCTGTAGTGTTACAAAATGCAGGATTATCTTTTGAAGCATGGTAAGCATCGCCTCGCGTTATATCATGCACTACACCAACAACTACATCGTTGTGCTTTGTTAGCCCAATGCTGATCGCAAAAATAGGAAGGCCATGTGTGAAGTTAGTAGTGCCATCAAGTGGATCGATGATCCATTTATAATCGTTAGTGCCATCAATGGATGCGCCTTCTTCTCCCATAAAACCTGCACCAGGAAGAATCTTTGATAATGCATCCACCAGTTTTTTTTCCGATTCCTTATCGACATACGAAACCAAATTGTTGAAGCCTTCGCCTTTTAATTCGATCCGATTCTTATCGAAATTTTTTGATTCGGTTTCAATAAAATGACCCACCTCAAGGCATAATTCAACTACGTTCTTCTCAATTTCAATTAAGTTCATAAAGTTGGTCGATGGTTAGTGAGTTGCAGTCCATAGCATTAAGGCGAAAATGATTTTCTCTTAAATATAAATCTGTTTATCAGTTAGTCTAAATTCTATCGACTAAATTCTATTAGCTGCTCTTCCCTTCAATCACAATTACTATTTCCCCTTTCACTTCTTTCGCTTTAAAGTGATTTAGCACAAAAGCTACAGTTCCTGTAACAGTTTCCTCAAACACTTTTGTAAGCTCGCGCGAAACTGAAATGTTTCTATCGGGTCCAAAAAATTCAAGCATCTGTTCCAATGCTTTTATCAAACGATGGGGCGATTCGTAGAGTATAATTGTTCGCTCTTCTTCTGCCAGTTTTTTGATAAGTGTTTGCCTTCCTTTCTTGTGTGGTAGAAATCCTTCAAACACAAACCTATCAGAGGGAAACCCTGACTTTACTAGTGCTGGCACAAAGGCTGTGGCACCAGGTAAGCATTCAATCTTCAATCCGGCTTTTAAACTTTCGCGCACCAATAAAAATCCAGGATCAGAAATTCCAGGTGTGCCCGCATCGCTTACCAACGCCATGGTTTCGCCACCTTTCATTCTGTTTACCAAATTGCCTTGTGTCTGATGTTCATTAAAAATATGAAAGCTTTGCAGGGGTTTATTTATCTCATAGTGCTTTAAAAGTATGCCTGACTTGCGTGTGTCTTCGGCCAAAATTGTATTTACCGATTTAAGAATTTCAATGGCTCGAAAGGTTATATCACCCAAATTACCAATGGGTGTAGGTACTAAATACAGAGAGGGTTTTTCGGTAATCAAGCTAATGAATCAATGGCTTTTGCTAATTGATGATCTTTATGGGTAACAATATCCCCAGCATCATGAGTGGATAACTCAAAGCTTACAGTGTTATAAACATTTGTCCAGAAAGGATGATGGTTAATCTTCTCAGCTTCAATGGCCACTTTTGTCATAAACCCAAAAGCTTCAGTAAAGTCCTTAAAGGTAAATGTCTTTTTAAGCTTGTTGTTTTCTTGAATCCACATGATGATAAGATGCGTTTTAGTGAATAAAGATAACATTTTAGCTTTAGGCCACAAGCGGCATACTTTCAGGCTGATTCAATTGCTTGCAGCTTAAATCTAGATGGCTTGAAGTAATTTTTACAAAGCTATAATACCCTCCACAGCCGCTATCTTCTTGTAAACTTCAATAACCGCATCGCTGGAGGGCATCATCATCTGGAAGGTGATGCTTGCGTAGTTTCCTTTCTTGGATTCTTTTTCTGCAGCTGTATGAAGTGGAAAGAGGTCTTTCAGTTCCTGCTCTTTATTTTTCGGCACAATAAATTTAAAAATATACAGTGTGGGCCAAACATAGTGTTGATCCAACTTTTCTTGAAACGATGTATACCAAGCTTCATCTATCATAACAAAAACGCCCCATTGAAGGGGCGCTTAATTTTTGTGATTTATCTACTAATAAAATTTATATCGCTTGTCTTCTATCTTAGCAGCATCTTTCATTGCTTCCGATACATAATAGGCTACTCTTCCATTAACAGCTTGTAGTGCCTGATTCTTGAAGATAGAATAATCACTGGCTGGGGCAACCGTTTTATTTTTTACTTCAATAATGAACACACCATTTTCTCCTGCAAAAGGTTTGGTTGTTTTGCCGCCTTCCAACGAGAAGGATTTTCCAACTGCAAGAGGATCGAACCCAATAGTACCTAATGTATTTCCATTTAGTTTAACATCACTTGCTGTGTTTACTACTGCATCTGATCCAAATGATTTTGCAATATCTTCCAACGCACCTTTCTGTGCATTTAGCTTTTCGATAATAACTTTTCCTTTCAATTCATTTTTTACTAAAGGAGTGATTTCTTCTTTCACTTTTTCAAAGGATTTGAAGCCTTCTTCAGTTTCGCCTGTCATTACAGCAACAACGTAGCTATCGTCTAAATCAAATACTTCCGATACCTTTCCTTCTTTGGCATCGCGGAAGAGCCATGTTACCATTTGGCGAGCTTCACCTAAGTTGTTTATTCTTCGCTCGGTGGTGGCTACATCTTTAGCATCGTACACAATAAGGTTTTCTTTTTTTGCCCTTTCTTTGAAAGCCTCAACACCTGATAAGTTTCCAGCAAATGTATCAGCCTTGCGGAATGCCTCATTTTGGGTGGCTTCACTTGGCGTGATGGCGCGCTCAACCGTTGCAATGGTGTAAGCGGTACTATTTTTAACTTCAGTTACTTTGATTAGGTGGTAGCCAAATGTTGTTTCAGTCAATTCAGGGAGTAAGCCTGTCTTCTTCGCTTTGAACACCTCATCTTCAAAAGGCTTCACCATTAGGCCCGAGGTAATATAACCAAGATCGCCACCTTTAGAGGCTGATCCATCAGTTCCAAATTCACGCGCCTTAGCTGCGAAATCGGCACCAGCCTTAATTTCGTTTAAGATTTTTGTGGCCTTTGCTTTCGCTATTTTTTTATCTTCTGGTGTATCCTTATCCCACTTAATTAGAATATGGCTTGCTTTTGCAGTGCCAATAGTATCCTCACCAATCTTAACAACTTTTATCAGTTTGTAACTTCCCCCTTCCATGATTGGGCCAAGCACTGTTCCAGCGATTAGGTTTTCTTTTTGATTGCTCAAAAAAGCAGGCAATTTTGAAGTAGGAATTTTCTCGAAAGCATTTTTGCCATCGGTGTTGTTTACAGCATAAGCAGAATCTTCCGTAGTAGTAGCAAAAGCATCTTTTGCTCTTTCCAATTCCTGACGGATGGCCAATGAATCTTCAGGTGTTGGCACTAACGGTATGTCAACATAACTTAAGCTTCTGGATAACGAAACTTTATATTTCTTTTTATTCTTGTCGTAAAAGTTTCTCAAATCGCTGTCGGTAACTTTTATAGTTGAGTCACTTACAGAAAAGAAAGGCACGTAGAGGTACTTTACTTCAGCCACATCATTTTGATTATGAAAGTCGCGCTCGCCTTCGGCTTCAGTAACATAGTTGGTTTTCACAATCAGATTCTCATATTTCAAGCGCTCGCGGCCTGGTATTAAACTTTGCTTGAAAAGATTCCAGCGAATTCTGGCCTCGGAGTTAGCAGGTTGCGCATCCAATGATTGTAAGTATTGGATCAATTTGTTTCTATCAAACTTTCCTAACGAATCCAAAAACGATTGCTTGATGTTCTCGTCTATGTTCTTTCCTTGCACAATGTCCCAGATTTCATCGGTGGTTACTTGCACGCCTACTTTTTCATACTGAGGTTGTATCGCGTACTTGGCTATTAACAGATCCCATGCTTGTTGGCGAAGTGTTGGTTGCTCGCGCTCGCCTGGTTGGCGGCCAAAGTTGAGAATGTAGTTGTTTTCCCTATCCTGAAGCTCGGCTTGATATTCATCGGTAGTCACGCTGTGTCCACCAATTTCGCCAATCACGTTATTATTACCACCAAAAATGGAACGAGGGCCACTGCCAAACAAATCGCTGCCCACAATAAAGGCAATCATAGCGAGGGCAATAAAACCCACCACCCATTTGGTCATTTTCGTTCTCAACGTACTTATCAATGCCATATCAACCAGAGATTAATGTTTCCTAAAATTTTAAAGAGCCGCAAATTTAACCCGTTCTGGCAATTCAGCAAAGGTTTGTTTCAATTGCCTTGCGGGATTTGCGTGCAAAGTAATTCATTGATTCTATCTTTGTGCCTTTAATTACAAAAGCCAACCCCTTTGCAAGCCGTCATAATTATTAGTTTTCTGGTTTTAGCGATTCAATTCGCTTATTTGATTGCTTTGCTAATTGCTTTTGTTCGCCATCGCAATGTTCCCCGCAATTCTCCTCAGCCCGTTTCTGTTATTATTTGTGCTCATGATGAAGAGGACAATCTGAAAGAGCTAATTCCGATACTATTAAATCAAAAGCATCCCGAATTTGAATTGATAATAGTTGAAGATCGCAGCAACGATGGCACGTACGATTATTTGTTGGAAGCCACCAAACATGATTCGCGTTTAAAAATGGTGCGTGTTACCAACAAGCCAGATGCCATGAATGGTAAAAAATTTGGACTTACGTTGGGGATAAAAGCCGCTAAATTCGATTGGGTACTATTGGCCGATGCCGATTGTAGACCCGCCACCGAAAATTGGATTGCCCGCATGAGCGAATATTTTACTGCCGATGCTCAGATAGTGATAGGTTATTCGGCCTATCAAAAATTTCCCGGATTGTTAAATGCCTTTATTCGGTATGAAACATTGCTCACCGCCATTCAATTTATTGGCTTTGCTCTGCTAGGCAAGCCTTACATGGGTGTAGGCAGAAACTTGGCGTATCGCAAGTCGTTGTTTTTGGATAATAAGGGATTCAATAAACATCTTACAATAACAGGTGGCGATGACGACTTATTTGTGAATCAACATGCCACCAAGATCAATACAAAAATAGCACTTGGCGTGGATACCGTTACCTTTTCAAAACCCAAAACAAGTGTTGATGAGTTTTATCATCAAAAGATAAGGCATTTGTCGGTGGGCAAGTTTTATAAGTTCGAGACAAAAGTAATGTTGGGTCTTTTCATGCTGTCGTTGGTGGCAGTGAGTTTATTCGTTTTACCAACCAGCTTTTTCAGTGATGCCGCTTTTGAAATTTTAGTATTGATTGGCTTTCGCTGGATAGTGCTTGTGGCTCTCTTTCATTTTGCAGCCAAAGCATTGGGTGTTAGTTTTGAAGCATGGAAAACACCCTTCTTAGATTTTATTTATGCCTTTTATTATCTTGTAGCGGGTATTATTGCGTTAGTAGCTAAAAAAGTACGATGGAAGAGATAGAAGAACGGTTTTCATCAAAAGCATTGGAAGATTTCAAGCTGATTGATATGGCCGTGGACGGTGATGAGAAGGCTTACGCCAAATTACTGCAACGCTATAGGCGGCCAGTTTATCATGTAATCTTGAAAATGGTGCGCAATGTTGATGATGCTGAAGATCTCACCATCGAATCGTTTGGTAAGGCTTTTCGAAGCCTGCATAAATTCAAAAAGGATTTCACTTTTAGTACTTGGCTGTTCAGAATAGCCACCAACAACACCATCGATTTTATCCGCAAGAAAAAACTGAACACACTCAGTATTGAAAACACCTACACCGATGATAATGGCGATTCTGTTTCCATTGATGTAGAAGATAAAAATCTAAACCCACAAGAAGAAACCATTAGGGCGCAGAAGGAGCAGATTATGCAAGAATTTGTGAGCATGTTGCCACCTAAATATCAAAAACTGGTAAGACTTCGCTATTTCAATGAACTTTCGTACGAAGAAATTGCCGTTGAACTGGAAGCACCGCTAGGCACTGTAAAAGCTCAACTTCACCGCGCTCGCGAGTTACTCTACGATTTGGTGAAAGGCAACAAAGAGCATATTTAGCTGATTAGGCCGATGTGTTAATTGGCTAATCAAACTGTTTCCGTAATTTTGTTTCTATAAAATAACTGGCTCCGTATTTCAATGGATAGAATCTCAGATTCCGATTCTGAGGATGTAGGTTCGATTCCTACCGGGGTCACTTCCGATGCCCAAGAATACCTTTCTTGGGCATTTTTAATATTAGATCACGGGAGAAGTCATGGGAAATATAGAGTGCCGCATGGTAAAACCTTTCTAAAAAAATACTTTAAATCAAACTGTCCTGTTATCGATGAACCTTTTGACCTTACGGCTACCAGACTGCTTGATTTCAATTTCAGAAGCCGTTGAGAAAATGATTTCGGGTATGATTCTCAAGTGGGATTGAAATGCTGACGTTAAGTTCTCCTTTTGAGCAACCCGATCTTCATTTGTAAGTACAAATATTTTTACTTCGTCCGTATCCAACGAACCTGTGGAAACTTCCACGGCATAATCCTGAACAAAATCCGTTTGTTGCAAGACTTCAAAAATTCCCTGCGGATATAGACTGGTGCCTTTTAATTTTATCATTTGCTGCTTTCGACCCATGATTGGGCCGAGGCGTAAGGTTGTTCTTCCGCATTCACAAGGGCCGGTAAAAACGCTCGCCATGTCACCCGTCTTGTAACGGATCAGAGGCATGCCTTCCACACCAAATGTAGTGATCGTCACCTCTCCAACTTCTCCTTCTTTTGCCGGAAGATCATTTTCATCCAGCAATTCAATATGTAATAATTCAGGGTGAAGATGCCCGCCTCTTCCATGGCCGCACTCTGTAAATGCCGTTTGCATTTCTGTTGAAGCGTACGTGCTGTAAAGTTTTACTTTCCAGGCGTCTGAAATTTTCTTGCCAAGTGTATTCAATTCAAAATTATTTGTTCGCAGGCTTTCGCCAATACAAACAATTCCTTTGACTGAGCTATTGTTCAAATCAATTCCTTGCTGATTTGCTGTTTCAATCAACTTAATAATGAACGATGGAACGGCAACAAGAACGGTCGGTTTTAATCTGTGAATGGTCTCTAACTGCATGGCAGGAAGTCCTGGACCTACACGTACCAATCCTGCTCCAAGTTTTCGGATGCCTTCGTAATATGCAATGCCCGCCATAAACTGACGATCGAGTGAAACCATCAACTGGTAAATATCTTCCGGTGTTCCATCCGCGCAAGTGAATGAAATAAATTCATTGTAGGCTAAGCGTTTAACATCCCCATCAGTGAGTGCGATTGTTACTGGTTTACCCAACGTACCGGATGTGCTGGTATATTCCACAATTTTATTTCGCGGAACACATAAAAAATCCCAGTTAAACTGATGGAACAAATCTTTGGTAGTGGGCGGTATCTTTGCAAGATCCTCCAGCGAACCTACTAAACTTATGTCAATGCCATAGGAAGCAAAATAGCGTTTATAGAAAGGTGAGTGAGTTGACACATAGGCCAATAATTTTTTCAATTGGCCTTCTTGAAAGTCCTTAATCTTAGCTGGCGACTGAAATTCAATTTCGGGAATAGGATTCATTCTTCAATGATGACGACTGCACACGCCACATTTTTAAGGTGAGAAAGAGATAAATGTATTTTGTTCCAGTTCTTTTCTAAGGATTTGCTTTTAACTTCACCAGTCAGATTAAAGGATGGCTTGCCCAGATCGTCATTCACAATTTCTATTTCTGAAAGTTGATGCCCTAACGTTAAACCCAATCCGGTTGCTTTTAAAAATGCTTCCTTGGCCGCAAAACGAGCCGCGTAGTTTTCGGCTTTATTTTTTTTTGATTCACAGAAAACAATCTCCCCTTCGGAAAATACTTTTTCCTTAAAGCCGTTGTTCTTGCCTATCTTTTCGTTGACACGATCCACTTCAATCATATCTATACCTACACCAATGATCATTTTATTTTTTCCTGACAAAGTTGAAGATTTTTTTCCATGTGAATCCTTTCTTGTGTTGTGGCGATTTCCTTTGTAAGGCCCAATTGATAAATCGGAATAGCTTTAGCATAGGCTTTATGATCCAGGTAATAATCTGCGGCTACCATATATGCCTGATAAGAATCCGGATTCCAGCGTATCAAACTATTCGGTTGAAGATCAGTGTGTAGATTAAACGGAAAACGGAAAGGGAGAAATTTTTTATACTCACTGTACGAAGGCGTTTTAACAAACGGATCAGCAGCAATAGTAAGCTCGTTTTCGTAAATCTCATGATTCTTGTCCATAGACAAACCAAAAATCTTATTGAGATCATAACACACAAACTTTCCCAATTGCCACGGAGCTGTTGATATCCATACCAATCGCTTCTCTGGTTGAAAAATAATTCCATGATGAGCTATTAGTTGATTGATTGCCTTTTCGTTTCCCATCCCAATCTCCTTTTCATCAATACCTTTTTGATTCCTTAAAATGATAGCTGTCTTTGCGATGGAATTTTTTTTATCCTTCTCGATCAACTGCTTTACACGATCATATCGATACAACGAAGAGCTTTGCACCATGTGATCTTTATTAAGTGGTGTTTCTCCTAAAGGGCTACCCTGAAAGTGATTGGTACTGATGATATAATTGTTCGTTGATTCGACCAAGTCCATCCCATCTGGGCTTTTTTCGATAAGAGAGGCTTTGCCATCTTTTGCCGATCCGATCAGCAGAGATTCTGACACAAATGTTTTTCTCTTAGCGGCAATTTCATGTGCTTCCTTTATGGTTGAGGCATATTGAAGAATCTCGCGGGCTACCAGCGAAATAGGCGTTGCCGAAGAAAGGGGTATCTCTGACTTCGCTGCATTCAGTGTAACGGTTAAGCCCTGGTCATTCATTCCAGATAAAACTCCAGTCATTCCGCCAAAGGTGACCATCATAAATTTATGGCCGCTTGAAGGATTATAAAATGCAATTATTTTATCCCTCGCAAAATCATCACCCAGATAGAAATCAAAATTTCGTCCGATAATTAGTGTACTGTCTTCCGACCGGTTTCCCCATGTGGCGAACGAAGTACATCCTACCAAGGATATATTTTGCAGTGCATGACCGATGTCGTGTGCAGCATGGTAATTCAGCATCCGTTGATAGGGCGAGTCAATATCATTAAACTCAGGTGAGGCCGAGCGCGAAACACCATAAATCTCAAGCTTATATTCTTCTGGAATATCCGCATCCATATTTCGGTTGAACCAGCGGATGGTATGCTTCAGTAGATTGCGATACATGGCGGACGGGACAAGCCGCTTTAATTGATTGGTAAAAACCACTTCTTGGTACTCAACTAGATTTTTGGTGAGTTTGCCGTTGGCTACACCACGTTCGAAGGGTTCACCCTCAACATATAGTTCATATAAACCACTTTCACTTCTTCTGAACCAGTTGCTCCCAATTTTGAATAACCCAGAATCAACTTCTGTGATCTTATAATCCATTGCGGCCAGTGAAGAAGGAGAGGGTGGTTCAATCGCAATAAAAAAATAAACATAGACAATACATCCTGCCAGAAGCAGCAAAAGCATTCCTAAAAACCAAGCTATTATTTTACTTATCTTCTTGAGCATTCTTTATTTCACTGATTAAATATTCCATACCAAGTATTTGCGCACAAGTCAGTATGGAGCTTACCGTTACACCAAGGACCCCGTGAAGATTGATATTTTGACCCGTCAGAAATAAGTTCGGAATTTTGGTTCTTGGTGAAATAAAAGTCTTAAGTGGTTCGCGGAAATCTTTTGTTAGTCCATATAATGAACCATCTTCATTGCCAATATAATCTCTGGCTGATAATGGGGTAGCGGTGGTGTAGGATTTAATCTTTGATTTAAAGCCTGGAAATTGTTTCTCTACATAGTTGAAAAGGATTTCTGCTTTCTCTTTTTTAAAAGCTTCATAATCCTCGCCCCGGCTCACCTCATTGGAGACTGTGTTGACGGTATGTTTCCATTTTTCCATCTCATCAAAGCGCATGTAGGCCATTACGGTTACACCTTCGGTGTAGGCTGAGACTTTTGAAGAGGTGGTGTAAAACAAAGCAAAGCCCATAGGCCAATTCTCCTTGGTATAATTCAATACGCCCCACGGATCCTGTTCTTCAAAATAATAGTAGTTATGATTCAAATGAAGAAAGCTGTCTTTTTTTATCACCACATTGGCATAAAAAACAGAAATAGAATTTTCCAAACCCTTGATTCGATTGCGAAAAGCTTTTTTGATAAGCGTACTCTCTGTCATTTCGAGGGTTTGAACAGGGTGAATGTTTGATATAAAGAGCGTCCCGTAAAAGCGTTCGCCTTTGTCTGTCTCGGCATAGGTCAATTGCCCCTCTTCCTCTTTTAGTTTGACAACTTTAGTATGCTTAAGGATTTTTCCTCCCCGCGATATTATCTCTTTGGCAAGATATTTTGAAATCTGTGAGCCTCCATCAATGAATCGCCAAGAGCTTTCTATATAACTGTTCAAAATAAGGGCGTGCACATACAAGGGTGTTTTGTGCGCTGCCCCTGCATACAGTAAATTATTTCCTGCCAGAACGTGCTGAAGTTTTTTATTCGAGGTGATGCTCTCGATAAATGTCTTTGTATCGGTCTCAAGAGATTCCATTTTCTCGAAAAGTCCGCCACCCATGCGTAGGTTGTACAATGGAAACTTGCTACATACTTCCTTTATTACCTGACAATATTTACGTATGGCGGACTCTTCCTCCGGAAACTCTTTCACCAGTGTTCTTATAAAATTATCGTATCCCTGCGCATATTTATAAACCACAGGGTCGCCATTAAACACAATGGAATCAAATACATCCTCATCCATCTTTCGAATCTTGATCTTGTCCATGATTCCCAAAAAACGAAAAAGCTGATAGAGGTTTTGGCCTTTGCCCAGACCACCCACATAATGAACTCCGGAATCGAAAATTACGCGGTCCCTGACATAGGTCTGAAGATTTCCACCGATCTGATTATTTTTTTCAAGAACGCAAACCTTGCGTCCCTCCTTTGCCAGGATAGTGCCGCAGGCCAATCCTCCAAGCCCACTTCCAACAATCACTACATCGTACTGCTTCATCTAGATGAATATGATTGCAAAGTACTCGATTCATTTGTGGGAAGGAAACTCATCAAAAAAGTAAGTCTCAAAAAATTAACTGTTCAAATAAAAGTGACTTATCAGATTAGTTCTTCTTTCGGATAACAATTAAGACATTAGAAGTAAATCTTGAACTATTCTCAATTTCAACTGTCGATCCATGGTTTTCAGCTAAGGCGCGGATCTTGCCAACGGCAAGGTAATTCAAGGCATTTGTAGCCTTGTTAAACTTTAACAATTTAATAGAGAAAAATTCCGATAGCTGAGTCCTTGCATGTCTTTTCGTTAATTCTGCATTGCCATCGCGAATAATCATTACCCCTCCAGGTAGCAGTGAAGCAAAGCATCGATTTAATAGAGCTTCTTGCTGTGCTGGCATCAGGTAATGCAATACGTCACTCAACACAATACCTGAATAAGATTCAAAAGAAAATTTCTGTATGTCGGTTTGATGAAATTCTATTTTCTCAGTCTTGAGGTAACTGTTAACGGCCGTTTCAATTTTCTCTTCATCATAGTCTATTCCAATTATTCTTTGATCGCGCGACCGAAGATGTAACAGGTAGCATAGAAATCCATAGCCGCAACCGAGATCTAGAATTGTTCCTGATCGAGGTAACAAATTATAAAATGTGGCATAGTTGTTTTCCAGTCTCAATTTAACGCGGAGATACCATTCGAGTACCGGACCTTTATATAGATGGTTTGAGATCAATCTCTTAACAAAATAATCCTGTGTTTCAATCTCTGATGCTAGCGATGCATATTCGTGTTTGAAATATCTGCTTATTCCTTTTGTACGTTCTGAATAGGTAACACCAAAATCACTATTCTGAATTGGGATGGCCGGCAGAAATTTTAAGGTGAACTGGCCAGGGTTAAGATAAAATGTTCCTTTCGGCACTGTATATCCTGCGCCATGAATCAACAAAGGCCGAACGGGAAGAGCTAGGGTCTCTGCAAGATAAAATGCGCCTTTGTGAAAACGTTTGATAGTCTGGTCAGGCGATCGTGTTCCTTCTGGAAATACAACAATCGAATATCCATCTTTCACACGATCTCTTAACATGTCAATGCTGTCTTCAACACCTTCTCCTACCGGGTAATAATCAGCGAGTCGCACAACACTGCCCAGAATAGGAGAATTCCATACCCATTGATTGGTGAGCAGGATTAATTTAGGGTAGAGAAGGATAGTCAACAAAATATCGACTATGGACGAGTGATTGGCGATGATGATACTGGGTTGTGAAAAAGTGTCCGCTGCTCTGCCAAGGATTCGCTTCCTGATTTGAGGTTGAGAATAGATAATGATCCATGCGAATTGACTGAGTATCCAATGATAAATATGTTTCGTTCGCTTTTTACCGAAAGGAATTATTATGAATATAATACCAATCACGGTCATCACCATCGCACCTGCAATAAATAAGCTATACGTGATGAACGAGTAAACCATACCCAGGAAAGTTCTGGGGGGATTTCCCTGTTGTGTTTGCTTTGTTATCAATGCCCTGAACAAATAGGGTTCAATGGTCTGCGACATCACAAATACACAGACGATACCAATAATGGAAATAGCAGCAATGGATCGCATGGCGGGATGCGCTGCGAAGATGAGAACACCAAGGCCCGCGATGGTGGTTACAGCGGAAAGAAATATAGAAGTTTGTATAGAAGAAAGGCTTTTCTTGCCGGTTTTATATTCCTGTTGGAGACCATCCATAATAAAAATGCTGTAGTCGTCACCTAATCCAAAAATGAAAGTTGAGACCATCACGTTTACTATATTGAATTGAATACCAATAATTGCCATAATGCCCAAGATCCATATCCATGTAATAAACATGGGAGCAAATGTTATCAGGGTTAACTCAATACGACCATAGGAAATAAGCAATGAAACAAAAACAAGAATTCCCGTAAACAGTACGATGAAGTTGAAATCGGCATTGACATATTTTACGAAAAGATTAGCCAGCATTTGGCGGTCAAACGCCTGCACGGATACTTTGCCTAGTTGCTCGTATAGATTTGCTTTTTGTGAAGACGGAACATTCACGAGTGTGACAATGGTAGTCGCAGTATCTTTCTGTATGATATAATCATCAAAAAAAGAAGTTAAGAGTGTGTTTCTGTTTTCGGTGTCAACTACTAGATACTTACGTGAGAGTAACGATTCAAAATTGTTTATTACAACAGCAGAAAATCCCAGTTTTTTGCCTTCGTATCGCACCACGCTCACTACATTTTCAATTCTTGACGAAGTCCAAAACGCGTTCCACTTTTCAATTCTTTTTCTTTGCAATGAATCTGAAATTAGAAATGTAGAAACAGACGAGTATTTATTGATTTGATTTTCGTCTTTGAGTGAATTTAGCAGAGGCAAAATTTTCTCATTCTTTCGTAAGGTCGATTCAAGATCTTTTCCATGTGAAACAACGAAGACAGTATTTGCTGATGAGCGATTGATTGATTCCAGTCTGCTCTGCGATTCATGGGTTTCATCACTCATGAAGTTGAGGTTGCTCACATCATTATCAAAAGAGACTTGAAATGCAAAATAGAAGAACACAGGGGTGATCAATAAAATCAATAGCACGAAATATTTGTTGGAAGCCAAAATTGAAAATGGAATTCTTTCAATCCATGTTTCCTCTCCGGCCTTTCCTTGAAATAAAGACGCGGAAACAAAATGAGGGAGAAAGATAAGTGAACACAACGCTGCACCAATCAAACTAAATCCTGCAAAAAGGCCTACATCTCTTAATACAGCAGCGTTGGTTAATTGTAAACAAAAAAATGCCAGCACGGTGGTCATGCTGCCTAACGTCATTGGTTTCACCAGATCCTTAATAACCTGTCGCACATCCTGTGTATGCTTGAGGTGTGCAAGGAAGTGCAAAGCGTAATTGACGGCAATACCAAGAATTACTGATCCGGCAGCGAGTGCGAGTATAGAGACGGATCCTTTGATTATAAAAATACAGCACAAAGAAAGCAATCCACCAAAACCTACCGGAATGAAAATCAAAAATGGAATGCGCTTGCGTTTGAAAAAACCAATCAGAAATACTGCCAGTAAAATTACCATGATCGAAATGGTCAAGACTGTGTCGCGTCTTAACTGCACTGCATTTCCAACGGCAACCGAGGAGGCTCCAAAAAAAGAGACAAGGATGCCCGAACGATTGGCAGAAACCGATTTGACCACAGCATTTAGCCCAGCTATGAATTTGGTATTATGGCCTGTCTCTATTGGGGGAAAGAAAGGCGTGATAAAAAAAATAATATGCCTATGATCTTTGGTGATGATGTAACCATCATACAACTCAAAATTCTGGTCGTACTGAATACCCTTGAGTTTGCGCAAGGCGAGATAGGAGAACCCGAGGGGATCCTGAAGGATTATTTTTTTTACTCCTATGCCTACCGGAGATATCAATTGATTATAATTCTCCTGAAGTTTAGTTCGGATGTTCTCGGCCGTAAGGGCAGAATTTAATTCTACATAATCCTTATCGTCCAAGAAAACAGGCAAATGATCTTGCACGGTAGTAAACACGTTAAGAATCTTCTCATCGTCTACTCGGCTGGTGATTTTTGCAACATAGGGTTTTAAATCATTGCTGATTTTAGAAATCAATTTCTCTGCAATGATCTCCAGGCTATCTGGTTGTGGCACAGAAGCGCTGTCTTTCATTGAAACCATCACAACCAGTTGTTCCGCAAACTTCGAGTTTTGAAATACATAGTTGAGATCCTTTACCCGTTTATCATCCGGAAAAAACTTGGTGATGTCTTCTTCAATTTTTATTTGTGAAGCTCCGACACTTAACAGGATTATGATTGAAATAAGAACAATCCAAAAAATTGCTTTTTGCCGGTGAAAAAAATCATACAACGAAAGAAAGAGTAGCGCCATACTTCAGGGTTTCGGTTGCCTGAAAATTTTTAATCCAAGATAAGTCAATATCCCAAAAATAATTCCTGCCGATACGGCCAATGTTATTGCCCCTAGTATATACTGAACAGAACTATTTTTAAGCATCTCCAATGTAATGTTATCATCGAAAGAAATGTGTTGTGCTTGATCACCCATCCACACCGCGCCAGCTAGGTGACTCAAAAATAATATTACCGGAATCATGGGAGGAATGCTGATGTTGGCTGCGATAATTACCAGGGCTTTGTTTAATCGAAATAGAAAAGCTAAGGCAATCGCGGTGATCAATTGAAAACCCCATATCGGGATGATTCCCATAAACACTCCGAATCCAACGGAGAATGCTTTTCTAAGATCAGACTGGTGAGGATGAAAAAGTTGCTCTTTAAAATTCGACCAGAGATTCCCTCTTTTCTTTCCCAAAAAAAGGTCACGAGGTTTTATGTACAAAAAAGCAATGAACACGAGAACCGTATTAAGAATGGTGATGCGTGTAAAGTCTTTAAATGGGCGAAAGTGGGATATACGCGATTCCCCAGGAGCATAAAATACCTTCACGGGTACCTCTGCCATTTCAATACCTTTCCACACGGAACGAACCATCACTTCAATTTCAAATTCAAATTTTCGTGTGATGAACTTGGTGTCACTCAATAATTTTACCGGATACAACCGATAGCCACTTTGTGTGTCGTTCATTCTGATTCCTGTTTCCACCCAGAACCAGAAATTAGAAAACTTATGTCCGAAGCTGCTCTTTCCTGGAATACCTGCCTGCTCCATATTTCGAACGCCCATGATAATTGCCGATGGATGATCCTCCAGCGAATTCAGAAACTTGGGGAGGTCTTCCGCAAAATGCTGTCCGTCCGAATCGATGCTAATGACATAATCATAACCCAATTTCACCGCACGTTCAAATCCTTTTCGCAACGCATATCCCTTTCCTTTGTTAGGTGTATAGCTCAGAAGATTGACCTGCGGAAACTGACTAAGTAGTTCTGCTGTGGAATCGGTTGATCCATCGTTGACTACGATGACGTCATGGGAATACTCCAGTACGCTTGTAAGGACTTGAGTCAGTGTTTGCTCATTGTTAAAAGTAGGAACCAATACGGCAACCCTATTTTTCTTAAATAATTTAAAAAATTCCTCAGAAGGCATTAGGAGAACATTGCCTTAAATTTAAAGAATATTACTGGCCCTGAAAATAGGCTTGCACTGACTAGCCAATTATTTCCCTCCTCTGAGTAATTGATTGTTACATCAATCTCATCGTTATCCGTTGGATTAATCACTGCAAGAAATTTTATAGAGTCTGCTTCTTTAAGTTTCAGTTTTTTTATCATGACTTTCTCCATCAGTTCAATAGTAATTTGAACCATACAAACTCCTGGTACTATGGGTTTTCCGGGAAAGTGACCGTCAAAAATTTTGTGTTGTGGGTTGATGTGAATTTTCGCCTTTACGGATCCGGGAATATTTTCCTCCTGCTGAATAAAAAAGAAGTCGTTTAGCAGGATCATTCCTTTTGAAAGTGTGTTAATTGGATGCGCAATGGAAATGTATAATGCTTGATGTCTAAAGTATCTGGTAAGGGATAACCTGTACCAGCGATCCTTACCGACACTTTCCTTTTCCGCGTGGTACCCAGCTCAAGTCTTCGTAAAGAAATGCAATCTTTGTCTGTTATAAAATAGGCTGTCTCTCCTTTTTGCTGAACTCCAAAATAGATTTCCTGATCTGTCCTCCAAGAAGTAAGGCTATTTGAGCGGAAAGGTATTCCGATTATCAATTCAAAGTCCTTCCGCAACGTATTGATGACTGGCTTTTTGTCAAGTTTCTTTAGAATCGAATAAACCTTAAACTCTCCAGCTCGACTAAATCCAAAATCAAAAAATGTTACGCCTGCCTCACTGCTGAAGACCACACGCTGAGAACTGTCGGGCATGTTTTTGATCAGCACTAGTCCACTGAGGTGTTTGCCGGTAACATCAATGCTGGCATCGTACCAGGAAGTGGCTATTCGTGTTGAAGCAATTTTATTTGCACACGTTGCATCTACCGGAATTGATTTCAAGGATTTATAGGCAGAGGTGCATCCGAGCACTGCACAAAAGCTAGGGAGTAAAAACCGTATCAGGTATCTCTTCATTTAGCTTTTTGTGATTAAAAGTAATAAGTGTGATATCGCCAGTTGGTTCGTTCATTGTGATTGATTTTGCGGAATAATCTTTTGTATCAACTACAAGTAAGATAGTTTGAAAAAATTCACGGAGTGCTTTAGAGACCGGTGTCATCTCCAGTAGCAAGGTGGATCCATTTTCAAAAACACGGGTTGTAAAATCCTTGCTTTCAAGAATGGTACCTTGTACACAATCAATCATGATTTGATTTATCTGTGTAAAAAGTTTGCTTGACTTAACATTGATACGGTTTTCTTTTTGATGGTCTCGTACCAATAACTTGTCGCCATTGATCACCACGAGATACACGAAAGGTTTTGTGTATTCAAGCCTGATTTTGTTACTCCGTTTAAACCAAAATTTTCCAGTAGAGGTAATTTTTTCGGTGAGGGCCGTCAATGTTTTTTCCTGAGTGAAGTCGCTTGTGATGGAAAGTACTTTTGAAGATCCCTGCGCGAATTGTTTTTTGAAAGCTGTAATGTCCTGAACCGGAGAATATCCTGAATATTGCGCAAAGGCATTGGTGTAGGATAACGCAACCAGGCAAATCATTAGTGCGGAAACGCTATAACGCAGAGAGGAAATGGATTCAGACATAGGCTTTTTCATTCAACAATTGATCTAATCTTACAATTTTCAATCCATGTTTGTGAGCATAGGCAATAAAATCAGGAAGAATCTCAAGAGTTATGGTACAATAATCGTGAAACAAAACAATGTCTCCGCTTTTTAATGATTTAGTTACGCGAGCAAAAAGAGCCTGACGATCTTTACTTATCGTATCAAATGATCGAAAACTCCATCCGATGGTTTTATAACCTCCATTTATGACTGCTCTTGCTACCATTGGATTGGTAACTCCATAGGGAGGCCTGAAAAAAGTAGGTTTAAAGCCGATTGTATCATGAATTACAATGTCGGTTGCGTTAAGTTCATCTTGTATCTTTTTTGTAGACTGAAGATCGAAAGTGCTTTTGTGCCAATAGCTGTGATTTCCTAACAAATGTCCATCATTGTGAATTTGCTTTACCAATGTTGAATGGCGGGCTACTTGATTACCGATGCAAAAGAACGCTGCCTGGACGTTATAAAATTTCAGAACCTCCAGAATTTTTTCTGTCTTTCCGGGAATAGGTCCATCGTCAAACGTGATGGCTATTGCGCCTGAAGAAGCCGTGCCTTTATACGTTACAGGAACAAAAAATTCTGCCGACAATACAGCTGAACCATAAGTAACGATTGCCAAATAAAGCATTGTCCAAATCACAATAGCTATCGTGGAATGAATAGAAAAAAATTCCAGTCCGATCAGTAGAATCATTCCGCAAATAAAAATCCAATTAACGATATTAAATTTCAGCATGACCTTAACAGAATCAACGAGTGATAATTTTCAAAATGCGGATTATAAATAAGAATGTTCTTTACAGAAGTGTTGATAGGCTTGTCCAATATGATTGGAGGAACATGCTGATATTGAATAATGCGCGCACCAAGCCACACAGCAAAAGCAGAGGCAGTTGAATATTCTCCACAAAGATGTTTGAACACGCCAACCGGAGATGACCCAAAGGCTTCATTCAAAATAACATCCGTTAAAATTTCCGTGGCATTGTCCCCGCTCTTTCCAGCCAATACCAAATCGATTCCGTTTTTTTTTAGGTCGTGAGATTTCATGAATTGATTTATGCCATCTAGCAATTCTTCTTTCGTTGGTTTGAAGAATGTTTCAACAACATCGATCGATACTAAGCTCTGTTTTGTTTTCTTACCTGACAATGCAAAATAAAAAGCGCCTTCACCAGGAAGAGTTCCTGATGATGATGTTTTGAATAAATCCAGGCTTGATCCTACTGTTTTTCGAAAAATTCCAAACCGGTTTTGAATTTGCAGGCTCAAACCGGTAAACTCATCCACACCGCCAACCAGGAAATTTTGATCGGGATGTTCGCTCAGCTGCAACGAAGCGTCCAATAAAGAATTTTCAAAAGAGAATGCTTCCTGCGTATAAGTCTGATTGTAACCCTGACACGTAAGTAATAGTGCGATTTGCGAACCAATGGTATTGTGCGTTGATTGAATAAAGGGAGTTGGATTAAGTGCCTGTTCTTTCTGTTCAACCATCTTTCGCAAAAAGATTCCGGTATCTTCCAGACAACCATAGCCTGTACCTGTAATGATGCCATCAGGAATATTTATCTCAGCTTCTTTTAACGCCAAGGTACTTGCAGCGACACCCATCTTCAGGATACGGCTCATTCTACGCAAATGTTTCGCATCGATATACTGCGTATAGTCAGGCTCAACGCAAGCGAGGTAATTATTCGGGTAGTCAATTGGCGCAGAGAGGAGCACACCTTCATCACCCCACGTTTTCTGTGGTGATATAGCGCCTATTCCATTTATATACAGTGGCATTATTTATAAACTTAATTGTCGCTTCTTGAAAAAATCAATGAAGAACAATTTCCGCCAAAACCAAAAGAATTGCTCATCACATTATGTATGGGCAATCGCGTCTCAAAATGCAATTGTGGAGTGATACCAATTTCGGGAATAGCATTTTCAAACCTGAGGTTTGGGAACACACATTGTTGATTAATTGTCAAAAGAGAAAATACTGCTTCAATGCCTCCACTCGCACCTAATGTGTGGCCGGTAAACGCTTTGGTTGAACTCAGGCGCGGAGGACGCGATCCATATAATTTCCGAATGGCTGTCCCTTCCGATAAATCATTGTTGACTGTGCCTGTCCCATGTAAATTAATATAATCAATTTGCTGTGGAAGAAGATTGCTCATCTCGAGGGCTTGTTGCATTGCGGCAAAAGATCCGCGTCCATCTGGAGAAGATGCGGTTTGATGAAACGCATCATTAGTATTGGCATAGCCACTAACATAGGATGTTGTTCTTATTCCTTCCGATTTTTTTACTTTGTCTGAAATCAGAATAATAAAACCCGCTCCTTCACCTAAATTCAATCCGCTTCGGCTCGCATCAAACGGTCGGCAAAATTTCGAATCAAGAATCATTAAACTATTAAATCCATTGATCGTAAATTTTGTCAGCGAGTCTGTGCCGCCCGCAACAACAATGTCAAGCAATCCAGCGGAAATCATTCGGCTGCCAAGGGCGATTGCGTTAGCCGAAGAAGAACAGGCAGTATTAATCGTGGAGATAAATCTTTTTATTCCAAGATCCTGCGCAATCAATTCAGTAGATTTTCCGCAGCTATGATTTACCACGTTACGCAATTTTCCTTTTTTCGGATCGATTAAAAATTCTTTAAAAAATTCTTCTGTCTTATCCATTCCGCCAACAGTAGTGGCTGATATCAATCCTGTTCTCCATTTCTTCAAGTCGATCTCAGAATTTTTAACAGCTTCACGAGCTGCATGGATACCCAGCATTACAGCGCGTGGAGTAGCTACTGGAAGTGAAAGAATTTCAGCGAGTGCAGCGTTGCCCAACTTAACCTCACCAACCGGCAAGACTCCCGTATGGACAGAATCAAATAAAGTTAAAGGCGCGATTCCACCTGATGAATTTCGAAGGGAGTCAAATACCTGTGGAACTGAGTTTCCTATAGCAGAGATTACCCCCCAACCAGCGATATGAACGCGGGCTTTCAAAATAGGTCAGGCTGTTTGGTGCTGTTGAATAAATTCCGCAATGGACTTAACCGATTTGAAAATCTTGGGACCATCCTGCGGGTTGGTCAACTTTATATTATACTGTTGCTGAAGGAGCACGATCAACTCAAGTGCATCGATTGAATCAAGCCCGAGGCCTTCTACAAAAAGTGGCTGGTCATCTCCAATATCTTCCGGTTTCAGGTGCTTCAGGTTCAACGCTTCAATGATCTGTTTCTTAAGATCGGCCATCAACTCTTTCATAGTTCGAGATAAATTTTCTGAAGTTGCTCAGCCGTATGCGTTAGCCCATTAGCTCCCTTCATATTTTCAACCAAATATAAGAAAATATCATGGTAGTCGCCCAGAACTTCTGTCCAACCCGCAATGCATGCTCTTGTCTTTTCGGAAGCCAAAACAAGGTCAACATAGTCGGCCATTTGCTTCGCTTCAAATTTCTCCGTTACAAAAAAAGCATTCTCCCCCCGAATCCCCTGACGGATGCAGATTTCTCCCGCTACAATGTTTGGAAGAGTGTATACAAATAACCCAGGACTTGGAATAGTCTTGAGCGATTCAGTATAACGCAAATCGGTATCCAGGCTTGCACTAGCGTTGGATAACACTACTGCTACTTGTTCCGGAGTATACCTTGAACGAAATAGCAGGTCTTTGACAATGATTTCACTCGCAAGAAACCCAAGCTTCGACAGCCGGTCCATTTTGTAAAATTTAGGATAAGCCGGAGAAAGGAATTTAAAAACCTCCTCCATAAAATCATCCAACGTACCCGGTTGGCCAGTAAAGAACTCTTTACCTTGATGAGTAACTACACGATCGCGAATGTGGCAATATTGGTTTATAAAATTCATCCGTCTTTACAGCGTAGAAAGTCGTTCGTGAACGTCAATCAATTTTACTAACCTTCTAAGTGATGCGGCATGATCACGCACATAGGGATTATCCTGGTCCCACACATAGCCAGCCAGAACTGAGCAAATCTGTCGCTTGATTTCCGGATCAGGATTTTTTGAAAAAAATATTTTCTCCAACGTACCATCATACCAGGCCATGACATAAGTGCGAAACGTATCCACTCCCTGGCGAATAAAATTGGTATAATCATTATCCCAATCTACTGTTTCACCTTTCAATTTACGAATAACTAATTTGCTTGCTGTATGACTTGAAACTGTAGCAAACATAACACCCGAAGAAAAAATTGGGTCAAGGAATTCGGTCACATTTCCAGTCAGCACAAAACCCTTCCCATAAAATTTATCTGTTGTTGCCGACCAGGCTTCGAGCTTTCGCGGAAGGAATACCCAAGAGGCATCACCAAATCTTTTTCTCAGGTATTCATTTCCACCAATAAATGTTTTGAATTGATATTGCTCATCGCCTCCGGTTTGTGAAAAGAAATCGAAGCTTCCTACAAATCCTAATGAAGTTACACCGGTTGAAAACGGAATAATCCACGCCCAAACACCAGGCGCATACATCACAGCTATGATTCGGTTAGGCTCATCATAATCATTGCGATGAATGTCATTCACGTGGGCAAATACCGCTTTGCGTGGATCAAGATTGGAAGGCTTGTCGAGATTGAAAAGACGAGGGATCACCCGCCCATAACCACTTGCATCCACGATGAACCTGGCTGCAATTTTTTCAGTAGATCCATCTGCATGAATAACGGTGGTGAGAGAAGTTTCGTCTTCAAAAAACTCAATTGCTGATACAGTAGTTTGAAAGTCGACTGGCACGCCCATTTTTTCTACTTCCGTGATCAGCATAAGATCAAAGTCGGCACGTTGTACCTGCCAGGTCCACGTCCATCCTTTTGAAAATTGTTCTGAAAAATTGAAGTCGGATACTTTTTCATCCTTCATGAATTTTGCACCAAACTTTTCTTGGAAGCCTTTCTTCTTCAAGGCCTCAAGAAAATGAGCATCTTCAAGAACCTCCATGCACCGTGGAAGCAGGCTTTCGCCAATCACAAAGCGAGGAAATTTTTCACGCTCCACCACGCGCACAGTTAAGCCGGCCTGGTGAATCATCGATGCAGCCACCGACCCGGCAGGCCCTGCTCCAATAATCAATACATCAATTTCTTTGGACATGGTTGTTATTGAATTGGTTTACACCTCAACAGTGTATGACTTACACCAATGAAATCAGTTTGTTCAATCACTTCTATCCCTGCTTCCGTTAGGCAACGAATGAAAACCTTGGAGTCGTACATTTGACTGTTGCCATTCGCCATTGTTGTGAAATACAAAGAAGTTTGTTGTAATGAAAAAGCTGAGGCTTCAAACCGTTGACGATCCCAGAATGTTTCAAGAATAAAAATTTGCCCGTTGAGATTCAAAGCATCTTTACATCGCTTTAGGATGGATACAATCTGCTCTTCAGAAAAACAATCCAAAAACTGACTCATCCAGATGGCATCAAAACCTGTCGGGAATTTTTTACTTTCATCAAGAATATTGATGGGATGAAATGCGATGCGTTGACCAAACCCTTTATTGAGGAGTTGATCATGAATCTCATCAGCATAAGGGGCAAGATCCATTACCGTAATTTTTACGTCTGGATCGTAACTCAAACTTTGCAAAGACCATTTGCCAGTGTTACCTCCTATATCCAATAATGTTTTGGGATGATGTTGATAGACCAGCGGCAAGACTTCAGGGAAAGCATAATCCGAATAGAAGTGATCAAATGTAAACCAACTCTTCTTCACTTTTTCAGGAAGGTCGGTAGACAGCGCTTCGTAGATCGTTTTCCATTCTCCAAAAACTTTCAATCCTGCCGGCTTTCCTTCTGTAATACTTTCTTCAAGTGCGAATAGTCCCTGGTAACAAACATCTTGCGTGAAATCCATATTTGCCACGGTAAGCTCATCGTGAAGTATGAAGTAGCTTGTTTTTGTAATCTTATAAAGGCCTTCTTTGCAGGTGAGAAGACCAATGCCTAATCCGGCCTCCACCAATACGCGCGCACCATAAAGAGAAAGCTTTGCTTCTCTGGCAAGTTCTTCCAATGACACTCCTTGTTTATGCGCTTCAACTATTTTCAATATCCCGGTGTTGCGCAAAACGCGCGTAGCTTGGAAAACAAACGGAGCGAATGTAATCCATTGCGCTCGTTCTTTGGCTTGTATTGCGGTCAACGACTCTTTTTCAAAAAAATTCATAGCGAATGATAAAGTTCTTTTTTTATAACGATTGCTGCATTACAACCGCCAAATCCAGAAGCTGTTTTTAGGCATGATGTAATTGGTTTTTGAGTCAGCTCTTTGGATATATTCAATGGTTGTGAAACGCCCATGTTTTCAAATCCCTTTGATACGAGTATCTCGTCATTTAAAAGACTTTGGATACACATCACACTTTCCACAATCCCCGCAGCACCAAGTGTATGACCAAAATAACCTTTAAGACTATGCAATGGAATTTCTTTCATGCCTGCATGATGAAATGCTTTTGACTCCATTTCATCATTGAAGAGTGTGGCCGTGCCATGGGCAGAAATGAAATCGATCTTTTCTGGAGTTGTTTGTGCCTCTTGCAAGGCCTGACCAATTGCCTGAGCAAGTTCTAACCCTGTTCGCGATGGACCAGAAATATGATTGGCATCGTTGCTCAATCCTCCTCCTGTTACTCTTATCGTTGATCGAATGCCCAATGTCTCTGGCGTTGAGCTCAGCACCATACAAGAGGCTGCCTCACCAAGGTTAATCCCTTTTCTTTCCGAATCGAAGGGCCTGCAAAGTTCCGGGCTCAGTGCATGCAAACTTTCAAAACCTGAAACAACAAATTGACTCAATACATCTGCACCCACAATAATGCAGTGATCATACTTTCCGGCATCAAGAAAGCGCTTGGCCACTACGATTGCCAGCACACCGGAAATACAGGCATTTGAAATAACAAGCGAGTGTTGAAATCCGGCATCCTCTGCCAACAACTTTGCTGTGGCATGAAGATGAATCTTTGCCGGATCATAACTACCAGCGTTGAGTAATTCGATATTGCCTTTTGTAGTTGAAAGGATATAAAGCGTTCGATCAGGATTCAGGGTAATGTTCTTCAAGGCAATACTTACCGCCTTACCGCACATGACTTCAAGCTTTGATTGTGTTGATGAACTACTCAGGTTGTGAAGTCGTCCGGCAAAAATTGGATTGCTTGAAAGAGATGTGTCATTTATTTCTGACAGTCCAGAGATTTCTTGTCGCACCATTGCATAGTTTTCCTCGCTGGTAAATCCCAACGGTGAAACTAAACTAGTTGATACAACCCATGCGCTCATTTGTTGAGATACTTGAGCTTCCAGATTTTCATTTCTTTTTTGCGAACTCTGTTCATCATATCGTCAATGGCTCCTGCCCAAAAGTTACGCAACCCAAAACCGCCCGGTTCTTGTGCAAGTTTTTCAGAAAAAAGTACTTCCTTCATATCCATGTTAATAAAGGTTACCCATATCAGTGCTTCTGATTTTGTTTTATTGAAGGTCTCCACATTATACATGAGGCCAATTCCTGTATTTCCCTCGAAATCATATTGACTTACTATTTCTTTGATATTATCTATGACGAGGTGATCGTGAGATTTAAGACTATCCGCCAGCAGTGCGTCAACATCGATCGTCTTGTTATGATCTTTTGTCACTTCCAATTTTAAATAAACATTTTGTTTCAGTAGCATTTTTCCAACATCGTACTTGGCTTTTTCAATGATCATTAACTCATTTAATGCCTCCATCAGCCTTCGGGCATCCGCCTCAGTTCTGAATTTATTATAGTCACCTATGAACCTGGCTTGAGAAAAGTCTATACCCAACCATGTTATGGTTGTCTGTGGGGAAAACATATCGCGTGCCCGTTGGGCGAATACAGCTTGTGATAAGCCGATGAAGAATATTACAGCGTAGAGTTTTTTGTTTTTCATATATGCTAAAAGTCAATAAAATATTTATTCAAACATTTTGCCCAACGAAGATCCTCATTTCGCATTCACATACGCTATTATCTCCTGTTTTGATTCTTCCCTCTATTAAAATAACATTCATCACCCGGTTTGTAATTTGGATTGATGTTGTCAGAACCGAACCTATAGGTGGAAGCTCAATTATTTTTAGGTTCTTAACACTGGCTATATATCCTATTGGTACCGGCAATTTTTTTGTTTTGCAAACATAACCCATTTGAGCTGCTGCCGTCTGGGCAATATTTTCGATCAGTCCGGGTTCACCCAACATTCCATCGATCACAAAAATGCTTTCGGCTACTACTGTGAATTGGGTGATCGCATACTCATCGGTTGCCTGATGTATTTCATGGATCGCAATAAAAGGATCACGTTGAGGGATAAAGCTTTCTATTTCTGAACGGGTAGCCAGCATTGGATTTACTCCCAAAAGTTATAATAATTAAACCATTGGTCAGGGTATATTTTAATTTTCTCCTCTAATTGCATTACAAAACAGTTCATCAAGTTATTCATAAATTCCTGCTTAGGTTCCGTATCCTTACGCTGCCATAATGAACTTCCAAAGAAGTGATAATGCTTTGCCGACTCTTTGAATGCGAAGACGACTGAAACTGGCACATGAAATGCGCTAGCGAGGGCAAAAGGACCTTCTGGAAATTTAGCTTCTCCATGGAGGAATTTTTTAACAATTGTTTTGTTGCCTTCCAAAAAGCGATCGGCATGAAGGCAGACCAATTCATTTTTCTGCAGGGCTTCTCCTATGGCATACACGTGCGAGAGATCATCTTTAATAACTATTACATTTAAGTTTCGCCCGCCTGTAAGTTGCTCAACGTATTCTTTGATATTTTGGTGTTCACCATCATACATGACCACGTTCACTTTGGTATTTAACCTTCGGAGCAAATGACCAGCTGCTTCCCAGTTTCCGACATGCGCGCTGAGTAATATCCCTCCGCGTCCTCCTTCAATTATTTTTCTAAGATTATCCTCGCCATCAAAATCATAGGTAAAATTGTTTTCAATGCCCGCCATCACAACCATCTTATCTAAAAGTGTTTGGGCGAAAAAGTAATAGTTCTGATAGACTTTCAGTCTAGACTTGAACGCACTGTATTTCTGGTGATACCGAAAATAGCGATAGCTAGACCGGGAAGAATTCCAAGAAAAAAGGAAAAAATAGAAGGCCACAAAACGCAGTAAAACGTAGGTTGGCAAAACGCCAAATTTTTTACAAACAAAAATTACGATGCTATAACCAAGAGGTGTTCCTTTGGATTTGCCTTGCCAGCGTGGCATAATCAGAGAGGAACTCCCGTACTCGTGCGCTGGGAGATGAAGTCGTAAAGACTTTGAAAGGTATCAATGGTAGCAAAGTCTTCATGCTTTACCTTAAAATTGAAATTACTTTCAATGACAACCGCGAGATCAATGTAATCAAGGCTATCAAGACCGAGTGTATCCCTAAGATTGGCAACCGGAGTAATTTCTTCGGCTGCTATCTCGAATTCTTCTACTAAGAAACCATTTATCTTATCTATGATGTAGTCTTTTTCCATTGTTTTTTAAGTCTTCCACTTCTTTATGATCAAGGTCGAGTTCGTTCCGCCAAATCCGAAAGAATTGGACAAAAATACATCAATATTTCTATCTGTAGTGCTGGCAATGATATTCAACTTAGATGAATCTTCATCGGGAGTTTCAAAATTAATATTTGGCGCGATAAAGGACTGTTCCATCATAATCAGAGAATAGACAACCTCGCTTGCTCCCGCCATCCAACATTCATGGACTGTCATCGATTTCGTTGAGCTTACGGGCGTTTTACGATCACCAAAAACGTCAAAAATTGCTTTTGCCTCACTCGCATCACCTGCAGGTGTGGAGGTAGCATGTGCATTGATGTAATCGATCTCTGAAAATCTCAATCCAGAATTTTTTATTGCCATTCGCAACGAGCGGGCTGGGCCCTCTACACTTGGATTTGAAATATGCTGGCCGTTAGATGAAAAACCATACCCCATTACCTCACCTAATATCTTCGCTCCCCGCCTTTGTGCCGACTCTAGGCTTTCAAGAATAACGGTAGCTGCCCCACCGCTTGGAACTAATCCATCTCTGTTCTTATCAAATGGGCGTGAAGCAAGGGTAGGTTCAGATTCGCGAATGGAAAATGCACCGAGCGCATCAAAGTTTCCCATCGAATAAACATTCAACTCTTGTGCCCCTCCACAGATAATACAATCCTGCATGCCATCGCGGATAAACATGGTTGCTAAACCAATCGAATGCGATCCGCTTGCGCAGGCTGCACTCACGGTAAAGTTTATTCCTTTCAAACGAAAAATGGTGGCCAGGTTCATGTTGACGGTGGAATTAAGAACCTGAAAAACATTTCCAGAGCCAACCATCATGGTATCTTTTTTTTCACGGATGATATCGATTGCTTCAATGACGGGCGCAGCGGAGCTATCATTACCATAAATAATTCCAAGCTCGTGGCGATCAATAAAATCCTGATCCAGGCCGGCCTGATGAAGTGCCTGAGCTGTAGCCATGTAGGCATACTCTCCTTGTTCGGGCAGCATATGCCGAGCGCGCCTGTCAAGCAAACCCTTCAATGCGGGTCGCTCAACAAATCCGGTTAGGCTGGAGCGATATCCCATTTCTTTCCTTTTGGGATCAAGGATGATTCCTGATTTGCCTGTGTACAATGATTGCGAAACCTCTGCCAGATTTTTGCCAATGCAAGAATATATTCCAAGGCCTGTAATAACTACGCGATTCATGGGAAATGATTATTTACAAAAGTAACAAAGCCAAGTATCAATACACTTACATGAGTAACACGTAGCTTACAAAAGAAATGCATCTTAAGTGTATAATCCTCCATTGATGGAAATTACAGAACCTGTTATGTAGGAAGCTTTGGGGGAAGCTAGGAAAGCAATTGCATCGGCTACTTCATCGGGCTCACCAAATCGCTGCATGGGAATAATATCCTTGAATTGCTTCTCATTCAATTCCTTTGTCATATCTGTTCGGATAAACCCAGGTGCGACTGCATTAACCGTAATGCCTCTCTTGGCAACTTCCTGGGCCAATGCTTTAGTGGCCCCAATTACACCGGCCTTTGCCGCTGAATAATTGGTTTGTCCTGGCATCCCTTTGATGCCTGAAAGAGAAACAACGTTTACCACTCGCCCATAACGCTTGATCACCATACCATGAATAACGAGCTTGGTTACATAATAAAATCCATCAAGGCTGCTGCCCAATACATTTTTCCACTGATCATCATTCATAAAAACCATCAGTGCATCTTCACGAATGCCTGCGTTGTTAACAAGCACTTCAATAGATTTATCCTTATTCGTTTCTAGCCATCCACCCAAATTGGTTTCTACTTCTATTTTATTGGCAACATCAAATTGCAATAATTCACCAGTTACTCCCTTTTCTTTCACCAGTTCAAGAGTCTTTACCGCTTCGGTGTGATTGCTTTTGTAATTGATCAGCAAAGAATAACCCAGCTCTGCTAGCTTGAGGCACGTAGCTCTTCCAATACCTCTTGATCCTCCTGTAACGAGTGCGTATTTCACATTCAAAAAATTAGGGATGAATCACGATTTAATAAATAATTACGAACCCGTTGCAAGTCTTTATACTTTGGTTGATCTTCTATAAAGGACGGCATTATTGCCCGAACTTCTTGATAGAGTGTGTTCGTAGCTGAGGATAATCTGGATTGACATTTTAAATAATCAATGGCCTGCATGAGTGCAATGGTCTGAATAGCGATTACATCAAACGTATTGTCGATTACTTTTCGGGTAATGAGTGCAGCGTTGCAACCCATGCTCACGATATCTTGGTTGTCATTGTTATTTGAAATACTGTGCAAATACATCGGATAAGAGAGCGTTTGATTTTCAGCGGTGGTTGAGGTCGCGGTGAATTGCATCCCTTGCATTCCAAAATTAAGTCCGGGTGTACCCAGATTGATGAAAGGTGGAAGTTTTAGATTGAGCTTTTCATTGAGCAAATAGTTGAGCTGCCGCTCTGCCAGCATAGAAAGTTTTGTGATCACAATCTTGAGTTTATCCATTTCCAGTGAAACATAATCACCATGAAAATTTCCTCCGTGATAAACATTTTCCTTAAGGTGATCGATCACCGGATTGTCGTTAACGGAATTTACTTCATTCTCTAAAATAATTTCTGTATTAACAAGGGTATCATAGACCGGACCGAGCACCTGGGGCACACAACGCAATGAATAATATTCCTGCACCTTGTCTGTAAAAACCGCTTCATTAATCTTCGCATGATAGAGGTGGTCCGGCCGTTTTCGAATCAGTTTACTGTCCTTTAAAAAGTTACGCATGCCTTCCGCAATTCTTTGCTGGCCAGCGTGAGGTTTTACCTGATTCAATTCAAATGAGAAGTGATCATCGAAAGATTTCATCAGCTCGTTGGTGATAGCGGATAGGGTTACGCCTAAATTCAACAGTTTTTTAGCGTAAATGATATTGACCATGCCTACGCCTGTCATGGCCGAAGTTCCATTGAGCAAGGCAATTCCTTCTCGGAGAGAAATAGTGAGTGGTGTAATCTTTTCTTTTTTAAATACATCGGAAGCGGGTTGTAAACTTCCATCTACCAGAAGCTCACCTTCTCCGATTAGGTTTAGTGCCAGATGCGCCAGTTGCACAAGATCACCACTGGCGCCAACACCGCCACGTTGAAAAATACATGCGCTAATATTTTTGTTGAGCAGGCTCGTGAGCAGGTCAACAACATCCTGATTAATCCCCGATGATCCCTGCATCAGTCCATTCAGTCGAGCAAGCATCGTTGCCCGGGAAAGATCTTCCGGAAAGAGATCACCAGATCCTGAGCTATGACTTCGAATCAAATTGTATTGAAGTTGCTTCTGATTTTCATCATTGATCCTGTATTGCGCCATTGGCCCAAAGCCTGTGTTGATCCCGTAGATTACTTTATTTTTTGAATAAGACTTGAGAAAATCAAAATTCAGGTTGACTTTTTCGAGAGCATCTGAGTCTAGCTTAATATGTTCCTTTTTATAGAGTACTTTTTCAAAATCTCCCGATGTTAACCTTTTACCTCCAATTGTGATCATCTATTAAAGTCGCTTTAGTTAGAACTGCTCAAGTTCGATCATTTTTGTAATAATGTCATCAAATGATTATGTCAATATTTCAAAGCCTTAAACAATAACCACCTCGTATGAGTGAGCTCACTGAAAGGTTTTCTGAATTTCACCCATTTTCAAAAGATAAAATAATAGGTAGTTTTTTGAGGTAAAATGAGAGGTAATCCAGGAATATAATTTCTATTCTACCGGGGTCACTTTTGTTTGACTATTCAATTCGATTGAACCGTGAGCTTTTCTCCATTTTGAGAATGCTTTTGATTACTAGTAATTTCCTCGATTGGCCAGTTGAATCCGAATCAAGAATGGAATAAGCTAGTGCTTTTAAATAAACCCCTTCATTGCTCTCTGTTGCCAGTTTTTGATACATCCCTTTGATGGAATCGTACGCCATTAATTTTGAAAGGTTCCACTTCTCCATTGTATTTCGTTCGAAGAATTCAGAAGTTACAGAATCAGCAGTTACATATCCTTCCGCTGTAAAAAGATTTGAACGCTTATGAAGCACATTGTCTGTATTAGGTTCAGATCTGAAACTTGAGTTAGTTAAAATCAGTTTTTCTGTACCTTCTGTTTTGAAATAAAGATTATCTAGCCCTTCATAGCCTAGAATATTTATTTTCTTGCCATCTTCTTTCGTAATAACTTTATCTTTTATGCTTTCGATATGACAATTGATAGTGAGGCCTTGTTCATGGTTGGGCAATCCATACGATACCGAATAATTTCCTTGATTGCCTAATCCATATACGACCAGACTATAATTATTTCTGAAAATATTTAATTTGAAGTAAGAATCAACACCAACCGAAGCTTGCTTTAGAGAAAGCTCGTAATTATCTACCTTCCCATCTTTATTCGTTATTCTACCTTCGTAAACACCCCATTCATCTTCTGTAACATTAAATACCGAAAAGGGTGTCCCGTTTTCTTTTTTGGCTTGCGAACAGGCGGTTAAAAGTAAGAAGAGTATAACTATCTTTTTCATGCACGTTATTTGAATAAACAATTTACATAAATCATTTAAGATGTTGCTGTTTTGTTTGATTGATCATTTGAAAAAGTGCGCCCAAATTTGATACTCAAAAAAAAAATATTTTTTTTCTCTTCACCCTTTTCATCTGCTATCAAATCTAATTGCGCTATTTACCAATTACTTATCTCTCCTAGTACAGAAGTATGTAAGGTTTTGGCTAAATGTTAACAGTTTTTAATCTCATCAATCTTTAGAATATTTGTTGTCTTGCTAAAGTGGTGAATAATTTTTTACCCTTACCACTCGCAATAAATTTTAACAATTCTAAAAATCACAGGTTTACTTTAGAAGCAGCCTACAAAAATAAATTGCATAATCAGTCAATATGAGTCAAAAATATAACAGCGAACCACTCTTAACAGAAAACAAAGACCGCTTTGTCCTTTTCCCAATTGTGCACCACGATATTTGGAAATACTACAAACAAGCGGAAGCAAGCTTTTGGACAGCAGAAGAAATTGACCTAAGCCAAGATTTAAGGGATTGGGAAAATTTGAATGATGGAGAGCGCCATTTTATTACCCATGTGCTTGCCTTTTTCGCGGCAAGCGATGGAATTGTAAATGAAAACTTGGCCGAACACTTTGTTGGGGAAGTACAATATACAGAAGCAAAATTTTTCTATGGCTTTCAGATTGCCATGGAAAACGTACACTCAGAAACTTACTCTTTATTAATCGATACCTACGTAAAAAATCCGCAAGAAAAAGACAAACTCCTTCACGCCATTGAAACGATGGATTGTGTGAAGAAAAAAGCTGAATGGGCTTTGCGGTGGATCAACAATGGCAATTTTCAAGAACGGCTGATTGCTTTTGCTGCCGTAGAGGGCATTTTCTTTTCAGGATCTTTCTGCTCTATATTCTGGCTAAAGAAAAGAGGCCTTATGCCAGGCCTTACTTTCTCTAACGAATTGATCTCAAGAGATGAAGGTTTGCATTGCGATTTTGCTTGCCATCTGTACACTCAACATATAAACACCAAGTTGGCGGATGAGACGGTGATTGGCATTATTAAAGATGCTGTCGAGATTGAAAAGGAATTTGTTACTGATTCGTTACCCGTTAATTTAATCGGTATGAATTCGGTGCTTATGTGTCAATACATAGAGTTTGTTGCGGATAGGTTATTAAATGAATTGGTGGGTGTAAAGGTTTACAATGCTACTAATCCATTTGATTTTATGGAAATGATTTCGTTACGGGGTAAAACCAATTTCTTCGAGAAGCGCGTGGCAGAATATCAAAAAGCAGGCGTAATGAAAAGTACCGAAAAAGAAATTACGCCAAAGTTTTCATTGAACGAAGATTTTTAAATATATTCGTTCACATTTTTTAAACTGAATTTATCACTAATAACACCCTACCAACATGCTCGTAATCAAACGTGACGGACACCGAGAGTCTGTTAAGTTCGACAAGATCACCGCAAGAATAGAAAAGCTATGCTACGGGTTAGATTCTAAATTCGTTAACCCTGTAGAGGTAGCGATGAAAGTAATCAACGGTCTTTACGATGGCGTTTCAACCATTGAACTTGACAATTTAGCTGCTGAGATAGCTGCAACACTTACAACTAAACATCCTGATTTTGCCAAACTAGCAGCTCGCATTGCTGTTTCTAATTTGCATAAAGTGACAAGCAAATCCTTTTCAAACACTATGAAAAGGCTGTACACTTACGTGGATCCCAAAACAGGAGAAAATGCGCCTCTTGTATCTAAGGAAACTTACAAAGTTGTAAAAGAACATGCCGCAACGCTTGACGAAGCTATCATATACGATCGCGACTTTGCATACGATTATTTTGGCTTCAAAACATTAGAGCGCTCGTACTTAATGAAAGTTGATGGCAAAGTAGTAGAGCGCCCTCAACATTTATTGATGCGTGTTGCCGTAGGTATTCATGGCGAAGACATCCCTGCGGCCATCGAAACGTATCATTTGCTTTCAGAAAAATGGTTTACACACGCCACCCCAACGTTGTTTAATGCTGGCACACCTAAGCCACAACTCTCTTCATGCTTCTTGTTAACCATGAAGGACGATAGCATTGACGGTATTTATGATACATTAAAAAATTGCGCGAAAATTTCTCAGTCAGCAGGTGGTATTGGGTTAAGCATTCATAATGTTCGTGCCAAAGGTTCATACATAAAAGGAACAGGTGGGGTTTCCAATGGCATTGTGCCAATGCTTCGCAATTTTGATATGACTGCCCGTTATGTAGATCAAGGTGGTGGAAAACGAAAAGGAAGCTTTGCTATTTATCTGGAGCCTTGGCATGCCGATATTTTTGAATTTCTTGACTTAAAGAAAAATCACGGAAAAGAAGAAATGCGTGCACGCGATCTTTTCTATGCTATCTGGATTTCAGATTTGTTTATGAGGCGGGTAGAGAATAATGAGATGTGGTCTCTCTTCTGCCCTAACGAAGCTCCTGGTTTGGCCGATTGCTATGGCGATGAGTTTGAACGCTTATATGAAAAGTATGAGAACGAAGGCAAATATAGAAAGCAGGTAAAAGCACAAGACATTTGGTTTGAGATTTTGGAAGCTCAAATTGAAACAGGAACACCTTACATTTTGTATAAAGATGCTGCCAATAAAAAATCGAATCAGAAAAACCTAGGCACTATTAAGTCAAGTAATCTTTGTACTGAGATTATGGAGTTTACATCTCCTGATGAAATTGCAGTTTGTAATCTTGCTTCACTTGCGCTGCCTAAGTTTGTAACAGAAGATGGCAAGTTCGATCACCAAAAATTATATGAGATTACTAAAGTTGCTACACGCAATCTTAATAAAGTAATCGATGTAAATTATTACCCTGTTCCTGAAGCACGCTACTCTAACATGCGCCATCGCCCAATTGGTATTGGTGTGCAAGGTTTAGCAGATGCATTTATTTTGTTAAGAATGCCTTTTGAATCAACTGAAGCAAGAGGTCTTAACAAAGATATATTTGAAACCATCTACTTTGCTGCGATGGAAGCTTCAATGGAGCTTTCGAAAGAGCATGGTTCGTATGAAACCTTCAAAGGATCGCCCGTATCAAAAGGTATATTCCAATTTGATATGTGGGGCGTTACGCCTGACTCTGGCCGTTGGGATTGGGAGAAATTAAAGAGAGAAGTAAAACAACATGGAGTAAGAAATTCATTGTTGTTAGCTCCTATGCCTACAGCTTCTACTTCGCAGATATTAGGTAACAATGAATGCTTCGAACCTTATACATCTAATATCTATACACGCAGAACTTTATCAGGCGAATTTATTATTGCCAACAAGCACTTGATGAAAGATTTAATTGCTATTGGTTTGTGGAGCGATAACATGAGACAGAAGCTTATTTCTACTAACGGTTCTGTTCAACCTATCGCTGAAATACCACAACACCTAAAAGACATATACAAAACCGTTTGGGAGATTTCCCAAAAAGCAATTATCGATATGTCGGCTGATCGTGGTGCATTCATCTGTCAATCGCAAAGTTTGAACATACACATCACTAATCCGAATTTTGGAAAGTTGACTTCTATGCATTTCTATGCGTGGAAGAAAGGCTTGAAGACGGGTATGTATTATTTGCGTTCTACGGCTGCTGCCGATGCTATTAAGTTTACACTTGATAAAAATGCAATGGATCAACCTACTGTAGCAGAGGTGGAGATGCCTGAAATCGCAATTGTAGCAGAGCCTGTAATTACAGCTCAACAAACTCTTGCCTACGATCAAAAGCCCTTATCAGATTACGATCAAAAACTTGCCGACTTAGCTTGCTCACTGGATAACCCAGATGCGTGCGAAGCCTGTGGTAGTTAAATTAAAATCAATTTCTTGAAATAAAAATACCCTGCAATACTGCGGGGTATTTTTTTGTTTTTAAAATTACTTCATCGCAATACAGGAGATCTCAACGTTTACATCTTTTGGTAAGCGGCTCACTTCTACAGTTTCACGTGCAGGCGGGTTAGTAGTAAAAGATTTACCATACACTTCATTTACTTTGGCGAAATCGTTGAAGTCTTTCAAGAAGATGGTACTCTTCACTACGTGAGAGAAATCGAAACCAGCTGCAATTAAGATCTCACTAATATTTTTCATTACTTGGGTTGCTTCTTGAACAATATCGTTAGTGATAATAACTCCCAAAGGTTTTTGAATAGCGATCTGGCCAGAAATAAAAAGCATGTTGCCGTGTTGAATGGCTTGTGAGTATGGGCCGATTGGCTCAGGTGCATTGGCTGAATAGATTACGGATTTTGACATAAGTGTTGGATTTTATTTGTCAAATATCTGAAATATTTAGGTAACTAGATTGCACCAAAAAGCTGCTACTTTTTAATCTGTAGCCAACATTTTAATTTTGAAAGGTTCATGAGAAAGCTAGCTAACTCATGATTAATTAATGAAATTAAAAAATTATGTAGCCCAAGCCTTCTCCCCTTCTTTATACGGAACGCAGCCTTCAAATCTTCCGGGGACAGCAACATAGCGCATCGCTTTCGTAGCGCCTGGCTCAGAGGTAAAATATCCCCAAACCGAAAGTTGCTTGATCATCGTAAAATAATGAGCAGGAGAATTCTCAGGTGTTGCCTTTGCCTCTTTATTTAGCGATGAAATTAAATCATGTTTCAGCTCGGATGATAGCTTTAGAAAGTCGGTATTAAACATTTTATTGCTGGCCGCACGCAGAGAGATAATACCCGCTTCAAAAATCTTCTGCTCATCTGAGCTATAACAATCAGTAACCATTACTTTCATAAACTCACCCAGCCTTGCTGCTTTCGCTCCGGGAGAATCGGGAGTTTCGGGAAGGATGGTCTCCGCCACTTCATCCAGCAATGCAATGTCCTCAGCTCCAAATGGAGTTATGTTTTTCTTAGGCGAACTGCATCCCGATAAAAAAGTTTGTACACCAACAATCGTTCCTCCCAGAAGTACGGCTGTTGCAGATAATGCTTCTCTCCGGTTCATATTAAAGATTGTTTTTTTTCATTTCGGCTACGGCATAGTTTGCAGCACGTGCCGTAAGTGTCATGTATAAAATAGAAGGACTTTGATTTCCGGTGCTGGTCATACACGCACCGTCTGTTACAAAAACATTTTTGCAATGATGAAGCTGATTCCATTTGTTCAGCATCGAAGTTTTAGGATCGTTACCCATGCGAACTCCGCCCATCTCATGTATATCAAGACCTGGAGCTTGCTTGTTGTCGTGGGCATGAACATTAGTGGCACCTGCTTTTTCTAACATCGCTTTACTTTCGGTTAGAAAATCCTGCACCATCTTCTCATCATTCTCATCATAACCAACTGACGTAACGAGAAGTGGTATGCCCCACTGATCTTTAGCATCCGTGCTCAAACGAACATGGTTGCTTTCCTTCGGAATGGTTTCTCCTTGCATATACATATACACTTTCCAGCCACCCGGAACAGACAGCGCTTCCTTGAAATTTACACCCATCTCTTCATCCTTTGCTGATTCCTTACCACGCTGTCGATATGCTCCTGCAAAGGTTGTATAGCCACCAACGAAATCAGTATCCTTCTTCTTTAGATTTCTAAAATTGGCAAGGATACTGTCCGTTGGATTTCTTCCATAGTAGTAATGATCATCAAAACCTTCGATGTCGCCACTAGCCGACCCGCGATAGAGATGGAACGCTACATATTTTCCTAACACACCACTATCATTACCTAACCCATTTGGAAAGCGATTGCTGGTTGAGTTCAATAAGATGAGATTACTGTTGAGAGCAGACGCATTCACGAAAATAATTCGCGAGAAATACTCGGTCACTTCCTTGGTTTCGGAATCAATCACACGAACTCCAGTTGCTTTACCTTTTTGTTCATCGTAGATAATAGAATGAACAACGGAGAACGGGCGAATGGTCAAGTTATTTGTTTTTTGTGCCCACGGTAATGTGGAAGAGTTGGAGCTGAAATATCCACCATAAGGACAACCTCTCATACACAGATTTCTGGCCTGACACTTACCTCTTCCTTGTTGCAAGTGTATATCCTTAGGTTCCGTAAGATGAGCCCACCGACTTTGCACTAAAAAACGATCTGGATAATGTTCTCTTATTTTCTTTTGAAGATGCTGCTCAACGCAATTCAAATCGAAGGGCGGAAGAAATTCTCCATCGGGCATGGACTCAAGTCCATCCTTGTTGCCACAAACGCCTATGAATTTTTCTACATGCGAATACCACGGTGCCACATCATCGTATCGAATGGGCCAATCCAATCCATATCCGAATCTGGCTGGTGCCGTAAATTCATAATTACTCCAACGTTGACAGGCACGTCCCCAAATGATAGACTTGCCACCCACTTGGTATCCGCGTATCCAATCAAAAGGTTTTTCCTGAACATAGGGATGATCTTTATCTTGAATAAAAAAATGAGCATTATCTTCTCCGATACCAGCAGCTTTGGTTATTAACGGATTTTCTTCACAAAACTTCTTCGTCATTTGCCCACGATGGTTAAAGTCCCACGGATCTTTATTCATGGTAGGATAATCTTTGAGGTGTTCAACATTTCTTCCGCGCTCCAGCACCAAGGTCTTTAAGCCTAGCTCACATAGTTCTTTAGCCGCCCAGCCTCCACTTATTCCAGAGCCTATAACAATGGCATCATAGGTATTTTGGGAAACACCTTTTGAATTGATATTTACTGTGGTCGAATCCGTTGTCATGATGGTGAATTGATTTTACTCTCAAGGTATATTCAACTTAGTGAATTTGCAATTCAATTCAAATTGATCCCGATTGTTGCTATTCACTCTTCAACGCTCGGCATGTTCGTGAATTGATCTTTAATCATGGAAACGCACAAGAAGAATTGCGCCATAATATTGGGCGAAATGTGATGGCCACATAAAAATAAATGGCTACAATGGAAAAAGAATATTTAGCTAAGATTGAAAGTTGCAGGTGGAAGTGATGCGTGTAGGCTATGCTTAAAAATAGGTTATATAATCTCCATTGTAAACACTTAACTCAATAGAAATCATAATTTTTCTCGCTTCTTAACAAATCGATTAATTAAATAAACTACTACAAAAAACAGTATCGAGGAAATAAATAGAATAAAAGCCTCGCTACCGTTTGTGTTTTTTAATAGCTTATAATTTAACCAACCAAGTCTATTCAACTGTAACCGATTTTGCCAAATTTCTTGGTTGATCAACGTTACATCCTCTCAGCACAGCAACGTGGTAAGAAAGTAATTGCAACGGAATAACTGAGATCATAGGCATGAGCTGCTCCAATGTTTGCGGCACTTCTATCACAAACTCTGACATGGCAGGGATGGTAGTATCGCCTTCGCTTACAATGGAAATAACCCGTCCTTTGCGCGCTCTTACTTCCTGAATATTGGAAACCACTTTTTCATATGAGCTATCTTTGGTGGCAATAAATACTACGGGCATGTCTTTATCGATTAACGCGATGGGGCCGTGTTTCATTTCTGCGGCTGGATAACCTTCAGCATGTATGTAGGAAATCTCTTTTAACTTTAACGCTCCTTCTAGAGCCACAGGAAAGTTATAACCTCTACCTAAGTAAATAAAATTACTTGCATCTTTAAACTCTTTTGCAATCTCTTTGATTTGATTATTGAGCAACAGCACTTTTTCAACTTTGGCAGGAATGTTTTCCATCTCTACCAATAGTTCATGAAATTTTTGTTCGGTAATTGTTCCTTTGCGTTGTGCAACAATTAGAGCAATCATATTAAGTACAGTAAGCTGTGCCGTAAATGCTTTTGTACTGGCAACTCCAATCTCTGGCCCTGCGTGAGTATAAGCACCTGCGTGCGTTGCCCTCGAGATGGATGAACCTACCACATTACAAACGCCAAAAATAATGGCGCCTTTTGATTTAGCTAGCTCAATGGCAGCAAGCGTATCCGCAGTTTCTCCTGATTGAGAGATGGCAACCACAACATCGCCTTCGCGGATCACGGGGTTGCGATAGCGAAACTCCGAAGCATATTCTACTTCAACAGGAATTCTACAGAATTCTTCGAAGAAATATTCTGCAACTAGTCCTGCGTGCCAACTAGTGCCGCAAGCAACGATTAATATTCGATCGGCATTAATTAATTTGTTCAAATATTCTCGCAGTCCTCCGAGTATAAGTCTGCCACTAGATGAGTCAAGTCTTCCTCGCATACAATCTTTGATAGACCTTGATTGCTCAAAAATTTCCTTAATCATAAAATGATCGTAACCACCTTTTTCAATGGCCTCCAATTCTAAGTCGATCTTTTGGATGTAAGGAGTTAGTGGAAGGTTAGCAATGTTCTTAATAGTAAGTTTGCCATTATTGATTATTGCCAGTTCTTGATCATTTAAATAAACAACCTCATTGGTATATTCAATAATGGGAGTGGCATCGGAAGCAAGGAAAAATTCATCCCTACCAACACCCACTACTAGCGGACTACCTTTTCTAGCGGCAATCAATAATGATGGGTCTTCTAACGACATAACTACGATGGCATAAGCACCCACAACTTTTGTTAAAGCCAATCTTACCGCTTCATCCAATGAACACTTTTCATTCTCTTTTATGTCTTCAATAAAATGAATAAAGACTTCAGTATCTGTTTCACTTAAAAAAATGTGCCCCTTCTTTATTAAGTCTTGTTTTAAAGCTCCATAGTTCTCGATAATACCATTGTGGATAATCGCTAATTTCTTAGTTGCAGAATAATGCGGGTGAGCATTTTCATCGTTAGGTTCCCCGTGTGTAGCCCAACGGGTATGTCCAATACCAATATTACTTGTAAGATCCTTATCCTTAATAAAAGCTTCTAATTCAGATACCTTTCCTTTTTTCTTATAGATAGAAAGATGATTATCCTTAAGCAATGCAATACCTGCACTATCATACCCGCGATATTCCAATCGCTTCAATCCTTTGATAATTACTTCTTGCGCTTGGCGATGACCAACATATCCTACAATTCCACACATACTATTTTGTTATTTTTGGTAAGATTAATTGAAAAATCCCAGCAAGAGTAACCTCGTTGGGATTTTTATAAATGCTATCGATTGAACGGTTTTATTTAACCTACCAGTTCGGTATATAAATTAAAATAAGATTCGCTGCAATTATCATCAGATTCAATGGTCTCGATTTTTTTCTCTTTAATTTTCTTCATCAAGCCTTCCATCTTTTTATTGTCACCCGCAACGGAAACACTATCAGAAAACTGAGCTGCCAATTTCACGAAGCCCTCATAGTCGGCAGTCTTTAAATGGCCTAGCATGTTGTCTTCAATATCCAACATTCTCACTTTACCCAATAAGTCACCCTTGAATTTATGCGTAAAGCTATTGTCGTAAATAGTGAAAATAGTTTTTGTGTTTTTAAACAGCGGATCGTTTTTGTAAGTGGTTTTCAAATACAAAGGTATAAAGCTTGTTATCCAATCATTACAATGAACGATGTCCGGAGACCAACCCAGTTTGCGCACTGTTTCTATTGCGCCTTTGCAGAAGAAGATGGCACGCTCATCGTTATCTTCATAAAACTTATTTTCCTTATCGTGAAAAACCGATTTGCGATGGAAATAATCTTCATTATCAATAAAGTAAACTTGCAACTTTGCATTAGGGATAGAAGCCACTTTAATTATCAAAGGTTTCTCTTCATCGCCCACCGAAATATTTATTCCTGATAATCTTACTACTTCATGTAAACGATTCTTTCTTTCGTTTATTAAACCAAACCTTGGCACAAGAATCCGAATTTCCATTCCTCTTTCTTGCATTGCTTGTGGCAACTTCCTCACAAAATCAGAAACTTCAGTTGTTTGCAAAAAAGGGTTGATTTCACTGGCCACATAGAGAATACGAATTTTTGACATAGTATTATATTTTGAAAAAGTACAGTGAAACGAGCCACAAAAGTACTCAAAATTCACCCCTTATTCAACTATACTTAATTTGTAAATACTATATTTGCGACCCTTTAGAAAAAAGCTCGATGGAAATCTTTAAAGAAGTCAAGCCAATAAGGGCTTTTTTAGGGCGGTTTGTAAACAATTCAATAGGGTTGGTGCCAACCATGGGCGCCCTGCACCAAGGTCATCTTTCGCTTATAAAAAAATGTAAAAAGGAGAATAACCTAACTATTGCTACGGTTTATGTGAACCCCACGCAGTTCAACAATGCCAGCGATCTTGACAAATATCCCCGAACAATTGAGAAAGATATTGAACTATTAGCGAGCGAGGGCTGCGATGTTTTGTTCTGTCCATCTAACCACGAAATGTATCCAAAGCCGAGTTCATTAAAAATGGATTTTGGTCACTTGGATAGAATACTTGAAGGCGAATTTCGTCCAGGTCATTTTAGTGGTGTTGGTTTAGTTGTGTCAAAACTGTTCAACATCATTCAACCCACCAAAGCGTACTTTGGGCAGAAGGACTATCAACAATATAAAGTGCTTTCTAAGTTGGTGGAAGAGCTTGATTTCAATATAAATTTGGAATGTGTTCCCACCATACGGGAAGAAGATGGACTTGCTATGTCATCGCGCAACCAGCGGTTGGATATAAGTGCTCGCGAAAAAGCAATCGTATTTTATAAAGCTTTAAATCGCGCAAAGAATTTATTACTTGAGAGAGCTTCGATGCAATTTGTAAAACAAGACATAAAACAATTTTGCGAAGCCGAAAGTGGCGTGAAGCTTGAATACATTGAGTTGGCCACGCGTGAAAACTTAATTTTGATGGAGAACGTTAAGGATGCAAATGATTCAGTTTTATTGATTGCAGGCTTTGTTGGGGAAGTACGATTGATTGATAATCTATTTCTCAGTTAACTATTAAATCAATTACAATAGTCAAAAGAATTATACTCCATGACAATACAAATATTAAAATCTAAAATACACCGAGTTAAAATTACGCAAGCCGAGCTTCATTATGTAGGTAGTATTACTATTGACGAAGCTTTGATGAACGCAGCTAATTTAATTGAAGGAGAGAAAGTACAAGTGGTTAACGTTAATAATGGAGAACGCTTGGAGACTTATGTAATTAAAGGCGAACGCAATTCGGGAATGATTTGTCTGAATGGCCCTGCCGCGCGCAAGGCTGCGGTTGGCGATATCGTAATTATTATTTCATATGCTACCCTGGATTTTGAGGAAGCGAAAAAGTTTAAACCAACTTTGATCTTCCCCGATCCTGATAATAAGCTCACCAATTGAATAGCCATTTAAAATCTTTTCTACAGTTTGTTGTCATAGTTTCATTAACTGGTGGTTTGCTGTGGCTCTCTCTACGTGGGCTTGCGCAAGGTAAAGATCAAAACACAACAACTATTTTAATAGAGACATGGCATCGATCAAATAATTATTATCTGCTGCTTATGGCCGCTGTCGCAATTTTAAGTCATGTGTTGCGCGCACAACGTTGGCGCATGTTGCTGGAGCCTTCTGGCAATTTCGTTTCGCTTCAAAATAGTTTTCTTTCTTTGATGATTGGTTATCTCGTAAACTTAGTTGTTCCACGCGGAGGTGAGTTATCGCGCTGTTATAATTTATTTAAGCTAGAAAAAATTCCGGTAGAGACTTCGTTCGGCACTGTAATAGTTGAGCGCATTGTTGATGTGATCTTACTTTTTGTATTGATCGTTGTTTCATTTTTTGTTGAGTGGAAAAAATTGGAAAAATTTATTGGCGCACTTGATCTCTCTAGTGGTTCAGGTGGATTTAAAATTCCCTTATGGTTTATAGCGCTTTGCATAGTTGGAATTGTTGGCTTGATAATTTTATTTTTAATGAGAAAAAACGAAAAGCTTAAAAAGTTGTTGGCTGGCTTTACGGAAGGAATGCTTTCCATTTTCAGATTGAAAAATAAAGCCCTATTCATTTTCTATTCGCTCACCATTTGGGCGTTGTATTTTTTAATGAGCTATTGCGTGCTTAAAGCATTCCCGGAAACGGATATGCTTGGCTTTAGTGCCGTTATCAGTTTGTTTGCAGTTGGATCTATTGCCATGGCAATACCTTTGCCAGGAGGCGTTGGTTCGTATCACACGCTAGTGCCTTTGGTATTGGTGATATTATATAATTTGCCTAAGCAAGACGCAGTGGCCTTTACATTTATTTTTCATGCGTGGCAAACATTTATTATGATTGTAATCGGGGTTTTATCTTTGTTGGTTAGTTATGGAAAATTACGATGGAGCGCAGCGAAAGTAAAATAAATTCGGTAGCAGAAGCGACTACTCAAATTAAGAAATGGAAAGCCAAGGGTGAAAAAATAGTATTCACCAATGGCTGTTTCGATTTGATGCATTTAGGTCATGTTGATTATTTAGAAAAGGCACGGTTTCTTGGCGATCGATTGGTAGTAGGATTAAACACCGATGATTCGGTAAGCCGATTTAAAGGCCCAAGTCGGCCAATACAAGATCAACATTCGAGAGCGCGTGTATTAGCAGCACTTCAGTTTATTGACTTGGTGGTTTTTTTTAATGAAGATACACCCTTAAACTTAATTTCTACATTACTGCCTGATGTTTTAGTAAAAGGAAGTGACTATTTGGCAGAAAACATCGTTGGCGCAGATGTTGTTAAAAAGAATGGAGGCGTTGTGAAAACGATCGACTTTGTGCCTGGTTATTCGACAACGCGAATAATAGAAAAAATTAAACAATCATAAATTTAAAACTATGAATTTTGGTGCTTTGATTATCGGGGGCTTTTTTATGCTCATTGGCTGGATGGTAAGTTCACGCCTAAAAAGTAAATTCAAACAATACTCTCAAGTACACTTGGAGAAAGATTTAACGGGTGCAGAAGTGGCGCGCCTCATGCTTGCCGACAGCGGCATAAGGGATGTGCAAGTCATTTCTGTTGAGGGAGAATTAACAGATCATTACAACCCTTCCACAAAAATTGTAAACCTAAGTGACGGTGTTTATCATGGCAGAAATGCTGCCGCTACTGCTATTGCTGCTCACGAATGCGGGCACGCGGTACAACATGCCAAAGCGTATTCTATGCTTGAGTTTAGATCGGCCATGGTGCCAGTACAAAACATTGGTGCACAAGTAATGAATTTCATTTTTATGGCCATGATATTCGGATCATTTTTCGCCAGCAGCATTTTACCAATGAAGACTGCTCTTATCATTATTATTGCTTGTTATGCAGTGTTCGCATTGTTTGCTTTAGTGACTTTGCCTGTCGAGTTTGATGCTAGCAAGCGTGCGTTGGCTTGGGTAAAAACCAGAGGCATTGTTAACACTTCTGAATATGACATGGCACAAGATGCTTTGAAATGGGCCGCTATGACTTATGTTGTTGCAGCGATTGGCGCAGTTACCACTCTCGTTTATTATGTGTTGATGTATTTGGGGATAGACAGAGATTAATAAACTCAAAGATTTGACATTTGAAATTTGGGTCTGAGATTTTCTCAGACCTTTTTTCGTTACCTAACGATCATTCAAATCATTTTAATCAGTATTATTGTTTTAGAATATTAAATATTTAGAACCATGGAATTTCAACTAACCGAAGAACAATTAGCTGTTCAACAAGCCGCACGCGAATTTGCCAACACTGAATTATTGCCTGGCGTAATTGAGCGAGACAACCATCAAAAATTTCCAACCGAACAAATCGAGAAAATGGGTGAGCTTGGTTTTATGGGCATGATGGTTGACCCAAAGTATAATGGTGGAGGAATGGATTCGATCAGTTATGTATTGGCGATGGAAGAAATTTCTAAAATTGATGCTTCGGCTTCGGTATGTATGTCGGTCAACAATTCACTGGTTTGTTGGGGGATTGAAAAGTTTGGATCAGAAGAACAAAAGCAAAAATATTTAACCCGATTAAGTACTGGAGAAATGATCGGTGCTTTTTGTCTATCGGAACCAGAAGCAGGATCGGATGCAACCAGTCAGCGTACAACGGCTGAAGATAAAGGCGACTATTATTTAGTAAACGGAACGAAAAACTGGATCACGAACGGAAGCAGTGCTAGCGTGTATATTGTGATTGCTCAAACACATCCTGAAAAAAAGCACAAAGGGATAAATGCCTTAATTATTGAACGTGGCATGCCAGGTTTTGTCGTTGGCAAGAAGGAAGATAAAATGGGAATCCGCGGAAGCGATACGCATTCATTAATGTTTACCGATGTGAAAGTGCCCAAGGCAAACAGAATTGGAGATGACGGCTTTGGCTTTACGTTCGCGATGACAACGCTAAATGGTGGTAGAATAGGTATAGCAGCGCAAGCACTAGGCATTTCATCGGGAGCATACGAGTTGGCTTTAAAATATTCTAAAGAGCGCAAGGCGTTTGGAAAACATTTGTCCGATCATCAAGCTATTCAATTTAAGTTGGCAGAGATGGCCACCAAGATTGAAGCAGCACGCTTATTGGTTTGGCAAGCGGCCTATCTAAAAGATCAGAAAAAAGATTTTGTGAAAGCGGCTGCAATGGCCAAGCTTTTTGCCTCACAAATAGCACAAGAAGTTACAACAGAAGCCGTTCAAATTCACGGAGGATATGGATACGTGAAAGAGTTTCATGTAGAGCGCTTGATGCGCGATGCCAAGATTACTCAGATTTATGAAGGCACAACAGAAATTCAGAAAATGGTTATTTCAAGGGAGTTGTTGAAGTAGAATTATTCTCTAGCTTTTGACTTAGGCTTAACCTTATCCAATTCAGGCAACGCGAAATTGTCGAAGGCGCTAGGTTGTTTCATCAACTCTTCAATATCTTTTACGGTGCGGGGTGCGGCAAAAGATAAAAGCTCATTGCCTTTTTCAGTGATGAGAACATCATCTTCAATACGAACTGAAATACCCCACCATTTCTTATCGCAATTGCTATTTTCTGGAATGTAAATTCCTGGTTCAACAGTAATCACCATATTTTGTCTTAGCGTATCATATTTACCACGATCGTGTACATCAAGGCCAATATGATGTGAACATCCATGAGGATAAAATAAATTTCGCTCTGTCTCGGACGTTATTGGAAAGCCTAATTCTTTCAAGCCTTTATTAATAGTTACACGTGCTGTATTTTCTATTTCCTTAAAAGCTGTACCCGGTTTACAGATTTTAAAAACAGCTTCTTGAGCTTGTAATACCAACTCATAAATCTGTTTTTGTTCGGGTGAAAATATCCCGTTAACGGGCACAGTACGGGTAACGTCAGCTGAATATCCATGATACTCGGCTGCTAAGTCCATTAGAATTAATTCTTTGTTGGTAATCGATGGTTTATAGTTTTCCATGTAATGCAGTATGCATCCATTATGACCTGCACCTACAATAGAAGGATAGCCTTGGTCTTCAGCTTGGTATTTTTTAAATACATATTCTTGTATGCCTTGAATCTCTCGTTCAGATAAGCCTGGTCTGATTGCTTTCATAGCTTCTGCATGACCGATTGCTGATATACTTACTGCCTTGCGAAGCAATTCCAATTCTTCTTTAGTTTTTATTCCACGCAGATCCGCAAGTAGTAGCCCCAGGCCTGTTGTGTTTAGATTACTTTTGTTGGGTTCAACTGCAAGTGTGATTCCATTTTTTGTAGGATAATTTGCTTTGTCCTTAAACGTTTCAATTAAATTGTAAAGATCAGTACTGTCTTTGGGCACATCGCGTACATCATTCTTAAAATCAAAAAATAGTACTTGATCAAACTTAGAAAAATTAATGCTGTAGTGTGAAAACTCAGCAGCATCAAAAGCCTGTTCAAAGCCAAGCATAGATTTAACGCCATCTTTACCTAAACGTCTTCCTGTCCACATTTCAGCTCGTTCATTTCTGGCTTGCGTAAAAATTATTTCATTGTACTTCTTGCCATTATTAGCTGTTTGTGACTCTTTAAAAATTAACAATACTGAATTGGGTTCTTTGTATCCTGTTAAATATAGAAAGTCAGGATCTTGATGAAAAAAGTAATCGACATCATTTGCTCGGTTTCTTACTGCATTCGCAAATAAAATTGCCATTGAGTTTGTAGGTAGTTTCTCACGAAGTTTTTGTCTTCTATCGGCATGGAAATCTTTCGATAGAAAATCAGAAGGAAGGTCAGCATTTTGTGCTGCGCAAAATGAACTAAATAGAACTACTACTGCCGCGACAATAAATAATGGTTTCATTTATAATTACTTTAATATTTTCTCTAACACCACAAACTCTAATTGTGTTTTCGGCTGCCCAAATATTGGGTCGCTAAAAGCAAATGGTTTTTTTTCACCAGTATTTATATATCCATGTCGAATGTACCAATCGATTAATTCTTTGCGAATGGAAATAACGGTCATGTAAATGGAGGTGCAGTTTTGCTTCTTAGCTTCTACTTCTGCAGCTTCTAGAAGTGCTTTGCCTATTCCTTTGCCTTGTAGGTTGGGCTTTACACTAAGCATTCCTAAATAAATTTTATTCTCGTTTCGCTTCAACTCAACACAACCTAAAATGACATTCTCTTCAACATACTTGAGCACAATTGTATTGAGTGTTTTAATTACATCTTTAATACCATCAACATCAATGCGAGTGCCATCAAGCAAGTCTGCTTCAGTAGTCCAACCTTGACGGGATGAATCTCCACGATATGCTGAGTTGACGAGTCTGTCAAGATCTGCGGCATCATCAATGGTTGCAGGAATAATTGAGAAATTCATACGCTTTAAATAACCCCTAATTTTTCTAGCTCTTCCTTGAGTTGTTCAGCCGATTGAAAATGAATTACCGGCAAGCCAATATTTTTTGAGCCTTCCACGTTTTTAATGTTATCATCAATAAAGATGGCCTCCGATGGATTAATATTATAGCGATCGAAAAGTATCTGGTAAAATTCTGGAAAAGGCTTGCGTGTTTTTTCTACTCCAGAGACTACAATGCCATCGAACCATTTAAGAAACTCAAAATTATCCAACGCCCAAGGGAAGGTTTCTGCCGACCAATTAGTAAGTGCATATAATTTATACTTACCTGAATCTTTGATGGATTTTAAAATCTCGACAGTTCCATTAAGTGGACCTTGGATAGTTTCTTGCCAGCGACTGTACCAAGCGCGAATGGCTTCTTCATGATCTGGAAATTTATCGACAAGCTCTTGCGTAGCCTCTTCAAATGAGCGGCCCGCATCTTGCTGATCGTTCCACTCGCCAGTGCAAATGTTATCGAGAAACCAAGTGATCTCTTCTTCTGTATTAAAAATTTTTCGGTAGAGATGGCGAGGATTCCAATCAATAAGTACTCCTCCCAAATCAAAAATGACGGTGTTGATAGATGACAAAATGTATAAAGTTTAAAATGAAAATGAATGATTAAAAAGAGGAGAGAATACAGTAGCTATATTTTTTCCTTGCAAAATAAATTGAGTACCCGTTAATTCATATACAAGGCATTCTTTGGTAAAAGGATCAACGATCCAATATTCTTTCACGCCAAACTTTTCGTACAAGTTTTTCTTAGTTATGAGATCGTGGTCATTATTGCTTGGCAATAAAATTTCAATAATTAAATCAGGCACACCTTGATATGGAATTTCATCCAAAGGTTGGTTATTATTTTCTTTCGAGATAAAATATAAATCAGGTTGAACAGCATTTGCGTTTTCATCCAAATAAACATCGGATGGGGCAATGAATATCTCGCCTAATTTATTTTCATCTATAAACTGAGAAAGCTGAATAATGATTTTAAGAACTGTTCTTTGGTGGATATTAGTAGGAGCTGGTGACACATAAAGTTGTCCATTAATTAATTCTGCCAACGTGCCTTCAGGAAGCATTTTGTATACCTCCATGAGAGTGCGTGGTGGGGTTGCTATTTCAATAATCATAATCCTAAATTACAAAATTATTTTCCAAACGCCCATATCAAAAAATGGGGCATGGCATCGGCCCATGTTTGGGGATTGTGTTTGCCATCTTTGATCTCCAGGTATTGAATGTCATGAAAAGGTCGATAGCCAATTTTTGTCAGTTCAACAATAATATCAAGCGTATCGTCAATGGAATCAATTACTCCATTCTTGTTTCTATCACTCCACTCATCTTGTGTACCTGTTTGAAACCAGAATTTTAATCCTGGCTTAAACTTTCCTCTTCTTACTTGCTGATGCATCATTCGATCACGATAATCAGAATACAAACGGCTGCTGGTATCACGCCTTCGCCACCAAAGTGATCCACTGAAAACACCTACTTTAGAAAAAATCTCCGGATTGTTCCAAGCAATATCCATAGCGGAAAGTCCGCCAAGTGAATAGCCAGCAATAGCATGGTGGCTTGCCAAAGGCTCAACAGGGTATTGATAAAGTAAATAAGGAATGAGTTCTGTGGTGATGTACTTTGTATAATTTTTGGCCACACTGCCACGTCCTTGATAGTCAGTCTTGGCAGCAATGCCATACTCTTGCATACGGTCGCCAGCGGTAACGGCAGCTACTATAATTTCTGGAATAGATCCATCTTTCGTTAAGCATTCAAGGGTTTCTCTTACCCTCACAGCTTTGTTATCTTGACCATCGTTGAGAATAAGCAGCGGATATTTTTTGCCTGATTTTAAATAACTAATGGGTAAAATTATCTCGACATCAACTTTGCGATCTAGCAGTTTTGTATAAATGCCAGTTAGGTTTTCGATTACATAAAAATTGGCAATCGTCTCGTCTGAGAAATTATTTTTATCGACTTCTTTTTGGATCACAATTTTTAGATTAGCTTCCTGCTACGATCACAAAAGTAGAACAAATTATAATGCCTCACGAACATTTACATCGCTGGTATTCACCTAACCTTAGCCGTGATATTGAAGTGTTAGCCTTTGGCCATCAAGGCTACCCTGTTATACTTTTCCCAACATCCATGGGCAGGTATTATGAAAACAAAGATTTTAAATTGATTGAAAGTGTAAACTGGTTTTTGGATAATGGATTAGTAAAAATCTATTGTGTAGATGGTATTGATTCATTGAGTTGGTACAACAAAAGCATTCACCCTGCCGATAGAGTTAAAAATCATATTTGGTATGATCTCTTTTTGCTAAATGAGCTGGTGCCGCTGGCTCAGCGCGAAACAGGTGTTGGCCGAGTGGCAACCGCAGGCTGTAGCTTTGGTGGGTATCATGCCACTAATTTTGGATTTAAACATCCGGAGGTTGTAAAATATATTTTTAATATGGGGGCAGCCTTTGACATACGCAGTCAGCTTGATGGCTATTATGACGACAACGTATATTTCAATAATCCGCCCGATTATATGCCCAATGCTTATAATCATTTTTATGATGACTTGCATGTGGTGCTAGGCACAGGCACACACGATATGTGCTGGAATGCGAACGAAAGCATGGCAGCTATACTTCGTGCAAAAAGAATTAATAATTGGCTCGATGTGAGACCCGATGCCAATCACGATTGGCCTGCTTGGCGACAAATGTTTCCTCATTATTTGTCGTTGATTAAATAAATGAAATTTTAAACTTTAAATTATTCAGTATGAAAAAGATTGGAATTCTGCATGGCATGGAACGCTCCTTTCCCGAAGCATTTGTTGAACGTATAAATAGTATGGGATTGAAAGACATAAAAGCTGAACCTGTACTAGTTGATATGGTAGAACAGGGTGTTGGAGATGACTATGCAGTTATCATCGATCGTATTTCGCAAGATGTGCCTTTCTATCGTGCTTACTTAAAGAATGCCGCTATTGATGGCACGGCAGTTCTCAACAATCCTTTTTGGTGGAGTGCTGATGAGAAATTTTTTAACAATGCACTGGCGGTTAAAATAGGAGTGGCGGTTCCTAAAACTGTAATACTTCCATCGCACGAAAGGCCGGCAGATACTAGCGATGCCTCGTTCAGTAATTTAAAATATCCATTAAGTTGGGAGAAGATTTTCAATTACACTGGTTGGCCTGCCTATATGAAGCCACATTCTGGTGGGGGCTGGAAGAGTGTTTATAGACTCAATAACTTAGATGAATTTTTTAAAGCACATGCTGAAACAAGTCAACTGGTAATGATGCTTCAAGAGGAAATAACTTTTGATGATTATTTCAGGTGCTATTGCCTAGATCGCAAGCATGTGCGCATTATGCAATACGAGCCGCGCAATCCGCATCACTTACGGTATGTGGTGGAAAAAGGCCCAGCTAGTGAAAAGTTGTTGATGAAGGTTCACCAAGATGTGCTAGCTCTAAACAATGCGTTGGGTTATGATTTTAATACAGTGGAAATGGCCGTGCGCAATGGCATTCCATATGCAATAGATTTTTGTAACCCTGCTCCCGATGCGGATTTAAAATCGGTTGGCCAAGATAATTTTGATTGGGTTGTAGAGCACGCAGCTAAGATGGCTATTGAGAAAGCGCAATCACAAAAAGTGGGTAATGATAACCTAACGTGGGGTACGTTTATTTCCAATGCCGTAAATGCAGGCGCGCCAGCCAAGGCAAAGAAAGTAACAACAACTAAATTGCCTAAAAAATAATCTAACTGAACACTTACTAAGTTTACTAGCAACTACATTATAATGGAAAAATTTACCCTTGGTGTTGAGGAAGAGTACATGGTTATTGATCCTAAGACGCGCGAGCTTACTTCGCACGATCAAAAGATTGTTGAGCGTGCATCCTATATAGTAAAAGATTCTGTGAAAGCAGAAATGCATCAAGCTGTGGTAGAAGTTGGCACTGGCATCTGCAAGAATGTAGACGAGGCCAGAAATGACATTACTAATCTTAGGAAGCTGGTAAGCAATATTGCTGGCGATCTTGGTCTCAAGATTGGCGCTGCAGGCACACATCCATTTTCCCATTGGAGCACTCAACTTATAACGCCCAACCCCCGCTACGATGAAATTGTACAGGAGATGCAAGAAGCTGCTCGCTCTAATTTAATTTTCGGGTTGCATGTGCATGTGGGCATTGCCGATAAAAATATGGCCATCCACATTATGAACACCGTGCGTTATTTTTTGCCACACGTGTATGCACTCTCAACCAACTCACCTTTTTGGGAAGGAAGAAATACTGGCTTTAAATCGTTTCGCACGAAAGTGTTTGATAAATTTCCACGGACAGGTGTACCCGATGAATTCAACGATTGGGACGACTTTAAGAACTACGTTAATTTATTGATAAAAACTCGTTGCATCGACAACGCGAAAAAAATTTGGTGGGATGTGCGCGTGCATCCATTCTTTGATACTATTGAGTTTCGTATTTGCGATGTGCCGATGTTGATAGATGAAACAATGGCCATCACCGCCATCTTTCAAGCATTGGTAGTAAAGCTGTATAAACTTCGCTTGCAGAACATGACGTTTATTCGCTACAATCGCTTACTCATAAACGAAAATAAGTGGCGCGCTTCTCGTTACGGTCTCGATGGCAAGCTCATTGATTTTGGAAAGCAAGAAGAACTTGATACTCGCGCCTTGATACTTGAACTACTTGATTTTATTGACGATGTAGTGGATGAACTCGGCAGTCGTCATGCCATCAATTATGTGCATACTATCTTAAGAAACGGGACTGGTGCGGATAGGCAATTGGCTATCTACCAACAAACGGGAAATCTGCAAAGTGTGGTAGATTACATCACAGAACAGACTTTGATTGGGGTTTAATTTGATACTTATTTTGGCTTACTGATAAACTTTTCTAAATCCTTCAACTTGAGAATACCTTCGTAATAGGCTTTGCCAAAAATTACGGCAAATATTCCCATATCATTTAGGCGATCAATATCACTCACTCCTCTTACTCCACCGCTAGCCAATAGTTGATATTCTGGAAACTTCTCTCTAAGTTCTTGGTAAAAATTAAACGCTGGTCCTTCCAACACTCCATCTCTCGAAATATCGGTGGCCTTTACATACTTGAGGCCGCGATCATAAAAATATTGTAGGTGATCGAACAGCATCACATCCGATTTTACTTGCCATCCCCGAGTTGCAATTTTCTTCGATACAATGTCAGTAACATCCGCGCCAAGCGTCATTTTCTCTCGTCCGTAGGAGATAATCCAACTTGCAAATAGTTCGGGATTAGTAACTGCAATACTAGAGGCGGTGATGTAAGCCGCTCCATATTCATAGGCTTTTCCAATATCGCCATCAGTGCAAATGCCACCCGTAAAATCTACCTTCAAGTTGGTGTGGCCAGCAATTGTTTCTAGTGCAAAATAGTTTTGTGGACTGCCTTGCTCTGCACCATCCAAATCCACCAAGTGCACTACTTCAATGCCATGGTCTTCAAAACGTTTGGCTAAGTCGAGCACGTTTTCATCATAGGCTTTTTCGCTGGATGGATCGCCCTTGCGCATTTTTACCACTTTCCCTTTTCGCACAGCTATTGATGGTATTAATTGTATCATGTTATATCAAAAAAATATTTGCGATCACTTTGAAAAGGGAACGGCCACCAAGGTTTTATCCCACAGAAAAATCAACTCTATTTCTTCGCCTCCTTTTTCTACGGAGATGGTGAATTGTTCAAATTCTTTGTCTTGTATCACAACAGGTACATCAATTGATAGTGCATCTTGCTTAGGGTCGCGATTGGATTGTCCATTAAAACCAATTCCCCAAAAGGGGACTTCAGAATTAAAGATAATTGTCCATGTTTTTTCATTGGGTATAGTCCACAGAGAATATTTTCCTTTTTTCAATTTCTTGCCTAGAATAGTTAGCTCTTGATTGGTTTCAAAAGTGGTGGGTTCATTGGCACCTGTGCGCCATACTTTGCCATACGGTACCAGGCCTCCAAAAATCTCCCTACCCTTTTTGAACGGGCCGTTGTATTTCACATTAATCTTTAAGTTTCCTTCTTGATAAGTGACATCCTTTTCAGGGCTTACGCTTTTCATTTTGTTGAAGCCCATGTAGATCATTACCGCGAGAATGACCACAATGGCTGCACTTGATATAAGTAGAATTTTTTTCATCTGCTGATGGTTGGTAGATTAAGGCCTTTTTCCAAAATAAGTTTCGAGTTTAACATTTTTAAGTGGTTTTTTGCAAATAATTTGCGGCCAACGCTTAATTTTACTTTCTCAACTAAAAAATCTATGACAGTATTTGGTGTAGTTCTCTTTCTCTTTGTATTGGCCATTGCATCTATTTGGCTATTCCCCAACAGCAAGGTAAGTAACAACGAGCATGACGTCAAACATTGATCTTAGTTGATCGATGAATGTCTGTGTTTTTTGCGGCTCTTCCTTCGGCAATTCTTCTATTTATGAAGATGCCGCCAAGCAGGTGGGTAATCTTATTGCCTCAACAGGCTCTACTTTAATTTATGGTGGTGGAAGGGTTGGCCTTATGGGGGCTGTTGCCGATGCCGTTATTCAAGCCTCGGGCAAGGCTATTGGAATAATCCCCGATTTTCTTCACAAAAGAGAAGTGGCACATATCGGGCTAACTGAACTACACATTGTGAGCAGTATGCACGAGCGCAAAATGAAAATGGCCGATCTTGCGGATGTTTTCATCGCTATGCCTGGCGGGCTTGGCACATTAGACGAGCTGGCTGAAATACTCACCTGGAAACAACTTGGGTTGATCAACAAACCTGTCGGGCTTTTGAACATCAACTCTTATTTCGACTACCTTATTCTACAATTGAAAAAAATGGTTGAAGAAGGATTTTTACAACAAGCGAGCTTTGATGATTTGATTATAAAGACTAACCCACAACAACTTTTCAGTTCTTTTTTGATGTAGTACGTATACATTGCAAACCATAGCAATTTTATATCTATTTTTAAGAAGAGCTATGGGAAAAATTCTACTTGCTGTCTTTCTTTTTTTCTTTTTAATAACTGGGTATGGACAGCAGTTGGGCTTTGCACTTAAAGACGATCAGCACAAAGTAAAAATCCCGATAGAGATACAGAACAATCTCGTTATTGTGCCTGTCATATTAAACAATCAACTGCCGTTAAAATTTATTCTGGATACAGGTGTTCGCACTACCATCTTAACGGAAAAAACTTATTCCGATATTCTTCAACTGGAGTACACCAAAAAATACCTAATCGCGGGCCCTGGCGGAGAAAAGTTAATTGAAGCGTATATCACCAACAATGTTTCGTTAGACTTGCCTGGTGTGCATGGCGAAGGCCATACCATGCTTGTGTTGGAAACCGATTATTTAGAGCTCCGCAATTTTTTGGGTGCCGATGTACACGGAGTTCTTGGCTATGAAGTGTTTAGCAGATTCATTGTGCAAATAGATTATGCAAACAAAGTGCTAACCTTAATGCACCGCGACCAATTTAAACCAGGGCGAAAGTTTCAAGTGCTGCCTATGAAAGTGGAAGATACGAAACCATACATCTTTACAGAAGTGGCTTTGAATGATACCACAAAAGTAAAAGTTAAACTTCTGGTTGATAGCGGAGCGAGCCATGGCATTATGCTAGAGCCTGATTCAGATAAAAAAATTGTACTTCCAACTATTAACATTAAGAGCATAATTGGTAGAGGTATTGGTGGTGTTATTACCGGCAGCATTGGCCGAATACATACTTTGCAAATGGGCAAGTACTCCATCACCAATCCTCTAGTAAATTTTCCGGATGCCAATAGCTATACCGATACATTAAAAGTATCATCTACCGTATTTAGAAATGGCTCCATCGGTGGTGAGGTATTGACTCGTTTTAATGTTGTTTTTGATTTCCCGAACGAGAAATTTTATTTCAAGAAGAACCACGACTTCAACAAGAGTTTCTATTTTAATCTTAGTGGGCTTACAATTAAAGCCAAAGGCTCAAGCCTAAAAAAATATGAGGTAAGTGATGTACGCAAAGGCTCTGCTGCAGAAAAGGCGGATGTGCATGTGGGCGATCAACTGGTAATTATCAATGGCATTTTGGCGAATGAGCTTGACTTAAATAGCATCAATGGATTCTTTAACTCCAAGCCCAATCGTAAAATAGTGTTGGAGATGTTAAGGGATGGTGTGCGTATCAAGAAAGTCTTTAAGCTAGAAAGCCAAATTTAAGGTTTTAACAATCTCACTAATTGGCCTTTTCTCTTGTGGTAGGCGTTGGCCAAATATTCATGCGTTTTCTTGAATCGAGTTACATCCAAAAATGATTTGTAAAGGGCTTCTGAAGTTAGATTATCCTTCAACAAAAAATTCATGACGCCTGAGGTTGCTGACTCGCTATAGTTGGAATTCTTTAGAATAGTGATTGGTATGTTTTTGGTTCTTCTTCTATTGAGCGATTGAATCATGCTTTTCAATTCAATTTTATCAATATTATCGTCAATTAAAATAAAGTTAGGTTTGAAATTCTGCAATCGCTCACGAATAGATTTAAAATCGAAAGCAATCTCGGTTATCAACTTTTTTCCGCTGATACTGTTGAGATTATCGAATACACGACTAAGCTCTATTGGGTTGTTACCAATCACAAGCACCTTCAAATCATCAACTAGGGCAACCGAATTACTTTTTACTTCCATATTTTTTAGAACCGATTGGGATAAGAATCAGTTCAACTATTTCGATTCTATTTAATGCTAATATTACGTATCCATTAGGATTAAGATTTCAACAATCTGTTAACAATGAAAAAAATAGTGATTGTTGGTGGTGGGCTTTCTGGCCTTATCACCGCTTTTCAACTCGCTAAGGCGGATTTTCATCCCATTCTTATCGAGAAAAAAAAATATCCATTCCATCGAGTTTGTGGCGAATATATTTCCAACGAAACTATTCCCTTTCTTCAATCGATCGGACTCTTCCCCGAAAAATTTTCTCCTCCTCATATCAACGAACTACAACTTACTTCTGTTAACGGAAAAGCCGCTACACTTCAACTTGATTTGGGAGGCTTCGGTATCAGTCGCTTTTCGTTTGATCAATTTCTATATGAGAAAGCTAAATCAGCAGGAGTTGATTTTCTTTTGGATGAAGAAGTAACCAAGTTAAATTTTGCTGATGACAAGTTTCAACTCCAAACTAATAAGCAAAAACTGGAAGCCGATCTGGTGATAGGTTGCTATGGCAAGCGATCGAAACTGGATATGGTTCTCAATAGAAGTTTTATTCAAAAAAGATCACCATACATTGGTGTTAAATACCACATTCGCACGGATCATCCTGTAAACAGAATTGCTCTTCATAATTTTAAAGATGGCTATTGTGGTATCAGCAATATTGAAGATGGAAAAACAAACTTGTGCTATTTGAGTCATCGCGACAACGTGAAAAAATATGGCAACATTCCTGATCTTGAAGAAAATATTCTTTTCAGGAATCCTTTTTTGAAATCTATTTTCAAGAATTCAGATTTTCTTTTTGATCGACCGGAAACTATTAACGAAATATCGTTTGAAACAAAAGCACCTGTTGAAAACCACGTGCTGATGACGGGCGATGCTGCTGGTATGATTGCTCCGTTGTGCGGCAATGGCATGGCCATGGCGATTCATTCGGCAAAAATTTTAAGTGAATTAATTATCCGTTCGCTTAATCAAAATACATTTAACAGAAGTGAGCTTGAGCAACAGTATAGTATTGTTTGGAAAAATAATTTTGAAAGACGCCTGTGGGCAGGTAGAACAATTCAAAATCTATTTGGCAAAGAGTGGACATCTAATGTGGCCGTAAACTTAGCAAGGCACTCAAAGCCGATGGCCACTTGGTTAGTGAAGCAAACACATGGTGAGAGTTTTTGAGCTAATGGCTTAGAATATCTATCTATATTCAATTTAAATTAACGGCCCGAAGCCTGCTCCTTTGCCCACATATCACGTAAAGTTACAGTTCGATTGAATACCAATTTGTTTGGTCTTGAATCCTTGTCAAGACAAAAGTATCCCGTTCTTAGAAACTGAAAACGCTCCTCAGGTTTGGCGTTAGCTAGATCAGGCTCTGCATAAATAGAATGGGGTGGATTTTTGATTGAATCAGGATTTAAACAACCAAGAAAATCCTCTTCTATTAAAGCAGGATTTTCAACTTTAAACAATCTATCATATAAACGAACTTCAATCGATAAGGCTTCTTTTGCGCTCACCCAATGAATTACTCCTTTAACATTAATCCCCGAGACATCTGATCCACTTTTGCTTTCGGGAATGTAAGAACAATGCAGTTCAGTTACTTTTCCATCAGTGTCTTTTACTACTTCATCACATTTAATAATATAAGCACTTTTTAAACGCACCATTTGTCCAACTGAAAGTCTGAAATATTTCTTGGGTGGTATCTCCATAAAATCATCCTGCTCAATGTAAAGTTCACGACTGAACGGCATAGTGCGTGACCCTGATAGTGGATTCTCTGGATTATTTTCGCTTGGAAGATTTTCTGATTTCCCTTCAGGATAATTCGTGAGAATTACTTTTAGTGGATTGAACACCACCATTCTACGGGAGGCTATTTTATTGAGATGCTCGCGCACACAAAATTCTAGCAAGCTTATGTCGATAAGATTTTCACGTTTTGCAATTCCTATCTTATCGCAAAACTCGCGAATACTCTCTGGTGTATATCCTCTTCTACGCATTCCGCTAATTGTTGGCATGCGTGGATCATCCCATCCTGCAACATATCCTTCATTCACCATCTTTAACAACTTGCGTTTGCTCATTACGGTATAGGTCATGTTCAAGCGTGCAAATTCGTACTGGTGCGAAGGATATATTTCGAGCTTTTCAATGAACCAATCGTACAAAGAGCGGTGAGGTACAAACTCTAATGTGCAAATGCTATGCGTAATGTTTTCGATTGCATCGCTTTGGCCATGAGCAAAATCGTACATCGGGTAGATGCACCATTTATCTCCCGTGCGATGATGGTGCGCATGTTTAATGCGATACATCAATGGGTCGCGCATGTGCATGTTCACATGAGCCATGTCAACTTTTGCGCGAAGCACTTTCTCTCCATCCTTATACTTGCCTGCCTTCATATCAGCAAACAGTAAAATATTCTCTTCAACACTTCTATCTCTGTATTGATTGTTCACGCCAGCTTGTGTGGGCGTTCCTTTTTGCTTGGCAATCTCTTCACTGGTGCTATCGTCCACATACGCCAAGCCATTCTCAATTAACTTCACGGCAAAGTTGTAGAGAGTATCAAAGTAATCGGAGGCATAGAGTTCTTTCCCCCAATTAAATCCAAGCCATTGAATATCTTTTTTTATTCCATCTACATATTCGGTTTCTTCCGTTACCGGATTGGTATCATCAAAGCGAAGGTTGGTTGTGCCACCATACTTTAAAGCAAGCCCAAAGTTGAGGCAAATGCTTTTGGCATGCCCCATATGCAGATATCCATTAGGCTCTGGAGGAAACCTCGTAACAATACTTTTGTGCTTACCACTTGCCAAGTCGGCTTCAACAATCTCTTCCAAAAAATTCAAACTCTTTTCTTCCATTGAACTATTAAAAAATTATATCCCGCAAAGGTATTAGTTGTGCGTTGAGAATAGTGAATTGTGAGTCGAGAATTTTAATAACTCTCAATTCTAAGATCAAAATTCGCAAATAATTGTAATTATCTTTGCGCTTCAATTTTAGTTATTAATGATCAAACCCGTTCGCGTTCGTTTTGCCCCAAGTCCCACAGGTGCTTTGCACATAGGTGGTGTTCGCACTGCACTATATAATTTTTTGCTTGCTCGGCAGACAGGCGGTACCATGATTTTGCGAATTGAGGATACAGACCAAACTCGCTTTGTGCCAGGAGCGGAGGAATTTATAATCGAATCGTTGCAGTGGGCTGGAATCAAAATAGATGAAGGCCAAGGTGTTGGTGGCCCTTATGCACCCTATCGCCAATCCGAGCGAAAGCCTCTTTATAAAAAACATGTCGAGCAATTGATTGCCTCAGAAAAAGCCTACTATGCCTTCGATACCGAACAGGAAATTGAAGACATGCGCAATCACCTAAAATCAGTAGGAAGTAGCAATCAGCAATACGGAATTCACTCGCGACTGCAAATGAAAAACTCGCTTTCCCTTGGCGGGGATGAAACGCAGCAACTCATTGATGGCGGCACTCCTTACGTGATTCGTGCAAAAGTAGAAGCGGGAAAAGAAGTAGTAGTAAATGATCTAATCCGTGGCACAGTTACCGTCCTATCCGACACGTTGGACGATAAAGTGCTGATGAAATCGGATGGCATGCCAACCTATCATTTAGCCAATGTTGTAGATGATTATTTAATGAAGATTTCTCATGTTATCAGAGGAGAAGAGTGGCTTCCATCTGCTCCCTTGCACGTGTTGTTATATCAATATTTTGGTTGGGAAAATGAGATGCCTCAGTTCGCGCATTTACCGTTATTGCTAAAGCCCGATGGTAATGGAAAACTAAGTAAGAGAGATGCTGATAAAATGGGGTTCCCCATTTTTCCACTTACGTGGATTGATCCTACAACAAAAGAAGTAGCTGTGGGCTATCGCGAAGCTGGCTACTTGCCAGAGGCGTTGATTAACTTCTTAGCCTTCTTAGGTTGGAACCCAGGAACTGAACAAGAAATTTTTTCTATGGATGAATTGATAAAATCATTCTCTATCGAACGAATTGGAAAAGCGGGTGCTAAATTCGATATACAAAAAGCACATTGGTTTAATCAGCAATACATTCGTGCCAAGAGCGATGAAGAGCAAGCAAATTATTTGCTTGCATCGCTAGCGCAAGAAAATATACTATGCTCTCAAGAGTTAGCGATAAAAATTTGTAACGCATTGAAAGAACGCGTAACCTTCCCGCAAGATTTCTGGCTACAGGGCAAATTCTTTTTTGTTGCCCCCACTTCATTCGATCAGCAAGTAATTTCAAAGAAATGGAATGCAGAGGCTGTTAGTGTTCTCACTGCTTACAGTGCCGCTTTGAATAATGCCAATCCACTTACAGCAGATATTGCCAAAGCAACGCTTGATACTGTAACAACAGAACTGGGCATTGGCACAGGTAAAATTCTTCAAGCACTCCGCACTTCAATAACAGGCGGAGCATCAGGCCCAGATTTAATGATAACAATAGAAATACTCGGTGCTGCAGAAGTAACCAAACGGATTAACTATGCGTTGCAAACTATAGATATAATAAAGTAATAATGGCAAAGAAAGAAGATACATCGAGCAAAAAGCAAGGCAAGCCAAGGGTACATAAAGAACTCAAAGGCTTTGAAGTTTCTATCGATCAATTCGGTGGACTTCAATCAAACATGAACATTGAAAAAATAAACGACTTTCTGAATAAGAACGTTGACGATAAAAAACTTCTTGAAAAAGAAGAGAAAGAGAATTTGAAAAAGAAGAACAAAAAATAATTATCAGTATGAACTCACACGAAATCGATTATCAAATTAAAGGTGAAAGCATTCAAATTGTAGAAGTGGAACTTGATCCCATGGAAACCGTAATTGCAGAAGCAGGAGCAATGCTTTTTATGGAGCCTGGTATAATGTTCGAAACTAAAATGGGCGATGGAAGCAATCCCAATGCAGGATTGTTTGATAAGCTGTTATCTGCTGGTAGCAGAATGTTAACGGGTGAATCGCTTTTCATGACTCACTTCACCAATCGTGGAAATAAAAAATCAAAGGTTGGATTTTCTGCACCTTATCCTGGTACTATCATTCCTATTGATCTTTCACAATGCCCAGGCCGTGAAATGATCGTACAAAAAGATGGATTTTTATGTGCTGCTTTTGGAACTAAGTTATCCATCGTGTTCAACAGAAAAATTGGTGCTGGCTTAGTTGGGGGCGAAGGTTTTATTCTTGAAAAATTGCAAGGTGATGGCAAGGCCTTCGTGCATGCTGGCGGCACGGTAATTGAAAAAGTGTTGAACGATGAAACACTTCGCGTGGATACCGGCTGTGTTGTAGCTTTTGAATCGCAAATTGATTTTGATGTTGAAACCGTTGGCAGCCTCAAGTCAATGGTGTTTGGTGGCGAGGGCATCTATCTTGCTACACTAAAGGGAACAGGAAGGGTATGGTTACAATCTATGCCTATCCGTAAACTAGTTCAAGCACTATCACCGTATGGAAGCAACAGCCGAAAAGAGTCAAGTTCATTGTTAGGCGGATTATTTGAAAGCTAAGATTTGAAAGTTCCAATAAAAATCGGGTTAATAAGAGAAGGCAAAAACCCTCCTGATAAGCGGGTTGCATTCACGCCTGCACAAGTAGAAGAGATTCATCAACTTTTTCCTTCAGTAAAAGTAGTTTGTCAGCAGAGTGATAGCCGTTGCTTTCAAGATGATGAGTATAAAAGCGCTGGGGCAGAAATTGTTGATTCAGTAGATGATTGTGATATTCTCTTTGGCATAAAAGAAGTTCCTATCCCTAATCTGATCCACAATAAAACTTATTTATTTTTTTCGCACACAATAAAAAAGCAACCTTACAATAGAAACTTGCTTAAGGCTATACTTAAACAGAACATAACACTCATCGATTACGAAGCATTGAAGGATAGTCAGGGAAATCGATTGGTTGCCTTTGGTAGATATGCTGGTATTGTTGGAGCGTACAATGCTTTGTGGACATACGGAAAACGGTATAAAACATTTTCACTAAGAAGAGCATTTGAATGTTTTGATATTAACGATCTCAAAATTGAATTGCGAAAAGTAACGCTGCCACCTATCAAAATAATTTTAACAGGTGGAGGAAGGGTTGCCAAGGGTGCTATGGAAACGCTTGACACCGCAGGCATACGAAAAGTAAATGCGGATGAGTTTCTAAATAAAGAATTCAAGGAAGCTGTGTACGTTCAGTTGAGCAGCAGCGATTATCATGTTCATAAAGAAGGAAGTCATTTCAATAGAAGTGAGTTTCATTTGAATCCAGAAAATTATACCTCAGATTTTTATAAGTTCATAAAAGTAGCCGATGTTTTAATAGCGGGCGCATATTGGAATCCTAAAGCACCTAAGTTATTCGAAAGAGAAAATAGTTCTCCATCCAATTTGAAAATTAAAATAATAGCTGATATAACGTGCGATATAAATGGGTCTATACCATGCACTAAACGAGCAAGCACTATTCTTGATCCTATTTACGATTATGATTTTATCTCTGATAAAATCCATCCGGAATTCACGCACGATGATTTTGTAACAGTAATGGCAATAGACAACTTGCCTTGCGAACTTCCACGAAGTTCTTCAGAAGAATTTGGTCGCGACCTGATCGACCGAATACTAAATCCTCTTATTACTGGAAAGCCAGAAGGTGTGATTGACAGAGCTATCGTAGCCAAAGAAAAAGCACTGACACCTAACTTTAGCTATTTAACTGACTACGTCAATTCTTAAATAAGATGCTGTTATACAACGAAACTATTGGAATAGATAAACAGGTAGAACCACAATTTATAAGTTGGATTAAATCGTTCTATATTCCCGCAGTAATAGGTACAGGGCTTTTCGTTGAATACAAAATCTACAAAGTCTTAACGCACGATGATGAATCTTCAACATCGTACAGTTTGCAATTTTTCTCCAACTCGATAGAGCAGGTTCTTGAATTTATTAATGATCACTCACCCAAACTTGTAGAAGAACAAATCCTATATTTTAAAGACAAGCACATCACCTTTAGAACGCTGCTAGAAGAAGTTCAGCAATTATAGAGTAAGGATAGACTTTATTTCGGTTGATTCTAAACTGCAATTAATCCACTCGCTATCCAGCTTCGCATTATATTTTTTATAAAAATTAATGGACGGTTCATTCCATTCAAGCACTTGCCAAACCATACCAGAACAATTGTCATCTAATGTTTTCTGCATGGTTTTGTCAAACAACAATTTTCCAATGCCTTGGCCTCTATATTTTTCATTAACAATGATGTCTTCCAAATAGAGTCTCCTTCCTTTCCACGTTGAGTAGCGATAGTAATACAACGATAGGCCAACAATTGCTTTATTTAATTCTGCAATATAAAATCCAAAGATTGGGTTTGACCCAAATCCATCCAGCTCCATTCTATCTACTGTGTTGATTACTTCATGTGCGGCATTTTCGTATTCGGCTAGCTCGCGGATCAATTCTAGTGCTTTTGGCAAGTCACTCTTTACACCAGTTCTAATAGTAATTTGTTGCATACAATAATTTCTTAATTGGATGCAACAAATTTATTGATTTGTAAATTAGAGCTTTGATCTTATTCTAAGAATTTAGAAGGTTCACTTAATTTGGATTTAAATGAGTCTGAAACTCTTTATAGAATAATCAGATAAGGATGATTACTTTACCTCACCTAGAGCTCCCTTCTGAGCCAACTTTTTCATTTTTTTGTTGGCATAAATGGCCACTTCAACTCTACGGTTTATTTGGCGCTCGTCATCATTTAAATTTCCATTTAATGGTTGAGTTTCTCCATACCCTTTAGTGGTTACTCGTTTGGTGTCAACTCCCTGTGTGCCAAGATATCCCTCCACGGCAACCGCACGTTGCTCAGAAAGTGTTTGGTTATAAGCTAATTCTCCTTTATCGTCAGTGTGCCCCTCAATAGTAATAGCTGTATCGTTATATTTATTTAAAGTTTTCGCCAGAGCATCTAGGTTTGTTTTTGTTGCTGGCAACATTGAAGACGAATTTGTATCGAATTGCAATCCTGAATTAAACGTGATCAAGATACCTTCACCCACGCGTTGTACTTGAGCACCTTGCAAATCATTCTTCAATTCTTCGGCTTGCTTATCCATATGATGACCAATCATAACCCCTGCCGTTCCACCAACTGCAGCTCCTATGATAGCACCTACCACTGTATTGTGAGCAGCATGCCCAATTAGACCTCCAATTGCACCACCAGCTCCCGCGCCAATTGCACCTCCTTTAACTGTATTGGATGCCTGACAACCTAATAGAAACAGAGTAGTGACTATTAGTAAAAGAGTTGTTCCAGAATATACTAGCTTATTTTTTTTCATTATATGACTTGAAGATTAAAGGATTAGAATTAATATGATGATAATAAGTAATGCAGTTAAAGAGATATAGACACCACCTCCACCTACTGCTTGCGTTTTCATCACACGCATTTCTTTTCTCAATGACCTCTTTTCTGTTGGAGACATTTTTGACTTATCCATTGATTTTATTTCATTGTATCGGGTAAGTAATTTTTCGGATTCAACAGAAGATACAGCTGATGCATTGGGACCAGGAACTGTTTCGCATTTTGAGATAGAAGGTGCGAATAGCACCGACATAGTGATCACGCTAAGTAAAATAATTTTTTTCATGTTGGGTAGTTGTAATACCAAGGCATGCTTGGCGTCACAAAGGTGACTACTTCGATGACGCTGTGATTATACACTTCGTAAAGTTTATTATATAAATCACATATTGTTGCATAAAAAAAAGGTATCAACGTTGATACCTTTTTTAATAACGATACAAATTAATTTTCTAGCCTCGTTGCATAAACCACTTGGCAAGCACTTTGTAATTTACTTTGGTGCCGCTCATTAAAATACCTACGCGATAGATTCTTCCAGCTACCCATGTGGTGAGAATAAATCCACCAATTAATAACAGCATAGAAAGAGCAAGTTGCCAAGCAGGCACGCCAAAGCCAACGCGACCCATCATGGCAATAGGTGATGTAAATGGAATAATCGAAAGCCATACGCTAACCGTACCATGTGGATCTTTCAGTATGAACATGAATAGACTCATATAAGAAATCAACAAGGGAATGGTTATGGGAAACATAAACTGTTGCGCTTCGGCTGGACTATCAACAGCTGAACCCACAGCAGCAAAGAGTGCCGCATAAATTAAATAGCCACCCAAGAAATAAAATACAAATACAGAAAGAATGTACGCCCAAGGTAAATTCATTACTTCATTTAGATTCTTAACTACTTCAGAGTTGGCAGGAGCTTTTTTCATTTGCTCTTTCATTCCAGGATTGCCTTTTTGAATTTGCTCCATAGCCTGCTTTTGAGGAGGATCGATACCAAAATAACCTAGGACACCAAACGTAAGGGTGCTCATCAAAATAATCCAAATTAAAAATTGAAGCAATCCGACAGAAGCCAACCCGATGATTTTGCCCATCATTAATTGAAAAGGCCTTACTGATGAAACAATCACCTCTACTACTTTGCTTGTTTTCTCTTCAATAATGCCTTGCATAATTTGTGCACCATAAATAAAGATGAACATATACATCAATATTCCGCCTGCCATGCCAATGCCAAAGAGTATACCCGTATTGCTTGATTTCTCTTGGCCTCCTTCACTGAGTTTTACAGTGTTTATGCTTACGTTAGTCTTTAGGCTATCGAGTAGGCGTTGCTCAATGTTTAACTTCAACATTTTGCGTTCTTTGATTTGTGCTTCAAAGATTCGTTCAATTCCGTTTACATCATCGAGGCTAGGATTCACTTTCGTGTAAAGCGTAATACCAGCTGGCTTTGATAATTCATACTTAGGAATAAAGAGTAATCCGAAATCCTCCGATTTGTCGTAGGCTTTCTTTGCATCATCTAATGAGCCAGCGAAATTCTTGAACAAATAATTAGAAGTATCAGGTGAAAATGTGCCGCTTTCGTCCACATAATGAATTACTTCTTTCTTTGAGTTTTTATCGCTCTCTTTTGCGATGTAAACAAGCAACCCAATTATGGCTGGGAAAATAAGAGGAACGAAAATAGTAGCAATCAAAAAAGATTTCTTGAGTACGCGGTTCATAAACTCGCGCTGAATAATTAACCAAATCTTGTTCATAGTTTTAGAAGTGAGATGTTAGATTGAGATCTGAGATTGTTATATTAAGAATATAAGGTTTGAGACTAAAGACTCAGGACTCAATACCAGTATCACCCTTTACCAAGCCAATAAAGATTTCGGCCATTGTTGGTATTTTTTCTTGGAAGCTACTTACCTCTGTTAGTTGAATCAAGTCGCGAATCAAATCATTAGAACTGGTCGTGGTCTTCATTTTGATTATAGACTGAAATAGATTTTCATCCACTACCTTCTGGCTCATCAATTCATACGAACCATTAATATTGAAGCTTCCTTTATGTTCAACCAAAAACGTATTGGTTTTAAACTGCTCCTTCACTTGCTTCTTCGAGCCCTCTAAAATTTTCTTTGATTTATTGATGAGCGCAATGTGATCGCACAAATCTTCTACGGTTTCCATTCTATGTGTTGAGAATATAATGGTAGAACCTTTTTTCTTCAAGTCAAGAATTTCTTCTGTAATCAACTGTGCGTTCACGGGGTCAAATCCCGAAAAGGGTTCATCCAAAATAATTAGTCGGGGCTCGTGCATTACAGTGCTTATAAACTGCACTTTCTGCGCCATCCCTTTGCTTAGGTCTTCCACTTTTTTATCCCACCAATCTTTTATCTCAAATTTTTCGAGCCATACTTTTATCCGCGCCAATGCATCGCGTTTGGTGAGACCCTTCAACTGAGCTAAGTAAAGCAACTGCTCGCCTACTTTTAATTTTTTATAAAGACCACGCTCTTCAGGTAAGTAGCCAATGATCTCGATATGATTTGGCCTTAACTTTTCACCAAAAATCAATACCTCGCCTTCATCTTTGCTAATGATCTGATTGATGATGCGTATGAGGGTTGTTTTGCCAGCTCCGTTGGGGCCAAGTAAACCGAAGATAGTTTGTTCAGGTATGTTAAGGCTTACATCATCTAGCGCTGTATGGTTGGTGTACCGCTTGGTTACGTGTTGGGCTTGTAGTGCTTCCACAATAGTTTATTTAAAGTTGATGAGTTAGTGACAAAGATAGGATCAGAATTACAGATCAAAGTAGATTTATGATTAGAAAGATTAAGCATTTCTGAAAACTAGTCAGTAAGCCCAGAATACAGCCGGAAAAACTTAGACGGTCTTCTTGCAGCATAACAAAGTGCCTATTTACTTAACTCTCTGTGTGATTTTTCTTTGAACACAATTTTGCCCATAGAAACATCAAGATTGAATGTCATCACGTTTTTGGAATCTGCATGATACGATGAATTGCTAAAGGTATTAGGGGCAATTTTCTTCAAGCCTTTGCAAAGATTAACGCTGCATAGCCAGGAGTCTGATATCTTTACCAACACGGGAGTTTGCTCACCGGGCAGATAAATAATTAAGTTGCCTGCACCCACACTGCCCCTTACTTCGGTTGTTACTAGTGCTTTTTCTGAGGAGAAATCCAGACTCATATTGCCAAAGCCCACATCGGCCATTATTACTTTTGAGCGCGATAGATAGAGTTGCTTGGCATGAAGTGAACCCATGTCTACCTTCACAAAAAAAGTATCCATCTCCACTTTATTTTCGATGGAGTTGCCATAGTATATATTCACATCGGCACTGCCTGTGTTGATTTTCATTTTCTCAATGGCCAATCCTGAAAGATCGATATTGGCATTGCCCAAACCGTAATCTAAGTATAGATCGTAGGGCATTGACTCTGTAAGATAAACTTTCCAGAATTTGGTATCAGGTGCTTCGTTGCCGCCAAATACTCTATGAGATATTTGTTTGCCAACTCCTTTTGAATGCTCCTGCTCCATGCCAAGCTTCAATATGCAGGTTTTGCCTTTGGCCTCGTTGCTAAAAGAATGATTGTAGTCTTCTAGGTTTTGATTGCTATAAATATCCAGCAAATCACTGCTTTCTGAAGGTTTTAAGAAGCAATTGCCTGTTTTGGCTTTCAAATGGAGCTGCACTTTTTCGCATTTGGCCACATTTTCGACCGTGAATTGCTTCTTCACTTGGCCTAATACCACCATCGAGAAACCTAAATCTAAGAAAGTGAGCAGAAAAAAATTGCGCATGTCTCTTAGATACGCAAGGGGTTGGTTAGGGTTGCAAAAAAAAATCGGTCAAAGCCAAAATGAGGCGATTGGTGTAAGGTTTTATGACTTTTCGTAATTAATGAAATCCTATTTAGGTTAAAGATGGCAAATGTGAAGCCGCTTAACGTTCTTTTATAACACGATTAAAATTCCCAGGCCTGAAACCTTTTCTCTAACTCAATGAATGCATCTGTAGATTCGTAGAAGCGCTGAAAGTTTTTGAGTAGAGCATTGTTAACCGCAATCATATTAGTGCGGAAGTCCGCCAGCTTTTTTAAGTGGTGCCCTGGGCTTACTTTATCCAGAAAGCGTTCTGTTAATACCGAATCAAAATCGCTTACCAATATTCTGTTCATAATATGATGGCAGGCAAACGTTGAAACTACATCTTCCATGAGGATAGGGATTTCGCTTTCTGGATTGTCTTGCAACAAAGCCATCATCTTGCTGATCCATTCTTTTTTGACAAAGTTCTCAATGCCTATATCCGGGATATCCTCAGTTTCAATGGCGGTGATGTGCACTAAGACAAAAGTGTATAAAATTGAAAGATGCCTACGGTAAGGCAGATCAAGTGGTATTTCTATTTCTTCTTCCATTTATAAAAAGTAGAATTAAGTCTGTTAGAATATCCTTTCCAAATATATCCAAAAACCTTTTTAGCATCTATCCAATAATCGTGCTAGTTCCAGCGTCCGATTGTACTTACAATTCTTGCAGCATCTTCTGCATTGTACAAATCTTAAATTTTCTATTCTACTTTTAAGGAAACCTATAAGCGAACGCTTATCAATTATGTGTCCGAGCGGACGCTTGAACAAGCTGAATGTTTTGTATGCTTAGATCAAGTGGGAAGCCTGACTCCAAGCATTTGTTTATAGGTCGTTTTTAATCCGACCATTTAATACACATTATGACTGGCAAGATATAGAGGGTGGGAACCTCTTTATTGTTACAAATTCCAGGTGTCCACTTAAAGTCGTCAATTATGTTTAACAACTGATCCGCTACAATATTGCCTTGATTATTTTTTATAGTTCGTTTCCCTGTTATTTTCCCATCGATATTGACAATGAATGCGACAATAATTTTTATCGAAGAAGCATCACTGTCTGATTGAAAATGAGGGAATCTTATTTGTTTCGATATTTTTTTGTATAATTCTTCTGTTCCGCCTTTCACTTTAGGTAAGCTGTCCACTGTTGAAAATATTTTCTGTTTTGTCAACGTGTCAATTTGCTCGCGACAAACCCTCAAGTCACTTTTCTGTCCAAAAGCAACAATTACTTGTAACATCAAAATTGTCAAACAAAGTCTCATAAAAATGGCCTAAATCATCTGGATATCCGCAACGTTGCCCTATCCCTTCAAAAATAGCAAATGCCCGCAATAAGTTGCACCTATTTCACACTTAGCTTTCGTTGCTTTGTTGTTTATAGTCGAAACAATTCAAATTTGAAGGTTTTTGGATTAGGAAAGTCAGCCGCAGATTGCAGCAGGGTAGTATAGGTACTAGGAAGGCTCGCTGCAAGCTGCGGGAGGCTTTTATATAGGTTATACTAGCTCGCTGCAATCTGCGGCAAGGTTTCCTATAGGTTATACTAGGTCGCTGCAATTTGCAGCAAGGAATATTGGTACTAGGAAGACTCGCTGCAATCTGTGGCTAACTTTCCTTATTGTTAAACTGGGTTGCTGCACTATGCAAGGGTTTATCATACCTATTTTCGGCTATCTATTATATTAGGATACAGATCTAGGAGGACAAAAAAGGACGCTATTCGCGCAAAGCAATGGTTAAATCAGTAGCGCAATTGGGCGATAAAAATATAAGCAACCGATACATGACACCCGAACAAATTGTGAAATTCATGCAAGCAGAAGCATTGCCAGTGTGCAAGGAGTAGGGAGGTTTGCCTTTGCTTCATTTGTTTGCCATGATCTTGATGTAGCCGTTGGTGTTATTCGTCACAAGAGTTACTTTTGAATAATATGTATGGATGTGAAAACGATTAAAACATGAAACTACAAGTAATACAAGATGGGAATGGGAAAGATACGGGTGTGTTTATTCCTATGGATGATTGGACGTTGATTAAAAACCAATATCCCGATATCGAAAATACGGAGGAAGATTTGCCTCAATGGGAAAAGGAGTTGATTGATGCAAGACTCAATGCTATTTCTAAAAACCCTGAACGATTAAAGTCAGGTGAAAGCCTTTTGAAAGAATTAAAAAGAGAAATTTAGTGGTCTATCAATTATTGTATTTTGATGAAGTAGAGGCTGATGTTAGTGAAGCTAAAATATGGTATAAGGAGCAAAAGGAGGGACTAGAAATTGAATTTGCAGCGATGCTTGCAAAAACCATTGAGAAGATTGTACAAAGACCAACAACCTATTCAATAAGATACAAAAAAGTACGCATTGCCAATACAAAGCGATTCCCTTTCAGTATTCATTTTTATATTGATGAGATTACTATAGCTGTTGTAATAACTGCCATAGTTCACACCAAAAGGCATCCAAAAATCGCTAAAAACAGATTATAAAAATCAGGCAAGAATGTCTTCACTTTGTTCTACATTCCCGCTTATCGTCACTGCGAGGTACGAAGCAGTCTTTAGTAAGGTAAGGTTTACTTCAAGCGAGACGCCTTCGCAATTACGAACCCCTATTGAAAGTACTCTTTCATTCGCTCGAAGAAGCCTTTATCATTGGCATCGGGTTGCGGAGCGAAGTTAGGTGAGTCTCTGAAACTCTCCAGCTTAGTCTTTTCTTCTGAACTTAGTTTCTTGGGAGTCCACACGTTTATATAGATCAATTGATCGCCAGTGGCATAGCCATTAATATCCTTCAATCCTTTTCCGCGCAAGCGTAAAATTTTTCCGCTTTGTGTGCCTGGTTCTATTTTGATGCGCACCTTTCCGCCAATGGAAGGCACTTCCACACTTGTGCCGAGAGCGGCATCAATAAAACTCACGTGCAGATCAAAAATTAGATTGCTGCCATCGCGCTTTAGGTCTTTATCCTCAGTTTCTTCAATCAATATAAGTAAGTCGCCAGGCACTCCGCCACCAGGGGCTTCGTTGCCTTTGCCAGCCATTGAAAGTTGCATGCCATCACTTACACCGGCAGGCACTTTTATGGAAATAAAATCTTCTTTGGAAACCAATCCGGAGCTATCCACGCCCGAAGGTCTTTTATCGATCGATTCGCCAGCACCATTGCAAGTGGGGCAAGTGGTAGTTGAAACCATTTGGCCCAGCATGGTATTTACCACTTTGCGTACTTGGCCATTGCCACCACAGGTAGTACATTTTTTAAACGTAACACCTTCGGCACGAATAAGGCGATTGACTTTTATTTTCTTTTCAACACCGTTGGCTATTTCTTCCAGTGTGAGTTTAAGTTTTATGCGAAGGTTAGAGCCCTTGCGTTGGCGACCGCCACTACTACCGCCACCAAAGAAACTATCGAACGGACTGCCTCCACCACCGCCAAACACATCGCCAAACTGGCTGAATATATCGTCCATGTTCATGGAGTGGCTCCCGCGTGAGCCGCCACCGCCTGAACTTGCATGACCAAAGCGATCGTATTGAGCTTTCTTTTCTGCGTTGCTCAATACCTCATAGGCTTCGGCAGCTTCTTTGAATTTCTCTTCCGCTTCTTTATTGTCGGGGTTTTTATCTGGATGGAATTGTATTGCCACCTTGCGGTAGGCTTTTTTTATCTCATCGGCAGATGCACCTTTGGCTACGCCTAGTATTTCGTAGTAATCTCTTTTCGCCATACCAAAACTAAATTCAGAATTTAAGATTTAAAATTTCAGGCTTAACTGCCCACTACTACTTTGGCAAAGCGAAGCACCTTGTCATTTAATAGATAACCTTTCTCAACGGTGTCAACAATTTTACCTTTTAGTTTCCCATCCGTGGTTGGCACTTGCGTGATAGCTTCATGAAAATCAGGGTTGAAAGGAGAGGCGCTGTCTGTATCCATCAACTTTACACCAGCCTGTTCAAAAATCTTTTTAAATTTATTGTGGATCAAAAAGAAGCCTTCGGATTCTTTATCGTTTATGTCTTTAAATGTTTTTTCAGCGCGATCGAAATCATCCACCACTGGCAACAACGATCTTAATAACTGCTCGCTGGCAGAACTTATCATTTCTAGCTTTTCTTTGGCAGTTCTGCGTCTGTGGTTGTCAAATTCGGCATAAAGACGCATGTATTTGTCTTTAGATTCTGCCAATTCGTCCTGCAACTTTTTTAGTTGTGCTTGCTGCTCGTCTATTTTAGAATTTTGATCTACCTCGCCACTTGCGCCAGTTTGATCTTCGGCTACTGCCTGATCGATGTTTGTAATCTCTTCTTGTGATTGCGTGTTTTCCATAAACAGTTTAGCCTTGAAATCACCTGCACTTGACAAGAATTTTGCCAATAAAATAAAGGTGACATTAAGGCAGGGGAAAACTAAGGTATCTCGATAAATCGCCTGAAACGATATGACTACTTAAACCGCTTTGTTTGGAAGCTTCATTAATATTTCAGTTGTAGTTGTGTCTGCAGAGAAGCCATAGCCTGTCACCAAAATTCCTTTTGTGCCAGAAGAAGAAGCAATAGCATAGACAGTAGCCTCATCGCCTGGGTCGCTGTTGCCTTCGTAACGGTAGACATCTACAATCTCAAATGTATCAGAATGGAATTTTTCTACATGCGATACAAGACTGTTTTCTTCCAGATTAAAATCGATAGTAAATCCTTTTTGTTTCAATTGCTTAATAGCTTCTGAAACGGTAGCATAATGTGATTGGCGTGACATCGTTTATTTATTTTTTTGGTGAAAGAATCAATCTCAGCGAAGTGTCTTTTGTAAAATAATTCCAAGCCCAGTTGATAAAGATAATGAGTTTGTTCTTTACACTTAAGATGAGCATCAAATGCAAGAACATCCAAATATACCAAGCTATATAACCCTTGAATTTAATGAACGGCAAATCGACAACCGCCTTGTGCTTGCCAACAGTAGCCATGGAGCCAAGGTCTTTATATTCAAATTCGTGCAGTGGTTTGTTGGCAAGCATGGCTTTAAAGTTAGTAGCCAAATTCTTTGCTTGGTTAATGGCAACGTTAGCCAGTTGTGGATGCGCTCGAGGATACTTGGGCGTAATCATATAAGCCATATCGCCTACTGCAAAAATATTGGATGTGCCAACAATACGATTTGTGCGATCAACCTTCAGGCGATTGCCAGGGGCGAGTGCGTCAGCTGCTAGTCCTTCAATTAAGTTGCCAGTAACGCCTGCTGCCCAAATTAAATTTTTTGTTTTTATTTCTTTTCCAGCGCTCAATTTCACCACTTCGCCATCATAACTTTTTACTTGAATTTCTTTGAAGAGTGTAACGCCAAGTTGTTCTAAATAATGCGTGGAAGCTTGCTGTGCATTTTCACTCATGCTGGCAAGCGTGTGCTTGCTGCCTTCAATCATTATAATGTTCAGGGTAGAGAAATCAATGCCAGGATAATCTTTCGGTAAGATGTTTTTTTTGATCTCCGCTAAAGCGCCTGCCATTTCAACACCTGTTGGCCCAGCACCAACAATTACGATGTTGAGCAGGCTTTCTTTTTCAGATTCAGGAGCAGAAATAAGCTGCTCAAAATTTTCTAATATGTGATTGCGGATGGTGATAGCTTCGTACGTAGTTTTTAATGTCAACGCATTTTTCATGATCTCTTGGTTGCCAAAAAAATTAGTTTTGCAACCCGATGCAATCACCAAATAGTCATAAGGAAAATCGCCAATGCTGGTTGATATAGTATTTGAATTGGTATCGATCTTGGTTACCTCAGCCATTCTTATCTGAAGATTTTTTTTGTGCTGAAAGATTTTCCGAAAGGGAAACGAAATGCTCGAAGGCTCAAGCTGTGAGGTAGCCACTTGATAAAATAAAGGCTGAAATTGATGATGATTTAGTTTGTCAATCAGCAGTACATTAAAATTGGAAGTATCAAGATGTTGGATGAATTGCAGACCCGCAAAGCCACCGCCAATAACCACTACATTCTTTTTTGCTTCCATCACTTGTGTTTATTTTTTATAAGCCACAAGGTACGGATTGTTTAAGTGGTGGAGGTATAAAGCATAAATAGTATCTTTTGATTACAATTAAATTTTTTCTATGGACTGGCAAGAACATATATCAACTGATCCTACGGTATTGTTTGGCAAAATGGTGATTAAAGGCACCCGCATACCCGTTGATCTTATTCTCGAGAAACTAGCGTCTGGTCAATCTTTTGAAGACCTATTGCAAGCTTATCCCACAATAACCATTACAGATTTGCAAGCTTGTTTGTTTTTTGCTGCCTATAACACCAAGCACGAAAAGACTTTGGCCATTGCTTAAATGAAACCAAAAAATAATTGCTGATGAAAGTGTTGATTTTAGAATTGTCACGCAGTTGAGAAAAATAGGGTTGGAAGTTTACTCAATTGCTGAACAGCAACCTTCTGTTAAGGACGAAATGGTGTTGGCTTTTGCTTTTAAGAATCACGCTTTATTGATAACTGAAGATAAGGATTTTGGGGAATTAGTTTTTAGGTTATAATTGCCACACAACGGAGTGTTACTAATAAAGATAGGTGATGCACAAAAGAAGATACCGCTTGTTGCTGATGCTATTTTCGAGCATTATACCAAACTACTTTATAAGTTTTCGGTGATCGACAGCAATAAACTTAGAATCAAAGAGTAGAATTGCCTTCTAAAGCTACAAACTCTCCAATGGTCATTTTTTACTTCTTAAACTCAAGCGATTCAGCAGCAGTAAATCGTTTCTTAAAAGTGAATGCATACGGAGTATCGCCATAGGCACGCAAATAATTTAATCGATCTTCGGCTTCGGCAACAGTTGGTTTATGATCTTCAGCAACATACCAAAGTGCCATGTGCATCTCTTTCATTTTCTCGAACCATTCACTTCGCCTTTTGAAAATCTCAACATGCTGAGTTTTATAAGCATATTGAAATAGACTGTCAATATCTTTCCAGACAGACATGTTAACGATTAAAAATTCGTCATCATAAATTTTAATAGAAGTAGCATTGTTGGCATCATCTTTCAATCGCCAAACAAAACCATTACTTGCTTCCGCCAAAGCGTTAATACTATCTAAGTTGTTTACAAAATCAGCCATGATTGGATTATCCAATGGAGCTAATACTTTAGCGATGTTGAGTTGAGCGAGATTAAAGTTCATTGCATAAATGAACTTAATTAATTCGCCAAAGTCAAAGAAGTTTTGATTTTAAAAGTTGACGAATGCTTGCGAGGTGAGAAGTAAATACAATTGGAACAACAATACTGGGTAACCAAATAAAAGGAAAAATTGTAACGCCAATGTTGGGTTGATCGAATGCTAATACTTGCAAAGGAGTTTTTGCTGAAAGAATTGCGATTGTTACAATATTAACAAGAAGAGCAAGGCATATAAAATTCCAAATCAGTAGAGCTCTTGTTCCTAATTTTTTAGAAATAAAAACCAGATAATAAAGTATTGGTGCACTGAGGCCGGAGAGAATATCAAAGTTAAGTCCTTCAAACGTCATCATCTCTGGAACTAATCCTCGAATGAAAAGAAAGTAGAGAACAATCTCTACGGGTATTCGGACAATACTAAGAAGAGTTAATTGTTCGATTTTTAGTGTTTCCAAAAATCGCTTTCCGAATTTTACGCTATGCAAGCAAATTATTAATACAACTGGCGGACCCAGCGCTAACAGAAATCGGGGAGGTAAGCTGGTGGTATTTAAATAGAACCCATTCAGAGATAGCAATGACTGAACAATCATCCAACCGACAAGAAGAGCAAGAACCCAAACTGAGCGGTTAGAGGCTTTGTAAAATTGCCAGACAACATAAAAAGTTGTAGCCATAAAAAGCCATTCGAGGCTGTAAACTGAACTGTGTCAAAGAAGGAAAAACACCAACTTTGACACTATATGAAAAAAGAAGAACAATTTAATTTAGAACAGATCAGGAAGAAGGCCTTGGAGCAGTTCCGCTCAGGCAAATCGTTGTACGG